>NZ_KB912640.1:386597-400216 GCF_000383795.1 Saccharomonospora saliphila YIM 90502
ACCCGTGCGCTGTGAGCGAACCGTGTTGCTCCGCGCCGGCTGCGGAGCCTGCGGAATCGGCGGGGTGGGCGGCACCGCCGCCACCGACGGCATGGTCGACCCGCTGGAGTGCCGGGCGAGCGGGAGCTGACCGCCTGCGACCGAACCCTCCGGCGGCACCGCCTCGGTCAGTTCGGACGGCACCAGCACCGTCGCACGGACACCCCCGTACACCGACTCCGCGAGATCCACGCGGAAGCCGTACCGCCGCACGTAGGTGCCGACCGCGGCGAACCCCGTCTGCGGCAGTTCGCCGAGATTGTACAGATCGATGGCCTTCTGCCCGGAGACCACGGCCCGGGCCTGTTCGAGCCGCCGGTCGTCCATGCCGACGCCGCAGTCGTCCACCTCGATCACCGCCCCCCGCTGCACGTGGCGCAGGGTCACCAGCACGTTCGTGGTGGGCGGCGAGGACTGCGCGGCGTTGGCCAGCAGTTCGGCGACCAGGTGGATCAGCGGTTCGACCACGCGCGGAGACACGGCCACGCCCGGGTCGCCGGACAGTTCCACGCGCTGGTACGCGGTGATGCGACCCGCCGCGCCGCGGACGACGTCGGCGACGGCGAGGGGGTCGTGCCATTGCTGCCCGGGCCATTCGCCGCAGAGGGTGGACACCGACTGGGCGTAGCGAGCCTGCTGCGCGGCGGCGTGGTCGATCCGCATGCTGGTCTCCAGCACGTCGGCGTCGTTCGGATGGCGCGAGACCATCCGGCCCGCCTCCTCTTGCACCCGGTGGGCCGTGGTTTGCACCTTCCTCGCGAGCGAGACCATCGACGCGTGCACCGCGCTGCGCTGCGCCTGATACAGCTCACGCACCCGGACCATCACGTCCATATAGCGATCGAACTCCTGCTGCGCGGCGGGATCGGCCGGGCGCTCCGGCAGCTCCGGCAGCATGTCGTCGTCGTCGACCTGTTCCATCAAGGCGAGGAAGCGATGGTGGACATAGGAATGGGCGTCGAACTGCGTGCGCAGACGCGAGTAGTCGTCAAGCCGGGCACGCACTTCGCGTGCCGAGACCCACATCAGCAGCCCGACGGCCGCGAGGGCGACGAGTCCGGGGATCAGCCAGAAGGCTCCGCCGCCGACCTGGAGGAACAACACGACCGAGGTCACGACGACGTGGGAGACGATCGCTGCGCCACACAGCCAAGCGAGTGCGCGTCGGGAGTGTGGCGTGGCCGGCGAGAAAGTCATGATCACCTGGATATCGACGGGCGCCTGCGGACGCGAGGGGCGGGTGTGCCGGACCTGGGCGGACACGACAGCGACGAGGCAGTGGCCCACCTCCACGTCGGGGTCGCGCGTCAGGCGGTCGGCAACACGACCGGACTACACAACTGCACCGCGCAGCGTAGTCGATCACGGTGACACGGGTACAGGTCTGGTCCGCGCGTGGCGGCGCTGACAACGACACCCCGCGGAGGCCGCCCGAGACGGTGACCCACGCCGGACGGGTCGGCCGATCACGCGAGAACCGTTCCATCTGACGGAACACCTCCCTGTGCGCTGCGTCGCCGGACGCGCCCGTGCGGGGGTTGAACAGCCGCGCGGCGGGTAGCCGGTTCCCAACCGCCGCGACCGCACAAGGAGGCGCCATGGCCGAGACGGTCGGTGACTACATGCTCCGCCGGCTCCGCGAGTGGGGAGTCGAGCAGGTGTTCGGCTACCCCGGGGACGGGATCAACGGGCTCGTCGCGAGTTTCGGGAAGGCGGACAACCGGCCGAGGTTCGTGCAGGCCCGGCACGAGGAGATGGCGGCGTTCCAAGCCGTCGGCTTCGCCAAGTTCAGTGGCACGGTGGGGGTGTGCGCCGCGACGTCGGGACCGGGTGCCGTGCACCTGCTCAACGGGCTCTACGACGCCAAGCTCGACCATGTTCCCGTGGTGGCGCTGGTGGGGCAGACGGCGCGCAGCGCGGTGGGCGGCGGCTACCAGCAGGAACTCGACCTGAAGGCGCTGTACAAGGACGTGGCCTCCGAGTACCTGGTCGAGGTCACGGTGCCCGAGCAACTGCCCAACGCGCTCGACCGGGCCATCCGCACCGCCGAGTCCCGGCGCTGTCCCACCGCGCTGATCATCCCGGCTGACGTGCAGGAACTGGAGTACTCCCCGCCGGGCCACGAGTTCAAGCACGTGCCCTCCAGTCCCCCCGGGTCGGTGCGCGCCGTCGTCACCCCGCCCGAGGACGAACTCGCCGACGCCGCGACCGTGCTCAACGCGGGCAACCGGGTGGCGATCCTCGCCGGGCAGGGTGCGCGCAACGCGGCCGAGGAGCTTGCCCGGGTCGCCGAGCTCACCGGCGCGGGCGTGGCCAAGGCGCTGCTCGGCAAGGACGTTCTCTCCGACGACCTGCCGTACGTGACCGGTTCGATCGGGCTGCTGGGCACGCGGCCGAGCTACGAACTGATGCGCGACTGCGACACGCTGCTCATCGTCGGCTCCAACCTGCCGTACTCGCAGTTCCTGCCCGAGTACGGGCAGGCACGCGCGGTACAGATCGACCTGGACGGCGGGATGATCGGGATGCGGTACCCGGCCGAGGTCACTCTCGTCGGGGAGTCCAAGGCCACGCTGCGCGCCCTGCTGCCGCTGCTCGAACGCAAGACCGACCGGAGCTGGCAGGAGGGCGTCCAGCGGTCGGTCGCGCGGTGGTGGGACACCCTGCGTGACCAGGCCATGCTCGACGCCGACCCGGTCAACCCGATGCGGGTGGTGCACGAGCTGTCCGAACGCGTGCCCACCGACGCGATCGTGACCGCCGATTCGGGTTCCTCGACGAACTGGTACGCGCGCAACCTGCGGATGCGCGGGCGAATGCGCGGGTCGCTCTCCGGCACGCTGGCGACGATGGGGCCCGCCGTCCCGTACGCGGTCGGCGCGAAGTTCGCTCATCCCGACCGGCCCGTGATCGCACTGGCCGGGGACGGGGCCATGCAGATGAACGGGATGGCCGAACTGCTCACCATCGCCCGCTACCGTCCACAGTGGTCGGACCAGCGGCTCGTGGTGTGCGTGTTCCACAACCAGGACCTCAACCAGGTGACCTGGGAACTGCGGGCGATGGGCGGTGCGCCGAAGTTCGAGGAGTCACAGAGCCTCCCGGAGGTCTCCTACGCCGACATCGCCCGGGCTGTCGGCCTCGAGGCGATCACGGTGACCGACCCGGGTGAAGTGGGCCCCGCGTGGGACCGGGCGCTCGCCGCCGACCGGCCGGTCGTGCTCGACGTCCACTGCGACCCCGAGGTACCGCCGATCCCGCCGCACGCCACGTACGAGCAGGTCAAGTCGACCACCGAGGCGCTGCTCAAGGGTGACCCGAACGCCTGGCACGTCCTCGTCCAGGGCGCGAAGACGAAGGCCAGGGAGGTGTTGTCCGGCTCGTAACGACGCGACACCGTTAAGGGTCTTCACGCTTCGGGTCCGGCGACGCTATGATCCCCGATCGTTCTGGTGCGACACGCTCCGGCCATGGGGGGTCGAATGCTGGACAGCGTGGGGGTCGACGAGTTCGAGGAGCGGGTCTACCGGCTCCTGCTGGCCGAGTCCGCCGCTGACCCCGCTGGGCTCGCAGCCAGACTCGGCGTGCCCTACGAGCAGGTGTCCGGCGCCGTGCACCGGCTCGCCGCACTCGGGCTGGCCACCTTCACCGGCGATCCGACGGAGGTCAGTGGGGCTGTCGTCGACGTGGTGCGGCCGATCCACCCGGTTCGAGCGCTGACACCGTTGCTGGCGCGACGCAGGCGCGAATTGCGGGCGGACGAACAGCGTCTCGACCTCGCCGAGGACACGGTGAGTGAGCTGGCCACCGTGGCGAGTCAAGCCTCGGACGGGACCTCCGCCGAGGTGCGCGTACACCGTGACACCGCCGCCGCGTTCACCTGTCTCGAACACATCGCCGCCACCGCGACCCGTCAGGTGCTCGTGCTGGCCGCGTCCGGACCCGCACCCGGTGTCACCGACGCCACCGACTACAGCCCGATCGTCGGGCTCGCGGTCCAGCTCGCCGAACGCGGCGTGCCGCTTCGGGTGATCATGCTCGACAGCATCAGCTATCTGGCACCCCTCATCGAGGGCGCGAACCGGATGCGGCGAGCGGGCGTGGAGATCCGGACGAGTCCGGTCCTGCCCGCCTGGACGTTCGTCGTCGACGACGAGTACGTGGTTACCGCCTTCGACCCGGATCATCACGACCGCGGCAGTGTGCTGGTGCGCACCCCCGGCGCGGTCGCGGCGGGGGCCGACCTGTTCCGGCAGTACTGGCAACAGGCGAGCCCGCTCGGCGGCACGGACGCACCCACGCCGCACGGTCTCACCGAGGGACAGCGCAGGCTGCTCATCATGATCGCCAACGGCCGCAAGGACGAGACGATCGCGCGCCGGTTCAGCGTCTCCGCGCGCACGGTGCGCCGCATGGTCGCGGAACTCTACGACCTGGCCGGAGTGTCGAGCCGGATCCAGCTCGTCTTCCGCGCCGCCCAGTTCGGCTGGCTCGACGGCTCGGAACTCGACCGGATATGAGGGCCGGTCGGCGCGTTCCCCCTGTCGTTCCTGCTCCTCGGCCTCCGGAGTTGGCAACGGGCGGCCATGGCCGCACGCGGCCGGACCCGGCCCCGCACCTCACGCGTCGGAAGAGGTGACACCGACGCGGCGAGGAAGGGAGAGCGGCCATGGCCGGACCCGAGGTGGATATCGAGGCGCTGCGGACCGCAGCAGCGGAAGCAACACACGCTGGTAAGGACCTTTCCCTGCACGCCACCGGCAGGATGGATTTGGACTCCGCGACCGGCGGCCTCGCAGGCTTCTCCAGCGGCTCCGCGCTGGCCACGGCCGCCGACCGGTGGATGCGCTTCACGAGCGACCGAGCGGAGCTTGTGCGGTTCATCGGTGACCGCCTGAGCGAGGCGGTGACGAAGTACGCCGACACCGATAACGCGGCGGCGCGCAGCCTCACAGACATCGTGGGGCGACTCAATGAGGTGACAACTCATCCGGGAGTGACGCCGGCATGAACGTCGACGAGCTGCACTCGGCCGACATCGACGCCGTCGACGCCGACGCCGCTGCCTGGATGACGTTGAGCGAGGCGCTGGAAACCTGCGCCGACCAGGTTCGGAACAGCGTCTTAGGCCCCATCGAAGGGGGCGCGTGGCGGGGAGACGCCGCCGACCGAGCGTATTCGACGATCAGCGAAGACATGCGGTCATTGCTCCGGGCTGCTGACGACGCCCGAGAGGTCTCTCGTGCGCTGGCTACGGCAGCCCAACGATGGCGTTCGGCCCAGGCCAACCTTCTGCGTGCGATCACCCAGGCACCTGGCTTGGGGCTGCGAATTGTTCACGACGGGTCGGCTGAACCGCTTCCAGGGAAGAAACCGGCGCAAGCGGATGTCCGCGAGCTCACCGAGCTCGCGCGAAAAGCACTCGCCGAGGCGAAGGACGCTGACGAAGAACTCACTTCAATCCTCCAGGATTACGCAGACCTCGCGGCCCGATCCTCACTCCGGAACCTGGCCACAATATCGATTCCCTCGGAGGCGAGCCCCTCGAAGGTATCGCGCTGGTGGGACGCGCTCACATTCGAACAACGTCGACAGCTCATTCAGCAAAATCCCGCGGAGATCGGCAGCCTCGACGGCGTTCCGGCCACCGCCCGCCACGAGGCGAACATGGCGTTGCTCGAACACGAACTTCAACGTCTACAAGGCGACGAAGACGGCGAGACCAAGATCGCGAAACTCGAGAACCTTCGAGATCGGATCATCGAATCGCATTCGACCGACGCGGCGCCATTGTACCTGTTGACGTTCGACCACGAAGGCGACGGCAAGATCGCCATCTCCATGGGAAATCCCGACACGGCGGAGAACGTGTCCGTCTACGTCCCGGGTATGACCGCCGGACTCTGGACTGATGGATTCGCCACTGACCTCGATCGCACAAGGGTCATGCTCGAAGCGGCGGACGCGAAGACCGAGGAAAGTGTCGCGTCGGTCCTGTGGCTCGACTACGACGCTCCGGACGACATTTCAGCGGCCACGGAGACGAAATACGCCGAAGACGGCGGCCCACGGCTTCGCCAATTCGTCGACGGACTCCAAGCCGCTCATGATGAGGGCGGTGCACACACCACCCTGGTGGCACACTCGTACGGAACCGTCGTAGCGGGTGAAGCCGCGAAGCACGCGCCAGGAATGGAGGCCGACATCATCTCGGTGGCGGGCCCCGGGTTCGGGATCGACGATGCCGCGTCCGGCGACGTCGAATCAGAAATAGACCTCGACGGCGCGGTCTACGAGGCGACAAGCACGGCTGATCTTATTCGTCCATCACATTTCTTCGAGGTTCATGGCGACGCTCCGGGCGAACTGCCCGGAACGGAGATCCTAGCGACCGAGGAGGACAACGGACACGGTGGCTACTGGAGCGACGAACAGTTCCTGCACAATGTCGGTAACGCGATAGCGAATCAGCACGGGAACCTGACTTTCGAACCAGCATTACAGGAGGCGCAGAAAGACACGACTACCGGGGCAGCTGTCGGGGCGGGCATCGGGGGAGCGATTGGCGGGCCCGTCGGCGCAACGTTTGGAATGACTTTTGGTGGACTCTTTCCCGGCGCGGTCGACGAACTCGGTGGATTTCTTGGCGACGTTGCCCAGGCCGCGAAGGATTTGATTGATTAGCTCCGGGAAGAGATTCACCCCGGTCACCGTATCCGGATGTCGGACACGGTGACCGGGGCATGTTCGGGCATCCCGTCGAGCCCGGCTTCAGCGCTGGTCGAGGGGCGTGTAGTCGCGCTGCTTCTCGCCGGTGTAGATCTGGCGCGGGCGGCCGATCTTGGTGGCCGGGTCCTTCATCATCTCGCGCCAGTGCGCGATCCAGCCGGGCAGGCGGCCGAGCGCGAACAGCACCGTGAAGTACTTCGTCGGGAAACCCAGAGCCCGGTAGATCAGGCCGGTGTAGAAGTCGACGTTCGGGTAGAGCTTGCGCTCGACGAAGTAGTCGTCCGACAGCGCGCGCTCCTCCAGCCGTTTGGCGATGTCGAGCAGTTCGTCGCCGCCGGAGATCTTGGCGAGGATGTCGTCGGCGGTCTGCTTGATGATCTTCGCGCGCGGGTCGTAGTTCTTGTAGACCCGGTGGCCGAAGCCCATCAGGCGGACGCCTTCCTCGCGGTTCTTCACGCGCCGGACGAAGTCGTCCACGTCGCCGCCGTCGGCCTTGATGTTCGAGAGCATGTCCAGCACCGCGCTGTTGGCGCCGCCGTGCAGCGGGCCGAACAGGGCCATGATCCCGGCCGAGATGCTGGCGAACAGGTTCGCCTCCGACGAGCCCACCAGCCGCACGGTCGAGGTCGAGCAGTTCTGCTCGTGGTCGGCGTGCAGGATGAACAGCATGTCGAGCGCCTTGGCCACGTCCGGGTCGATCTCGTACGGCTCGGCGGGCAGCCCGAAGGTCATGCGCAGGTAGTTCTCGACAAGGCCCAGCGAGTTGTCCGGGTACAGGAAGGGCTGGCCGATGGACTTCTTGTAGGCGTAGGCGGCGATCGTGGGCACCTTCGCCAGCAGGCGGACCGTGGACAGCTCGACGTTGGAGTCGTCGAACGGGTCGAGCGAGTCCTGGTAGAACGTCGACAGCGCCGACACCGCGCTCGACAGCACCGGCATCGGGTGGGCGTCACGGGGGAACCCGTCGAAGAAGCGCTTCAGATCCTCGTGCAGCAGGGTGTGCCTGTTGATCTTCGAAGTGAATTCGTCGAGCTGCTGCTTGCTGGGCAGCTCGCCGTAGATGAGCAGGTAGGAGACCTCGATGAAGTTCGAGTTCTGTGCGAGCTGCTCGATCGGATAGCCCCGGTAGCGCAGAATACCCTGCTCACCGTCGATGTAGGTGATCGCCGAAGACGTGGCGCCCGTGTTGACGAAACCCGGATCGTAGGTGATGTAGCCGGTCTGAGCGAGCAGCTTTCCCAGCTCGATACCGGGCGCGCCCTCCACGGCGCGAACCACGTTCAACTCGTGCTCGCCGCTCGGCAGGCGGAGTCGCACCGTCTCGCCCCCGGTCTGCGCCGCAGTCGCGTCGGACATGCACATGCCTCTCACGGTCACACGGGCCGGCTGCGACCGCAGGTCGTGCGGGTCACAGACTTTCGCACACCGTCCCGCTGGGGTATGAATTCCTCTTTACGCTAGTCCAGAAGTGCCCGGTTACGCAGCCGTGGTGTTACCCACAGCTAACTCTGTGCGACCAGATTCACACGCTGGGCGGTAGTTCGTCGGCCCTGGGTGGTTCCGCGCCGCGACGGGACACCGTAACGGCGGCCGCACGGGCGGCGTAGGAGAGTGCCTCGGTCCAGTCGTGCGCCGAGAGAGCCCCGAGGTCGGCGGCCCGGTGGCGCACCAGCCACGCCAGCAGCGCGCCCTGGACGGTGTCCCCCGCGCCGATCGTGTCCGCCACCCGCACGGGGTGCGTGGGAACCGTCACGTCGTGGCCGGATGCGGTCAGCACCGACAGGCCATCGCCTCCCGCGGTCAGGACCACCGCCGCGGGTCCGCCGGCGAGCCAGTCGCGCGCCGCCGCGCGCACGTCGGCGAGGTCGGTGACCCCCGCCAGCCACTGGGCGTCGTCGACGGAGACCTTGAGCAGCCGGACCGAGGGCAGCCACGAGGCGAAGCGCGCGCGGTAGGCGTCCGGGTCGGCGATCATGTCGGCGCGGATGTTCGGATCGAGCGCGGTGAGCACGCCCCGCTCGTGCTCGCGGCGCAGGACGGCTTCGTAGGTCGCCGCGCCCGGCTGGAGCACCATGCCGAGCGTGCCGACGGACAGGGCCGCCGTGTCCTCCGGCAGCGGACCGGGGTCGGCGACGAACCGGTCGGCGGTGCCTTCGGTGTAGAAGCTGTAGCGGGCGCCGGCCTCGGAATCGAGCGAGACCACGGCGAGCGTGCTCGGTTCAGGACCTCTTTGGACCATATCGGTGTCCACACCGGACTCGTCGAGCCTGCGGACGAGCTCGTCGCCGAACCGGTCGCGCGAGACGCGCGAGAGGAACGCGGTGCGCACACCCAGCCGCGCGGCAGCGAGCGCCACGTTGTACGGCCCACCCCCGAGCCGGGGCGCAAGAAGGTCCGAAGTGGACCCCTCCGCGCACCCCTCTCCCGCGGGCACGAGGTCGACCAGCGCTTCACCACCAGACACGATCACGCCCGCGATGCTAACCCACCCCCGTGCCCACGGAGCCGCTCGCGCCCGCGCAGGTGCCGTCAAGGCCTCCTTTACTGCGTTGAGTGCAGTGAAGGAGGCCTTGACGGCACATCAACAGGCGTGGGCGGGATCACGGGCGGTCGAGAGAGACGCCGGAGAGGAGCAACTCGCCCAGGGCGGTGAAGGCCTCGGCGTCCGAGACACCGGTGCGAGCGCGGACGGCGCCCGTCTGGATGCCCTCGATCAGCAACGCCGCCAGCTCGGCGATGAGCCCGGCGTGCACGTCGCGGAACACGCCCTGGGCCACCCCGTCGGCGAGGAACCGGCGGATGCGCCCGGCCGCGGCCTGCGAGTTCAGCTCGTACACCGCCCGCGCGGGCTCGAACGCGGAGACGTCGGCCATGAACGCGGGCGAGGCACGGTCGAGTTCGGCGGCCACCCCCGCGAGGTAGGTGCGCACGACCTCGCGCGCGTCATCGACGTCGGCGATGCGCTTCTCGATCCGCTCGGCCGCGCCCTTGAAGAAGTGCGCCACCACCTTGACGGCGAGCTGCTCCTTGCTCGGGGCGAGCGCGTAAAGGGTGCTCTTCGAGCAGTGCAGCCTCGCGGCCAGGTCGTCGAGGGTGAAGGCGACGAACCCCTCGGCGAGGAACAACCGCTCCAGCTCGTCGAGCACCGCGCGTTGCCTACGGGTGCGGGGTGGGGTCGGGGGCATGGGCGAAACCCTACGCCGGAATCCGGAACAGTACGCTGGACAGTACTATAGAGCGGACTACAGTACTATTCTGAGTACATCTCCACGCACACCGAGCACGGAGGCACCGATGCCCGCCGAACGCCTGCTGCCCACCACGGAGGCCGAGGACCTGGTCGCGCTCGCCCGGGAGATCGCCACCGACGAACTCGCCCCGGCGGCGGCCGGGTACGAGGAGGCGGAACGCTTCCCCCGGGAGCAGTTCCGGCTCCTCGGCGCCTCCGGGTTGCTGGGCCTGCCGTACCCGGAACGCTGGGGCGGCGGCGAGGTGCCCTACGAGGTCTACCTCCAGGTGCTCGAAGAGATCGCCACGGCGTGGATGTCGGTCGGCGTCGGGCTGTCGGTGCACACGATGTCGTGTTTCGCACTGGCCCACCACGGCACCGACGCGCAGCGGGACCGGTGGCTGCCGGACATGCTGGGCGGCGACCTGCTGGGCGCCTACGCCCTGTCCGAGACGCGGGCGGGCTCCGACGCGGCCGCGCTGAACACCCGGGCGCGGCGCGAGGCCGAGCACTACGTCATCACCGGCGCCAAGGCGTGGATCACCCACGGCGGGCAGGCCGACTACTACACCACCATGGTCCGGACGTCCGGCTCACCCGACGGGCCGGACCGGGGCAAGGGCATCAGCTGCCTGCTCGTGGACGCGGACACTCCGGGGCTGACGGCCGCGCCCGCCGAGCGCAAGATGGGGCTGACCGCCTCCACGACGAGCCAGATGCTCTTCGACGACGCCCCCGTGGACACGGGCCGGCTCCTCGGCGCCGAGGGCGAAGGGCTGAAGATCGCCCTGTCGTCGCTGGCGTCGGGGCGGCTCGGCATCGCCGCGTGCTCGGTCGGGCTGGCGCAGGCGGCGCTGGACGAGGCCGTGGCCTACGCGCGCGGCCGCAGCCAGTTCGGCAAGCCGATCATCGACTTCCAGGGCATGGAGTTCCTGCTGGCCGACATGGCCGCCGCCGTGGATTCCGCGCGGGCGACCTACCTGGACGCGGCGCGGCGCCGCGACCGGGGCCGGGAGTTCGGCAGGCAGTCGTCGGTGGCCAAGCTCGTCGCCACCGACGCCGCCATGAAGGTCACCACCGACGCCGTCCAAGTCCTCGGGGGCGCCGGGTACACGCGGGACTTCCCGGTGGAGCGCTACCTGCGGGAGGCCAAGGTGCCGCAGATCTTCGAGGGCACCAACCAGATCCAGCGCATGCTCATCGCCCGCTCCCTGCGCGCCGGGTGAACACCGCGGTCGATTGCGCCGGGTGAGCCGCGCGCGACCCGGCGCCGGGTGCACGGCGTCGCGGACCGCGCGTGGCGGGGACCGGGTATTCCCCCGGGTCACTCCCGGTAGCGGCGGTCGGTGACCACACCTTCACCGCGCTCGGCGTCGAACCGGTAGACCTCGCGCCCGCGCACGAACACCCGCAACGCGCGGTTCATCACGTCCAGCGGGTCACCGGACCAGACGACCACGTCGGCGTCGAGGCCCGGCCGCAGCGCTCCGACCCGGTCGTCGAGGCCGAGCATGCGCGCCGGGTTGACGGTCAGCGCACGCAGGGCCGTGTCCCGGTCGAGCCCGTGCTTGACCGCCAGCGCCGCCTCGTAGACGAGGAAGTCGATCGGCACGACCGGGTGGTCGGTGGTCAGCGCCAGCGGCACGCCCGCGCGGGCGAGGATGCCCGCCGAGCGCAACGTCCGGTGGCGCACCTCGACCTTCGACCGGGTGGTGAACAGCGGCCCGAGGATGACCGGAACCTCGTGCTCCGCGAGGAAGTCGGCGATCAGGTGGCCCTCGGTGCCGTGGTTGACGACGAGCTTGTAGCCGAACTCCTCGGCCAGCCGCACGGCCGTGACGATGTCGTCGGCGCGGTGGGTGTGCTGGTCCCAGTACAACTCGCCGTCCAGTACCCGCACCAGCGTTTCGAGTGTGAGGTCCACGTCGAAGGGCGTGCCCTCGGCGCGTGCGTGGTCGCGCTGGGCGGCGTAGTTGCGGGCCTTGGTGAACGCCTCGCGCAGCACGGCGGCCACTCCGAGCCGGGTGGCGGGTGTCTGATTCTTCTCCCCGTAGACCCGTTTGGGGTTCTCCCCGAGCGCGCTCTTCACGCTGACCCGCTCGGCGAAAAGCATGTCCAGCACCGTGCGGCCCCACGTCTTGACACCGACCGTCTGCCCGCCGATCGGGTTGCCGGAGCCGGGTTTGATCACCACGCTCGTGACCCCGCCCGCGAGGGCGTCGTCGAACCCGGTCTCGTACGGGTCGATCCCGTCGAGGGCGCGGAAGCGGGCACCGTTGGGGTCGGTCATCTCGTTGACGTCGTTGCCCGCCCAGCCCTCGCCCTCCTCGTGCACACCGAGGTGGGCGTGCGCGTCGAGGAAACCGGGCACGACCCACGAACCGGCGGCGTCGACCACGTCCGCGTCCCCGGGGACCTCGACCGCGGTCGCCGTGCCGACCGCGGTGATGCGGCCGTCGGAGAGCAGAACGGTGCCGCCGTCGAGGGGGTCGCCGTCGACGGGGACCACGTAGCCGTTGATGATCGCTGTCGTCGTCATGGTTCGCTACGCTAACGATTCTACGTGGATTCCCCAACTCGCCCGCCACTTCTCACCCGGCGCGAGGCTGATCAGGTCGGTCCCGGAGTTGAGCGCGTCGGCGGGGCAGGTCATGGGCTCCACGGCGATCGCCCGTCCCCGGTCGCCGAGGCGCGGCGGGGTGAACACCTGCACCCACCCGAAATCGGGCTCGGTCCAGAGGTCGAGCGTGGTGCGGTCGTGGTGCAGCAGGTGGTGGTGCAGGCCGTCGGCGCCCGGCGTGAGCCCGCCGAACGCGGTGTCGAGGTCCAGCCCACCGACGATCCGTCCCGCACGCAGGTCGTGGTCGGTGCCCGCGACGTCGGTCTCCTCGCCGAAGGGCCAATCGTGGTCGACATGGGGCCGAACGCGGGTCGCCGACAGCGTCAGGGTCAGTTCCTCGGTGGGCACGTCGCCGATGCGCGGGTACGGGTGGGTGCCGACGCCGAACCCGACCGACTCGGCACCCGCGTTGTGCACCTCGTGGGTGACGGTGATGCCTCTCGGGGACAGCGCGTAGACGATCTCGGTGTGCAGCGGGACCGGCCAGCCGGGCTCGTCCGCGACCTCGGTCTCGAGGCGGATGAAGTATTCGCCGTGTTCGACGAGACGCCATTCGGCGTGGCGGACCAAGCCGTGGATGGCGTTGCCGCGTGCCGGTTCGGTGACCGCGAGGTGCTGGGTGGTCCCGTCGTGGGTCCACCGCGCGCCCCGGGTGCGGTTGGGCCAGGGCAGCAGGACCTGGCCCGCGCCTTTGGGCGGCTCCTCGGCCGCGTCGAAGGTCTCGACGTACGGCACGCCGTTGATCTCGAACGCCCGCAGTCCCGCCCCGATCTCGGTGACCACGGCGCGCGCGCCGCCCCGGGTCAGTTCGAACTGCTCCCCCGTCGGATTCGCCATGCCCGCAGATTACCCGCCGTGGGGGTCCAGGTAAGCGCCGGAGCGAGCGGGCCTAGGCGCGCCCGGCCGTGTCCGTGTCCGTGTCCGGGTCCGGGGCGCGGTAGCGCCAGAACGCGGGCAGCAGCAGCACCGCCACCGCCAGACCTGCCAGTACGAGCAGGCCCC
>NZ_KB912640.1:400316-412149 GCF_000383795.1 Saccharomonospora saliphila YIM 90502
GCCTCGACGAACTCGGTGACGGCACCGGCCACACGCGCCGGGTCGGCACGCACCACCCAGTGCCCGCCCGGGATACGGCGCACGCGCAGATCCGGCACCCACCGGCCGATCTCGGTCTGGAGCGGAACTCCCACGAACGGGTCCTGCGCAGGGGCGAGGACCTGGACCGGGACGTCGGTGGGGCGGGGCCGGGGACGGCCCAGGCGGCCGACGATGTTGGCGCGGTAGAGGTTCAGCCCGTGCACCGCGTCGGAACGGCGCGGTGCGGGCTCGGCGGGCTCCCACCGGCGCACGAGGCGCGCGAGGAGCCCGCTGCGCCAGGCCAGCTCGGGCAGGACGGGGAGCTGGAAAAAGGCGAGGTAGCTGGAGTGCAGGAGCTGGCGCGCCCCGTCGGCGAGGCGGCGCGGGCTGGGCCGCAGCCGGGACCGCATCCACTGCGCGGCGTGGTCGAGACTGGGCCCGGAGATGGAGGTGAACGAGGCGACCCGGCCACGCAGCCACGGCCCGGTGACGGCGTGCCAGGACTGGATGGACCCCCAGTCGTGCGCCAGCAGGTGCACGGCCTCACCCGGACAGACGTGGTCGACGACGGCGGCCAGGTCGGCGGCCAGCCGGTCGAGCCGGTAGGCCGCGACCTCGCGCGGCGCGTCCGAGTCCCCCGCGCCGCGCACGTCGTAGGTGACCACGCGGAAGCGCCCGCCGAGGTGGGCGCGCACGCCGTCCCACAGCGCGGAGTCGTCCGGATACCCGTGTACGCAGACCACGGTCGGCACGGTCCTGGCCGCGTCCCCGTGGCCGTTTCCGGCCGGGTCGGGCTCGTGGACCCGCACCGCCAGCCGGACTCCGTCCTCACTTTCGACCCAGCTCCGAGGCATCGGCTCATGCTAGACGCGGCACGGGCCGGTTCGTGCTCCTCGCCACGCCCTCCACACTCGGCTCGGCCCGCGCGACGACGGTGTTGACGCCGTGCTCAGGTGCTGTAACACTGTGTCGCTCCGCGATTATGGCGGAAGTCACATTCCGCCATGTGGAAAACGGCTGCTTCGGCTACCGAGAAGTTCGGGCCACCAACGAGGGCGGTGCGGGCATGGACAACCTGGCGGTGCTCAGTCTCGTCGCATTGGCACCCATCGTGGTGATCGGAATCCTGCTGGTGGGGTTGCGGTGGCCCGCCAAGTACGCGATGCCGCTCGGTTTCGCCGTCGTGGTCGGCACGGCGGCGTTCGTCTGGGGCGTCGAACCCGTCGTCATCGCGGCGTCCAGCATCGAGGGGCTCGTGCTGGCGGTCGGCCTGCTCTATATCGTCTTCGGCGCGCTCCTGCTGCTCGGCACGCTGAGCAGCAGCGGCGCGCTGGCCACGATCCGGGGCACGTTCACCGACATCAGCCCCGACCGGCGAGTGCAGGCGATCATCATCGGCTGGCTGTTCGGCAGCTTCATCGAGGGCGCGTCGGGCTTCGGTACCCCCGCCGCCGTCGTCGCGCCGCTGCTGCTGGCACTGGGCTTCCCGGCGATGGCAGCGGTCATGGTCGGCCTGACCATCCAGAGCACCCCGGTCACCTTCGGCGCGGTCGGCACGCCCGTGCTCGTCGGTGTCACCGACGGCCTCAGCGGCAACGCCGACGTCGCCGAGCGCGCCTCGATGCTGGGCCTGCCCCTGCCCGACTACATCGCGGGCATCGCCCTCGACGCCGCACTCATCCACGGGATCGTCGGCACGCTGATCCCGCTGTTCCTCGTGTGCCTGCTCACCGGGTTCTTCGGCACCAGGGACAAGCCTCTTCCCGCCCGGCTGGCGGACGGGCTCGGGGTGTGGAAGTTCGCGCTGTTCGCGGCGCTGTCGATGACCGTGCCCTACGTCGCCGTCGCCGCGCTGCTCGGCCCGGAGTTCCCCGCGCTGCTCGGCGGCCTGATCGGACTGGCGATCGTGGTCGCCGCCGCTCGCCGCGGGGTGTTCCTTCCCCGTGAGCCCTGGGACTTCCCGCCGCGCGCGAACTGGGAATCCACCTGGATGGGCCGGGTGGAGCCCGACTCCGACGTCGCGGGCCGCCGGATGCACCCGGTGCGCGCGTGGTCGCCCTACCTGCTGGTGGCGGTGCTGCTCGTGCTCACCCGCACGATCGAACCGCTCTCCGATGCCCTCACCGGGATCTCGCTGAACTTCGACGGCATCCTCGGCACCGGCATCTCCGAGAGCCTCGAACCGCTGTACCTGCCCGGCTTCATCCTCGTGCTCGCCAGCGTCGCGGCCTACGGACTGCACCGGATGAACGGCGCGCGGATCGCGGCCTCCTGGCGCGTGGCGGGCAGGCAGATCGCGGGCACGGCGGTGGCCCTGCTGTTCGCGCTGCCGTTGGTACGGGTGTTCATCAACTCCGACCTCAACACCTCCGGCTACGAGAGCATGCCGCTCACCCTCGCCGACGGCGCCGCCTCCGCCGTCGGCGACGCGTGGCCGGTGTTCGCGCCGTGGATCGGCGCGCTCGGCGCCTTCGTGGCGGGCAGCAACACCGTCAGCAACCTGATGTTCTCGCTGTTCCAGTTCTCCACCGCCGAGCAGATCGGCGTCAGTCCCGAGCCCGTCGTCGCGGGGCAGGCCGTGGGCGGGGCCGCGGGCAACATGATCACCGTGCACAACGTCGTGGCCGCCTCGGCCACGGTCGGACTGCTCGGACGCGAGGGCGACCTCATCCGCAAGACGATCATCCCGATGATCTACTACTGCCTGTTCGCCGGCGCGCTGGCGTTCGTGTTCACCACCGGGCTCGGCCTCAACCTCGGCACGATCATGCTGCTGGTGCTGCTGCTCGCGGTGGCCGCCGTGATCGGCAGGCTCCAGGCGACCGGCCGCGCGGCGCGCACGGGGTGAGCGCGAGGCAGAATGACGGCCATGCTGCCGACCACCGAATTCGCCCTGTTGCGGCGCGTCGCCACCGAACAGGCCACCGGGCGCGCCCCGTCCCTGGTGGCGGCCGTGGTCCGCGACGGCGAGACGCTGTTCTCGGCGGGCCGCGGCGAGGTCGGGGGCGCACGACCGGACACCCGCACGCTCTACCGCATCGGCTCGATCACCAAGTCGCTGGTCGCGGTCGTGGTCATGCGCCTGCGGGACGAGGGCAGGCTCGATCTGACCGACCCGCTGGACAAGCACGTGCCGGGCACCGCGTTCGGGGGCACGTCGGTGGCCCAGCTCCTCTCCCACACCAGCGGCCTGACCTCCGAGTCACCCGGCGAGTGGTGGGAACGCGCGCCCGGCGGCGACTGGGACGAGCTGAACGCCACCCTCGGCGCCGGCGAGGTCAAGCACCGGCCCGGCCGCCGGTTCCACTATTCCAACGTCGGCTACGGCGTGCTCGGCGAGCTGGTCGCGCGGCTGCGCGGCACGAGCTGGCTCGACGCCGTGCGCACCGAGGTGCTGGACCCGCTGGGTATGCGCGAGACCACCGAGGCGCCCGCCCGGGCGCACGCGCCGGGCCTGACCGTGCACCCGTTCGCCGACGTCGTGCTGCCCGAGCCCGCGCACGACGCGGGAGCGATGGCGCCCGCGGGCCAGCTCTGGTCGTGCGCCGACGACCTGGCGCGCTTCACCGCGTTCGTCGGCGGCGACACCGGCGAGGTGCTGCACCCGGACACCGTCGCCGAGATGCGCGAGGCCGCCATGATCGACGACAGCGGACCGTGGTCGATGGGGTACGGCCTCGGCTTCCAGCTCGCCCACACGGGCGGACGGCGGCTGGCCGGGCACACCGGGTCCATGCCCGGGTTCCTCGCCTGCACGATGATCGACCCGGCCACGAGTACGGGCGCGATCGCACTGGCCAACGCCACCGGCGGTGTGGGCATCCTCTCCCTCGTGGCCGATCTGATCGCGCTGGCCGACGACCACGAGCCCGCACTGCCCGAGTGGCGCCCGGCTCCGATCGACACCGGACTGCTGGAGCTGACCGGTCTGTGGCACTGGGGCCCGTCGCCGCACCACCTGCGGGTGCTGCCGGACGGCCTGCTCGACCTGCGCCCGGTGTCCGGGACCGGCCGTGCGTCCCGCTTCCGCCCGTTGGGCGGGGACCGCTGGCTCGGCCTCGACGGCTACTACTCCGGGGAAACCCTCACGGTCGTCCGCGACGCCGAAGGCAGGCCGCACCACCTGGACCTGGCGACGTTCGTGTTCACCCGCGTTCCGTACGACCCGACGGCGCCGATCCCGGGCGGAGTCGACCCGTCCGGGTGGCGGGGGTGACGCGCGTCATTCAACCTCGTCCGGGACCGTGAAAGACTGGCGGCATGTCCGAAGCCGATGAGTTGACACTGCCCGCAGACCTCAAGCCCTCCGACGGCCGCTTCGGGTGCGGACCCTCCAAGGTGCGCCCCGAGCAGCTCGCCAACCTGGCCAAGGAGGGGGCACACGTCCTCGGCACCTCGCACCGCCAGAAGCCGGTGAAGTCCCTCGTCGGCCGGGTGCGGTCCGGTCTGGCCGAGCTGTTCCGCCTGCCGGACGGCTACGAGGTGGTGTTGGGCAACGGAGGCACGACGGCGTTCTGGGACGCTGCCGCCTTCGGCCTCGTGCGCGAGCGTGCCCAGCACTTCACCTACGGTGAGTTCTCCTCGAAGTTCGCGGGCGTGACGAAGAAGGCGCCGTTCCTGGCCGACCCGGTCGTCGTCGAGGGCGAACCGGGCAGCGCTCCCGCGATCGCCTACGAGCCGGGCTGCGACGTGGTGGCCTGGGCCCACAACGAGACCTCGACCGGCGTGGCCGTCCCCGTGCGCCGCCCCGAGGGCAGCGAGGGCGCGCTGGTCACCGTCGACGCCACCTCCGGCGCTGGCGGACTGCCCGTCGCGGCCGAGGACTTCGACGTTTACTACTTCGCGCCCCAGAAGTCGTTCGCCTCGGACGGCGGGCTGTGGGTCGCGCTGTGCTCGCCCGCCGCGCTCGACCGGATCGGCGAGCTGGGTGCCTCGGACCGGTACGTGCCCGAGTTCCTGTCGCTGACCACGGCGCTGGACAACTCGCGCAAGGACCAGACCTACAACACCCCCGCCGTGGCCACGCTGTTCATGCTGGCCGACCAGATCGAGTGGATGCTCGGCAACGGCGGCCTCGACTGGACCACCGCGCGGACGCGCGAATCCTCCGACCGGCTGTACCAGTGGGCGGAGAAGACCTCGTACACGCGGCCGTTCGTGAGCGAGCCCGGACTGCGTTCGCAGGTCGTGGGCACGGTCGACTTCGACGACGACATCGACGCCGCCGCCGTGGCCGCGACGCTGCGCAGGAACGGCATCGTCGACGTCGAGCCCTACCGCAAGCTGGGCCGCAACCAGCTCCGGGTCGGGATGTTCCCGGCGATCGAGCCCGACGACATCACCGCGCTGACGCGGTGCGTGGAGTGGGTCGTGGAACGGCTCGCGAAATAGCGGTTTCAGGATTCGCCTGATCGGGAGGCGGGTACACGGCGCGTCGGAGCTGTACAGATCGACCGTGTGGAGCACGATCGACACAGGTTGTTCGCGGAAACTCCGGCGCGCCTCACCCGTCAAGGCGACGCGCCGTCCTACCGTGGACACCCACAAAGGTGATGTCTTTCGGAGGCGGACATGCGAACGCTGCGAGTGGTCGGGTTGCACGAGGACGGCACGTCCCTCGTGTGCGAAGACCCTGAGCGCCGCGAACGATTCCTCCTGCCCGTGGACGAGCGGCTCCGCGCGGCCGCCCGCGGCGACGTCGCCCGGCTCGGCCAGATCGAGATCGAGCAGGAGAGCACGATGCGCCCACGCGAGATCCAGAGCCGCATCCGGGCGGGCGAGTCGGTCGAACAGGTCGCCTCGGCCGCCGGGATGCCCACCAGCCGCATCGAGCGGTTCGCCCACCCGGTGCTGCTCGAACGCTCTCGCACCGCCGACCTCGCGCAGCGCGCGCACCCGGTCCGCGAGGACGGACCGGACGTCCGCACCCTCGGCGAGATCGTCGCGCACTCGTTCGGCCTGTGGGGCCAGGACTACGCCCGGGCGGAATGGGACGCCTGGCGCTCCGACGAGGGCAAGTGGGTCATCGGGCTGCGCTGGAGCGCGGGCCGGTCGGACAACCACGCGCACTGGTCGTTCTCACCCGGCGCGCACGGCGGCACCGTCACCGCCCTCGACGAGCAGGCCGAGGCGCTGCTCGACCCCGACTCGCACCGGATGCCCCGGCCCGTCGGTGAGTCCGGCCGGGACTCCGAGGAGGCGGGCACTCAAGATGCGCACCAGACCGGCCGGGAGGGCGCCAGGGTGATCGAGGCCCCGCTACCCGGCCCGGCCGACGACGACGGTGTGTCCCCTGCCTCCTCCGCTCCCGGCGGCGCCACCGCCGCACCGGGCGACGGCGAGGACGAGCGGCTGGTGCCCGAACAGGCCGGGCACGCCGCCACGGCAAGCCGAGGCAAGCCGCCCCGCAAGAAGAACACCCACCCGGCCGTCCCCGCGTGGGAGGACGTCCTTCTCGGGGTCCGCAGCCAACGCGGCTGACCCACCGCCCTTCAGTCAGGCGCCGGCACGGCAGTCAGTCACCGGCAAGGCCTCCTTCACTGCGCTCAATGCAGTAAAGGAGGCCTTGCCGACTCGCCAACAAGAGAGGGAGGACGGCGTCAGTTCTTGGCGCTCGCCCACTTGACCTTCGGCAGCAGGTTCTCGTGGTTGACGCGGTGCTTGTTCTCCTCGACGAGGGGGAACAGCGACTCGATCAGCGTGTCCGAGAGCAGGTGCGGCTTGAGCCCCAGCTCGAGCAGACCCGTGTGCTTGACGTTGTAGTAGTGCTCCTCCAGCTCCCAGCGCGGGTTCTCGAGGTAGTCGATCTGCACGGGCCCGGGGAACGTCTCGGCGACGAGCTCGGCGACCTGCTTCACCGAGAAGCTCTCGGTCATTTGGTTGAACACCCGGAACTCGCCCCTGTCCGCGGGGTTCTCCACGGCCAGCCGCAGGCACTCGACCGTGTCGCGAATGTCAAGCATGCCGCGCGTCTGACCGCCCTTGCCGTACACACTCAGCGGCTGGCCCAGCACGGCCTGGATCACGAAGCGGTTCAGCACCGTGCCGAACACGGCGTCGTAGTCGAGGCGGGTGGCCAGGCGCGGGTCGCGGGCGGTCTGGTCCGTCTTCTGCCCGTAGACCACGCCCTGATTGAGGTCGGTGGCCCGCATGCCCCAGATGCGGCAGCCGAACTCGATGTTGTGCGAGTCGTGCACCTTCGACAGGTGGTAGAACGAGCCCGGCTTCTTCGGGAAGAGCATCCGGTCGGAACGACCGTTGTGCTCGATCTCGATCCACCCCTCCTCGATGTCGATGTTCGGGGTGCCGTACTCGCCCATCGTGCCGAGCTTCACCAGATGGATCTCCGGGTTGATCTCGGCGATGGCGTACATGACGTTCAGGTTGCCGACCACGTTGTTGTACTGCGTGTAGACGGCGTGCTCGCGGTCGATCATCGAGTACGGCGCCGCGCGCTGCTCGGCGAAGTGGATGATCGTGTCGGGTTCGAACTCGCGCACGACCCGGTACACGAAGTCGGCGTCGACGAGGTCACCGACGTAGCAGCCGAGTTCCTTGCCGGAGACCTCCTTCCACGCCGCGACGCGGGCGTCGAGGTCCTCGATGGGGACGAGGCTCTGCGAGCCGAGTTCCTCGTCGTACCCCCTGCGTGCGAAGTTGTCGACAACCGCGATTTCGTGGCCGCAATCGGAGAGATGGAGGGCGGTCGGCCACCCCAGATATCCGTCACCACCCAGAACGAGGACTCGCACGACTCGACTGCCTCCAGATCGTCACTCTCGTCAACGCCGGGTTCCCCCCAGCGACCGCACTCCCTGAATCCGGTTGTCACCGTGTACCACCGGGGCACACGGATCAACCCGCACGGAGGATACGGACGTGCCCGGGCCCCCCGGATGGCGGGTATGCACAATGGAAGGGTGAGCACAGCATCCGCTGCCGCCGCCGAACCTCCGAGTGCCCGGCTCACTCGGCCGCGGCTGCTGGTCCGGCTTTTCCGCGCGGCCACGAGCTCGGCGCTCGCGACGGGGATCAGCCAGGCCACGTTGATTGGTCTGCTGTGGGCGGGCGCGGCACCCGCGCTGGCGAGCGCACTGGCGTTCGTCGCGGGCGCGGTCCCGAACTTCCTGCTGGCCCGCCGCTGGGCATGGGGCCGCACCGGGACCCCCGCGGTGAAGCGGGAGCTGGTGCCGTACTTCTGCGTCATCGGGGCGGCGGGCGTGGCCTCAGTGGGCTTGACCACGCTCGCGGGCCACCTCACCGAGCCGCTCGACCTGTCCGGCTTCGTCCGGATCGTCGTGCTCGACGCCGTCTTCCTCGGAAGCTACGGCCTGGTGTTCATCGCGAAGTTCGCGTTGCTCGACCGGTTCGTGTTCCGCGGCGCAGGACGAACTCGCGAACCCAGGTTCCGAGCATGACGCGGGCGTAGTTCGCGCCGTACTTCAGGCTGCGGCCCTTCTTGCTGGCGCCGTTGGTGCGCAGCCGCATCGTCATCGGCACCTCCAGCACCCGTGCCTTCCTGGCGAACACGCCGAGCAGCAGCTCCGAGGACTGGTACTGCGGCTCGCGCAGGGTCACCGAGGTGGCCAGGTCGGCGCGCATGGCACGGAAGCCGAACGAGGTGTCGGTGATCCGGTGCAGCGTGAGCACCGATGCCAGCACGGAGAACACCCGCACGCCCAGCCAGCGAATCGTACTGTCGTGCTGGTAGCTGCCGAGCGTGCGCGATCCCGTCACGAAGTCGGCCGCGTCGTCGAGCAGCGGTTTGACCAGCATCGGCATCTCGTTGTTGTCGTACTGGCCGTCCGCATCGGTCGTGACCACGTACCGGGCACCGCACTCGTGGGCGAGGTGGTAGCCCAGCCGCAGTGCGGCGCCCTGGCCCCGGTTGCGGCTCGCGACGCACACGTACGCCCCGGCCTCGTGCGCGACGCGCGCGGTGTCGTCGGTGGCGCCGTCGACCACGACGAGCGTCGACACCGGCAGGTCACCGCACGTGGTCGGCATGTCCCGCAACACCGCGGCAATGCCCTTGGCCTCGTTGTAGGCGGCGATCACCACCACCAGCGGGCCGAACGGGCTCGACCCGTAGCGCTGGCGGAAGTCGGCCACCGCCTCGGCGTCGACGTCGTCGGGGAAGTCGTCCATCGTCGGTCTCCGTCCTGTGGTCGCGCCGGACCGCTCGGGGCGCGCCCCGAGGAGCGCGGCCAGACCGAGCGCACCCCCCAACGGCAGCAGCACCAGCGCGGGAATCTGGTAACGCCAGGAGAACTCGAACGCCGACGAACCGAGCAACAGGATGAGACCGCTTCCGGTGGCGAGCAGCGCCGCCGACCGCAGTCCCGACCGCCGTGCCCTGCCGACGCCGAGCGCGGCGAGTATCCCAAGCATCGAGGCCGCCGCCAGCGCCGGCCCCCACGTGTAGCCACCGCCGAGCTGGTAGGCGCGCAGGAAGCCGGTCAGGTCCGTGTCGGCGTGCGGCAGGACGCCGTCGCGTTCCATCGTCGTCTCGTTGTACTGCCTGAGCGAGTCGGGTCCGACGTTGTAGTACGGATAGGTGAGCTGGAACTGCCAGCGCTCCACCGGCACGTCCTTGGCGTGGGTGCGCTTGATCGGGTCGAAGTTCTTCAGGAAGTCGCGCACGACCGAAGCGGTGAAGTCGATCGGCTGGTTGGTGATGACCTCCATGGCGAACTCGTTGGCCAGCTCCTGCTTGCTCTCGCCCGGCGGCAGGTCCTCCGGCCAGTCGGGGTCGCCGTAGACGTAGTGGGTGTAGTAGTCGATCTTACGCCGGTCGTCGAGCGGCTCGTCGGGGCAGAAGAGCTGCAACATCTCGTCGCCGGAGGGCAGCTCCGAGCAGTCGGCCACGGAAGCCGTACGCCCGTACAGGACGTTGCCGGTGGCGCCGGTGAGCCCCACCCTGCCGGTGGCGGAGTGGAAGTAGGCCACGTACGGCCCGAGCACGACCAGCGCGCCGAGGGCGGCCGCGCCGACGCGCACGCCGATGCGTTTCCACCCCGCGCGGGTGCGCCAGGCTCCCCCGGCCACCACCAGATACACCGCCATCGGCAGGAACACGGTGATGCCGATGGTGCGGGTCAGCACCGCCGCGGCCACCAGCAACCCGGCCAGTCCGCAGCGCCACCCGGTCGGTGTGCCCCGCCCGAGCAACGCCCACATCGCGCCCACCAGCAGGGCCTGGAACCAGACCTCCGACATGATGAGTTCTTCGATCTGAAGCTGGTAGGCGTCGAGCAGCACGGGGGCCGCGACGAGCGCCCCCAACCACGGGCGGGCGGTGTGCCGCAGCACGAGCGCGTACAGCGAGACGGCCAGCACCAGCCCCAGCAGGTGTTGCACCGCGGCGACGAACGAGAATCCGCCGAACCCGAACAGCACCTTCAGCACCGCCGCGTAGCCGACCGGGTTCAGGTCGTGCGGCCGGAGCGCGTCGAGGTTGCCCAGGTAGCGAAAGGTGTCGATGTAGAGCAGAGCGGGCTGGTAGGCCAGCCACACCAGCACACGGAGCGTGACGCCAGCGGTCAGCAGGACACCCAGCAGCCAGTGGCGGCGGAGAAACCCGGTCACTCAGAACACTTTCTGCCTGTCGTGGTCGAGGAAATACTGCCACGTGGCGGCCAGGCCGTCGTGCAGGCTGTGGGCGGGCCGGTAGCCGATGGTCTCGGCGCTGCGCTCCAGGTCGACCACCACGGCGGGCATCTCACCGCCGGGCGCCGGGACGTGGTCGACCGGGATGGGGCTGCCCGTGACGTCGCGGACGGCGTCGATGAGGTCGAGCACCGACACCGAGCGGCCCGCGCCGACGATGGCCCTGCCGACGTGCTCGCTGTCCCACGCCAGCTCGATACCGCGCACCACGTCGTCGAGGAAGACAAGGTCGCGGCGCTGCGTGCCGTCGCCGTAGACCCGCACGCCCTCACCGCGCAGCGCCGCGCGCATCAGCCTGGGCACGAAGCTGTCCTTGTGGCTCATGCCCGGCCCGTAGACGTTGGTGAAGCGCAGCGCACAGGTCGCCATGCCGTAGGCGCCCGCGTAGCCGGACATCAGCATCTCGCAGGCGGCCTTCGTCGCCCCGTACGGCGTCAGCGGCGCCAGCGGCATGTCCTCGTTGATCGTCGCGGTGCCGACGTCGCCGACCACCGCGTTGGTGGAGGCGAACACGAATCTGCGCACACCGTGCATTCGTGCCAATTCCAGCAGTTCGTGCGTGATGGCGACGTTCTGCGCGTAGGTTCGCGCGGGCATCTCCACCGATTTCAGCACCGAGGTGATGGCGGCGAGGTGGACGATGCCGTCGGTGCCGGGAACCACGGCGCGCTCCCGGACCTCCGGATCGGCCAGATCGCCCTGCACGGCCACGACGCCCTCGTCGGCGATCTCGATCGGTTCGCGGTCGACCACGGTGACCCGCGCGCCCCTGCGCCGGAACGCCGCGACCACGGCGCGGCCGATGAACCCGCAGCCTCCCGTGACCACCACGTTCGGCGTCTCTGCGTTGGTCGTATTGGTGCGCGACGACATGCGGTCAAACTACCCGTGCGCCGATCGGGCCAACCGGGCGGCTGGAAGACCCGCCGCCCGCGACGGCTCCCTCCGGCGCGCACACGCACGGCCGAGGACCGTCGTGGCTGGTCAGCCCAGTGCGATCACCAGCACACCGGCCCAGGACAGGACCACTCCCGACGCCGCGCCCAGCACGATCCAGCGCACGACCGGCACGCGGCGGCCCAGCCACAACGACGGCGCCACCCCGGCCGTCACCACGGCCGCCGCCAGCACCGCGACCCACCCG
>NZ_KB912640.1:412249-418506 GCF_000383795.1 Saccharomonospora saliphila YIM 90502
CGCCCTCAGCAGCCGGGGCCGCAGCAGCCGGGGCCGCACGCTCGGGATTCTCCGGGTCGGCCTCCTCGGCATCGGCGGAGGTGGTCCCGAAGGAGGCGGCGCCGGTGGCCCGGGGTCCGGCGACCGCGTGCCGGGTGGCCGGTGGCGTTACGGGTGGGTCGGTGGAGGGCCTGTGGATAGCGGGGTGTCGTCGGGTTCTCCGTTGATCGCTATCCGTGGTACTCACGCCGTGTTGTCGCCTCCCGTGACGGCAGGGACGTCAGCCGTTGCCCGCCATCCTGTCGATGATCTCCGCGGCGCGGGAGAGCACCTCGCGCTCCTCGCCGCTCAGTTCCGCCAGTCGTTCGTCGAGCCAAGCCTCGCGTCGTGAGATCGTGGCCCGGACGTAGTCCCGTCCGGTGTCGGTCAGGGCCACGATCGCCTGCCTGCCGTCGGTGGGGTGCGGGCTGCGCTCGACGTAGGAGATCTCCTCCAACGCGGCGATCACCCGCGTCATCGACGGCGGCTGCACGCCCTCCTTCGCCGCCAGCCTCCCCGGTGTCATGGCCCCGCATTTGTGCAGCGTGGACAAAGCCGAGATCTGGGTCAGCGACAGGTCGTGGCTCGCCCGCTGTGCCCGCAACCTGCGGTTCAGGCGAACGACGGCGAGCCGCAGCCGACTCGCCAGCGAACGCTGCTCAGCAGATTCCGACACATGGTTAGCATACCTCACGATCACCTCACGGAAACCACATCGGGAGCGCGGTCACACCGCCGGACCGCGCAGAACGCCCGTAAGGCACCGCCGTCGAGCGCTACACTCCGAGCCCGAACGGTCCTGCACGGTAGCGGCACAGCCAGGGAGGGGACCCACCGGTGGCCGAACTCAGAGACATGGACATGTCGGAGATCACCTCCGACTCCGACTCATCCGGATTCCTCGAGGGAATCACGCCTTGGCAAACGGCTACGGCGGCCATGAACGAGGAAGCCCTTGCCTCGGCGAAAGCCTCGGCAGGCCAACTCATCGAATCCGCCAAGAACGACGGTTTCCGCGTCACGAAGGAATCGGCGGATGAACTCATCGGCGCGCTGAAGCGATGCCTGGAAAAAATCGAATCCTACGAAGCCAACATACGCAGCTTCGACTACAGACCGTCGTTCGGAAACCATGAATACGGACAGCGAATCGCAGACTACACCTATCAGTCGGCCAATGGAGAAGGTTCAGTAAAGAAAGCACTCCACTCCTTCAAGGCGATCCTCGCGACGAGCGTTGAGGCTCTCCAGCGAGCGTCCGACCAGTACATCGAGATCGAGGAAGAAGCAGCAAGCACCCTTCAGGGGTCGAGCTTCACCCGAGGACCGCAATGACCCTTACGAGTTCAAAGCCAGCTCTGATCATTCTATTGACGACTTTCCTCGCAGCAGCTTGTACGAACAATACTGGCGGAACACCTAACCATGAGACGAGCTCATCTACCGGCCAAGCGAGCGGAATCTCAGATGTTCCAGCAACCAAAAATCTAAGTGAATCAATTCGACCGTGTGAACTCCTCGCTCCGTCCGACCTGACGGCGTACGGATCGCTCACACGAGACGAGTCCTACACCGGAAGCGCGGATCGCTCCTGCGCCTGGAGGAGACCCGTTAACGATGAGAACCTGCACGGATTGACGATCGCCGTTGACATACGTGACCAGCAAAATGTAGAATCGATGAAGGAAATGGATCGGGAGATCACGTTCACCAACGTCAATGGCCGCACTGCTGCGCTCTCTCCTGATCCCACGGTTGCCTACTGCACAGTCGCGCTCGGTATAGACACCACTTCCCGCCTCGACGTCGGCATTACGGGACCCACAGACCAAGAAAAAAATTGTGAGATCGCCGAGGCGGTTGCCTATATCGTGGAGCCTCGGTTGCCGGACGTCCCGTCCTGAGCGCGAGCTGCCGCGCGAGCACCATCGCCATGTCACGTGCGGTGGCGGGAGCGGTGCGAACACGTGTGTCCCGCTGGGCCGTTCCGGCGCCTATCCAGCGCGCGCAAATCCGCTACCGCATACAGGTACGGCCGTCCACACGCAGACGGCAAACGGCGAAGTCTCTGCCCGTAGGGCCCTGGAATCGCTCGAGAAAATCTTCAAGATGAGCATAGAAGCACTTCAACATGCTTCGGATCAATACAACGACACGGAGCTGGATGCACTCGAGTCCCTACGTCGGAGCACTCAAACAGGCGGCGACCGATGAAGAACGCCCTTAAGTCCGTTCGCATCCCGTCCGTGTTCGTCTCCGCTATGCTCGTGTTCACCGTGGCCGCATGTACTGACACGACGAGCGGCAGCGCCGATCCGAGGGTCAGCGTCCCGGGCGACCCTTCTGCGAGTTCTGCACGGAACGGTGGCGAGGAACGATCGGCCGTGGCTTCCATCGAACCGTGTGCGCTTCTGAGTGTGGACGACCTGACCGACTACGAGTCAATGAAGAACGGTCGACCCTACCAAGGGAGCGGTTCCCGTTCTTGCGCCTGGAAGAAAGAGATAACGCCAGATTCACTGGATAGCCTCGGAATCTCACTCGACGTGCGCGACACACAAACGGTGCGATCACTGAAGGACATGGGCAACGGGGTGCGCACAGGAACCGTCAACGGGCGTGCGTCCGCTATCGCCCGAAATCCGGATACGGGGGACTGCACACTCGCCATGAAACTCGGCGAAAGTTCCCGCTTCGACGTTGGTATAACCGGACCGACCGACCCGAAAGAAAGCTGCCGGGTCGCCCAGGAGGTCGCCTACATCGTCGAGCCCAGGTTGCCCGATGTTCCGTCCTGAGCGACGAGCGAGGAGTTGTCCGACGTCCCGTCGCGAGGCGCCAGCGACCGCGCGAGGTCCAGGGCCGTGTCGCGGGCGGTGGCCAGCGCCGTGCGGAACAGGTGCGAGCCCGTGCTGATCCGGTTGACGCCCCACCGCGCCAGCTCCGTCACCGAATACAGGTGCGGCCGGTGGAGGACGTTCAGCGGCACATCGAGGGACCGGACCAGCGCCGCGATGTCACCGGCCCCCAGCTCCCCCGGAACGAAGATCCCGTCCGCTCCCGCCGCCCGGTACTGCCCGGCCCGCGCGAGTGTCGGGCCGAGGTCGGCGTCCACGCCGATCCAGTAGGTGTCCACGCGGGCGTTGACGAACAGCCCCGGCACGCGCCGCTTCACGGCCGCGATCAACTCCGTCTGCTCGGCCGGGTCGGCAAGGCGGTCGTGTTCGCGACTGTCCTCCAGGTTGATGCCCACCACCCCGAGCGCGAACAGGTCGGCGGCCAGCTCCGCCACCTCGGCCGGGTCGGCGCTGAAGCCGCTTTCGATGTCGACCGTGAGCAGGCACGGCAACGGCGCGAGCAGCTCCGCCAGTCGCACGACGTGCTCGCGCGTGCGACCGTGCCCGTCCGGCAGGCCGTGTGCCGCCGCGACACCGAAACTGGTGGTACCGATCGCGCGGAAACCGGCCTCGACCAGGAGCGTGGCCGAGGCGTGGTCCCAGGCGTTGGGCAACAGCAGTGGAGTGTCGCCGTGGTGCAGTGCGTGAAAAGGCGTGTTCATGGACAGCACCGTACGAGCGGAACAGTTCGGTTGGCGCCGAAGCACCGACCGGGCGACGCCGCCGCTGTCCTCGCCTCGCGTCGACGCCGTCAGCCGAGCACGTTCTGGATCGGGCCGATCGCGAAGTACACGACGAACGCCAGCGCCACGATCCACATCAGGGGATGCACCCTGCGGGCCCGCCCGGTGGCAGCCTGGATGAGCACGTAGCTGACGAACCCGGCGCCGATGCCGTTGGCGATCGAGTAGGTGAACGGCATCACCACGATCGTCAAGAACGCGGGCAGCGCCACCGAGAAGTCGCGAAAGTCGATCTCGGTGATCTGCCGGATCATCAGCGCGCCCACGACCACCAGCGCGGGTGCGGCGGCCTCGATCGGCACCACCTCGTACAGCGGCGTGAAGAACATCGCGGCCAGAAACAGCAGGCCGGTCACCACGTTCGCCAGGCCGGTGCGCGCGCCCTCCGCGATCCCGGAGGCCGACTCGACGAACACGGTGTTGGAGCTCGCCGAGGCCGCACCGCCGGAGACCGCGCCGAGCGAATCCACGAACAGCGTCTTGCCGACGTTGGGCAGGTTGCCGTCGGCGTCCGCGAGGTTCGCCTCCCGGCCGAGACCGGTCATCGTGCCGATCGTGTCGAAGAAGTCGGTGAGCACCAGGGTGAACACCAGCAACGCGGCGGTGATCGCGGGCACCTGCACCCAGGCGTCGAACGAGACCTGTCCCACCAGGGACAGATCCGGGATTCCGACGACGTCGTCGGGCAGCGCCGGATATCCGAGGTTCCAACCCTTCGGGTCCTCGCCGCCGGAGGGACCGACCCCGGCGATCGCCTCGACCACGATCGAGAGCACCGTGCCCGCGAGCACGCCGATCAGGATGGCGCCCTTGACGTTCTTCGCCACCAGCACCGCCATGATGATCAGGCCGACGACGAACACGGCCGTGGGCCAGGACGCGATGGAGCCCTCGATGCCGAGCTGCACGGGCACGGTGGTGTCGGCGACGTCGGGAACCCGCCGGACGAACCCGGAGTCGACCAGGCCGATGAGGCTGATGAACAACCCGATGCCCACCGCGATGCCCGCTTTGAGCTGCTGCGGCACGGCGTTGAAGACCATCGTGCGCACGCCGGTGAGCACGAGGATGAGCACCACGATTCCGTTGACCAGCACCAGGCCCATCGCCGCGGGCCAGGTCATCTGCGGTGCGATGGTCACGGCCACGAGCGCGTTGATCCCCAGCCCCGCCGCCAGGGCGAACGGGTAGTTCGCCACGATCCCCATGAGGATGGTCATCAGCCCGGCCACGAGCGCGGTCACGGCGGCCACCTGCGGCACGGGCAGGATCGCGCCGGTCGCGTCGGTGGCCGCGCCCGGGTCGTCCGGGGAGAAGCTGCCCAGGATGAGCGGGTTCAGCACGATGATGTAGGCCATCGTGACGAACGTGACCAACCCGCCGCGCACCTCACGGCCGGGCGTGGAGCCACGCTCGCTGATCCGGAAGAACCGGTCCAACCGCGAGGTCGGCTCGCTTCCCGCGGTGATGTCTGACATCGCTCACCTGCCTTGCGTCGGTACCGGCAGCGGTAGCCTTTCTGACGTGGACGAACCGAGCAACTCGCCCGACGACCCAGGACGGCTTCGTCCTACCCCGGAACTGCCGAGATCGGTGGTCAGCCCCTGGACTCCCGTGATCGGTGGCACAGTGCTGTGGCTGTGCGCGTTCGTGGTTCTGTTGCTCGTGGGTGCCCGGGGTGTCTGGCTGTGGACGACCCTCGCGGGTGCGGGTGTCGGGCTGCTCGGCATGAGCATCATGCTCTGGCAGCGCGCCGCCGCCCGCAGAGGGTCGCGTTTTGGCCAACGGAACGTTTAACACACCCGTCGAACCGGCCGACGCGCGGGAGGGCGTCAGCCGAGCAGTGTCCGAGGATCGGGATCGTCCAGCAACGCGGTCACCAGCGCCCGCTCGTCCCACCGGCCCGCCGCCCACGCGAACGCGCGCGCGAGCCCGTCGGGCGTGTCGTCGGCGTGCGGCGTCGCGGGATCGTCCCGCTCGACCCACCACCGCACCGGCACACCGCCCACGGACAGTTCGGTGTGGACCACCACTCCGCCGTCGGGCAGCGGCAGCCCGAGCAGGTCGGCGACTTCGACGATCGCCGCCAGGCCGGACCAGGTGACGAACTCGCCGTCGCCGTCCACGCCGTCCGTGGTCTCCTCGCTCGCGAGCGCCAGGTCCAGCACATCGGCCAGCGCGAGTGCGTCGTCGTGTCCGCGCGCGGCGACGAGCCGGTGCGGGGGCCACACCGCGAGCAGCCACGGGCCGTCGAGCACCACCGCGTCCTCGGCGTCGACCACGCTCCCGTCGAGCGCCCGGACCCGCTCCGGCGGGTCCACCTCGGCCGGCGGCACGGCCGCCAGCGCGGTGTGCGCGTGCAGCACCGGCCCGGGCGCGACCGCCCGCTCGGAGTCGGACAGCCGCTCGCACAGCTGCGCGACATCGGCGGCGGTGGACAGATCGAGCTCCGCCCGCACGCCGACGACGGCGAGCAGGTCCTCTCCGAGGCCGACGTCGGGCACCGGGTCGAACAGGCCCGCGAGGGACACGGCCGAGCGGAGCCGCCAGTGCCTCGGCGCGTGCCCCGCGAGCAGGGCATTGCGGGCCAGCCAGGCCC
>NZ_KB912640.1:418606-422938 GCF_000383795.1 Saccharomonospora saliphila YIM 90502
CGCGTCGTGCGCGCGCAGCGCCGTGGCCTTGGCCGAGGCCCACAGGTCCCCGGCGAGGTGGTCCACCTCGTCGGTCCAGCCGAGCGCGTTCACGTGCAAGGCCGCGTTCGGGCGGTACTTGCCGGTGACCACGAGCGTGCGCCCGCCCGCGCTCCGCACGGCGGCGAGTGCCTCCGCCGCGCCCGGCAGGGCGACCGTGCGGGGCACGACCGTGTCCGGGTAAGCCGCGCGGAAACGCTCGACGAGGTCGGGTACCCGCTCCTCCGGCACGCCGAAGTTCCGGAGCACGCTCGCCAGCGGTGGGCCGAGATGCGCGGCGAACCGCGCGCCGTCGAAGTCGAACCCGGTCTCCTCGCCGAGGCGGTTCATCGCCAGCACCATCCCCGGCCGGGGGTCGATGAGAGTCATGTCCAGATCGAAGCCCACGCACAGTCCCACGCCCCCACCGTAGTTTCCCGGCCGACGGTGACGGGTTTCCGACGGACAGCGACACCACCACTTGACACAAGCGGGAAAAGTGTCAAGATCCTCCTGTGGTCCAGGACACGACACCAGCCCGCCGTGCCCGGTCGTCGGTACGCGAGGACCTGCTCGACGCCGCCACCGACCTCCTCGCGCGCCGCGGTTACGCCCGGCTGCGCATGGCCGACGTGGCCGCCCGGGTCGGAGTGAGCAGGCAGACGGTCTACAACGAGTTCGGCGGCAAGCGCGCGCTCGTGCAATCGGTGGCCCTGCGCACGCTCGCGGAGTTCACCGACGGCATACAGCGGCGGCTCGACACCGCGGACGACGTGCTCGCCGGGATTCACGCGGCCACCGCCTACACGATCGACCACGCGAAGGAGAACCGTTTGGTCGCGGCGGTCACCGGCAGCGAGGTCGCCGAGGACCTGCTGCCGCTGCTGACCACGCGCGGCGAGCCGATCCTGCAGGCGGCCACGGATATGGCGGAGTCCTACCTGCGCGAACGCTGTCCCGCGCTGACCGAGCCGCGTTTCGTCGCGGAGACGGCCACCCGTCTGACCCTGAGCTATCTGATGCTGCCGACGGGGTCCACCACCGAGGCCGCCGACGGGGTGTGTGCCGTCGTCGGCCCGCTGATCGACACGTCCACACCGAAGTGACGAAAGGGGAGACGACCATGACCGGCACCGTCGCCGCGCACCGCGAGGGCTTCCAGTCGTTGCGCCGAGGAGGGCTCAACTGGGACTCCTTCCCCCTGCGCCTGTTCGTCAAGGGGAACAAGAAGTTCTGGAACCCGGCCGACATCGACTTCAGCGCCGACCGCGCCGGCTGGGAGTCGCTCAACGACGAGGAACGCCGGTCCGCCACCTACCTGTGCGCCCAGTTCATCGCGGGAGAGGAGGCGGTCACCGAGGACATCCAGCCGTTCATGGCCGCCATGGCCGCCGAGGGCAGGCTCGGTGACGAGATGTATCTGACCCAGTTCTGCTTCGAGGAGGCCAAGCACACCGAGGTCTTCCGGCGCTGGATGGACGCCGTCGGGCTCACCGACGACCTGCACCCCTACGTCGCCGAGAACCCGCACTACCGCACCCTGTTCTACGAGGAGCTGCCCCGCTCGCTTTCCGTGCTCGCCGACGACCCGAGCCCGGTCAACCAGATCCGCGCGAGCGTGACCTACAACCACGTCATCGAGGGAAGCCTCGCGCTGACCGGCTACTACGCGTGGCAGAAGATGTGCACCTCCCGCGACATCCTGCCGGGCATGCAGGAGCTGGTGCGGCGGATCGGCGACGACGAGCGCAGGCACATGGCCTGGGGCACCTTCACCTGCCGCAGGCACGTCGCCGCCGACGACGGGCTGTGGGAGGTCGTCCAGCAGCGGATGGGCGAGCTGCTGCCGCACGCGCTCGGCATGATCGAGTGGGTGAACCAGCAGTTCGACGAACCACCCTTCGGCATCGACAACCAGGAGTTCGTGCAGTACGCCGCCGACCGGGCCCAGCGCAGGCTCGGTGCGATCGAGTCGGCGCGCGGCGCCGACGTCGCCGAGATCGACCTGGACTACTCCCCCGAGCACCTGGAGGAGACCTTCGGCCGGGAGGATCAGAAGGCGTTCGCGGAGGCCGCGGGCACGACGGGCTGACGCCGGTTCGCCGTGGTAGAACGGCCACGGCGACCGACTGGACAAGGCCGGAGGAACGCGTGCCCATCCTGCTGTCCCGGTTACTCGCGCGGATCGCGCGGGTGACCACCTGGGCCACGCCCGTCCTCGTGATCGCGGCCGTCTTCGTGACGAGCTGGCCGCTGATGGCCCTGGCCGAGCCCGCGGGGTCCGCGCTGGTGCGGCCGTCGAACTACTGGTGGTACTTCGTGGTCACGGCGTCCACGGTCGGCTACGGCGACTTCTCCCCGGAGACGGCCGAGGGGCAGGCGGTCGGCGGCTACGTGATCGTCGGCGGGATCGTGGCGTTGACCACGGTGTTCACCAAGCTCGCTTCGGTGCTGGAACAGGCGAGAGGACGGCGGATGCAAGGGTCGATCAGCGTGGATTTCCGGGGCCACACCGTGCTGCTGGGATACACGGCCGAACGCACCGAACGGATCGTGGCCGAGCTGCTCGGTGACGGGCGGCAACGGGATGTCGTGCTCTGCGCGTGGGACGACGTGGGCACGCACCCGATGCCCGGCGAGGCGGTCGCCTTCGTCCGGGGCGACCTCACCGACGCGAGTGTGCTGCACCGGGCGGGCGTGCCCCACGCCGCGACCGTGCTGGTGGACGCGCGCGACGACAACGAGGCCCTCGCGGTGGCGCTCGCCGTGGACCAGGTGACCGAGAACGCGCACGTGGTCGTCACGCTGCGGGACATGCAGCGGTCGTTCCTGCTGAACTACGTGGACGGCGACTTCCAGCCCGTGCAGTGGCACACACCACGTATGATCACCGAGGAGTTGCAGTCGCCGGGAATCACCGAGGTCTACGCGGAGCTGATGACCCAGGGCGGTGCCAACACCTACTCGGCCACGGTGCCGGAGTCGGTCGGTCCGGTGCTGGTGGACCGCTGCCGCACCGTCCTGGGCCGCGAGTACGGTGCCACGCTGCTGGCCGCACGCACGGCCGACGGGCTGACGGTGAACCCGAGCTGGCAGGCGCGGCTCCCGCCGGGCTCGACCGTGTACTACATCAGCGCGAGCCCGCTGAGCGCGAAACAGTTGGAGGCCGCCCTGCGCGCGTCGTGACGGCGGCACGGCCGCGGCCTACGAGTGGTCCGCACGCTCGGTGGGCCCCGCGGGCCCCGGCATGCGGGACAATGTGGGTATGAGCGCGCTGCTGAACGTGATCTGGCTGCTGTTCGCCGGCTTCTGGCTGGCACTCGGGTACGTGCTCGCCGGGATCGTGTGCTGCCTGTTGATCATCACCATCCCGTTCGGGCTGGCCGCCTTCCGGATCGCGGGCTACGCGCTGTGGCCGTTCGGCCGGACGGTCACCGAACGGGCCGGCGCGGGTATCCCGTCCCTGCTCGGCAACGTCCTGTGGGTACTCGTCGCCGGGTTCTGGCTCGCCGTGATGCACATCGTGACCGGTATCGCGCTCTGCCTGACCGTCGTGGGCATCCCGCTGGGCCTCGGCAACTTCAAGATGGTGCCGGTGTCCCTGTTGCCGTTGGGCAGGGCGGTCGTCGCCGTGCGGGACTGAACGCGCGACGGATCAGGACGCGGACCAGGGCAGCGGCACCACCAGGCACGGACCGCCCGCGAACAGGCCCGCGTCCACGCCGAGCACCCGGCCCTCCGCGTAGAGCAGCGGCTCCTCGATCTCGGAGGGGTGGACGCCGAGCTGGTCGGCGATGACGCTGTGGCCGTGCACGACCTGCTCGCCGCCGAGCTGGTCGAGCAGGGTCTCGGCCGCCTGCCGACCCTCGGCGCCCCGGAACGCGAACCGGGTGGTGAGCCTGCGCCAGACCTCCCACCACTGTGCGAGGTCGTCGCCCTTCAGCACCGCGCGCACCGAGGCGTTGATTCCCTCGACGTCGTCGCCCCATTCGAGGTATTCCAGCGTGTCGGAGTGGACCAGCAGGTGCTCACCCGCCAGCGCCACGGCGGGCCGGGAGAGCAGCCACTCGACATGCTCGTCGGTGAGGGACTCCTGGTCGGAGGGCTGTGCAGCCATCGGGTCGTGCCGCTCGCGGACTGCCCGATCACCACGCGGGGCGCCTCCGAGGCCGTGCTGCCCCATCCCTGGCCCCCCGGCAGCGAGGTCGAGGCGACCGAGGACTCCCTCGGCGCCGTGCACGTCCGGAACCGCTCCGCCCGCGCGGGCGGGGAGTCGCTGCCCGCCGGGACCGAGGGGATGCCGTCCGCGGAAGC
>NZ_KB912640.1:423038-425825 GCF_000383795.1 Saccharomonospora saliphila YIM 90502
CGCGCGACCCGCCACCCCGGCCAGCCCACGCGAGAGCACGGCCGTGGGCACCGCGTCCCGGCCCGCCTCGCGGATCGCGTCGGCCAAGCCGGGTAGTTCGGCGTCCAGCACCGGTGCGGTCGCCTCCGGCGTCCGGTCGGTGGGCGAGACCCCGGTCCCCCCGGTGGTCAGTACCAAATCCGCACCGGCGGCGAGGGCGTCCCGCAGCGCCCGCGCGACCGGTTCCCCATCCGGCACGACCACGGGTTCGGCCACGTCGAAGGACCGCTCGGCGAGCCAGCCGGCGATCAACGGGCCGGTCGTGTCGGCGTAGACGCCGTCGGCCGCCCTGGTGGACGCGACGACGATCCGGGCGGTGCGGGTCATCGGCCCTCCTCCCGCCGCCAGGCGCCGGACGAGCCGCCGTCCTTGCTCACCAGCCGCACCTCGTCGAGGGAGGCCGAGGGATCGACGGCCTTGACCATGTCGTGCAGCGTCAACCCGGCCACCGCCACGGCCGTCAGCGCCTCCATCTCGACCCCGGTGCGGTCGCTCGTGCGCGCGGTGGCGGTGATCGCCACGCTCTCGGCGCCCGGGTCGAAGTCCACGTCCACCTTCGCCAGGGCGATCTGGTGACACAGCGGGATCAGCTCGGGCGTGCGCTTGGCACCCAGCACGCCCGCGACGCGGGCCGTGGCGAGCGCGTCGCCCTTCGGCAGCTCGCCCGCCGTCAGCAGCCCGATCACCTCGGACGTCGTACGCAGCGTTCCCCTGGCGACGGCGGTGCGCGCGGTGACGTCCTTGCCGGAGACGTCGACCATGCGCGCCGTGCCCGCCTCGTCGAGGTGGCTCAGTTCACTCACGTCGTCGAGGTTACTGCCTCGGCCCGCTCGGCCTCTCCCCGTGCGGCGGCCCGGACGGCCTCCGCGACGGCCGGGGCCACCGCGGCGTCGAACACGCTGGGCACGATGAACGACGCGTTGAGCCGGTCGTCGACCACGTCGGCGATCGCGTTCGCCGCCGCCAGCAGCATGTCGTCGTCGATGTGGTGGGCCTGCGCGTCCAGCAGGCCCCGGAACACGCCGGGGAAGGCCAGCACGTTGTTGATCTGGTTGGGGTAGTCGCTGCGCCCCGTGGCCACCACGGCGGCGTGCCGCTGCGCCTCCAGCGGATCGATCTCCGGGTCCGGGTTGGCCAGCGCGAAGACCACCGCGTTGTCGGCCATCGTGGCGACCTGCTCGGCCCCGAACAGATTCGGCGCCGACACGCCGATGAACACGTCGGCGCCCACGAGCGCGTCGTGCAGCGTGCCGGTCGTCCCCTCGGCGTTGGTGTGCTCGGCGACCCACCGCAGGTTGTCGTCGAGGCCGTCGCGCCCGGCGTGCACGACACCGTCGATGTCGACGGCCACGATGTCGGCGGGCGACTTGCGGCGCAGCAGCCGGATGATCGCCGACCCGGCCGCGCCGACCCCGCTGACCACGATGCGGCACTTCTCGATGGGCTTGCCCACCACGCGCAGCGCGTTGCGCAGCGCCGCCACCACCACGATCGCCGTGCCGTGCTGGTCGTCGTGAAAGACCGGGATGTCGAGCTGGTCCCGCAGGCGCGCCTCGATCTCGAAGCAACGGGGCGCGGCGATGTCTTCGAGGTTGATCCCCGCGTAGACGGGGGCCAGCGCGCGCACCGTCGCGATGATCTCCTCGGTGTCCTGGGTGTCGAGGCACACCGGCCAGGCGTCGACTCCCGCGAACTTCTTGAACAGGGCGGCCTTGCCCTCCATCACCGGCAGCGCCGCCTCGGGGCCGACGTTGCCCAGCCCGAGCACGGCCGAGCCGTCGCTGACCACGGCCACGGTGTTGCGCTTGATGGTGAGCCTGCGTGCGTCGGAGGGATTGGCCGCGATCGCCCGGCACACCCGGGCCACGCCGGGCGTGTACGCGCGGGACAGGTCGTCCCGGTTGCGCAGATCGACCTTGGGGCTGACCTCCAGCTTGCCGCCGAGGTGCATGAGGAACGTCCGGTCGGAGACCTTGCGCACCCGCACGCCCGGCAGCTCGTCGAGCGCGTTGGTGATGCCCTCGGCGTGGTCGGCCGACGACACGTTCGCGGTGATGTCGACGACGATCGCGTCGGCGTGCGATTCGACGACGTCGAACGCGGTAAGCACCCCACCGACCCGGCCGACCGCCGTGGTCAGGTCACCGGCCGCGCTCGCCGAGGGCGGCGCCTCCAGCCGCACGGTGATCGAGTAACCGGGCCCGGGAACCGGCATGGGACTACCCCCGCATCGACTACACCAGCGATTCGCGGGGAAAGCCTATCCACGTGACCCGCGTCATTCCGGGCCGGATGGGTGACTCACCGGTAACTTCGTGCTGGTCCCCGGGCCCTCAGGCCGACCTGTTGATCTCGGTCTCCGGGTGCTCGTACGGCACGTGCTCCAGCGGGAACGTCGTGTCGTCCCCGTACGGCGACAGCGCACCCTGCCGGTCCGCCGCCAGCTCCGAGACCGGGTGGTCCTGCTCGCCCGCCTCCGGCCAGGTCGGATCGATCCGCTTGCGCTTGTCGTCCTTGCCCACGTCGTCCTCCTCACTCGACCAACGACTGACCATAGTCTGCCGGACGCGGTGTCGCGGCGGATATCGTGGTGAGGATGGCCGCCATCTCTCTCGCGGACTGGCTGCGTTCACTGTCCGACGACGCGCTGGACGCGCTGCTGCGCGACCGGCGCGATCTCGCCACGCCGCCGCCCGCGGACTCCGGTGTGCTCGCCACCCGCGCGGGCACGGCCGGGTCGATCGCCCG
>NZ_KB912640.1:425925-432294 GCF_000383795.1 Saccharomonospora saliphila YIM 90502
GAGGTCTCGGCCCACGTCTGGCGGGCCCGCGGCGTCCCGCCCGCCCCGCCGGGCGGGGCGGTGAGCAGCTCGGTCGGCACGACGACGCGGGCGATGACACCGCCCTCGATGTCCTCGTTCTCGCGCAGCCGGACCTCGATGCCGTGCCGCTTGGCCAGGCGCGCGACCACGTACAGGCCCATCCGGCGCGTCACGGACACGTCCAGGTCCGGCGGGTCGGCGAGCCGGTCGTTGGCCTCGGTGAGCTGCTGGTCCGACATGCCCACGCCCCGGTCGGTGATCTGCACCGCGAGCGAGTTCCGTCGCGTGACCACCGCCCGCACGCTGATCTTGGTCTCCGGTTCGGAGAAGTAGGTCGCGTTGTCCAGCAGCTCGGCCAGCAGGTGCACGAGGTCGTGCACCGCACGGCCGTGCACGCTGACCTCGGGAATGGTGCCCAGTTCCACACGGGCGTACTGCTCGATCTCCGAGACCGAGGCACCGATGACGTCGGCGGCGGGGACCGGCTTGGACATCGTCTTGGTCAGGCCCGCGCCGGAAAGCACCAGCAGGCTCTCGCCGTTGCGCCGCAGCCGGGTGGCGAGGTGGTCCAACTCGAACAGACTGGCGAGCTGGTCGGGGTCCTGCTCGTCGGATTCGAGCCGGTCGATGATGCCGAGCTGGCGTTCGACGAGGCGCTGGCTGCGCCGCGAGAGGTTGACGAAGATGCCGTTGACGTTCTCCCGCAGCAAGGCCTGCTCGGCGGCCAGCCGGATGGCCCGCTCGTGCACCACGTCGAACGAGCGGGCGACCTCGCCGATCTCCTCGCGGGTCCGCACCGGCACCGGCGCGACCGCGTCGCGCGAAGCCTCGATCGGGTTGGGGTCGGCCAGGATGCGCCGCACCGTCTCCGGAAGCCGCACGTAGGCGACCTCGAGCGCGCTCGACCGCAGCGTGCGCAGGGGACCCGTCAGCGCCCGGGCGACGATGAGCGTCAGCAGGACCGTGGCGACCAGCGTGGCGATCATCAACCCGAAGAACAGCCACGCCGCACGGGTCGCGTCGGTGGCGAGGGACTGCGCGGATTCCCGCAGTCCGATGAGGAGCTGCCCTTCGACCTCCCGCGTCATGTCCACGGTGGCCTGGCCGTCGAGGGCGAACTGGTCGGCGTTGACGTCTATGCCGCCACCCGGGCGTGTGGCGCTGTTGTGCGCGGTGGCGATCTGCCGTGCCCGGTTGTCCACCTCCGCACCGGAGACCCGGTCGAGGTAGAGCTGCTGCTCGCTGAGGCTGGCGTTGGCGTTGAAGGTGTCGACGGCGGCGTCGGCGCTGGCCTGCGCCGAGCTGCTGCGGTCGAGCAGGTCGGAGATGAACCGGTTGTGCCCCACGGCGATGCCGAGCACGGCGTTCTGCCGGGAGGTGTACTCCTTGGCCTCGGTGATCGCCTGCACGGTCGTGCCCCGGCGCAACAGTTCCCGGTCGGTCACCGAGAGGTTCACCGTGCGGCCGAGCCGGACCAGCGGCTCGATGATCGAGTTGTAGGTGGTGTAGGCCGACAGGTCCGGGTATCGCGAATTCTCGATCTTGTCGCGCAGCGCGCCGAGCGCATCGAGGCGCTGGAGCGCCCGGTCGAAGGTCCGCCGGGTCTCCGCGCCGCCGAGGTCCCGGCCCGCGACCGCGTCGCGCAACTGCCGGACGGCGTTGTCCACGGTGCCGACCTGCGCGTCGACCGCGCCGTCGTCACCCCCCGCGCTCGCCAGCGCGGTGACGGTGAGAGTGCGCTCCCGCTGGAGTTCGTGGACCACGGCGGCGACCTGCTCGGCGACCTCGACCTGCGCGACGGTGTCGCTGAACTCGTTCGCCTCGCCCAGCGCCTCGACCGCCCGCAGACTGCCGAACACCAGCGCCGCGATGAGCGGCACCAGCAGGACGACGGCGAGCTTGTAGCGCAGCGGCCAGTTGCTCAGCCGCCACCGAGACGTGTCACCGGCCGATCCGGCCTCAGCCGGCCCGGCCGCCGCCTCGTTCCGCGCGGACTCCTCGCGGGCGGGGGCGTCCTGGGCGGGGTCCACTCCGTCCCCGTCCGCGGTTTCAGTCTTCGGCACCGATCTACCACCATCGTCGTCCGGGCCGGATCCCTTTCCGGCATCCTGGCCGAGCACGTGCTACGCACCACGCACGTTCGCGCGACCGCCTGTCACCCCAGTGGACGCCAAGCAGCGGAAGCATGGCGCCAGCCCCCCATACGGGTCAATATGCGCAGCCGGAACACCCACGCGTGGCCGTCTCGCTGTTGACTTCGCCCATCAGTTCTGCATCTGTTCACCGGTTGAGCCTTGAACTGCCGGACGAGGCCACAGAAAGTAGCGAAGAGCAGGGCTGGTGTAACCCTGACTGGTCGATCGCCTCCGACTCAGGCGCCGACCCCTGCCGCCCCAGATGGCACCGTCCGCGCTCGATACCCAACCTAGAGTTAATTACACCACACCGCAGAAGCACCCAATTGAGTGGTCTGCACACACCCCTTGCGGAGCACTCGGCACGCATTGTGATGAGGACAATCAGTCTCTAGAGTAACCGTGCTCGCTGAGCAATCGGGGAGGCGTCGCGCTCAGCCAGCGCTCACCCAGGCAGCTAACAGGCATATCGCCTCACTGAGGAGTGGCATTGCTTCGACACGGCACCACGGCAAGACAGTCCGGACGCCGGCTCGCCGGCGTTCTCGCGACACTGGGCCTGCTCGCCTCCACCAGCGGCTGCGGCCTGCTCGGCGGGGAGGACGAGACCTCTCCCTCGTCCGGCGGGAACGGCTCGCTGGAGCAGTCCTCGATCACCGTCGCACACCTGCCCTCCATCGACGTCGGCCCGCTGTACCTGGCTCAGCAGCGGGGCTACTTCGAGGAGGAAGGGCTCACCGTCAAGATCGAGCAGGCGGCCAGCGGTCAGGCCGCCACCCAGAAGATGATCGGTGGGGACGCCGACATCGTCCAGTCCAGCTACGTTCCTTTCTTCCTCGCACAGGCCAAGGGCACCGCCGAGATCAAGATCGTCGCCGACGCGGTGGCCGCGGCCCCGAACACGTTCCAGCTCGTGGCCAAGGACGGCTCGGGCGTGAGCGGGGTCGATGACCTCGAGGGGAAAAAGATCGGTGTCTCGGCGACCAACACCATCGCCGACACGATCGTCAAGTCCGTCATGAAAACCAACGGGCTGGATTACGAGTCGGTCGAGTGGGTCCAGACCTCCTTTCCGGACACCGCCGCGGCCGTGGCCCGGGGTGACATCGACGCGGGAACCTTGATCGAGCCGTTCCTCACCAGCGGCGCCGAGGAGCACGGCGTTCGCCCGATCGTGGACCTCGCGACCGGGCCGACGCAGGACTTCCCGCTGGCCGGGTACGGCGCGCTGGCCGAGTTCGCCGACAACAACCCGGAGACCGTGGCCGCGTTCCAGCGCGCCATGCAGAAGGCGACCGACGACGCCCAGGACCGCAGCGTCATCGAGCCGGTCATCGTGGACACCGCCAAGATCGACCCGTCGACCGCGTCGCTGGTCACGCTCCCGCAGTTCCACTCAAGTCTCGACGCGTCGCGCTTGCAGCGGGTCCCGGACCTCATGCTCGAATTCGGGCTGATCGACTCCAAGATCGACGCTTCGACCATGATCGCGCGACCCGACGCGACCTGACGTGCGACCGATCGTGCGTAACCTGGTCGGCCTGGCCACCTTCCTGGCGCTCTGGGAAGCGGTGGTCAGGTCCGGCCTGGTGCCGGAGGCGGACGTGCCGCGCGCGTCGGTCGTGCTCGGCAGGACCGTCGAGATGCTCGGCACGGAGACATTCCTGCGTGACCTGGTGGCCACCGTGCTCGCCTGGATGATCGCACTCGGCGTGGCCGCCGCCGTGGCCGTGCCGCTCGGCCTGGTGCTCGGCAGCCTGCCGCGCGTGCGCGCGGCGACCATGGCGCTCGTGGAGTTCCTGCGGCCGATCCCCTCGGTCGCGCTGATTCCGCTGGTGCTCGTCGCGATCGGCGGCGGCCCGGAAGCCAAGATCACGCTCGCCGTCTACGCCTCGGTGTGGCCGATCCTCTACAACACCATCTACGCCTTCGACGAGATCGACCCCCTGCTCATCGACACCGCGCGCGCCTCGGGCGCGGGCCGGTTCGGGGTCCTGACCACCGTGGCGCTGCCCCACTCGGCGCCGTTCGTGTTCACCGGTCTCAGGATGTCGGCGGCGATCGCGCTGATCGTGGTGGTCAGCACGGAGTTCATCGCGGGAGCCAACGTCGGCATCGGCAGCTTCATCCTCGAAGCCGCGGCCGGCGCGGGCCGGATGGACCTGGTGCTCGCGGGGACGCTGGTCGCCGGTGTGCTCGGCTACCTCGCCAACGACGGCCTGGAACGCCTCGGTGGACGCCTGTTCCGCTGGCACACGGCCACCACCGATTCACAGGAGGTGTGACGGGTGAGGATGGCGAAACCACTCGGCGACACCGACCGGGTGCGGGTGCCCCGCACAACACAGGAGGTGCGCCGAGTGACCCTGCCAAAGCCACACGGCGACACCGACCGGGTGCGGGTGCCCCGCACGACACAGGAGGTGTGATGAGAACCACCGTGGGCGTTCTCAAGGGGCTGCTGCTCAAGTGGTCGCTGTTCGTCGTCGCCGTGGTGCTCTGGGAACTGGTCACCCTCGCCACGGAAAGCCCGTTCTTCCCTCGCCCGACCGAGATCCTCGGTACGGCGGCGGATCTGTGGTTCTCCGGTTCACCATCCGAGGTGTTCCTCGGTCCGACCGTGTACGACGACGTGCTACCCAGCCTGGGCCGGGTGTTCGGCGGGTGGGCCGTGGCCGCGGTGATCGGGATCGCGGCCGGGGTCGCGCTGGGCCGGTCTCGCACGGCGATGGACTACGTCGGGCCGCTGCTCGCGTTCCTGCGCGCCGTGCCGCCACCGGCGCTGATCCCCGTGTTCCTGGTGCTGTTCGGGATCGACAACACGATGAAACTGGTGACGATCGTGTTCGGCGCGATCTGGCCGATCCTGCTCAACACCGTGGACGGGGCGCGGTCGGTCAGCCCGCTCCAGCACGAGACGGCCCGGTCGTTCCGCGCTCCCCGGCACTACTGGGTGGGCCTGGTGGTCCTGCCCGCCGCGGCTCCGAAGATCTTCGCGGGCCTGCGGCTGAGCCTGTCGTTGTCACTGATCCTCATGGTGATCGCCGAGATGGTGGGGACGACGAACGGCATCGGCTACCAACTGATCTTCGCCCAGCAGAGCTTCGAGTACCCGACGATGTGGGCCTGGATCGTGCTGCTCGGCGTGCTCGGCTACGGCCTGAACGCCCTGCTGCTCACCGTGGAGCGCCGGGTGCTCCGGTGGCAGCCCACGAGCGGCGCGGCCACCACGACGACAGGAGCGTGACATGGCAACAATGCTGGAGGTGTCCGGCCTCCACCACCGGTACGGAAGCGGCGAGACCGCGCACGTCGCGGTGAACGACCTGGCGTTCACCGTGGAGAGCGGGCAGCTCGCCTGCATCGTGGGCCCATCGGGGTGCGGCAAGTCGACGTTGCTGCGCTGCCTCTCCGGGCTCATCCGGCCCAGCGGTGGACGGGTGGCGCTGCACGGCGACCCGGTCGACGGCGTGCCCGACGACCTCGCCGTGGTGTTCCAGGACTACAGCCGCTCGTTGTTTCCGTGGCTGACGGTGCGGCAGAACGTCGAGTTCCCGTTGCGGTGGAAGTCGATGAGCCGCGCCGAACGCCGTAGCCGCGCCGAAGAAGCACTCGAATGGGTGAACCTTCCGGGTGTGGGGTCCAAGTACCCGTGGCAGCTCTCGGGTGGGATGCAGCAACGCGTCTCGATCGCCCGCGCGCTCGCGCGGCGCCCGGCGCTGCTGCTCATGGACGAGCCGTTCGCCTCCGTCGACGCTCAGACCCGGTTCGAGCTCGAGGATCTGCTCCGGGACGTGCAGCAGCAGAACGAGACGACGATCCTGCTGGTCACGCACGACATCGACGAAAGCGTCTACCTCGGAGACCGGGTCCTGGTGCTGTCGACGTCGCCCGCGTCGATCGTGGCCGACCTGACCGTGGATCTTCCGGCCGAGCGCGACCAGATCAGCACGCGTGAGTCGGCCGAGTTCGTCTCCCTCCGCGCCGAGGTCGCCAGGCTCCTGCACGACCCGGCTCAGGCCCCGGCGGGTGCCACGACGGACTGACGACGCACGCCCGTCCCGGCGGCCGGGGGCGCGGGGTTCGCGAGCGGTTCCAGCGGGCTCCGTGCCGGGTCTGCGTGGCGCGGTCAGTCCCTGCGGGCGTGCCGCCCGCGCCGGGTGCCGCGCTGGAGGCTGCTCATGCGCTCGCGGACCGCGTCCGGGTCGCGGCT
>NZ_KB912640.1:432394-442624 GCF_000383795.1 Saccharomonospora saliphila YIM 90502
CCCGTCCGGCACGAGCCCGGTCGTCAGCTCGTCGGCGACGGGGTCGGCGGCCCAGGACGCGTCCTCGCCGGCGTCCCCGCCGACATCCTCGACGACAACGTTGTCGTCCGTCCCGTCCGCGACGTGTCCGCCCTCGTGCGGCCGGTGCTCGAAGAAGCCGTGCTCGTGGCGCCGTTCCTCGTCGGGTTCGTCGGCGGCCAGATCGTCAGCGGCGGGGTCGCCAGCGACGGGATCGTCAGCGGCCAGATCGTCGGCGGCGGGGCCGTCAACGGCGGAGTCGGCGGCGGGCGCCCCCGTCAGCGACCCACCGTCGGTGTCCTCCGCGACGAGCGACCCGCCGTCGGTGTCCTCCGCGACGTCCGCCCTCGTCGCGACGGAGGAGGCCCTCGGCGGCCCGAGCTCCACCGGCACCAGCGGCACCGGGTCGGGCTCGGCCCCGGTGCGGCGCGGCCTGCCGAGCGCGGTGTCCGGGTCGAACTCCACCAGTTCCGCGGGCACCACCACCGTCGCCGTGAGACCGCGCAGGTCGGCCGCCGCGAGACGCACCTCGACCCGGTGCCGCCCGGCCAGCCTGCCCACGACGTAGAGGCCCATCCGGCGGGACACCTCCACGTCGACGTCGGGAGGGTGGGCCAGCCGCTCGTTCGCCCTGCGGATCTCGGTCTCCGGCATTCCGGCGCCCCGGTCGGTGATGTCGATGCGCCACTGGCGGTCGGCGGTCAGCGAGCTGACCACAGAGACCGGCTCACTCGCGGGCGAGTACGCGGTGGCGTTCTCGAACAGCTCCGAGATCACATGAATCAGGTCCGGAGCCACGTCACCGGGCACCGACAGGTTCGGGGTCATCGCGACCTTGATCCGCTTGTAGTCCTCCACTTCGGACAAGGCCGCCCCGACGATCTCGTCGGCGCTCACGGAACCGGGCAGCGGCCGGGCGGATTCCTCCCCGGCGAGCACGAGGAGGTTCTCGCTGTTGCGCCGCATGCGTGTGGCCAGATGGTCCAGCTCGAACAGTCCACCGAGGATGTCCGGGTCCTGTTCGTGTTCCTCCATCCGGTCCAGCACGCCGAGCTGCCGCTCGACCAGGTCCTGGCTGCGCCGCGAGAGGTTGACGAACATCGAGTTGACGTTCTCGCGGAGCATGGCCTGTTCCCCGGCCAGGCGGACCGCCTCCCCGTGCACGGCGTCGAAGGCGCGCGCCACCTCCCCGAGTTCCTCGCGCGTGTACACCGGGACCGGCTCGACGGCTCGGGTCGCGGTGTCCTCGGGCCGGGGATGCTCCTCGGTGAGGATGTCCTCGACCGCGGCGGGCAGCCGGTGCTCGGCGACGTCGAGCGCGCTGGTGCGGAGCGTGCGCAGCGGCCGCACCAGCGAGCGCGTGATCACCACCGCGAGGACGGCGGCCACCAGCAACGCGCCGAGCACGATTCCGGCGTCCACCGCGGCGGAGCGGCGGGCCTCGGTGGCGAGCGCGTCGGACTGTTGCTGCACCCGCACGAGCAGTGCGTCCTGCACGCGCTTGACCAGGTTGATGGTGTAGGTGGACGAGGTGTCCCACTCCTCGGCCGAGATCCCGTCGAACCCGCGTCCCGCCTCGGCGCGCGTGAGCACCGACTCGACGATGCCGTTGCCGATGTCGACGACGAGGCCGATGACGGTGTCGGTGTACATGCGCTGTTGGCGTGGCGTCGCCAGGGTCAGGAAGTCCCCGCGCGCCGCGTCGAGCTCCGCCTCGGCGGCCAGCAGCGCCCGTTCGCGGTCCTCCGGCAGGCTGCCCCGGGCCAGCGCCTGGGCCACGATCGCCCGCTTGACCGACATCTGCTCCTTGACCCGCGCCAGCGCGTTCGCCGCGAGCCTGCTCCGGGCGAGGTCTCCGTCGGAGACGTGGGACACGGTCTGGTCGCCGATGTCCAGCAGGCCCGAGATCATCTCACGGTACGAGCGCAGCACCGCCTGTGGCGGCAGCTCGGTGTTCTCCCCCGCGTAGCGGAGTCCGGTCAGCATGTCGAGCCGGTCGCCCATGCGGGCGAACGCGTCGGCGGCCGCGGGGGAGAGCCCGTGCTCGGAGGCGGTCAGCGTGCGCTCGTACTCGCCGATCGCGGCGTCGAGGCGCTGCCGCTGCTCCCGCAGCTCCGGCGACGGGGGCCGACGCCCGGCGGCCACGAGGCGCACGGTGAGGTCGCGTTCCCGCTGGAGCTGGTGGACCACGTCGGCGACGGTGGTCTCGACCCGCACCCGTTCGGCGGCGGCGGCGAACCCGGCGGCCCGGTCGAGGTCCGCCTTCGCGCGCAGGCTCACCAGAACGAGGACCGCGACCGACGGGATGAGCAGCATCGCGATCAGCTTCGTGCGCAGCCGCCAGTTCCGCAGTCGCCACCGGCCGCCGACACGTCCGGCACCCCGCGCCTCATCCCGGCGGGGACGCTCGCTGCGACCGGTCACTCATGCTTCCTTTGGTCATATCGCAGTCGGGGCACATCCGAAAACGACCGGAGGGTAGCGACGCACCCGCGCGGCCACGGAACGCCCGAGGCTGGAGAAGGGTTGCGGGCGATGGTATTGGTTCGGTCGGCATATGCTCCACACCGATGGCGAAAGTCGCCCTGTGACCTTGGAGGCGATCGGTGCGAACCAGCGCACGCGTCGTGGGCGGGCTCGGCGCCGTCCTGCTGCTCGGCGCCTGTTCGGTGGTCGACCTCACCGAGCCCGGCGACGCTCCGCCTCCGCCGGAAACGGACGTCCTGCGGGTGGGTGTGGGCAACGCGATCGAGACGGCACCGGTGCGAATCGCGGTGGAGAACGGCGTGTTCGAACGCGCGGGCCTGCGTGTGGAACTCGTCGAACAAACCGGAGGAAAAGCCGCCCTGGAATCGTTGACAAACGGTCAACTCGATGTCGCGTTCGCGAGTAATGTCGCACTCTTCCGCGCCGCGGCCGACGGAACACCCTTGCGCTTGCAGGGTGAAGCCTACGTCGCCGGGTCCGATTCCATGGCCCTGGTCACCCCACCGGACGCGGAGGTCACCGAACCGGGTGATCTTCACGCTCCCCGGATCGCCGTCGCCGAGCGGGCGGGCCTCGGCACCCTCACCAGCGGCTCGGTACTCGACACCGTCGGGATCGACGAGAAATCGATCACCTTCGTTCCCGGGCCCACCTCCGGCCGGATGGAGGCGTTGCGCGCGGGCGAGGTGGACGCGGCCTGGATGGTCGAGCCGTATATCACCCTCGCCCAGAAGGACCACGGCGCTCGGGTACTGGCCGACTGCGCGCGCGGAGCCACCGAGACGTTCCCCATGTCGTCCTACGCCTCGACCAAGGAGTTCACCGAGGGGCATCCGCGCGCGCTGGCGCTGTTCCGGCACGCGCTGGCCGAGGCCCAGCGGCTCGGCACCGACCACACCCGCGTGCGGCAGGCGCTGCCCCGCCTGACCGACCTCGACGAGGTGACGGCGTCGCTGGTCTCGCTCGGGTCGTACCCGCCGGTGGTCAACGCCGTGCGGCTCCAGCGCGTGGCCGACCTCATGCAGGGGGCCGGAATGCTGCGCGACCGACTGGATGTGCGCTCGATGGTTCCCGAACCGGAACTCTCCTGACGCCGAGCACGTATAAAGGGAGGCGTGACTGATGGCCCCCTGATCGTCCAGTCGGACAAGACGGTGCTGCTCGAGGTGGATCACGAGCGGGCGGAGGACGCGCGCATCGCCATCGCCCCGTTCGCCGAGCTCGAACGCGCGCCCGAGCACGTGCACACCTACCGGGTGACGCCGCTGGCGCTGTGGAACGCGCGTGCCGCCGGGCACGACGCCGAGCAGGTGGTGGACGCGCTGACCACCTACTCACGGTTCCCGGTGCCGCAGCCGCTGTTGATCGACATCGTCGACACGATGGGGCGATTCGGGCGGTTGCAGCTGCAGAACGACCCGGCGCACGGCATCGTCATGGTCGCCACCGACCGCGCGGTGCTGGAAGAGGTGCTGCGCAACAAGAAGATCAGCCCCATGCTGGGCGCGCGCATCGACCCGGACACCGTGGTGGTGCACCCGTCGGAGCGGGGACGGCTCAAGCAGGCGCTGGTCAAGGTCGGGTGGCCCGCCGAGGACCTGGCGGGATACGTCGACGGCGAGTCGCACCCGATGTCGCTGGCCGAGGACGGCTGGGCACTGCGCGAGTACCAGCGTCAGGCCGCCGACGCGTTCCGGGCGGGCGGTTCCGGTGTGGTGGTGCTTCCCTGCGGCGCCGGCAAGACGCTGGTCGGCGCGGCCGCGATGGCGCGGGCCGAGGCGACGACGCTGATCCTGGTGACCAACACGGTCGCGGCCCGGCAGTGGAAGCGGGAGCTGGTGAACCGCACGTCGCTGACCGAGTCCGAGATCGGCGAGTACTCCGGCGAGAAGAAGGAGATCCGCCCCGTCACCATCGCGACCTACCAGGTGATCACCCGCAAGAGCAAGGGCGAGTACAAGCACCTCGAGCTGTTCGACTCCCGCGACTGGGGCCTGGTGATCTACGACGAGGTGCACCTGCTGCCCGCGCCGGTGTTCCGGATGACCGCCGATCTCCAGTCGCGGCGCAGGCTCGGGCTCACCGCGACGCTGGTGCGCGAGGACGGCCGCGAGGGCGACGTGTTCTCCCTGATCGGGCCCAAGCGCTACGACGTGCCGTGGCGCGACATCGAGGCGCAGGGCTGGATCGCGCCCGCCGAGTGCATCGAGGTCCGGGTGACACTGACCGACAACGAGCGCATCGGCTACGCGACCGCGGAGAGCGAGGAGCGCTACCGGCTCGCGTCCACGGCGCACACCAAGCTCGGCGTGATCCGCTCGATCGTCGACACGCACGCGGGCGAGCCGACCCTGGTGATCGGCGCGTACCTGGACCAGCTCGAGGAGCTGGGCGCGGCGCTCGACGCACCGGTGATCCAGGGCTCGACGACGAACAAGGAGCGCGAGGCGCTGTTCGAGCGGTTCCGGCAGGGGGAACTGGACACGCTCGTGGTGTCGAAGGTCGCCAACTTCTCGATCGACCTGCCGGAAGCCACGGTGGCCATCCAGGTGTCGGGCACGTTCGGCTCCCGGCAGGAAGAGGCACAGCGATTGGGCAGGCTGCTCAGGCCGAAGGAGGACGGACGGCAGGCCCACTTCTACTCGGTGGTCGCCCGCGACACCGTCGACACCGACTACGCCGCCCACCGCCAGCGCTTCCTGGCCGAACAGGGCTACGCCTACCGGATCGTGGACGCCGACGACCTGTTGCGCCCGCTGTGACGTGACTGCGCGGGTGGGGACGTCCGGCTGGATCTATCCGGCCTGGCGCGGCGTGTTCTACCCGGAGGGACTGCCGCGGCGACGCGAGCTGGAATACCTCGCGCACCGGGTGAACACCGTGGAGATCAACGGGTCGTTCTACTCGCTGCAACGGCCCGAACGCTACCGACGGTGGCATGACGAGACCCCGGACGACTTCGTGTTCGCCGTCAAGGGCGGACGTTTCATCACCCACATGAAACAGCTCCGGTCGGTCGAGGCGCCACTGGCGAACTTCTTCGCCTCCGGAGTGCTCGCGCTCGGCCGGAAACTCGGCCCCGTGCTCTGGCAGCTGCCGCCCCGGATGGCGTTCGACCCGGATCGGCTCGCGGCCTTCTTCGCGCTCCTGCCCCGCACCACCGCCGAGGCGGCCGAGCTGGCGCGCGGCCACGACGACAAGCTCACCTTCCCCCCGTACCTCGCCATCGACGCCGACCGGCCGCTCCGCCACGCCCTCGAGGTGCGCCACCCCAGCTTTCTCGCACGCCGGTGCCCTGACCTGCTGCGGGAACACGACATTTCCCTCGTCGTCGCGGACACGGCGGGAACGTGGCCGTTCCTGGACGAGGTCACGGCTGATTTCGTGTACGTGCGGCTGCACGGCGACGTGGAGCTTTACACCAGCGGCTACAGCGACGTGGCCCTGGAAAGCTGGGCGCGCCGGGTGACCGGGTGGCAGGCCGCCGGGCTGGACGTGTTCGTGTACTTCGACAACGACGCGAAGGTCAAGGCGCCGGGGGACGCGGTCGCGCTGGCCGACAAGGTCGGTGCTCGCCCCCGGCGACCGGCACCGGGGGACGAGACGCGGTGACGGCGGCGTCGGGGTGGGCACCGCCGTCACCACACCGTCAGGCGCCGGCCGCCTGCTTGGTGTGCTTGCCCTCGGCGATCTCCTCGACGAGCTTGTCGCAGAAGGCGGGCAGGTCATCGGGTTTGCGGCTGGAGACCAGGCCGTTGTCGGTCACGACCTCCTCGTCGACCCACTCCGCGCCCGCGTTGCGCAGATCCGTCTTCAAGCTCGGATAGGACGTCATCCGGCGTCCGCGCACGACATCGGCCTCGATCAACGTCCAGGGGCCGTGGCAGATGACGGCGACGGGCTTCTGCTGGGAGAAGAACTCGCCGACGAAGCGCACCGCGTTCGGATTGGTGCGCAGCATGTCCGGGTTCGCCACGCCACCCGGGAGCACCAACCCGTCGTAATCGTCCACCGACGCTTCGGTGATGACCTTGTCGACGGTGAAGGTGTCCCCCTTGTCCAGATGGTTGAAGGCCTGAATGCTGCCGGGCTGGAGGGAAATCAGCTCGGGGCGACCACCGGCGTCCTCGACCGCCTTCCACGGTTCGGTCAGCTCGATCTGTTCGGTGCCCTCGGGCGCCGCCACGAACGCGACCCGACGACCGGTGAGTGTGTCCGCCACGCTCATCACTCCTTTCACGGTGGGTACCGGTCGGGGGATACCCGTCCGGGGCCCGGAGCGAAACGACCGCGCCCCCGGCGGCGGCCGTTACCCGGGGCGCACGGCGGCGTGCGACGGCGTTCCACGGAAGAGGTGGTCACCCGACGGCGCGGTGCGCGCGCAGCCGTGGAGGCGAGCCGTCCCCGTCCCACTCGACCAGGGCGTAGCCGGGACGGACATCCACGATCCGGCCGCCCGACAGACCCAGCCCGTGGTCGAGGTCCGAGCCGCTACGGGCGTCCAGTGTCATCAGCCCGTCCGAGGAGGAGACGTAGACGACGCCGTTGTGCACGGCGTGCAGTGTGGGCGCCTCGCGCCGGTCGTCCGGCAGTTCCCACAGCGTTTCGACGCTCTCGGCGTCGAAGGCCACCATTCCGCCCCCGGTGCCGCAGACGATCGTGTCCGTCCCGTGCCGGCACGACCACTCCCCTTCGAGCGTCTCGCGGACCGACCCGTCGTCGACGCTCACCAGGTACGTCTCGTGCACCGAGCCGGCGCCGTCGGCCTGCTTGGCCCGCAGCACCACCGTGGTCGGTGTCACGACCGAGATCTGGTCGGCCAGAGTCCCACTCACGTAGTCCACCCCCGGCCCCTCCCAGAGACGGTCGCCGTCTGCCGCGTCGAGCCCGACGGGCCGGGCCGAGGTGAACCCCGTCTCCTCGTGGACGACCAGCGTGTCCCCGGCCAGTACGACGGGATCGATGTCGGCGGAGGACCACACGGTCTCGCCGTCCGAGGTGCGCAGCACGTAGGTTTTCGAGGCGGTCTCGATCACGGTGTACTCGCTGTTCGCGCCGATCACCTGGTGCGACACTCCCGCGCCGGAGTCCACCTCGACCACGCGTTGCCAGACCTTGTCGCCGGTCCCTGCGTCGTGGGCTCGGAAGACGTAGTCGTACTGGTCTCGGTAGGTACCGGACCCCTCGATCACCCGTGTGCCCGCGAGCAGGACGACATGGCGGTCACCCAGCGTAGCGGTGGCCGGTCCGCCGAGGGTGTACTCGGCGAACGGCCCGTTCCACTCGTGTGCCGTCCCGAAGGGCGTTCTGAACTCGGTCCGAACGCGACCATCCATCCCGCGGACACGCACACTGACCACGGAATCGGATTCCTCGGCGTCTCCCCCGTCGAGCGACGGGTCGACGACCGAAACCACCGCGTCCCCGGCCACGGCATACCCCTCGCCCTCGGCGACGAGCTCTCCCTCGGGTGCGAACTCGCGAGGTGGATCGAACCGGGTCGGTGAGGGAGCCCGGGACGACGACGTACTGGGCGACGCGCCCGCCGCACTCGCCTCGTCTCGCTCCCGTTCCTCCGGGTCCTCACCGCCGCACGCGGTCACCACGACGCACAGACAGAGCGCTCCGAACAAGCCCGTCGCTCGACACCACGAACGCACCGTACACCTCCGTTATGGGCATTAACTTATCGATGCTCAGTAACAGAGACGCCGCACGGCGCCACACGGTTCCGTTCGGCGCACCCGGCGCGCACGCGAACCGCCCGGAACAGCGAAAAGGCCCGGCCCCTGACGGGACCGGGCCTTCGCTATGCGGCAGGACTCACATCATGCCTTCCATGCCGCCCATGCCGCCGGTGGGGTCGCCCCCGCCGCCGTTGTTCTTCTCCGGCTTGTCCGCGACCACGGCCTCGGTGGTCAGGAACAGACCGGCGATCGACGCGGCGTTCTGGAGTGCGGACCGGGTCACCTTGGCGGGGTCGATGACGCCCGCGTTGACCAGGTCCTCGTACTCGCCGGTGGCGGCGTTGAGGCCCTGACCCTGCGGCAGGGTCTTGACCTTCTCCACCACGACGCCGCCCTCGAGACCGCTGTTGACGGCGATCTGCTTGAGCGGGCCCTCCACGGCGATCTTGACGATGTTCGCGCCGGTCGACTCGTCGCCGGACAGCGTGAGGCTGTCGAACGCGGCCTTGGACGCCTGGAGCAGGGCCACGCCACCACCGGCGACGATGCCCTCCTCAACGGCGGCCTTGGCGTTGCGCACCGCGTCCTCGATGCGGTGCTTGCGCTCCTTCAGCTCGACCTCGGTGGCGGCACCGGCCTTGATGACCGCGACACCACCGGCCAGCTTGGCCAGCCGCTCCTGCAGCTTCTCCCGGTCGTAGTCGGAGTCGCTGTTCTCGATCTCGGCGCGGATCTGGTTGACCCGGCCCTGGATCTGGTCCGCGTCGCCCGCGCCCTCGACGATGGTGGTCTCGTCCTTGGTCACGACGACCTTGCGGGCCTGACCCAGCAGGGAGATGTCGGCGTTCTCCAGCTTGAGGCCGACGTCCTCGCTGATGACCTGGCCGCCCGTGAGGATGGCCATGTCCTGCAGCATCGCCTTCCGGCGGTCACCGAAGCCCGGGGCCTTGACGGCGACGGACTTGAAGGTGCCGCGGATCTTGTTGACGACCAGGGTGGCCAGAGCCTCACCCTCGACGTCCTCGGCGATGATCAGCAGCGGCTTGTTGGACTGCATGACCTTCTCGAGGAGCGGCAGCATGTCCTTGACGTTCGAGATCTTCGACCCGAACAGCAGGACGTAGGGGTCCTCGAGAACGGCTTCCTGGCGCTCCGCGTCGGTGGCGAAGTAGCCGGACACGTAGCCCTTGTCGAAGCGCATACCCTCGGTGAGTTCCAGCTCGAGTCCGAAGGTGTTCGACTCCTCGACGGTGACGACGCCTTCCTTGCCGACCTTGTCGAGCGCCTCGGCGATCAGGTCACCGATCGTGCGGTCGGCCGCGGAGATCGACGCGGTGGCGGCGATCTGCTCCTTGGTCTCGACCTCGGTGGCCATCTTGTGCAGCTGCTCGGTGACAGCCTCGACGGCCTGCTCGATGCCGCGCTTCAGCGCGATGGGGTCGGCACCGGCGGCGACGTTGCGCAGCCCCTCCTTGACGAGGGCCTGGGCGAGCACGGTGGCGGTGGTGGTGCCGTCACCGGCGACGTCGTCGGTCTTCTTGGCGACTTCCTTGACGAGTTCCGCGCCGATCTTCTCCCACGGGTCCTCGAGCTCGATCTCCTTCGCGATCGAGACACCGTCGTTGGTGATCGTCGGCGCGCCCCACTTCTTCTCGAGCACGACGTTGCGGCCACGGGGGCCGAGCGTCACCTTGACGGCCTCGGCGAGGGTGTTGAGGCCCCGCTCGAGCCCGCGGCGGGCGTCCTCGTCGAACGCAATCAGTTTGGCCATTGCGGTGTGGTCCTCCGGTAGTCAGGACACGTCCTCGGCCAGGCTCGGTGCCCGCGACGGACGACCAGTTCGCTCAGGCGAACGTGGCCTCACCGTCCCGACCTTCAGGCGGTGGTCGGCGACCGACCGCCTGGCACTCGACGGTGGCGAGTGCCAATTCCGTGTTTAGCACTCTCGGGGTGAGAGTGCAAGCAGGGGGGTCGGCGCGGGGAGCGCGGCGGGGGCCGCTACGGCGGTCCCAGGCCCGCGTGCACCAGGGCGGGCGCC
>NZ_KB912640.1:442724-445404 GCF_000383795.1 Saccharomonospora saliphila YIM 90502
GGGCGGTCGGCGCCGGCACGGCCCGCACCGGCGCCGACCGCGGACGACGGTTACGACACCTTGCGGACGTCCGCGGCCTGGCTCCGGCCGTCGCGCCCTGCGGTGATCTCGAATTCCACCCGGTCGCCCTCGTCGAGGGTCCGGAATCCCTCCGCCTGAATGGCGGAGTAGTGGACGAACACGTCCGGGCCCTCGGGCGACTCGATGAACCCGTAGCCCTTTTCCGCGTTGAACCATTTGACCGTGCCGACTGCCACGGCGTCCTCCTTGTGACAAACCGAAACGCGACCGGCGCACCCGCCGCGTCCTCGAGCGACGATCACGCTACCTGAGAAACGCGTGAGGGCAATGGTCAATTCGCGGTAATCGGGCCGCTCACCGGCGGGCCCGCGTCTGTACCAGCACCGTCCCCGGTCCGGCGACGTCGAGCGCCAGCCCTTCACCGGTCCGCACCGACTGCGTCGCCGACGGGTCGACCGCGCGCAGGCGAATCCCCACCGAGTCGGGGACGGCGAGCACGAACAACGGATTCACCGTGATCACCTCGCCCTGCTCCACCGTCAGCGAGTCGACGGGCCCGCGCGCGGTGAGCACCAGCGGGCCGGTTCCGCTGTAGTGGCGCAGGAACCCGGTGTCTCCACCGAAGAGGGATTGCAACGCGGGCCACGGGTGGTCGGCGCGCACCGAGGCGGGCCTTGCCAGCACGGCGTCGGTCGCCACCGCCCAGCCGGTGTTCCCGCCGAGTTCAAGGGGGTAGACGTCCCCGGCCCTGCCGGGCGCCAGGTCCACCCAGCCGCCCTGCGGCGGCGCGGTGAACACGACCGTCCCGGCGCGGTCCCGCCGCGCGCTGGTGACGCCGTAGCTGGACGCCAGTAGCGTGCCGGGGTCGGCCTCGACGCCCTCACCGCCGACGAGGACGACGCGGGCGACCCCGAACGACGGCGTGTGTCGCGTGTGTACCCGCATGGCCTACCTCTGCTGCGTCCGGGCCAGCGACCGGGTCACCAGCGCGGACGGCTCATGCCGGATTCGCACCTGCACCTGTTGGTCCCCCTTGAGGATCTCGAAGGCTGCGGACGCAGAGTTTGGCACGCTCACCGTCCGGCGGGAGGATGGTCCACGTGATCTCCGTTGACGAACACCGTGCCGCGGTCACCGAGCTGCTCGGCATGCGCCCCGTCGTGCACCGGCCGACGGCCGAGTGCGCGGGCCTCGTGCTGGCCCACGACGTACGCGCGGGCGTGTCGCTCCCGCCGTTCGACAACTCGGCCATGGACGGGTACGCCGTCCGCGCCGCCGACGTCGCGGACGCGGGCCCGGACGCCCCGGTCGAACTGCCCGTCTCCGCCGACATCCCGGCGGGCCGCACCGACATACCGGACCTTCGCCCCGGCTCGGCGCACCGGATCATGACCGGGGCGCCGATGCCGCCCGGCGCGGACAGCGTCGTCATGGTGGAACGCACGGACGGCGGCACCGAGCGGGTCCGGATCTTCGCGCGGGCCGAGACCGGCGCGCACATCCGGCGCACCGGCGAGGACGTGCCGGAGGGCTCGACCGCGTTGCGCGCGGGCACCGTGCTGGGGCCCGCGCATCTCGGGCTGGCTTCGGCGGTCGGCCAGGACCGGCTGGCGGTGTACGACCCGCCGACCGTGCTGGTGGTCTCGACCGGAACGGAGCTGGTGCTGCCACCGGACGAGCTGCGCTACGGCCAGATCTACGAGTCGAACGGGGTCATGCTGCACGCCGCCCTCACCGCGCTGGGTTGCCGCGTGGAGACGGTGCGCAGCGTGGCCGACGACGTCGCGGCGTTCCGGGCGGCCGTGGAACCGCGCCTGGACGAGGTGGACCTCGTCGTCACCTCCGGCGGGGTCAGCGCGGGGGCCTACGAGGTGGTCAAGGACGCGCTCACCGAGGTGGGTGTGCGGTTCACCAGGGTGGCCGTGCAGCCGGGCGGCCCGCAGGGCCGCGGTCGCTGGAACGGGGTGCCCGTGGTGACGCTGCCGGGCAACCCGGTGAGCGTGCTGGTGTCGTTCGAGGCGTTCCTGCGGCCCGCGCTGCTGTCGGCGCTCGGACACACGCACGTGGACCGCCACCGGGTGCGAGCCCGGCTGACCGAGACGCTGTCCTCGCCGGGCGGCAAGCGCCAGTTCCGGCGCGGGCACTACACCCCGGGCGAGCCGGGCGGCGCCCAGGTGACCGGCGTCGTGGGCCCGCGCGGCGGGCCGGGTTCACACCTGCTCGCGGCGTTCACCCAGGCGAACTGCCTCATCGTGCTGCCCGAGGACGTCACGCGCGCGCCGGAGGGCGAGGAGGTCGACGTCCTGCTGCTCTGACGTGCGCCAGGCCGGCCCGAACGGCTACGGCAGCGACAACGACAACGGTTGGTAACGGTTCTCGCACGGCAGGTGAGAAACACCCGATCGGCCGCCTACCATCGACGGTCCGCGGCCGGGCGGCGTGCGACGTCGGGGGCCGGACGCCGCCCGGCCCGTCCATACGGAAAAATCGGCGCGCATGAGCGCCAACTCGCTCGGCCACGCCGCGCGCCTTGTCCGTGACACCCTGCCCCCCATGCACCCTGCCGGGACACCGTTCGTCGCCGCGGGCCGTCGCGGTCGTCGAGGCGGACGCGGCAGGGGAGCACACACGATGACCGCGCCGCACACCGCCGTGATCA
>NZ_KB912640.1:445504-453421 GCF_000383795.1 Saccharomonospora saliphila YIM 90502
GGCGGGTGGTGCGGCCATCGCTCGACCGGGCTCAGCTCGCCGCGCTGGAGACCTACGCCGACTCCCGGTGACCACCCGGCCGCGGCGAGGCCCGATGCGCCCGGTGCCCGGGAACGCGGGAACGTCATCCCGCGTGCGGCCGCGCGGCGGTGCGGTGTACCGGCCGGAGGGAACTACTTGGGGTCCACCGGGCCGTCGTAGTCCCGGGTCACGATGACGATCACGCCCTCGCTGGCGTCGGCGATGCCCTCGAAACGCGGTTCGACCCGCATGCCGAAGTCCTCCGCGAGCGCGTGGGCCAGCGGCTCCTCGTCCGTGCCCGGCCGGAAGTACACCGTGCTCGCGGGGATGATGCCGTCCGCGTAGTTCGCGACCTCCACGACGTTCCATCCACGTGCCCGCAGGTCGTCACCCGTGTCGGACGCGAGGCCGGAGATGTCGCTGTTGTTGTAGACGCGCACCGGCGCGTCCTCCACCGACACGCGCTGGTCCTGGGCGTTTCCGGGGTCGCCGTCACTCCCGCCACCGGTGTCCGGGTCGTCACCACCGGCACCGTCGGTGCCGTCCCCCGCATCGCCGCGATCCCGGTCGTCGTCCTCGTCACCGCCACCCTCGCCCGGGGTGCCGTCGGTGTCGCCGTCGTCCTGTGCGCCGTCGCCGGGCCCCTGCTCGCGGGAGCCCTCTCCCCCGCCCTCGCCGGGCCGGGAGTCGGCGGTCTCGGTGGCCGCCGTGTCGGTCGGGTCGTCACCGGTCACGAGCGAGACGCCGCCGAGCGCGGCCGCCACGACGGCCACCGCGAGCAGCCCCAGCCCCGTCGCGCGCATCGGCCTGGACACTCCGTCGAAAATGCTCATGGCAGTTCAATCCCCAACCGCCGTGCCGCGCGGGCGCGCTGCCGGGAGGCGCGCACTTTCCGAAGCCGTTTGACCAGCATCGGGTCCGCACGCATGGCTTCCTGCTTGTCGATGAGCTTGTTCAGGATCTGGTAGTAGCGCGTCGGGGACACGCCGAACCGGTCGCGGATCGCCTGCTCCTTGGCGCCCGCGTACCGCCACCACTGGCGCTCGAAAGCGAGCACGTCCTTCTCGCGCTGGGACAGGCCGTCCTCGGACTCGGCCGGCGGGGACGGCCGACCGTCCGGGGCCGTCGACTCCGCGGCGTCCATCTGGCTCCTCGTCGACTCGGGCACCTCACGTGACTGCGCGCACGATGATCGCGCCGTGTCATTAGATCACGACGACGACGCGAAAGCCCGTACCATGCCCGGCGCGTCCGGGTGGCGGGGCTGACCTAGGATGACCGACCGTGACCATCCACGCCATCCGCATCGCGGGCGATCCCGTCCTGCACACGCGCACCCGGGAGGTCGAGGCGTTCGACGCCGACCTCGCCACGCTCGTCGACGACATGTTCGAGACGATGTACGCGGCGGAGGGCGTGGGTCTCGCCGCCAACCAGATCGGTGTCGACCTGCGAGTGTTCGTCTACGACTGCCCCGACGACCAGGGCGTGCGGCACAAGGGGCTCGTGGTGAACCCGGTGCTGGAGACCTCCGAGGTGCCCGAGACGATGCCGGACCCGGACGACGACTGGGAGGGCTGTCTGTCCGTGCCCGGTGAGTCGTACCCGACCGGGCGAGCGTCGTGGGCGAAGGTCACCGGGCGTGACCTCGACGGCAGCGAGATCGAGGTGGAGGGCACCGGGTACTTCGCCCGCTGCCTCCAGCACGAGACCGACCACCTCAACGGCTACCTGTACCTGGACCGGCTGGTCGGCCGCCACGCCCGCTCCGCCAAGAAGATGCTCAAGGCCAACAAGTGGGGCGTACCGGGACACTCCTGGCTCCCCGAGGGCTGACAGCCGCCGCGACGCGGCCGGTCCCCCGGGGGTCGGCATCGCTCACGCCGGAGGCCGGCGCTGATCCGGCCGGGCGGACACGCATCCGCCGGAACCTCGGCACGGATTCCGCGGTGACCCGGGTGGCGGGTTGTCCCGGGCGACGTGGCGTGGCAGGGTCACAGGAGACAACAGCACATCGCGGGAGCTCGCGCCATGGCGGGCTGAGAGGGCGGCTGGTGTCCGATGGACCGGACCCGGCGCCGCCGACCGCACGAACCTGACCGGGTAATGCCGGCGTAGGGAGTGAATTCCGTCGTGACGACGCTGGACAACGACGCTGTGCGTGCCGAGCCGCACGTCACCACCGGGCCGATCACCGGCTCACGCAAGGTCTACCACGACACCGCCTCGGGCCTGCGGGTCCCGGCACGGCGCATCGACCTGTCGAACGGTGAACACCTCGACGTCTACGACACCTCGGGCCCGTACACCGATCCGGACGCGACCATTGACGTCCACAGCGGACTCTCTCCGTCGCGATCGGACTGGATCGCCGGGCGTGCGCACGACACCCAGCTCGGCTGGGCGAAGGCGGGAGTCATCACGCGGGAGATGGAGTTCGTCGCCGCCCGCGAGCGGCTCGATCCCGAGTACGTGCGCTCGGAAGTGGCGCGCGGGCGCGCCGTGATTCCGGTCAACCGCAAGCACCCGGAGTCCGAGCCGATGATCATCGGCAAGAACTTCCTCGTGAAGGTCAACGCCAACATGGGCAACTCGGCCGTGTGGTCGTCGGTCGAGGAGGAGGTCGACAAGCTGGTGTGGGCGACCCGCTGGGGCGCCGACACGATCATGGACCTGTCCACGGGCAAGCGCATCCACGACACGCGCGAGTGGATCCTGCGCAACTCCCCGGTCCCGGTGGGCACCGTGCCGATCTACCAGGCCCTGGAGAAGGTGAACGGCGAGCCCGAGAAGCTGTCGTGGGAGATCTACCGCGACACGGTGATCGAACAATGCGAGCAGGGCGTGGACTACATGACCGTCCACGCGGGCGTGCTGCTGCGCTACGTCCCGCTCACCGCGCGGCGCGTCACCGGCATCGTCTCCCGGGGCGGGTCGATCATGGCCGCGTGGTGCCTTGCCCACCACCGTGAGTCGTTCCTCTACACGCATTTCTCGGAACTGTGCGAGATCCTGCGTTCCTACGACGTCACGTTCTCGCTCGGCGACGGCCTGCGCCCCGGGTCGATCGCCGACGCCAACGACCCCGCCCAGTTCGCCGAACTGGAGACCCTCGGCGAACTCACCCACATCGCCCGCGAACACGACGTGCAGGTGATGATCGAGGGCCCGGGGCACGTGCCGCTCCACAAGATCAAGGAGAACGTGGAGCGGGAGGAGCGACTGTGCGGCGAGGCGCCGTTCTACACGCTCGGCCCGCTGGCCACCGACATCGCGCCCGCCTACGACCACATCACCTCGGCGATCGGAGCCGCCCAGATCGGCTGGCACGGAACGGCGATGCTCTGCTACGTCACGCCGAAGGAGCACCTCGGCCTGCCCAACCGCGACGACGTGAAGACCGGCGTGATCAGCTACAAGATCGCCGCGCACAGCGCCGACCTGGCCAAGGGGCACCCCCGCGCGCGGGAGTGGGACGACGCGCTGTCCACGGCGCGGTTCGAGTTCCGGTGGAACGATCAGTTCAACCTCTCGCTCGACCCGGACACCGCGCGCGCCTACCACGACGAGACGTTACCCGCCGAGCCCGCCAAGACCGCGCACTTCTGCTCGATGTGCGGGCCGAAGTTCTGCTCCATGCGCATCACCCAGGACGTCCGGCGGTACGCGGAGGAGAACGGACTGTCCAGTGTGGAGGCCATTGAGGCGGGTATGCGGGAGAAGTCGGAGGAGTTCGCCGAGCACGGCAACCGGGTCTACCTCCCGGTCGAGGAGCGGTCGTGACCGAGACACCGAGGACGGCGCTCACGATCGCGGGCTCCGACTCCGGCGGTGGCGCGGGCATTCAGGCCGACCTGCGCACGTTCTTCGCCTGCGGTGTGCACGGGATGACCGCCGTGACGGCGGTCACGGTACAGAATTCGCTCGGCGTGCACGGGTTCACCGAGATCCCGGTCGAGGTGGTGACCGCGCAGATGCGAACGGTTGCGAGCGACATGGGCGTGGACGCGGCGAAGACCGGGATGCTGGCCACCGCCGAGATCATTCGCGCGGTGGCCGCCACCGCCGACGAGATCGGCCTCGGCGCGGGTGGCGAGTCGGCGCCGCTGGTCGTGGACCCGGTGGCGGCGTCCATGCACGGCGACGCCCTGCTGCGCGAGGAGGCGCTCGAGGCGATCCGCACGGAGCTGTTCCCCCGCGCCACGCTGGTCACCCCGAACCTGGACGAGGTGCGGCTGCTCACCGGCGTGGAGGTCACCGATGCCGACAGCCAGCGGGACGCCGCCGACGCGCTGCTCGAACTGGGACCGCGCTGGGCGCTGGTCAAGGGCGGCCACCTCGACGGCAGCCCGCGTTGTGTGGACCTGCTCTCCGACGGCACCCACCGCATCGAACTCGACGGGCCGCGCCACGACACCGCGCACACCCACGGCGGCGGCGACACGCTGGCCGCGGCGGTCACGGCCTTCCTGGCGAAGGGGCTCGGTGTCGGTGACGCGGTGTCGGCGGGCAAGGCGTTCATCGAGCGGTGCGTGGCCGAGTCCTACCCGCTCGGCGGAGGCATCGGCCCGGTCTCGCCGTTCTGGCGGCTGGCGCCGGAGGGCACGCCGGGACCGCCCGCCTCATGACCGTGACCTGCCGACGACGGCCGACCGCGCGCTGCCCGTGCACCGGCCCGCCCGCGCGGGCTGAGGTGTGGGTGACACTGGGGGCATGAGCGACGAGCAACCTCCCGCCGCGCTGACCATCGCCGGTTCCGATTCCGGAGGTGCCGCCGGATTGGAGGCGGACCTGCGGACCTTCCTCACGTGCGGGGTGCACGGGCTCGTGGCCGTCACGGCGGTCACGGTGCAGAACACTCTCGGCGTGCACGACCGCTCCGACGTCCCGGCACGCGTGGTCGCCGGGCAGATCGAGGCGGTGGCCGCCGACATGGGCCTACAGGCCGCCAAAACGGGCATGCTGGCGTCCGCCGAGATCATCCGCGCGGTGGCCAGGGCCTGCGAGGACGCGGGCATCGGCGGCGAGAACGGTGTTCCGTTCGTGGTCGACCCGGTCGCCGCCTCGATGCACGGCACGCCGCTGTTCGACGATGCCGGGCTGACCGCCCTGCGCGACGACCTGCTGCCCCGGGCCACGGCCGTCACGCCGAACCTGGACGAGGTGCGCCTGCTCACCGGTATCGAGGTCACCCGCCGCGAGCGGATGCGCGACGCCGCGGTCGCGTTGCACGAACTGGGCCCGCGCCACGTGCTCGTCAAGGGCGGACACCTCGCCGACGACCCGGAGTGCGTCGACCTGCTCTACGACGGCACGACGTTCACCGAACTGCGCGGTCCCCGGCTCGACACCCCGCACACGCACGGCGCGGGCGACGCGATGGCCTCGGCGTTCACCGCCGGGCTCGCGCGCGGCATGCCGGTGGCGGAGGCGGCCCGCCTCGGCAAGTGGTACGTGGGAAACGCCGTACGGCACTCCTACCCGATGGGTGCCAAGGTCGGCCCGGTCTCGGCGTTCTGGCGCATCGCTGAGGAGAACCGCTCCTGACCTGCCCGCACGAACGGCTCCACTCGCTGTACTACGGGGCCTCGTCGTCGGAGAGCAGGGCCTCCAAGGCGGGGACGGCGGCGGCGAGCGCCTCACGGTGCTCGGGCGAGAGACGGTCGATACGCCTGCTCAGCTCGTTGATCCGGGTGGCGGTGACACCGGAGAGCAAACGTTGCCCCTCATCGGTGACGGCCACCAGCCACGCCCTGCGGTCGACGGGGTCGGACTCCCGGCTCACGTAGCCGTTCTCGGCCAGCGCGGACACGATGCGCGACATCGTCGCCGCCGCCACGCCCTCCTTGGCGGCGAGATCGCCCAGCCGCAGCCGCCCGAACGTGGCCAGCGTCGCCAGCGCCGAGATCGCCCCGTGCCCGGGGCCGGGAGCGCTGGCCTGGCGCAGTGACCGCGACAGCCTGCCGATCGTGAGGAACAGCCTGCCGGGTACGTCCTGTGCCGAGGTGCTCACTTCGGGCTCCTCCATTCACGCGCTCCGCCCTGCCCCGGCGCGGTGCTCCGCCGAAGCGGCGCTCACTTTACGTGGTCGAGCGTGCGCCCTGGTGACGAACCCGGCGAACCGCCCGGCACGATGCCGACGTGCTGGACGACGGTCATGGGCGGTGCCTCGATCAGCGCGGCGGGCTCGACGCCTGCGCCCAGAACCGTTGCGGAATCCGGCCCGCCTGCCGGGCCATGCGCCCGGCGTTGACGGCCGAGCGCATGGCGTGCGCCATACGCTCCGGGTCCTGCGCCCGGGTCACCGCCGTGGACAGCAGCACCCCGTCGCAACCCAGCTCCATCGCCAGCGCCGCGTCGGAAGCGGTGCCGATCCCGGCGTCCAGGATGATCGGCACACCCGCGCGCGCGACGATCAGCTCGATGTTGTGCGGGTTGCGGATGCCCAGCCCCGTGCCGATCGGCGACCCCAGCGGCATGACGGCGGCGCATCCGGCTTCCTCGAGGCGCAGCGCCAGCACGGGGTCGTCGTTGGTGTAGGCCAGAACGGTGAACCCGTCGGCCACGAGCTGCTCGGCCGCGTCCAAGGTCTCCACCGGGTCGGGCAGCAGGGTCCGGTCGTCGGCGTGGACCTCCAGCTTGACGAGGTCCGTGCCGAGCGCCTCGCGGGCCAGCCGCGCGGTCAGCAGCGCCTCGGCCGCGCTTCGGCATCCGGCGGTATTGGGCAGCACCTCGATGCCGAGCCTGCGCAGCAGGTCCAGCACACCGGACCCGCCCTCGGCGTCGGCGCGGCGCAGGGCCACGGTGGTCAGCTCGGTCCCGGAGGCCACGAGCGCGCGCTCCAGCACACTGAGGTTGCCCGCCCCGCCCGTGCCGATGATCAGGCGCGAGGTGAGTTTGTGGTCGTTGATCACAAGGTGGTCGCCGTGGGAACCGGCGTCGTCGGCGGTCGTCATCGTCGGTGGTCAGCCTCCCTGCACCGCGGTCAGGATCTCCAGTCGCGCCCCGTCGTGCACCGTGACCTCGGGCCAGCGGCCCCGGCGGACGACCTCGCCGTCCAGTGCCACCGCGACGCCCTTGGCGTCGCCCCAGGTCGTCGCCAGCACGTCGGCGACGGTGCTCTCGTCGGGCACCTGCCGTGATTCGCCGTTGACGTGCACGTTCATCGCACCGCTTCCTCTCTGTTCCGGCTCGGGTGCGCGCTCGCCGCGCCCCGAGGAAGTTCGGCCCCGGCGAGCCAGGCCACGACCGCGTCCGCCGTCACGGGCGCCAGCAACAGGCCGTTGCGGTGGTGCCCGGTCGCCGCGTACACGCCGTCGCCGAGCACACCGAGGTATGGCAGGTTGTCGGCGCTGCCCGCGCGCAGCCCGGCCGTGCTCTCGGCCAGCTCGTATTCGGCGACACCGGGGAATACCCGTTCGGCCGCGTCCAGCAACTCCCGCACGCCCCGCACCGTGACGGCGGTGTCGTAGCCCGCCTCGTACTGCGTGGCGCCGAGGACCAGTTCGCCGTCGGCCCGGGGCACCAGATAGATCGGCCTGCCCTCCACGGAGGCCCGCACGGTGTGCCGGGGCGGCGGCACGGTCGTCCGGCGCGGCCGCAAGCGCACGATCTCGCCCTTGAGCGGTCGCACCCGGTCGGCCAGCTCCGGATGCAGGCGGGCGCTGTGTGCCCCGGCGGCGAGCACGACCGCGTCGAACGAGTGGGTGCCCGAGCGGGTCCGCACCCGCTCGGCCGCGAGATCGGAGACGGCCTCGGCGACGAAGCTCACCCCGCGCGCCCGGCACGCCGTGCCCAACGAGCCCAGCAGCCGACGGTTGTCGACGGAGAGGTCCCCGGGCACGTGCAGGCCCGCGCGCACGGCGGCAAGGCCCGGCTCCTGCCGGCGGGTCTCAC
>NZ_KB912640.1:453521-460528 GCF_000383795.1 Saccharomonospora saliphila YIM 90502
GCCCGCCCTCCGAGACGTCGTCGGGCGGCTCCACCGCGGAGCCGCCCGACGAGGGCCGCAGGTACGGGGTGCTCCCGCTCGGCTCAGCGGACTGGCACAGCCGCAACGAGTGGCCCGACGAGCGGGACACCGCGCGCGAGGAGGAACAACGTCGGCGCGAGCACTAGACGTCCGGGCTGATAAGTTCTGCGGCGGCCCTCCCTTCGGCAGTAGGTAAGGAATGTGCATGCCGCTTCCGTACTGGACGTCGGAGAACGTTCTCCCGCCCGGGCGGCATCCGGCCGACCTCTCCGACATCTACGAGCGCCTGGTGTGGGACGCCCCGCACCGCAACGACCGCGAACTGCTGTTCAGCGCGCTCAGCGGCTACCTTGGCGTGGTCTACCGGCTGATCCCGTCGGGGCGGGCCTGGGTCGGCGGCGGGCTCGTCGTGCGCACGGCCGACGTCCCGCGTGACGTGGACGTCGTACTCATCCCGGACGAGTGGGGCGCGCTCAAGCGCCTCGACGGCCGCGCCCGCTCCATGCTCTACGGTTTGCTGACGCTGCGCGGTGTGATCGCCGAACAGCCCGTGACCTATCTGGATCAGGTCCAGCCGGTCAGCGGGCTGCTGGACGGCTTCCTGTGCCGCCCCGGCGACGAGGACGCGTGGGAGGCCGTCTGGGCGCGGGGCCCGGTCCCCGGAACTCTCAAGGGATTCGCGGAGGTGGCCTGGTGAACTTCCGAGTCCTCGCCGAGAACATCCCCGGCGGCACCTGGCTCGACGACCTCGCGCGCGCCTCGGCGCAGGCCGCCCACGCGAAGTTCGAGCGCAGTGCGCGCTCGCCGCTGTTGCGGGTGGCGATGCTCGATTCGTCCCGCCTTGACGCCTACACCTCCTCCGACATCAGCAGGGCCCTCCAGGACGCGACCGCCAAGATCGGGCACATCGTGCGCAACCCGCAGACCGAGATCACCTCGGTACAGCCAGCGGACCGCGAGAAGGCGCCGCTCATCCAGCGCGGCCAGGCGGGTAACGCGATGTTCTTCGGCTTCCCGGAGACCACGGAGCCGGACGCGCTCATCTCGGACGGCATCGAGACGTTGTCCGAGCGCGCGGTGAAGGAGCTGTGCGATTTCCTGCCCGCGAACGGCTCCGACGACGGAGCACTCGACGCGGTGCTGCTGCAACGCGACACCGTGCGCAACGCGGTGAGCGACATCGTCAACGCCGTCACGAAAACCTCGAGCATCGGCCTGTCCCTGCTGCCGACGTCGGGGGAGGAACTGATGCGCAGCATGACCACCGAGCAGGCGAAGGTGCTCCAGGGCAGCCTGCGCGAGTCACGCGAGGACGTCGGCTACGAAACGGTGACCGGCAGGCTGGACGGCGTCCGCACGCGGCGGCGCATCTTCTACCTCGAGCGTGACACCGGCGGCACCATCCAGGGAGCCGTCTCGCCCGACCTGCTCGACGAGATCAAGCTCAACCTCGACCGCCCGGTCACCACCCGCCTGCGGGTGGTGCGCACGACCACGATCGACGGCAGGCGCGGACGGCCGGTGTACGAGCTGCTGGAGATTCGTTCGGAGACGAGCCTGTTCGACTGACGCCGTCGAGGTCACCACCCGTCGGCGGGCTGCCCGCTATCGAAGCCCGCGAAGAGCGCCGACGTGTCCGCGACGACAACGACGATCACCGGCGCGCCGCCCGTTCTTCGATGTGGTCACGAACCTCGACGTCCATTTCCTCGGCCGTCATCGGTCGACCACTGTCGAACACCGGAAGCGGACCGCTGGTGCGCGGACGCCGCGACCACCCGTCGCAGACACCCCCGCGTCGGCGGAGCGAGGCGAACCGCTCCGGGCACGAATACGGCCCCGTGCCACCAGTCCCGATCTGGCGGCGCGGGGCCGTACTCGTCGCGAATTCACATCGTCACCGGCGGCACGGGACTCACCCCGAGCAAGGAGTCACCCGCGTCGACTGGCGACGACCACCCCGCCAGCCGCGCCGTCGAGGTGCGCATACGGTAACAGACCGCATCGGGGTGGTGACCGCGCACCCCGATGCGGTGCGCACCGTCCCCGTGGACCGGTGAATCCGCCGTCTCGTCAGCGGCTCAACGGAGTGAAGTCGCGGCTGCCGATGAAGCTCGGCCGCGGCGCGCTCGCCGCGAACGGCTCGACCAGAGCGTTCTCGACGCTGTTGAACACCAGGAAGATGTTGGAGCGCGGGTACGGCGTGATGTTGTTGCCCGACCCGTGCATGATGTTCGAGTCGAAGAACAGCGCCGAACCCGCGGGCCCGGTGAACTGGTCGATGCCGTTCTCGGCGGCGAGCTTCGTGATGTCGGTTTCGCTCGGGACGCCGATCTCCTGCTCCTTCAGCGACGCCTTGTAGTGGTCGTCCGGAGTCTCACCGGCGCACTGCACGAACGTGCGCTGGGAGCCCGGCATCACCATCAGGCCGCCGTTGAAGGGGTAGTTGTCGGTCAGCGCGATCGAGCAGCTCACCGCCCGTGGCCTCGGCATGCCGTCCTCGGCGTGCCAGGTCTCGAAGTCCGAGTGCCAGTAGAAGCCGTTCCCCCGGAAGCCGGGCATGTAGTTCACCCGGCTCTGGTGGAGGTAGACCTCGGAACCCAGGATCTGCCGGGCACGGTCCAGCACCCGCGGGTCCCGTGCCAGCTCCCCGATCAGCTCACTGATCCTGTGCACTTCGAAGACCGAACGGACCTCCCCCGAGGACTTCTCGGTCACCACGCGCTCGTCGGCCTTGAGCTTCTCGTCCGACGAGAGCCGGGTGAGTTCCTGCCAGTAGCCCTGCACCTCGGCAGGGGACAGCAGGCCCTCGATGATCGAGTACCCCTTCGTGTCGTGCGAGGAGAGAGCGGCCCCGTCGAACGGGCCGTCCTGCTCGCTTCCCCAGACGGTGGGGTCCGCCCGGTCGAGCATCCGCGTCTCGCCCGACGCGATCCGGGTGGGGTACAGATCCTGGGTTCGGCTCTCCGCGAGAGTCACGATACTCGCCTCCTCCGAGTGCCACTCATGTCGTTTCTACGGTGTGTGTTTCCCCGTTCTGTCGAGTGATACCCATCCGGGTCGCCGCACCGGCCGATTTCGGCCGGTGCGGCATCTCATCACGCCTGCCCGTCCTCAACGACCAGCGGGTAAACGCCGTTCTCGTCGTGTACCTCGCGGCCGGTGATCGGCGGGTTGAACACGCAGACCGTCCGCATGTCGGTCTTCGGCCGCACCTGGTGCTTGTCGTGCTGGTCCAACAGGTACAGCGAACCGGGCCGCAACTGGTGGGTCTCGCCGGTGGCCTTGTCGGTCACCTCACCCTCACCCTCGACGATGAACACCGCCTCGATGTGGTTGGCATACCAGAAGTCGTTGACGGTCCCGGCGTACAACGTGGTCTCGTGCACCGAGAACCCCGCCCTGTCCTTGGCGAGCACGATGCGCTTGCTGCGCCAGTTCGGCTCCTTGATGTCGGCCTCGGTGTCGGTGATCTCGTCGAGGTTGCGGACGATCAAGATGTCTCCTTCACGAAAGCTCGGCGCCGGCCTCGCCGGCGCGGTCGGTGGTGCGGCCCCGGAGGGCCGAAGGGGCTCACCGGCCCAGCACGGAGTCCACGGACTCGGTGATGATGCCCAGCCCCTGTTCGACCTCGGCGTCGGTGGTGGTGAGTGCGGGCAGCAGCTTCACCACTTCCCCGTCCGGCCCCGAGGTCTCCATGAGTAGACCACGATCGAAGGCGGCCGCGCACACCTTGTCGGCCACCTCGCCGCTGGAGAACTCAAGACCGCGGGCCATGCCGCGCCCCTTGGCGATCAGGTTGGCCTCCGGGTAGCGCCCCACGAGCTCGGTGAAGACCTCGGCGATGCGCTCGCCCTTGCTCCGGGTGCCCTTCTCCAGCTCGTCGTCGCGCCAGTAGGTGCGCAGCGCCTCGGCGGCGGTCACGAAGGCCGGGCTGATGCCCCGGAACGTGCCGTTGTGCTCACCCGGCGCCCACACGTCGAGGTCCGGGCGGATCAGGGTGATGGCCAGCGGAAGGCCGTAGCCGCCGATCGACTTCGACAGGCAGATCATGTCCGGCTCGATGCCCGCGTCCTCGAAGCTGAAGAACGGCCCGGTGCGCCCGCATCCCATCTGCACGTCGTCGAGGATGAGCAGAATCCCGTGCTTCTTGCACAGATCGGACAGTGCGCGCAGCCAGTCGAGACTGGCCGCGTTGATCCCGCCCTCACCCTGCACGGTCTCGACGATCACGGCGGCGGGCTCGTTGAGCCCACTGCCCGAGTCCTCGAGCAGGCGCTCGAAGTAGAGGAAGTCCGGGTAGGCGCCGTCGAAGTACCTGTCGTACGGCATCGGCGTCGCGTGCACGAGCGGGATACCCGCGCCGCCGCGCTTCATCGAGTTGCCCGTCACCGACAGCGCACCGAGCGTCATGCCGTGGAAGGCGTTGGTGAAGTTGATGACCGACTCCTTGCCGGTCACCTTGCGCGCGAGCTTCAGCGCGGCCTCGACGGCGTTGGCTCCGCCGGGCCCCGGGAAGATGACCTTGTACTCCATCGAACGGGGCTTGAGGATCACCTCGTCGAGGCTTTCGAGGAAGTCCCGCTTGGCGGCGGTGTACATGTCGAGGGAGTGGGTGACACCGTCGCGGGAGATGTAGTCGATCAGCGCTTTCTTCAGCGCCGGATTGTTGTGCCCGTAGTTCAGGGCTCCGGCACCGGCGAAGAAGTCGAGGTAGGGCTTTCCTTCCTCCGAGTAGAGCCAGCTACCCTGTGCACGATCGAACACCACGGGCCAGCCCCGGCTGTAGCTGCGCACTTCGGATTCGAGTTTTTCGAAGATGCTCACGTTGCTTCGTCTCCTGCGTTTGTCGGGCGATTCGGACACCGTGCGCCACGCCGCGTACCGGGCGCGTCGCGTTCTGTTCTCGTGTTATCGCCCCCGTGGTCGCCGCGCGGGCGAGAGCGGCCCGATCCGGAACAGGTCCTCCCGCTCGTGGGCATCCGGGAAGTCACCGTCGGCGAACAACTCCGACCGCTGGAGTTCGGCGCCCCACCGCGTGGCGAAGGACTCGAACAACCGGATCGACGCCTCGTTGTCCGGCGTGATGGTGGTGTCCAGGTACCGCACCCCCTCGTCGACGAGGCGGCCGTACAGCGCGTCGAGCAGCGTGCCGGCGAGGCCACGGCCACGCTGGGACGAGTCGACGGCGACCTGCCACACGAGCGCGGTGTCGGTCCGCGCAGGCCTCCGGTATCCCATGACGAATCCGACGACCTCGCCGTCGACCCGCGCCACGACCGAGGTGTCCGCGAAATCGAGACACCACAACAGGTAAGCGTACGACGAGTTCAGATCGAGCTTTCCAGAATCACGTGCGATTCGCCAGAGGGCCGCGCCGTCGCCCTTGGCGGGCTTTTCGATCACAACGTGGCCCGTCGATTGATTGTCGCCGTCCGCACGCTCAGAGTGCTTTCCGGACATATTCAGACAAGCTAACAGAGCAGCGTAGACCCCTCAGCCCGCCGCACATCCGATCACGGGCACGACCTGCGACAACGGAAAAACGCCTGTGACAACAACGACAGAACCGTACCGATCATGGGATCACGTGTGCTAGGAGCAGCATGACGGGACCGCCGTATCCGTCATCGGCGGCCCTCGCAGTCGTACGGTAGTGGCGCGAGCCACGGAACGCGAGGGTCCATCCAGTGGGACCCCACTCCGGAGTGAACGCCGCACCGCCGGTGTGCGACCGCGGACAGCGCGGCGGGAACCCGCCCGGCACGGTCAGCCCGCGTTCGGGGCGCCCTTCTTCGCGGCCTTGGCTGCCTTCTTGAACGAGCGCACCTCCTCGAGGGTGTGCTCGTCGACCACGTCGGCGATGGAACGGCGGGCGTCGGCCTCGCCGTAGGCACCGGCGGCCTCCCGCCAGCCCTCGGGGGTCACGCCGAGTCGCTTGCCGAGCAGCGCGAGGAAGATGCGGGCCTTCTGGTCGCCGTAACCGGGCAGCGCCTTGAGCCTGCGCAGCACCTCCCGCCCGTCCGGCTCGCCGTCGGTCCAGATGCCCTCGGCCCGGCCGTCGTAGTGCTCGGCGACATAGGCGCACAGCGCCTGCACCCGCCTGGCCATCGACCCGGGGAACCGGTGCACGGCCGGTTGCCGCGCGCACAGGCGCGCGAACTCGTCGGGGTCGTGGTCGGCGATGCGGTGCACGTCGAACCCACCCAGCCGGTCGGCGATCTTCTTCGGCCCGGCGAAGGCGACCTCCATCGCGATCTGCTGGTCGAGCAGCATGCCCGTGAGCAAAGCGAGCGGGTCGTCGGAGAGCAGCCGGTCGGCCTCGGCGTCGCCGGTCAGATTGAGCGTCGGCATGACTCCCATCGTCGCACGGACAGGGTGGCCGGGCTCGCGACGCAGCGCGCCTTCGGCGATCCGGCGGTTTCCGACATCGGCGCCACAGCGCTCTTTCCGGCGGCGCTCTTCGCGGCGGCCGGGCCGCACGCCCGCAGCACGTGGCGGCGCCCGCCCACCCGGGGACATGATCGGGACATGAGCCACGAACCGACGAACCTGACCGACGCCCTCGCCTCCTTCGATCAGCTCTGGAGTCCGCGCATCGTCACGACGGTCAACGACTACGACGTCCGGATCGCCAAGGTCGCGGGCGAGCACGTGTGGCACGCGCACGACGACACCGACGAATTCTTCCTCGTCCTCGACGGCGACCTGCGGATCGCGCTGCGGGAGCCGGACGGCGAGCGGACGGTGACCCTGAGCCGGGGGTCGGTGTTCGTGGTGCCGCGCGGCGTCGAGCACAAACCGTCGTCCGAGCACGGCGCCTCGCTGCTGCTGTTCGAGCCCACCGGCACCTCCAGCGTCGGGAACCGGCACGACGGCATCCCCGGCCATGTGGACGCCACCACGGGCCACGAACTCCCGGAGCGGAGCGCTCCCGGCGCGTGACGCGGCTCGCCCGGACCGCCCGCCACCGCCGCCCCGCTCCT
>NZ_KB912640.1:460628-474661 GCF_000383795.1 Saccharomonospora saliphila YIM 90502
TCCCGGGAGCGCGCGCGCCCTCGGCGCGTCCGTCGCCTCGGTCGGCGGTGGCACCGCCTCGGCACCGGGCAGACGTCGGCTCAGGACGTAACTCGTGCGCGCGGCCCAGCCCGCGAGCCTGCCCGCGCGGCGCACCAGCGATCTCACACGCCTGATGCTACTGCGTTTCCATCACCTGTCCGGGTGTTCTCGCCCCGCCGTGCTGAACCCCCAGCGCTCCAGCGCGTCGCGGATGAACTCGGCACCGATGCGGTTCGCGGCGGCGGCGTTGCCTCCGACCGGCCCGCCCGCCTCCACGGCGAGGCCCTCGGCGTGAGCGGTCGCGACAGCCTCGGGGTGGGCAGTGGTGCCGGAAGTCTCGACCACGCGCGCGCGCTCCGCGTGCGGGTGTTTCCAGTGGCCCCCGCAACCGGCCGGGCAGTCCATCTCGATCGTGCGCAGGCAGCCGGACGGCTGCGGCTGCTGCCAGGTCAGCGTGCCCGAGTCGGCGCAAAGCGAGCACTCCTCAGCGGGGTACCTGCCCGAGTCCTCCGCAGTTGGCACAGGCGTCCCTCCGGTTGGGTGCCAGCCCGGAGCCGAGGCACCGTGGGCAATTGACCATGTCGTCGAAGTTCATCGTGCCTCGTCCCCCCGTCGTCCGGAACCCAAGCCCACTATAAATCGCGGGATCGGAGCAACCGCCGGATCGCCGAACGCGCTCCCCCGTTCGCCGCACGCCCGCTGCACCACATCAGCGGTGCCACGCCGTCCCGGCTGACGGCAGCGCGGTGTGCTGCCGCCGGCCGGGACGGCAGCGGGCACGCGGATCAGGAGGGTGTGAGCCAGGATTTCGCGGCGGCCAGCCCATCGACCGTGATCTGGTGGCCCCCCGCGTGCCAGTGTTCGGCGACCTCGGCGCCGCGCTCGCGCAGGACGGCGACGAGCCGCTGGGCGTGCTCCACCGGAGCCATGGGGTCCTGCCGCCCGTTGACCAGCAGGATTCGCGAGCCGCTGAGATCGTGCCGGGGCGGTTCGGGCACCGGCAGCATCGACGCGAACAACACGGCCTCGGTGAGCACGTCCGGGCGCAGCAGCGTCACCGCCGCCGCGATGTTCGCCCCGTTGGAGAATCCCGCGGCGACGAGCCTGCGTCCGCCGAGTCCGTAGTGTTCCCGCGCCTCGGCTACGAAGTCGGCGAGCTGGCCCGCCCGGTAGACGACGTCATCGACGTCGAACACACCCTCGGCCAGCCTGCGGAACCACCGGGCGGCGCCGTTCTCGGACACCGGGCCCGCCGGGACGATCATGGTGGAGGCGGGGGACAACTCCTTGCCGAGGGCGACGATGTCGGACGGCCCGCCGCCCGTGCCGTGCAGCGGCAGCAACACGGGCTCGGCGGGGTTGCCCTCGATGTAGTCGTGTTCGAGTGCCAGTTCCATCACGTCCGCTCCCGCCGCTCGGGATTGTTCTCGGACGGCAGGTCGAGCGCGGGCAGCGCGGCCTCGATCTGGTCGCGATCCGGCTCGAGCCACGGCGGCAGCTTCAGCGCCCGGCCCAGCTCGAGCAGTGGCTCGTCGATCGAGAAGCCCGGCTGGTCGGTCGCGATCTCCAGCAGGGTGCCGCCCGGCTCACGGAAGTAGATCGACCGGAAGTACTGCCGGTCCATGATCGAGGTGACCTCGACCCCGCGCCCGAGCAGTTCCTCACGCCACGCCGCTTGGGTGTGCTCGTCGGGCGCGCGCCAGGCGACGTGGTGCACGGTGCCACCCGCGACGAGGCCCTTGGGCGCGTCCGGGGTGACGAGCACGTCGACGGTGGCACCGGGGCCGCCGTCGCCCGCCGTGAAGCGGAAACGGTTGCCGTCCTCGGCCGCGAAGCTCAGCCCGAGCCCCTCGGTGAGCATTCCCGCTGTGGCGTCCTCCCGCCTCACCGAGAGGGTCACCGAGTGCAGGCCTCGGACGGCGTGCTCGCCGGGCACCGCGGGCGTGTCCCAGGGGTCCCGGGGATCGCCCTGCGGGTGGGCGACCAGCGCCAGTCGCAGCCCGTCGGGATCGCGGAACAGCAGCGCGTCCTCGTCGTCGCGGTTGACCACCCGGCTGGTGGACACCCCCGCGGCCTCGAGGTGCTGCTTCCACCACCCGATCGAGTGTTCCGGGACGGAGAACGCCGTGGTCGTGGCCTGTCCCGTTCCGACGCGGCCACCAGGGGCCTCCCGCCACGGGAAGAAGGTGAGCAGACTGCCGGGCTTGCCCGACTCGTCGCCGTAGTAGAGGTGGTAGGTGCCCGGATCGTCGAAGTTCACGGTGGTCTTCACCAGGCGCAGCCCCAGCGTCCGCAGGTAGAAGTCGGCGTTGCGCTGCGGGTCGCCGCCGATCGCGGTGACGTGGTGCAGCCCGCTGGTCTTGAACGACATGGTTCCTCCTCGCCGGGCGGGTACCTCCCGCCCCAGGGGACTAAACTCTTACCAGCAAGATATATTCCCGGAAGATTACGTCCGGTAGACTGCCCGGCGTGTCGACACACCTTGACGACGACGACATCGTGACCTGGTGGGGCCTGGTGATCGAGGGATACCTCGCGACGCAGGACCGGCTGATGGGCGAGATCGCCGACCGCTTCGAACTGTCCCCCGCGTCGTTCGACGTCTTGATCCGCCTGGTCCGGTCACCCGACCACCGCATGCCCATGACGCGCCTGGCGCGCGAGGCGGCCCTGTCCAGTGGCGGCTTCACCAAGGTCGCCGACCGGCTCGAATCGGCGGGACTGCTGCGGCGCGCCCCCAGCGAGCACGATCGGCGTGTCACCTACGCCTGCTTGACCGACCGGGGGACCGACATCGCCGAGCAGGCCCGGAAGGCGTGCGCCGACGTCCTGCGCGAGACGGTGCTCGATCCGCTCGGCCGTGACACCGCCGAGTCGCTGGCCGAAGCCATGCGCACCCTGCGCCGGGTCAACACACCGCACTGATCCATCCCGGCACCGCGGCGGCGAAAACGACACGGCATCGCCGGAACGGTCGATTCCCCGAACGACGGAAAGCGAACGAGCGGGTGACACCCGTTCCGCCGAACCAGCGTCGGAATCGGTTTCCGGCCCCACAGCTAATACCTCGAACCGGTGAAGTGCGGCGTGGTTCAGGAATGTCGTGGTTAGCGCGGAGCGAGCGAGGGTACGGAATGCGGTGAGGTTCCAGCCTCATCCGCGAGGACCGGACTTCGAGTGGTTTCCTCACACCGAAGACCGGCCCTCCTCCTGTGTGAACACAAGGAAAGGATCATCTCATGCGTTCTGTTCGTCGCGGTGTTGTGACGGCTGCTCTGGCACTTCCTCTGGCCTTCGGCGCCGCCGGCGTGGCCGCCGCCGCCGACAAGGGCGGCGAGACCGAGGCCAACTACGCCGCCTACGAGACCAACTTCGCCCTGGCGGGCCCCGAGGGTGCCGCGGCGGGTGACATCTCGTCCGAGGCAGCCCACTTCAGCTTCGACGCGGACAAGAAGAACGACAAGGACCGGGACGAGGACAAGGACCGGGACGAGGACAAGAAGCGCGCCGAGAACGCGGCCGACAACGCCGGCATGGCCGACGGCGAGGCCCGTCACGACAACGGCAAGGACAAGGACAAGGACCGCGACAAGGACAAGGACAAGGACCGCGACAAGGACAAGGACCGGGACAAGGACAAGAAGGCCGGCTGGGCGGCCTTCGAGGAGAATGGCGCCGCCGCCGGCCCCGAGGGTGCCGCCGCGTGGAGCACCGACTCCTCGGCCTGGTTCGTCGAGAAGAAGAACTGACCTCGTCGCACTACCCCTTCACGGTGCCCCGGGTTTTGCCCGGGGCACCTTTTTGGCACCTGTCCGACGCTCCCGCACAATGCGGGATCAGTGATCGCGTAATCGAGGACGGCCCCTCAGGCGGAGACCCCGGAGAACACCCCGGCGACCGCATCCAGAACCGCCGACCACACTCCTGGAATGAGCACGACGCCAAGAACGACGAAAAGCGGGAAGAGCACCTTGTTCTCGACCGTCTTGCCCGTGCGGAACCGCAGGAACGCCGGCGGGCGCAGCTCGTACCACGTCTCCCCCGCGATCGGGACCGGGAACAGGAACGGGCATCCCGACTCGGTCAGCGCGTCGCCGAGGCAGTGCGTGAAGCAGCCGACGGCCACCGCGATCCCCAGCCATCCCGACACCTGGTCGAGCTGACCGGTGATGTCGTGACTGTTCTCGACCACCCACCACACCACGGCCCCGCACGCCACGGGTAGCAGCCAGTCGCCGAGCGCGTCCTCGGCGAGCAGGAGCCCGAACACCACCACGCCCACGACCGCCCAGGGCCCACCCGCGGCGGTCCCCGCGGCCGTCGCCGCCCCGAGAACGAGCGCGAACAGCAGCGTGTGGGAGAGGTGCCGGTGGGTCCCCTTGCCGTTCTCGTCCCGGGGCCCCTTGGTCACCGAGTACAGCCCCGCCGAGGCCTTGCGCAGTAACCAGGACAGTGCTCCCGTCACCGGCCCGAGCAGCTTGGACGCCCGCGCACCGGGGTGATCGAGATCGGGAAGGAGCGCGAAGCCCGCCGTGGTGGCGGCGAACACGACCACCTGCGACAGCGCGGTGACTCCCGCCGCGGGCGCGACGGCGAGCCCGGCGCACCACCCGGTCAGCGCGTGGGTGCGACCCATCATGGATGACGTGGACCTTTCGACGACTCGGACCCGGCTCGAACCAGGCCGTTCCGGCACATGCCCGGCCGCGTCAGTCTCCCGGACTCTTCCGCCGAAGTGATCAACACCCCCCGGGCGATCCCCGGCGGCGCTGGGATAGCGACACCTCCCGCGTCGCCGGTGCCCTCTGGTCCACACCCCTACGAAAGTCGGTAATTCCACACGAGCACGTCGCCGTGTGAAACGTTTGTCAAATTCGTAGGGATGTGTGGGCAAGATCGTTGGCGGGAGGTAGGTAGTGACGAGAACGCCCTGGACGACACGACTCGGCATCGCGCTGGTGACCGGCGCGGTGGCCGCGCTCGGCCTCGCAGTGCCGTCGGCGGCGGCGCAAACGAAGCCGTCCTCCGAGGACGGCGAGGGCCGGGAATTCGGGCAGGAGGACCGGGTCCTGCTCCAGCAGGCCGAGCAGGCGGGTGCCGCCGAGGTGACGCTGCTGGTGGCCGCCGAACCCGGACGCACCGACGCGGCGGCGCGGGAACTGGCGTCGGTCGGCGGCCGCGTGACCGAGACCGAACGCGACCTCGACTACCTCAAGGTCAGCGTGCCGCTCGCGCGGGCCGAGCGGGTGACGAAGCTGGACACGGTGAACGCGGTGGACGTCGACGGCCTCCTCGCCCGCGAGGAACCGGCACCGGTCGGCGTGACCGACCCCGTCCCGCAACCAGCTCCGGACGAGAACACACCCCGGGTCAACCCGTACCTGCCCACCGGGGACACGCACGCGGCCCAATTCGGTGAGCGCTTCCCGTTCTGGGACGGCCGGGACACCACGATCGCCGTGCTCGACACCGGAGTGGACCTCGACCACCCCGCGCTGGCCAGGACCAGCACCGGCGAGCGCAAGATCGTCGACTGGTACACCGCCAACGCGCCGGGCTCGGGGGACGGCACGTGGGTGCCGCTGTCCGAGCGCACCTACTCCGGCACCTTCAGCGCGCACGGCCGGGAGTGGACCGCGCCGTCGGGCGAGCACACCGTCGGACTGTTCTCCGAAACCGCGGGCGACCTCGGCTCGAACGGCAGCGAGACCGGCGGTGACCTCAACCGCGACGGCGACCGCGACGACACCTGGGGCGTGCTGCACGACACCGCCACCGGGCAGGTGCGCGTCGACCTCGACGGCGACGGCGACTTCGCCGACGAGGAGCCGATGCGCGACTACGCCGAGGCCCACGACGTCGGCTACTTCGGCACCGACGACCCCGGCACCGGCACGGTCGAGCGCATGGCGTTCGTGGTGCAGACCGACCACCCCGGCTACGTCAACATCGGCGTCGCGGGCGGCGCGCACGGGTCGCACGTGGCGGGCATCGCGGCGGGCAACGACCTGTTCGGCGGCGAGATGGACGGCGCAGCGCCGGGCGCGCGGCTGATGTCGGTCAAGGTGTGCCTGTCCACCCCGTCCTGCACCGCGAGCGGGCTCATCGACGGCGTCATCTACGCGGCCCAGGGCGGCGCCGACGTCGTCAACATCTCGATCGGTGGCCTTCCCGCCCTCAACGACGGCAACAACGCCCGGGCGGAGCTGTACAACCGGGTGATCGAGGCCTACGACGTGCAGCTGTTCATCTCGGCGGGCAACAGCGGTGCGGGCGCCAACTCCGTCGGCGACCCCTCGGTGGCCACCGACTCGGTCAGCGTCGGCTCCTTCGTCACCGACGACACTTGGCTGGCCAACTACGGAGCGGAGTCGCCGAGGGCGGAGAGCCTGCACCCGTTCTCCTCCCGTGGCCCCCGGGAGGACGGCGGCTTCAAGCCCACCGTGGTGGCCCCGGGCGCGGCGATCTCCACGATCCCGCGCTGGCAGCAGCCGGGACCGGTGCCCGGCACCTACGACCTGCCCACCGGTTACGCCATGTTCAACGGGACCTCGATGGCGGCGCCGCAGGCGACCGGCGCGGCGGCACTGCTGGTGAGCGCCTACAAGGCGCTGCACAAGGGCGAGCGTCCCCCGGTGGAGGTGCTGCGCTCGGCGCTGACGTCCACGGCCCGGTTCGTGGACGGCGTCCCGGCCTACGCCCAGGGCGCCGGGCTCATCGACACACTGAAGGCCGTGCGGTCGATGCGCGGCCAGCGGCAGGACTCCGTGACCACGTCGGTGCCGGTCCGCACCGCGCTGTCCGACCAGCTGTCCACACCGGACGTGGGCGTCGGCATCCACGACCGGGAGGGCGTCACCGTCGGTGAGTCCTACACCCGCACCTACACGCTGACCCGTACCTCGGGTCCGGACCGGCCGGTGCGCTACCGCGCGGACTGGGAGGGCGACGACGGCACGTTCTCCTCGCCCCGGCACGTCCGGCTCCCACTGAACGAGCCCGTCGAGTTCGACGTGCGTGTCACGCCGGACTCCCCTGGCGCGCACTCGGCGCTGCTCCGGCTCGACGACCCCCGCACGACCGGCGTCGACGTGCAGACGATGAACACGGTGTTCGCACCACTGGAGGTCACCGGCGACGAGGACTTCACCACGCGTGCCTCCGGCACGGTCGGCCGCAACCAGGTCCGCAGCGTCTTCGTCCGGGTGCCGGAGGGCACCAGCGCCCTGACGGTCGCGATGGACGCCGGTGGCGGCGACGGCGCGGGGCAGGTGCGGTTCACCCGGTACGACCCGACCGGCATTCCGGTCGACTCGACCTCGTCGATCCACTGCTACAACCCGGACGCGGGCGGCGGCTGTCCGGGTGGCACGGCGACGAGCCGCACGGTGACCGACCCGATGCCCGGGGTGTGGGAGCTGGTGGTCGACGCGCGCCGCACCTCCGACGCCGACGCGGCCGAGTGGTCGCTGACCGCGTCGGTGCAGGGCTCCACCATCAGCCCCGACCCGGACGTGCTCGACGGGGTCACCCTGGGTGAGCAGGTGGCCCGCGAGTACACGGTGACGAGCACGCTGGGGTCCTTCACCGGCAGGCTGACCGGCGCGCCGCTGGACAGCGCCCGTGCCCTGCGGCCGGACATCGCCGACGGCGAGACCCGGTCCTACGAGGTGTCGGTCCCGGCGGGGGCGACCGAACTGCGCGCGAGCATCGGCGGCACCTCGGACGGCGGCGCCGACCTCGACCTGCTGGTCTACGACTGCACCACCGGGTCGTGCGCGCTGGCAGGCTACAGCGCGGGCGGCGACTCGGAGGAGTCGGTGGCCCTGGCCGACCCCGCGGCGGGCACCTGGCGCGTCGACGTGGACGCCTACGCGGTACCCGCCGGTACGACCGAGTACGACTACCTCGACGTCTACGCCGCCGACGGCCTCGGCCGGGTCGAGGTGTCCGACAGCGATGCCGAACGCCCCACCGGCGGCTCGTGGACCGTGCCCGGCACCGTGGTGGCCGAGAAGGACCCCGGCCGTGGCCGGGTGCTGCGCGGGGTGCTCACCGTGCGCACCGAGGACGACCTGCGGGTCGGCAGCGGCGAGGTGCTGGTGACCCCGGCCGGATGAGCGACGGGCCCACCGGTCGCCGTGGCGGGTGATTCCGGCACGGCGACCGGGTACCCGCCGCGCATGGCGGCACGACTCGACGAGTACCGGTCGAAGCGGCGGCCGGGCCGCACGCCCGAGCCGCTGCCCGACCGGGCCGAGTCCTCCGGCGCGCCACCCGGCCACGAGCGGCACGACTCCCCGGGTGGCGCGTTCGTCGTGCACGAGCACCACGCCCGCAGCCTGCACTGGGACGTGCGGCTCGAACGCGACGGCGTGCTGGTCTCCTTCGCGGTGCCCAAGGGACTGCCGGAGGAACCCGGAACCGTGCGGCTGGCCGTGCACACCGAGGACCACCCGATGGAGTACGCGGACTTCTCCGGCCGCATCCCCGAGGGCGAGTACGGCGCCGGGGAGATGACCATCTGGGACCGGGGCCGCTACGAGACGCGGAAGTGGTCCGACGACGAGATCTCGGTCGTCCTGCACGGCGAGCGTGCGCGGGGCCGGTACGTCTTCTTCCGCGGCGGCTCGCGCTGGCAGGTGATCCGCTCCGACCCGCCCTCCGACCCCGGCGCGGCGCCGATGCCGGAGGTGGTGCGTCCCATGCTGGCCGTGGCGGGCACGCTGCCCGCCCCGGAGGAGGAGCGGGCGTGGGCGTTCGAGTTCAAGTGGGACGGCGTGCGGGCGCTGGCCCGGGTCGAGGGCGGGCGCGTGCGGCTGTTCTCCCGGCGCGGTGACGACATCACCGCGACCTATCCCGAGCTGGCCGGCCTGGGTGCCGAGCTCGGCACCACCCGCGTGTGGCTCGACGGCGAGATCGTGGCGCTGCGGGACGGGCGTCCGAGCTTCTCCGCGCTGGGGGGCCGGGTCCACGCCTCGCCACGCCGGGCCACACAGCTCGCGGCGCGGCAGCCGGTGACCTACCTGGTGTTCGACCTGCTGTACCTCGACGGCCATTCGTGTCTGGATCTGCCGTACGAACAGCGCAGGCGACTGCTCGACAAGCTCGGCCTCGACGGGCCGCACTGGCGGGTGCCGCCGCACTACACCGGGGACGGGGCGGCCGTCGTGGCCGCCGCCGCCGAGCAAGAGCTCGAAGGTGTGCTCGCCAAGCGGCTCGATTCGGTCTACCGGCCCGGCGAGCGTGGCACCGCCTGGGTGAAGATCACCGACTTGCGCACGGCCGAGGTGGTCGTCGGGGGTTGGCAGCCCGGCACGGGGCGTCGGGCAGGCACGTTCGGCTCGCTGCTGCTCGGGATTCCGGACGAGGACGGGTTGCGCTACGTGGGCCGGGTGGGCACCGGATTCACCGACGACGCCCTGCGGAGCCTGCGCACGAAGCTGAACAGGATCGAACGCCGGACCTCGCCGTTCGCGGGCGCGGTACCGCGTGACCGCGCGCATGCCCCGCATTGGGTCAGCCCGAAGCTGGTCGGGGAGGTCGCGTTCAAGGCATGGACCAACGACGGCAGGCTGCGGGCGCCGACCTGGCGCGGACTGCGCACCGACCGCGATCCGGGGGAGCCCGCGTCGTGACCGGACAGCTCGTCGAGATCGAGGGACACCGCATCCGCCTGTCCAACCTGGACAAGGTGCTCTACCCCGAGACCGGATTCACCAAGGGCGCGGTGCTGGACTACTACGTGCGCGTGGCGGACACGCTGCTGCCGCACGTGCGGGACCGGCCGCTGACGCTGAAACGGTACCCGGACGGGGTCGCGGCGAAGTCGTTCTTCGAGAAGAACGTCTCCGGCCACGCGCCCGAGTGGGTGCGCACGGTTCGCATCGAGACTCCCGGCAGTTCGCGGGGCGCGGAGAAGGCCGACTACGCACTGGTGCAGAATCTGTCCACTCTGGTCTGGGTCGCCCACCTGGCGAGCCTGGAACTGCACGTTCCGCAGTGGACGGTCGGACCGAGGGACGGCAAGCGGCGCCCGGACCTGCTGGTGTTCGACCTCGATCCCGGCGAGCCGGCGACGATCGTGGAGTGTTGCACGGTGGCGGCCTGGCTGCGCGACGCGCTGGCCGACGACGGGCTCGACGCGCACCCCAAGACGAGCGGGTCGAAGGGCATGCAGCTCTACGTCCCGGTGCGCACCCGCTCCGACGATCGCACCAGCGAGTACGCGAAGGACCTCGCCGAACGGCTCGAACGCGAGCACCCGGAGATCGTGGTCTCGCGGATGGCGAAGCGGCTGCGGCCGGGCAAGGTGTTCATCGACTGGAGCCAGAACAACACGAAGAAGACCACGGTGGCGCCGTACTCGCTGCGCGCCCGGCCGACACCGACGGTCTCCACGCCGGTGACCTGGGACGAGGTCGGGGCTTGCCGGAAGCCGGACGATCTCGTCTTCCACGCCGACGACGTGCTCGCCCGCGTCGACGACCACGGTGACCTCTTCGCGCCCCTGCTCACCCCCGATCGCCCCGCACTGTGAGCGGCCGCGCACCTCCCGGCGCGCCTGCCGTGCGGACGGGCTCCGCGCTCCCCGGCGACGGCGGGCGCTCTCCGCGCGGGTCAGTGCAGGAAGTCGTCGAGGAACGTCACCGTGCGGCCCCAGGCGAGCTCGGCGGACTCGGGGTCGTGCGACGACGTGTCGGCGTCGGCGAACGCGTGCCCGGCGTCGTAGTGGTGCACGGTGACCTCAGGGCGGTTGGCCACCGCGGCCTCCACCGCGGCGGCGCTCTCCGTCGACAGGAAGGGGTCGCGGTCGCCGACGTGGAACATCACAGGACACTCGATGCCCTCGACGCGGTCGAGCAGGTCGGGCACCGCCGAGCCGTAGTACGACACCACCGCGTCCGGCCCGCGCCCTTCCACCCGCACCGACGTCGCGAGCAGGTAGGCCAAGCTCCCGCCGAGGCCGAATCCGACACCGCCCACCCGGCCGGTGCACTCCGGCATGGCCCGCAACCGCGCCAGGGCCGCGGCCATGTCGGTCACGGCCCCGTCGACCTCGTGTCGCCGCGCGAGGGGCGGGTTCTCGGCGGGACCCGGCTCGCCGGTGCTGTCGAGCCGGTGTCGCGCGCGCCGGAACACCTCGGGCACCAGTACCACGAACCCGTGCCCGGCCAGGCGTTCGGCCTCCGGGGGCGGGTCCTCACTCGCGACGGCCTCCCGCAGCAGGATCACCCCCGGTCCGTGCCCGCGCTCGGGCAGCACCCGGTGAGCCCCGAACGCCCCGCCGTCCGGGGCCGTGATTCTCTCGTAACCGCTGGTGACCACGCACAGGCATCCTGCTCCGCGGGCCCGGCCGTGCCAACCCGGAAACGACGAGCGTCACGTTCGCCCGCACGCTGCTCGGGTACCCGTCGGACACTATGCTCTCCCCTATGCCTTGGGCGGTCGAACCGAACAACGCCGCTGACCGCCTTCGTCGTATCGAGGCGGTCACCGATACCGCACTGGCGCACCTGAGCGTCGAGCAGCTGTTCGAGGAGCTGCTCAACCGGGTCCGGGACCTGCTCGACGCGGACACGGCCACGGTGCTGCTGCTGGACAGCAGCGGAGAGCAACTGGTCGCGACGGCGTCCTCGGGCATCGAGGAAGAAGTGCGGCAGAACGTGCGCGTGCGGGTCGGCGAGGGCTTCGCCGGCCGCATCGCCGCGGAACTCAAGCCCTACCTGATCGAGAGCGTCGGTCCGGAAACCGTCGTGAATCGCATCCTCTGGGAGAAGGGCATCCGGACCATGCTCGGCGTGCCCCTCCAGGCACACGGCGAGGCGCTCGGCGTCCTGCACGTGGGCACCCTCGGCGACCGGGTGTTCGGCGACGAGGACGTGCGCCTGCTCCAGCTCGTCGCCGACCGCATCGCGCTCGCGACCCGGAGCCGGTTGTCCCACCGGGATCGTGCCGCGGCGGCGGCCGTGCAACGCTCCCTGCTGCCCGCGCGGCTTCCCACCGTGTCCGGGATCGAGTTCGGCTCCCGGTACACACCCGGCGAGAACATCGACGTCAGCGGCGACTGGTACGACGTGTTCACGGTGCCCTCCGGGTGGCTGTGCACGGCCATCGGGGATGTCGTGGGCAGGGGCCTTCCCGCCGCGCTGGTCATGAGCCGCATCCGCACGGCCACGCGTGCCTACGCGATGGAGACCGAAGATCCGGCGGAGGTCCTGGCGAGACTCGACCGGCACGTGCGGCACTTCGAACCCGACGCGATGGCGACGATCGCCTTCGCGATGTGGGAACCATCACACGAACGGGTGCACCTGTCGCTGGCGGGTCACGTGGCGCCGGTTCTGGCCTCCCCGGACGAGGAGACGGTCCTCGTTCCGGCCGAGGCGGACGCGCCCGTGGGTGTCGGCTCCTCCACGCGTACCCGGCGTACGACGACGGTCGAGGTGCCCAACGGGGCGACGCTGTTCTTCTACACCGACGGCCTCGTCGAGCGCCGGGAACGCTCGCTGGAGAACGGACTCGCCACGCTGTGCGAGGCGGTGCACCCCGGCCCGGCGGACGCGGTCTGCGCGGAGGTCATGGGCAAGCTCGTCGGCTACGGGGCCACCAACGACGACGTCGCCGTGCTCGCCGCCCGCAGACAGGACGCGGACAACCTGCGCACGCTGTCGTTCGAGGTGGACGCCGTGCCGGAGGCACTGGCCGAGATCCGCGCGCAGCTGCGGCGCTGGCTCCCGGGCGTCGGCGCCTCCGAGGACGACGTCACCGACGTGCTCGTCGCCGTGGGCGAGGCGGCGGCCAACGTGATCGAGCACGCCTACGGGCCGGGCGGCGGCAAGGTCGGTGTCCGCCTGGAAACCCACGGTGCGGAGGTCGGCGTCGTCGTCGAGGACACCGGCACCTGGCGCTCCCCCCGTGGGACGCACCGGGGGCGGGGCACCGATCTGATGCGCCAACTCTGCGACGATGTCCGCGTGGAGCACGGACCGCACGGCACCAACGTGCACCTACGCAAGCGTTTGTCAGGGGACCAGCCGGAATGACCACCGCCGATGTCGAGGTGCGCCCGCACGAGACCAGTGTCGACATCGCCGTCAGCGGTGAGATCGACCTGTCCAACAGCGACGTGGTGCAGCAGAAGATCTTCGCCTCCATCGACAACCGCCTCGTCGAGGTGCGGCTCGACCTCGCGGGGCTGAAGTACCTCGACAGCGCCGGATTGCGGGTGCTGTTCGCGCTGGCCGAGCGCCTGAAGCTGTTGCAGACCTCGTGCACCGTGCTGTCGCCGGTCGGCTCCCCCACGCGGCGGGTGCTGGAGATGGCGGGCGTCGGCGCGGTCGCCGACCTGCGGCCCTGAGCCGGACACCCGCCTCCTGCCGGCACCCGTGGCCGGTGTGCCCGGCGCACCGCTCACCGGTCCAGCTCCGGGATGCGGGAGGCATAGCGGGCTAGGAGATCGGCGTTGCGCTCGTCCCCGCCCGCCACGTTCGCGCTGGTCCAGACCGGTAGCCGTACACCGCGCTCGGCGGCGAGGTCGTCCAGTTCGGCCAGCAACGCCGACCACAGGTAGGCCCCCACGACCGTCGACACCGCCGCGGTGCGCGGGGCACCGTGGGGGTGGACGACGTCGCCGGGCGGCACGCCGGTGTCGAGCACCACCGTCGCGTGGTCGGCCAGCCGGGTCCCGCTGCGGTCGGTGGCACCGGCGGAGGCGGCGAGGGAGGTCACTGCGACGACCGGAATGGCCCTGGCCAGCGCCTCGCGCGCGATCTCCACCGGGTACGGGTTACGGCCGCTGGTGGAGAACACGACCACCACGTCCTCCGGCCGCGGCCGCGCCGAGGCCAGCACCGCCCGCCCGCGCCCCGGTTCCCGCTCGGCCACGGAGCTGGTGCGCGCACCGGACAACGGCAGCACCGCCGGGTCCCACAGCGGTCGCACCGGCGCCAGACCGCCCGCGCGGTAGAACGTCTCGCACACCATGGCCAGCGAGTGCCCGGCGCCCGCCG
>NZ_KB912640.1:474761-499557 GCF_000383795.1 Saccharomonospora saliphila YIM 90502
CCGCGAGCACGATGCCGTCGGCGCCGATCGCGTCGAGCACCAACCCGGCCGCGCGGCGCAGCCGCTCGCGCCCGCGATCGACGCCGTCCAGCAGCTCCCGCACCACCCCGTGCAGCGTCGTGTCCTCCACGGCCCGCTCCCTTCCGCTCACGCTCGGCCGCCATCCCGGCCCGGACGGCGGGAAAGCCGCGCTCACCCGGCACGGTAGCGAGGCTCTCCCGCCGCGCCGCGACCGGAGCGGGCGCAGTCACGCGGCCCGGTCGTCCTCCGGGCCACCCGTGGTGTAGGTCAGGGCGTCGGCGCCGTGGACAGGCGTGCCCGCGACGAAGGTCGCCAGCACGTCGATGTCGGCGATCTCCGAGCTCGCCACCGTGGTCGGGTCGGCACCGAGCAGCACGAGGTCGGCCTGGAAACCGGCCTCGACGCGGCCCCGCCGGTCCTCCTGACCGCAGGCGTAGGCCGCGTGCGTGGTGAACGCGCGCAGCGCCTCCGTCGCGTCGACGCACTCGTCCTCGTTGAGGACCAGACCCGCCTTCGTGGTGCGCTCGACCATCGACCGCATGCCCGCCAACGGAGCGCCGGTGCCCACGCACGGCCGGTCGGAGCTACCCGGCACCCGCAGTCCGGCGTCCAAAAAGGACCTCTGCCGGTACAGCCAGGGAATCCGCTCCGCGCCGAGCGCGGAGTGCATGGTGTCACCGATCTCGTACAGGAAACGCGCCTGCGGCACCGGAACCACGCCGAGTTCAGCCATTCTGGACAGTTGGTCCGGCCGCACCATCGCCGAGTGCTCGATACGGTGCCGCGCCCGCGGACGGGGATGTTCGCGCTGCGCCTCCTCCAGCGTGTCCAGGGTCAGGTCGATCGCCCGGTCTCCGATGGCGTGAGCGGCGACGCGCCAGCCACTGCGGTGCGCGGCGAGGATGCGCGCACGCAGCACCTCGGGGTCGTCACCGAGCACGCCGAACCCGCCGTCGCCGACGAAGGGCTCGGTGACCGCCGCGGTACGGCTGCTCAACGCGCCGTCGGTGAAGATCTTCATCGGGCCGATCCGCAAGAAGTCGTCTCCGAACCCGCTGCGCAACCCGAGGTCGAGACCCGCTTCGACGCCGACGGCCTCGCCGCCGGGGTAGGAGTGCAGGACCTCGGCGGCGGGCATCAACTCCACCCGCACGGGCAGCTCGCCCCGCGACCGCGCGAGCTGATAAGCGGCGGCCTCCGCCGGGCTGTGCCCGATCCAGCCGCCCGCGATGCCCGCCTCGGTGACGTGGGTGAGCCCTTCGGTGACGTAGACGTTCGCCGCCCGCGTGATCGCCGCGGCGAGGTCGTCGACGGGGTACGGCTTGACCAGCGCGTCCACCAGTTGCTGGGCCTGTTCGGCCAGCAGCCCGGTGGCCTCCCCCCGCTCGTCGCGCTCCACGACCCCGCCCTCGGGCACCGTCACGGAGCCGTCGAGCACGCCGATCCGGTCGAGGATGGCGCTGCTGGCCACGCACATGTGCGCGGAACGGTGCTTGAGCAGTACCGGCCGACCGCCGCCCGCCCGGTCGAGCGCGGCCCGGTCGGGGTGCCCGCCGAGCACGAAGTCGTCGTAGCCGGAGCCGACGACCCAGCCGTCGGAGGGCAGCTCGGCGGCACGCGCGGCGACCGCGTCGTAGAGCTGGTCCGGGGTCCGGCACACCGACAGGTCGAGCTCGGCGAGGGAGAGCCCGTACCAGACCATGTGATTGTGCGCGTCGGTGAAGCCGGGAGTGAGGACAGCGCCGTCTCCCCGCACGACGCGCCGCGCGGGCAGGTCCCGCACCTCGTCGTCGACACCGACGACGACGCCGCCCAGTACGCCGACCGTGTGGGCGACCGGCCGGTCGTCCCGCATCGTCAGCGCCCGCACGTCACGTAGCAGCAGATCCAGCACCGCGGTTCCTCCCAGGGTCGTGGGTGACACGAACAGGTGCCGCGCCGCCCCGTCGCGACGCCGCACGCCGTCATTCACTCACGAGCCCGGCACCCGGCGCACCCCGTTCCGCGCGGGCGCTGTGAAGGATTCCTTCACAACATCGAGTGCTGGAAGTATTCCTTCACCACACCCGCGCGCCGATGCGGCGGCTACCCTGTGCACGCTGTCCAGGGACGTCGGTTCACGAGAAGGAAGGTCGGCAGGCTTGCGCCAGAGGACAACCACGCCGGTCGCCGCGCTGGTCGCCGCACTCGCCGCGGTGCTGCCCGTGCTGGCCGGCTGCGATGCGGAGCGGGCCGAGGCGGGGCCCGTGGGCACGACGCGCACGGTCATGACCGACCTGTTCACCGACGGCGGCCTCGACCCGGAGCTTGAGGTCGAGGGCGAGGTGACGGCCGCGTGTGAGCGGTCGCGCCTCAGCCCGGACAACCCGCGCGCCCGGCGCTGCTTCACCACGGAGACGACACTGGTGATGGACCCGTGCTTCGTGCCGGAGGCGCCCGCACCCGAGGCGCGTCTCGACCGCGTGACCACCATCGCGGCGTGCCTGCGCGACCCTGCCAGCGACCGGGTGACCAAGGCCTACGTCGTCGACGACGAGCGGCCCTTCACGGGCCGCGACGCGGTGGACCAGTGGTGGTTCATGGAGCTGGCGGACGGCACACGCTGCGTGAAGGTGATCGGCGTTCCCGAGATCCGCGAGGATCTGCACCTGAGCTACCGGTGCGACGACGGCTTCCTCTACGGCATCCCGGACGAGGCGAAGCAGGTGTGGACGATCCACCACCGCCTCTCCGGCTCGGAGACCCCCGAACTCGCCGAGATCCGCGCCGCCTGGTCGTGACCCCTCGACGCTGGCGTGCCGTCAAGGCCCCCTTCACTGCACTGAACGCAGGTAAGGAGGCCTTGACGGCACGTCAACACGCTACGAGGGTGACGCGGCGCGCTCGGCCGGGGAGGTCGTGATCGGGACGCCGGCGGGGGCCGCGTCGGAGTATCGGCCGTCGACGTGGACGACGTCGTGGCCCGCGCGGGCGAGCAGGCTGGCCGCGATCGCGGCGCGGTAGCCCGACCCGCAGTGCACCCACAGGCGCTCGGCCGGCACCTCCGCCATCCGGGGGAGCAACTCGTGCAGGGGGATGTGCAGGGCGCCCTCGACGTGGTCGGTCTCGTACTCGTCGTCGCGGCGCACGTCCAGCACGGTGGGCGCCGCGCCGTCGGTGAACTCCGCGGCGAGGCCCTCCCAGCCCACGTGCGGGTACGACGTCGTCGGGTGCGCCTCGGCCAGATCCCGCGCCGGGTCGCCGACGGCGACGTCGAGCCGGTCGATGCCGATGCGGGAGAGATCCCGCAGCGCCGCGCGCACGTCCTCGACCGGCCCGACCAACGTCATCGGGTCCAGCCACGGCAACGTCCAGCCGAGGTAGGTGGTGAACTGTGTGCCGTCGCCGTACTCGAAGCTGACCGTGCCCTCGAGGTGCTTGGTGGCGAAGGCGATGCGGTTGCGCAGGTCCACGACCCACTCGCCCCGGTCGAGCCGTTCCCGCAGCCGTTCGGTGTCCAGCGGCTCCGGCATCGTCAGATCCGGCGCGCTCGGGCCCATCCGGTTCAGTGGAGCCATGTGCGCGTAGTACGACGGGTAGTCGGTGAGGCCGGCGAGGAGGCGCTCGACGAAGGCGGCCTCGTCGTGCTCGGTCAACGCGTCGTTGCGCGTGCGCTGTTCACCGACGGTCGAGACGTCGGAATCCGTGCTCGGACCCGAGGCGCAGAAGCTGCCGAACCCGTGCGTCGGATACAGCCGCGCCTCGTCGGAGACCAGCTCGGCCAGCCTGCGCGCCGAGCGGAACTGCGCGCGGCTCAGCTCCGCCGTCCGCTCCGGGTCCACCAGGTCGGTGCGCCCCACCGACCCGTACAACAGGCTGCCGCCGGAGAACACGGCCTGCTCGCCACCCTCCTCGACGACATAGGCGAGGTGGTGCTCGGTGTGCCCGGGAGTGGCCACGGCCGTCACCGTCATCCGGCCGACCTCGATGCGGTCGCCGGGCAGCACCCGGTGGTGCTCGTACTCCATGCCTTCGGCCTCGCCGATCAGGTAGCTGGCGTGGTGCCGACGCGCCAGCGCGGGGCCGCCCGTCGCGTAGTCGTTGTGCAGGTGCGTCTCGGCCACGTGAGTGATCCGCACACCACACCTCTGGGCGACTTCCTCGACCCGGTCGAAGTCGCGCTGCGGATCGACGACCAGCGCCACCGCCCCGTCGTGCACCAGGTAAGTCCGGTCTCCGAGGGGTTCGGTGCGAATGATCTCGACGTCCATAGGCGGGTCATCCCTCGTCACGCTGTGGCAGGCTCGGTCGTCGGGTACCCGCCACGGGACCCGGTAACCGAACGGAGGAGGACACGTGGCCCGCACGGACGCCACCACCTGGGACGAGCGCTACCGCACGCGAGAGGTGCCGTGGGGAGAGGCACCCGCCGCCACGATCCGGGAAGCGCTGACCGGCGCCGATCCCGGCACCGCGATCGACCTCGCCTGCGGCGACGGCAGGCACGCGGCGTGGTTGCACTCCCAGGGCTGGCGCGTGGCGGCGGTGGATTTCTCGCCGGTGGCGCTGGAGTCGGCCCGCGACCGGCACGGCGCGGGGATCGACTGGCGACTCGGCGATGTCACCACCTGGGAACCCGCGAAGGCGGTCGACCTGGTGCTGGTGGCCTTCCTCCAGATCCCGGTGCCCGATCTCGTGCGCACACTGCGCCGGGCAGCGGGATGGCTGTCCGACGGCGGGCGGCTGCTTTATCTGGGGCACGCCCGGGAGAACCACGAACGCGGCGTCGGCGGCCCGTCGGAGCCGGAGGTGCTGCCGGGCGTGCCGGATCTCGCCGAGGCGGCCACCGGACTGCGCGTCGAGGACCTGCGGCATGTCACGCGCGAGACCGACCACGGCACCGCGATCGACATCGTCCTCGACGCCCGGAGGTGGTGATCCGGTCCACGCGCCGACGGCGACGGCGAGTCCCGCGTGGCCGGGCGCGCGACTCGCCGAGGGACGTCGGCTCAGACGACCGGCTCGTCCTCCGACTCCTCGCCCGCCTCGTCGAGCTTCCAGCGAAGCTGGAACTCGATCTCCTCCTCGCCGTCGCCGCGCTCGTGCTCGACGGAGAACCGCGCCCGCGCGGGCACGTGGATACGCTCACCCGCGATCTGGATGCGGAACGGCGTCTGCGACTCCAGGACGTCGGCGAGCCTGCGCAGCTTCGCGACCACCTCGGGGGTGGAGTAGTACACCTCGACGTCTCGTTCGTCGGCCACGCTGACGTCCCGTCGGGGTCCGACCGCCGGACCCGCGTGGCGGGTATTCAACCGGACGCGGGGCGTAAACCTCTGTGAAGTCACCCGTGGTCGCCTACGGCGGCACCGTCTGAACCGCGTTCACTCGCGAACGCTCACACGCGTCGCACGCGGGCCAGCCACGCGGGCAGGTCCACGGCCGTACCGGAGACGACGCCGAGTTCGGCCGCCTGCTCGTCCCGGGCGACACCGCGGTAGCGGCTCGTGCTCAGGTCCTCGATCTCCCAGCCGTCGGTGAACGCGTCCTGGATCGCCGCGTCGCTGATGCGCGGACCGAAGCCCGGCTCGTCGGTGAGCGCGAGCGCGAGGACGTACACCCGCGCTCCCGGTCGGCACACCCGGTGCAGCGCGTCCGCATAGCGCCCGCGGTCCTCGGCGCCGAAAACGTGAAACAGCGCGCTGTCCACAACGGTGTCGAATCGCGCCGTCCCCTCAAGGGCGAGCGCGTCGGCCATCTCGAACGACGCGGAGACCCCGTGCCGCTCGGCGTTGCGCCGGGCCAGGTCGACGGCCCGTTCGGAGAAGTCGATCCCCCGCACGTCGTAGCCCCGTCCAGCCAGCAGGATCGTGTGCTCACCGCTACCGCATCCGGCGTCGAGCACGCTCCCCCGCAGCCACCCGTCCCGCTCCAGCTCGACGACGGCGGGTTGCGGCTCGTCGATCAGCCACCCCGCCCAGCCTTCGTCGTAGGCGGCGTCGAACTGCTCCCGCGGCACTGTGGTGTCCATGCGTCTCCCCTGTCTCCGATGTCATCGATTCGTCTGTGAACACCAGCATCCGACCTCGACCGGACTCGAAGTCAAGGAAGTCGCACCCAAGAACCGCGCTGGCCACCCCCTGGCCGACCGACCACCCCGATCGCTTTCCGGACGGCCAACTCTTCGCGGATCCGGGCGTTCGGCACCACCGGCCGCACCGTCCCGAATACCCCGCTCGCCTCGCGCGGCGATAGTCGACCGGTTTCGCGGCAATACAGAAGCGCGTGGCCGTACCCGAACGAGCCGCACGGGCGAGCCGGCTACCGGCCGCCTACGAGACATCGAGCGGCACCGCACAGGAGAGAGCGAACAGCTTCCGACCGACGATCCGGAAGAGGACGAACCACAGTGACCACGATCCAGTCGACCAAGGACACCGACGCCCTGACCATGACCTTCGTCGCCGAGTTCGACGCCGACGCCGCCCGGGTGTGGCGCGTGTGGGAGGACCCGCGGCGACTGGAGCGCTGGTGGGGGCCGCCGACCTACCCCGCGACCTTCGAACGGCACGAGTTCGAGATCGGCGGACACTCCCGCTACTACATGACCGGCCCGGACGGCGACAAGGCACGCGGGTGGTGGACGATCACCGCCGTCGACGCGCCGCACCGGCTGGAGTTCGACGACGGTTTCGCCGACGAGCACGGCCAGCCCGACTCGTCCATGCCCACCATCCATGTACGGGTGACACTGGAGGACACCGGGGCGGGAACCAGGATGACCATGGTCACCACCTTCTCCAACCGGGACGACCTCGAACGCCTTCTCGACATGGGCATGGAGGAGGGCCTGCGCTCGTCGCTCGAACAGATCGACGACCTCCTGACCGCACCCACCGGCTGACACGCTCGCCCTCGGTGTGACTCATCTCGCGAACCGTGTCGTCGCGGGCGCCTGCTGCTCCGCGTTCGGCGCGGTCAGGCGCTCGTTCGCCGCACGTGACCTGACTCGGGACGGTGAGCCGAAGCGAGCGGACACCCTTGCCAGCCGCCGCACGGCCACTACGCTGAGACGTGCTGGTGGTTCGTGCGCCACCGGGCGGGGCCGAGGCCGCGCGCGGTGGGGTGCGAGGCAAGAGGGAACCCGGTGCGAATCCGGGACTGCCCCGCAGCGGTGAGTGGGAACGAACGCCGTGTCCCGGTCCGCCGGACCGGGACGACACAGCACTGGACCCGCCGGGTCTGGGAAGCGACGGCGCAGTAGGAAACCCGGCCACCCGGCCGGACGTGCCCGCGAGTCCGAAGACCTGCCACCGGTGCGCGTGCCGCCGGTGCGCGCTGCTGTCGAGGTCTCGCGGGAAGGCCCGGCGGACGAGGAGCACCCGGTGGCCACGGGCCCCGTCTCGCTGCTCGCCTGCGCGCTCTTCCGCTGCCGTCCTCGACGGCGACCACGTCGAGCTCGCGAGGAGAGAGCGTTGACCAGCACGATCGGATCGACCGTACTCGGCTACCCCCGCATCGGGCCGAACCGGGAACTCAAACGCGCACTGGAGAGCTACTGGGCGGGGCGCGGCACCGAAGCCGACCTCCGTGCGACCGCCCGCCGGCTGCGCGCGGACACCTGGCGCGACCTGCACGGCACCGGGCTGGACTCGGTGCCCGGCAACACGTTCTCCTACTACGACCACATGCTGGACACGGCCGTCACATTCGGCGCGATCCCGCCCCGCTACGCCCGTCTCGGGCTGGGCCCGCTGGACACCTACTTCGCGATGGCACGTGGGGTCGAGTCCACGCCGCCGCTGGAGATGACGAAGTGGTTCGACACGAACTATCACTATCTGGTGCCCGAGATCGGCCCGAACACGCGCTTCCACCTCGCCGACCGGACGCCGCTGGAGGACCATCGTGAGGCCGCCGAGCTGGGCGTCGCCACGCGCCCCGTTCTCGTGGGACCGGTGACGTTCCTGCTGTTGTCCAAACCGGACTCCGACGCGCCCGAATCGTTCCGCCCCGTTGACAAGGTGGACGAACTGCTCGACGCCTACGCGCTCTTGCTGAGCGAGCTGCACGACGCCGGGGTGGAGTGGGTCCAGCTCGATGAACCCGCGTTCGTGGCCGACCGCACGCTGGCCGAGCTGGACGCGCTCTCCCGCGCCTACCGCCGTCTCGGCGAGAACACCCGGCGCCCGAAAATACTGGTCGCGAGCTACTTCGGCGAGCTCGGCGAGGCGCTGGGCCGGCTGGCCTCGGCACCGGTCGAGGCACTGGCCCTCGACTTCGCGTCTGGCTACTCCACAGTGGATTCGCTGTCGGCATCGCACGGGCTGCGGGACAAGACACTCGTCGCCGGACTGGTCGATGGACGCAACGTCTGGCGCACCGATCCCGACCGCGCCCTCACCACGGCAGGCACGCTGCTCGGCATAGCGGGCGAGGTCGCGGTGAGCACGTCGTGCTCGCTGTTGCACGTGCCCTACGACGTCGAGGCCGAGACCCGGATCGACCCGCGCGTGAAGCCGTGGCTGGCCTTCGCCCGCCAGAAAGTGCGGGAGGTGGTCGTCCTGGGCCGCGCGCTGCGGGGTGACCGCGACGCCGTGGCCGACGAACTCGCGGAGACGAAAGCCGCCGTGGCCGATCGGAAGGGCGCCGAGGGGGTGCACGACGAACGGGTCCGGGCGCGCCTCGCGGCACTGGGCCCGCGGGACACGCGCCGCGCCGACTACGCCACCCGCCAAGCCAGGCAACGGGAATCGCTGCCCTTGCCGCCGCTTCCGACGACGACGATCGGCTCCTTCCCGCAGACCGGCGACGTCCGCCGCGCGCGGGCCGACCTGCGTGCGGGCGCGATCGACCACGCCGAGTACACCCGGCGTATGCGCGCCGAGATCGAGCGGGTCGTGCGGACGCAGGAGGATCTCGGACTCGACGTCCTCGTGCACGGCGAGCCCGAGCGCAACGACATGGTGCAGTACTTCGCCGAGCACCTGGCGGGTTTCGTCAGCACCGACCACGGGTGGGTGCAGTCGTACGGGTCGCGGTGTGTGCGCCCGCCGATCCTGTTCGGTGACGTCTCCCGGCCGGAGCCGATCACGGTTGGCTGGGCGACCTACGCCCAGCGGCTCACCGACCGGCCCGTCAAGGGCATGCTCACCGGCCCGGTGACCATCCTGGCGTGGTCGTTCGTGCGCGACGACCAGCCCCTGGCCGACACCGCGCGGCAGGTGGCGCTGGCCATGCGGGACGAGGTCCGCGACCTGGAGGCCGCCGGGCTGCGCGTCATCCAGGTGGACGAGCCCGCGCTGCGGGAACTGCTGCCCCTGCGCGCCGTGCGGCACAAGGAGTACCTGGACTGGGCGGTGGAGGCGTTCCGCCTGGCGACCGCGGGCGCGGCCGCGCACACCCAGATCCACACGCACCTGTGCTACTCGGAGTTCGGTGACGTGATCGACGCGATCGTGGCACTGGACGCCGACGTCACCAGCATCGAAGCCGCCCGTTCGCGAATGGAGGTCCTCGGCGACCTCAACGCCGTGGGCTTCGCCCGCGGCGTCGGGCCGGGGGTGTACGACATCCACTCGCCCCGGGTGCCGGAGCGAGCGGAGGTCACCGATCTGCTGCGCGCGGCACTGGAGGCCGTGCCCGCCGACCGGCTGTGGGTCAATCCCGATTGCGGGTTGAAGACCCGTGGCTACGCCGAGGTGGAGCCCGCGTTGCGGCATCTGGTCGAGGCCGCTGCCGAGGTACGCGCTTCAGCACGCTGACCACACACTCGGCAGCGGTGGGGCGCCACGCCCCCACCGCTGCCGAGCTAGGTGAGTCCGCACGCTCTTGCCCAGGAGGGCCAAGCTATGCGGCAGCGTTTGTCGCGGTCATGTGCTGCGGCTCGTGCGCCACAGGAACACGACGGTCCCGCCGGCCGCGGCACCAAGACCGATGAGGCCGACCAGTACGGGGGTGTCGAGAACAGGGACCCCGGCCGCGGAACCATCACCAGCCTCGACACCCCCGGCTGGCACGTCGCCGACCTGGCCGTTTCCGTCCGTACCGTCGCGAGGTTCAGCCGGTGTATCGGCATCATCGGCGATCCCAGCGTCCGGTGACGTGGGAACACCGTTGAGCGCCTCACACGCGATGCCGTCATTGTCTGCGTCGAGTCTGTGCGGGTCGGTGGGATCACGGTCGAACTCCGCCTGCGCTTCCGCCTGGCTGGAGAAGTCCCGGCAGTCGAGATCGGGCTGGGCGAGCGCGCTCCCTGCCGCAGGTAGCAGAGTTCCGGCAGCGAACGCGACAGCGAGGGTGACCTCACGAATGTGCATGACGCTGTCTCCCATCAGCCTTGAGGTCGGTACGCGGGCCCGCCGAACCTCATGCTTTCGTGAAGCGGTCCCGCGATGGGGCGATGCCACCGTCGGTACGAACCAATCAAGCGAAGTCCTGAACCACTCAGCCGGGGGATACGTGTTCCCAGTGGGCGCGGGCGAAATCCATCACCGATCTCGAACGAAATCGGCGCGTGGCACTACGGTCACCGACTGTCACATGCGCTCGCACCTGGGGAGCGTTGCAGGCGAGCTGGGCTTCCTGCGACAACAGCTGTCGCGGCGCTGTGCTCGATCACCGCTCCGCAGGGGGCGTGCGGCTTGTTCGTCGCTCGGGTAACGCGACTGAGGCCCCGAGTGTGGGTAGTCCCTTGGTGGAGGCTCCTTACCCGGACGAGGTGATCACGTGACGTGGTGGGACGAGACCGCTCCCGAGCGGGACGAGACGGACGGACACGACCGGGCCCAGCCGCACGGCGCCCACGACTCGGCCGACTCCGAGGACGCCGACGCACCCGGTCAGACCGCGGACGCCGAAGACCGCGTCCAGGACACCGGGGATTCCTCCACGGACACCGGGCACCCCGCCGAGGTCACGGGTGAGCGCGCGGACGACCCCGACAGCGACCGGGCACCCGACGTGCTTCTCGACGTGCCGAACCTCTCCGTGGACCAGATTTCGCTGGAAGTGGAGAACCTACGCGCCCATGTGTCCTTGCAGGCCGAGGTGCTCGATCTGCTCAAGCTCAACGTCGGAGCGGACGTCGCGCTCGGCCGGGTCTCCCTCAACATCACCGGCGTGCAGGCCCAGGCTCTGCTCAAAGTGCGGCTCGACCGGGTGGCTCAGATCATCGAACGGGTTCTCACCAGCATCGACCGCAACCCGCAGATCCTCGAACAAGTGGTGCGGTCGGTGGAACCGGCCCTGAGTCAGGTCGGAGGAGCGGTGGGCGAGCTCGGTTCCGGTGGGCGGCGCGCCGTCGAGCAGGTCGGCCAGGGCGCGGGCGAGGCGGTCAGCGACGTGGGCCAGGGCGCGGGCAAGGCCGTCAGTGACGTGGGCGAGGGCGCGAGTGGGGCGGTCAGCGACGTGGGTCGGGGGGCCGGAGAGGCGGCGACCGAGGTCGGACGCGGGGCGAGCGAGGCGACAACCGAGGTCGGTCGAGGCGCGGGCACGGCGACCAGCGAAGCGGGCCAGGCCGCAGGAGAAGCCGCACGCGAAACGGGCCAAGCAGCAGGGGAAACCACCCGCGAAGCAGGCCAAGCCGCGGAGGAAGCTGGACGGACCGACACCGACACCGACACCGACACCGACACCGACACCGACACCGACACCGACACCGACACCGAGGAGCGTACCGCCGGAGAGGCCGAGGGTGAGGGCACCTCGACCACCGACGAGGACGGCTCCGAGGACGTGGACGAATCCCACGAGGACGTGGACGAATCCCACGACGGCGACCACGAGGCGGGCGGGCGGCCACGCGGAGGGTCGACCTCGCGCCGATCCCGGCCGCGCACGGGGTCGGGCGGAACACCTCGACGCCGACCCCTGTACGACTCCGGTGGGGGTTCGACGCCCCCGGAACGCCGCCGCCGGAGGCACGGGACCTGAGCCCCGACCCGCGGCTCCGGCGACCCGACATCGCGTTCAGCTCCACGGTGCGGGCCGAACGCATGCACTGGCACGACGACCCGGACGCCCGGGTCTCCTTCACCGGCTCGCCCGGGTACCGGTCGCGATCGGACAGTGACCGGGTGAACCTGCCCGACCGGGTCCGATCCGGCGAGACCTACCAGGACGTGCGCGTCGACTACCGGCTGGAGGCGGCCCTGGACGAGGACGCCGTGGAAACGCCGGACGACACCGACCGAGCCGACCCCTGAGCCACCACGCCTCCGCTCGACGAGGGCGGCACGCCGTCACGTCGTGCGTGGGCGCTCCCTGGTGGGCGCGGGGTGCCCATCGCTCTCCGGTTGCCCATCGCCCTCGGGCGCCCCGCCCCCCGCCCGCAGGGCGGCGGCCTCCGCCTCGGACTCGGCGAGTGCCCTGTGCACCCCCTGACGTGCGGCCTCCTCGACGGCGGCCGGGTCGACCTGCTGCCCCTGGGCCATCTGCTCAACGAGATTCCGGATGGCGGCGACCTCGCCCCGCAACGGGGCGATCTGCTGGCGGATGATGCGATCCTCGGAACTACCCAGCAGCGTCTCGGCGTACTCGTTCCACCCGAGCCTGCGGTTGTGAATCCAGTGCGTCCACACGGCCTTGGCGACCTCTTCCGAGCTGGGCATGTCGTCCTCCTGTGCCAAACGGTTGATCTCGGCGATGCGTGCCTGCGCATGCCGCCCCGGACAGGCCGTGGCGGCGCCGGGAGCGTCCCTGTGCCCTCCGGTGAGCCTGCGGTGTCTCCACCACCCCTTCGCGTGCCCGTACCGCACCAGGTCCGCGACCGCGTGCACTTGCCTGCTGGTCATGTGCCGCTGCTCGTAGTTGCCCACAAGGCAGATCGCGCGCGAGATGTGGTTGCGCCCGCCGGTGTGCGCGCCCTGACGGTGAACACTGTGCCCCTCGTACACCCGGCCCGACGGCGGGATGACGAACGTGTAGCTGATCCCGCCGCCGAAGCGGTCCTGGCCGATTTGCTCGAGGCGGCGCAGTGCGGCCGCCTCATCGGCGAAGCGCCACTCCGGAGCCGGGGTCACCGAGTGGTGCAGCCACACCTCGGAGGCGGGCAACGGTGCGTTGCGGAACCCGTCCGGATGGCGTGCGCCCCACCGGGACCGATCGATGATCTCCACGTCAGCCTCCCCCGCGAGCACTGATCCTGTGATCTGTACCAGCAGGGTAGCGCACGATCCAACACGTGTGTGCGGTTTCGTGCGGACACGTTCGGGTACAAACCTTGCCGGTCTCGATGACAGTGCGTCACAGCCGTGTGCGGTGCCGGGGAAGGCGCCCCGGCGACGACGGCGGCGGCCCCGCTCCTCGGCCGGCAAGACGCGGACGGCGGCGCCGCGGTGACCTTCGGCCCTCGTCACGGGACGGGCCCGCGACCGAGGCTCGGAGGTGGCAGACCCGGCAACACCGATACCGAAGGGACTGGTCGGCCATGGCAACGGTGATCACCTTCCTGCGCTGGACCGAGCAGGGAGTGCGCAACTACACCGAAACGGTCTCCCGCTACGAACAAGCGCGGCAGCTCGCCGAGAAATACGGCGTCACGTTCAAAGACATCTACTGGACGCCCGGCGGCCCCTACGACATCGTCTGCGTGATGGAGAGCGACAACGTCGACAAGGCGGCTTCGTTCCAGCTCGCGACGGAGGCGGCGGGCAACCTCAGAGCGAAGACTGTCCACGCCTACGGGCCCGACGAGATGCGCGAGATCGTCTCCGCCGGAACCTGAGCGTCACCGAGCCTGAACCTCGCCACGCCGGAGCGCTCTCCGGCCTCGAACGGGCACCGCGGCGAACGCGCGGTGCCCGTCGCCGGTCACGACGCGGTGCCCGACTTTCGCCGCCCGACTTTCGCCGCGCGCGTCGACAGCCCCGCGACCCGCGCGTGCCCTCGGCGACATCGACTCGGGCTCGGATCTTCGCCGAGTTCTGATCTTCCCCGGGTTCGGAGCTTCCCCGGTCAGCGCGTCGCCCGGTCGGCACCGGGCCAGTGCGCGCGCAGCAGCTCCCGCGTCAGGGGCAGGTGCGACACGGCCGCGAGCAGCTCCTCACCGAGCCCGGCCACGGCCGTCTCGGGCACCGACCGGGCGCGCAGGACCGCACGCACCCACGCACCGATCTCGGAGACGAGCCGCTCGTCGCCGGTCAGCAGCGCCGCCTGGAGCGTGCGCAGGGGTTGCTCGACGCAGTCGTGCACCACCGAGGAGAGGTCGCCGCCGTCCACGTCGTCGTCCCGGCCGCGCACCGGAGCCCAGTTGGTGGTGACCTGCTCGACGAGACGGTGGTGGGCCAGTTCCAGCGTCCGTTGCTCGGCCAGCGGTGCGGCCGGGAGCGGATCGGCGGGGTCGACGGTGGCGGGCAACCGCTCCACCAGCTCGAACGCGTCGGGCAAGCTCGGTGCCCACGCGGTCGCGCCCAGCGCCCGCGCACGGCGATCGTCGGTGCCGAAGGCGGCGCCCCCGGCCAGCACGGGGATGCCGACGGTGGTGGCGGCCTCGATGAACCTGCGCGCCGTGGGCAGTCCGCCCGCCATCGAGCAGCTCACCGCGACGGCCGTGGGGTCGAGGTGGTGCAGGTGTGACGCGAGCCGGTCGGCGGGTGTGGACGCACCGAGGTAGGTGACCTGCCAGCCCTGCTGCCGCAGTCCGGTTCCCACCACCAGGGCGGCGAGTGCGTGCCACTCCCGCTCGGGACAGCCGACCACGACACGGCCCCTGGTCACGGGCAACCGCCGCGCCCGGCGGGCGACGGCCTCGGTGACGGCGACCGAGATCCCGGTGGCGATGTGCTCCTGGGCCACCGACCACTCCCCGCTCTGCCACCGCTCGCCGATCCGGCGTTGGGCGGGAGCGACGACGTCACAGAGCACCGACACCGGCGAGGCACCCGCGTCGAGAACCCGGTCCACCAGCGCCGAGGCGGCGGAGCTGTCCCCCCGCTCCAGCGCGTGCTCGAACGGGCCGAGCAGCTCGGGCGGCTCGGTGCCGGGCCCCATCGAGCCGCCCCGCACGGCTCAGCCCCCGTTCCGGACGGCGACGACCGCGATGTCGTCGTGTCCGTCGCCGTCGAGATGCTCCACCACGTGCTGTTCCACCGCGGCACACACCGTCGCGGGACTGGCGCCGGCGTAGGGCGGGAGCAGGTCGCGCAACCGGTCCGCCCCGAAGAACCCCTTCGGGCCGCGCGCCTCGTCGACCCCGTCGGTGTAGAGCAGGATCGTGTCCCGCACGCCGAGCCGGAACTCGACCTCGTCGTAGGAGAGTCCGCGCACGATACCGGCCACGGTGCCCCGCGCGGCGAGCTCCTCCACCTCGCCGTCGGCCCGCAACAGCAGGGGCGGCGGATGCCCCGCGACGGCGACGGAACCGGTCAGCCCGCCGTCATCGCCGGATCGGGTGAACCGTACGCACGCCGCCGTGACGAACCGGTCCGACGAACGCTCCCGCAGCACGTCGTTCAGCGCGGCCAGCACCGACGACGGCGACCGGTCGAAATGCGCGGCGACCCGGACGGTCTGCCGGGCCAGCCCGGTCAGCACGGCGGCGGCGATGCCCTTGCCGCAGACGTCGCCGATCACGACGGTGAAGTCGTCGCTCGAACCGAACACGTCGTAGAAGTCGCCGCCGATGTCCATCCGCTCCTGCGAGGAGCGATAGCGCGCGGCCAGCCACACCCCGTCGAACTCGGGCAACTCCGGTGGGCGCAGCGTGGCCTCAAGCGAATCGGCCATCTCCGACCGTTCCTCGTAGAGCTGCGCCGACTGCAACGCGCCGGCCACGCGGCGCGCGAACTCCTGGGCCACGGCGACGTCGGCCTCGGTGTAGGAACGGCCCGTGCCCCGCACGGTGACCAGGACGCCGTTGGTCGTACCGCCGTTGTCGAGACCCACGGCGAGCACCCCGGACGGGTCGAGCGCGGCGGCCTCGGCGCACAACGCGTCGTCGGGCACGAGATCGTGGAGGGTCTCGCGCGGGTCGGCGCCGAGATCGGTATGCAGGCGGGTGCCGCCCACGCGCTTGATCCGGCACAGCCCGCTCTCGGGATCGAGCCGCCCCAGCTTCAACGGTTCACTCGCCCGCCTGCCGCCGTCACCGCCGAGCACGGAGACGCCCGTGCCGTCGAAGAAGGCGAGCATCGCCCAGTCGCCGAGGTAGGGCAAAGCGACGTGGAGCGCGCGCAGCATCGTCCGCCGGACGTTCAACGACCCGGCGAGCTGGTGGGTGGCGTTCTGGATGAACCGCACGGCCGCCCAGTCCGGCGACCATTCGGGCTGGGCGCTCCGGTGCGGCGGAGCGGGACGGTTCACGGCCGCGTCCACAACGGGCTCCTCCGACGGTGACGACGGACGCCTCCGACTGTACTGGAGTGAAACGCCGATTTCGCCGCCTCGCGGCGCCGGACATTTCGTGCAGTGCCGGACTTCGCGGGCTCCGGCCGGGTGGTCGGCCGGAGCCCGGCCGGGTGTGAGAGCCGGCAACAGGACTCGAACCTGCGACCCTCTGTTTACAAGACAGATGCTCTACCAACTGAGCTATGCCGGCCTGAGGTCCACACGTACGGGTGTGGCTTACGCACCACTGTACCGGCCGCGATCTGTACCACAGCGGGCACCCGGAACACCGCGACGGCGCTGTTCACGCACGTCACGACGACTACATTAGGTGCGGGTCACCATATCGCAACGATGTGGTATACGACACGGCTTTCGGTGTGCAACGGCCGGGGACAGGCGGCCGATGCTTCTCGGGGATTCAGCGAGGAGGTGGAAATGAAGCTCAGGCCGCGCGCTCGTGCGGCGGCTCCGAAGCGTCGGCACGCGTGGCAGATCCTGGAAGCCCCGGCCGAGGATCACGCCGAGAAGCGCCCGCCGCGCCAGCACCGTGGGCGTGGGACCCGACAGCGCGCCTGGCAGGTCCTCGAGGCTCCGACCGGGGAACTGCCCGCCGTCGACCCTGCACCGGAAGGCACGATCGGTCCGCAGCTACCGGACGAGGCGACCGTGCACATGGTGCTGGACCTCGTGACGCGGATCGGTGAGATCCAGATGGCGAGCGGGGCGGGCGCGTCCGATGTCACCGCGACCATCCTGGCGCTGACGCGCGCTCTCGGCCTGCCCGCCTGCGAGGTCGACGTCATCTTCACCTCCATCACGGTGAGCTGTCTGCGCGGCAGCGACCTGCCGCCGGTGACCGCGCTCCGGGTCGTGCGGTCGCGCAGTCTCGACTACACGCGCCTTTCCGAGGTCGAGCGCCTCGTGCAGCGGCTGATCCGCAACAAGATCAGCCCCGAGGACGCCTACACCGAGCTGCACCACCTGACCGCGGCCAGCCACCCGTACCCACGCTGGGTCTCCACGCTGGCCTGGGGCGGCATGGCCGCGTTCATCACCCTGCTGCTCGGGGGCTGGGGCACGTGGGCGCCCGTCACCGCGTTCGTGATCAGTGCCCTGGTGGACCGGGTGGGGCGCGTGCTCAACAAGTACGCGCTGCCGTTCTTCTTCCAGCAGGTCGCGGGCGGATTCATCGCCACGCTGTCGGCCATCGTGATCGTCAACCTCGACTTCCTCGACCTGAAGAAACCCACGCTGGTGGTGGCCGCCGCGCTGACGGTGCTGTTGTCCGGGCTGTCGACCGTGTCGGCGGTGCAGGACGCCATCACCGGCTACTACGTCACGGCGGCGGGGCGGATGTTGGAAGTGGTGCTGATGAGTGCCGGGCTCATCACCGGCGTCGGTGGCGCGCTCAGCGTCGCGGCCCAGTTCGGCGCGACCCGGACGCCGGTACCGACCGCACCCGCCTACACCGTGGCCGAACTGCACATCACGACGCTGGCCGGGACGGGAGCCGCCGCGTGCTTCGCCCTGGCGTCCTACTCCAAGCCCCGCCCGCTGGTCATCGCGGCCGTGACCGGCGCGGTGGGCGCCACCGCGTACGGGTGGCTCGGCGTGCTCGGGTACAACCCCATCATCGGCGCGTCCGTCGCCACCACGCTCGTGGGGCTCGGCGGGGGCGTGCTGGCCCGGCGGCTCAAGGTCACGCCCCTCGTCGTGGCCGTCTCGGGCATCACCCCGCTGCTGCCCGGGTTCGCCACCTACCGGGGCATGTCGGAACTGATCGAGAACGGCAACATCACCATCCTGATGTCGGCCGCCGCCATCGGGCTGGCGTTGGCCGCGGGGGTGGTGCTCGGCGAGTTCCTCGCCCAGCCGCTGCGCACCGGACTCGGGCGGCTGGAACGAAAACTCGCCGGCCCCCGGATGGCAGGCCCCCTCAACGCTGGCCGCCCGCTGGAATAGTCACACCGCGATACTGTTTGAAGCATGGCATCCGCCCAGACAGCGCAGCCGAACGCCGAGCCTCACTCGAACGCCAAGGCCGAGTTCGTGGTCGTGGCCAACCGCCTGCCGGTCGACCTCGAACGCGCCGCCGACGGGACCCAGCGCTGGACACAGAGCCCCGGCGGGCTCGTGTCCGCGCTGGAACCGTTCCTGCGGTCCCGCAAGGGCGCCTGGGTGGGCTGGCCGGGCGTGCCGGACGTCGATGTCGACGAGTTCACCGACGACGGCCTCGTCCTGCATCCGGTCACGCTCACCTCGGCCGACGTGCGTGACTACTACGAGGGCTTCTCGAACGCCACGCTGTGGCCGCTCTACCACGACGTGGTGGCCCGCCCGGTGTTCGACCGGAGCTGGTGGGAAAGCTACGTGCGGGTCAATCGGCGTTTCGCCGAAGCCAGTGCGGCCGTGGCCGGGGAAGGCGCCACGGTGTGGATCCAGGACTACCAGCTCCAGCTCGTGCCGACGATGCTGCGCGAGCTGCGCCCCGACCTGCGGATCGGCTTCTTCCTGCACATCCCGTTTCCCCCGGTCGAGCTCTTCATGCAGCTCCCCTGGCGGGCCGAGATCGTGCGCGGGCTCATCGGCGCCGACCTCGTCGGCTTTCACCGTCCCGGCGGTGCGCAGAACTTTCTGTGGCTGGCACGGCAGCTCATCGGCCTGGAGCCGAGCCGGGGCTCGGTGGGCGTGCGGTCCCGCCCGGGCATGGTGCAGGTCGGTGATCGCACCGTGCGCGTCGGCGCGTTCCCGATCTCCATCGACGCGGCCGGGCTCGACTCGCTGTCCCGCACGAAGGCCGTCACCGAGCGGGCGGCACAGATCCGGGAGGAACTGGGTGATCCCCGGACCGTCCTCCTCGGCGTCGACCGGCTCGACTACACCAAGGGCATCGACCTGCGCCTGCTGGCCTTCCACGAGCTGTTGCAGGAGGGCCGGGTCAAACCGGGCGAGGCCGCCTTCATCCAGCTCGCCACGCCCAGCCGCGAGCGCGTCGAGCACTACCAGCGGATGCGCAGCGAGATCGAGCAGCTCGTCGGCCGGATCAACGGCGAGTTCGCCCGGGTCGGCCGCCCGGTCGTGCACTACCTGCACCAGTCGGTGAACCGCTCGGAGCTGGCGGCCTTCTTCGCGGCCTCCGACATCATGGTGGTCACCCCCCTGCGGGACGGGATGAACCTCGTGTGCAAGGAGTACGTCGCCTCAAGGCACGACCTCGGCGGCGCGCTCGTGCTCTCCGAGTTCGCGGGCGCGGCGGCGGAGCTGAACAGCGCGTTCCTCGTCAACCCGCATGATCTGGACGGGGTGAAGAACGCGCTGGAGCAGGCTATTACTCTCGACCCGGCGGAAGGTCGGCGTAGGATGCGCGCCTTACGTCGTCAGGTCCTGACGCATGACGTCGACAGGTGGGCGCGCTCGTTTCTCGAAGCGCTCGGGGCCGAAACGGCCACCTGACGCCCCCGGACATGCTTGGCTCCTGAAGGAGGAGTGTTGACCGCCGAGGCCCTGCCCGCTGAGCTGCGGCGCGCGATCGTGCAGATCGCCCGGACGCCGCGCCTGCTGGTCGCCTGTGACTACGACGGCACGCTGGCGCCGATCACCACGGACCCGGACGACGCCAGAGCGCGCCCCGAGTCGGTCGGCGCTTTGCGGTCACTGGCCACCCTGCACGAGACCACCAGCGCGGTGATCTCCGGTCGCGCCCTGCGCGATCTCGCCATCCTCTCCCGGCTGCCCGCCGAGGTGCACCTCGTCGGCAGCCACGGCTCCGAGTTCGACATCGGGTTCGTCCACGAACTGGACCCGCAGGCCCGCGACCTGCACAACACCGTGCACGCCGAGCTGGAACGCATCGTCGACGGCGTCGACGGCGCCGTGCTCGAGGCCAAGCCCGCGAGCATCGCCGTGCACGTCCGCAGGGCAGACAGGCAGCAGGCCCGCCGCGTCATCGACGCCGTCCACGCCGGACCCTCCACCTGGGACGGCGTGACGACCACGGACGGCAAGGAGGTCGTGGAGCTGTCGGTCGTGCGCACCGACAAGGGCAACGCGCTCGATACGCTGCGCCACCAGGCGGGCGCCACGGCGGCGGTGTTCCTCGGCGACGACGTCACCGACGAGAAGGCGTTCGCCCGGCTGCACGGCCCCGACCTCGGCGTCAAGGTCGGGGCCGGGGACACGCTCGCGCAGTACCGGATCAACGACACCAACGACGTCGCCACCGTGCTGGCGTTCCTGCTCGAAGAGCGGCGGAACTGGCTCTACGGCGAGCAGTCGCCGCCCATCGAGCGACTGTCGATGCTCGCCAGCGAACGGTCGGTGGCGCTGGTGACGCCGGACGCCAAACTCACGTGGCTGTGCCACCCCGGCCCGGACGCGCCCGCCGTGTTCGCGGACCTGCTCGGCGGCGAGGGGGCGGGGCACTTCTCCATCAAGCCGCACCGCAACGGCCTTCCGCTGGGCCAGCGCTACCTGCCCAACACGATGACCGTGGAGACGCGGTGGTCACGCCTGCTGGTCACCGACTACCTCGAGCCGGAGAGCCCGCCGCACCGCACCGATCTGGTGCGGGTGATCTCCGGGGAGACCACGGCGTCGGTGGTGTTCGCGCCGAGGCCCGAGTTCGGCGGTGTCCCGGTCCGCCTGCTGCGCGAGGAGGACGGCCTGCGGGTGCTGGGCACCTCGGAGCCGTTCGTGCTGCGCGCGCCGGGTGTGCAGTGGGAGATCGGCAACGACGGGATGCACGACACCGCGACCGCGCTGGTGGACCTCGAACCGGACAAGCCGGTGGTGCTCGAACTGCGCTGTGGCACCACCGACCTCGGGCCGCACGACCTGCCCGAGGTCGACCGGCGAGCGCGGGCGGGCCGGTACTGGAGCGAGTGGGCCACCTCGCTGAAACTGCCGCAGGTGGAGCCTGAGCTCGTCGCGCGCTCGGCGCTGACGCTGCGCGGGCTCGCCGACGCCGACACCGGCGGCGTGATGGCCGCGGCCACCAGCTCGCTGCCCGAGGAGATCGGCGGCGTGCGCAACTGGGACTACCGGTACTGCTGGATTCGCGACGGCGCGATGACGGTGCGCGAACTCGTGTCGCTCGGCTCACTTGAGGAAGCCGAAGGGTTCCTGCGCTGGCTGCACGGGGTGCTCTCCACACTCGCGGGTCCGGAGCGGCTGCATCCGCTGTACACGCTGGCGGGCACACAGATCGGCGCCGAGGCGGTAATCGACTCGTTGCCCGGGTACAAGGGTTCGCGCCCGGTGCGCGTCGGCAACCTCGCCAACCACCAGGTGCAGCTCGACGTGTTCGGTCCCGTGGTCGAGCTGGTGATGACGCTGGCCGAGGCGCGCGGTGAACTGCGGGACGAGGACTGGCAGATGGTGCGGGCGATGGCCGAGGCCGTGACCCGCCGCTGGTCGGAGCCCGACCACGGCATCTGGGAGGAACGGCACGTGCCCCGGCACCGCGTGTACTCCCGTGTGATGTGCTGGCTGACCATCGACCGGGCGATCAAGCTGGCCGAGGTCTACGGCAGGCCGCTGCCAACAGGGTGGACGGAGCTGCGCGACGAGATCGCCACCGACGTGCTGGAGAACGGGTGGAACGCGACGGTGCGCGCCTACACCACCGCCTACGACGGCACCGACCTCGACGCCGCGTCGCTGTTCGTGGGGCTGTCGGGCCTGCTGGACCCGCAGGACGAGCGGTTCCAGTCGACCGTGACCGCGATCGAGGCGGAGCTGCGCAGCGGCTCGACGGTGTACCGCTACCACCGCGACGACGGCCTGCCCGGCAACGAGGGTGGCTTCCACCTGTGCGCGGCGTGGATGATCGAGGCGTACCTGCTGACCGGTCGCCGCACCGAGGCACAGGAACTGTTCGAGCAGATGGTCGACGCGGCGGGCCCGACGGGCCTGCTGCCCGAGCAGTACGACCCGGTCGCCGAGCGTTCCCTGGGCAACCACCCGCAGGCCTACTCGCACATCGGCCTGATCCGCTGCGCCCGCCTGCTCTCGGAATCCTGACCTCCTGTCGTCCTACCGCCTGTTGTCGTGCCGTCAAGGCCTCCTTACCTGCGTTGAGCGCAGTAAAGGAGGCCTTGACGACTTGCCAACACTGGTTCAGGGGCCGTGCACGATCCTGACCGGGGGTCGCGGCCGCGCCGCGGCCGCACGATAGGCGGCGTCGAGCTCGCGGATCACCGCGTCGGCATCGTCGAGGAGCCTGGACGGAAGTGTCTGCACGACCGCGATACCGGACTGCGCGTAACGACTGTTCCTGGCCAGCGTCCGCGCGTAGTCGGCGCGGGCGTAGTGGAACTCCACCGAGTCGATCTCCCAGGCGAGCGCGACATCGTCCCACCATGCGTCCGGTTGAGCGAGGTAGTCACCGCTGGAGGTTCGTACTGTCGGATTCCAGTGTGTCGGTGCCACGGTAAGCCGGGCTGCGACCCGGCGACCATGCAGTTCGGCGACCGAACGCAGACCGTCGATCTGTTTGAGGACACGCCGCGGGACCGCTGTCCCCCGTGGCGTTCCCCTGTCCAGTTCCCACCGCAGCGCCTGAACCGTCGCGCCGCCCTTCTGGACCGCCTCGATCAGCAGCTTCGCGACCGTGTCCGGCGAGCGATGGCGCCGAGCCGCGTCGAGCGCGGCCCGAGCGACCGGCGCGGTCGGAATGCCACGTCGCACGAGAGCCCTCGGTAGTCGGTGGGTCCGTTCGATGGTCACGAACCCGCTGCTGATTACCTTGTGCTCATGGGGCGTCAGGAGGTGCACGTCCTCGCGCTCGGCCCAGCGACCGAGTTCCAGGCCATGGGCACGGCACGCCTCCACGCCCGTGACCTGGGCGTCCGGACCCGCATAGAGCAGTGCGGCGACCAGCCGTTGCCATCTCGATGGTGGCGCGTCCTGGAGCAGCACGACACCGGGCAGCAACCGTCGCCACGGACCTCCCGGGAGGCACCGGCGGTACACGGTCGCGCTGTCGATCCCACTGGCCTCAAGCGTGGCCACCCGGATCACACCGTCCCGGCTGCGACGCCGGAGCACGTCCGGCCGATCCGCCCAACGTCCTCGTTTCACAGGACCCACGCTGCCCGAGGCAAGGCGCACTGCGACACCACGTCTCCTCCCGCCTGTGGACGACGTGAGGCCCTGTGGACAACTGCATCGCCAGCGCATCCGCTCGCCCGTTGTCGTGCCGTCAAGGCCTCCTTACCTGCGTTGAGCGCAGTAAAGGGGGCCTTGACGACACGACAACAGCGGCGTCAGAGGAGAGCCAGGGCATCGGCCAGGTTGGCGACCTCGCGGGTCTTGATGCCGTCCGGGAGCGGGCCCGCGTCCGGCGGGACGAGCGCGTGGGTGAAGCCCAGGCGCGCGGCCTCGGCCAGACGCCGGCCCACGCCGGTCACACGACGGATCTCACCCGCGAGCCCGACCTCGCCGATCGCCACGAGCCGGGGTGAGAGCGCCCGGTCGCTCATCGCCGACCAGACGGCCAGCGCCACGGCCAAGTCCACGGCGGGCTCGGTCACCTTCATTCCGCCGACCGTGGCCGTGTAGACGTCCTTGCCGCCCAACGGGTGCCTCGTACGCTTCTCCAGCACCGCGAGCACCATGCTCACCCGGGAGGAGTCCAGTCCGCTCACCGCGCGCCGGGGTTGCGGCAACGCCGAGTCCGACACCAGCGCCTGGACCTCGCCGAGCAACGGACGCTTGCCCTCCACCGTCACGGTGACGGCCGTACCGGGCACCGCCTCGGCATGGCGGTTGAGGAACAGGCCCGAGGGGTCGGCCACCCCGACGATCCCGTCGTCGCGCAGCTCGAAGCAGCCGATCTCGTCGGCCGCGCCGAAGCGGTTCTTCACCCCGCGCACCATGCGCAGCGTCGAATGCTTGTCGCCCTCGAAGTGCAGGACGACGTCCACCAGGTGCTCCAGGACGCGTGGCCCGGCCACCGACCCCTCCTTGGTCACGTGGCCGACGAGCACCACGGGCAGCCCGCGCTCCTTCGCCAGCGCGACCAGCGCCGAGGCCACCGCCCTGACCTGCGTGACGCCGCCCGGCGACCCCTCCGCCTGCGGCGAGAACATCGTCTGCACCGAGTCGACGATCACGAGTCCGGGTTTGACGTCGTCGACGTGGCCGAAGACCGCGGACAGATCGCTCTCGGCCGCCAGGTACATCGCGTCGGTGACGTTGCCGGTGCGCTCCGCGCGCAACCGCACCTGCCCGGCGGATTCCTCACCGGTGACGTACAGGGCGCTCGTACCGCTGTGCACGGCCCACCGATGGGTGACCTCCAGCAGCAGCGTCGACTTGCCGACGCCCGGCTCTCCGGCGAGCAGCACCACCGCACCGGGCACGAAGCCACCGCCGAGCACCCGGTCCAGCTCGTCCACGCCGGTCGGCCGCGCGCGGGAGGTCTCGACGTCGACCTCGGCGATCGGCCTGGCCGGCGCGCTCGGCG
>NZ_KB912640.1:499657-509332 GCF_000383795.1 Saccharomonospora saliphila YIM 90502
GACCGGGACGGCCTCGGCACACCCGGCGGGACGCGCGCGCAGAAGGTACGCGCTCGGCGCAGCGGGCGCTCGACGGAACGAGGGCTGCGCCCCGAGCGCCCTCAGCGGTTGTCAGTGACCGCCGCCCTCGCCGTGCGAGCCGCCCGGGTCGGTCCTCGGCTGGTCGGGCACGGTCACGGGCATCTCGAAGCTGACCCGGCCCGCCTCGCGGAAGGTCAGCGTGACCTCGATCTGCTCACCCGGACGGAGCTGGCGGGTCAGTCCGGCGAAGGTCAGCGTCGCGTTGGTCTTGACCTGTTGCTCCGGGACGGACTCGGCGCGGGAGAGCACCAGCGTGCCCTCGGCGGGCACGCGGCGGGAGCCCTCGACCACGACCCGTGACGCGGCATCGGATTCAATGGAAACGAGCCGGTCGCCACGCAGGCCCTCGTTCACCAGCCACATCTGCGCACCGGCATCGGTGCCCGCGCGGTAGAGGTCGGCGCCGGACTCGGAGGGATAGGCCAGTTCCGCGTTGCGGACGGCGATATCGCCGACCTCGGCGCGGGCCCCGTTGATCGACGCCACCTGCGTGTCGGTCTGGGTGATCTGCCCTGCCGCACAGCCCGCCACGAGCAGCGCGGCACCGGCAGCGACCACGGCCGAGGACACCATGCGACGTTTCACTTCTCCGAGTCCCTTCTCCCTGAGCGCGGCCCTTCTCCGGCGCGGCGGCCCTGTCGGCCAGACTATCCCGGGCGGCACCCGGCACCGTCACGCGGTGCCCCACACGTGTGGCGCAGGTTTCACCCGGTCGCTCACCGAACTCCACACGGGACCTTCGACCCCGGTGGGCACATCTCGGCGCCACCTGCGTGAGTACGCGGATCTCGCGTTTGTCAACCCCCTCTACCCGACGGATCAGGCCACTGACCTGCGAGGACGAGCCCGGGTGGCTGGTTCGGCCCCGAAACCGCGTGCTAGGATGGGGACAGCGAAAGGGGCAGAGGACACATGGTTTTCAAGGTCGGAGAGACCGTCGTCTACCCGCACCACGGTGCCGCACTCATCGAAGCGATCGAGACCCGCGTGATCAAGGGCGAGGAGAAACAGTACCTCGTCCTCAAAGTCGCGCAAGGTGATCTTACGGTTCGCGTCCCCGCCGACAACGCCGAGGTGGTCGGCGTGCGGGACGTCGTGGGTCAGGACGGCCTGAACCGCGTCTTCGACGTGCTGCGCGCCCCGCACACCGACGAGCCGACGAACTGGTCTCGGCGGTACAAGGCCAACCTGGAAAAGCTCGCCTCGGGCGATGTCAACAAGGTGGCCGAAGTGGTGCGTGACCTGTGGCGGCGCGAGAAGGACCGTGGCCTGTCCGCGGGCGAGAAGCGGATGCTGGCGAAGGCGCGGCAGATCCTGGTCAGCGAGCTCGCCCTCGCCGAGGGCACCGACGAAGGCAAGGCCGAGGTGCTGCTCGACGAGGTGCTGGAAACCACGGTGGTCTAGCGACTCTGAACGTTTTCGCGCTAGTTCCCCTCGATGCAGGGGACACACCGGGCACTGGTGCGCTCACGCGGACGCGGGGCGCGCCACTACTGACGCACTGTGTGCGAGGCCTGCTCCACGCGGGGTGCGTCGATCGCATCGTCCTCGCGTGGCCGCCCGGCGGTGACCCGGCTCCGTGGTGGCACGAGATCACACCGGAGCTTTCCGCTCCGACCACGGTGCACACCGTGACCGGCGGTGCCGACCGTGCGAGCTCCGCTTGGCGCGCGTTCGACGCGGCCGCTCCCACCGCCGCGGACGTCGTGCTGGTGCACGACGCGACCCGGCCGTTCACCCGGCCCGGCACGATCCGCGCGGTGGTCGACGCCGTGCGCGGAGGCGCGGAGGCGGTGGTGCCCACCGTGCCGGTGACCGACACCGTGAAGACCGTCGGGTCCGACGGCGTCGTGGCGGGCACGCGGGATCGCGACGGCCTGCGCGAGGCCCAGGCGCCGTTCGGTTTCTCCGGGGCGGTGCTGGGCCACGCGGACTTCTCCGACCCACTGTCCACCTGCGGTGCCGTCGTGTGCACGGTCGCCGGGCACCCCGCGGGAATGCGGGTGCGTACCGCGTTCGACCACACCGTGATCGACGCCCTGCTCGAAGCCGAGGAGGCACGATGAGAGTCGGCCAGGGGGTCGACGTTCACCCGGTCGAACCGGGACGCGACTGCTGGCTCGCCGGGCTGCACTGGCCGGGCGTGGATGGCTGTTCGGGTCACTCCGACGGGGATGTGGCCGCCCACTCGCTGTGCGACGCGCTGCTGTCGGCCGCGGGACTGGGCGATCTCGGCTCGGTGTTCGGCACCGGCGACGCCCGCTGGGCGGGTGCGCACGGCGCCGACCTGGTGGCCGAGGTGCGCCGCCGGGTGGAGTCGGCCGGGTACCGGGTGGGCAACGCGGTGGTGCAGGTGATCGGCAACGCTCCCCGGATCGGGACACGGCGCGCGGAGGCCGAACAGGTGCTGGGCGCCGCGGGCGGGCCCGTGGCCGTGTCCGCGACCACGACCGACGGACTCGGGCTCACCGGACGGGGCGAGGGCGTGGCCGCCGTCGCCACCGCGTTGGTGCGGCCGGTCGGCCAGGAGGTGGAATGACCCCGCAGGCGGTGCTGTTCGACTTCTCCGGCACGTTGTTCCGGCTCGAACACGACGGGGCGTGGCTGGACGACGTCACCGACCACGACGGGGACCCCCTTGACATGGAGGCCCGGGCCGAGCTGATGCGGCGGATGACCGCGCCGGTGACGCTCACGGTCGACCTCGACGCCGAACACTGGCACGCCTGGGAGCATCGCGACCTCGACCCCGCACTGCACCGCAAGGTGTATCTGGAGGTGCTGCGCCAGTCGGGGGTCTCACGCACCGAGCAGGCCAAGGCGCTCTACGGCAGGCTGGTGGACCCCTCCCAGTGGACGCCGTACCCGGACGCGGAGACCGTGCTCGCACGGCTGTCCGGGTCCGGGGTCGCGGTCGGAGTGCTCAGCAACATCGCCTTCGACATCCGCCCCGCCTTCGCCGCGCACGGCCTCGACCGCTACGTCGACGACTTCGTGCTCTCGTACGAGGTCGGAGCGATCAAGCCGGACCCCGCGGTGTTCCGGACGGCGCTCGACCGGCTCGGCGCCGTCCCGGAGAAGACGCTGATGGTCGGGGACAGTGCCGAAGCCGACGGCGGTGCGCGGACGTTGGGATGCGCGTTCGCCCTGGTGGAACCCCTGCCCACGGCGCGGCGGCGGGACGGCCTGCTCTCCGCCCTGCGCGAGCACGGCGCACTCTGACCCGTACCATGTGACGACGTGGCCCTTCGACTGTTCGACACCGCGACCAGGCAGGTGCGCGAGTTCCGACCCGCGCGGAGCGGAACGGCGTCGCTGTACGTCTGTGGTGCCACGGTGCAGGGCATTCCCCACATCGGGCACGTGCGGGGCGCGCTGAACTACGACGTGCTGCGTCGCTGGCTCGTCCACAAGGGACTGGACGTGCTCCTGGTCCGCAACGTGACCGACATCGACGACAAGATCATCACCAAGGCCGCCGACGCGGGCAGGCCGTGGTGGGAGTGGGCCGCCACCCACGAGCGGGCCTTCGAGGACGCCTTCACCGTGCTGGGCTGCCTGCCCCCGTCCGCGGCCCCGCGCGCGACCGGGCACATCACCCAGATGATCGAGCTGATCCAGCGGCTCCTCGACCGGGGACACGCCTATGCCGCCGACGGCGACGTGTACTTCTCGGTCGCCTCGTTCGACGACTACGGCGTGCTGTCGAACCAGCGCCCGGACGAGGTGCAGCAGGGCGAGTCGCAGGCCGAGGGCAAGCGCGACCCCCGCGACTTCACGCTGTGGAAGGGCAGCAAGCCGGGCGAGCCGTCCTGGCCCACGCCGTGGGGTTCCGGCCGTCCGGGCTGGCACCTGGAGTGCTCGGCGATGGCCACCACCTACCTCGGCGCCGAGTTCGACATCCACGGCGGCGGGGTCGACCTGGTGTTCCCGCACCACGAGAACGAGCGTGCGCAGTCCCGCGCCGCGGGCGACGGCTTCGCCCGGTACTGGCTGCACAACGCGTGGGTCACCCTGTCCGGTGAGAAGATGTCGAAGTCGCTGGGCAACGTCGTCTCGATCCCGCAGATGCTCCAGCGGTGCCGTCCGGTCGAGCTGCGGTTCTACCTGATCCAGCCGCACTACCGCTCCACCATCGAGTACTCCGACGAGGCGTTGTCCGAGTCGGCCCACGGCTACCGGCGCATCGAGCAGTTCCTGCGCCGGGTGTCGGCCCAGGCCGGGCAGGTCCGGGTGGGGTCGGTGCCCGCCGAGTTCGCCGCCGCGCTGGACGACGACCTGGGCACACCGCAGGCGTTCGCGGTGCTGCACAACACCGTGCGCGACGGCAACGCGGCGCTGGACTCGGCCGACTCCGCGAAGGCGCTCGAGCTGGCCGAGTCGGTGCGCGCGATGGTCGACATCCTCGGCGTCGACCCGCTGTCACAGCGGTGGGCCGAGCACACCGGCACCGAGGCGGAGGCACTCGGCACGCTGGTGGAGGCGATGCTCGCCGAGCGCACCCGAGCGCGGTCCGACCGCGACTTCGCCAGGGCGGACGCCATCCGCGACCAGCTCACCGAGGCGGGCATCGCGGTGGAGGACACCCCCAACGGTCCCCAATGGACAGTGAGAGACTGAGAACCATGGCAGGCAACTCCCGTCGCCGCGGTGCGGTGCGCAAGCAGGGCACGAAGAAGGGCGCCGTCGTCGGTTCCGGTGGACAGCGGCGGAAGGGACTCCAGGGCAAGGGCCCCACGCCGAAGGCCGAGAACCGCTACGGCCACCCGGCGCAGCGCAAGGCCGCGGCCGCGGCCGCGAAGGCCGAGAAGCAGCGCGCCGCGCACAAGAAGTCGGCCGACGCGCCAGAAATCATCGCGGGACGGAACCCGGTCGTCGAGGCGCTGCGCGCCGGGGTGCCCGCCACCGCCCTGTACGTGGCGCTGAACATCGACACCGACGACCGCGTGACCGAGGCCGTGCGCGACGCGGCCGACCGGGGAATCTCGCTGCTGGAGGTCCCGCGCGAGGAGCTGGACCGCAAGACCGGCGGAGCGGTGCACCAGGGCCTCGGCTTGCAGGTGCCGCCGTACGAGTACGCCGAGCCGGACGAGTTGCTGGCCGCCGCGCGCGATTCGGGTGATCCGCCCCTGCTCGTCGCGCTGGACGGCGTGACCGACCCCAGGAACCTCGGTGCCGTCGTGCGATCGGCCGCGGCGTTCGGTGCGCACGGCGTGCTGCTGCCACGCAGGCGCAGCGCGGGCATGACGGCGGTGGCGTGGCGGACCAGCGCGGGCGCCGCTGCCCGGCTGCCGATCGCGCTGGCCACCAACCTCACCCGGCAACTGCGGGCGTGGGCAGGTGAGGGGCTGATGATCGCCGGGCTCGACGCGGACGGCTCGGTCGACATCGACTCGCTCGACGTGGCGACCGATCCCCTCGTGGTCGTCGTGGGTTCGGAGGGACGGGGCCTGTCCCGCCTGGTGCGAGAGACCTGCGACACCACGGTCTCGATCCCGATGGCCTCCGGGGTGGAGTCGCTCAACGCCTCGGTGGCCGGGGCGGTGCTGCTGTCCGAGGTCGCCCGGCGTCGCCGCGCCGTCGGCCGCGTCTGATCCTTTTCGCACCCCTCGCACCCGCGCGCCCGCCAACCTCGTTGACAAGTCGTCAAGGCCTCCTTTCCTGCGTTGAACGCAGTGAAGGAGGCCTTGACGGCAATATGCTCGCGGGGTGTGCACTGGCAACGCATGGTGAGGACCACTCGTCGGACGTTGTCACCCCATAGGATGAGGCGCTCCGTTAAGGTCACGGTGCTGGTACGTGACCGGGGGGGCCCACAGGAATGTCGTTCGTCTCGCCACTGTTCCTGTGGTATTTCATGCCCGCGGTGCTGATCGCGCTGCTGGTGCTGCCGCGGAGCTGGCGCAACGGCATCGTCGCGGTCGGCAGTCTGCTTTTTTACGCCACCGGCGCGGGGGCGTTCACACTGCTCCTGCTCGCCTGCATGGTAATCAACTTCGCTGCGGGCCCCGCGCTGGAGCCGGACCCGTGGGACACGCGCCCGCGCGGGCGCCGCAGGCGACTGCTGCTCGGCGTGGTCGCCTTCGACCTGTCGATTCTGCTGGTGTGGAAGTACGCGGGTTTCGCCACCGAACAGATCGCCTGGTTCGCGGGGCTGTTCGGCGGGGACTTCCCGATCGCCGAGCTCGCGCTGCCGATCGGCATCTCGTTCTTCACCTTCCACCACATCTCCTACGTGGTCGACATCTACCGCGGGGAACGCGCCGCACTGCGCAACCCGGTGGCCTTCGGCACATACATCTCGATGTTCCCGCAGCTCGCGGCGGGCCCGATCGTGCGCTACCACGAAATCGCCGACCAGCTTCCGCAGCAGCGCTCGCACCGCCTCGACGACATCGCGGCCGGATTTCCCCGCTTCGCGCTCGGGCTGTGCAAGAAGGCGGTCATCGCCGATTCGCTCGCACCGGTGGTCGACGCGTGCTTTGCCACCCCGGGCGAGGACATGACGTTCGCGATCGCCTGGCTGGGCGCCCTGGCCTACACGCTGCAACTGTTCTTCGACTTCTCGGGCTATTCCGACATGGCCATCGGCCTCGGCCGCATGCTCGGTTTCCGGCTTCCGGAGAACTTCGCGCGCCCGTACTCGTCCGTGACGATCACGGAGTTCTGGCGCCGGTGGCACATGTCGCTGTCGCGCTGGTTCCGCGACTACGTCTACATTCCGCTGGGGGGCAGCCGGGACGGTGCGGGCAAGACCTACCGCAACCTGTGGATCGTGTTCCTGCTGACCGGGTTCTGGCACGGCGCCGCGTGGACCTACGTCGTCTGGGGCGCCTACCACGGGGTGCTGCTGGTGATCGAGCGCGTGTTCGGCGTGGACTCCGCCCCCGCCGCGTCCGGAGCCCGGACGGCCCGGCGTGCGCTGACCGCCGTGCTGGTCGTGTTCGGCTGGGTGTTCTTCCGTTCGGCCGATCTCGGCGCGGCGTTCACCATGATCGGGCACATGCTCGTGCCCGACCTCGGCGGCGTGACCGACGTCGTGTCCACGGCGCTGACCAATCAGCGGCTGGTGATCCTGCTTGCCGCGCTGGCGGTGTTCTTCCTGCCGGCGCGGCGCATCACCGGCCTGGTGCTCGAATCCGCGCGCACCCCGAGGGCGACGGCACTGCGCGTCGGCGTCATGACGGTCGGCGTGGCCTACGCGGCGATCCTCGTCGCGACGGGCACCTTCAGCCCGTTCTTGTACTACCAGTTCTGATCCCGATGCCTCGACGACACCGACCGTCGGCACCGGTGCCCGGTCGACGTGCTCGGCGGGACAGGCCGAGGGCCCCGGCCTCGCTGTCGCGACCTGGCACGGCGCGCCTCAGCGGCGGGTGCGGCGGCGTTCGAGCACGTCGTCGAGAACGAGGGACGCCCCGATGCCGAGCATCCAGACGTCCTTGGCCAGCGAAAGCCCCTCCTCGGTGGGGCGCAGACTGCCCTCCCGGCGCATCCCGGGAGTGCGCAGGTAGAGACCGAACAGGCCGGTGGAGAACGCGGCCAGCCCCGCGCCCGCGACGGCCGAGGGGATGACCGGCACCAACAGCGCCGTACCCAGCACCATCTCGCCCGCCGAGAGCAACCGGACGAACTGCCGCGGGTCCACGCCTTTGAGCTGCGGATAGGTGCCTGCCGCGAAGCCATGGAGCTGATCTGCCGTCCCCTCGTCGGCGCCTCGCTTGCTGTACCCGGAGTTGAGGATGAACGCGCCCGTGGTCACCCTCGCCGGAAGGTGCGAGGTCTTCAACCACGTCGCCATCCCCGTGCGCCTACCGCGCCTGCGCTTGCGCTTGGTCGTCACGTTCGGCTCCCTCGTGTGCGTCGACGGCTGCGTCCGGGTTCCCGGCGACGATCGCGACCAACCATCGGGCCCTGCGCCGGAAGTGGGAATGCCGCCCGTTCACAACTCGGCCTCCGGCGGGAGGAACGCGAGCTGGTCGGGGTGGAATCCGTCCGCCCGGGGCGGCGGCAGCCACGCCTCGGGCCGCACGCTCTTGCGCCTGCCCAGCTCGGCGAAGTCCAGCGGCGCGGTGAGATCGGCGTCGTAGAGCGAGTCGTCGAGCACCGGCGCCAAGGCGAGTCCGTCCGGGTCCATGCCGACCCCGACCGCGACGAGATAGCTCTCGGCGGGCTCGGCGGAGAAGGCCGCCCAGCCACCCGCGAAGTGCCACACCCGCGCGCGGGCGGGTTCACCCTCGATCGTCCACCACACCTCGGGCCAGTCGGCGTAGCCCTTGGCCTGCTTCTCCGCGTACTCGACCAGGGCGGGGATGAATCCCTCGGGCCGGGGCACCGTGGTACTCGGCAACGTCACGTTGATGACGCCGAACGCACCGCTGAAGGCGACCTCGACCAGGGGGTCCTTGCCGTTGGGGCACATCACCGCCTCATACCGCACGCGGGGCAGCGTGCCCACCCGCACCCCGCCGCCACCGGACTCGCGATGCCCGAGCCACAGTGCCCACGGCGGCCTGCCGGGCAGCCCTTCGAAGAAATCCACCCAGCGCGCGCCCTCGAAGCCGTCGTCGAGGCCGTACACGTCGAAGTCGACGACCGACGAGGTCTTCTCCATCGAGTCCGAGTCCACCCGTCGATGGTGCACCGCCACCGCCGGTTCGGCAGGTCGATCGTGATCGGAGGGTGGTCATCACCCGGGCATACGGGGACAAAAAGCTTCGATCGGGTGATCCCTCAGCGCTGCCCGTAGGAACGCAGGCGCTCCACGACGTGCTCGATCTCGGCGCGGGGCAGTAGCCGCGGAGTGCCCGCCGACCGCGCGAGCAGCCACAGTTGGCACGCCCATTCGAGCTGCTGCGCCCGGTGGTAGGCGGACGGCAGGTCGGCGCCGTAGGTGAGGGTGCCATGGTTGCCCAACAGACAGCCGCGCCGTCCCTCGAGTGCGGTGAGCATCGACTCGGCCAGCTCGGTGGTGCCGTAGGTGGCGTACGGAGCCACTCGCACGCTCGGTCCCAGCGTGGCGAGGATGTAATGCACCGGAGGAACCTCGTCCGTCACCGTGGACACCGCCGTCGCGTGGACGGAATGGGTGTGGACGACCGCCGTGATCGGCGCGTCGTCCGGATCGACGGCCTCCCGGTACACCGTGAGGTGCATGGGGAGTTCGCTCGTCGGGCCGAGCGAGCCCTCCACAGCGGACCCGTCGAGTGCCACCACGGGGATGTCCTCGGGGCGCAGCGTGGCGTAATCCACCCCGGTCGGGGTCACCGCGACCCGGTCACCGGAACGCAGTGACACGTTGCCGGAGGTGCCCACCACAAGACCGTCGGTCACCATCCGCCGCGCGTACTCGCACACCCGCGCGCGTTCATCACCCAGAAGCATGACCCACTCCCCTCACGGGTCCCACAGTGTGCCAGACGGACACCCGGAGTGAAGCGGATCGAGCACGCGGTCACCGCCCGCGACGGCACGGGCCGTTCAGACGGCCTGCGTGCGCTTCCCGTCCGGCTTCCCGTTCGGCGCCGTCGTCGCGGGCTCCGGCGGGGACGTGGCGGCGCTCGACCCGTGGGCGGTCGCGGCCCTGTCACCGGC
>NZ_KB912640.1:509432-521710 GCF_000383795.1 Saccharomonospora saliphila YIM 90502
CACGCGCGACCTCGCCGATGTCGAGGCGCTGCTGCCGCGGGACGACGCGCGCGCGGCACGGTTGTCCGCCGCGCTGATGGAGTTGGGGGCACTCGTGTGCACGGCGCGCACCCCGCGCTGCGCGGACTGTCCCCTCGTCGACGGCTGCGCGTGGCAGCGGGCGGGCAAACCCGCCTACACCGGCCCCGCCAAACCGGTCCAGCGGTTCAGCGGCACCGACCGGCAGGTGCGCGGACTCCTGCTCGACGTCCTGCGCGGCACCGACGAGCCGGTGGACAAGACCCTCCTCGACCGGGCCTGGCCGAGCGCGGGCCAGCGTGAGGCGTGCCTGGACTCGCTGCTCTCCGACGGCCTGGTCGAGCAGACCGCGGACGGGCGGTTCGCCCTGCCGGGCGAACACTGAGCCCCATGGTTCGCCCCCGGGCGAACGCTGAGGCACGGTTCGCCCCGCCCGGGCGAACGCTGAGGCAACACCGCACGGCCGAAAGGCCGGGCCTGCCGTGCGGTCAGCTCGCGGGTTCCTCCCACAGATCCGTGCGCGGCTCGTACGGGATTTCGAGGCGGTCGCACAGTTCCTGGCACATCCGCTCGTGCATCGGCGTGATGTCCGCGAACTGCGCGCTCAGATGGGCGAACGCCTCGAGGCAGGTCGAGGCGTAGATCCGCGACCAGCATTCGAGGAACACGAGCACCGCGCCGATCGGCAGCGCGTCGAGTCGCAGCTCCCCGCGGTAGTGGTCGAGCTGGTCTCGTAGCGACGAGTCGAGTTCCTCCTCGGCCGGGACCGGGAACGGGTGGGTTCGCCACCACCGGACGTACCACTCGCCGTAGACCTCGCCCACCGCGGTGACCCACTCGGCGTTGATCTCCCGCTGGACGTGCCCGGACACCGGTGGTGGAGGGCCGAACACGAGACCGAACTCGGCCGTGTTGCGCCGTGCCCACGCCGGGAAGGCGCGAATGAGATCGCTGAGCCTGCGGCCGACCTCGTCCTCCGGGTGCCGTTCCGCGGCGGCACGCAGGGCGGCGACCACCTCGTTCACGATGTCACGCGCCAGAGCCAGGATCAGCGTGTCACGGCTGTCGTAGTACCGGTAGATCGCGGGAGCGGTGATACCGAGTTCCCGTGCGATGGCCGCGAGGGTGACCGCCTCGGGCCCGCCCCTCCGCAGCAGGCGCCGTGCCGTCACCAGCAGATCGCGCGCCAGTTCGGCACGCAACCGGTCGCGTCGGGTCGCGGGCATCGCCACCACATCACCTCCTCAGCAGAGCCTAGGAGATGACCGCCCGTGACAACGCACACCGCCGTGATTACTATATCTCACCGAGTTACGGCTATTCACGCGGAGAGGGTCCGCTGGGGCTGCCTTCCACAGCGACCATCCGGATCCCGTCTTATGCCGCGCTAGGAAACGCCCGCCGCAGCTCCCCATCGTTCGCTGGTGCTTGACTGGCCCTAACCATCAGATTGAGAGTCCCTGAGCACCCTCACCGGAGACCAAGATAGTTCCCCGCCGCCGCCCTCGCCGCTCCGCCGCCGGCCCGGCGACCGCTAAGCCCTGCGCGGGTTCACCGAGCTGTGGCTGCGGCGCTGCTAGACCGCTACCGCAACAACGCGACCGTCTATCAGCGGACGCTGCAGTCATGGCTGGACTACTGCGCCAAGCACGAGCCCGACTCGCTCGCTGACTCGCGCGAAGTCGACGACTGGACCAGGGGCTGTTGCGGCTATCTCCCAGTGGCGGTCATGCGTTCGAGCATGCTTCCGAACGTGCGGTCCGGGTCTGCTCGCCATCGGTTCAACTCGCGTTTGAGGTCGAGGACCAGCATGTCGTCCTCATGCATATCTGGGGTACCCAGGACAACCTCGCCCCTGTTGGGTGAACCCCCAGACCCGCTGACCTCGGCTTCGAGCACCTCGACTTCCTCAAGGTAGTTCCTGGCCTCTGAAGGTATACGCTGCAGTGTGGTGTCCATGCCGTCCTTGCACGAGCGCCCGGTGGCTACTTCGAGCTCAGTGACGGCCTCCAACGTGTAGAGATCGCACATGAGTTCTGCGTTCCCGGTTGTGAGAGCCCCGAGGACTGCTTCGCCTGTTTCCCGCAGACCTTCCGCGCCGGGTGCGTCGCCGATCGAGTCCGCGTCGACCGTACCGGAGCCGGTCGTGATAGCCACGACCGCCCCGGACCCACCCACGAGCAGAATCGCGGCAATGACGGCGAAACCGCCAAAGGAAAACTTCGTCCGGTGTGTCGTTCGATGCGTCGACTGATCGACGTTGCCGCTGTTGGTGACGACCGAGTTCTTCATCTTCGCGCCGGACGCGGTGACAGTGGTGTACTCGATATTCGATCGGGAAGCCTTGTCGGACGCCTGCCACGCGTTTTGAACCGCCTGTCGCAACTCGTTCGCGAAGGTCCAGTCGGACTGTGCTTCCCGGGCCAGTTCCTCTTGAGCCTCGTGCGCCGAGTGCGTGTCCTGAGGGCTAGCCTCAAGCGCTGCCCAGGCGCGCTCACCCACGGCCGTCTGCCGTAGTCGCGACGCGACGCTGTTGTACAGCGCCTCGGCGGCGGAATCCTGCGTTCGCTGCACCAATCCGGAAGCCACCTGAGTCAGGTAGGCGCACAGGAAGGAGACGGCCTGACCGGCAAGTGTCAATGGGTCCATTCCAGGCTCCCCAGTTGTCCGACGACAAGACGGCGGACGTTTTTCGTCCCTAGCGATGAAGAAATCAAAGTCACTAAGTTACGATCATTAACCTAGGACTACACTATAGCAACCTCCATGGCGATTCGGCAAGTCATGGGTCATTTGAGCGGCGACTACGAAACGCTGGCGTCTGTCAGCTCCTTGACCGCTCCGGTCTCGCCTGGGCGGTGCGTTAGCCAGTCAGCGGTCGAGCACGCCGGACAGGAACGCCTCGACGGCGCCCCTGTACTCGTCCGGCGCGTCGTCGTGCACGACGTGCCCCGCTCCGGGGATCACGACGTGCCGTCCGCCTCCGGGCACTCGCGCGGCGAGTTCGGCCTGCTGCCCCGGGGGCATGGCCGTGTCCCCCGCCTCCACCACCAGCACCGGGCACCGGACGGCGTCGACGGCGCCGAAGAAGTCGCGTCGGCCCCACTCGGCGGCGATGGCGTAGAGGTCGTCGAGGTCGGCGAGCAGGTGGTAACCGTCCTCGCGTTCCTCGACGCACTCGGCGAAGTAATCACCCGTGGGACCGAAGAACTCGCGCACGTGGGCCAGGCACCGGAACGGCACCGGCCACGACTCGAAGTGCTCCCGCCACACCTCGACGGTCCTGCCCCGCAGATCGGGAGCCATGTCCTCGACCACGAGGCCACGCACCAGTTCGGGGTGCCGCGCGGCGGCCACGAGGCCGTGCAACCCGCCCATCGAGTGCCCGATGACCACGGCGGGCCCCTCGTCCAGCTCCGTGATCAGCTCGGCGACGTCGTCGGCGAACTCCTCGGTACACCAACTGCCCCGGCGCCGCGCCCGTCCGTGGCCACGCGCGTCGAGACCGACCACGTGCCCGTAGACAGTCAGCCAGCGCGCGACCCGCCACCACGTGGTGGCCCTGCCCATCAGGCCGTGCAGGAGCACCACCGGAACACCGCGGCCCCCGAAGTCGACGACCGTCTCACGCGAGTTCGACATCGGCGCGGGATAGGCTCCGTTCATGCTCAACCGCCGCGGACGCACGGCACTGGTCTGCGGACTCGTGTGCACTCTAGCGGCGTGCTCGGGCGGCGAACCCCCGGCCCACGACGGCGGCGACCCCGCCCACGGCGCGGCGGGGATCGGCGACCCGTACTACCCCACGGCGGGCAACGGCGGCTACGACGCGGCCCACTACGCGGTGACCGTGCGTTACAACCCCCGCACCGGCCGACTCGACGGGGACACCACCGTCACCGCGCGCTCCACCCAGCGGCTCGAACGGTTCAACCTGGACCTGCGGGGCTTCACCGTGGAATCGGTGGAGGTCGACGGCGCACCGGCCGAGTTCACCCGGCACGACTCCGAGCTGGTCATCACCCCGTCGTCGGCCGTGCCGAACGGGCAGCGGTTCACCACCCGCGTGCGCTACGCGGGCCGACCACGGGAAGCCGATCAGGGACAACTCGGCGGCAACGGCTGGTACCGCACGTCCTCCGGCGGCGCGTTCGTGCTGGGCGAGCCGGAGTCGGCGTCGTACTGGTATCCCGTCAACGAACACCCCCGCGACAAGGCGACCTTCGAGGTCACGGCCCGTGTGCCCCGGGAGTGGACGGCCGTGTCCATCGGTGCCCGCACCGGCGAGACCACCGAGAACGGGTGGACGACCACGACGTTTCGCGAGCCCGACCCCGTCGCCAGCTACCTCACCGTGTTCGCGGTGGACCGCTTCACCATCGAGCGCGGCGAGCTCGACGACGGCACGCCGGTGCGCGACGTCTACGCCCCGGGAGCCGAGAACGCCCGTGCGGTCGCGGGCCGGGTCGACGAGGTCGTCGAATTCCTCGAAGGGCACTTCGGCCCCTACCCGGCCGAGACGGCGGGCGGCATCTACCTCGACCATGGCACCGGGTTCGCGCTGGAGACCCAGGGCACCCCGACCTACCCGCCGAACCCGGACATCGACCTGATCGTGCACGAGATGGCGCACCAGTGGTACGGCAACGCGGTGTCGGTGCGGTCGTGGGCCGACATCTGCCTCAACGAGTGCTTCGCCAGCTACGCGACCTGGCTGTGGGCCGAGGACATCGAGGGCACCGACCTCGACGCCCACTACGAGCGGGAAGTCGCGCGGCTGCGCGATGAGGAGTCGTTCTGGAGCGAGCGGCTCTACGACATGGGCGCGGGCAACGAGTTCGGCGGCGTCTACTCGAAGGGGCCGGTGGCCGTGCACGCGCTGCGCAGGCAGCTCGGCGACGACCTCTTCGCCCGCGTGCTGCGGGAGTGGCCCGCCGAGCACGCGGACGGCAACGCCTCCTGGCCCCGGTTCGAGGAGTTCGTCTCCGAGATGGCGGGAGAAGACCTGCGCGGCTTCTTCGACGCCTGGTTCCGCGGTGCCGACCGGCCCGCGGACGAATACCTCTGACACGTCGCCGGGCCGACAGCGAGGTGCACGCGGAGGCTCGCGCGAGGCGCTACCGTGGCCGGTATGGCAGTAGTGAAGATCAACGCGATTTCCGTGCCGGACGGAGCGGGTGAGGAGCTGGAGAAGCGCTTCGCCAACCGGCTGCACGCGGTGGACAACCAGCCCGGTTTCCTCGGTTTCGAGCTTCTGCGCCCCGTCTCCGGCGACGACCGCTACTTCGTCTACACGAAGTGGGAATCGGAGCAGGCCTACCAGGCGTGGGCATCCGGGCCCGCGATGGAAGCCCACTCCGGCGGTGGCGACAAACCGGTGTCCATGGGCGCCACCCTTCTGGAGTTCGAGGTCGTGCAGAGTTCCACGCCCGGCGACCGGGAGTGACCGCCGACGCGGTGGCGGGCGCGGACGAGAACGTCGCCCGCGCCGCCGAACTCGTCTCCTCGGCCGAGGCGCTGCTGGTGTGCGCGGGCGCGGGCATGGGAGTGGACTCCGGGCTGCCGGATTTCCGCGGTGACCAGGGCTTTTGGCGCGCCTACCCGCCCTACGCGCGGCTCGGGCTGCGCTTCGTCGAACTCGCCGACCCGGAGCACTTCGCCGACGACCCGGAACTGGCGTGGGGCTTCTACGGCCACCGGCTCCACCTCTACCGGCGCACCGAGCCCCACGACGGGTTCCGGCTGCTGCGCGCGTGGGGCGCCCGCCTACCCGGCGGGGTGCGGGTGTTCACCTCGAACGTGGACGGTCAGTTCCAGCGCGCCGGGTTCACCGACGTCGCGGAGGTGCACGGGTCGATCCATCACCTCCAGTGCCTCGCGCACTGCGGTTCCGGCGTGTGGCCCGCCGACGACGTCGAGGTGGACGTGGACCCGGACACGATGCGGGCGCGGCCGCCGCTGCCGTCGTGCCCGGACTGCGGGATGCTCGCCCGGCCGAACATCCTCATGTTCGGCGACGGCGACTGGCTGCCCGACCGCAGCCAGGTGCGGCTCGACGCCCTGACGGAGTGGCGGCGTGCGCATCCCGGCCTCGTCGTCGTGGAGATCGGCGCGGGGCTGGCCGTGCCGACGGTGCGGCGGCACGCCGAGCTGGCCAGCGCCGCGCACGGCGCGCTGATCCGGATCAACCCCGCCGAGCCGGAGATCCGGCACGGCCGGGGCGTGTCCCTCCCACTGCCCGCCCTGGCCGCGCTCCGCGGCATCGACGCCCACCTGAGCTGGCAAAAGGGGGGCTAGCTACGGGGTTGTGGCGTGGGCAGGCGCACGGTCGCCAGCACGGCGCGGTGGTCGGCGCCGTCGACGTCGAAGGTCTCGAAGTCGCGCACGGCGGCCCGTTCGTCGACCAGCACGTGATCCAACGTCACCGGCGGGCCGAACCGCTCGCGCGGCCAGGTGGGCACCAGCGCCCGTCCACGACGCTCGGCGGCGTCGACGTAGCCGCGGTCGAGCACCGCGCGAAACCGTGCGTGGTCGAGCGTGGCGTTGAAGTCTCCCGCGAGCACGCGCACCGGTCCTTCGCGGGACGCACCCGGGAGACCGTTCAACTCGGCGCGCCAGGTCCGCGCGTCCGTCACTGGAGGCAGCGGGTGCACCGCCACGATCTCGACGGCCTGACCCGCCACCCGCAGCCGCGCGCTGGGCTGCGCGAACGTCGAGCGCCCGACGAGATCGAGGCTCTCAAGGGGGTAGCGCGCCGCGATGCCCGAGCCGACACCGCCGGCCGCCGGGCGGAACAACCGGTACGGCAGGAGTTCGGCCAGCCCCGCGTCGTCGAGCGCGCGCACCGTGTGCCGCTCCAGCTCGGTCAGCACGAGCACGTCGACGTGGTGCTCGGCCACCAGCCCGACGAGCCTGTCCGCGTCCGCCTGCCCGAAGTACACGTTCGAAGCCAGAACCCGCATCGTCGGCCCGTCCACCGCGGGGCCGGTGTCGGGCAGGACTCTCGGCACCATCGGCAGAGCCAGCGTCACGGCCAGCGCCAGCGAAGCCGCACCGAGGTGCCGCCTGCGCGCCACCCACGCCAGCACCGCGAGCAGCACCCCGAACGGCACGGCATACGGGGTCAAAGCCAGGGCGGCGGCCGTGTACCGGTTGCCGTCCACCCCGAAGACCCCGGAGACGACGAGCCGGACCACGACGAAGGCGAGCAGTGCCGCGACGGCCGTGCCGAGCACGGCGGAGAGCACGCGCTCGTACCGGCGGTGCCGGGCGGGTTCGTACTCGGAAACCGGCTCGTCCTCGGTCGTGGTCACGAAACCAAGCTTCCCAGAACCCACCGGCCACCGCCGTCACGGCACCCCGCGTCCACGCGCGCCACACCGACGGCGAACACGATGCTCCCGTCGCGCACGCGAGGAGCCCCCGGCGGCGTTACCACCGGGGGCTCCTTCCGGACGTCGCTAGTCGAGTGGGCTACCGAACGTCGTCACTCGTTCTCGTTGTTGGTCTCGCCGGAGGACTCCTCGCCCGCCGCGGCGATGCTCACCGGCGGAGCGTCGGGGACGTCCAGCGGCTTCGCCTCGCCACGGAAGACGAACCGGGCGTTCTCGTCGCGGGATTCGCCGATCTCCCATCCCTCGACGTCGACGATGATGATCTGACCGGGCTGGACCTCGCCGAAGAGGATCTTCTCCGACAGCTGGTCCTCGACCTCGCGCTGGATCGTCCGGCGCAGCGGCCGGGCACCGAGCACGGGGTCGAACCCGCGCTTGGCGAGCAGGGCCTTGGCCTTGTCGGTCAGCTCCAGAGCCATGTCGCGGCCCTTCAGCTGCTCCTCGACCCGGGAGATCATCAGGTCCACCATCTCGATGATCTGGTCCTGCGTGAGCTGGTGGAAGACGATGACATCGTCGATCCGGTTGAGGAACTCAGGCCGGAAGTGCTTCTTCATCTCCTCGTTGACCTTCTGCTTCATCTTGTCGTAGCGGGACTCCTCGTCGCCGCCCGAGGTGAAGCCGAGGCTCACGGACTTGGAGATGTCCTGCGTGCCCAGGTTCGAGGTGAAGATCAGCACCGTGTTCTTGAAGTCGACCGTGCGGCCCTGCCCGTCGGTGAGCCTGCCGTCCTCAAGCACCTGCAACAGGGTGTTGTAGATCTCCTGGTGCGCCTTCTCGATCTCGTCGAAGAGCACCACCGAGAACGGCTTGCGCCGCACCTTCTCGGTGAGCTGACCGCCCTCCTCGTAGCCGACGTAGCCCGGAGGGGCACCGAACAGCCGCGAGGCGGTGTAGCGGTCGTGGAACTCACCCATGTCGATCTGGATGAGCGCGTCGTCCTCACCGAACAGGAAGTTCGCCAGCGCCTTGGACAGCTCCGTCTTCCCGACGCCCGACGGGCCGGCGAAGATGAACGAACCGGACGGGCGCTTCGGGTCCTTCAGCCCGGCGCGGGTGCGGCGGATGGCCTGCGAGACGGCCTTCACGGCGTCCTCCTGGCCGATGATCCGCTTGTGCAGCTCGTCCTCCATGCGGAGCAGACGCGTGGTCTCCTCCTCGGTGAGCTTGAACACCGGGATACCGGTCCAGTGGGCCAGAACCTCGGCGATCTGCTCGTCATCGACCTCCGCGACGACGTCCAGGTCACCGTCCTTCCACTGCTTCTCCCGCTCGGACTTCTGGCCGAGCAGCGTCTTCTCCTCGTCGCGCAGGTGCGCGGCGCGCTCGAAGTCCTGCGCGTCGATCGCGGACTCCTTCTCCCTGCGCACGTCGGCGATCTTCTCGTCGAACTCGCGCAGGTCCGGCGGAGCCGTCATGCGCCGGATGCGCATCCGGGCACCGGCTTCGTCGATCAGGTCGATCGCCTTGTCCGGCAGGTACCGGTCGTTGATGTAGCGGTCGGCCAGGGTCGCGGCGGCCACCAGCGCGGAGTCGGTGATCGAGATGCGGTGGTGCGCCTCGTACCGGTCGCGCAGCCCCTTGAGGATCTCGATCGTGTGCTCCAGCGACGGTTCGCCGACCTGGATCGGCTGGAACCGGCGCTCCAGCGCGGCGTCCTTCTCGATGTACTTGCGGTACTCCTCGAGCGTGGTCGCGCCGATGGTCTGCAGCTCGCCGCGCGCCAGCATCGGCTTGAGGATGCTCGCCGCGTCGATCGCGCCCTCGGCGGCACCCGCGCCGACGAGCGTGTGCAGCTCGTCGATGAACAGGATGATGTCGCCGCGGGTCTTGATCTCCTTGAGGACCTTCTTCAGGCGTTCCTCGAAGTCACCGCGGTACCGCGAGCCCGCGACCAGCGAGCCGAGGTCCAGCGTGTAGAGCTGCTTCTCCTTCAGCGTCTCGGGCACCTCGCCCTTGACGATGTTCTGCGCGAGCCCCTCGACGACAGCGGTCTTGCCGACGCCGGGCTCACCGATCAGAACCGGGTTGTTCTTGGTGCGGCGGGACAGCACCTGCATGACCCGCTCGATCTCCGAGTTACGGCCGATGACCGGGTCGAGGTTGCCGTCCCGCGCGGCGGCGGTGAGGTTGCGCCCGAACTGGTCGAGGACCAGCGACGACGACGGGGTGCCCTCGCCGCGCCCCGCACCGGCCTCGGCGGGCTCCTTGCCCTGATAGCCGGACAGCAGCTGCAGGACCTGCTGGCGCACCCGGTTGAGGTCCGCGCCCAGCTTCACCAGAACCTGCGCGGCGACACCCTCACCCTCACGGATCAGACCCAGGAGGATGTGCTCGGTGCCGATGTAGTTGTGGCCGAGCTGGAGCGCCTCGCGCAGCGACAGCTCCAGTACCTTCTTGGCACGCGGCGTGAAGGGAATGTGCCCGCTGGGGGCCTGCTGGCCCTGGCCGATGATCTCCTCGACCTGCTGGCGGACACCCTCCAGCGCGATACCCAACGACTCGAGCGCCTTCGCGGCGACACCCTCACCCTCGTGGATCAAGCCCAGGAGGATGTGCTCGGTGCCGATGTAGTTGTGGTTGAGCATCCGGGCCTCTTCCTGGGCCAGGACAACCACCCGCCTCGCGCGGTCGGTGAACCTTTCGAACATTCCCACTCCCTCGACTGCTGCGCCGGCGGCCCGATCCCACCGTGAGAGCCTGGCGACTCCCCGAGGTGAGCTCGGCACCGTGAGACCACTGTAGTAGCCGAGCGCCGGTGTCGGCCTACCGCTCGGGCGGATTCGTTTCCGCCATCGCGCGGGCACGCGCCGGGTATCGGCCGACACACAGTCGACGTTGTTGCTGGCAGCTGACGTATCGGACAACGCGCGGGGCCGGGATCGAATTCCGTCACCGGTTCTTGTCTGCTCCTGGCGAACAGACTCACGCACCCGCGTGTCCTGCGGTCACGGACGGGCGGCACGTCCGCACCGTGCGTGAGCGCACGCTGGACCGCCCGCCGCGAAACCACCCCGTTCGCGCGGACGGGACAGCCGCGACCCCGGACGCACGGGAACGGACGCATGGGAACGGACGCATGGGAACGGACAAGGTGCACGTGATCCTCGCCACAGGCGCTCCCGGTGCCGTGCGGACGCCGTCCGGGACGCACTGCCGTGGGAAGGCGGCGGGCCCCGAGGGGCCACACAGCGGGGCGCGGCCTCCCGGGAACGGTGTCTCCGGAAAGGCCGCGCCCCGAGACCGCGACAAGCTCAGTTGCGCCGGTGATAGGCGTCCACGACCTCGGACGGGATACGTCCCCGGTCGGACACCTCGTAGCCGTTCTTGCGCGCCCACACCCGGATGGCCTGGTTCTGCTCCCGGTCCGCCGCGACCGATCGCGCGGGGGACTTCGTGGAGTTGCGGGCCGCGGGGCGCTTGCGCCCACCGGCCCTGCGCGCGTGCTCGACGTACTGCGCGAGCGCGTCACGCAATTCTTCCGCATTTTCGGTGGAGAGATCGATCTCGTAGCTGACGCCGTCCAGACCGAACTGAACCGTCTCCTCGGCCTCCGAACCGTCCAGATCGTCCACGAGGGAGACAAGGACCTTCTGCGCCATCTTATTCCTCCTGCACTGAGCCATCATGAGACCACGCGGTGCCACACCCGAGCCGAAAGCCTCGACCGAGGATATTGTTACCCGCGACAGCGGAATAACGCAAATCAACCTCCCGGATTGTGTCGCGGCATATGCGGCCCAACACATTCGAGCGCGGGAGAACTCGGTGATTCGCAGGCGTCGGGGCACCCGTCGACCACATCCGCCCGGGGTCTCGCTCCCACGGCGTTCCCGCGACGGCGCGCCCGCGCGCCGTTCGCCGCGCACGCCACCGCGCGTCCGGGCGGAAAATGATCACGGGGCTCACCCTACGAACGCGGCATTCGCGGCCCGCAACCGGCTCACCCCCGGCGCGTCGCGGGCCTCACGACCGGCCGGGATGCCTCGGCGCGGTGTTACGCTCGAATACCAGGCGCAGTCCGACCATGCTCAGGTTCGGCAGGTGCTCGGTGATGGTTTCCGACTCGTTCACCACCAGCGGCGCCAGACCTCCCGTGGCGATCACCTCGACTCGTCCGCCGGAAACGGGGCCGAGCTCCTCGGAGATCCTGCGGACCAGCCCGTCGACCTGCCCGGCGAAGCCGTAGAGAATACCGGACTGGAGACATTCCACTGTGTTCTTGCCGATCACGGAGCGCGGTGGCACCAGCTCGACCTTGCGCAGCGCGGCCGCGCGTGCGGCGAGCGCATCCACCGAAATATCGATGCCGGGCGCGAAGGCGCCACCCAAAAACTCGCCTTTCGCCGAAATCGCGTCCACGTTCGTCGAGGTCCCGAAATCGACCACCACACACGCCGTGTCGTGCAGGTGATGGGCCGCGAGCGTGTTGACCAGACGGTCGCCGCCGACTTCCTTCGGATTGTCGACCAGCAACGGAACGCCGGTCCGCACGCCCGGCTCGACGACGATCGTCGGAACGTCCGGATAGTAGCGGCCGAACATCGTCCGCAGTTCCCGCAGCACCACCGGCACGGTCGACAACGCACAGATGCCGTCGACGCGGTCGGCGTCCGGCCCGAGCAACCCGCGCATCGTGAGCGCGAGCTCGTCGGCGGTCATCCGGGAATCGGTGCGCATCCGCCAGTCACGGACGAGTTCCGCCCGCTCACCGCGCCCGCTGTGCAGGCCGAGGGCGATGTTGGAGTTGCCGACGTCGACCGTGAGCAGCACCTAGTGCTCCGCCCGCACCAGCTCGTCCCGCGCCCGCTCCCCGGCACGCGGGGCGGGCCGCCGGAAAGCCGTGTGCGGGGCGCCGTCGGCCCG
>NZ_KB912640.1:521810-523249 GCF_000383795.1 Saccharomonospora saliphila YIM 90502
CGCACCCAGCACACTGCCGACCCGGCCCGCCGACACGACGCCGACGGCCAGGCGCGCGGGGCGGGTCACCGCGGACCCCGCAGGACGCGGACGCTCATGTGCCACTCCCAAACTCGTTCCAGTCCCACCGACGCGGGTACCAGACGACGGGGCGAGAGTAGCCCGGCGGAGAGCCCGCCACGCCGCCGAGGTGACAAGCTTCACCGTTCGGCGTCGGGCTCACCCCGCTGGGCCTGCCGGACCGCCTCGGCGCGGGTCTGCCGCACCACAGCCAGCAGCTCCTCCTGCCGTCCACGGCCCGAGCGATCCCCGGACCACCGGCGTGCGAAGGCCAGCTCCGTGACCGCCGCCTGGTACGCGGTCACCGCCCGCGCCGCACCGCGTCCCGACTCCCGGCGCGCCTGCCTGCGCCACCGTCTGCGCCCCTCGAGGCTCGCCAGCAGCGGCACCTCCGAGCGGGCGATCCATCCCGCCTCGGCCATGCCGGGCAGCGCCGCGGCGATCACGCGCTGTTCCCGGCGGCGCTGCCAGACCATCACCAGCGCCACCGTCGCGAAGATCGGAACCATGATGAGGAAGTAGACGTCGAGGAACGTCTGCGCGCCGCCGAGAGTGGCCGCCGCGTTCCACAACGCGTGCAACAACACCGCGCCGACATAGGCCACCAGCGGTACGACCAGGGACGGCACGCGCGCACCGCTGCCCGCGACCGCCCCGACACCGATCCCGATCAGGACGGTGAACAGCGGGTGCGCGAAGGGCGAGAGCACGCCCCGCAGCACGAACGCGGCGAACACGCCGGAGGTCAGGTCGTCACCGAGGCCCTGTTCCACGAACGCGCGGCCGAAGTAGTAGATGTTCTCAGTGAAGGCGAAGCCCGCCGCGCTGATCCCCGCGTAGACGATGCCGTCCACCACGCCGTCGAACTCGTGCGACCGGCGGCGCAGCACGGCGATCACCGGCACGGCCTTGACGGCCTCCTCGACGAGGGGCGCCGAGACCAGGGCGCTGACGGTGCCGCCCTGGCCGGTGCCCAGCAGCAGGTCACCGACGGTCTCCGCGGTGTCATTGACGAGCAGCGCCGACAGGGTGGCCACGCAGGCGCCCCACGCGAAACTGAGCAGCAGCAGCCGGGCGGGCTCGGGTTCCCAGCGGTCGATCCACAGGAACGCGGCGACCACCACGACAACCGGCACGACGGCGGCGACCACTCCGACCATCACCGCGAGCAGGCCGACCCGCACGGTGGCCAGCCCGAGCACGAGCAGGCCACACACCGCGAGCCCGACCAGGCCCGCGACCGGCATCAAGACACTGATCCTGCGCGGGGGGTGCCTGCGGGCAGACGAGGTCCGCGTGGCGCTGGCGGGTCGGGTCACGCGGGCACTGTAGCGAGCGCGGGCCGCCCGCGTACGGCGGATGCGCCCGGGCGCCCTGGC
>NZ_KB912640.1:523349-525873 GCF_000383795.1 Saccharomonospora saliphila YIM 90502
CCGTTCGGGGTGCCGTTGGGGGCCTGACCGTGGGCGGCGGCTCCGTTGGCAACGGCCCCGTGAGCTGCGGCTCCGCGAGCCGGGACAGCGTTACCGGGGACGCCGTCAGCGGGAGCACCGTTCGCGAGGGCGCCGTTGGCAGTGGCGCCGTTGGCGACGGCTCCGTTGGCGGCGGCTCCGTTGGCGGGAGCACCGTTGACAGCGGCTCCGTTGGCGACGGCGCGGGGGCCTCGTGCCGCGCCGTTCCTGGCCCCGCCACGCCGATCCGCGACCCTCTCGGCGTCGGCGTCGGCCGCCCTGCTGATCAGCTCGGTGGGGCGGTCGAACGCCTCGGCCTCGGCACCGTCGGAGCCGACCGTGATCGCGGGTCTGTCCTCGGCCGCGTCCCCGGCGGGCACGAGCCTGGGTTCCTCGCCGAACGACCGCATGCGCGTGGATTGCGCGGTGAGCGCGACCCGCTCCCACAGCACCTCGCCGCCGAACAGGGTCTGCAGGTTCTCGCGCAGCGCACTGAGCTCCCCGCGGAGCGCGTCCAGCTCCTCACGGGACTCCGCCTCGGCGCGCCGCCGCGCCTCCGCTTCCGTCTCCAGTTCGAACTCGCGGCGGGCCGCGATCTCCTTCTGCAGCTCGAGCTCGTAGATCTGCTGCGCCTTCGCCGCCGACTTCTCGCTCGTCGCCGCCGCCCTGCGGTACTTCACGGCCATGAGCGCACCGATCAACGCCGCCCAGAGCGCGGCGACGACCGCGAGCCGGATCCACCGGAGGTCGTCGGTGAGCACCAGCGCGAGGGTGGCGCCGATGGCGAGGAGAAAGCCGACGGCCAGCCACGGCCGACCTGTCGCTCGGCCGCGCGAGTCGTCACCCACGCCAGTCATGTCCATACCGTACCTTCCGGTGACCTTCTCGAGACCTATTCGGTACTTCGAGCGGTGGGTTCAGTGCGCTAACCGGTCGGCGGGCGATCGTGGTCCCGATCAGGGTCGCTCGGTGTGCGGCAGCAGTACTCCAGCCACAGGGCCGCGCCCACCAGAGCCGCCGCACAGCACACGCCCACGATCGCGGCGGGCAGGTCGTCGGAGGCCGCCACGACCCGGCCCGCACGGGGACCCAGGTAGCCCAGCGCACCGAGCCACGCGCCGGACATCAGCGCGCCCAGCAACGAGGATGCCTTCGCCAGCGCGACCACGCGGGCGATACCGAGCCCGGTCACGACCGCGCGCGAGCGGATGCGAGTGCGGACCACGAACGCCAGCACCAGCTCGGCCACCGCGAGCACCAGGAGGGTGACGCCGGCCAGCGTGGGCAGGCTGGGCAGCGACTGGTAGGCCGCGCGGAACAAGGGGAACGCCAGCGCGAAACCGATCACCCCGGCGACGAGGAGGTCCCGTGCCCGCGTGAACTGCATGGCACCCACCGTACCCACGGCACACGGAGGGGACCCCACGGTGACCCCTCCCCACCCCCCACGAACGCCCCGTTCATGTCGTTGGCATGCCGTCAAGGCCTCCTTGACTGCACTCAACGCAGTGAAGGGGGCCTTGACGGCACGCCAACAGCGGCGGGTGTCGTGTGGTCAGTGGGTCAGGGCGAGGTCAGGGCGGGGTGTGACGTCGTCGCGGTCGGAGCGGGGCAGCGCCGCCAGCAGGTCGGCCGCACCACCCACACCAGGGACGTCGGCGGACGGGTCGATCTCCAGCCACGGCACCAGCACGGTCGCACGCCGCGCGGTCCCCGGATGCGGCAGCACCAGTTCCGGGTCGTCGCTGCACACGTCGTCCACGGTCACCACGTCGACATCGAGGGTGCGCGGGCCCCACCGGGTCTCCCGCACGCGCTCCGCCCGGCGTTCCAGCTCCTGCGCCGTGCGCAGCCACGCCCAGTGGTCACGAGCGGGATCGTCGACCACGCACACCGCGTTGAGAAAGTCCGGCTGGTCGGTCACGCCCCACGGCTTCGTCTCGTACACCGACGACACCGCCACCAGCACGTCCCGCAGGCCGTCCACGGCCAGGCGCAGGTAGGCGAGCCGGTCACCCAGATTCGACCCCAGCGAGAGCACCGCCCTGCTCATCGCGAGATCACCGGCCCCGCACGATCGTCACGGCCACGTCGGCGAACGTCTCAGGGATCGGCGCCGACGGCTTGTGCACGGTCACCTCGACGGTGTGCACCCGTTCGTCCCGCAGCACCTCGTCGGCGATCCGGCCCGCCACACTCTCGATCAAATCGTACGGCTCTCCGGCGACGATCCCGGCGGCCGACCGGGCCAGGCCGCCGTAGTCGAGCGTGTCGGCGAGGTCGTCGGACGCGGCGGCCCGCGCGAGGTCCAGCCACACCACGAGATCGACCACGAACTCCTGACCGTCCCGGCGTTCGTGGTCGAACACGCCGTGCCTGCCGGTGACGCGCAGCCCCGTCAGCGTGATCCGGTCGGTGCGACCACCGGCCGCGGTCGCGTGCGCGCTCTCAGGCACGGCCACGCCGCCAGGCCGCCGCCACCTGCACCGCGTCCAGCGACGAGCCG
>NZ_KB912641.1:0-1780 GCF_000383795.1 Saccharomonospora saliphila YIM 90502
CGCCCGGCGCAGCGCGGCGTGGTAACCGGGATTGCGCCCGACGAGGCGGTCGTAGGAGCCGGCGGCGGCGTCGAAGGCGTCGGGCACCGTCGAGCGGGGTGGGAGTCCGGTCACCGGTGGGCCTCCTCGCGCGACGTGGTCCGCCGCTCGGCGCGGCGTTCCGCGCACAGCCATGCGAGCAGGGTGGCGGTGACCAGGCTGAACCCGAACAGGAAGTCCTCGACCGGGATATCGAGCGGGAACCGCGGGCCGAGGTGGTGGGCCGGGTCGTAGCGCACGATCGGCGCCGACAACTTCGTCAGCCACCCGTCCACCGGAACCTGGAAGGCCGACACGATCGCGAGGGTGATCCAGTACGCGGGCCAGCGGAACAGCCCGGTGCGCAACCAGGCCAGTTCCGCGACCACGACCGCCGCCACCGACAGCACCGCGGGCAGGGTGTAGCCGAGACCCGTCATGACCGCCTCCCGAATGACCGCCTCCCGAATGACCGCCTCCCGATGCGGAAGCGCCGTACGGTCTCGAACGTCAGCAGCGCGCACACGGGAATGGTCACGAAGAACAGCGCCTCCTCGAGCGGAAGTCCGGGGGCCAGCCGCACCCCGAGCGTGTAACGGGGCTCGATCGCCCACACACCGGCCGAGATGGCGGCCAGGTCCCACACGAGGAACAGTGCCGCGGGCGCGAGCGCGAACGCGAGCCTGCGGGGTCTGCGGTAGACGCGCGCTCCGGCCAATTCGAGCGGCAGGGTGACGACCACGCACGCGGCGAGCACGAGCAGGTAGTGCCAGCTCTCGAAGGCGCTCATCCGCGCCACCCCCATGCGCCCGCGCGCCATCGTCGCGGTGCGGCCGCCTCCACGCGGGGTGCGAGCACGCGGCCGGCCACGGTACGCGCCAACGTGCGGCAGGCCAGCGCCGCCCGTTGCGGTCCGCCGACCACCGCGCGGCCGGAGAAGACGTCGAACCCGCGCTCGGCGATCACGTCGAGGATGCGCGAGTAGAGGATGTAGGCCGTCGCCACGCACGGGCGCGCCGCCGGGTGCAGCATCGCGATCCCGGGGTGAGCCTGGCGGTAGATCCGGCGCGTGCGTGCCACCTGGTCGGCGAGCGCGTCGCGCACCCTCGGGTCGGCATACCCCACCCGGCGGCACCACAGCAGCAGGTCGCGGTCGACGCCGTGGGCGGCGAGCTCGTCGGCGGGCAGGTACACCCGGCCCCGGTCCAGGTCCTCGGCGACATCGCGCAGGAAGTTCGTGAGCTGGAACGCCGCTCCCAGCGCGGCGGCGTGCGGGGCGGCCTCCTCGGCCGGGGCCACCGTCCCGAGCACCGGCAGCATCTGGAGGCCGATCACCTCGGCCGAGCCGTGGATGTAGGCGGACAGCTCGGCCCGGGTCGCGTAGTCGGTGGTCGTCAGGTCCATGCGCATGGACCTGAGGAAGCCGCTGAACAGCCTTTCGTCGATGTGGTAGCGGGTGGCCGTGTCCACCACGGCCGCCAACAGCGGGTGATCGCTGTGCCCCGTGCGCAACCCGGTGCGCAGAACCCGGTCGAGCTCCCCGAGCCGGGCGGACGCCTCCGCCCGGGCGCGCTCGGCGCCGGAGGCGGCGGGGATGTCGTCGACGATGTCGTCGGCGTGCCGCGCGAAGCCGTACAGCGCGTGCACGGCGGGACGTCGTGCCGGCGGCAACAGCCGTGTCGCCAGGAAGTACGTGCGCCCGTGCCGGGCGTTGAGGGAGCGGCACCGGAGGTAGGCCGCGCGCAGGCCCGGGTGCCGGACG
>NZ_KB912641.1:1880-6318 GCF_000383795.1 Saccharomonospora saliphila YIM 90502
TGGCGCGCCGCGTTCTCGGCCAGCACCGTCGCGTACGCGGTGGCGGCCGCGTCCGGGTCGGCGCCGAACGGGCCGTCGGAGGCCGCCATCGGGTGCACCCGGTCCTCGTCCAGCGGCAGGTGGTCGAGCAGCGCCTCGCGGGCCTGCTTCTCGTTGCGCTCCGGGTCGTCGGCGGGGACGAACCGCTCGTCTCCCCAGTAGAAGTCGACCCGGGACCAGTCCACCGCGTCCCGTGCCGGGCTGCGGCGAACTTCGTTCAGCACCGCGATGCCGGTCCCCCCGCCGGTGAGCACCAGCGAGGCCGATCCGCGCCGCGCCTGGGCGTCGGCCAGCGCGGTGATCAGGCGTGCCGCGCAGGCGGAGGCGAGGACTTCGTGGTCCGGGTGGACGACGAGGTCCGTGCGGGACCGGTCCGGTGCTTGCCCGCCCGGGGCGGGCCCGTCGGTGGTGCTGTCGTGGCCGGGCACGCCGGCTCCCGTCTCGTCGCTTCGGGTCACGAGGACCTCGCCTGTGTGTCGGCGGCCTCGGTATCCGATTCCGCGCCGCCCGTGGTCTTGCCGTCCGTGGCCTTGCCGTCGCTGGTCTTGCCGCCGGCGGCCTTGCCACGGGTGGCCCTTCCGCCGCTCGATTTCGTGCCGCCTGACTTCGCGCCCGTGGCCCGCGAGCCGGTGGATTTCCTGGTGCCCGTCGCTTTCCCGTTCGCGGACGTGCGGTCCGAGGTCTTCCCGCGCGCGGTCTTCCCGTCCGAGTCCTCCGAGGACTTCGCACCGGTGGAACCGGCTCCCGCTGACTTGGCGCCCGTGGATTTCGTGCCCGACTTCTTGCCCGAGGCCAGCTTGCCCAGCCCGTGCAACGACGTTTCGTACACCTCGTCCGGGTCGAGCCTGCGCAGCTCCTCGATCAGGCAGTCGCGAGTGTCCCTGCGCTGGAGCCCGACCCGGCGCGCGGGTTGATGCGGCTGGGTCAGTGTGCCCGTCTTGCCGTCCGGACGATCCAGCTGGATCGGCCCGGACGGCCGGTCCAGCGTCACCGAGACGATGCCCTGGGCCTCCGTGGTCTTGATCCGCCGCACCGGGACCTTCAGGTACTCGGCCAGCCAGCCCGCCAGCAGCTCGGTGGACGGCGAGTCACCCTCCCCGGTGACCGAGGCGCTGGTCACCGGCTCGTACGGCGGGAGGTCGAGCGCCGAGACCAGTTGCGCCCGCCAGTTGGTCAGCCGGGTCCAGGCGAGGTCGGTGTCGCCGTCGGTGTAGCCGCGGGCGCGGTCGTGGATGGCGCGGATGGGGTTGGCCTCGGCGGCCGAGTCGGTGATCCGGCGCTGCGCGAGCTGGCCGAGCTGGTCCCGCCCCGGCGACTTCGGCCCCCTGCCCGGCCACCAGGTCACGATCGGCGCGTCCGGTAGCAGCAGTGGTACCACCGCGCTGCGGCCCTGGTTGGCCAGCGGCCCGTACAGCCGCAGCACGATCACATCGCTGGCCCCGGCGTCGCCGCCGACGCGGATCTGGCCGTCGATGCGGGCCGCCGCCGTGCGGGCGCCCTTGGCCACCACGATCACCCGCGACGGGTGCTCGCGGCTGGCCTCGTTCGCCGCGTCGATGGCCTCCTCGAGCTGGTCGTCGTCCTCGGCGGCGATCACCAGGGTGAGCACGCGGCCCAGCGCGACCGCGCCTCCGCGCTCCCGGATCTCCACGAGCTTCTTGTTGAGCTGCGACGTCGTCGTCGACGGCAGATCGATGATCACGCGAGCCTCCTCGTCGTCACGGCCGCCGTGTCGGGCGCCACGCAGGACCCCTTGCCTGCCTCGGATGCGGTGGAGCTGCCCCGCACGGCGACGAGCGCGGTGCGCAAGGCCTCCGTCCCGGCATCGGAGTCCGTCACGGACGCCTCCAGTGGCGGCCGGTGCGGGCCAGCATCTCCTTCGCCGACGGTGGCCCCCACGAGCCGGGTTCGTACGGCTCGGGCGTGCCCTGCTTGGCCCAGTGTTCGAGGACCGGGTCGAGGATCTGCCAGGACAGCTCGACCTCCTCGTTGCCCGGGAACAGCGACGGTTCGCCGAGCAGCACGTCGAGGATCAGCCGCTCGTAGGCCTCCGGCGAGCTCTCGGTGAACGAGTGCCCGTAGCCGAAGTCCATCGTGACGTCGCGGACCTCCATCGTCGTGCCCGGGATCTTGGAGCCGAACCGCATCGTCACGCCCTCGTCGGGCTGGACCCGGATGACGAGCGCGTTCTCGCCCAGCTCCTCGGTGGCCGACGAGTCGAACGGCAGATGCGGCGCCCGCTTGAACACCACGGCCACCTCGGTGACCCGCCGCCCGAGCCGCTTTCCGGAGCGCACGTAGAAGGGCACCCCGGCCCAGCGGCGGTTGCGCACCTCCAGTGTCACCGCCGCGTAGGTCTCGGTGGTGGAGTCGCGCGAGAAGCCCTGTTCCTGCAGCAGACCGGGAACCTTCTTGCCGCCCTGCCAGCCGCCGGTGTACTGGCCGCGCGCCGTGGTCTCGTCGAAGGGGCCGACGGCGGTGGTGGCGCCGAGCACCTTCACCTTCTCCGCGCGCAGGGCCAGCGGGTCGAACGACATGGGCTCCTCCATCGCCGTCAGCGCGAGGAGCTGGAGCAGGTGATTCTGGATCACGTCCCGCGCGGCGCCGATGCCCTCGTAGTAGCCCGCCCTGCCTCCGAGGCCGATGTCCTCGGCCATGGTGATCTGCACGTGGTCGACGTAGTGGGCGTTCCACAGCGGCTCGAACAGCTGGTTGGCGAACCGCAGCGCCATGATGTTCTGCACCGTCTCCTTGCCGAGGTAGTGGTCGATGCGGAACACCGATTCCTCGGGGAAGACGTCGTTGACCACGGCGTTGAGTTCTCGGGCGCTGGTGAGGTCGTGACCGAACGGCTTCTCGATGACCACCCGGCGCCACACGTCCTCGTCGGAGGAGGCCAGGCCGCACCGGGCGAGCTGCTTGGTGACCGTCGGGAACGCCCACGGCGGGATGGACAGGTAGAACGCCGTGTTGCCGCCGGTGCCCCGCTCGTCGGTCAGCCGGTGCACCGTCTCGGCGAGCCGGTCGAACGCGTCGTCGTCGTCGAAGGTGCCCTGGACGAACCGGATGCCCTCGGCCAGCCGGTTCCACACCGACTCGCGGAACGGGGTGCGGGCGTACTCGGCGACGGCGTCGTGCACCTGCTGCCCGAAGTCCTGGTCCTCCCACTCACGGCGCGCGAAGCCGATCAGCGAGAACCCGGGCGGCAGCAGACCCCGGTGGGCGAGGTCGTAGATGGCGGGCATCAGCTTCTTGCGGGAGAGGTCGCCGGTGACGCCGAAGATCACCAGGCTGGACGGCCCGGCGATCCGGGGCAGGCGTTTGTCCCGGGGATCGCGGAGTGGGTTGTCCCACCTCTGTGTCATCGCGTGAGCTCCTGTGTCATCGCGTGAGCTCTCGGTCATGGCGCTGAGCTCCGGTCATCAGGTGAGTTCCTGCACGGCGCGGACCACTTCGGCCAGGCCGGCGGCGCGGTCGGTCAGGTGCAGCCGGAGTACGGGACGTCCCGCGTCGGCCAGTACCTGAGCGTCGCCCAGCGCCTGGGCGAGCTGGAGCGTGCCCAACGTGTAGGGGCGGTCCGGCACGTCGATGTCGTTGGTGACGGCACCGGTGAGCTGGAGGAAGATCCCGTTCGGGTGCCCGCCCTTGTGGTACTGCCCTGTCGAGTGCAGGAACCGCGGACCCCAGCCGAAGGTCGTGTGCAGCCCGCTGCGCCGGGCGAGTTCCGGGCGCAGCAGCTCGGCGGAGGCGTCGTCCAGCCGGTCGAGATACGCCTGGACCGCGAGGTAGCCCCGCTCGGGGGCGCCTGCGACGAACCGCCGCAGCACGGCGGCCAGGGTGCCGTCCTCTCCTGTGCCCGTGGCGTCGCCGCCGTAGACCTCGACGGGACCGATCACGGCGGTGGGCTCCTGCGAGCCGGTCAGGGCCTGCGGGGTGTCCAGCAGCGCGCGGGCCGCCTTCTTCGCCGCCTCCACGTCCGGCTGGTCGAACGGGTTGATGCCGAGCAGCCTGCCCGCCACCGCCACCGCGTACTCCCAGAGCAGGAACTGCGCCCCCAACGGGCCGGAGGTGACCAGGCCGGCCGCCTCCGAGGAGCGGCCGACGGCCACCGCGGTGGCGTCCGGGCCCGCGTCGGCGAAACCCGGTGCGTCGGCGCCCTCGACCACGACCGGCAGCAGTCCCGTTCCCTGCTTCCCGGTGGACTCGGCGATGAGCTGTTCGGCCCAGTCACCGAACCCGCTGATGCCGGAGCCGGTGTCGGCCAGCACCACCTTCTCCGCGCCGCCCGCGTGTGCCGCGGCGAGGGCGGAGCCCAGCATCAGCGCGGGGTTCTCCGGCGCGTCGGTGGCCAGCTCCTCGGCCACGAGCGCGGCCTGGTCGAGCAGCCGCGCCACGTCGG
>NZ_KB912641.1:6418-13143 GCF_000383795.1 Saccharomonospora saliphila YIM 90502
CCGACCGGTTCGGCGCCCGCGCCGTCCGAGCCCGCCGGGCAGGGCCAGGGCGAGCCGTGCACCGCCGAGGACGTCACCGTCACCGAGGAGGGCACGGCCGAGGGCGAGGGGCCGCAGGTCACGATCCCGCAGGGCTGCGCCGTCCCGGACGAGCTACTGACCCGCGAGCTGGACGAGGGCGTCGGCCCCGGCGCCGAGCCCGGTGGGTCCGTGCGATTCGACTACACCATGGTCGAGTGGTCGAGCGGTGAGGTCGTGGAGAGCACCTTCGGCGAGCCCGCCACGATGACGGTCCGCTTCGGCGAGGAGCAGGAGTTCGCCTCCTGGGGGGAAGCTCTCGTCGACATCAAGGAGCGCGGCAGGCGCCTGGCCGTCGTCCCGGAGGGCGAGGGCTACCCCGAGGGGTCCGACCACCCGGCCGCGGGCGAGCCCGTCGTCGTCGTCACCGAGGTCGTCAGCGTCGATACCCCGCAGTGACCGCAGGTCGGTGTCCGGCCCCGCCCGCCGGAGCCGGACACCGACCGCGATCAGGGCAGCAACAGCAGCTTGCCCGTGGTGCGCCGGCCCTGGAGGTCCTCGTGCGCGGCGCGGGCCTCGGTCAGCGGGTAGCGCCCGCCCACCCGGACGTCCAGAGCACCCCGCGCGACCGCGTCGAACAGCTCACCGACACGCCAGTCCAGCTCCGCGCGGGTGCGCGTGTAGTCGCCGGTCTTGGGCCGGGTGAGAAACAGCGATCCGCCCGAGTTCAACGCCTGGGGGTCGATCGGGGGCACCGGGCCGCTGGCCGCCCCGAACAGCGCCAGCAGGCCGCGTGGCCGGAGCGCGGCCAGGCTGCCCTCGTAGGTGGAGGCGCCCACCCCGTCGTAGACCACGGCGACTCCCTCGCCGCCGGTGAACTCCCGTGCGGCCTCGACGAAGTCGCGGTCGGTGTAACGGACGACCTCGTCGGCGCCCGCCGCACGCGCCAGCGTCTCCTTCTCCTCGGTGGACACCGTGCCCAGCACCCGCGCCCCCCGGGCCTTGGCGAGCTGCACCAGCAGCAGGCCGACCCCGCCCGCCGCCGCGTGGACCAGCACCGGATCGCCCTCGCCGACCGGGTGGGTCGACGCCGTCAGGTAATGCGCGGTCACCCCTTGCAACAGCAACGCGGCCGCCGTCTCGTCCGACACCGCGTCGGGCACCCGGACTACCACGTCGGCGGGCACCACCGCCCGGCCCGCGTAGCCGCCCGGGGCACCCTGCCAGGCGACGCGGTCACCCACGGCGACCTCGTCCACCGCCTCTCCCACGGCGGCCACCCGGCCCGCGCCCTCCAGGCCCGGCGTGTAGGGCAGGGACACGGGGTAGATCCCCGCGCGCTGGTAGGTGTCGATGTAGTTCACCCCGGCCGCGGCGACGTCGACCAGCACCTCCCGGGGGCCGGGCGGTCCCGGCTCGACCTCGGCGACCTCGAGGACCTCGGGCCCTCCGGTCGTGCGCATCCGAATCGCCGTCGTCATGTACGTCCTCCTCGACTCGTGCGGTGGCACCGCTCGGCCCGTGTCGTGCCACCCGTACCGGGTAGCCTGCCGGAGACATCCGAACGCGTGACCACCCGCCCACGGGAACAACTCCCGGGGCCGCGGCGCTGGGTTTCGACGTGCTCCTTCCCGTTCTGCTCGGCTTCGCGGCGGCGTTCCTCTTCGCCGCCTCGGCCGCACTGCAACGCCGGGCCGTGCTGCGGGCCGCCGACTCCGACGTCGAGCACCGCGCCAGCACACACCGGCTGCCGGTGCTGTGGCTGTTCCGGCGGCTGCTGCGGCAGCGGGTGTGGCTGGCCGGGTGGACGGCGAACCTCGTCGGGTTCTTCGCCCAGGCGGCCGCGCTGCACTTCGGGTCGGTCGCGCTCGTGCAGCCGCTGCTGGTGACCCAGCTCCTGTTCGCGCTGCCGATGGCCTCGGCCGCCGTACGCCGGTGGCCGCCGCTGCGCGACTGGCTGGCCGCGCTGGCGATCACGGGCGGGGTGGCGGTGTTCCTGTCCGTCGAGGGTGCCGCGCCGATGGCCGGTACGCCGGACCGCGCGCGGGTCGTGCTCGCTCTGGCCGTGGCCGCGCTGACCGTGGGCGTGCTGATCCAGCTCGCGCAACGCCTGCCGCCCTTCGGGTTCAGTGCGCTGATCGCCGCGTCGGCGGGGATCTGCTACGCGATGAGCGCGGCCATGATGAAGCTCACCGCCGACAGCCTCGTCTCCGAGGGCGTGGCCGCCACCGCGCGCGACTGGCCCGGGTACACGCTCGCGCTGACCACCCTGGCCGGGCTCGTGCTCGGGCACCAGGCCTACGGTTCCGGGTCGCTGTCGGCCGCCGTCGCGGTGATGTCCATCATCAACCCGGCGGCGAGCTTCGCGACGGGCCTGCTGGCCTTCGACGCCGTCCTCGACACCGCGCCCGGGCCGCTCGCGGCCGTCGCGGGAGCGGGAACACTGCTGGTGGTCGGCGTGGTCGGGCTCGCGCACTCGCCCGCGGTCCAGCAGGAGACACGGAGCACAGCAACGCACGGCGTTTACCCCGTTCGAGGTAACGTTTAGGCTACGGCCGACTCACGGATGCGTCATGCTGGTCGGTGAAGACCTCCGGCGGCGCGGCGGCTGCCCCGGCCCGCGCCGCGCGGGTCCGTCCGCCGGGCGGACGGGCGACGCATCCGGTCCGACCCGACCCGAAAGATGTGACCTGACGTGCACACTCCCACGTTGTCCCCCCAGCGGCATCTGGTCATCGAGATCCCCCACCTTCGCGCCACCGTGTCCCGCGCCATCGTGCTCGCGCTGGAGACGGCCATCGTGCCGACGCTGCTGTTCATGCTGCTGCTCAACTTCACCGGCCTCGTTCCCGCCGTGGCCGGGGTGCTGGGCTGGAGCGCCTTCGTGATCGGCATGCGCAGGCTGATGCGCCGCGACGTGCCGCACACCCTGTTGCTGTCCACGGGGATGTTGGTGAGCCGGGCGCTCGTCGCGCTGATCACCTCGAGTGCGGTGGTCTACGTGCTCCAGCCCGTCGCCGGTTCGATACTGATGTTCCTGCTGTTCGTCGGCAGTGCCGTGCTCGGCAAACCCATCACCGAACGCCTGGCGCGGGACTTCATCCACCTGCCCGCCGAACTGTGCACCCACCGCACCGTGCGGCGGGTGTTCGTCAACGTGGCCTTGATGTGGGGCGGATCACGCCTGCTGGACGCGGCCATGACACTCGGGTTCCTGCGCTGGAGTCTCGACGCCGGCCTGCTTTCCCGGGGCGTGCTCAGCGGCCTGCTCACGGCGCTGACCATCGCCGTGTGCGCCGGACACGGCTGGCGCAGCCTGCGCAGGCTGCCGGACGTGACGCTGCGCATCGCGAAGGCTCCGACGCCGTCGGCTGCCCCCGCCACCTGAGGAGCTGAATTCCCGCCGACCGCGCGTAGACGGAGGCACGACCGGGGTACTCGGACCCCGTGCTCACTGCGGGTTCGGTGCCGGACACCACACCCACGGCGGCTCCCCGAGCGTCCGGGTGGTCAGCGCGACCCGGATGGTGGGCCGAGATCCTGCTCGGCCTCGGGCTGTTCGGGTTCTATCTCGCGCTGGGGGCCGTGCGGCTGCCGGGGCACAGGCGGCGTGCCGAGGCCAACGGCGAGGCCATCCTCGCCGTCGAGGCCGCCACGGGCACCGACGTGGAGCGCGCCCTCAACACCTGGCTGGCCGCCCGGGGCTGGCTCACCGTCGTGGCCAACTACGAGTACGCCGTCAGCTACGTCGCCGTCACGCTGCTCACCCTGATCTGGCTCTACCTCCGCAGGCCCGGCGCCTACCGCTGGGCGCGCCGCTCGTTCGTGGTGGTCAACCTCGTCGCCATCGTGTGCTTCTGGCTGTACCCGGTGACCCCGCCGCGCCTGCTCCCCGGCGCGGGCTTCGTGGACACCGTCCGGCTCGGGGGGACGTGGGGCTCGTGGGGCTCGCCCCTGGTGGACGGGGCCAACCAGCTCGCGGCGATGCCCTCGCTGCACATCGCCTGGGCCGTGTGGGTGTCGGTCGTGCTCGCCCGCGTCCGCGCGAGTGTGCCCGTCCAGGTCGCCAGCGCGGTGCACGTGGTGCTCACGTTGCTGGTCATCGTGGCCACGGGCAACCACTACTGGCTGGACGCTCCCGGAGGGGTGGCGGTGGTCTGGCTCGGCGTGCTGGCCGCCGACCTCCTCGGGCGGCGGCGCGGCGCGGTGACGTGGACCGCTCCCGCCGGGAATTCCCTTCGCCACCCGGCGGGCGGTGCCTACACTGGCGCCGTGACTGACACCGCAACCGAGACCACCGAGCAGAGTCCCTCCCGGCCCGGCAAGGCCCAGCTCGCGGCCGCCCGCGCGTTCGTCGCCGAGCACGGCGACCCGGCCAGGGCGGTGGTGGAACGCCTCGGCCGCGCGGGTGCCCGGGTGGTGCTGGTCGGCCAGGACGGTGCGCTCGGTGACGTGGTCGTGCCGAGCGTGGAGACCGGCGAGGCGCTGATCGCCGCGGTCGAGGAGCTCACGGCCGCCGAGTGGGACGCCGACACCGTCGGCGCGACCGCGATCGGGGCCGAGCACCGGCGCAGGATGGCAGGCCCCCGGGCCCGGCGATGACCGCCGAGGTCCTGTTCGCGTCGTGCCGGAAACTGCCGGAAGGCGACGGTGACGAGTACGCCGTCCTTCCCGCGCTCGCCGACGTCGGCGTGCGCGCCCGCTGGGCCGTGTGGGACGACGACGCGGTCGACTTCGCCGCCGCGGACCTGGTGGTGCTGCGCGCCACCTGGGACTACTCGTGGCGCCGCGAGGAGTTCGTCGACTGGTGCGCGTCGGTGCCCGGGGTGCGGAACGCGGCCGAGGTCGTGCGCTGGAACACCGACAAGCGGTACCTGACGGATCTGGCCGCGGACGGAGTGCCCGTGGTGCCGACCACGGTCGCGGAACCCGGCATGCGTCCCGACTGGCCCGACGGCGAGTTCGTGGTCAAGCCCGCCGTCGGCGCCGGTTCGGTCGGTGCGAAGCGGTTCGGCGCGGCGGAGGCCGGGCGCGCGGCCGAGCACCTCGCCACCCTCCACGCGGACGACCGCGTCGCGCTGGTGCAGCCGTACCAGGCGAGGGTCGACGCCGAGGGGGAGACCGCCCTGGTCTTCTTCGGCGGGCTCTACTCCCATGCGTTCACCAAGGGCGCCATGCTCACCGGTGCCGAACGCGACGGTTCGGGCCTGTTCGTCTCCGAGAAACGCGGTGTCACCGAGCCCGGGCCCGCGGCCCGGGCGCTGGCCGAGAACGCGCTCGACGCGGCGAGCGGCCGGTTCGGTCTCGCGCGGGCCGACCTGCTCTACGCGCGGGTGGACGTGGTGACCGCCGACGACGGCACCCCGGCGCTGCTGGAACTGGAACTCACCGAACCGTCCCTGCGTTTCGACCTGGCCGACGCGGCGGCTCCGTACCGCTTCGCCTCGGCCGTCCGCGCGCACCTCGCCTGACCCCGGCGCGTTCGTCGGCAAGGCCTCCTTCACTGCGTTGAGTGCAGTAAAGGAGGCCTTGCCGAGATGCCAATAAAGTGTGCGGCGGTCAGGCCACGCGTTTGGCCGCCAGGCGCTCCGGCTTGGGCCAGCGAACGTTACGGGCCCAGCCGAGCTTCTCGAACAGCCAGATGATCCGGGCGGAGATGTCGATCTGCCCCCGCAGCACCCCGTGCCGCGCGCACGTCGGATCGGCGTGGTGGGAGTTGTGCCAGGACTCGCCCATCGACAGCACCGCGAGCGGCCAGAAGTTGGCCGCCTTGTCGCGGCTGGCGAAGGGACGCTCACCGACCATGTGGCAGATCGAGTTCACCGACCACGTGATGTGGTGCGAGAAGGCGATACGCACCAGCCCCGCCCAGAAGAACGCGGTCACCGCGCCCCACAAGGACCAGGTGAGCAGGCCACCGAGCAGAGCGGGCAGGGCGAGGCTCGCGGTGATCCACAACCAGAAGTAGCGGTTGACCACGCGGAGGTCGTCGTCGGCCAGCAGGTCCGGGGCGAAGCGCTCGTAGTTGGTCACCTCACGCTTGAACATCCAACCCATGTGCGCGTGCCAGAACCCGCGCAGCAGCGCCGTCGGCGACGTGCCGAACAGCCACGGTGAGTGCGGGTCGCCCTCCTTGTCGGCGAACGCGTGGTGCCTGCGGTGGCTGGCCACCCAGAAGATCACCGAACCCTGCACGGCCATGCTGCCGGTGATGGCCAGCGCCACGCGCAACGGACGGCTGGCCTTGAAGGCGCCGTGGGTGAAGTACCGGTGGTAGCCGACGGTCACCCCGAGCGTGCCGACGGTGTAGAACACGGCGGCGAGCGCGAGGTCGATCCAGGTCAATCCCCACCCCCATGCGAAGGGGATCGCGGCCAGCAGGGCGACGAACGGGGTGAGCAGGAAGGTCTTCAGCACGACCATCTGCGCGGTCGTGCGTTCCTCCCCGACGATCGGTTTGGGCCCGGACTTGATCTCGGACGTGGATGCGGTGGTGCTCATCGTTCGATGTGACCTCAAATCGCGGGATCGGCCGTACAGGGGCCTGCTGACAGTGCAGCACAGGGTATCGGCGCTCGCACGCGCACACGTCACCGCCTCGGACGGCCGCCAACCGCTCGGACGCGGTGCGTACGGCCGATGACTCCGCGCGGTGAGCTGGAGGGCTCAGCCCGGCGCGCCGGAGACCTCCGCCCGCGCGCGGGGGC
>NZ_KB912641.1:13243-25449 GCF_000383795.1 Saccharomonospora saliphila YIM 90502
CCGCGAGCCCGCCCGGCGACGGCGACCAGCCCAGCCCGGCCGCCACCGCACCGAGCACCACGGTCTGCAACGTGACCACGACCAGGGCCGCGACGAGCCTGCCGAGCACCAGCAGCCAGCGCGGCAGCGCGGTGGCCGCCAGGCGCTTGAGCACGCCGTAACGGCGGTCGAAGCCCAGGGCGATCGCCTGTCCGGTGAACGCCGACGACATCACCGCCAGCGCGAGGATGCGCGGGGTCACCCAGTCCACCCGGCTCAGACCGGGAGTGCCGGGCACGGGCACGACGTCGAGCAGGCTCAGCCCGAGCAGCAACGCCAGCGGGATGAGCAGGGTCAGCAGGATCTGCTCGCCGTGCCGCAGCGTGAGGGCGGCCTCGACGCGGGCATGGGTGAACAGCATCCGCCCCAGTCGTCCCCTGCCGGGGGCCGGACTGAACGTGCCCGGCTCGAACCGGACCCGGCCCGCGTCGTCGGTCGTGGTCACGTGCGCAGCTCCCGTCCGGTCAGTTCGAGGAAGACCTCCTCGAGGTCACGCCTGCCCACGTGCAGCTCCTCGGCCAGCACGCCCTGCTGGGCGCACCATGCGGTGACCGTCGAGATCACCTGCGGGTCCACGCTGCCACAGACGCGGTAGGCGCCGGGCGAGGACTCGCGCACTAGGTAGCCCTCCGGCAGCGCGGCCGCGAGCAGGCCGGTGTCCAGGCCGGGGCGGGCGCGGAACCGCAGTTGCGCGTCCTCGGCGTGCTCGGCGGTGAGCGCGTCGGGGGAGCCGGAGGCGATCACCCGGCCGCCGTCGACGATCACCACCTCGTCGGCCAGCGCCTCGGCCTCCTCCATCAGGTGGGTGGTCAGCAGCACACTCACCCCGTCGGCGCGCAACGCGCCGAGCAGGTCCCACACCAGGCGCCGGGCCTGAGGGTCCATGCCCGCCGTCGGCTCGTCGAGGAAGACCAGCTCCGGTCTGCCGACCAGCGCGCAGGCCAGGGAGAGCCGCTGTTGCTGGCCTCCGGACAGACGTTTGAACGGAGTGCGCCGGACACCCGAAAGACCCAGGACGTCGAGCAACCACGCCGGGTCGAGCGGACGGGCCGCGCACGAGGCGACCAGGCGCAGCATCTCCCCGGCCCGCACACCGGGGTAGGCGCCGCCGCCCTGGGGCATGACCCCGATGCGGGAGCGCAAGGCGGCGCCGTCGCGGGCGGGGTCGAGGCCGAGTACCCGCACCGACCCCGCGTCCGGGCGCTGGAAACCCTCGCAGATCTCGACCGTGGTCGTCTTGCCCGCGCCGTTGGGTCCCAGCAGGGCGAGCAGCCCGCCCCTGGTCATGGCGAGGTCGAGCCCGGCGACGGCGGTGACCGTGCCGAACCGCTTCACCAGCCCGGTGATCTCCACGGCCGCTGCGTTCACGACAGTCAAGGGTAGAGCGTGGCGTTACCGTGCCGTGCCGGGGCGGCGCAGCAGCACGGGAGCCGTGCGCCACACCACGAGCACCGCCACCAGCACCAGCACGCCGCCGGCCAGGTAGGCCTGGTGCAGGATGTAGGTGCGGCCGTCGAAGGGACTGCCGGTCGGCGGGATGAGCAGCGCGAGCACGGCACTGGCCGCCGTGGCGGCGACGCGGAAGCGTGAGGTGCCCGCGGCGGCGGCCAGCGGCACGACCGCCCAGAGCAGCCACCACGGCTGCATGGCCACGTGCAACATCATGAACGCCCCCAGCGACACGCCGAGCCCGATGATCGGCCGGTAGCGCCAGTGGAAGCTGTCCCACAGGAACTTCACGGTGATCACGGCCGCGACCCCGTAACCGAGCAGGCCGAGGATCGCGATCACCGAGCTGGTGTGGTTGCCCAGTCCGAGTACGACGCCGAGCACACCGCCGAGCTGGCCCAGCTCGGCCACGGGGGAGACCCAGCTCCACACCATCGAGGGCGTGTCGAGGGCGCTGACCCAGCCGAACCCGAGCCCGGTGCCGTAGGCGACCGCGACGGCGACGGAGGACACGACGCCGAGCATCAACGCCGCCGCCGCGAACAGGTCGGTGAGGCGCCCGTGCCACCGGCGGGCGATCATGACGCCGAGGAAGCCGAGCGCCACGATGGCGTGAATCTTGACCATGGCCGCCAGCGAGATCACGACCGCGCCGAGCACGAGGCCGGTGAGTTCGCCCCGGCCCCGGGGCGGAGGCGGCTCGCCCGCTACGCGGACCCCCAGCCTGCGCACGCCGATCTCCAACCCGGCCAGCATGAGCCCGATGCCCAGCGCCTCGTTGTGGGCACCGGCGACGAGATGGAACAGCACCAGCGGGTTGGCCGCGCCCAGCCACAGCGCCGTGCTGGGCTGCACGCCGTACCGGCGGGCCAGCCGGGGCAGCGCCCATACGATGAGGCCGAACCCGGCCAGCGCGACCAGCCGCTGCAACAGCACGCCCAGGGCGACGTTGGTGCCGATCACCCCGGAGATCCAGCTGCCCACCTCGAGGAACAGCGGGCCGTACGGGGCGGGGGTGTCGCGCCACATGTTCGACACGCCCGCGGTGAACGGGTCGGCGACACCGAGCGCCTGGGCGGGCCCGAGCTCGTAGGGGTCGAATCCGCGCCGCACGATCTCGCTCTGGGCCAGGTAGCTGTAGACGTCCCGGGAGAACAGTGGCGGGATGACCACCAGCGGCACGGTCCAGGTCACCAGTGTGCGCAGCACCTGGACCCGGTCGGCGATGCGGTGCCGGTCGGGCCGGGTGAACCGGCCCAGCCACAGCCACGCGAGCACCATCATGCCCATGCCGGTGAACGCGATCGCGACCGAGACGGTCGGGATGCGCGCGAACAACCGCAGAACCGGGATGTCGAGCACCGGGTTCAGGATCGGGGCGGCCCCGGCGCCGAGCGAGCCGAACGCCAGCGCGAGGGCGCCGACCGTGCCGAACCGGCGCAGGACGCCGAGGGCGCGGTTCTCCTCGTCCGTGAGCGGTTCGATGTCCCCCGGGGCCACCGGGGACCGTTGTGCGTGCGCCGCGCTCCACTCGTGCGGGAGGCGCCGAACCCGGGCCGCGAGCCCGCTCCTGCCGAAAACCACGGCGTGAGCGTATCGGCCCCTGCCGGGTGGTGAGTCCGGTCACTCGGGTTCGTGGGCGACTTTGCCGGACCCGCCGAAATACGACACAATAATGTTGTGAAAAAGCAGGGAGTGTCCGAACGGCCTGACGGCGAGTCCGACGCCGTCACCGGGGACGTTCCTGTCCAGGCGGCGACCGAGGGAGGGACCCGGCACGAGGTGGCCAGGCTCCTGCTGGAACAGGGTCCGCTGTCCGCCGTGGCCGTGGCCGACCAGCTCGGCATCAGCACCACGGCGGTCCGCAGGCACCTCGACGTCCTCGTAGCCGACCAGGAGGCCGAAACCAGGCAGGACTCCCGCAGGCGGCGGCGCGGCCGCGGCAGGCCCGCCAAGCTGTTCCTGCTCACCGAGCAGGGGCGGGCCCGGTTCGGGCACGCCTACGACGACCTCGCGGTCTCGGCGATCCGTTTCCTCGCCGAGCACGCGGGGGACTCCGCGGTCAGGGCCTTCGCCGAGCGGCGCGTGGCGGCGCTGGTCGGCCCGCACCGTGAGGCGGTGACCCGGCACAGCGGGGCCGAGTCACGGGCCGAGGCCCTGGCGAGCGCCCTGACCAGGGAGGGCTACGCTGCGTCGACACGTCAGGTGGGAACGCCGGACGAGTCGACCGGGGCGCAGCTGTGCCAGCACCACTGTCCGGTCGCGCACGTGGCGGCTGAGTTCCCGCAGCTGTGCGAGGCGGAGACCGAGGCATTCGCCGAGCTGCTCGGCACGCACGTGCAGCGGCTGGCGACCATCGCGCGCGGTGACGCCGCGTGCACCACACACGTACCCGCCGAGCCGGTGGGTAGTGAAGGGAGACGTCGGCACGTCTCGCTGGAGAGCGCAGACAACGTCGATGCCGACAGCCGAACTCCGAACGGAGGGACAACCGCATGACTGCCGCTGCCGAGCAGCGCAATCCCACCACCGCGCCACTGACCCAGGAAGAGACGATCGACTCCCTGGGCAAATACGCGTTCGGCTGGGCCGATCCGGACACGGCGGGCGCCAGCGCCCGCCGCGGGCTCAACGAGGAGGTCGTCACCGACATCTCCGAGAAGAAGTCCGAGCCGGACTGGATGCGCGAGGCGCGCCTGAAGGCGCTGAACCTGTTCGAGCGCAAGCCGATGCCCAACTGGGGCGCGGATCTGTCGGGGATCGACTTCGACAACATCAAGTACTTCGTGCGCTCCACCGAGAAGCAGGCCACGAGCTGGGACGACCTGCCCGCCGACATCAAGAACACCTACGACAAGCTCGGCATCCCCGAGGCGGAGAAGCAGCGCCTCATCGCCGGCGTCGCGGCGCAGTACGAGTCGGAGGTCGTCTACCACCAGATCCGTGAGGACCTCGAGGCCCAGGGTGTCATCTTCATGGACACCGACACCGGGCTGCGGGAGCACCCCGAGCTGTTCGAGGAGTACTTCGGCTCGGTCATCCCGGCCGGGGACAACAAGTTCTCGGCGCTGAACACGGCGGTGTGGTCCGGTGGCTCGTTCATCTACGTGCCGAAGGGCGTGCACGTCGACATCCCGCTGCAGGCCTACTTCCGGATCAACACCGAGAACATGGGCCAGTTCGAGCGGACGCTCATCGTGGTCGACGAGGACGCCTACGTGCACTACGTCGAGGGCTGCACCGCGCCGATCTACCAGTCCGACTCGCTGCACTCGGCGGTCGTGGAGATCGTGGTCAAGAAGGGCGGCCGCTGCCGCTACACCACGATCCAGAACTGGTCGAACAACGTCTACAACCTGGTCACCAAGCGCGCCAAGGCCGAAGAGGGCGCCACCATGGAGTGGATCGACGGCAACATCGGCTCCAAGGTGACGATGAAGTACCCGTCGGTCTTCCTCACCGGTGAGCACGCCAAGGGTGAGGTGCTCTCGGTGGCCTTCGCGGGCGAGGACCAGCACCAGGACGCCGGTGCCAAGATGGTGCACCTGGCCCCGCACACCTCCTCGACGATCGTGTCGAAGTCGGTGGCACGCGGCGGCGGGCGGACCTCGTACCGTGGTCTCGTCAAGGTCAACAAGCGGGCGCATCACTCCAGCTCGACGGTCAAGTGCGACGCGCTGCTGGTGGACACCGTCTCGCGCTCGGACACCTACCCCTACGTCGACATCCGCAACGACGACGTGTCGATGGGCCACGAGGCCACGGTGTCCAAGGTCAGCGAGGACCAGCTGTTCTACCTGATGTCGCGCGGCCTGACCGAGGACGAGGCGATGGCCATGGTGGTCCGCGGGTTCGTCGAGCCGATCGCCCGCGAGCTGCCGATGGAGTACGCGCTGGAGCTGAACCGCCTGATCGAACTGCAGATGGAAGGAGCCGTCGGCTGACATGACGGTCGCCGAGAACAACACCGCGCCTTCAGCCACGGGCGCCGACACCACCGCTTCCGCGGCGGAGGCGGTGGTGCCCGCCGTCTCCCGTGGGGAGCGGTTCACCTCCTACGACGTCGAGGCCTTCGAGGTCCCGAGCGGTCGCGAGGAGAACTGGCGGTTCACGCCGATGAAGCGGCTGCGGGGCCTGCACGACGGCTCCGCGGCCGCCACCGGCCAGGTCAAGGTCGACGCCGAGGCCGCGCCCGAGGTTCGGGTGGAGGCCGTGGCCCGCGACGACGAGCGGCTCGGTGCGGCGGGCACGCCCAGCGACCGGGTCGCCGCGCAGGCCTACTCGTCGTTCGAGACGGCGACGGTGGTCACCGTGCCCGCTGAGACGAAGGCGTCCCGCCCCTCCGTGGTCCGCATCACCGGGCCAGGACAGGACAAGACGGCCTACGGGCACGTGCAGATCCGCGCGGAGGCCTTCGCCGAATCCGCGATCGTGCTCGACCACGTCGGCTCGGGCACCTACGCCGACAACGTCGAGTTCGTCCTCGCCGACGGTGCCCAGCTCACCGTGGTCAGCGTGCAGGACTGGGCCGACGACGCGGTGCACGTTTCCGAGCAGCACCTGCGGCTCGGCCGGGACGCCCGGCTGCGGCACATCGTCGTCACCCTCGGCGGCGACCTCGTGCGGGTCAGCCCCACGGCGACCTTCGCCGGACCCGGCGGGGACGTGGACATGCTCGGGTTGCACTTCGCCGACGCGGGCCAGCACCAGGAGCACCGGCTCTTCGTCGATCACGCCGTGCCGCACTGCAAGTCCAACGTGCTCTACAAGGGCGCGTTGCAGGGCGACGGCGCGCACGCGGTGTGGATCGGTGACGTGCTCATTCGCGCGGCCGCCGAGGCCACCGAGACCTTCGAGCTGAACCGGAACCTGGTGCTCACCGAGGGCGCTCGCGCCGACTCGGTGCCCAACCTGGAGATCGAGACCGGCGAGATCACCGGTGCCGGGCACGCCAGCGCCACGGGAAGGTTCGACGACGAGCAGTTGTTCTACCTGCAGTCCCGTGGGATCGAGGAGGAGCAGGCGCGCAGGCTGGTCGTGCGCGGGTTCTTCCACGAGATCCTGATGAAGATCGACATCCCCGAGGTGCGGGAGCGGCTCGAGGCCGCCATCGAGGACGAGCTCCAGGCGATCGGCGCCTGAGCCGCCCGGCACCACCCGCGCCTCGCGCGCGAACCCACTCGACACACGCGAACGAGAGAAACGAAGAGGCATGGCCACACTCGAGATCAAGGATCTGCGCGCCGACGTCGTCACCGACGAGGGCAACAAGGAGATCCTCACCGGCGTCAACCTGACCGTGCGGTCGGGCGAGACCCACGCCATCATGGGCCCGAACGGCTCGGGCAAGTCGACGCTGTCCTACGCGGTCGCCGGGCACCCCAAGTACGAGGTCACCTCGGGCGAGGTGCTGCTCGACGGCGAGAACGTGCTGGACATGAGCGTCGACGAGCGCGCCCGCGCCGGGCTGTTCCTTGCGATGCAGTACCCGGTCGAGGTGCCGGGCGTGTCGATGTCGAACTTCCTGCGTTCGGCGGCGACGTCGGTGCGCGGCGAGGCCCCGAAGCTGCGGCACTGGGTCAAGGAAGTCAAGGACGAGATGGGCAAGCTGGAGATCGCTTCCGAGTTCGCCGAGCGCAGCGTGAACGAGGGCTTCTCCGGTGGGGAGAAGAAGCGCCACGAGATCCTCCAGCTCGCGCTGCTCAAGCCGAAGATCGCCGTGCTGGACGAGACCGACTCCGGCCTCGACGTCGACGCGCTGCGGGTCGTGTCCCAGGCGGTCAACGACTACAAGGCGAACAACGAGGTCGGCGTCATGCTGATCACCCACTACACGCGCATCCTCAAGCACATCCACCCGGACTTCGTGCACGTCTTCGCGGGCGGCAAGATCGTCGAGTCGGGCGGCAAGGAACTGGCCGACGAGCTGGAGGAGACCGGGTACGTCCGGTACATCGACAAGGCCGAGGCCGCAAGCGTCTAGATAGGCGGAACGAACACGATGAGCACGACAGCGCAACCGCGTCCGGTGGACACCTCGGCGGTGCGCGCGGATTTCCCGATCCTGGCGCGGACCGTGCGGGACGGCAAGCCGCTGCTGTACCTGGACTCCGGTGCGACCTCGCAGCGGCCCGTCCAGGTGCTCGACGCCGAGCGGCGCTACGTCGAAACCTCCAACGCGGCGGTGCACCGGGGTGCGCACCAGCTGTCGGAGGAGGCCACCGACGCCTACGAGGGGGCGCGCGAGAAGATCGCCCGGTTCGTGGGCGTGGGCACCGGGGAGGTGGTGTTCACCAAGAACGCCACCGAGGGCGTGAACCTCGTCGCCTACGCGATGAGCAACGCCGGCACGGCCGGTCCGGAGGCGGAGCGCTTCGCCCTCGGACCCGGTGACGAGGTCGTGGTCACCGAGATGGAGCACCACGCCAACCTGGTGCCGTGGCAGCAGGTGTGCCAGCGCACCGGGGCGACGTTGCGCTGGTTCGGGGTGACCGACGACGGCAGGCTCGACCTGTCGGACCTCGACGAGCTGGTGAGCGAGCGGACGAAGGTCGTGGCCCTGGCACACCAGTCGAACGTGCTCGGCACGGTCAACCCGGTGGCCGAGGTGGCCGAGCGTGCCCGCGCGGTCGGTGCGCTGACGGTGCTCGACGCGTGTCAGTCGGTGCCGCACTTCCCCGTGGACTTCCGTGCGCTGGGCGTCGACTTCGCGGTGTTCTCCGGGCACAAGATGCTCGGGCCGTCCGGGGTCGGCGTGCTCTACGGGCGTGCGGAGCTGCTGGAGGCCATGCCTCCGTTCCTCACCGGCGGGTCGATGATCGAGCTGGTGCGGATGGAGGGCTCGACCTTCGCGCCGCCGCCACAGCGGTTCGAGGCGGGCGTGCCGATGACCTCGCAGGCCGTGGCGCTGGGTGCGGCGGTGGACTACCTGTCCGCCATCGGCATGGACGCCGTGGCCGCGCACGAGCACGCGCTGACGGCCAAGGCGCTCGCGGCGCTGGCCGAGATCCCCGGCGTGCGGATCATCGGGCCGGACAGCACTGATGCGCGTGGTGCGGCGGTGTCGTTCGTGCTCGACGGGGTGCACCCGCACGACGCGAGCCAGGTGCTCGACAGCCTGGGGATCGCCGTGCGGGTCGGTCACCACTGCGCGTGGCCGCTGCACCGCAGGATGGGTGTCCCCGCGACCGTGCGTGCCAGCTTCTACCTCTACAACGAGCTGTCCGAGGTGGACGCGCTGGCGGACGGTATCCGCGAGGCGCAGAGGTTCTTCGGCGTCGACGGCCGGGAAGGGGGCGGGTCGTGAACCTGGACTCCATGTACCAGGAGATCATCCTGGACCACTACAAGAATCCCCACGCCCGTGGCCTGCGTGATCCCTTCGACGGGGAGTCGTTCCAGGTCAACCCGACCTGCGGCGACGAGGTCACGTTGCGGGTGCGGCTGGACGGCGACACGGTCACCGACGTGTCCTACGAGGGCCAGGGCTGTTCGATCAGCCAGGCCTCGACCTCGGTGCTGACCGATCTGGTGATCGGGCGGCGGCTCGACGAGGCGTTCTCGAGGCTGGACGCGTTCACCGAGCTGATGCAGGGCCGTGGCGAGGTCGAACCGGACGAGGACGTGCTGGAGGACGGCGTCGCCTTCGCCGGGGTCGCGAAATACCCCGCACGGGTGAAGTGCGCATTGCTCGGCTGGATGGCGTTCAAGGACGCTGTGGGCAGGACGTCGACGAGTGAGGTGGAAGCATCATGAGTGAGACCGACACGGCCGACACCGGGGCGGCGGGGCCCGAACACCGTGAGGGCCGGACGGCCGCGGATCTGCCGGAGCAGACGCAGCCGAGCGGCGACGTCGCGAAGATCGAGGACGTCGAGGAGGCCATGCGTGACGTCGTGGACCCCGAGCTGGGGATCAACGTCGTCGACCTCGGTCTCGTGTACGGCATCAACGTCGAGGCGGACAACACCGCCACCATCGACATGACGCTGACGTCGGCCGCGTGCCCGTTGACCGACGTGATCGAGGACCAGACGGCGTCGGTGCTCACCGGGGGCGCGGGCCTGGTCAAGGACTTCCGGATCAACTGGGTCTGGATGCCTCCGTGGGGCCCGGAAAAGATTACCGAGGACGGCCGCGAGCAACTCAGGGCCCTCGGCTTCACGGTCTGAGCTCCCGCGAGTCGCCCCTCACAACTCCTCCCAACGCGCGAGTTGCCCCTTGGTGGCCGCGAGTTGCCCCTGACAGCCCGCGAGTTGCCCTTGGGGCGAACGCGTGGTGCTTCTCGCGACGGGACCAGTCCGTATCCGGAACGCGGGCACGCGAAAGCCACGGTGTGGCGCCGCGTGCCCGCGTTTCCGCGTCGTGCGTCCCGGTCGGACGGGACGGGTGTTCTCTCTCGTGCGCTTCCGATGGCAACGGTGTCGTCGGCGTAGCTCGTTCTCGCCCGTCGTGGCCGGAGGACCCGGCCTCCCGTTTCACTGTCCCGGACGTTCTCTCCGCAGCGGTGGTCGGAGAGGGCGCATGGCCGCGTCACCTCATCGCACGCCCTGGGGCGACTCGCGGGCGCGAACCGGCGGCTCGCGGGCCTCAAGGGGCGACCTCGCGGGCCCCAAGGGGCGACTCGCGGGCGCGAAGCGGCAACTCGCGGGCCATACGGGGCAACTCGCGGGTCACAAGGGGCAACTCGCGCGCTGTGAGGGGCAACTCGCGGGCGCTCTTGGGGTGGCTCGTGGGTGGGGTGGGGTCGGGTGCGCGTGTCGTACGGTGGCCGCATGGGTTCGTATCGCACGGCACCGGGCCGGCAGGCGCGGGCGGCGCGCAGGGACGAGACGGCCGAGGCCGACGGATTCGCCGATCTCGTCACGAGCGCGTTCCGCGCCGACCGCGACCGCCTGGTCGCGTCGCCGTTCTTCGCCCGGCTGGGCGGAGTCACGCAGGTCGTCAGCGCGAGCGGGTCGGCCCTGCTGCACAACCGGCTGACCCACAGCCTCAAGGTGGCCCAGGTGGCGCGCTCGATCGCCGAGCGGATCTCGGTGGCAGGTGACTCCGCCGAGCTGGTGGACAAGCTCGGCGGCTGCGATCCCGACGTCGCCGAGGCGGCGGCGCTGGGCCACGACCTCGGCCACCCGCCGTTCGGGCACCTGGGCGAGGGAGTGCTCGACCGCATCGCCCGCAACCGCTACGGCCTGCCCGATGGCTTCGAGGGCAACGCGCAGACGTTCCGCATCGTCACCACGACCGAGGTCGGTGGCCCCACGCCCGAGGGACTGAACCTGACGGCGGCGGTGCGTGCCGCGCTGCTGAAGTACCCGTGGGCCCGGCTGCACCGTCCGCGCCCGCACCCGGCGGACATGCCCGTCCCGCCGCGTGGTGCGGGAGAGCCGCCGGAGGCGCCGGGCACGGGGTCGGCGAAGTTCGCCACCTATCTCACCGAGCTGGACGACTTCGCCCAGGCGCGTGCGCCGTTCGACGACCGGATCGAGCCCTGGCAGCAGACGGTCGAGGCGTCGGTGATGGACCTGGCCGACGACATCGCCTACGCGATCCACGACCTCCAGGACTTCCACCGGATCGGCGTGCTCCAGCACGCCGAGGTGGCCACCGAGCTGGGGCGCTGGCTGTCCGACCGGGCCGAGCTGGAGGCACTGCCCGACGCCGCGTTGCGCGACGGGCACCGCAGGCCGGGCCGCTCGCTGGAGCACCTGCGCCGCCGGATGCGCGAGAAGGACGCCTGGATCACCGACGACGACGCCTTCGCCGACGCCGTGGCCCGTGTGCGCGCCGAGCTGGTGGACGAGCTGCTCGGCATCCCGTTCGACGGGTCGGTCGAGGCCGAGCAGGCCACCGCGACCTTCTCGGCGCGCTGGACGGCGCGCCTGGTGGCGGGGGTGCTGGTGACGCCGTCGCCGTCGACCCGCACCGGCCACGTAACCCTGCGCCCGGCGCAGTGGCACGAGGTGCAGGTGCTCAAGTTCGTCCATCGCCGGTTCGTGCTCCAGCGCCCCGACCTGGCGCTGCACCAGCGCGGGCAGGCCAGTCTGGTCGCGAGCCTGGTGGACGCGCTGGACGCCTGGCTGTCCGACCGTGACGAGGCCGCCCGCCTGCCGCGCAGGCTGCACGACCTCGTGGAGCTGGCGGGCGCCCAGTACGCGGCGCTGGCCGAGACCGCTCCCGACCTGCTCATCGGGGCGACCGGGGAGCCGGTGGTGGGCGCCGACGCGGTGCGCGCGCTCGCCCGTGGTCGCGCGGTGATCGATTTCGTGGCGTCGTTGACCGATGATCAGGCCTCGGGGATGCTCGACGCGATCACCGGGCGGACCGCCCAGCCCTGGTCGGAACCCTCGGTGTTGTGACCCGGCGGAGGGTGGGAACGAGGATGGCGCGCACCCGGCAGGTACCCGGCGGCGGGCGAGCCGTCGAGGTCGAGCCCGAACGGCTCGGCCGCTGGTTCGAGCGTTTCGCCGAACGCAACGATGGGGTCCGCACCACCCGTCTCGCCCCTCGCGAGGTGGTCGTCATCGGCGGTGACGGCACCACCGCCACGGTCGCCGTTCCCTTCGAGCCGCTGGCCGAGGAAGGCACGCGCGACGGCCTCGCGGTCGACGCGCTCGTCGGGCATCTGCGGCGGCCCCGGCGGATCGGGCTGGTGCTGGTACGCCTCGGCGGGCACAGTGTCGGTGTCGCCGAGGACGGCCGGGTGGCCGTGTCGCGGACCG
>NZ_KB912641.1:25549-30002 GCF_000383795.1 Saccharomonospora saliphila YIM 90502
GACCAATGGCAAGACCACGACGGTGTCGATGCTCGAATCGATCCTGCGTGAGGCCGGGCGCGATGCCGTGGCGTGCGGCAATGTCGGGTTCGCGGTGCTCGACGCCGTGCTGGACCAGGTGACCTCGGTGGAGGACTCCCTGGCCTACGCGCGGCGTGCCAGGGCGCACGCCCGAGCCCTTGTCCGTTTCGAGATCGGTGGTGAGGGCCACGCGATGCTGCGCCGACCCGCGCTGTGGCACCGGCTGGCCGCCGACGTCGCGCTCCAGACCACAGGGCTGGTGCCCGAGCGGGCGCCGCTGGCACGCCTGTGGGCGGCGTCCGGGGACGACGCGGTGCGTGTCCCGCTGTGAGCACCGGGAGTTGGGTGTTGCCCCGGTCGGGTGGTCGACACAACCGGAACCGGGGACCACGCGTCCTCCCGGGTGAGGCATGCGGTTAGGTGTAGCCGCGACAGGGCCGAGGCGGAGCAGGAGACGCGTGATGACCTACGGACAGCACGGCGGGCAGCAGGGCGGGCACCGGCCGCCACCCCCGGGCCGTCGGCCACCGCCGCGAGGCCCCCGGCAGCACCAGCGTGCGCAGATGATGCCGGTGCCCGGCAGTGACCGCGCCCGGCACGCACCGGGCCGCCCGCAACAGCCGACACGGGTAGCGCCGCAGCCACCCCGGCAGCCGCCGCCCGAGGGCGGGCGTCCACGGGGGCAGCGGCCGAGACGTCGGCGCTTCTCGTTCGGCAAGGTCGCGTTGAGCCTGCTGATGGTCGTCGTGCTGCTCCTGGCGGGGGTGTGGACCTACCTGGAGTTCTCGATCAACCGGATCGACGCGCTGCCCGGTGACTACGACGGCAGGCCCGCCGCGGCCGAGGGCACCAATTGGCTGATCGTGGGCTCGGACTCCCGGGAGGGGCTCGACGCCGACCAGCAGTCGGAGTTGTCCACCGGCGACACCGGGGGCAAGCGCACCGACACCATCATGATCGCCCACATCCCGGACAACGACACGCCCGCGACGCTGTTGAGCCTGCCGAGGGACTCCCGGGTGCCGATCCCCGGACACGGCGTCAACAAGATCAACGCCGCGTTCTCGTTCGGGGGCGCGCCGTTGCTCGCCCGGACCGTCGAGCAGGCCACCGGACTGCGCCTCGACCACTACGCCGAGATCGGGTTCGGCGGTTTCGCCGGCATCGTCGACGCGGTCGGCGGGGTCGAGATGGACATCCCGGAGCGGATGCACGACACCAAGACCGGCATCACGATCCCCCAGGGCACGCAGACTCTCGACGGGCGGCAGGCACTCGGGTTCGTGCGCATGCGCTACAGCGAGGCCACACCGCGCTCGGACCTCGACCGCGTCGCCAACCAGCGCCGGTTCATCGGCGCGCTGGCCAGTGAGATCGCCAGCCCCGCGACCCTGCTCAATCCGTTCGCCACGGTCCCGTTGATCGGCGGTGTGGCCGACGCGCTCATCCTGGACACCGACGACCATCTGCACCACCTGCTCGGCTTGGCCTGGGCCATGCGGGGGATCGGGGACGGCGGGGTGGTCACCACCACCGTGCCCGTGACCTCGGCCTCGGCCGAGCAGTGGGACCCGGGCCGGTCCGAGGCCCTGTTCGAGGCGCTGCGCGGCGACACACCGATCCCGGAGAGCCTGATCACCCAGTGACGGCCGTGGGTGGTCGCGGGCGGCGTGCCGTCAGCGCGCCGCCCGCGACCGCAGCAGGTCCAGTGCGCGGTCGGCGTGGACCGACATGCGGAACTCGCTGCGGATGACGCCGAGCACCGTGCGATCGGTGTCGAGCACGAAGGTGTGGCGTTTGGTCCGCAGCGGGCCGATCGGGCGGCGCACGCCGAACAGCGCGGAGACCTCGCCGTCGCCGTCGGACAGCAACGGGAAATCCACGCCGTGGGTGTCGGCGAATCGTCGCTGTGTGGTGACGGGGTCGGCGCTGATGCCGACACGCTGGGCGCCGACCTCGGCGAACTCGGTGGCGAGGTCGCGGAAGTGGCAGGTTTCCGCGGTGCACCCCGGGGTCATCGCCGCGGGGTAGAAGAACAGCACGACCGGGCCGTTTCGCAGGAAGTCGGACAGTCGGCGTTTTCTGCCGCGGTCGTCGGGCAGTGTGAAGTCCGGCGCGTGTTCTCCCTGCTTCATCGGTGTCATGATCGCGCGTCGTGTCCGGGACCGGACAGCAGGGCCCGGAGGCCGTCGATGTCGACCTCCTCGCCGAACTGCTTGCCGCGCCCGGCCACGACGCCGAGCGCGCGCAGCCGTTCGGCCTGCTCGGCGGTGTGCACGCCGTCGGCGCCGACCCGGCCGATGCCGAGTGAGGCCGCCTGGTCGAGCAGCGCGGACACGTGCCGCTGGGCGCGGGCGGCGGCGTCGGTGTCGGCGCCCAGCGCGTCGACCAGCGGGCCGCAGAGGATGACGAACCCGACGGGCAGGTGGTGGGTGCGCACGAGGTCGAGGTCGGCCGTGCCTGCCACCGCCAGGGTGACCTTGACGTCCAAATCCGCCAGCACCGACAGGGTCTCCAGCACCTCACCGCGCGGGTCGGACACCGCAGCGCTGTCGGTGCAGATCCGGAGCCGGCCCGCGGGCATGCCGGTCTCCCGGAGCCGGGTGCGGACCATGCGCACGAGGTTCGGGTCGATGGCGAACCGGGTGGGCAACCGCACGCACAGGTCCGGAGCGGTGTCGAACTCGTCGTGCCAGGCCGCCGCGTCGGTCATCGCGCGGGTGAGCAGGAAGTCGCCGAGGGCCGCTGTCATGCCCGTGGTGTCGGCCAGCGCGCCGAACTCGTCCGGCCCGAGCAGTCCGTACTCGGGGTGGTTCCAGCGCAGGACCGCGTTGACCACGGCGACCCGGTCGTCGTGGAAGGTGACGGTCGGTTCGTAGTGCACCGTGAACTCGCCGTTCTCGAGCCCGCCGCCGATGCCCGCGCCGATCGCGTACCGGCGCCGGTCCTGTTCGTCCAGGTCGCTCTCGAAGAGCATCCACTGAGCCTTGCCGTTCTCCTTGGCCCGGTGCAGCGTGATCTCGGCGGCGCGTTGCAGGTCCTCCCGCGTGCGCCCCGAGGGCCGGGTCACCACGATCCCGACGCTGACCCCCACACCGACGCCCGTGCCGTCCACGTAGACGGGTTCGGCCAGCTCGGCGGTCGCGTCCTCCACCAGGTCGATGATCTCGGCGCTGGTGAACTCGCCGCGCATCAGGACGGCGAAGCCGTCGCCGGAGAGCCGCGCGACGACGGGGTCGTGCACGGCGAACTGCCGCTCCAGCTTCCGGGCCACGTGCTGGAGCACGTAGTTCCCCGCGCCGGGGCCGAGACCGTCGTTGACGACCCTGAAGCCGTCGATGTCGAGGTAGACCAGCGCGATCCGGGCGGCCTCACCGGCACCGAGCGTGGTGTCGATCTGGTTGTCGAAGTGGTAGGAATTGGGCAGGCCGGTCAGCGGGTCCCGCGTGTTTTGCTTACGCAGGGTCTCACTGAGCAGGTCGAACTCGCTCAGGTCCTCGACGAGCAGCACCGGGTGGTCACTGCCCTCCGTGTCACCCGTGAGCGCGGTCACGGTCACCCGCACGCGCCTGGGTTCGTCCCGGGCGTGGCGGACGGTCAGCCGCTCACGGCGTGGTCTGCGCGCGGGCAGTGCGAGCCGCTCGACGGCGTCTGCGAGGGTCGCCGCGTCGGCGTCCGAGGCGGCGAGCGCGGACAGTGGGCGCCCTTCGAGGTCGGCGGCGCCGAACCCGAGCAGGTGAGTCAGCGCCGGGTTGACGTCGCGGATGACGCCGTCCGGGTCGCACAGCACCATGCCGACGGGGGAGACGGAGTAGAGGTCGGTGAACCGGCGGGTGGCGGCGTCGGCCGCCCGCCGGGCGTGCCCGTCGGCCTCGCGGGCGACCGAGAGCAGGACCTGTTCGAGGGTGTCGCGGTCCACGGTGACGCGCTCGTGCGGCGCACCGTCCACGTCGGAGGGCGCGAGAGGGCCCGGGTTCCCGGCGTGTGTGTCGATGAGGTGGGCCGCCCACCGGTGCGCGACGTCGGCAGGGTCGGGTGAGTCACCAGGATGGGGCACGCTCCACCTCACACGCTCGTGCTGTCCAGTCGTTGATGCCCTCCGCTCCTTTCGCCGATCGGGCTGTCCCACGGGCGCGGACACACTCGGCCCCTCGTCGCGGCTCTGCCACCGCACCATGTGGTGCTGATCATGTCCAGCGCCTGGAAGGGTCATTAGTTCACTCGTTCGTGGACCGCTGACGCTACGGTCGGTAGTCCTGCGTGGTCCGTCGCCGGGCGCGGTCGGACGGGAACCCGTCGACGGGCACGGACGACGAGACGTAGCCCCAGCGGACCCGATAGCCGGAGAATACCGGCCGCGCGTCCCGGCGCGCCATCGCCCGGGAGTGGCCGGCTCCGCCCGCGCGGGCCGAGCCGGCACGACACGGGAGCG
>NZ_KB912641.1:30102-34096 GCF_000383795.1 Saccharomonospora saliphila YIM 90502
TCCGCCGGACCCACGCGGCGCGCGCCGCTGGGCACGGTCGCCGGTGCCCGCAGCGGGGACAAGGGCGGCAGCGCCAACCTCGGCGTGTGGGTGCGGTCGGAACCCGCGTGGCGCTGGCTCGCGCACACGCTCACGGTGGCCGAGCTGCGCCGCCTGCTGCCCGAGACCGCGTCGCTTCCGGTGCGCCGGTACGCGTTGCCGAACCTGTACGCGCTCAACTTCGTCGTCGACGGGCTGCTCGGCGACGGCGTGGCCGCCCAGGCCCGGTTCGACCCGCAGGCCAAGGCGCTGGGCGAGTGGTTGCGCGCCCGGCACGTGGACATCCCGGAGGTGCTGCTGTGAACGCCGGTCACGCCGCCGAATCGGCGGGGGCCCCGGAATCGGCGGGGGCTTCGGACTCGGCGGCCCCGGAATCGGCGGAGGCCCCGGAGCCGCAGGAGGCCCCGGAGTCGGCGGGGGCCCCGGACACCCGGGACCCGTTCGCCACCCCCGAGCGGGCCGAGCTGCGCCGGACCGTGCGCCGGTTCGTCGAGCGCGAGGTGCTGCCGAATCTCGACGAGTGGGAACGCGACGGCGAGCTGCCCCGGTGGCTGCACCGCGCTGCCGGAGAGATCGGCCTGCTGGGCGTGTCGTTTCCCGAGCACGTCGGCGGCTCGGGCGGTGACCTCCTCGACGCGCTCACCGTCACCGAGGAGATGCACTACGCGGGCGCCTCCGGTGGGGTGATCGCCTCGTTGTTCACCTGCGGCATCGCCGTCCCGCACCTGGCGGCGGCGGGCGAGGAGTGGCAGATCGAGCGGTGGGTGCGGCCCACACTGGCCGGGGACACGATCGGCGCGCTGGCGATCACCGAGCCCGACGGCGGCTCCGACGTCGCCGCGCTGCGCACGACGGCCCGCCGCGACGGTGCGCACTACGTCGTCAACGGCGCCAAGACGTTCATCACCTCCGGCTGCCGCGCCGACTTCGTGACCACGGCCGTGCGCACCGGTGGGGAGGGCGCGCACGGCATCTCGCTGCTGGTCGTCGAGCGGGACACACCCGGGTTCACGGTCAGCCGTGGGCTGGAGAAGATGGGCTGGCACTGTTCCGACACCGCCGAACTGGCCTTCACCGACGCGCGGGTGCCCGTGAGCAACCTCGTCGGCGCGGAGAACACCGGCTTCGCCCAGATCGCCACCCACTTCGTCACCGAGCGCCTGTCGCTGGCCGTGCAGGCCTACGCCACCGCGCAGCGGGCACTGGACCGCACGCTGGAGTGGTGCCGGGCGCGCGAGACGTTCGGCAGACCGCTGATCTCCCGCCAGACGGTGCGGCACACGCTGGTGGAGATGGCGCGGCGCATCGACCTCGCCCGCACCTACACCCGGCAGGCCGCCCTCGCCCACGCGCGGGGCGAGGACGTGCTCACGCGCACCTGCTTCGCGAAGAACAGCGCCGTCGAGGCCGGGCAGTGGGTCGTCGACCGGGCCGTGCAGCTGCACGGCGGGATCGGCTACCTGTGCGAGTCCGAAGTAGAGCGTCACTACCGGGACATGCGCATCCTCGGCATCGGCGGGGGCACCGACGAGATCATGACCGAACTGGCGGCACGGACACTGGGATACACGGCATGACCGCACTCCGCTCCACTCTGGACACCTCGACCCCGGAGTACGCGACCAACCGGGACGCGATGCTGGCCAAGCTCGCCGAGGTCGAGGCCGAGCACGCCAAGGCCGTCGGCGGGGGTGGCGAGAAGTACGTCGCCCGGCACCACCGGCGCGGCAAACTCACCGTGCGGGAGCGTGTCGAGCTGCTGCTCGACGCCGACGCGCCGTTTCTCGAACTGTCCCCGCTCGCGGGCTGGGGCAGCGACTACCCGGTGGGCGCCAGCGTGGTCACCGGCATCGGTGTCGTATCCGGGGTCCAATGCGTGATCATCGGCAACGACCCCACCGTGCGCGGTGGCGCGAGCAACCCGTGGACGGTGCGCAAGATCTTCCGCGCCTGCGACATCGCGTGGGAGAACCACCTGCCGGTCATCAATCTGGTCGAGTCGGGTGGTGCCGACCTGCCCAGCCAGAAGGAGATCTTCATCCCTGGCGGCAGGCTCTTCCGCGACCTCACCCGGCTCTCGGCCGCCGGAATCCCGACGATCGCGCTCGTGTTCGGCAACTCCACGGCGGGCGGAGCCTACGTGCCGGGCATGTCCGACCACGTCGTGATGGTCGAGGACGCGGCGAAGGTCTTCCTCGGTGGGCCACCGCTGGTGAAGATGGCCACCGGGGAGGAGGCGGACGAGGAGTCTCTCGGCGGGGCGGCCATGCACGCGCGCCGCTCCGGCCTCGCCGATCACCTGGCGCGGGACGAGTACGACGCCCTCCGCCTCGGCAGGCGCATCGTGGCCCGGCTCAACCGGCGCGAGACCGGTACCGCGCCGGCCGTCGCCGCGCCCCCGCGGTACGACGAGGAGGAGCTGCTCGGCATCGTGCCCGACGGGCTGAAGGTGCCGTTCGACCCGCGCGAGGTGCTGGCCCGCGTCGTCGACGATTCGGACTTCGACGAGGTCAAACCCGACTACGGCGCCAGCCTGGTCACCGGGTGGGCCCGCATCCACGGCTACCCGGTCGGCGTGCTCGCCAACGCGCGGGGGGTGCTGTTCAGCGAGGAGTCGCAAAAGGCCGCCCAGTTCATCCAGCTCGCCAACCAGACCGACACACCCCTGCTGTTCCTGCACAACACGACCGGCTACATGGTCGGCACCGACTACGAGCAGGGCGGCATCATCAAGCACGGCGCCATGATGATCAACGCGGTGTCCAACAGCCGGGTGCCGCACCTGTCGGTGCTGCTCGGGGCCTCCTACGGGGCGGGGCACTACGGCATGTGCGGCCGCGCCTACGACCCCCGGTTCCTGTTCGCCTGGCCCAGCGCCAAGTCGGCGGTGATGGGACCGCAACAGCTCGCCGGGGTGCTGTCACTGGTCTCGCGGGCGGCGGCCGAGGCCAAGGGCAAGCCCTACGACGCCGACGGGGACGCGGCGCTGCGCGCGGCCGTGGAGTCGCAGGTGGAGGCCGAGTCGTTGCCGCTGTTCTTGTCGGGACGGCTCTACGACGACGGCGTCATCGACCCGAGGGACACCCGCACGGTGCTGGGCCTGTGCCTGTCGGCGGTGCACACGCGGCCGGTCCGGGGTGCCGGCTTCGACGGCACCGGCTTCGGCGTCTTCCGGATGTGAGGAGTCGGCGTGATCACGAATCTGCTCGTCGCCAACCGGGGTGAGATCGCCCTGCGCGTCCTGCGTACCTGCGCCGACGCCGGGATCGGCACCGTCGCGGTGTTCTCGGACCCGGACGCCGACGCACCGCACGTCGCGGCCGCCGACGCGGCGGTGCGCCTTCCGGGCGCGACACCGGCCGAGACGTACCTGCGCGCCGACGCCGTGGTCGACGCCGCGCTGCGCGCGGGCGCCGACGCCGTGCATCCCGGCTACGGGTTCCTCTCGGAAAGCGCCGGGTTCGCCCGTGCGGTGCTCGACGCGGGCCTGACCTGGGTGGGGCCGCCGCCCAGGGCGATCGCGACGATGGGTTCCAAGATCACGTCGAAACGGCTCGTGGCCGAGGCCGGCGTGCCGGTGCTGGCCGAGATGGAACCCGGGCAGATCACGGAGCGTGAGCTTCCGGTGCTGGTCAAGGCCTCCGCCGGGGGCGGAGGGCGAGGGATGCGCGTCGTGCGCGACCTCGCCGACCTGCCTTCGGCCGTGGACGGTGCCCGCGCCGAGGCGGGGGCGGCCTTCGGCGACGCCACCGTGTTCTGTGAGCGGTGGGTCGAGGCGGGCAGGCACCTCGAGGTGCAGATCCTGGCCGACGAGCACGGCACGGTGTGGGCGCTGGGCGAGCGGGAGTGCTCGATCCAGCGCAGGCACCAGAAGGTGCTGGAGGAGTCGCCCTCGCCGCTGGTCGACGACGCGCTGCGGGCGCGGCTGTGCGCGGCGGCGGTCGCGGCGGCCCGC
>NZ_KB912641.1:34196-39610 GCF_000383795.1 Saccharomonospora saliphila YIM 90502
CCCGCGCAACGCCCGCGCCACCGGTGCGTGCGTGGCGGGTGCGGCGTGCAGCAGTACCGAGGTCGCCAGCACGGCACTGCCGAGGTAGGGCAGCGGCGCGGCCGAGCGCCCCAGTTCCTCCAGCACCACGGCGGTCTCGCGGGTGGTGGCGCCCTGCCCGCCGAATTCCTCGGGCACGTGCAGGCCCGCGAGGCCCAGCTCGGCGGCCAGCGTCCGCCACAGCGCCGGGTCGTAGGGCTCGGCGCGTTCCAGGCGCTCGGCGAGCGCGGTGGGCGGGCAGTGGTCGGTCAGCAATCCGGCCACGCTGGCGCGCAGGTCCCTTTCCACATCGGAGTAGAGCAGGTCCGGGGTGCTCATCGGGGCAGGTCCTTCCAGGCGATGTCGGTGTCGACGCGCGGCTCGGACGGCAGCCCGAGCACTCGTTCGGCGATCACGTTGCGCAGGATCTCCGAGGTGCCGCCCTCGATCGAGTTGCCCTTGGCGCGCAGGTACCGGTACCCGGCCTCCCGGCCGAGGAAGTCCACCAGCTCCGGCCTGCGCATCGTCCAGTCGTCGTAGCGCAGTCCCCGCTCGCCGAGCAACTCCAGCTCCAGTCCGGACAGCGCCTGCGACAGGCGCGCGAAGGCCAGCTTCATGCCCGCGCCCTCGGGCCCGGGAGACCCGACCGCGAGCTGCTGGCGCAGCCGGGCCCCGGCGAGCCGGAACGCCTCCTGCTCCACCCACAGCCGCAGCAGGCGTTCGTGCAGCTCGGGCGTGCGCAGTTCCGGGTGCTCGCGCCAGGTCCGCAGGACCCTGCCGAGCATCCCGCCCTCGCGGGGCATGGCGTTGCCGCCGATGGCCACGCGCTCGTTGTTCAGGGTGAAGGTGGCCACCTTCCAGCCCTCGCCGACCTCGCCGAGCCGCTGGGAGTCGGGAACGCGCACGCCGGTGAGGAAGACCTCGTTGAACTCGGCCTCCCCGGTGATCTGGCGTAGCGGGCGGACCTCGACGCCCGGCGCGGTCATGTCGCAGACGAAATAGGTCATGCCCCGGTGCTTGGGCACGTCCGGATCGGTGCGGGCGAGAAGGATCGCCCACCGCGCCGTGTGGGCGGTGGAGGTCCACACCTTCTGCCCGGTGACGAGCCAGTCACCGTCGTCGCCGCGCACGGCCCGGGTGGCCAGCGCCGCGAGGTCCGAGCCCGCGCCCGGCTCGCTGAACAACTGGCACCACACCTCCTCGCCCGTCCACAATGGCGGCAGGAACCGCGCGCGCTGCTCGGCGGTGCCGAACCGCAGGATCGTCGGCGCCGCCATGCCCAGACCGATGCCGTTGCGGCGCGGGTTGTTGTCCGGCGCGCCCGCGGCGGCCAGCTCCGCCTCGACCACGCCCTGCAACTCGCGCGGCGCGCCCAGCCCGCCGAGCCCTTCGGGATAGTTCACCCAGGCCAGTCCCGCGGCGAAGCGTGCCCGCAGGAACTCGAGCCGGTCGGTGGTGGCCGGGTCGTGGTCGGCCAGCAGTGTCCGGACCCGCGCGCGCAGGTCCTCGGCGTCCGGTGTCGGCTCGCTCATCAGAGGTAGCCCTTCAGCTCGCGTCGGGCCAGCGACCGCTTGTGCACCTCGTCGGGTCCGTCGGCGAACCGCAGGGTCCGCACCGACGCCCACAGTGAGGCGAGCGGGGTGTCCTGACTGACCCCGGCCGCGCCGTGAGCCTGGATGGCCTTGTCGAGAATCCACTCCACGGTGCGGGGCGTGGCGATCTTGATGGCCTGGATCTCGGTGTGCGCGCCCTTGTTCCCCGCGGTGTCCATCAGCCAGGCGGTCTTGAACACGAGCTGCCGCAGTTGCTCGACCCGCACCCGCGACTCGGCGATCCAGTCCTGCACCACGCCCTGCTCGGCCAGCGGTTTGCCGAAGGCCACGCGCGAGACCGTGCGGCGGCACATCAGCTCGATCGCCCGCTCGGCCATGCCGATGGCCCGCATGCAGTGGTGGATGCGGCCAGGGCCGAGCCGTGCCTGCGCGATGGCGAACCCGTCGCCCTCGCCGCCGATCAGGTTCTCCGCAGGCACCCGGACCCCGTCGAAGACGACTTCGGCGTGGTCGCTGAAACGCTCGTCGCCGTAGCCGAACACGGTCATACCGCGCCGCACGTCGACGCCCGGGGTGTCCCTCGGTACCAGGACCATGCTCTGCTGCCGGTGTGGCTCGGCGTCCGGGTCGGTCTTGCCCATCACGATCAGCACGGCACAGCGTGGGTCCATCGCACCGGAGATGAACCACTTGCGGCCGGTGATGACGTAGGAGTCGCCGTCCCGCTGGATGCGGGTGGCGATGTTGCGCGCGTCGGAGGAGGCCACGTCCGGTTCGGTCATGGCGAAGGCCGAGCGGATCTCGTCGGCGAGCAGTGGCTCCAGCCAGCGCTCGCGCTGCCGTCGGCTGCCGAATTCCGCCAGCACCTCCATGTTGCCCGTGTCGGGTGCCGCGCAGTTGAGCGCGGCGGGGGCGAGGTGCGGGCTGCGGCCGGTGATCTCGGCCAACGGGGCGTACTGCGCGTTGGTCAGTCCGGCGCCCAGTTCGCCCGGCAGGAAGAAGTTCCACAACCCGCGCCTGCGCGCCTCAGTCTTGAGCTCGGCCAGCACCGGAGGCGTGGTCCCCGGCGGATCGGCGGCCCTGGCCTGCTGTTCGTACACCTCCTCTGCGGGGTAGACGTGCTCGTCCATGAACGCCGTGAGCGTGGCGCGGTAGGCCTCGGTCGTGGCGTCGAAGGCGAAATCCATGGTCAGTCCTCCTCGATGACGGCGTTGCCGCGTGCCACGAGCGGTGCGACTCCCGCGCCGATCGTGTCGAAACCCTCGCCGACGGTCTGGCCCTGGCTGAACCGGTAGTAGATGCCTTCGAGGATCACCGCGAGCTTGAAGAAGGCGAATCCCACGTACCAGTTCAGCGCCGAGGTGTCGCGCCCGGAACGGGCGGTGTAGCGGGCGACGAGCTCGTCGGTGCCCGGGTAGCCGGGCGCCTCGGTCACGTCGCTGACGTGCTCGCCCAGCGCCTGCCGTTCGGAGTAGGCCACCATCAGCGCCACGTCGGTGAGCGGATCGCCCAGTGTGGACATCTCCCAGTCGAGCACGGCGGTGATGGCGTCGTCGTCGCCGACGAGCACGTTGTCCAGCCGGTAGTCGCCGTGCACGATCGCCGGTTCCGGGGAGGCCGGCTGCCGTGCGGCGAGCCGCTCGTGCAGCCTGTCGATGCCCGGGATGTCGCGGCTGCGCGAACCTTCGAGCTGCTTGGCCCAGCGGCGCAACTGCCTGTCCAGATACCCCTCCGGGCGTCCGAAGTCGGCGAGCCCGACCGAGGTGAAGTCCACCGCGTGCAGGTCGGCCAGGGTGTCGATCAGGGCGCAGGCGATGCCGCGCGTGCGCTCGGGACCGCGCACGGCGAGCTCGTCCGCGCGGCGGAACGGCGTGCCCTCGACGTGGTCCATGACGTAGAACCGCGCGCCGAGCACGGACTCGTCGGTGCACAGCAGTACCGTCGGCGGCACGGGCACGGCCGTGGGCCCGAGCGCGCTCAGCACGCGGTGCTCGCGGGTCATGTCGTGGGCGGTGGGCAGCACGTGGCCCAACGGCGGACGGCGCACGACCCAGCGGTGTGTGCCGTCGCCGACCACGTAGGTCAGGTTGGAACGCCCGCCCTCGATCACCTGGGCGGTCAGCGGTCCGGTCACCAGCCCGGGCCGCTCGTGGTCGAGGTACTCGCGCAACCGCGCCAGGTCCAGTCCCGGCGGGTTCGGCTCACTCATAGGACCTCCTCGGGCCCCGGTGCCCGGCCCGGGCGGGCGGGCCGGTGGTGTGCCGAACCGCGCGCCGCGCCGGGCGGAGAACCGGTGCGCCGGTGTCAGGGGACCAGCAGCCCCACGGTTTCGGCGACACACGCGGGCTTGGCCTCGCCCTCGATCTCGAGGGTCCACGCCACGACGGCCTGCTTGCCCTGCTGCGCCTCGGTGACCCGCACGAGCTCGGCGCTGGCCCGGATGCGCGAGCCGACCCGCACCGGCTGCGGGAACCGCACCTTGTTGACGCCGTAGTTGACGCCCATGCTCAGGCCCTCGACGCGGTAGACCTCCGCGCCGAGCTTCGGCAGCAGCGACAGGGTGAGGTAACCGTGGGCGATGGGGCCGCCGAACGGTCCCGCCGCCGCGCGCTCGGGGTCCACGTGGATCCACTGGTGGTCTCCCGTGGCGTCGGCGAACAGGTTCACCTGCTCCTGGGTCACCGTGTGCCAGGGGCCGGTGCCGAGGTGCTCGCCGACGGCGGCCTCCAGTTCGGCGAGGTCGGCGAAGACGCGGGTGCCGCTCATGCCTTCGGGCCTCCCGCCACGTAGATCACCTGGCCGGAGACGAACGAGGCGTCGTCGCTGACCAGGAACGAGACCACGCCCGCGATGTCGGACGGCTGGCCGACCCGGCGCACCGGGATCTGCTCCGCCGCGCCCTTCTTGAACTCCTCGAAGGGCACGCCGACCCGCTCGGCGGTGGCCGCGGTCATCTCGGTCTCGATGAACCCGGGGGCGATCGCGTTGGCGGTGACGCCGAACTTGCCCAGCTCGATCGCCAGGGTCTTCGTGAAGCCCTGGAGACCGGCCTTGGCCGTCGAGTAGTTGGCCTGTCCGCGGTTGCCCAGTGCCGAGGTGCTGGACAGGTTCACCACGCGGCCCCACTTCTGCTCGGTCTGGTGCCGCTGCACGGCCCGGCTCATGAGGAAGGAGCCGCGCAGATGCACGCCCATCACCGAGTCCCAGTCGGACTCGCTCATCTTGAACAGCAGGTTGTCCCGCGTGATCCCGGCGTTGTTCACCAGTACGGTCGGCGGCCCCAGCTCGGTGGCCACGGTCTCGACCGCGGAGTCCACCTGCTCGGCGTCACTGATGTCGAGCCCGACACCGATCGCCCGGCCCCCGTCGGCGGTGATCGCCTCGGCCCCGGCCGTGGCCCCGGCCTCGTCCAGGTCGAACAGGGCGACGGCGAAGCCGTCGGAGGCCAGTCGCCGCGCGACGGCGGCGCCGATGCCCCGGCCTGCTCCGGTCACGATCGCGACGCGGGGAGAAGAGTCGGTCACGTGCGTTCCTCCTCGTCGAGTAGGCAAGTGCTGCGCGAGTAAGCGTGCGCTTAGTAACCTACCAGGCGACCGGGCGGTGCGGGGGCGGTATCGGCCACGCGAATCAGACCGGGCGCCAGCGACAGCACGGCCAGTACCTCGGTGGCCGCCATCGACCGCTCGACCAGGCCCAGCGGGATCGCCCGCCACCACGGCGTGCCGCCTGCTAGCTCCAGTACCACGGCGCCGAGGATCACGCCGAACCACGCCAGCGACGCCGCCGCGAGCAGCCGTGCGACCGCGCGGCGGCCGGGGGAGCGCGGGTACACCGCGCGGGACG
>NZ_KB912641.1:39710-44971 GCF_000383795.1 Saccharomonospora saliphila YIM 90502
CTCCGGCCGCTGTCGGCCTCGCCGGGATGGTCCCTGCCCGTGTCCAGCTCGCGCCGCGCGGTGTCCGCGCCGGTCAGCTCGCCCCGGGAGGCGGGGCCGACCGCCGACTCCAGCGCGTCGAGGCGCTCCCGCAGATCGCGATTCTCCCGTTCCAGCTCGCGGTGCCGGTCGTCGCGTCCAGTGAGCCAGGGGTCGTTCTCCCACCAGTTGATGCCCACTTCCTTCGCCGTCTCCAGCGACGCGACCACCAGCCGGAGCTTGATCGTCAGCAGTTCGATGTCGAGCAGGTTGACCTGGATGTCCCCCGCGATCACGAGCCCCTTGTCCAGAACCCGTTCGAGGATGTCGCCCAGGTTCGCGGGCTGGTGTCCGCTCCCGCCCGAGGACGAACTCAGCGCTGAGCCCGGTCGTTGCGCGCTGGTCATGCAGGCTCCTTGTCGTCTGTCGTCGCCGCCCCGAAGCGGCGCGTCACCACTCGGTGCGTCCCCGGGCGTAGCGCCGCGTCCGCCGGTAGGACAGCAATTCGCCGACCATGTCCAGCTCGACCTCGTAAAGGCCGAGCACGTTCGCCGTGGAGGGGACCCGGGTCTCCTCCACGACCTCGATCTCGGCCGACCACCCGTCGTCGGTGGGGCGCACCGAGGTCACCCCGAGCACCTCCCGGCGGGTCAGCCGCACCAGGTGTTCCACGGCGACCTCGGCGGCCTCCGCCGCGCCGAGGTCGATGTCGTCCTGGTCTCCGAAGTCGGCGTCCGCCGTGTCGCCGCCGGCCTCGCCCGCCGGGCGCGTGTGCTCGTCGCCGGCCACCGTGACCTCACTCCGCCTCGGCAGAGGGCACCGTGCTCCGCAGGCGTGCCAGCGCGTCCCGCTGGATCTCGGCCTCCTCCTCGGCCGAGATCTCGCCCTCGGCCCGCGCGCGCTCGGCCTCCTCCAGCTCGTGCCGCACGGTCGTGGGGTCGGACCGTTCGCGTTCCACCTGGTCGCGCACGGTCTCGGCGAGCGAGACCACTCCGCGCACCGGCGCGAGCGGAAGGCCCAGGATCATCGTGACCAGTCCCATTTCTTCCCTCGCTCCTCTCGTCCTCACGGGCCCGAACGCACCCGGTGGGCCCGTCAGCCGTCCGCCTGCCCGGTGAGCACGAAGTCGTACGGCGCCAACGGGCCGAGCAGCCGTACCTCCACGCGACCACGCCAGCGTCCGGCCAGCTCGTCCACGGCGTCCTCCACGTCACGCTGGGCGGCGACCTCCGCCAGGCACGCGACGTGGGCCGCGTCGCGCTCGTGCGTCGGCTCCCGTGCGGAGACCTCCACGGCGACCGGCTCAAGGGCACGCAGGACCTCCCTGGTGTCGGCCTCGCGTCGCGCGGCGATCTCGTTGTTGATCAGCTCTCCCAGCGCCATCCGCTCGGAGCGGGTGGCGTCCGGGTCGCCGTCCCGGATCACGTCACGCAACCGCGCCGCCTCCGCGTTGTCGGTGAGGATCTCGCGCAGCACGGCTTCCTCGTCGTAGCGGGCCTTGACCAGGTACTCGGCGCGGCCCTCCAACTCGTTGAGGGCGGCGACGAACTCGTCGTGGTGCGTGGCGAGCAGCTCGTCGGCCACCGCCTGCCGGTCGGTCAGCACGGCGCCGAAGCGCAACGGCAACACCGGCACCTCCGCCGACGAGGCGTCGAGGATGCGCGCGTGGGCGGTGAGATCCTCCGGCGTGCCGAGCGGCCGGTCGGCGTCGACGTCGCTGACCAGCGCGGCGAGGTCGCCGTGCCGGACGGCCGAGACCTTGCCCGGCGGGTCACCGAGGCCCGTGACCTCCTGGTCGGTCTCCACATCGGCGGGCACGATGCCGTAGACGTAGACGGCCCCGTCGGGGGACGTGCCCGTGCCGGACTCCTCGCGTGTGGTGGTCTCCTCGGTGCTCATGTCAGTGCTCCCGCTGGGCCTCGGCGCCCCGGCCCGCGTGCTGCGGCTCGTCGTCGCCCAGGGCGTCGCGCAGCTTGTCGCCCGCGGCCTCCAGCGCGCCCTTCGTCTTCGACCGGGCGCCACCGGACTGTGCGTCCCCGACGAGGTCGGGCAGTCCCTTCTTGTCGTCGTCGCCGATCTGGAGCCGGTTCACGGCCTCGGCGAACCTCAGATAGGTGTCCACACTGGCCACCACGATGCGGGCGTCGATGGTCAGCAACTCGATGCCGACCAGGGACACGCGCACGTAGGCGTCGATCACGAGTCCCTTGTCCAGGATCGTGTCGAGCACATCGGCCAGACTCGACGACGACGGGCCGCCCCCCGCGCCGGCGGGCTGCACTGCTGTGGTCACGAACGACCTCCTCCTTGTCGGGTTCGCTGTCGGCTTCGCGTCGGTGGCGGTTCCTCGCCGTCACCCGACTCCGCGCTTCCGGAGTCCTCGTCCTCGGACCCGGCGGACTGGCTCTCGCCGGACTCGTCCTCACCGGATTCGGATTCGCCCTCGGACTCGCCGGATTCGGACTCGTCGCCCTCGGACTCGCCGCCCCCCTCACGCGAGTCCGTGTCGCCTTCGTCGACGACCTCGCCGTCCTCGATCCGGCCGTGCCAGCCCTTGATCTCGTCGGGGTGCAGCAGTGCCGAGGTCATCATGTGCCGCCTGAAGTGCTTGAGTTCGAGGCGCACCCGGCGCCCCTGCGCCCGCCAGAGGTTGCCGGTGTATTCGAAGAACCCCTGCGGGTGGTACTCCAGCACCACCAGGACCCGGGTCAGCCGAGGCGCCAGCTCGTGGAAGGTCACCGCGCCGTCGACGTAGCCCTTGGGGCCCTCCGACCGCCAGACGATCCGCTCGTCCGGCACCTGGTCGGTGATCGTGGCGTCCCACGTGCGGTGCGACCACAGAATCTGGGCCTTCCACGACAGCTTCTCGTCGGACTCCTGCTCGACGTTTTCGACCTTCTTCATGAAGTCGGGAAAGTCGGTGAACTGGGTCCACTGGTCGTACACCAGGTCGAGCGGCGCGCCGATGTCGATCGACTCGACGATGTTGGTGAGCTTGAGCCCACCGCCGCCGCCTCCGCCGCCGGTGAGCTTCTTGGCCGCGTTCTTGACCTTCTCGCCGATCTTCTTCACGCCCGTGCTCGCGGCTGCCTTCGCCGGGCTCTCGCCCTCGGCCACCTTGCCCGCGCCCGAGAGCGCCGTGGACAGTCCGCCCGCGCCTCCGCTCTCCGCGTAGTCGCTCAGGCGTTTGGCGGACGCGCTGACCTTGTCGGTCACCGCCGACGACGCCCGGCTCGCGAGCGAACCGGCCAGTGCGCCGAGCGCGCTCTTGAGCTGATCCGTCGGTGCCGCCTCGGCGGCCTTCTGCGTCGCCTGCTGTCCCGCCTTCTTGGCGGATTCGGCCGCCTTACCCGTGCCGGTCGCCATCGGTCACCTCCCCGTCCGCCGCACCGGGGAGCGGCCGGCCTCGGACCGGGCCCTGGTGCGCTGTCGGTCCGCGTCACGCTCACCGGAACCGGCCTCGGACGCCGAACGGCGACCGGAGCCGGGAGTGGGCGAGCCCCCGTCATCGGACCGGCCGCGTGTTCGCCCGGACGATTCCTGCCTGCGCCGGGGTTGCCTCGGCGAGGACCGTGGGGCCGTGTCAGCACGGCGCGCGCCATCACGACGGCTCGTGCCCCGGCCTCCGGTGTCCCCGCCTCCTGTGTCCTCGGCGGTGGTGTCCTCGGCGCCGCTCTCGTCCGCCTCCTCGGAATCGCCGCCCTCCTCGTCCGAGGCACCACCCTCCTCGTCCGAGGCGGTGTCCTCCTCGGAGGTGTCCTCGTCCTCGCCCGAGGCGGTGTCCTCCTCGCCCGAGGCGGTGTCCTCTTCGTCGGAGGTGGTGTCCTCCTCGGAGGTGTCCTCGTCCGAGACCGCGCCGCCGTGCTGGACCCGCTCGCTGAGCGCCTCGATGCGCGAGGTCGCGGCGGTCACCGCGGCCGAACGGGCGGCGCTGAGCAGTTCACCCCGCACGGTCTCGGTGAGCTTGCCGACCTCAGGCGACGAGGCCAGTTGGCTGAGGCCGCGCTGTGCGAGTTCGCGCGGTCCCTTGCCGAATTTTCCTGTCGCTCCCGCCGCGGCGATCATGAACGCCAGCCGCATCTTGCGCGTGCGACCCAGCAGATAACCCGCGCCCACGGCGGCGGTGGTCTGTACCCCGCGTTTCATCAGCGTCTCCTCATGGGGGGCTGGAACGCACGATGATTACCCCTTTCGTGTGTACAAAAAACGCTGCTGAACGCGGACTGTGACAGGGTTCGCGACCCGCGGGGCCGAGTCGGGCACTCCGGACAGCGTGGCGGGGGGGTGGGACCAGAACGGTCGGCGCAGCGTGCAGGCTCTAATCTGTCGGGGTGACGGACGGGGCGCGGACGGGCGACGACGGACACGGGCTGATCGCCGGGAGATACCGGCTCGACGACCGCATCGGCAGCGGCGCGATGGGAGTCGTCTGGCGCGCCCTCGACATCCGGCTGGACCGCACCGTCGCGGTGAAGCAGCTCCTGCTGCCCCCGGGGCTGGACGACACCGAGGCGGACCGGGCGCGGCAACGCGCCTTCCGCGAGGGACGGATCGCGGCCCGGCTCCAGCACCCGAACGCGATCTCGGTCTACAACGTCGCCGACCACGGCACACAGCCCGTGCTGGTGATGGAGTACCTGCCCTCGCGCAGCCTCGCCGCCATTCTCGACGAGCGCGGCACCCTGCCCGTCACCGAGGCCGCCCACATCGGCGCGCAGGTGGCCGCCGCCCTCACCGCCGCACACGGCGCGGGCGTGGTGCACCGCGATGTCAAACCCGGCAACATCCTGCTCGCGGGCGACGGCACCGCGAAGATCACCGACTTCGGCATCTCCCGCGCGGCGGGCGACATCACCGTCACCAGTACCGGACTGTTCGCCGGAACCCCCGCCTACCTGGCCCCGGAGACCGCCCGTGGGGTCGAGCCGGACGCCGCGGCCGACGTGTTCTCGCTCGGCGCCTGCCTGTTCGCCGCGGTCGAGGGCAGGCCGCCGTTCGACGATCCGGGCAACGAGATCGCCATGCTGCACGCCGTGGCCTCCGGCAAGATCGTGCCTCCCGCGCGGGCGGGCATCCTGACCTCGTCCCTGCGGGCGATGCTGCGCCCCGACCCGGAGGACAGGCCGGTCATGGCCGTCGTGGAGCGCCAGCTCCGCGTCGTGGCCGACGGTGTCGAGCCGCCGGAGGACGCCTTCGACCTGCCCACCCGGCCGAGCACGCCCGCCGCGGGCCTCGCCCCTCCG
>NZ_KB912641.1:45071-53394 GCF_000383795.1 Saccharomonospora saliphila YIM 90502
GGCGAGCGCTTGCGCACGTTCAGCGCGGTGATCACGGCGAGCACGCCGATGCACCCGGCCACCACGAACGCCGTGCGCAGGCCCTCGGCGTCCGGGCCCGCCGAACCCTCGCCGCTGCCCATGGCGGCGACGGTCACGAAGACGGCCGTTCCGAGCGCGCCCGCGAGCTGCTGGAGCGTGGCGAGGATGGCGCTGCCGTGCGAGTAGAGGTGGTCGGGCAGCGAGGAGAGCGCCTCGGTCATCAACGGGGTCATCATCAGTCCCAGTCCGCCCATGAGCACGACGTGGATGGCGATGACCGTCACCAGCGACGAGTCCGCCCCCAGCGTGGTGAACATCCACAGCGACGCCGCCATCGCGATGGCGCCCGGGATCACCAGCGGTCGCGCGCCCACCTTGTCGAACAGGGCCCCCACGGGGCGTCCGAGGAGGCCGAGCACCAGGCCGCCGGGCAGGACGGCCAGCCCGCTGACGAACGTGCCGGTGTCGAGCACGGTCTGCAGGTAGAGCGGCAGCAGGATGGCCGCCGCGCCCAGCAGGCACATGAACAGCAGCGCGGCCAGCACCAGCGCCACGGAGAAGCTGCGGTGGGTGAACGGGCGCAGGTCGAGCAGGGCCCGGTCCTGGCGCTGGAGCCGGGTCTGGCGCAGGACGAACACCGCGAGGGCGAGTGCGCCGAGCACGATCGGTACCCACGGAGGCACGAGGTGCTCCCCGCCCGAGGACTCACCGATGGTGGACAGGCCGTAGAGCACGCCGCCGAAGCCCAGTGCGGACAGCAGCACCGACAGCAGGTCCAGCGGCACCGACCGCGTCGTGCTGTCCAGGCGCAGCCAGACCGCCCCGAGCACGAGCGCGGCCAGCGCCAGCGGGAGGACCGTCCAGAACATCCAGCGCCAGCCCAGCGAGGACAGCATCGCCCCGCCGATCGTGGGGCCCACCGCCGGGGCGACGGCGATGACGATGGTGATCGTGCCCATGGTGGCGCCGCGCCGCTCGGGCGGGATCAGGCGCATCACCGAGGTCATCAGCAACGGGATCATCACCGCCGTGCCACAGGCCTGGACCACCCGGCCGGTCAGCAGTACCCCGAATCCCGGTGCCAGCGCGCTGAGCAGCGTCCCCAGGCTGAACAGCGTCAGCGAGGCCAGAAAGATCTGGCGTGGTGTGAACCGTTCGAGCAAGAAGCCCGTTGTCGGGATGACCACCGCCATCGTCAGCAGGAATCCGCTGGTCAGCCACTGCACCGTCGTGGTCGTCACCCCCAGTTCGACGCTGAGGTGGCGCAGGGCGACGCTGAGGATCGTCTCGTTGAGGATCATCACGAAGGCCGAGACGACCAGAACCCCGATCAGCAGACCCGCCCGTGGCGGCGCGGCTCTCTCGTCGGCTTCCGCCGTGGCCGCGCCCGCGGTATCGATCATGAAGAAATACCTCTGTCAGAAGTCGGTTCCCTGTGGAGTCGCCCGGGACGCCGATGGCAGCGCGAGCGCGCGCGGGCGTCACCCGGACCCGGCCAGCCTATCCAAGATCGGGCCGGGTCGGCGACGGAATAACCACGCGCCCGACGAGGTGCCGATCACCCGTTCGCCGCGCCGAGGCGGGGGCCGGGGGCGACGATCTTCGGCGTTCCCTCCCTGTGGGCACGGTCGGTTCGGCACACTACGGGACCATGGGAGAGCGGACGGTGACTTACCGTGAGGTGCTCGCGGTTCGGGAGATCAGGTGGTTGTGGCTGGCGCACGTGCTGTCGGTCGCGGGGGACCAGCTCGCTCGCGTCGCGCTGACAGTCCTGGTCTACGACCGGACCGCCTCGGCGGGGCTGAGCGCGCTGACCTACGCGGTCAGCTACGTGCCCGACCTGGTCGGGGGAGCGCTGCTCGCCGGGATCGCCGACCGGTACTCGCGCCGCACGGTCATGGTGGTCACCGACCTCGCGCGCGCGGCGCTGGTCGCGTGCATGGCCGTGCCCGGTCTGCACCTCGGTGTGCAGGTCGCTCTGCTGATCGGTGTGCAGCTTCTGGCCGCGCCGTTCTCCGCCGCGCGTCAGGCCACTTTGCCGACGATCCTGCGCGGCGACGCGCTCACCGTGGGGATCGGGCTCATGTCGATCACCTACCAGATCGCCCTCGTGCTCGGCTTCGGTGCGGGGGCCAGTATCGTGGCACTGCTCGGCCACCAGGGCGCCCTGCTGACCGACGCGGTCACCTTCGTCGCCTCGGCACTGATCATCAGGTGGGGACTCGCCGAACACCGCCCGGCTGCCGACAACACCACGGCGGGACGGCGCAGGGGTCATTCGGTGATCGCCGGGTGGCGGCTGGTGCTCGGCCACCGGCGGCTGCGGATCTTGCTGGTGATCGCATGCCTGTCCGGTTTCTACGTCGTCCCCGAGGGGCTCGCCGTCCCGACCGCCGACGAGCTGGGCGCGGGAACGAGCGCGGCCGGATGGCTGCTCGCCGCGAACCCGATCGGCACCGTGCTCGGCATGGCTGTGCTGAAGAGGCTCCCGCCGGACCGGCGACTGGCCCTGCTCGGCCCCCTGGCCGTGCTGAGCAGCCTGGTTCTGGTGCCGACCGGGTGGCAGCCGCCCGTACTGGTGGTGGTCCTGCTATGGACGGCCAGCGGTGCCGCGAGCGCGCACGACATCGTCACTCAGGCGACCTTCGTCGCCGAGGCCCCGGACGAACAACGGGGCCACGCGGTCGGTGTCGCCATCGCGTCCCTGCGCTCCGCTCAGGGCGCAGGGATCATCGTCGGGGGGCTCGCCGCCCAGGCGTCCTCTCCGTCGCTGGTCATCGCCGTGGTGGCCGCGATCGGGTCCGTCGTCGCCGTCGGCGCCTGGGCAGCGTGGTCCCGTGCCGCCGCGTCGGAACCCGACACGGTCGGCTGAGTAACGGTCGCGCCGTCGTCACCAGTTGTTGTCACGCATGGGGATCCCTCCTTTCGGCTGTCCGGGGGTACCGGGGTCGCGCCACGTCCCTGGCATGCCGCGTGGGTCAGGCCCCGTGGTCGCCGTGCATGGTCGCTCCCTTCGGTCGTGACCACGCCCGTGGCTGAAGGCGGGCCAGGCGCGACGGTACTGCATTAGGCCTTTCGTGTGCTGTGGCCGCTCGAAAACATCGCTAAACCGCCGTTCCCGCCTACGGTGACTCGAAAGGTGGCGGGCGAGACGGAGGGGGCGGCGCTGTGACGGTGGTGAACAGGCCCCGGTACTGGTTCCGCGGGTGGTCGCTGTGGTCCACACCGGCAACGCTCCGGCGCTACGTCGTGGCGGTCGTCGCACTGGCGGTCGTCGCGAGCTGTGCGACGGCGTTCCTCGTTCCGGTCGGCCGGGACGACCTCGTCCGGTTCGCGGTCCTGGCCGCCTGCGCGGCCGTGTCGATCGAGCTCACGCGCCGGATCGAGCGGCAACGCGAGTACCTGCGGCACCACGCCGTCGCCTACGTCGACACCAAGGGCATCTGGTCCACCGCGGCCGTGCTGGTTCTGCCACCGGTGCTGGCGACGGCCATGGTGGTGCTGACCTATGTGCTCGCGTGGGCGCGCATCTGGCCGGACCGGCGTCCGATGCCGCACCGCTGGGTCTTCGGCTGCGCCACGGTGTTGCTCGGTACCCAGGCGGCCGTGGCGGTCCTGTCCGTCGGAATCGACCCGTATCCGGGGCTGCCCGAGGCGCACACCCTCCCCGGCGTGGTCGACCTCGTGGTCATCGTCCTGGCCTGCGCCGTGCGGTGGCTGCTCAACTGCGGGCTCGTGATGGGCGTGCTGGCGCTGTCGTCGCCGGACAGGCCGGTCAAGGACCTGTTCACCGGCTTCTCACAGCAGATGCTGGAGGCGGGTTCGATGGGACTCGGCCTGGTGGCGGCGACGGTGCTGGTGGCCAACCCGGTCGTGCTCGGCGCGGTGGTGCTGACCGTGGTCGTGATGCATCGCGGCGTGCTGTTGCACCAGTACCAGACCGAGAGCCGCACCGACGCGAAAACGGGGCTGTCGAGTGTCAAGTGGTGGCGACTGGTGGCCGAACGGGCGTTCGAGGCCGCGCGCCGCGACAGCAGGGGAGTGGGCGTGCTCATCCTCGACATCGACCGCTTCAAACAGGTCAACGACACCCACGGGCACCTGGTCGGCGACCGGGTCCTGACGGCGGTGTCGCGCGAGCTCGCCGACGAGGTCCGGCGCCAGGACACGTGTTGCCGCTGGGGTGGTGAGGAACTGACGGTCGTGCTTCCGGACGTCGACGACGCCGACGCGCTGGTCGACATCGCCGAGCGAATCCGCCGCCGCATCGGCAGGCTCACGGTCGAAACGGCCTCCCCGGCGTCGCCGACCCCGTCGGACTCCTCGGCGGCAGGCTCCGCGGCGGCCGGGGAACGGGTCGGGGTGACGGTCTCCATCGGGGCCGCGTTGGCGCCCGCGGGCGGCGGGCTGACGCTCGACGAGGCGCTCATGGCCGCGGACAGGGCCGTGTACCTGGCCAAGGAGGACGGGCGCAACCGGGTGCGGCTCGCGAACACCCGCGAGGACAGCGCGGCTCCGGCGCGGTAGGCCCCGACCCGGAAGGCACCACTCTCCGTCCGGGTTGTCCGTCCACTCCGGACCCGGACGCCGGTTCCGCGTGTCCGTGGCCCCCCGGCCGGGTTGGCGGCACGACTCTGTATGCCTACGCCGCGTCGTGCCGTCGGTGCGTTGTGTGCCCGCCCCGGGCGGCGGCGGACCCGTCGCCGTCGGGTAAGGATGGTGTCACGGCGGAATCACCCCGAGTGGCGGGGCATGGCATTCGCGCGCGCCGTTGTGCAGACTATGGCGGCCGAGCGCGCAACGTACGGGAAGCTGGGGCGAACGTGAAACCACTTCAGGTCAGGACCATCCGAAAGTACGAGACCGGGAACCGTCCACCGGCGCGAGAGGTCCAACAGGTGGGACTTTTCTGACGTCGGTGGAGGGAGGAAGACGGGCATGGCTGCGAGCGGTCTCGCGCACGGGCCGGTACCCGATGTCACGTTCTCGGAGCCGCAGCTCGCGGCCGCCCGGGACGTGCTGGAGCGGGACCTGGGCGGCCCGTGCCGGGTCGGGCTCGCGTTCGTCGGGGGGAGCCTCGCCGCGGGGCTCGGGCACATCACCTCGCCCGTGGAGCTGGGCGCGATCGGGACGCTGCCCGCGACGGACGGCCAGGTCGTCGACCGGGGTGGCGTGGCGGTGCGGGTCCGAGTGGTCCAGTCCTGTGCGGCCCACGAGCTGCTCGGGCTGGCGCAGACGTTCCGGTTGAGCGATGCCCGGCACCCCCAGGCCGGTGCGTCGTGGGAGGACCTCGGCGAGCTCGTCAACCTCGCGACGGGACGGGTGCTGCACGCCTCGCTGGAGTGGCGGCACCGGCTCGACGCCCTGCGCCCGTCGGTCTTGCGCGAGCTGCTCATCGCGCGGCACGCCGGCCTCGGAGCGGCTTCGGCACGCGAGGCGTTCGGCGCGCTCATCTCCGGCGATCTCCACACCGCGCACAGCCTCTCCGAGGCCGCGCTCGTGGCCGCGTGCGAGGCGGTTCTGTGCGCGCGGGGCGACCTGCACTTCGGCCGGAAGTTCCTGCTGCGCAGGCTCGCGCGGGCCCCGATGGAGCGGGAGTGCCGGGAACGGCTGACCCGGTTGTTCGGCTGTCCCGTTTCGCTGTCGGGCGCGGCGGATCCGGCCCGGGTGCGCCGCCTCGTCGACGAGCGTCTCCTCGCCGCCAACATGCTGCTGTCGTGGGCCGTGGTGGAGGGCTGGGACGCCGACGCCGAGCCCCCGGTGCACACCGTGGCCGCCGAGCCCACCGGCGGTCCCCGCCGCAGTCCCTACTTCGCCCCCGTGCGTTACGCCGACGGCCACACCCTGTCGGGGCCGAGCGGCACGTTCGAAGTCTCCGAAGCGATGCTGCGCCTCTGGCGGAGGCTGGACGGCAGGCACCTCGACGAACTCGGGCGCATGCTCACCCGGCACGAACGCGGGCTGGCCACGGCGGCTGTTGACGACCTGGACCGGGCCGTCCGCGCGCTCCAGACGATCGGGGCGGTCGAGTTCGCCCCGTCCCGGCCTGGGATGCCGCAGCTCGGCACCCGGTCGGTCCCCGGGCGGGTGCGGGCCGGCGCGCTGACACTCGAACCGTCAACGCGGACGCCGCTTCCCGGGCTCTGACAAGGGTCGTTTCCTGGACGGGCAGCGCGCTTGTCTCCCCCGGTCGGGTGGCTTACAAACGTCTCATGACTACAGTAAAGTTGTCGCACGGCTACGGACGGTTCCTCCCACGGGCCGGGTGTTCCGGGCGCGTGCGCCGCGCCGTGGATCTCGGGAGGCGGGGCGGCACGGTGATCGCTCCGCCGAGGCTCACGGCACGGGAGTCGCGCACCGGTCCCCGGACCGCCGAGGACGCGTCCGTGGGTGCGACCGGTCCCGTTCACGGTGGTGACTGGCCGTTCCCGTCCCCGGTCCCGGGCGGGACGGAGGCGGCCGCCCACCGCGCCGGGACGGTCCGGTGACCGGGAGGTGGCACGCGCTTCACCCGCGTCGCGTTGACGCGACCCTACTCGGGGGACAACCGCGCGTTGACTAAAGTTAATGAGAGCTTGACCTCGGCAGAGCGCGGTAAGGAGATTCCCGGGGATGAACGTCGGCCTCGTCCACCAGCCCGACTTCGGGCAGCGGCTGAAGCGGCTGCGCCGGAAACGAGGGCTGTCCCAGCGGGACGTCGCCGGGGACGCGGTCAACCCGAGTTACATCTCGTTGCTGGAGTCGGGCGCGCGCGTGCCCACGCTTGAGGTGGTGGTCCAGCTCGCCGAGGCGCTGGGTGTGTCGACCGACGCCCTGGTGGGGGCGGGTCTGCCCGCGCGGAACGCCACCGACGGTGCCCAGGAGGCGAGCCGCCTGGTCAACCAGCTGATCGCCCGCAGCTCGCTCGACTACGGTGACCTTCCCGAGGCCGAGGCCCGGTACGAACAGGCGTACCGGGCGGCACGTGACGGCGGTCCCGCCGTGCGCGCCTTGGAGTACGGCCTGGCGCTGCAGGAGATCCTCGGCGCGCGCGGCCGCCCGCAGGAACGCTACGACCTGCTGGGCGAGCTCGCCGACCAGGCCGCTCGCTCGGAGCTTCCCGAGCTGGAGGTGAAGGTCGAGATCGAGCGGGCGTCGGCCGCGCGCGACACGGACCGGCCCGCCGAGGCGATCGAGGCGGCGGAGCGGGTGCGCGACCGCATCACCGGCACGCAGCTCGAGGGCACCTCCGAGCACGTGCGCCTGCTCGGTGTCCTGCTCTCCGTCCGCTGTGAGTACGGCGAGCTGACCGAGGTCCCCGGCCTGGTCGAGCGGATTCTCGCCGTCGCGGACGGCATCGGCCGGGACGGCGTGCGCGGCCGGGCGCACTGGGCCGCGGGGGTGGCCTGTGCCTACCTCGGGTGGTCCGAGCGCGCCGGTGAGCACATCCGGCAGGCCAAGGCGATGCTCGGGACACCGGCCACGCCGTTGCAGGAGTGGGCCCGCTTCTCCCGGGCCGCCGCCTCGACGCTGCTCGACGCCGGAGGCGACCTCGACGAGGTCGCGCAGTACCTGCGAGTGGCCAGGACGGCGCTCGACATGGTGTCGCTGCCGGGGGAGGACGGTCCCATCGCGGTGCTTGAGGTGCGCCATGCCGTGGCGGCCGGTCAGCCCGCGCGCGCGGTGGAGCTCGGCGAGGCGGTCACCGCCGACCTCGCCGATGCCGAACGTGTCCGGCTCCGGATCGCTCTCGGCCGCGCGCACGCCCTGCTCGGCGACACCGAGCGGGCGGTCGTCGAGCTCCGCTCGGCCGCCGCGCTGGCCGAGGAGCTGTCCCAGTTCCGTCTGGCCACGCGCGTGTGGCGTGAGCTCGACGAGGTGCGGTCGCGCTGAGCGGGCCCTTGAGGGTGTTACCCGCCCGCCACCGTGTTGTTTACTGAAGTAAACGCAGACTTCGTCGTCACGCGGTCGTCCTCGCGTCCTTCCAGTCGTCCAGTTGTGCGTGTGCGCGGGGAATCCGCCTCGCGCAACCACGCTTGCAGGGTCCGGTAACGCTGACCACTTCGTTGACCGATTTGTCAAAACCGCTCTACGATCCTGATGACTTCAGTAAGGAATTCGCACTGATCGGCACAGCACCGAGAGGTAGTGACATCGTGAGCAAGCTCTGGATCGGGCTCGACGAGCGGGCCGACGTACTGTACAGAACCATGCTCGGCCGCGTGCGCTGGAGCGTCGCCGACCTGGCCGCCGAGCTGGGCTGGGACGAGGCCGACGTGCGCAGCGGCGCCGCCGGGCTCGAGGCGGACCGGTTGGCCACGCG
>NZ_KB912641.1:53494-55498 GCF_000383795.1 Saccharomonospora saliphila YIM 90502
CGCGCGCCGGGGGCGGTGGCACCGTGCCGCGCGGCGCACCCGGCGACCGCGCGTACCGGACGCTGCTGCTGCACGGCCTCGCCGACTCCTCCGGTGTGTGGACCCACGTCGTGGGCCGGTTCCCGCCGGAGCATCGGGTCGTGGCCCCCGACCTGCCCTGGAGCGGTGCGGCGATCGGTGGCTACGCGGCCTCGTACACCCGGCCCACCGACGCGATCGCCACCGCGCTCGCCGGCCCGGACGGTACGGCCGACGTGGTGGTCGCGCACTCGTTCTCGGCCAACCTTCTGCTCGCCCTGCTCGACGCCGAGCTGCGTGCGGGCGGGCGGCCGCTGCGGCGGTACGGCATCAGGCGCATGGTGCTGGTCTCGCCCTTCTACCGCAGGCGCCCGGAGGACTTCGGCTGGGCGGCGATGGCCTACTTCATGAACGACTTCCACCGGATCATGGAGGAAGGGCTGCGGGCGGCCGCGCTCGGACGAATCCCCGACGACGTCCTGCTCGACATGGCCTACCGCGTGCGCGAGCGCGTCGGCCCCTACGGCTGGACGTCCTTCTTCGACACCTACCTGCGCACGCCGTGGCTCGCGGTGGGCGAGCTGGACGTGCCGTGCCTGGTGATCTCCGGCGGGGACGACATCGCCGCCGACCCGTCCGAGGCCGCCGCGCTCGCGGCGGACCTGCCGCACGCGCACCTCGAACTCGTCCCGGGCTGCGGGCACTTCCCGATGGTCTCGGCACCCGAGACCTTCGCCGGGGCGGTGTCCGGCTTCCTCGGTGACCTCCATCCCGTTGTCCGACCAGAACTGGAGACGCACACATGACCGCTGTGATCGACGAGGGCACCGTGGCCGCGGTGAAGTCCCTGTGCTCCGACACCAGCACGGTGCCGGTCCGCCCGCGCTACGAGGGCAACAACATCTGCACCTGGATCGGGTTCAAGCACGTCAATTACCTGGTCGAGGAGGCCGTGCTCGAACACTTCCGCAACGCGGGCCTTTCCAGCAGACGGTTGTTCACCGAGTTCGGCCTCGGGGTGGACATCGTGGAGCTGGACACCCGCATCCTCAACGCCTTCCACCTCGACGAGGCGGGCACCGCCACCGTGGTGCCCACGGCCGGTGCCGACGAGGACGTCCTGCGGTTCTCGGTCACGATCGTGCGGGAGGGGTCGACCACGCGGGACGTCACGGCGAAGGTGCGGGTGGCGCTGCGCGTGGACACCTACCTCGACGAGCCCGTGGAACTGCCCGGCGAACTCGCCCGGTTCGCCGTGACCCGCCTCGCGGAGTCCGAGCCTGGCGAGCCGGTGTCCGAGGCGGACAACACCGCCCTCGCCGACGGCCGAGGCGCCTCGGCGGGTCCGGACAACGACCCGGTGCTGGCCCGGCTGACGGAGGGCCGCAACGCCTTCGGCTGGAAGTGGCGCATCCCGTACCCGTACTGCCACAACAACGAGCGGTTGCAGATGTCGGGTTATCTCCGGCAGATGGAAGAGGTCGTCGATCTCTTCCTCGCCGACCGCGGGATCTCGATCAAGACCATGCTCGACGAGCGCCGGTGGATCCCGGTCGTGCCCCACTCGTCGATCGAGTTCCTCGACGAGGCGCTCATGGAGGAGGACCTCTACACCGTCTACACCGTCGAGGAGATCTTCAAGGACGTCACCTACCGCTCCCGCATGGACACCTACGTGGTCCGCGACGGACGCCTGGTGCCCACGGCGACCGGCACGATCACGCACGGGTACGCGGTCATCGACGACCGCAGGAACTGGCGTCTGGTCAACTTCGACCAGCGTGTGCTCGACGCGCTCGCGGGCCGGGGGACGCGGGACTGATGACGACCGAGCGGGTGCTGCTGATCGAGAGCCGGGGGCCGCACGCAGGCCCGGGCTGCGCGGTGTTCCTCGCCGACGGGGTGGCGCTCGCCGACCGCGCACGGGTCCGGGTGCTGCTGCTCGGCGACGCGGTCACCGCCGCGGTGCCGGGCGCGGTGGGCGAG
>NZ_KB912641.1:55598-57624 GCF_000383795.1 Saccharomonospora saliphila YIM 90502
TGCGCGGGCACGTGGCGGCCCGGCTTCCCGAGTACATGGTGCCCTCGGCCCTGGTCGCGGTCGCGGAGTTCCCGCTGACCCCGAACGGCAAGCTCGACCGCCGCGCGCTGCCCGCGCCCGAACCGTCGGCGAGCGGCGCGGGAGGCGTGCCGGAGAACCCTCGGCAGGAGATCCTGTGCGGGCTCTTCGCCGACGCGCTGGGCGTCCCCCGCGTCGGGGTGCGGGACAACTTCTTCGAGTGCGGTGGCCATTCGCTGCTGGCGACCCGGCTGGTCACCCGCGTCAACGAGACCTTCGGCACCGAGCTGACCATCCGTTCGCTGTTCGAGGCGCCCACCGTGGCCGAATTGGCGGTCACGCTCGCCGACGGCGACGACGCGGGCAGCCCGCTGGATGTGCTGCTGCCGCTGCGCTCGTCCGGCAGCGCGCCCGCGCTGTTCTGCCTGCACCCGGCGGGCGGATTGAGCTGGTGCTACTCCGGTCTGATCCGGCATCTCGACCCGGAGATCCCGGTGTACGGATTGCAGGCGCGCGGGCTCGACGACACCGGGGCGGAACTGCCCGCGAGCTTCGTCGAGATGGCCGAGGACTACCTCGAGCAGATCCGCGCCGTGCAGCCGCACGGGCCCTACCACCTGCTCGGCTACTCCTCCGGTGGTCTGCTGGCCCACGTCATGGCCGCCCTGCTGGAACAGCGCGGCGAGCGGGTGGGTCTGGTGACCGTGCTCGACACCTATCCCGGGCAGACGCTGGCGGAGCTGGGTGAGCAGGAGATCCTGGCCGACCTGCTGGGCTGGGTCGGCTACGACCGGCGCTACCTCGGCCGCAGGCGGCTGCGGTTCGCCGAGGTGATCAAGATCTTGCGCAAGCTCGGCAGCTCGTTGGCCAGCCTGCGGCAGCGCCACATCACCGCGATCGGCCGCATCTACGCGCACTGTCGCGACCTGGTCCACGGTTTCGAGCCGAAACCCTACTCCGGGGACATCCTCGTGATCGTCGCCGCGCTGGACAAGCTCGACATCTCACCGACCCCCGCGACGTGGGAACCCTACGTCGGCGGAGACGTGCGCGCACGCACGATCGACTACCGGCACAACGACCTCATGAAGCCGGGACCGCTCGCCGAGATCGGCGGAATCCTGGCGGAGGAGCTCGACGCACACCGATATCACAGCGCAGAAAGGGTGTAGGAGATGGCGAATCCGTTCGAGGACGACGAGGGCCAGTACTACGTGCTCGTCAACGACGAGGGACAGCACTCCCTGTGGCCGTCGTTCATCGACGTGCCCGCCGGGTGGACCGTCACGTTCGGTGCCGAGAGCCGCCAGGCGTGCCTTGACCACGTCGCCGAGCACTGGACCGACATGCGGCCGCGCAGCCTCGTCGAGAGCTGACCGCGGCGAACGACACGGGCCCCGCGCGCGCCGCGCGCGGGGCCCGTTCGCGTGCACGGCACCGTTTCTTCGCTCCGTGTGGCTCCGAAGTGGACTGTGAAGCCGGGTCGCGCGGATTCTGCAGGAGAATGCAGAGACCACCCGAACGGGCGACAGGAGGCGAATAATCGGGTGCGGCAGAAACCCCTCTACCGCAAGGAGAACCCGATGACCGCGGCTGTCACCGAACGTCTCGAGACGATCAAAGACATCGTGTGCGACATCCTCGAGATCGACCCGGACGAGGTCACCAACACCAGCCTCTTCGCCGACGACCACGGCGCCGACTCGCTGCGCGCCATCGAGATCCTCGCGTCGCTGGAGAAGCAGTTCTCCGTCGTGATCGACCAGGCGGAGCTGCCGAGGATGGTCAACCTGGACGGTGTCTACGCGGTCGTGGCCGAGGCCGCGGGCTGGTGACGTCCCGCCGCGCGCCGGGCGGTACGTGGCGGGGAGTCACCAGCCCGGCGCGTACCGACGGCGGCGCAGGACACGACTTCGAAGGTGGGACACATGCATGAGGCCAACGCGCACGTCGTGCGCGGGCCGGCGCTGGACGCGCTGCGCTCCGTGGGCGGGCCGGGCGGTGCCGA
>NZ_KB912642.1 GCF_000383795.1 Saccharomonospora saliphila YIM 90502
TAGAGTCACGGGAAGGTCCCCCGGCGGCCGAGGCGCGGGACTCGTCGTCGCCTACGGCGCCCCGGCCGAGCACGCCTTCGACCCGACGCTGCGGGCGTTGCTGGGTACTCTCGGCGACGTGGGCCTGTCCTGACGACCGGCCAGGCTCACGCACCCGACGACACCAGCAGGGCGTCACCCTGCCCGCCGCCACCGCACAGCGCGGCGGCACCGAGCCCACCGCCCCGGCGGCGCAGCTCGTGCACCAGGTGCACCACCAGGCGCGCACCGGACGCGCCGATCGGGTGGCCGAGTGCGATCGCGCCGCCGTTGACGTTGACCCGCTCGGGGTCCAGGCCGAGCTGCCGCTGCGAGACCAGCCCCACGGCCGCGAAGGCCTCGTTGATCTCGACCAGATCGAGCCCGCTCGCGTCGAGCCCGGCCTTGGCCAGCGCGGCCTTCACCGCGTTCGAGGGCTGCTCGTGCAGGCTCGCGTCGGGTCCCGCGACGACTCCGTGGGCGCCGACCTCGGCCAGCGGCGTCACGCCCAGCTCCTCGGCCTTGGCGCGGCTCGCGACGACCACCGCGGCGGCGCCGTCGGAGATCTGGGACGCCGACCCGGCCGTGATCGTGCCGTCGGCGGCGAAGGCCGGGCGCAGCCCCGCGAGCGACTCGGCGGTGGTGTCGGCGCGCACGCCCTCGTCGCTGTCCACGGTGACGGGGTCGCCCTTGCGGCGCGGGACCTCGACCGGGGCCATCTCCTCGGCGAAGTGGCCGTTGGCCGCCGCCTTCCCCGCGAGCTGGTGCGAACGCGCCGCGAAGGCGTCCTGCTCGGCGCGGGTCAGCCCGTAGCGGGAGTTGTAACGCTCGGTGGAGGCGCCCATCGCCTCCTGGTCGAACGCGCAGAACAACCCGTCGTGCGCCATGTGGTCCACCAGCGTCGTGTCCCCGAACTTGACGCCGGTGCGGGAGTTGGTCAGCAGGTGCGGCGCCTGGGACATCGACTCCTGCCCGCCCGCGACCACGAGGTCGAACTCACCGGCGCGGACGAGCTGGTCGGCGAGCGCGATCGCGTCGAGGCCGGACAGGCACACCTTGTTGATCGTCAGCGCGGGGACTTCCATCGGGATGCCCGCCGCCACGGCGGCCTGGCGCGCCGGGATCTGGCCGGCGCCCGCGGTGAGCACCTGCCCCATGATCGTGTACTGGACGGCGTCGGCGGGCACGCCCGCGCGGTCGAGCGCCGCCCGGATGGCGGTGCCGCCGAGCTGGGCCCCGGAGAAGTCCTTGAGCGAGCCGAGCAACCGGCCGATGGGGGTACGGGCGGCGCCCAGGATCACCGAACCGGACGGGAAACCGGACACAATCTCCTCCTGCGGGTCATCGACGTCGACGCTGCCACACGCGCCCTCGGATCGATACCGACGATACCGCCCCGCACCGGCCGCCGGAGAGCGACCGACGTCACGATCGGCTCTCCGCGCGTGCGCCTACGCTGGTCTGTCATGCGACACGCACTCGAGCCGTTCGTCACCACGATCGACCACGTGGGGATCGCCGTGGCCGACCTCGACACGGCCATCGCGTTCCACGCCGAGCACTTCGGGCTCGAGGTGACCCACACCGAGGAGAACGACGACCAGGGCGTGCGGGAGGCGATGCTGCACGCGCCGGGAGACCATGACGGGCCCGCCGTGCAACTGCTCGCGCCGCTGCGACCGGATTCCCCCATCGCCACATTCCTCGACAGGCAGGGTCCGGGATTGCAACAGCTGGCCTACCGGGTCACGGATGTGGACGCGGCCACCGCGGCCCTGCGTGCCCGCGGGCTGCGCGTGCTCTATCCCGAGGCGCGGCGTGGCACCGCGGGCAGCCGGGTGAACTTCGTCCATCCCAAGGACGCCGGTGGTGTGCTCGTGGAACTAGTCGAGCCCGCCGCGGGCCACTGACCCGCCGGCGGCACCGCCGGAACGGGTGAGCGCGCCCGCGATGAACGCCAGCTCGCGTTCCATCTCCCCGGGCCCGTTCCGCTCCGCGTCGGTGTGGCGCGCGACGGAGTGCCGGTAGCTGACCGCGATGGCGACCAGCGCGGCCGCCGTGTCGACATCGGCGAGCGCGAGCGAGCCCGCCCCGGCGGCGGCGAGGATGACGGCGCGCGCCTGCCGTACCAACAACTCGTAGCGGTCACGCAGGGCCTCCCGGACCGCCCGGTGGGTGTCGGCCTCCCGCCACAGCAGGTGCGACAGCACCCGCGAGGCGGCCAGCCGCCGGTCCAGCTCGGCCACCAGGCCGCGCAGGCTCTCGGCGATGTCACCGGGCACCACCACGGTGTCGGGATCGACCCGTTCGTCCGGCAGCCGCTGCACCAGTGCGGTCAGCAGGTCACGCTTACGGCGGAAGTAGTAGTGCACGAGCCCCTTCGGGACTCCGGCGACCTCGGCGATGCGGGAGGTCGGCGTGGCCTCGAAACCGTACTCGGCGAACAGCCGCTCGGCGGCGAGCAGGATGCGCTCGCGCGCGCCGGCGTCAGCACCCTTGGTCCGCACCATCGGCCTCGTCCCTTTCACCCTCCTCGTCGTTCCGCCCTGCTCGTCGTCCCGCTCTGCTCGTCCGTGTCGCTGCCCCGGCGTCCACGCCGGTGTCACGCTGCCCGGCGCGCGGTCCGGCATCCGCTCCGCGACCCGCGTGAGTCACGGACCGTCACCGGACACGGTGAACCGGGCCCGCCCGCCGCGCCCCGGGAACGGGAACGCGTCCGGTACGGGCCCGGAGGAGACCCCGCCGCTCGCCCGGC
>NZ_KB912643.1:0-2413 GCF_000383795.1 Saccharomonospora saliphila YIM 90502
CCCGTGCGCGGTGGTCAGGAGTGCAGGGCGTCGGCGCCGAGCACGAGGCGCACGCAGTGGGCGGTGAGGCGTTCCCGCGGCACGTCGATCGCTCCGGAGAGGTAGGCGCTGAACAGGTTCGCCAGACCGCCGACGAGTGCGGTGGCGGTCAGCACGCGGTCCTGTTCGTCGACGCGGTCGGAGAGCTGTTCGCGCACCAGGTCGGCGAACATCGGCAGTCGCTGGCCACCCACGCGGGCCAGCGCGGGCTCGGCCAGCGGCGCGAGCAGCAGCACCCGGCCCAGGCGAGGGTCGTCCAGTACCAGCGTCACGAATGCCGCCACCGCCGACCTCGCCCGCTGCCGGGCGCCGCCCTCGGCGCCGATGGCGTCCCCGGACACCGCGTCAACGAGCACCTCGTGCGCCCGTCCGGCGACCTCGTCGTACACGGCGACCACCAGCTCGTCGCGGTCGGCGAAGTTCTCGTAGAAGTAGCGCTCGGTGAGCCGGGCGTGCCGGCACGCGGCCCGGACGCTCACCGTGGCGCCGGTGCCCAGCAGGTCGAGCCCGGCGTCGAGCAGCCGCCGACGCCGGGCGCTGCGGCGGTCGGACAACGTCGTGCCCGCCCAGGTGCGTTCCGCGTCCGCCATGGTCCGATCCGTCAGTGACTACGAGCGTCGTCGATGTTAACCGGTGCGGCCGCCGACCGCGCCGGGGTCGTGTGCCCGGGACGCGGGCGCGGACCTGGGACGCGGGTGCGGGCCGTGCCGGAGCGGGTGCGACGATGCCTGCCGTCGATTCGATCACCGCGGGAGGGGCATGTCCGAAATCGGTGCCGGGACCCGCCTGGGCTACTCGCTGGGTTCGTTCGTCACGGGTGCCTTCGGCACCGTGCCCGGCCTGCTGTTGCTGCCCTACCTCACGGACACGATGGCGGTGCCCGCCGCGGCGGCCGGGGCGATCGTGCTGCTGCCCAAGGCGTGGGACGTCGTGTTCAACCCGGTGGCCGGGCGGCTCTCCGACGCCGACCTCGTCCGCACCGGCAGCAGGCGCCGGTCGCTGCTGCTCGGCGGGCTCGCCGTGGCGATCACCTTCGCCGCGCTGTTCGCCCACCCCGGGCTCGGCGGCGCCGGAGCCGACTCGGCCTACGTCGTGGCCGTGTTCTTCGTGTGCGCCACCGCGTTCGCGTTCTTCCAGGTGCCGTTCAACGCGCTGCCCGCCGAGCTCACCGAGGACTACCACGAGCGCACCCGGCTCACGACCTGGCGTATCGCGGTGCTCGCGCTGGCCGTCCTCGTCTCCGGTGCGGTGGCGCCCGCGATCGCCGGCGGCGTCGGGGGCGTGGCGGGGTACCGGACGATGGGCGTGGTCATCGCGCTGGTGATCCTCGGGGGCACCCTGGCCGTCCATCGCGGCACCCGGGGCGCCCCCGTGGGACGGTTGCGCGGTCCCACACCGCACTGGCGGGAGCTGGTCGCCACGATGCGCCGGTGGGGCGCGTTCCGCCGCTTGCTGTGCGTCTACTTCGTGCAGTCGCTCGGGGTGGGCACACTGCTGGCCGGGGTGAACTACGTCGCCCGGCACGTGCTCGGCGACCCCAGCCTGCAGTCGTTGCTCTTCGTGGGGTTCGTGGGACCGGCCCTGCTGGTCATGCCACTGTGGAACCGCGTCGGCCGCACGGGGGGCAAGCTCGCCGGGTTCCGCGTGTCCTCGGTCGTGTTCGCTCTCGCGCTGGCAACGCTGGTGCTGGCGCGGACACTGCCGCTCGGCGTGGTGTTCGTCCTCGTCGCGGCGGCCGGGGTCGGCTACGCCGGAATTCAGGTCTTCCCGCTGGCGCTGCTGCCCGACCTCATCACCGCCGAGGAGGAGCGCACGGGCGCCGCCCGTGCCGGGGTGACCGCGGGAGTGTGGACGGCGGCCGAGACCCTGGGCCTGGCCCTGGGCCCCGGCCTGTTCGGGCTCGTGCTCGCGGCGGGAGGCTACGTCTCCAGCGCGGGCGCCACCGCACCGCAACCGGACACCGCCGTCACCGCGATCACCGTCGGCTTCTCCGCGGTGCCCGCGGTGCTGCTGGTGCTCGGATTGCTCCCGCTGCGCCGCGCGGTGTTCGCCTCGGAACACGACCGGCCCGCCGGAACTCCCGCGTCCTGACGGCCAGGACGCCGGTCCGGGGCGGGTGGCGCGCACCACCGCGCTGGGCACCGTGACTGCCCCCGCCGGTTCGAGCCTCGGGCCGGTCCGAGCACGGGGGCGGGTCGCGGCGCCCGGCACGATCCGCCCGTCCGTCACAAGCCGTGGCGGCGATCGCCGAGCACCCGCTCGCACAGGTCTGCCTCCGACCGGGCCGAGAAGGGATTCCGGTGCTCCTCGACCGCCCGCCGGGTCTCCTCGGCGACGAGGTCGCCGTTGATCTGCGCCGCCGCGGCGGCGCCGG
>NZ_KB912643.1:2513-4424 GCF_000383795.1 Saccharomonospora saliphila YIM 90502
GTGTGAGCCGCCGGGCGACGAGGGCGAGCACGACGCCGACGGCCGCGACGACGGCCCCCGCGAGCAGGCTCGCGCTGTATCCAGCGACCAGCGCGGCCGCGTCGGACGGACGCTCCCCTTCGGGGCGGGCGAGCACCTCGCCGGTGCGGCTATCGGCGATCGTGACCAGCACGGCGAGGCCGATGGCACCGCCGGACTGGTACGTCGTGGTGGCCAGGCCCGAGGCCGCGCCGCGCGCCTCCGCGTCGACGGCGCTGGTGCAGACCACGAACGCCGAGACGATCGACGCCCCCAGCCCGAAGGACCACAGCATCGCGGGCAGAAGGAACACGACTACGAAGTTCCCGCCCACCGACAACACACTCGTCCACCACGCCAGCCCAGCGGCCTGGAGGAACAACCCGGCCGCCAACGAGCCGCTCGGCGAAAGGGCCGCGACGACCCTCGGCGCCAGCCATGAACCAAGCCACATCGAGGCGTTGATAGGCACGTACAGCAGGCCGGTGGTCAGCGGGCTGAAGCCACGCACGCGCTGCATGTAGAGCGTGACCACGAAGAAGGTCGCGAACAGCAGCACACCCACGAGTGCGATGACGACATTACCGAGGGCGAGCGAGGGGCGGCGGAACAGGTGCGTGGGCAGCAGTGGATCCGTGGCGGTGAGCTGCCGGGCCACGAACGCCCCGAGCAACACAGCGGCGACGGCGAACGAGGCGAGGCTCTGCCCCGACAGCCAGCCGACCTCCTGGCCGCGGGTGACGGCGAGCAGGAGCACGCACAGCCCGCCGGTGCCGAGCAACGCGCCGAACAGATCGAGCCTGCTCGTGGTGGTGCTGTCGACCTTCGGCAGCAGCGCGACGCTCGCCACGAGCACCGCGATCCCGATCGGGACATTGATCAAGAACGTCCAGCGCCAGTCCGCCGTGGTGAGCAGGCCACCGAGGACCACGCCCGCCGCACCGCCGACCCCGGCCATGCTGCCCCAGATGCCGAGTGCTCGGTTACGGTCCTTCTCGACGGCGAAGATGTCGCCGATCAGCGCCAACGCGGCCGGGGCCACGAGCGCGGCCCCCAGCCCCTGGAAAGCGCGCCCGACAAGCAGCTGCGTCGCGTCCTGCGAGGCACCACAGGCCAGCGAGCTGGCGGTGAACAACACCACGCCCGCGAAGTACATCCGGCGGCGGCCGACCACGTCGGCGGCGCGACCACCGAGCAGCAGAAAGCCGGCGTAGGCGAGGAGGTAGGCGTCGACCACCCAGGCCAGCGCCTGGGGGGAGAACCCGAACTCGGTCTCGATCGACGGCAGCGCGACGTTGACGATCGACGCGTCGAGCACGGTCATGAACTCGATGAGTGCCAGCAGGGTGAAGGGCAGCCAGGGGCTGCGCACCCGCGGCAGGTCCCGTCGCTCGGACAGCGGTTGAACGTCGCGGGTCATGCTCCATCCTTCTGTGTTCGTCCTGGCGAACGCACACCGCGTGCGCACGGGGCCAGTCTGTGCCGGATGAAGCGTCGGAGGGCATCACGTCTTCTCGTGATTGCCGCCGCCCTCGTGGCGCAGCGCCAGCCGGACGAGCTCGACCCGGCTGGAGACACCCAGCTTGGCGAAGATGTGGCGGAGATGGGTGTCCACGGTATGCGGGGAGAGGAACAACCTGCGGGCGGTCGCCCGGTTGGTCAGTCCTTCCGCGACCAGCCGGGAGACACGCAGTTCCGACTCGGTCAGGCTTGCCCAGCCGGTCGCGGCACCGGTCGCGGGGGTGCTCCGCCCGCGCGCCCCGAGCGTGCGCAGCCTGCGCTGTACCCGCGCGGTCTCCCGGTCGGCACCGCAGCGCGCGCCGAGTTCGTGGGCCCGCTCCAGCACGCGGACCGCCTCCGCCCGGTCACCGGAACGGGCGGTGGCGGCCGCGA
>NZ_KB912644.1 GCF_000383795.1 Saccharomonospora saliphila YIM 90502
CGTGTGCTCGTGCGGCGCTCGCGGGGCGAGTCCCGGCACGACGCGGACGAGTGCCCACGCCACGACGCCGACCGCCGCGCCCACGGCGACACCGGTGAGCAGCCCGCTGGCTGAGGCGAGCACGCGCAGCACCACCTGTTCCCACATCGGCGAGAGCACACCCGCGAGGTTGCCACCCAGGCGCGGGGGCCGCCCGCCGTGGGCCGCGATCCACAGCACCTGGTGGGTCACCGCGAGCAGGACGCCGTAGGCCGCGCCCACGGACAGCAGCGTGCGGAACGGGCGCACCACCCGGCACCCCACCACGACCACCAGCCAGAGCGACACGGGAACGAAGACGAGCACGGCGTTGCCGACGGGGCCGACGAGGTCGAGATCGTGCGCCACCACGCGCGGCACACCGAGCGCGGCGAGGCCGACGACCGCGGGCAGGGACAGAGCGGGCTTCGGGGAATCGGCCACGGCTCACACGCTCCTCGCGCTCACACCCGCGCGAAACTCGTCCACGACGGACTCGCGGTGAGCGCGCAGGAACCCGGCCCCGGCCAGGGCGGCGGTGACGCCGCTCAGTGCCACCCGGGCCAGGTGCCCCGTCTCGAATTCGGTGGCCGCCCGGCGCAGCACCTCGGCCGAGTGCACGGCGATCCCCTCGGTGAACATCAGCTCGTTGCGCGGCCAGAAGAACACCACCGAGAACAGGAACTCGCCGACCACGAGACTGACCAGGCTCGCCGCCACCCACCACCGCACGGGGCGACGGCCCCACGACAGCGCGAGCGCGGTGATCCCCAGGAGCACCGTCACCGCGCCGAGCGGCGGGAAGTAGTTGGCCGGGCCGGTCACGGTGAAGAACTCCATCGCCCCGGCGAGGGAGGCCGGAACGTCGTGGAACGCATTCGGGTAGATCACCACCGTCTCGGCCAGGATGCCGCCGAAGGCGGCGAGGGCGACGGCGGCATAGCAGAGCAGCGCGGGAAGCGACAGGGGACGCGACCTCATTCGGCAGCCTTCGAGTTCGACGCAAAGCGGACCGGAGGCCGGGGCGGGTCACGACCCGGCCACCCGGAACGCTAGGCCCGCCCGTCCGTCCCGTCGTCCGTCCACACGCGCGAGCCGCCTACGTCGATACGCGTACGCGGACCGCCGCGCCGAGGCCGGCCGCCCCGAGCACCGGCGGACCGGCGCGGGTCACGACCCGTCGGCCAGCTTCGCCGCCGCCTGCTCGGCGATGTCGGACACCACATCGGTATCGGTGCCCGGATCGGGGCGCACCTGGAGCACGACGCCGTCGGTACCCGGCAGCTTGCGCACGACGAACCACGCGCCACCGCCCGGCAGGTCCTTGTGGTAGCGGGAGCGGATCGAGCTCTCGACCCGCAGCCGGACCAGATGCGGGATGCGCCCCGGCTTCGGCAGTGCGTGCCGCACCGGCGTTCGGTCGGCCAGCAGCACGGCATCCCCCGCGTATCCGGTGACCTCGGCCTCGGTGACGGTGAGCGCGCCCTCGCGCCACACCGCCTTGCTGACCAGGTGCCAGCCGATCCGGCGGACCGACGCGCCGCCGTCGGGCACCCACAGGCCCAGCGCGGTCACGGCGACGTGCCCGCCCGTCTCGACCGGAGCGTGCGCCACCACGTGTTCGTCGGCGGCCAGCTCGGAGCGGACCGGCTCCGGCACCGGAGGTCCGAAAAGCCGCCCGAGAAACCCCGGCCGTCCCGCGCGCCTCATCCGTCCCACCCCCCGACGGCCTGCTCGCGCAGCGCCTTGCGGTACTGCTCCAGCGCCACGAGATCGCCGAACAGAGCGCGGTAGTCCTCGGCGGCCTCGGTCGGTGACAGGCGTTGCAGCTTCGACTTCAGCTCGCCGATCTGGCGGCCCACCAGGTTCTCCTGCACCGCCGCGAGGACGCTGGAGACGTAGCGGACGTTCACCTCGCCCTGGGCCTGCAACGGCTCGACCGCCAGCTCGGACAGCAACGAGGCCGTCGTACGGTCGCCCGCGTGCTCCACGGCGGCGTCGAGCAGCGCGGGTCCGGCCAGGCCCGAGCCGGCGCCGCCCACCGCGAGCA
>NZ_KB912645.1 GCF_000383795.1 Saccharomonospora saliphila YIM 90502
CGCTGGAGGAGCTGGCCTCCCAGCTCGCGTGAGGCGGCGCGGCCCTGCGCGTCGCGACCGGCGCTCACGGCCGTGCGGTGTGGCGGTCGAGCACCTCACGCAGCATCGCGGCGAATGCCTGCGCCGTGTCCAGGGTGGCCCGGAGTTCGGCGCAACGTCGCTCGGCCGCCTCGGTGAACTCGCGCAGTCTGCGTAGTTCCCGCTCGCCCAACGTGGACGGATTCCCGTCGGCGTCGCGTGCGGGCTGGAGCAGTTCGAGCAGCTCGTGCATTTCCTCGAGCGAGAAACCCAGGGGCTTCATGCGCTGGACGAGGGTGATGCGGTCGACGTCGGGCTGAGTGTAGAGGCGGAAGCCGCCCTGCGTGCGGGTGCTGGGCGCGACCAGGCCGACCTCCTCGTAGTAGCGGATGGTGCGCAGCGACAGCCCGGTGCGGGCGGACACCTCACCGATGCGCATGTGCTCACCCACGCGTTGACCCTCACTTCCTCGGCGCCGACCTGATCACCGTACCGCTCCGTGATCTTGGCCGCAGAGAGTCCACATGGGACCGACGACCTGCGACGACACCGAGGACACCCCGAAAACCAGCCCTTACGTCAGGGTAGGATTCGCCGACGTGACACCAGAACGTTTCGAGTCGGTCGAGGACTACAACACCGCGTACCCGGACTGCCGGTTCCCCGACGAACCGCACGCGCGCAGCGGACTGCGCGGCTACCGCGCCGCCATGCGAGGTGTCACCGACGATCTGACCGACAGCGGCATGGACTCCCTCACCATCGACTTCCTGCCGGGCGGCGCGCCCCTGCCGCACGAGGCGGACAAGGTCGGCACGGTCGTCGCCTCCCGCTGGGGCGAGGGGCCCGTGCTCGTGCTCGCGAGCGAGGTGTCGCTGCGGGCGGCCTGGCGGTCCATCCGGGACGGGTGGCCCACCGAGCTTTCCCATGTGCGGGCGGCGCTCGACGGCGACGCCCGGAGCGCTTCCCTGCCCACCCGGGACGGGTAGCGTTCCGGCGAGCGGAGTCATCGCTCCCCGCCCGGGCGCGTGGGGGCGGACCCGGCCGGCGACGACCGACGTCAGCG
>NZ_KB912646.1 GCF_000383795.1 Saccharomonospora saliphila YIM 90502
GCCGCGGCCCGGCGCCCCGACGCGGCGGGCATCGCGCGCGTGGGCTCCGTCCCGTCGGTGTCGTCGGCGTGGTGTTCACCCATACGCGAGATTCTCGCACGCGTTCCGGCCTGCTGCTACGCGCGAGTAGCCCGCCGGTCGCGGCACCGGGTCACGGTTCGGCATCGGCCCCGCCCTTCCGCGCGGCGGGGCCGTCCCGTTAGGGTGGCGTTCGTGGCGCGCGAGCTCCTCCTGCTTCGCTGCCGCGACGGGGCCTGATCGGACCGGCTCCCCGTCGCGGGGATTTCTGGTGTTCACCACACGCCGCAGCGCCGGTCGTCGACCGAGATGCGTCGAAGACGACCCGACCCACTGAGCAGGAGTTTCGAGCGACGATGAGCAATTCCGAATCCGGAACGAGTTCCGCAGGCCGCATCCGTACCCCGTCCCGCCCCGCGCCCGAGGGCCAGCCGGCGTGGAACATGCAGAAGGGCAGCTCGATGCCCTACCACCGCTACGAGCCGTGGTACCGGCTGGTGGAGGACATCCGGCTGCCCGACCGCACCTGGCCCGACCGGCACATCGAGCGGGCGCCGCTGTGGTGCGCGGTGGATCTGCGCGACGGCAACCAGGCACTGATCGATCCGATGTCCCCGGCCCGCAAGCGCGCGTTCTTCGACCTGCTCGTGCGTATGGGTTACAAGGAGATCGAGGTCGGTTTCCCCGCCGCGAGCCAGACCGACTACGACTTCGTGCGCGAGATCATCACCGAGGACGCCATCCCGCCGGACGTGCACATCCAGGTGCTCACGCAGTGCCGACCCGAGCTGATCGAGCGCACCTTCGCGGCGCTGGAGGGCGCACCGCGCGCCATCGTGCACATCTACAACTCCACCTCGATCCTGCAACGGCGCGTGGTGTTCCGCGAGGAGCGCGAGGGCATCAAGAAGATCGCCACGCAGGGCGCCGAGCTGGCGCTGGAGTACGCGGCCAAGTACTCCGACACCGAGTTCCGGTTCCAGTACTCGCCCGAGTCCTACACCGGCACCGAGCTGTCGTACGCGGCGGAGGTGTGCAACGCCGTCACCGACATCTGGCAGCCGACGCCGTCGCGGCCCGCCATCCTCAACCTGCCCGCCACGGTCGAGATGGCCACACCCAACGTCTACGCGGACTCGATCGAGTGGATGCACCGCAACCTGGACCGCCGCGACAGCGTGATCCTCTCGCTGCACCCGCACAACGACCGGGGCACCGGCATCGCCGCCGCCGAGCTGGGCTACCAGGCGGGAGCCGACCGGATCGAGGGGTGCCTGTTCGGCAACGGCGAGCGCACCGGCAACGTGGACCTGGTGGCGCTGGGGATGAACCTGTTCAGCCAGGGCATCGACCCGCAGATCGACTTCTCCGACCTCGACGCGATCAAGCGCACGGTCGAGTACTGCAACCAGCTCCCGGTGCACGAGCGCAGCCCCTGGGCCGGTGACCTGGTGTTCACCGCGTTCTCCGGCAGCCACCAGGACGCGATCAACAAGGGCTTCGACGCGCTGCGCGCGGCCGCCGAGAAGCAGGACGTGCCGCTGGAGCGGTTCCCGTGGGAGGTGCCGTATCTGCCGATCGACCCGAAGGACGTCGGCCGCACCTACGAGGCCGTGATCCGGGTCAACTCGCAGTCCGGCAAGGGCGGCATCGCCTACGTCATGCGCACCGAGCACCAGCTGGACCTGCCGCGCAGGCTCCAGATCGAGTTCTCGCAGACCATCCAGAAGCACACCGACACCGCGGGCGGCGAGGTCGACCCGGCCGCGATGTGGGAGGCGTTCGACGCGGAGTACCTGCGTCCGCGGACGCCGCTGGAGCTGCTCTCCCAGCACGTGCGGGCCGACTCCGACGGCCGGTACCAGCTCAACGCGATGATCCGCCTGGACGGCGACGAGCAGGAGGTCGTCGGCAGCGGCAACGGCCCGATCGCGGCGTTCTTCGACGCCCTGGCCACTGTCGGCTACGACCTGCGGCTGCTGGACTACAGCGAGCACACGCTGAGCCCGGGTGACGACGCCATGGCGGCCTCGTACATCGAGTGCGCCATCGATGACGCCGTGTACTGGGGCGTGGGCATCGACCCGTCGATCGTGACGGCGTCCCTGCGCGCCGTCGTCTCGGCGGTCAACCGCGCCCACCGCTGAGCGCGCCGTTGGATTGCCGTCAAGGCCCCCTTGGCTGCGTTGAACGCAGTGAAGGAGGCCTTGACGGCATGTCAACGCAACGCGGGAGACTTTCGTGGCGCCTCACGATGTGGCAACGGTGTGGTCACTCCGGGCGCGGCACTGAAGGTCTCTCAGGGCCGGACGCGTTGAGTGGGGGCGTGGAGGTCTCGACGGTTTCGCTGGTGATCCTCTTCGTCGTCGCGGCGGTGCCGCTGGCTCCGACGGAGGTGTCCCTGATCGGTATGGGGGTCGCGGCGGCACAGCGCGACCTGCCGCTCGCGCCGGTGATCCTCGTCGCCGCCGCCGGGTGCCTGCTGTCGGACCTGGTCCTCTACGGCGTCGGACGGCACGGCGTCTCGCGGCTGCTCGACCGGCTCCGCGGGCGGCCCGCCGTCGACGCGGGCGCGCACTGGCTCAGCGGCCAGCTCGAACGGCGCGGGGTCACGGCACTGGTGATCGCCCGCTGGCTGCCCGCTGGCGGCACCGCGGGATCGCTGCTCGCCGGGTCGCTGCGCTGGTCGCCACCGATGTTCGTGGCGGCGTCGGGAATCGGTGTCGTGCTGTGGTCGTCGTACGCCAGCGGCCTCGGCTACGTCGGCGGCTCGCTGATGCGTGAGCCGCACACGAGCCTGCTCGTCTCGCTCGCCGTCGCCCTGGCGCTGGGCGCCGTCACCGCCGCCGTGATGCGGCGGCGGCACGAGGCGTGACACGCGCCACCGGGGAGAATCGCGGAATGCGCGCGGAACGACTGGTGGCGTTGTTGTTCACGCTCCAGAACAGGCGGGGCGGCACCGTCGCCGAACTCGCCGAGGAACTCGGCGTCTCGCCACGGACGATGCACCGGGACCTGGCGACGCTGCGGGCGGCGGGGGTTCCGCTGTGGACCGAGACCGGGCGGCACGGCGGCGTGCGGCTCGTCGACGGGTGGCGCACCCGCCTCGACGGCTTGACCTCCCGGGAGGCCGTGGCGATCTTCGCGATGGGCGTGCCGAGGGCACTGGCCGAACTCGGCCTCGGCACGGCGGTGTCCGCCGCGCACGCCAAGGTCACCGCCACCCTGCCGACGCCCCTGCGGGAACAGGCACAGCACCTGGCCCAGCGCTTCCATCTCGACGCGCCGGGCTGGTTCCGCCGCGAGGACGCGGCCGAGCACCTCGCCGATCTCGCGGGCGCGGTGTGGGAGCAACGGCGCACCCGCCTCCACTACGCCCGGAGGGACGGCACCGTCGAACGCATCGTGGACCCGCTCGGGCTGGTCCTCAAGGCGGGTGTGTGGTACCTCGTCGCCCGGGTGCCCGGTGGGTCGGCGGAGGTGCGCACCTACCGCGTCGGCCGGGTCCGCGCCGTCAGCCGGCTCGACGAGCTCTTCGACCGGCCCGCCGAGTTCGACCTCGCGAGCTGGTGGCAGCGCTCGTCCGCGGAGTTCGAGCGGTCGCTGCGGCGCGTGCCCGTCCGGATGCGGTTGAGTCCGGTGGGGATGCGCGCGCTGCCGGGCGTGGTCGACGCCGACCTCGCCACCGAGGCGCTGCGCGAGGCCCCCGGGCCCGCGGCCGATGGCTGGACCGAGGTCGTCGCCCACTTCGAGGACCCGGAGATCGCGGCAGGGCAACTGCTCGCCCTCGGGGCCGAGGTGGAGATCGTCGCGCCGTCCGCCGCGCGGGCGGCGTTCGCCGATCGGGCCGCCACCGACCGTTCCGACGCGAGCTGGTCGGCGATCGCGTGGCTGATGTGCCGCAACCGCAGCACCGGGCTGCTGTTCGACGTGCTCAACACC
>NZ_KB912647.1 GCF_000383795.1 Saccharomonospora saliphila YIM 90502
CGGGCGCCCCGGCCACCACCGCCTCGCGCAGGTCCGCGTTGGTCGAACCGGTGCGCGGCACGACGTCGACGGCGGCGTACGGGCCGGCCGGGGCGAGCAGCCGGGAACGCAACCGTGCGGTGTCGAGGGGTTCGCGCGCAGTCACACCACAGACTCTAGTGACCGCGCCGCGCCGCCTCACGCCCGCCGCGCGCCGACGCGCCCGTACGCGCTCCCGGCGCGGTCACCGCCGTGTTCGTTCCTCCCGCGGTGGTGGTTGCCTACGCCACACCCCGTCCCCGCACGTCAGGATTAAGCTCACGGGGCATGAGCAGCGCGACGGAGCCACTCGGGACCCCTCCCGGAGACGAGCCGGACATCCACACGACGGCCGGCAAGCTCGCCGACCTCTACCGCCGGGACGACGAAGCGGTGCACGCCGGGTCGGCCCGCGCCGTGGAGCGCCAGCACGCCAAGGGCAAGAAGACCGCCCGCGAACGCATCGACATGCTGCTCGACCCCGGCTCGTTCGTCGAGCTCGACGCGCTGGCCCGGCACCGGTCCACCAACTTCGGCCAGGACGCCAACCGTCCCTACGGCGACGGCGTGGTCACCGGGCACGGCACCGTGGACGGACGCCCGGTGTGCGTGTTCAGCCAGGACGTGACCGTCTTCGGCGGCTCCCTCGGTGAGGTGTACGGGGAGAAGATCGTCAAGGTGATGGACCTCGCCATCAAGACCGGCAGGCCGATCATCGGCATCAACGAGGGCGGCGGCGCGCGCATCCAGGAGGGCGTGGTGTCGCTGGGCCTGTACGGGGAGATCTTCCGGCGCAACACCCACGCCTCCGGCGTCGTCCCGCAGATCTCGCTCATCATGGGCGCGAACGCGGGCGGGCACGTCTACTCCCCCGCGCTCACCGACTTCGTGGTGATGGTGGACCAGACCTCACAGATGTTCATCACCGGCCCGGACGTCATCAAGACGGTCACCGGCGAGGAGGTCACCTTCGAAGACCTCGGCGGCGGGCGCACCCACAACACCCGGTCGGGGAACGCGCACTACCTCGCTCCCGACGAGGACGACGCCGTCTCCTACGTCAAGGAGCTGCTGTCGTTCCTGCCCGCGAACAACCTGTCCGAACCCCCGGTGTTCGACCCTCCCGAGCCGGTGGACGGCTCCATCCCGGACGGTGTCACCGACGCCGACGCCGAGCTGGACACGCTGGTGCCCGACTCGCCGAACCAGCCCTACGACATGCACGAGGTCATCACCCGCGTCGTCGACGACGGCGAGTTCTGCGAGGTGCACGAGCTGTTCGCGACGAACGTGGTCGTCGGCTTCGGCCGCGTCGACGGGCACAGCGTCGGCGTGGTCGCCAACCAGCCGACCCAGCTCGCGGGCTGTCTGGACATCGACGCCTCCGAGAAGGCCGCCCGGTTCGTGCGCACCTGCGACGCGTTCAACGTGCCGGTGCTGACCTTCGTGGACGTCCCCGGCTTCCTGCCGGGCACCGACCAGGAGTGGAACGGCATCATCCGGCGCGGGGCGAAGCTCATCCACGCCTACGCCGAGGCCACGGTCCCCCTGGTCACCGTGATCACGCGCAAGGCCTACGGCGGGGCCTACGACGTGATGGGCTCCAAGCACCTCGGCGCCGACGTCAACATCGCCTGGCCCACCGCCCAGATCGCGGTGATGGGCGCGCAGGGCGCGGCCAACATCGTCCACCGCAAGACGCTGGCGAACGCCGCCGAGGAGGGGCAGGACGTCGAGGCGCTGCGCGAGCGGCTGATCGCCGAGTACGAGGACGCGTTGTGCAACCCGTACGTCGCCGCCGAGCGCGGGTACGTGGACGGCGTGATCCCGCCCTCGCACACCCGCGGCTACGTGGCGCGCTCGCTGCGGATGCTGCGGGACAAGCGGGAGACCCTGCCGCCCAAGAAGCACGGCAACATCCCGCTGTGAGCACGATCCCTCTGTGAGCACGGCGCACCGACGACACGCACGGCGCGGGCGGGCCGCCCGCGCCGGAAGGGACCGGGATGGTTGACGACGGCACGCGCGAGCGCGGCACACCCGCGGACGGCTCACCCGGCGACCCGGTGCCG
>NZ_KB912648.1 GCF_000383795.1 Saccharomonospora saliphila YIM 90502
CTCGCCGTGCCCACGACGCGGGCAGGGGGCCGCCAGTACAGTGCCGGGTGGCCGGTTTCCGTCGTCGACCGGTCACGGAGGAGGTGCGGCGTGCGCCCGCTGCGAGGCAGGGTCGTCATGTGCATGATCGTGGGTGTGCTCGTCGGCGGCTGCGGGCACCAGCCGATGCCGGACTCGCCCGCCCCGTCCTCGGGCGACCGGCCGGTGGAGAGCGGAAGGTCGAACGCGGCGTCGGACGCGCGCAGGACGGTCGACTGGGCCGACGACTACTGCGGTGCCGTCACCGAACTCGTGCGCACGGTCTCGGCCATGCCGACGATCGACCCCAGCAGCGCCGAGCGTGCCTCGGCCACGTCGAGCGCGCTGCTCGACGCGGTGGTCGGTGGCCTCGAACGCACGGTGGACCGTCTCGAATCGCTGGACCCCGCGCCGTCGGACGCGGCCGAACGGGTCCGCGCCAGCGCGGTGGCGACCTACAGCGACATCAGGGAGACCGCCGCGGGAGTGAAGACGCGGCTCGACTCCGCCGCGGGCGTCCAGGACAGCCGGGCGGCGCTGGAGCGTGTGAACGAACCGCTCGACGACATCGGTGAACTCAACCTCCTCGACGGGTTCGACAGGGTGCCGGAACTCGCTCGCGCCTCGCGCCACGCGCCCGCGTGCCAGAACCTCGTCGGTGACGAACCCGATCCCCGCATCGACCCCTCGTCCGCCGACGAGAGCAGGGACGGCGGCCGCTGACGGCGTCGCGCCGCGTCGCCGTGACGACCGCCACCGGCCGGGCCGGTTGCGAACGCCTCCGCGCGGGTACGACCCGTCGGGACCACGGGGCCGGGCGGCGGCGCCGGAGATCCCGGACGACGGCCGCGGGAACAACACCAGCCGTCCGGCTCGTTTTCCCGGGCATGACCGGGGAACCCGGAGGCGTCCGGAGACCGGACGGGGCGCGTTTCACGTGCTGTAGTGGTCCGGTCACGCAGAGCCCCGGAGGCGGGGTCCCGGGCGTGCCGTGCTAGGTGTGGAAAAGGGCGCACCCACGGCGGTGCGTGCCGGTGTGCGCAGGGTGACCGGGTGTCGCCCCGCTGGCGTGTCGGCCGCACCTGAGCGGACACCGGCGCTGTCGGGCGTGCACACTGGCGGGTCGAACAAACGAGTTACTCAAGCGAAAGAGCGGACACAGCGTGGCTGGATCGACACGGACGAAGAGAACCGTGGCGCGGGACGCCTCCCGGGGCGGCCCGGCGACGGGAGGCGCGGACGCGGGCGGTGGCGGACGACGGTTGGTGATCGTCGAGTCGCCGACCAAGGCCCGCAAGATCGCGCCGTATCTCGGCAGCGGGTACGTCGTCGAGTCCTCCCGCGGCCACATCCGCGACCTGCCGCGTGGCGCCGCCGACGTGCCCGCCAAGTACAAGGGGCAGCCGTGGGCCCGGCTCGGTGTCGACGTGGACAACGACTTCGAGCCGCTCTACGTCGTCCCTTCCGACAAGAAGTCCACGGTCACCGAGCTGAAGAGCCTGCTCTCCGACGTCGACGAGCTGTATCTGGCCACCGACCCCGACCGTGAGGGCGAGGCCATCGCCTGGCACCTGCTCGAGGCGCTCAAGCCGAAAGTGCCGGTGCGGCGCATGGTGTTCCACGAGGTCACCGAATCGGCCATCCGCTCGGCCGCCGAGAGCACTCGTGAACTCGATCCGGACCTCGTCGATGCGCAGGAGACCCGGCGTGTCCTCGACCGGCTGTACGGCTACGAGGTCTCGCCGGTGCTGTGGAAGAAGGTCATGCCGAGGCTGTCGGCAGGCCGGGTGCAGTCCGTGGCCACCCGGATCGTCGTCGAGCGCGAACGTGAGCGGATGCGGTTCACCTCCGCGTCGTACTGGGACATCTCGGCGACGCTGGACGCGGGTGGCCAGGCCACGCCGAGGACGTTCCCGGCCCGGCTGACCTTCGTCGACGGCGCGCGCCTGGCCACGGGCCGCGACTTCGGCCCGGACGGGCAGCTCAAGCAGGCCTCGTCGGAGGTCCGCGTCCTGGACGAGGGCGAAGCCACGCGCCTGGCCGGTGCGCTGGCCGACCGCGGGCTGGCCGTGTCCAGTGTCGAGGAGAAGCCCTACACCCGCAGGCCGTACGCGCCGTTCATGACTTCCACGCTGCAACAGGAGGCGGGCCGCAAGCTGCGGTTCTCGTCGGAGCGCACGATGCGTATCGCGCAACGGCTCTACGAGAACGGCTACATCACCTATATGCGCACCGACTCCACGACGCTGTCGGAGGCCGCGCTGTCGGCCGCGCGCGGTCAGGCCACCGAGCTGTACGGCGCGGAGTACGTCGCCGACAAGCCGAGGCAGTACACGCGCAAGGTCAAGAACGCGCAGGAGGCCCACGAGGCGATCCGGCCAGCCGGTGAGGTGTTCCGGACGCCGGGCGCGGTCGGTGGTGAACTGGAGACCGACGAGTTCCGCCTGTACGAGCTGATCTGGCAGCGCACGATCGCCTCGCAGATGGCCGACGCCAAGGGCACCACCATGTCGGTGCGCATCACCGGCACGGCGGGCACCGGTGAGGAGTGCGTGTTCTCCGCCTCCGGGCGCACGATCACGTTCCCGGGCTTTCTCAAGGCCTACGTCGAGTCCGTGGACGCCGAGGCGGGCGGCGAGGCCGACGACAAGCAGAGCAGGCTGCCGCGGTTGAGCACCGGAACGCCGTTGACGGCGAGCGAGCTCTCCCCGGACGCGCACGCCACCTCGCCCCCGGCCCGTTACAGCGAGCCGAGCCTGGTGAGCAAGCTCGAGGAGTTGGGGATCGGGCGCCCCTCGACCTACGCCTCGATCATCAACACCATCCAGGATCGCGGCTACGTGTGGAAGAAGGGCTCGGCGCTGGTGCCCTCCTGGGTGGCGTTCTCGGTGGTCGGCCTCCTCGAGCGGCACTTCGAGCGGCTCGTGGATTACGACTTCACCGCCGCGATGGAGGACGAGCTGGACCGGATCGCCTCCGGTGACGAGCGGCGCACCGACTGGCTGTCGCGCTTCTACTTCGGCGGCGAGATGGGCGCCGACGGCTCGATCGGCCGCCTCGGGGGGCTGAAGCGCCTTGTCGGCACCGGCGTCGAGGACATCGACGCCCGGGAGATCAACTCGATCCCGATGTTCACCGACGACGACGGGCGGCAGGTGGTGGTCCGCGTCGGTCGCTACGGCCCGTATCTCGAACGGCCCGCGGGTGAGGAGTCCACGCAGCGCGCCAACCTGCCCGACGACCTGCCCCCGGACGAGCTGACCGTGGAGATCGCGGAGAAGCTGTTCGCCACCCCGCAGGAAGGCCGGGTGCTGGGCACCGACCCGGCGACGGGCCATGAGATCGTCGCCAAGGAGGGCCGTTTCGGCCCGTACGTCACCGAGATCCTGCCCGAGGAGGAGGGCGAGTCCTCGACGGGCACCGGCGGCAAGAAGTCCAAGGCGAAAAAGCCCAAGCCGCGCACCGCGTCGCTGTTCAAGTCGATGTCGATCTCGGAGATCACGCTCGACGACGCGCTCCGGCTGCTGTCGCTGCCTCGCGTGGTCGGCACCGATCCGGACAGTGGCGAGGAGATCACGGCGCAGAACGGCCGCTACGGGCCGTACCTGAAGCGGGGCACCGATTCCCGGTCGCTGACCAGCGAGGAACAGATTTTCGACATCACGCTGGACGAGGCGCTCAAGATCTACGCGGAGCCGAAGCGGCGGGGCAGGCAGGCCGCGCCGAAGCCGCCGCTGAAGGAGCTGGGTGACGATCCCGAGTCGGGCAAGCCGATGGTGGTCAAGGACGGCCGTTTCGGTCCGTACGTCACCGACGGGGAGTACAACGCGTCGCTGCGCCGGTCGGACAGTGTCGAGGACCTGACGAAGGAGCGGGCCGCCGAGCTGCTGGCCGAGAAGCGTGCCAAGGGGCCCGCGCCGAAGAAGGGCGGCTCGAAGAAGACGACGGCGGCCAAGTCGTCGACCACGAAGTCCGGCACGTCGAAGTCGACCGCGTCGAAGTCGACCTCGAAGTCCTCCGAGTCGTCGAAGTCGTCCGGGTCGAAGACCTCCGCCTCGAAGTCGTCCGGTGCGAAGTCGTCCAGTGCGAAGTCGTCCGGAGGGAAGTCGTCGGCGTCGAAGTCCGCCGGGGCGACATCGGCGTCGGCATCGGCCTCGGCGAGCACGGGGGCCGGGTCGGAGGCATCGACCTGACCGGGTCCGCCGTGAGCGCCGGTGGTGGGCATGTGGCGTGATCGCGGTGGGTGATGTCGACGGCGCACCGATGGACGGATGGCGTCACGGGTATCTCCCGCTACGCTGAGGACACGGACGGTGGCCGGTCGCCACCCCGGTCACGCGTCCGCCAGGTGACACTCGCGAGGGCCTACGACCCGCGACGACCCGCGACAGGGAGGACGCGCGTGGTGGACTCGGACGGTACCCAGGCGCCGGAACCGCCGCAGCCGTTCAACGACCCGGTCTCCGACTCACGCGGACAGACGCGCTCGGGGACGGGTACCCCGGCCGGTGACGTGGAGATCGCCCGGCCGGTCACCCCCGATCCGGCCACCGTCCGCAGACTCGTCGACGCGGCCCTCGCGGCCGAGGGCGGATCTCCAGGCGGGGGCCCGTCCTCGCCGGGGCGGCTCGGCGAGCCCGGTGG
>NZ_KB912649.1:0-2510 GCF_000383795.1 Saccharomonospora saliphila YIM 90502
CGCCCGTCGGAGCCGGTGGGGCTTCGGCGGTGGAACGGCGCGGAGGCGCGAGCCCGGCCGGGCTCGACCCGGAGCAGTGGCGGCAGTTCGAGGAGTTCCAGCGGTTCCAGGAGTTCCAGCGGTTCCAGCAGGCGCGGGCGGCAGCGGGCGGAGCCCTCACCGCGCCCCCGAGCACCGGCGGCGAGCTGGAACGAACCGCCACCGGCACCGACCTCGTCGGCACACCGGGCACCGACGTGCGCCCACACGACAGGCGGGAGGAGTCGTCGCGGGATCGGCCCCGCGTGCCCGGCTGGGTGCTCTGGCTCGGCAAGAAGGTGCTCGCGTGGCTGATCTTCTTCCTGCTGCTCGCCGTGTTCGTGCTCTGGCTGCTGGACCAGCTCTTCGGGTCTGACGACGCGAAGAGTCCCGCCGAGCTCGCCCAGTCCGGCGGCGGCACCTACCGCACCGAGCAGTTGCTGGCCTCGCAACCGTACGAGGCGGTGCGCAAGGTCTACGACGCCATCGCCCAGACCCACCCGGACACCGGTGAACCGCTGTTCGCGCAGGCCTGCGGCTACTTCGACAACGAGGCGGGCATCCAGCAACGGTTCGCCGCGAACACCGGGCACGCCGACTGCCGTCGCGCGGTCCTGGCCCTGCACGCCCAGGTCACCCACGTCAACGACTACGCCGAGTCCCTCTACCCGCGCCGGTACGACCCGGGGGCGGACCGCGTGCGGATCGACTCGTGCGACTTCGACATCGACGGCGGACCCGCCCTCGGCGTGTTCACCGTGACCCGGGTGGAACTCGGCCAGTGGATCATCACCAACCACCAGCCGGGACCGAGCACCTGCCGCCCCGATCCGAGCGCGCGGACGACACGCTGATCCCGCCCGACACGAAGGCGGGCGGCCGTCCGTGTGGACGACCGCCCGCCGGGTCCGGTGGTGTGCGCGCGATCAGCTCGCGGCGTCCTCCACCAGCAGGTTGCGGGTCCGGGCCGGGTCGACCGGGATGCCGGGGCCCATCGTCGTGGTGAAGGTGACCTTCTTCAGGTACCGGCCCTTCGAGGCCGACGGCTTCGCACGCAGCACCTCGTCCAGCGCCGCGGCGTAGTTCTCCACCAGCTTGTCCGCGTCGAACGACGTCTTGCCGATCGCCATGTGCAGGTTCGCCTGCTTGTCGACGCGGAAGCTGACCTTACCGCCCTTGATGTCGGCGACGGCCTTGGCGACGTCCGGGGTGACGGTGCCGGTCTTCGGGTTCGGCATCAGACCACGGGGGCCGAGGACTCGGGCCACCCGCCCGACCTTCGCCATCTGGTCCGGGGTCGCGATCGCGGCGTCGAATTCGAGCCAGCCACCCTGGATGCGCTCGATCAACTCGTCGGTCCCGACCGCGTCGGCGCCGGCGGCCTCGGCCTCGCTGGCCTTCTCGCCGGTCGCGAAGGCGATGACGCGGACGGTCTTGCCCGTTCCGTGCGGCAGGTTCACGGTGCCGCGGACCATCTGGTCGGCCTTGCGGGGGTCCACGCCGAGCCGCATGGCGATCTCGACGGTGGCGTCCATCTTGACCTTGGCGGTCTCCTTGGCGAGCTTCACGGCCTCCAACGGCGTGTACAGCCGGTCGCGGTCGATCAGCTCGGCGGCCTGACGGTAGGCCTTGCTGCGCTTGGTCATGTCTGTCCTTGAGGTAGTGAGCGGATCAGTCGTGGTGCGGGTCAGCGCGTGGCCCTTCCACACTCCTGCTGCGAGGAACCCCGTGGGCTCCGGCGCAGGGTGGTCACTCGATCGTGATACCCATCGACTTGGCGGTACCCGCGATGATCTTCGTCGCCTGGTCCATGTCCTCGACGTTGAGATCGGTCTTCTTGGTCTCGGCGATCTCACGGACCTGGTCCCAGCTGATCTTGCCGATCTTCGACTTGTGCGGCTCGCCGCTGCCCTTGTCGACGCCCGCCGCCTTCATCAGCAGCTTCGCCGCGGGCGGGGTCTTGAGCTTGAAGTCGAAGGAGCGGTCCTCGAACACGGAGATCTCGACCGGCACCACGTTGCCGCGCTGCGACTCGGTCGCGGCGTTGTAGGCCTTGCAGAACTCCATGATGTTGACGCCGTGCTGACCCAGCGCCGGACCCACGGGCGGCGCCGGGTTCGCGGCACCCGCCTGGATCTGCAGCTTGATGATCGCTGCGAGCTTCTTCTTCTTGGGTGGCATTCTCGTTCCTGTTCGGTGTCACTCGTCCCCGCACACCTGCCGTGGCGCGGGGCCTTGCCTGCGGCCGGGACTCCGGCCGTCAGATCTTGGAGACCTGGGTGAACGACAACTCGACCGGCGTCTCCCGGCCGAAGATCGACACCAGGACCTTCAGCTTCTGCGCGTCCGCGTTCACCTCGCTGATCGTCGCGGGCAGCGTGGCGAACGGGCCGTCCATGACGGTGACCGACTCCCCGACCTCGAACTCGACCTGCACCGTGCGACCCGCCGCGGGCGCCTCGGCGGCCGCCGCCGCGGGCTCGCCCTGGGCG
>NZ_KB912649.1:2610-6967 GCF_000383795.1 Saccharomonospora saliphila YIM 90502
ACGCGCGTGCCCCGCAACACCGAGACCTTCGTGCCGACCCACGTGTCCGGGCCGATCCGCACGGGCGCCTTGACGATGCCAGATCCGGCTGAGCGGGGAGCTGGGGGTAGTCCTCGACCGGCATCGTCGGCAGGCTGAACTTGGATGGAGACGCTCTGCCGACTGAGCTAAAGGGGCGTGCTCTCAACGAGCTGTCCGAAAGACTACAGCAGCCGTCCACACCGCCGGACACCGGGGGTCCCTTCGGGGCCGGTCCGCGCCCGCACCTCAGGTCAGCAGGGTCAGCACGGCCTCGGACCCGGGATCGAGCGAACGCACGGTGCGCGCTTGGAGCCACGCCTGGAGTCGTTCCTCGGACAGGGGACGCGAGATCAAATAGCCCTGCGCCACGTCGCAGCCCATCGCCTCGAGCTGGTCGCGTGCCACGTCCTCCTCGACCCCTTCGGCCACGACGGTCAGCCCTAGCGAGTGACCCAGCTCGACGATCGAGCGCACCAGGGCCAGGTCGCCGAGGTCGGTGCCCATGCCGAACACGAAGCTCTTGTCGATCTTGACCTGGTCCACGGGGAGCTGGCGCAGGTAGGCCAGCGACGAGTACCCGGTGCCGAAGTCGTCGACGGCCAGCTCGATGCCGAGGTCGTGCAGGCGGCGCAGGACCGGAAGGGCGCGCTCGGGGTCGGACATCACGCCGGACTCGGTCAGCTCCAGCGTCAGCAGCTCGCCGGGCACGCCGAAGCGCTCGAGGGAGGCCGCGACCTGATCAGGGAACTCGGTGTCGGCGAGGTTGCGCACCGACAGGTTCACCGCCACCGCGATGCGCAGGCCCTCGTCCTGCCAGCGCCGGACCCGGTCCAGCGCCGTGTCGAGGACGAACGAGGTCAGCACCCCGATCAGTCCGGCCGCTTCCACGGCGGGTACGAACTCGTCCGGGTTGACCCGCCCGAACTCCGGGTGCTGCCAGCGCACCAGCGCCTCGACGCCCAGTACCTGCTTGCCGGGCAGGGCCACCTTCGGCTGGTAGTGGACCGTGACCTGCCCCTCCTCGATGGCCTGGCGGAACTGGGTGACCATCTGGAACCGGCGCAGGAACATCTGGCCCATGCTGGGCACGTAGGCGCGGACCTCCTCGCCGCTGCGGGTGGCGCGCACGGCCATGTCGGCGCGCTGGAGAAAGCTGTCCACGTCGACGCCGTCGGCGTTCTCCCGTGCCGTGGTCGCCGCGTACCCGACGACGGCGTTGGCCTCGACCGTCAGCCGGTCCACCGGGTACGGGGCCGACAGGTGGGTGCGCAGGCGCTCGGCCGTCGCGTGCACGTCCTCCGGGGTGAAGTCGACCAGCAGGGCCGCGAAGGACGCGCCCTCGAGCCGGGCCAGCGGAACCTCGTGGCCCAACGTGTCCCGCATCCTCCTGCCCGCGGCCCGCAGCATCCGGTCGGCCCAGGTGTAGCCGAGCGCGTCGCTGACCGTGGAGAGCACGTCCAGATCGACCCGCAGCACCGCCGAGTGCTCGTTCTCGCGGAGCGGCTCGGTGGCCACCTGCCGGAAGCCCGGACGGTTCAGCAGGCCGGTGAGCGGGTCGTGGTAGGCGTCGTGTCGCAGGGTCGCCAGCAGTCTGCGGTTGTCCAGCGCGGTGGCCAGGTGGCTGGCCATCGTGCCGAGCAGCTGCACGTCGTACTTGCCGAACCCGCGCCACCGGGAGAGCCGGTCGTGGGCCTCCAGCACGCCGAGCAGCCGGCTCGCGCTGCGCAGGGGCACGGCCAGCGCCTCGTGCGCGCCGCGGTCGAGCAGGGCGGTGCGCACGTCCGGGTTGGCCTCGGTCAGGCGCAGATGCCGCACGTGCGAGCCGCGCAGACGCAGCAATGGGTCCTCGGGCGGCAGGACTCCGCCGGGGAGTTCGTCACCCACGACGACGGTGCGCATGGGTTCGTCCGGATCGAACCGCAGGCGCAGCACGATGCGCGCCGCGGCGAGCTGGTCCCGGATCCGCTCGGCGATAGTGGTCCACTCGTCGACGTCGTGCTCGGCTCCGAAGTCGTCGGCGCGGCTCGCCGGGCGCGCGGCGGCCTGCTGCCCCGAGCGGGCCACCATCAGGCTGACGTCGGTGAGCGCCTCCATGTCGCGCTGTTCGCGCAGCAGGTCCGAGTAGGCCCAGTACAGCGCGGCGAGCCCGAGCGTCACCGCGAGCACGATCGGCCACGCCTCTGGAGTGGTGGAAATCACAAGATAGCCGGTGAGCCCCACGGAGGCGTTGACGAAGCCGACGACAAGGATGCGACCCGCCAGCCGCAGCACCGTGTTGACGCGCATCCTGCGGCGCAGCACGCGCACGGCCGCCATGGCGAGCATGGTGCTCGCCAGCGGTGCGGTCAGGGTGCCGGCGAGCGCGGCCATCCACGGCATCTGCCCGGCGCCGCCGAGCATGTCGCGCACGAGGCCCGCCACGGCGAACGCGCTGGTGACCTCCAGCAGGAACGCGCCCGCGTTGTAGAGCACGCGGCCGGTGACCCGCCGCGCGAGAAGGGTGGTCACGCCCGCGACGACGTGCGCGGCGAGCACGACCTCGAACGGGGCCACGAGCAGGCCGATGACAAGGGGGATCTCGGTGAACGAGATGGTCCACGAGATGCCGCTGCGCACGTCGACGTTGACGCCGAGCTGCTCGGCGCCGAGGAAGGCGACGGCGAGCAGCGGTCCGATCCACCACAGGTGGACCGAACCCTCGAAAGGCAGCCAGCGGGACACGGCACCGGCCGCCAGAAGCCCGACCGTGAGGACGGCCATGGTGTAGAGGCGGAAGCGGCGTTCGTCCGCGCGCGTTTCCGCCGAGACGTGCCCCTCGCCCCGATCCGGTGGGTCGTCCGCGGCGGTGCCGGCCTCCACGGAGTCGCCGCGTGCGTTCGGCATGCAACCTCCTTGCGTGACCCACGTGCGCCTGTCGGAACCGACTCGCGACGAGGAGACACTTTACCCCCGGAGGGCGTATCAAGCTCTCGCTCTGCGGTGATGTGATCACCACAGCGTGAATAAGGCCCGCGCGGAGTGACCCACGAACCGCGAAGCGAGTGACCCTCGTCGACCACGACGATCGCCGATGGTAGTCGATCCCGGGTGATTTAGGTCATATTTCTCCGTTAGATTGGCGGGATGGACACGGAGACCGTCACGACCGAGCACGCCAAGCGGCTGAGCACGCTCGACCCGCTCCTGGCGCCGCCCGCCGCGTGGGACGGCGAGTCCGGAACGCGCCTGCGCGTCCCGGACGGTGCCGCACTGGCCACGCGATCGGTGGTCGATCCGGACTCGGAGGCGGCGCTGTGGCGCCCCCTGTGCGAGTACCGGCTCGACGTCCGGCTGGCGGGCGACGACCCGGGCGCGGCGCTGCACGCGCTGCTGGACCGTTGGGAGACGCTGCTCGCCGACGGGCACGGCACCGGCCGGCAGGGCCCCGAAGGCACCGGTGGCACCGACGGGTACGACACCGACGAACTCGACACCGCCGCCGTGCTGACGCGTCCGAGCCGCGACGGGGCGGGCACCGACGCGCTGCTGCGGCACGGGTTCGCCCCGGTGCGGGTACTGGCCGTGCGTCCCGCCGCGCGTCACACGGGCGGGCCGCCCGCGGTGCCGGGTGTGCGGATCCGCCATGCCGTCCCCGCTGATCTCGACACCGCCGTGCGCCTGCAACTGGAGCTGCGGCAGTACGACACGGGGTTCGGCGCCACCGCGTTCCGGCCGGGCGCGCGGGACCTGATCACCGAACGGACCCGCGAGTTGCTCGCCCGGGACACGCCGGTGCCCTCCCTGTGGATCGCCGAGTTGTACGGCACGCCGCTGGGCCTGGTGCACATCCAGCTCCCGCCGGAGTCGGACTGGATCGCCGGTGCGGTGGCCTCCGACCGGGTCGGCTACCTGCCCTCGCTCAACATCGCCGAGGCCTCGCGCGGTACGGGTGTCGGCACCGCGCTTGCCGACCACGCCCACCAGTTGTTCACCGAGGCCGGTGTCGACGTGGTCCTGCTGCACCACGCGCTGGCCAACCCGCGGTCGACGCCGTTCTGGTACGCCCAGGGTTATCGGCCGCTGTGGACGTCCTGGTACCGGACGCCCGCGCGCTGATCGCCTCCGGCGAACAGGGAAACAAACCTCCGCTGCCGAAGGTTGAGTCTGATGCACTCAACAGACGGGAGCGTAGTGATGACATCAACGCAACGACGTCCCGTGCTCGTGCTCGACGAGGAGGTCGTGCTGCCGGGCATGACGGTGCCCTTCGAACTGGCCTCTGACGAGGACCGCGCCGCGGTCGAGGCCGCCGAGCGCGAGGCCGCGCCCGTGGGCGGCGCCGCGCCGGGCATCCGGT
>NZ_KB912649.1:7067-12182 GCF_000383795.1 Saccharomonospora saliphila YIM 90502
CGGCCCGTGTCCGGGGCGGCGGCCAGCCGCTCGGTCAGCCGCCGGCCGAGCGCCTCGCCCCACAGGGCGGTCACCGGTACCCGCTGATCCCGCAGCTCGTCGGCCGCGACGCCGAACACCGCCGGGCCGGTACCGGGCGGGAACCGGAGGCCCACCACCGGGTCGTTCGAAGTCGCGTCGAAGACATGGGCACGGGTATCGGGCCCGGCGACGACCAGCTCGCCGTTCCGCGACAGCAGGTCCATGCACCCGTCCGGCAGCACGCGTGTGCCGCCCTCCGGCGCGACCGCCACGGACCACACGGCGGCACCACCGACCGGGGACGGTCGTTCGTGATACCCCACACCGCCAGCATGGCACGGTGAACCGCCATCGCGGGTGCGCCCGGCCCGCACCCCGCGCGGTCGCGTCCACCGCCTGGCCGGGTGCTCTCCGTCGGTCCCGGCTGGCAGGATCGTGACGTGACGACCACCGACCGGGCCATGCCGCCGTTGACCGCCGACGAACGTGCCACCCTCCAGAGCTGGCTGGACTTCCAGCGCGCCACGCTGGCGGTGAAGTGTGCCGGGCTCACCGACACCCAGCTCCGCACCGCCTCCGCGCCTCCGTCCCCGTTGACCCTGCTGGGCCTGACGGCGCACATGGCCGAGGTCGAACGCAACTGGTTCCGCCGCGTCCTGCTGGGGCAAACAGCACCCGCGATCTTCGGCGGGGACAGCGACCCCGAGGCCCGGGACGGCGGCTTCGACCTGCCCGCCGACGTCTCCACCGACACCGTGCGCGAGGCGTGGGAGAACGAGGTGGACCACGCGCGGGCCGCCTGCGCGGAGCGCACGCTGGAGGACACCGGAACGTTCGGCGGCGGGGAGGTCAGCCTGCGCTGGATCTACGTACACATGATCGGTGAGTACGCCCGGCACAACGGCCACGCGGACCTGCTCCGGGAGCGCATCGACGGCGCGACCGGCGTGTGACAGACGGGCGCCGGCGCCCGTCTCTCACGCGGCGGTCAGTCGTGCGCCGAGGCGGCGGCGCGGATCGGCGTGGTCTGGGCGGCGGCGATCCGCCAACGCCGCTGGGACCTCGTCAGCACGTAGGTGAGCGCGCCCGAGGTCGGCAGCGCGTCGTGCGCGGCGGCGTCCGACCGGTTGTCGTGCACGGTCTTGACGCAACTGACGATCGCGACCTCGGGCGTGGCGAAGCGGATGTCGACGACCTCCAGCGAAGTGGTCACGTCCGACAACGGCGAGGTGAGCGCGCCCCGCATGGCCTCGGCGAACGCCTCGCGGCCGAGAACTCTCCGCCCGGCGATGTTGACGATCACCGCGTCCGGCGTATGCAGATCCAGCAGGCCGGGATCGTTCTGGAGTTCCTGGGCTCGCGAGACGAGCTCGTGGATCGCGCGCTCGTCGGCCTCGGTGTGACGTGCCGTGTCAGCATCCATGGGACAAGCGTGCAACCTCTACCATGATCGAGGTCAACCCGCCGTGCCCAGCGCAAGGGGAATGCTCAGGTGGGTACCACCGTCCCGCGTCGAGAATCCCGGAAGCACGCGAGAGCTGTTCAGGCTGTGATCAGCGGAGCGTAGGGCTCGTTCTCCGCCGTGAAGATCAGGAGAAAGTCCCTGCCCGCCCCGGTGGCGACCTCATGGAGGCGGGCGAGGACCTCGGCCTCGGTGGGGAGGGTGAGGCCGAGGATCGCGGCCGCACGGTCGCGCCGAAGCTGCGAGTCGGGCGTGTTCTCTCGGTACTCGGCAGCCAGTTCGCGGCCCTCCTCGGCGGTGAATTCCCGGCAGTCACGCCACCAGGGTGCGACCAGAAGGAGCCGCAAGAGCTCAGGCAGGCCCGTCGCGACGCGAGCCGCGCGGCCTTCCGAGTCCGCGTACAGGACCGGGCGTTCCTCGCCGCCGTCGCCACAGAAGAAGTACGTACCCCCGGCCGCGTCTCCCGCGAAGCCCTCCAAGGGTGCCCCCGACGCGAGATGGACCTCCTCGCCGTGGTCCCCCCGGTCGAGGTCGAAGTCACCCGGCCCGGCCAGGAAATCGGCGGCCTCGGCGTGTTCGGCGATGGCAGTGATCAGCGATGGCATGCGCGGGACTCTAGCGGCTGGAACACGACAGCGTCGCGCCGAGCGCGTACACGGGCGGCCCGCACGAGAAAAGCCCCGCTGCCCTGTCGTCGCAGGTAGCGGGGCTTTTTGCTGGTGTGGCGGGTGAGGGATTCGAACCCCCGTAGGCTGAGCCGTCTGATTTACAGTCAGATCCCTTTGGCCACTCGGGTAACCCGCCTTGTCCGGTCATCCCGGCCATCACGCAGTCTACCCAACCCCCGTGTCGCCCGAACGACGGGGGCGGGGGTGGCTAGGGTGGGTACGTTCCGGCAAGCAGAACTACGAGGTGGGTGACGTGGCGGATCCGTCGTTCGATGTGGTGAGCAAGGTCGAGCGCCAGGAGGTGGACAACGCGCTGAACCAGGCGAGCAAGGAACTGTCCACGCGGTTCGATTTCCGCGGCACGGGCGCGAAGGTCGAGTGGGCGGGCGAGCACGCCGTGGTGATCGAGGCGGAGACCGAGGAGCGCGCCCGCGCCGCCGTCGACGTGTTCCGGGACAAGCTCGTCAAGCGCGGCATCTCGCTCAAGGCGTTCGAGGCCGGCGAGCCGGCCGTCTCGGGCAAGGTTTACAAGGTCACCGGCACGATCCTGGAAGGCATCGAGTCCGACAAGGCCAAGCGGATCGCCAAGTACATCCGCGACGAGGGCCCCAAGGGCGTGCAGGCCCAGATCCAGGGTGACCAGCTGCGGGTGACCGGCAAGAAGAAGGACCACCTCCAGGAGGTCATCTCCCTGCTCAAGGAGACCGACTTCGGCATCGCGCTCCAGTTCACCAACTACCGGTGAGGCGGGCCGAGCGGCTGAGCAGGCCCGTGAAAGGACGCTACGCTGACGCACCGGCGGTGGAACCCGGCGGCGTGCGACAGGGAGCTGGTGGATGAAGGGCATCGTGCTGGCGGGCGGCAGCGGAACGCGCCTGCACCCGATCACCCAGGCGGTGTCGAAGCAACTGCTGCCCGTCTACGACAAGCCGATGATCTACTACCCGCTGTCGGTGCTGATGCTGGCGGGCATCCGGGAGATCATGGTGATCTCCACGCCGACGGACCTGCCGAACTTCCGGCGGCTGCTCGGTGACGGTCGCCAGTGGGGCCTCGACCTCCGCTACGCCGAGCAGCCCAGCCCGAACGGCCTGGCCGAGGCGTTCGTGATCGGCGCGGACTTCGTCGGCGACGACGACGTCGCGCTGATCCTGGGCGACAACATCTTCCACGGCCGGGGCTTCTCCGGCCTGTTGCGGGAACAGGCGAGCTGCCTGGACGGCTGCGCGCTGTTCGGCTACGCCGTCAAGGACCCCCAGCGCTACGGCGTCGGCGAGGTGGACGGGGACGGCACGCTGCTCTCGATCGAGGAGAAGCCGAAACGCCCGCGCTCCAACCTCGCCATCACCGGGCTCTACTTCTACGACAACCAGGTGGTCGACATCGCCGCCGACCTCACCCCGTCGGAGCGCGGCGAGCTGGAGATCACCGAGGTGAACATGGCCTATGTGCGTGCGGGCCGGGCCCGGCTGAACGAGCTGAGTCGCGGGTTCGCCTGGCTGGACACCGGCACCCACGACTCGCTGCTGGAAGCGGGCCAGTTCGTCCAGGTGCTCGAACACCGCACCGGCGTGCGCATCGCCTGCCTTGAGGAAGTGGCTTTGGACATGGGATTCATCAGCCCGGACGAGTGCTTCCGGCTCGGCGCGAAGCTGGCCAAGAGCGGTTACGGCGACTACGTCATGGACGTCGCCCGCGCGGCCGGAGCCACGGGCTGAGAACGCGGAGCCGCGCGAACCACGAAGGAGTCGCGGGGCTTTCCGCTCGGGACGTCGAGGTCGTGGACGTCAGGGCTCGCGGCGCGCCATCTCCTCCAGCCTGCGCACGCGGTCGTCCACGGGCGGGTGGGTGGAGAACAGGTGTGAGAGCCGCTCACCGGGCCGGAACGGGTTCGCGATCATCAGGTGCGATTGGGAGACCACCTGCGGTTCGGGCTCCAGCGGCCGTGCCCGGGTGCCGCGCTCCAGTTTGCGCAACGCCGACGCGAGCGCGAGCGGATCGCCGGTGAGCCGGGCTCCTGAGGCGTCGGCCTGGTACTCGCGGGACCGGCTCACGCTCATCTTCACGATCCCCGCCGCGATCGGCCCGAGGAGCACGATCAGCAACGTGGCCAGCGGGTTCGCCCCGCCCTCGCGGTTACCGCCGAACAGGCTCGCGAACATGGCCATGTTCGCGAGGAAGCTCACGACACTGGCCAGTGCGCCCGCGACACTCGAGATGAGGATGTCGCGGTTGTAGACGTGGGACAGCTCGTGGCCGAGCACGGCGCGCAGTTCGCGCTCGTCGAGGAGACCGAGGATGCCGACGGTGCAGCACACGGCGGCGTTACGCGGGTTGCGGCCGGTGGCGAACGCGTTCGGCGCCGCCGTGGGGCTGACGTAGAGCCTCGGCATCGGCTGGCGCGCGGTGGTCGCCAGCTCGCGCACGATCCGGTACATCGCGGGCTGCTGCGCCTCGGAGACCGGCCGTGCCCGCATCGCCCGCAACGCGAGCTTGTCCGAGTTGACGTAGGCGTAGCCGTTCACACCCAGCGCGACGAGCAGTCCGATCACCAGTGCGGTACGGCCGAACAGCCCGCTGATCGCCACGATCAGGGCACTGAGCAGGCCGAGCAACAGCGCCGTCTTCAACCCGTTGCGGTGGGAGTGCACGCGCCCTGCCTCCTTCGGTGCATCCGTCTCAGCCATTTGGCCCCTATCGCATCGAACGACGTCGTTCGGGCGGAAGTTCCAGGTCGGGGCCTCCGGTGACGAACACGACCCGGCCCGGGCGGCCTGTCCGGCCGCGGCACGCCGGGTCGCGCGGCGACGCACGGGCGCTTCACGATGAGGACGGGTTCGACCTCGTGTTCGCCAGGGCTTAGAATAAATTTCGGCATACCGAAAAGAGGGACCTCGTGACCGGGCACACCGCAGGACCGCGCGCCGCACTCGCCCGAGCGCGGCGGGACGCGCGTCGCCGCGG
>NZ_KB912649.1:12282-29083 GCF_000383795.1 Saccharomonospora saliphila YIM 90502
GTCGCGCCGTGGCCGCACTGCTGTGCGCCGCGGCGCTCGCGCTCACCGGCGCGATCTCGTACGCGGTGGGTCCCGCCACCGGCGCCGCCTCCGGAGACGGCCCGCTGCGGGTGGTCACCACCACGACCTTCCTCGACGACACCGTGCGCAGGGTCGGCGGTGAGCACGTGCGCACCGTCCGCCTGATGGGCCCCGGGGTGGACCCGCACCTCTACCAGGCCACGGCGAGCGACCTGCGGCACATGCGCACGGCGGACGCGGTGTTCGCGGTGGGCCTGTACCTGGAGGGCTCCCTTGAGCGCACGCTGACCGAGGTCGACCGCACCGGCTCCGTCCTGCGGGCGGGCGAGGCGGTGCCGGAGCGCCTGCTGCTCTCCCCTCCCGCCGGAGCGGCGCCGGAGGAGGAGCACGACCCGCACATCTGGTTCGACCCGCAGCTGTGGGCGCACGTCGTCGACGCCGTCGCCGCGCGCCTGGGCGAGCTGGACCCCGCCCACGCCCAGGATTACCGCCGTGCCGGCGCCGACTACCGCGCCCGTGTCCTGGCACTGGCCGACGAGGCCCGGGCCGCGATCGCCACCATTCCCCCGGCCTCCCGGGTCCTGGTCACCTCGCACGACGCGTTCCGCTACCTCGGCAGGGCGTTCGGGCTGGAGGTGGTGGCCGTGCAGGGCATCTCGACCGAGCAGGAGGCCAGCACCGCCGACATCGCCCGCGTCGCCGACGCCGTGGTGCGCGGCGACGTGCCGTCGGTCTTCGTGGAGACCAGCGTTCCGGCCCGCACGGTGGACGCGGTACTGGCGGCGGTGCGGCAGCGGGGCGGCGAGGTCGACCTCGGCAGACCGCTGTACTCGGACTCGGCGGGCGACGACGGCACCGCCGAGGGCACGTATCTCGGCATGGTGCGCGCCAACATCGACCGGATCGTGGAGGGCCTGCGATGAGAGCGGTGAGCCGTGCGCGGAATTCGGAGCGGGAGGCCGCCGCACCCAGCGCGCTGGCGCTGTCCGAGGTGAGCGCCGCCTATGGCGGGCGGGGCGTGCTCGACCGGGTCACCGTGGAGATACCGGCACGGACGCTGAGCGCGGTGGTCGGCCCGAACGGCGCGGGGAAATCGACGCTGGTGAAGGCGGCGCTGGGCCTGGTGCCGTCGGTGCGGGGTCGCGTCCGGCTGCTCGGGGAGCCGTTGAAACGGGTGCGCGCCCGCGTCGCCTACGTGCCGCAGCAGGACGCGGTGACGCGGGACTTCCCGATCACGGCCGTGCAGGTGGTGGAAATGGGCCGCTACCCGCACCGGGGCTGGTTGCGCCGGCTCACACCCGCCGACGACGAACTGGTGGCCTCCGCGATGGACCACGTCGGGGTTGCCGGGCTCGCCGACCGCCCGATCGACGAGCTCTCCGGTGGCCAGCGGCAGCGGGTGTTCCTGGCCCGCGCGCTGGCCCAGCGCGCGGAGCTGGTACTGCTGGACGAGCCGTTCACCGCCGTGGACGCCCGCACCGAGTCGGCGTTGCTCGACGTGCTCACCGGGCTGTGCCGCGACGGGGTGTCGGTGGTCGTGGTGCACCACGACCTGCGCACGGTGCTGACCCGCTTCGACCACGCGGTACTGATGGCGGGATCGGTGCTCGCCTCCGGCCCGCCGGAGTCGGTACTCACCGCCGCCCACCTCGAACGCGCCTACGGCATGGCCCCGCTGGTGCTCGACTCATGATCGGCACGGTGCTGGAGGCCCTTCCGCTGCCGTACCCGGACGCCGTCGTGGTGGTCGGCACGGCCGTCGTCGGGTTCGTCGCGGGGGCGCTGGGACCGTTGGCGGTGCTGCGCCGCCGGAGCATGTTCGGCGATGCCATGAGCCACGGCACGCTCGCGGGCGTGGCGGTGGCGTTCCTCGTCACCGGCGCCAAGGTTCCCGAGCTGTTGCTGCTCGGGGCCGCGATCTCGGCGGCGCTGGCCGCGCTGGCGATGATCGCGCTGGAGCGCACCGCCCGGCTGCGTCCCGACGCCGCGATCGGCGTCGTGCTCTCGGTGTCCCTCACGCTCGGCATCGTGCTGCTCACCCACATCGGGGGCAGCGGGAACAGCACACAGGCCGGTCTGAACACCTACCTGCTCGGGCAGGCGGCGGGCATGACCGAGCGCGACATCGCGATCGCGCTGGTGCTGGGCGCGGTGGCGCTGGCCGTGGTGGTCATGGGATTCCGCGTCCTGCGGAGCGCGACGTTCGACCCCGGGTTCACCGCCGTGGCGGGGGTGCCGACGTGGGCGGTGGACCTGGTCAGCACGGGTCTGCTCGCGATGGCGGTGGTGCTCGGGGTGCGCACGGTGGGGGCCATCCTCATGGTGGCGTTGCTCGTGGCGCCGGTGGTGGCGGCGCGGCAGGTGACCCGGCGGCTGTCGGCGCTGGTGCCGGTGTCGGGACTGGTGGGCGCGATCTGCGGCGCGACCGGCGGTGTGCTCTCGGGACGGGCGGAGCTTCCCGCGGGCCCGGTGATCGTACTGCTGGTGACGGCGGTGGCGCTGGCCTCGGTCACCTTCGCCCCGCGCCGGGGCGTGCTGGCGCGGCTGCGCGGGCGGCGTGCGGCGTTCTCCGAGGAGCCGGGGCGATGACCCCCGATGGCGTGATGATCGTCGTGATCGCGGGGCTGCTGTCCACGGCGTGCGCGCTGCTGGGCTCGTTCCTGCTGCTGCGCGGACAGGCGCTGCTGCCGGACGCGGTCAGCCACGCCGTGCTGCCGGGGATCGTGCTGATCTTCCTGCTGACGGGGGAACGCTCCTCGCCCGCGACCGTGCTGGGGGCGACCGCGTTCGGCGTGCTGTGCGTGGCCGGGTTCGAGTGGCTGCGGCGCACCGGCCTCGTGGGCTCCGACGCGGCGCTGGCGCTGGTGTTTCCCGCGCTGTTCTCGCTCGGCATCCTCGGCATCAGCCGGTTCGCCTCGGGCGCGCACATCGACCTCGACTCGGCGATCTACGGCGACATCACCTTCGCCCCGCTGCGCACGGTGGATCTCGCGGGGACGCCGGTGCCCTCGTCGCTACTGGTGACCGGCGCGGCGGCGGTGCTGACGGTGGTGTTCGTGCTGGTGCTGTGGAGGCCGCTGCACGCGAGCACGTTCGACCCCGACTTCGCCGAGCTGGCCGGGCTGCGGGGTGCCGTGGTGCAGCGGATGCTGCTGGTGGCGGTGGCCGGGCTCGCGGTCGTGGCGTTCGACAGCGTCGGCGCGGTGCTGGTGATCACCTTCTTCGTGCTGCCCGCCGCGACCGCGCGGCTTCTCACGCACCGGCTCGGCACCATGCTCGTGGTCGCGGTGGCGGCGGGCTGGATCAGCTCGGTGGCGGGGCACCACGCCGCCGTGGTGTTCGACTCCTCGATCGCGGGCACGATCGGCCTGGCGGGCGGCTGCCTGTTCCTACTGGCCCTCGCGCTGTCCCGCCTGCTGCCCCACCGCCGCCGCACCCGCGGCACTCGCGCCCCACGACCGGAGCCATCCTTGCGTTGACATGTCGTCAAGGCCTCCTTCACTGCGTCTGACGCAGTCAAGGGGGCCTTGACGACATGCTCACAAGCGGTGGGGGCACGCAGCCCGGCGTGCCGGGTTACTTGCGGATCTCCAGGGTGCAGCACTTCGGGCCGCCGCCCGACTTGCGCAGCTCGGAAATGTCGAGCGGTACCGGCTCGAAGCCGCGCACGGCGAGCCGCTCGGCCAGCTCGCGCGCTTCGACGGGCAACACGACGTTGCGCCCGTCCGAGACGGCGTTGAGCCCGAGGCAGGCCGCGTCGTCGGCCCCGGCGAGCACCGCGTCGGGGAACATCCGCTCCAGTGTCCGGCGCGAACCCGGGGAGAACGCCTCCGGGTAGTAGGCCACCTGCGCGGGCCGCGTGTCGGTGGCCTCGGCGAGCACGAACAACGCCGTGTCGAGGTGGTAGTAGCGCGGGTCGGTGAGTCGCAGCGACACGACCGGCACGCCCAGCACCTCCTGCGCCTCGGCATGCGCGCGGGGGTCCGTGCGGAATCCGGTGCCCGCCAGCAGGACCCGGCCGGTCCAGGCGAAGTCGCCCTCGGCCTCGTTCGTCTCGGCGGGCATCGTGACGTCGCGGAAGCCGTTCTCGACGAACCAACGGCGAAAGTGCTCCGCCTCGGCCGCGCGTTCGGCCGACCGGAACCGGGCGCCCAGCACCCGGCCGTCGATCACGGTCCCCGAGTTGGCGGCGAAGACCATGTCCGGCAGGCCGGGTTGCGGCTCGATCTCGGACACCGAGTGCCCGAGCCGCACGTAGGTGTCCCGCAGCGCGGTCCACTGCGCCACCGCCCGGTCGGTGTCGACGGGAACGTCCGGGTCCATCCAGGGATTGATGGCGTAGGTGACGGCGAAGTGGCGCGGCGGGCACATCAGGTACTGACGAGGCGTGGGTACGCGCATGGTTCGAATGTATGGTCTGCGTGATCCGGCTATCAATTGCCGGAGATTGCGCATCAGTATGCTAAACGTTGCGTGTGAACACCTTGGATCAGCGCATCGTTTCGTGCCTGGTGGCCAACGCCCGGTCGAGCTACGCCGAGATCGGCGACATCGTGGGCCTGTCGGCCCCGGCGGTGAAGCGCAGGGTCGACCGCCTGCTGGACAGCGGGGTGCTGCGCGGCTTCACCGCCGTGGTGGACCCGGAGGCTCTCGGGTGGGGCACCGAGGCCTTCGTCGAGGTCCACTGCCAGGGCAACGTCTCCCCCGCCCGCATCCGGGCGCACCTCGAACCGCTGCCGGAGGTCGTGGCGGCCTACACGGTGTCGGGCGCGGCCGACGCGATCGTCCACCTGCGCGCTGCGGACATCCACCACCTCGAGGACGCTCTCGAACGCCTGCGCGGATTGGAGATCATCGACAGGACGGTGTCCACGGTGGTGCTGTCCACACTGCTGGAACGGCCGCCGGACCCCGGGCACTGACCCGCTCCGGGAACCCGGCGTATCCCAGTGGTTGGGACCGGAGTACGGTGTTACTACCGGTAACAGGTAACCCGGATCACACCGCACCACGGCGGTCGAAAACACCAAGTAATCTCGAAGTTATGAGGGCGGTCCGCGCCGCAACCGGGAGAGAGGGAATCGCTGGCCCATGAGCACGAGCGCGAACGGCAACGGATCGGACGGCACGTTGTCCGCGGCACGGCAGACGGAGGTCAGCCAACTCGACCGGGTGGTGATCCGCTTCGCCGGGGACTCCGGTGACGGGATGCAGCTCACCGGAGACCGGTTCACCTCGGAAGCGGCGGCCTTCGGCAACGACCTGGCCACCCTGCCGAACTTCCCCGCCGAGATTCGCGCTCCCCAGGGCACGATCCCCGGCGTCTCCAGTTTCCAGGTGCACTTCGCCGACTACGACATCCTCACCCCCGGCGACCGCCCCGATGTGCTGGTCGCGATGAACCCGGCCGCGCTCAAGGCCAACATCGCCGACGTGCCGCGCGGCGGCACGGTGATCGTCAACGTCGACGAGTTCTCCAAGCGCAACCTCAGCAAGGTCGGCTACACCGCCGACCCCCTCGCCGATGACACGCTCTCGGCGTTCGAGGTCCACCGGGTCGCCATGTCGACCCTGACCCAGGGCGCGCTCGCCGACACCGGACTCGGCAAGAAGGACGCCGAACGCTGCAAGAACATGTTCGCGCTCGGCCTGCTGTCGTGGATGTATCACCGGCCGACCGAGGGAACCGAGGCGTTCCTGCGCGAGAAGTTCGCTACCAAGCCGGACATCGCCGAAGCCAACGTGCTGGCCTTCCGCGCGGGCTGGTACTACGGCGAGACCACCGAGGCGTTCGGCACGACGTTCGAGGTCGCCCCGGCGAAACTGCCGAAGGGCATCTACCGGCAGATCACCGGCAACACCGCGCTGGCCTACGGGATCGTGGCCTCGGGCCAGCGCTCCGGGCTCCCCGTGCTGCTCGGGACCTACCCGATCACCCCCGCCTCGGACGTGCTGCACGAACTGTCCAAGCACAAGAACTTCGGCATCACCACGTTCCAGGCCGAGGACGAGATCGCCGGGATCGGCGCCGCGCTCGGCGCCTCCTACGGTGGCGCCCTCGGCGTGACCTCGACGTCGGGTCCCGGCATCGCGCTGAAGTCGGAGACGATCGGGCTGGGCGTGATGATCGAGCTGCCCCTCGTGGTGATCGACGTCCAGCGGGGCGGCCCCTCGACGGGGCTGCCCACCAAGACCGAACAGGCCGACCTGCTGCAGGCCATGTTCGGACGCAACAGCGAGTCGCCGGTGCCGATCGTGGCGCCGAGCACCCCCGCCGACTGCTTCGACATCGCGCTGGAGGCCGCCCGGATCGCGCTGGCCTACCGCACGCCGGTGCTGCTGCTCTCCGACGGCGCGGTCGCCAACGGCTCCGAACCATGGCTGATCCCGGACGTCGAGAACCTGCCGGACCTGCGGGTCGAGTTCGCCGCCGAGCCGAACGCACCGGACGGCTCCGGCGAGTTCTGGCCGTACGTGCGCGACCCTGAGACGCTGGCCCGGGAGTGGGCCGTGCCCGGAACCCCCGGCCTCCAACACCGCGTCGGCGGCCTGGAGAAGGCCGACGGCAAGGGCAACATCTCCTACGACCCGGACAACCACGACGCGATGGTGCGGCTGCGCCAGGCCAAGATCGACGGCATCGACGTGCCCGACATCGAGGTCGACGACCCCTCGAACGGGCAGGCGCGGGTGCTGGTACTGGGCTGGGGCTCGTCCTACGGCCCCATCGGCGCCGCCTGCCGCCGGGTGCGCAAGCACGGCATCCCGATCGCCCAGGCACATCTGCGGCACCTCAACCCGCTGCCCGCGAACCTCGGTGAAGTCCTGGCCTCCTACGACACCGTCGTGGTGCCCGAGATGAACATGGGCCAGCTCGCCATGCTGCTGAGGGCGAAGTACCTGGTCGACATCCGCTCCCACACCAAGGTCGCCGGCCTGCCGTTCAAGGCCGAGGAACTCGAGGAAGTCTTCACCGACGTGATCAAGGAGGTCGTGGCCGCATGACCGCCACCGATCTGGGCCTGCCGACCATCGGCGGGCTGGACCTGGTACCCACGACCGACGAGAAGCAGAAGGCCAAGGACTACAAGTCCGACCAGGAGGTGCGCTGGTGCCCCGGGTGCGGCGACTACGTCGTGCTGAACACCATCCAGTCGTTCCTGCCGAACCTCGGCCTCAAGCGCGAGAACATCGTGTTCGTGTCGGGGATCGGCTGCTCGTCACGGTTCCCGTACTACATGAACACCTACGGGATGCACTCCATCCACGGACGTGCGCCCGCCATCGCCACCGGGCTGGCCACCACCCGGCCCGACCTGTCGGTGTGGGTGGTCACCGGTGACGGGGACGCGCTGTCCATCGGCGGCAACCACCTCATCCACGCCCTGCGCCGCAACGTCAACCTCAAGATCCTGCTGTTCAACAACCGCATCTACGGGTTGACCAAGGGCCAGTACTCGCCCACCTCGGACCAGGGCATGGTCACCAAGTCCACGCCGATGGGGTCGCTGGACACCCCGTTCAACCCGGTTTCGCTCGCGCTCGGCGCCGAGGCGTCGTTCGTGGGCCGCGCGCTCGACTCCGACCGCAAGGGCCTCACCGAGGTGCTCGGCGCCGCCGCGGAACACCGCGGCTCGGCGCTGGTGGAGATCTACCAGAACTGCCCGATCTTCAACGACGGCGCGTTCGACGTGCTCAAGGACTCCGACGAGGCCGCGCGCCGGATCATTCCCCTGCGTACCGGCGAGCCCATCAGGTTCGGCCCCGAGGGCGAGTACGGCGTCGGCCGCGGCGGCTGGGGCGGCCTCGAAGCCGGCAAGGTCTCCGAGATCGGCGAGGAGAACCTCGTCGTGCACGACCCCACCATCGAGGACACGGCGTACGCGTTCGCGCTGTCCCGCATCGGCGACCAGAACCTGACCTGCACGCCGACCGGCATCTTCCGCCAGGTTTCCCGGCCGACCTACGACGACCAGGCCCGCGAGCAGGTCGACCAGGCTCGACAGGCCAAGGAGCCGGACCTTCAGGCTCTCCTGCGCGGCAAGGACACCTGGACGGTCGAATAACCCGCGAGTCGCCCCGCACAGCCCGCGAGTCGCCCCTCGCGGGCTGCCGAGTCGCCCCTGCCAGGCGCGCGAGTTGCCCCTCACAACGCGCGAGTTGCCCCTGCCACCCCCGCGAGTTGCCTCTCACAACGCGCGAGTTGCCCTCGCCAGGCGCGCGAGTCACCCCGGATCCGAAGCACTCCACGGGCTCAACAGCCGGGCCGACGACGGGACGAGGCGGCCAACCACGGCCACGGCCAGCTCCCCGCGTCCGCCAGGGGCAACTCGCAGACAGCCAGGGGCAACTCGCAGACAGCCAGGGGCAACTCGCGGGCCGCCAGGGGCAACTCGCGAACGGGCAGGGGCAACTCGCGGGGTGGGAGTCAGGTGTTCAGGGGGCGGAAGCCGACGCGTTCGGCGTCCTCGGGGGTGCGGAACCAGACCTCGGCGACCATCTTCGCGAACTCCGGCGAGGACTCGTCGCAGTACCGCAGGGCGGTCACGCTCGCCTTGACGGTGTACTCCTCCGAGGGACGTTCGCCACCCGGCCGGGGCATCGCGGAACCCGGGCCGAACGGCCCCGACGGCATCTCCGGTCGGGAAGTCTCGGCCCCGGAGCGGGGCGTCTGCGGACCAGGCACGGGCGAGGCGGGCTCGAAGAGCGAGCCGCCACGGCTCCTGCCGGAGCCCTCCGTCTCCCGGCGTTGCCCCGGACGCGCCGACGGGGGAAGCGGCTTCGGCTGTTCGAAGCTTTCCAACGGTGACGTCCCCGGCTGTCGCTTCGGCAGCACGTGGGTGTGCTCCACCCAGTCGGGCCGCTGTTCCGGCTCGTCGTCCCGGCCGGAACCGAAGGCGTAGGCGGGCGGCTGCTCCACCCGGGTGCTGTCGTCGGCGCCGCCGGACTCCGGCGGATCGAACAGTCTGCCGCCGTGCCCCGCCTCGGCCTCGTCCTGCGGTGGCTCCACGTCGAGCCGGTCACCGTGGCGCGGTTCGATGCGCGTCGGACCGTCCACCTCGGGCGGTGCCGGGTACCCCGATTCCACCCGGTCCTGGCGGGCGAACTCGGCGTCGAGCTCGTCGAACTCGTCCGCGCGCCTGCTGCCACCGCGGCCGCGGAGACTGTCCTTCTCCGGCCAGCTCGGCGCGGCCGAGTGCGACGACCCCGCATCGTTGGTGTGGTCGGCATCGGTGGGCACGAAGGACCGGGGCCGGGGTGCGACGGCGTCGTCGCCCTCCTTGTCGTCGGCCACCCGTGCCGGGGAGGGGGCGATCCGCGTGTCCTTGTCCTCCCGCGCCCGGGCGGCACCGTCCTCGCGCTGCTCACGCCGCAGCTCGTGGACGCGCCGCTGCGCGGGCCGCGCGAGGAAGAACCAGGCGAGCAGCGCGCCCAGCACGAACGCGGCGGCGCTGAACGCCCAGACCTGACCGAAAACCGACATGGGCTCGTGGTCCTTTCCAACCCGTGGCGTTCCTAGTGGGTCCGGGCGACGAGGTAGTCGGCGACCGACTCGCACGCGTCCCGCGCAGGCGAGGAGGGCAACACGGTGAGTTCCTCCCGTGCCCGCCGAGCGTAGTCGGCGAGCGTGGCATGAGCGCGTTCGAGCCCACCGGAGGTGCGCAGCAGGTGCAGCGCCTCGTCGACCAGCGCGTCGTCGGTGAGCGGGCCGTCGAGCAGGGTGGCCAGCCGCGAGTCGGCGCCGCCACCGGACAACGCGTAGTGCATGGGCAGCGTGCGTACCCCTTCGCGCAGGTCGGTGCCCTGCGACTTACCGAGCTCCCGCGACGACGACGCGATGTCGATGATGTCGTCGGAGATCTGGAACGCCGTGCCCACGAGGTCGCCGAACCGGCGCAAGGCGTCGATGATCTCCTGGGGGGCGCCGGAGAGCATGCCGCCGAACCGGCCCGCCGTGGCGATCAGTGAGCCGGTCTTCTGTGCGATGACGGAGAGGTAGTGCGCCACGGGGTCCTCGTCGCCGACCGGGCCGACGGTCTCCCGCATCTGGCCGGTGACCAGCTCGCCGAAGGTCTCCGCGATGATCCGCGCCGCATCGGTGCCGAGATCGGCCACGAGCCGCGAGGCGTGCGCGAACAGGTAGTCGCCGGTGAGGATGGCCACGGTGTTGTCCCAGCGCGCGTTGACACTGGCGGCACCGCGCCGCATCGTGGCTTCGTCCATGACGTCGTCGTGGTAGAGGGTGGCCAGATGCACCAGCTCGACCGCCGCGGCCGCGGTCACCACCGCGTCCCGGCCGTGCGGGCCGAACTGGGAGGCGAGCAGGGTGAACATCGGCCGGAAGCGTTTGCCCCCGGCATCCACCAGGTGGCGTGCGGCCTCGTCGATGGCGTCCACGTCGCTGCGGACGACCTCGCGCAGGATGTTCTCGACGTCGTCCAGACCGGTGACGAGCGCGCGCAGCAGGTCCTCGTCCGCGATTCGCAGTCCGACCGCAGCGCGCAATTCCTCGATGGCGCCCTCACGCACTGACACGTCGGCTCCGCCCTTCCGGCCCCGGGTTCTCGGTCGGCTCCAAGCCTAATGGGGCGGGGTCACGCCACGATGACCCGCTGGTAGCAGCACTCGGGGTGATGGCACCGGCACTCCCGGCGCGTGCGGCCAGGACCGTGCCGGTGGTGCCCACCCATGCCCGACGGCGGCCGGTCGTCGCACACCGGTCGGCGACGACCGCACCACCGGTGATCACGCTCCGGCCACCGACGGTGTTTCCCGGGACCACCGCCGGGAGCGGTCAGGAGGTGAGGGCGAAACCGCCGGCACCCGCCCAGTCGAGCGCGAACGTCGGCGCCACGCCCAGGAGCAGGGTGACGACCACGCCGAGCGTGATCGCGGCCGTGGTGAAGGTGCCGGGCACGCTGACCGTGGGCCCCTCCTCGGCGGGCTTGGAGAAGAACATCAGCACCACGACCCGCAGGTAGAAGAACGCCGCGACGGCGCTGAACACCAGGGCGATCACCACCAGCGGCGCCATGCCGTCGGACAACGCCGCGGAGAACACGACGAACTTGCCCACGAATCCACTGGTGAGCGGGATTCCGGCCAACGCGAACAGCAGGAACGTGAACACTCCCGCCACCAGCGGTGACCGCCGTGCCAGACCCGCCCACGCGGACAGGTGGGTGGCCTCGCCCGAGGAGTCGCGCACCAGCGAGATCACACCGAACGCGGCCAGCGTGGTGAAACCGTAGGCCAGCAGGTAGAACATGGTGCCCGACAAACCCTCGTCGGTCAGCGCCATGGTGCCGATGAGCAGGAACCCGGCGTGCGCCACGGACGAGTAGGCGACCATGCGTTTCACGTCGGTCTGGGTCAGGCCCAGTACCGCGCCGATCACCATCGACACGATCGCCACGGCCCACAGCACACCACGCCACTCCCAGTGGGTGGACTCGAACCCGACGGTCAGCACCCGGAGCAGGCCGCCGAACGCCGCCACCTTCGTGCAGGCCGCCATGAAGCCGGTGATCGGCGTCGGCGCGCCCTGGTACACGTCCGGGGTCCAGGTGTGGAACGGGCCGACCGAAGCCTTGAACAGCAGGCCCACCATCAGCAGGCCGAGCCCGGCGAACAGCAGCGTGTCGGACCGGTCGGTGGCCGCCGTCGCGGCGGAGATCTCGGAGAAGCGCACCGACCCGGCGTAGCCGTAGAGCAGGGCGATGCCGTACAGGAAGAACGCGCTCGCGAACGCGCCCAGCAGGAAGTACTTGACCGCCGCCTCCTGCGACAGCAGCCGCCGCCTGCGCGCCAGCCCGCACATGAGGTACAGCGGCAGGCTCAGCACCTCGAGCGCCACGAACATCGTGAGCAGGTCGTTGGCCGCGGTGAAGGCCATCATGCCGCCGAGCGCGAACAGCGTGAGGGGGAAGACCTCCGTCTGCATGCTCTGGGTGGCGGCCTGCTCCCGGTCCTGCACCGTGCCCGGGCTGATCCCGGCCTCGGCGACGAACGCGCCGCCGCGCTCGACCACCCGGTCGGCGATCAGCAGCACGGCCGCCACCGACAACGCCAGCAGCGTGCCCCAGAGGAACAGGGCGGGGCCGTCCACCGCGACGGTGCCGCTGAGGGTGGTCACACCGCCCTCGGGAGCGTCGCCCACGTAGACGCCCAGGGCCACACCGGCGCCCACGATGGCGAGCAGGGTCAGCCCGACCTGGGTGGACCAGCGCTTCTCCTTGGGCAGGAACGCCTCGAGCAGCACGCCGACACACGCGACGCCGAACACGATCAGCATCGGCATGATCGCCGCGTAGTCGATCCCGGGCGCCTCGATCGGCCCCTGTTGCTGGGCGAAATGAACGTTCAACACGGCTGGGATTACCTTTCCTGCACCGCTGTCAGCGTCGCGTCCACCGAGGGTGAGACCGTGTCGAGCACCGGCTCGGGGTAGAACCCGAGCCCGACGATCAGCACCACCAGCGGCGCGAGCACCGCGATTTCCTTGCCGGACAGGTCACGCACGGCCTTCTTCGCTCCGGCCTCGGGCGCCATCGCCGTCCCCGGCCCACCGCCTGCCCCGACCAGCGCGTCACCGCGCACCGGCCCGGTCATGATCCGCTGGTACAGCCACAGCACGTAGGCGGCGGCGAGCACCATGCCGACCGTGGCGATGATGGCGTAGACGGGCCGCGAGTCGAACGCGCCGATCAGCACGAGGAACTCGGAGACGAACGAGTTAGTGCCGGGCAGCGACAGCGTGGACATGCCCGCCAGCAGCAGCATCCCGCCCAGGATCGGCGTCACCTTGACCATTCCGCCGTAGTCGGAGATGCGGCTGGACCCGCCACGCGCCGCGATGATGCCGACGACCAGGATCAGCATGCCGGTGGCGAGGCTGTGGTTGAGCATGTAGGTCGCCGAGCCGACGGTGGCCTGCGGCGTGAACGCGAAGATGCCCAGCGCGATGAATCCGAAGTGGGCGATCGACACGTAGGCCACGAACCGCTTCATGTCCTGCTGGCCCGCCGCCAGGATCGAGCCGTAGATGATGCCTGCCACGCCGAGCACGAGCACCAGTGGCGCCAGCTCGGCGCTGGCGTCGGGGAACATCGGCAGGCTGTAGCGCAGGAAGCCGAACGTGCCGACCTTGTCGAGCACCCCGACCAGCAGCACCGTCACCGCGACCGGAGCCTGTCCGGCCGCGTCGGGCAACCACGTGTGGAACGGCACCAGCGGTGCCTTGATCGCGAACGCGAGGAAGAACCCGAGGAACAGCCAGATCTGCGTGCTCGTCGGCGCATCGCTGACCACGGCGACCAACGTGGCCCAGTCGAACGTGCCGCCACCCAGCTCGTCGGCGGCCAGCGAGTACGCCCCGATGGCCGAGGCGAGCATGATCAGTCCGCCGAGGAACGAGTACAGGAAGAACTTCACCGCCGCGTACTGCCGCCTCGGCCCGCCGTAGAAGCCGATGAGGAAGTACATCGGCACGAGCATGATCTCGAAGAGCACGTAGAACAGGAACACGTCGGTCGCCGCGAACACGGCGATCGTCAGCGCCTCCTGCAGCAGGATCAGCGCGAGGAAGCTGCCCACCCTGCGCTCGTCGGGAAGCCGGTCGGTCGAGTGCAGCAGCGCGATGACGACCGGCACGAGCAACGCGGTCACCGCGACCATGAGCAGGGCGATGCCGTCGATGCCGAAGGAGAGGTGCACCCCGAACGCCGGAATCCAGTCCACCGAGGTGAGGACCTGGAGCCGTTCCCCACCCGGGTCGTAGGCGATCCACAGGGGAACGACGAGGGCCAGCTCCACGACGGACACGGCCAGCGCGACGAGCGTCGCCACGCGGTCGTTCTCGCGCAGCCCGGCCACCACGAGGGCGCCGAGCAACGGCAGCAGGATCAGGGCTACGAGCCAACTCATGAGAACCTCACCAACAGCAGTGCGGCGACGAGCAGGAACGACCCGCCGAGCATCGACAAGGCGTACGACCGGACGAACCCGGTCTGCAACCGGCGCAGTCGGCTCGACCCGCCTCCGAGCGCGGCCGCCAGCCCGTTCACCGCGCCGTCGACGCCCCGGTTGTCGAGGAACACCGCGAACCGCGTGGCCCACAGGCCCGGCGTGGCGACCAGCGCCTCGTTCAGCGCGTTGCCGTACAGGTCCTTGCGCGCGGCACGCACGGGCCAGGACACCGATTCCGGACGCTCGACCGGCGTCTCACGCCTGCCGAACAGCAGCCACGCGACCAGCGCGCCCAGCGCGGACAGGCCCACGGTGAGCCACGGGATCACCGCGTGGGGCAGCACGCCGTGGTCGGACTCGGCGAGCGCGCCCACCGAAGGGGCGAGGAAGTCCGCGAGCGTGTCACCGGACATGAGCAGGAACCCGGCCCCGACCGAGCCCACGGCGAGCACGATCATCGGCACCGTCATCACCGGCGGTGACTCGTGCGGGTGGAACTCGCGGCCGTCGGCCGAGGTGGTCTCGCGCCAGCGCTGTTTGCCCAGGAAGGTCAGCAGCACCAGCCGGGTCATGTAGAAGCCGGTGATGCCGGCCGCCAGCAGGGCCGCGCCGCCGAACACCCAGCCGCGCCAGCCCTGTTGCCCGAAGGCCGCCTCGATGATGGCGTCCTTGGTGTAGAACCCGGACAGGAACGGGAACCCGATGATCGCGAGGTATCCGAGCCCGAACGTGGCCGCGGTGATCGGCATCTTCTTCGCCAGCCCACCGAACTTGCGCATGTCGACCTCGTCGTTCATGGCGTGCATGACCGACCCGGCGCCGAGGAACAGCCCGGCCTTGAAGAAGCCGTGGGTGAGCAGGTGCGCGATGCCGAGGGCGTAGCCCACCGGGCCGAGGCCCACGGCGAGCATCATGTACCCGATCTGGCTCACCGTGGAGTAGGCCAGCACCTTCTTGATGTCGTCGTAGGCGCAGCCGATGATCGCGCCGAGCATCAGCGTGAACGCGCCGATGATCGTGACGACGAGGCGGCCGTCGGCGGTGAGGTTGTAGATCGGCGAGGCGCGGGCGATGAGGTACACGCCCGCGGTGACCATCGTGGCCGCGTGGATGAGCGCCGAGACCGGCGTGGGGCCTTCCATCGCGTCGGGCAACCACGCCTGGAGCGGGAACTGGCCCGACTTGCCGCACGCGCCCAGCAGAAGCAGCAGGGCGATGGCGGTGATCACGCCCCCGGACAGGTCACCGACGCCCGCGAACACCTCGGCGTAGTTGGTGCTGCCGATGTACTTGAACATCATGAAGATCGCCAGCGCCAGGCCCACGTCGCCGACGCGGTTCATCAGGAACGCCTTCTTCGCGGCCGTGGCGGCCGAGGGCCGGTCCTGGTACCAGCCGATCAGAAGGTAGGAGGCGAGGCCGACACCCTCCCAGCCCAGATACAGCAGCACGAAGCTGTTGCCGAGCACCAGCACCAGCATCGCGGCCACGAACAGGTTCAGGTACCCGAAGAACCGCCGCCGGGAGTCGTCGTCGGACATGTAGCCGATCGAGTAGATGTGGATCAGCGATCCGACACCGGTGATCAGCAGGACGAACGTCACCGAGAGCGGGTCGACGCGGAACCCGAAGTCGACCTGCAACGCCTCGACCGGAATCCACGAGTACATCGTGGTGTCGGTGGCCTGCGACAGCGACTCACTGAAGAACAGCGCGAGACCGTACACGAAGGACGCGATGACCGTCGCGCACCCGAGCAGGTGCCCCCAGGCGTTGGTGCGGCTGCCACCGACCAACAGCACGAGGGCGCCGAGCGCGGGCAACGCGACCAGCAGCCACGATTGAGCGATCAAGGTAGTTCCCTGTGGTTGGAGGCTAGTACTTCAGCAGGTTGGTGTCGTCGACCGACGCCGACCTCCGCGTGCGGAAGATCGACATGATGATCGCCAGCCCGACGACGACCTCCGCCGCCGCGACGACCATGACGAAGAACGCCATCACCTGACCGTCGATCGAGCCGTTGATGCGCGCGAACGTCACCAGCGACAGGTTCACCGCGTTGAGCATCAGCTCGATGCACATGAACACCACGATGGCGTTGCGCCGCACCAGGACGCCGACGGCGCCGATGGTGAACAGCAGCGCCGACAACAGCAGGTAGTACGTCGGGGTCACCGGTTCTGTCCTTCCCCTGTGCCGTGCTCGGCGTCGCCCTCGCGGCCGGTTCCGTCGGCACGGTCCTGGTCGGCACCGTCCTCGTCGGGGCCGTCCTCGTCGGGGCCGTTCTCGGCGCCGTGGCCTGCCGCGCCGTTCGAACCGGGCGTCCCGGTCGCCGCGGGGGTCGCCTCCGTACCGCTCTCGCCTCCCACCAGGGCGTGCGCGTCCGGCTGCGGCTCCTGGCCCGCGACCCGCCTGCGCGCGTCCTGCAACCGCGCCGCGGGTGTGGACTCGATCAGCTCGGACAGCGACTCGGGTGCCACGGAGCCGTCGGGCAACAGCGCGGGCGTGGCGACCGAGTTGGACGTGGCGAACACGCCCGGTCCCGGCTTGGGCGAAGGCCGCTCGTACTCGCCGCGGAAGCGGGCCAGCACCAGCTCCCGCTGGCTGCGCTTGCCGCCACTGGCGTGCCGGGTGGTGAACGAGAGCACCATGCCCGCCATCGCCGCGGTGATCAGCAACGCCGCGGTGAGTTCGAACGGGAACAGGTAGTCGCTGAAGATGATCCGGCCGAGACCACCCGCGCCGCCGCCTTCGGCGCTCCACGGGTCGAGCGGCCGCGCCGGGGTCACGTCGGCGACCGCGCGGGCCAGCG
>NZ_KB912649.1:29183-38939 GCF_000383795.1 Saccharomonospora saliphila YIM 90502
GCGTGCGGCGGCCAGGCCGTCGGCGGCCACGCGCAGGGCGCGCGTCCAGGACGCCTCCTCCAGCTCACCGGTCTCGGCGTTGCGCACCAGCGGCGTGCGCACCCGGGTCTCGGCCGTGGCGTAGCGGAAGGCGAAGCGGCCCTTGTCGCAGATCCACTCCTCGTTGACCTCCGGGTCGTCCCCGGCGAGCTTGCGCATGACCGCGCCGCGCCGGAAGTCGGTCCGCTCGGCGCAGCCCGACGAACAGTGCTCGCACACGCTGGGCGAGGACACCAGGTCGAACGGGCGGGAGCGGAACCGGTACTGCGCGCTGGTCAGCGCCCCCACCGGGCAGATCTGGATGGTGTTGCCGGAGAAGTAGGACTGGAACGGCGTGCCAGCACTGGTGTGCGAGGCCGCGTCGAACACGTCGGCGGTCTCGGAGGTGCCGATCTGCTGGTTCGCGCCGCGTTCGAGCAGGTCGATGAACGGGTCGCCCGCGATCTGCGCCGAGAAGCGGGTGCAACGCTGGCACAGCACGCACCGCTCGCGGTCGAGGAGAACCTGCGTCGAGATCGGCAACGGCTTCGGGAAGGTGCGCTTGGTGTCCCGGAAGCGCGATTCCGGCCTGCCGTGCGCCATCGCCTGGTTCTGCAAGGGACACTCGCCGCCCTTGTCGCAGACCGGGCAGTCGAGCGGGTGGTTGATGAGCAACAGCTCCATCACGCCCTGCTGCGCCTTGTCCGCGACCGGCGAGGTTTCCTGCGTCTTGACGACCATGCCGTCCGCGACGGTCATCGTGCAGGACGCCTGCGGCTTCGGCATCGGGCGGCCGTTCATCTCGACCTCGACCAGGCACTGCCTGCACGCGCCCGCCGGGTCGAGCAACGGGTGGTCGCAGAACCGCGGGATCACGGTGCCGAGCCGTTCGGCGGTCCGGATCAGCAGCTCGCCCTTGGGGGCGATGACCTCCTCACCGTCGATGGTGAGCTTGACGTGGCCCTCGGGAACGGGCGTCTCGTCGGCCGAGGACGTCTCGGGTGCGATGGTCATGATGCTCCCACCAGTTCGGGCGCGACGGCCCGGTTCTTCTCACAGAGTGCGACGAACTCGTCCCGGAAGTACTTGATGCCGCTGGTGATCGGGCTGACCGCGCCGTCCCCGAGCGCGCAGAACGAACGGCCGAGAATGTTGTCGCAGACGTCGAGCAGGGTGTCGATGTCCTCCTCGGTGCCCCGCCCCGCGACCATCCGTTCGAGCACCTGCGCCAGCCAGTAGGTTCCCTCCCGGCAGGGGGTGCACTTGCCGCACGACTCGTGCTCGTAGAACTGCGTCCACTTCATCACCGCCCACGGCACCGAGACGGTCTCGTTGAACACCTGCACCGCCGTGGTGCCGAGCATGGAGCCCGCCTCGGCCGCGCCCTCGAAATCGAGCGGCACGTCGAGGTGGTCGGCGGTGAACAGCGGTGTGGAGGAGCCGCCGGGCGTCCAGAACTTCAGCGGGACGCCGTCGGCCATGCCGCCCGCCATGTCCAGCAGTTCCCGCAGGGTCGTGCCGAGCGGGGCCTCGTACTGGCCGGGACGCTCGACGTGCCCGGAGATCGAGTAGATCTTCGGGCCGGGCGACTTCTCCGAGCCCATCTCGCGGAACCAGTCCACCCCGCCGTTGACGATGTAGGGCACGGTGGCGATCGTCTCCACGTTGTTCACCGTGGTCGGTGCCGCGTAGAGCCCGGAGGCGGCGGGGAACGGCGGCTTCAGCCTCGGCTGGCCCCTGCGTCCCTCGAGGGAGTCGAGCAGCGCGGTCTCCTCACCGCAGATGTAGGCGCCCGCTCCCGCGTGCACCGTGATGTCGAGGTCGAACCCGGACCCGAGGATGTCGGTGCCGAGGTAGCCCGCCTCGTAGGCCTCCCGCACCGCCGCGTTGAGCCTGCGGATCGGGTGCAGGGCCTCACCACGCACGTAGATGAAGCACCGGTGGGCGCGCATCGCGTAGGCGGCGATCACGCAGCCCTCGATGAGCGAGTGCGGGTCGGCCATCATCAGCGGGATGTCCTTGCAGGTGCCCGGCTCGCCCTCGTCGGCGTTGATGACCAGGTAGTGCGGCTTGTCCTCGTTCTGCGGCATGAACGACCACTTCACGCCCGCCGGGAAACCCGCACCGCCGCGACCGCGCAGGCCCGCGTCCTTGACCAGTTGCACGATCTGCTCGGGCGTGCCGCGCAGCGCCTTGCGGATCGCGGTGTAGCCTTCCAGCTTCTCGTAGGTCGCCAGCCGCCACGACTGCGGCGAGAGCCACCGCTTCGTCAGAACCGGCGTCAGCGGATCGGCACTCATTTCGCCTCCCCTGTGTCCTGCGGGGCACCCGCACCCGATCGGCTCCATGAGCGGAAGAAACGATGCTCACTCATTTCGCCTCCGTTTCCGGAAGAGGGGCCTCGGCCGGCATCACCGGAGCCGTCCACCCGCGATCGGTCGCGAGCTGCGCACCGCGCACGGTCTCCACCGCCTGCGACGGTCCGTCCACATCGGCCCGGAAGACGTCCTCGTCCTCGGGGAAGAAGCCCGCGAGCTGGCGCTCGACCGCTTTGAAGTCCGACAGCGGCGCGCCTCGCGTGGGCTGGGGCTTGTCCCCCCGGCGCAGGGCGTTGACGAGCTCGACCGCCTTCTCCGGCGTCTGGTTGTCGAAGTACTCGTAGTTGACCTGGAGCACGGGCCCGAAGTCGCACGCCGCCAGGCACTCGGCGTGTTCGAGCGTGACCGAGCCCTCCTCGCCGGGCTCGCCCGCGGTCTCCTCGTGTCCCAGCGGAGTGCCGCCCTCACCGAGGTGCTTCGACAGCCGCTCGTAGATCGCGTCCCCGCCCAGCGCGGCGCACAGCGTGTTCGTGCAGACGCTGACCAGATGCTGACCGCAGGGCTTGCGCTTGTACATGGTGTAGAACGTGACGACCGCGCTGACCTCGGCCTCCGACAGGTTCAGCTGCCGTGCGCAGAAGGCGACCCCCTCCTGGCTGACGTAGCCCTGCACCGACTGCACCAGGTGCAGCATCGGCAACAGTGCCGAGCGGGAATCGGGGTAGCGCCCGGCGAGGTCGCGGGCCTCCGCCTCGGTATCGGCGTCGAACGGATCGGCGGGGCGGGACTCGGTCAGCATCCCCTCCTCACGCACCGGCGAGATCGCCATGACGTCGACGTCGTCGGACGCCGCCGCGTGGGTCCGCTCGGCCTGCTGCGGGCCGGGGCGCGGAGTCTCGGAAGACGTGGTCATCGGTCCACTCCCCCCATCACCGGGTCGATCGAGGCGATGGCCGCGATGACGTCGGCGACCAGGCCGCCCTCCGCCATCGCGGGCATCGACTGGAGGTTGACGAAACTCGGTTCGCGCACGTGGACGCGCATCGGGCGGGTACCGCCGTCGGAGACGACGTGGTAGCCCAGTTCGCCGCGCGGGGACTCGACCGGCACGTACACCTGGCCCGGCGGCACGCGGAAGCCCTCGGTGACCAGCTTGAAGTGGTGGATCAGCGACTCCATCGACTGACCCATGATCTTGCGGACGTGTTCGAGCGAGTTGCCGAGCCCGTCGGACGAGATGGACAGTTGCGCGGGCCAGGCGATCTTCTTGTCCTCGACCATCACGGGCCCCGGCTCGGCCATCTTCAGGACCTGCCGGATGATCCGCAGCGACTGGTGCATCTCCTCGACACGAAGGAGGTAGCGGGCCCAGCAGTCGGCGTCGGTGGAGGTGGGCACCTCGAAATCGAACTCGTCGTAGCAGGAGTAGGGCTCCACCTTGCGCAGGTCCCACGCCAGTCCCGCCGAACGCAGCACCGGCCCGGTGACACCCAGCGCGAGGCAGGCGTCGACGGGGAGGTAGCCGACGTTCTTCAGCCGGTTGCGCCAGATCGGCTGGCCGGTGAAGAGCTTGTCGTAGAGCGGAAGGCGCTTGTCCATCACCTTGCAGAACTCGTCGACCTTGGCCACCCAGTCCTCGGGCATGTCCTGCGCGAGACCGCCCGGGCGGATGAAGGCGTGATTCATGCGCAGCCCGGTGAGGTGTTCGAGCAGGTGCAGGACCTCCTCGCGCTCGCGGAAGCCGAGCGTCATCGCCGTGGTGGCACCGAGTTCCATGCCGCCGGTCGCGATGTAGACGAAGTGGGAAGCCAGTCGGTTGAGCTCGAGCAGCAGGACCCGCAGCAACTGGGCACGCCGCGGCACCTCGATGCCGAGCAGCTTCTCCACCGCGAGGCAGTACGCCATCTCGTTGGACAACGGCGCGAGGTAGTCCATGCGCGTCACGAACGTGACGCCCTGGGTCCAGGTGCGGTACTCGCAGTTCTTCTCGATGCCGGTGTGCAGGTAACCGATCACCGATCGGAGCTGGGTGACCGTCTCACCCTCCATCTCCAGCACGAGCCGGAGCACGCCGTGCGTGGACGGGTGCTGCGGGCCCATGTTGATGACCATGCGCTCCGACTGGGTGGCGTCGCCGAGGACGTCCTCCCAGTCGCCGCCGCTGACCGTGTAGACGCGGCCCTCGGTGGTCTCCCGGTGCTCGGCGTACCGGGCGCTGTCGGCGCCCTCGGCCGTGGTGTCGGTGCCGGTGCTGCTCTCGGCGATGCGGTCGCTCGTGGTCATGAGTAGGACCTCCGCGTGTCGGGCGGCGGGATCTCCGCGCCCTTGTACTCCACCGGGATTCCGCCCAGCGGGTAGTCCTTGCGCTGCGGGTGCCCGTCCCAGTCGTCGGGCATGAGGATGCGGGTCAGGGCCGGGTGTCCGTCGTAGACGATGCCGAACATGTCGTAGGCCTCGCGCTCGTGCCAGTCGGCCGTCGGGTAGACCTCCACGATCGACGGGACGTGCGGGTCCTCGGGTTCGAGCGTGACCTCGAGCCGGATGCGGCGGCGGAACGTCATCGACGTCAGGTGGTAGACCGAGTGCAGCCGCTGCGGCACGTCCACGCCGTAGTCCACGCCGGACACCGAGCTGCACAACTCGAAGCGCAGCCCGGCGTCGTCACGCAGGGTGCGGCAGATCGCCACGAGGTGCTCGCGGGCGACGTAGAAGGTGATCTCACCCCGGTCGACGGTGACCTGCTGGATCGCCTCGGCGGGAATGCCGTTCTCGCCCAGCGCGGCGTAGAACTCGTCGGCGAAGTCGTCGAACCAGCCGCCGTAGGGACGTTCGGCGGGCGGCGGCGAGTAGGCGGGCAGCCGCAGGCCGCCGTAACCGGAGGTGTCCCCACTTCCGGACACGCCGAACATGCCCCTGCGCTCGCGACCCGCCACCACCGGCTCGACGGGGGCGGCGGGCTGAGTGCCCTGCGGCCTCAGTTCGGGCTCGCGCTCGGCGCTCGACTGCTCGCCGCCCGGCTCAGGCTTCTGGTCAGACATGCCCATCACTTCTTCGCGTACTTGATCGACGACGGCACGATCTCGGTCTTCTCGCCGCTGGCCGCGCGCAGCGCCGCGCGGCGCGGGCCCATCGGCTCGTCCTGGATCTTGGCGTGCAGCTTGAGGATCGAGTCGAGCAGCATCTCCGGCCGGGGTGGACAGCCGGGCAGGTACATGTCCACCGGCACAATGTGGTCGACGCCCTGCACGACGGCGTAGTTGTTGAACATCCCGCCGGACGAGGCGCACACGCCCATCGCCAGCACCCAGCGCGGCTCGGCCATCTGGTCGTAGATCTGGCGCAGGACCGGGGCCATCTTCTGCGTCACCCGGCCCGCGACGATCATCAAATCCGCCTGACGCGGGGTGGCGCTGAAGCGTTCCATGCCGAAGCGCGCGATGTCGTAGCGGGACCCACCGGTGGTCATCATCTCGATCGCGCAGCAGGCCAGCCCGAAGGTGGCGGGCCACAGCGAGTTCTTCCGCGCCCAGTTGACCACGCCCTCGAGGGTGGTCAGCAGGATTCCGTTGGGGAGCTTCTCTTCCAGACCCATGCCTGCCTCAGTTCCAATCCAGCCCGCCACGCCGCCACACGTAGATGTCGGCGATGAAGAACGTCGCGATGAACAGCGTGATGGCGACGACGCCCCACAGCCCCAGGAAGTCCGCCGCCACGGCGTAGGGGAACAGGAACACCATCTCGATGTCGAAGAGGATGAACAGCATCGCCGTCACGTAGTAGGCGATGGGCATCCGTCCACCACCCACCAGCGGCTGCGGCGACGGTTCGATGCCGCACTCGTAGGCCGAAAGCTTGGCCTTGTTGTACCGGCTGGGGCCGAGCAGGGGCCCGAGCAGCACCGAGAAGAGCGCGAACGCGAGCGCGAGCCCGAACAGCAACACGAGCGGCAGGAAAACACCGAGGCCGGAATCCGCGTTCCCCTGCGCGAGCACCTCTGCCGCCGAGGAGTTCACTGCGGCACCATCCTTTCCGCGCCACTGCGTAACGGACGTGATCGAGAACAAACCGGTCGAGCGAGACCCTAAGGGACCTGCGCCACACCCCGACGAGTCAGGGCCGCCTTACTTTGTGTGCTCAACCACCTCTGTCACGACGGTCGCAACCAACCTCGCTTGTGAAAGACTTCACAAGCCTGTCGGCGCGGTTGTGAAGCCATTCACAAAACATGGGAGCAGTCTAGGACGCGACTCACACGTTGTCGCTAGCCCCCGTGGTATCGATCCAGTCGCACCCCCGGGAACCCCGGCCGCCCCACGCCCGGTGAACCCCGAGACCTGCGCGGACGGTCACCAACTCCTATAGTACGCGCGTACTGTGAGCTTTCCCACCCCCACTCACCCCGAGTCGCCCCCCCCCGGACCCCGCGAGTTGCCCCTCACGGCCCGCGAGTTGCCCCCAGGAGCCCGCGAGTTGCCCCCTCAAGCCCCTCGAGTTGCCCCCTCGGTACGGCGAGATGCCCCTGGCTGACGGCGAGTGCCCTGTCGAGCCCCGCGAGCCAGTACCGGGTGCCCATGGAGTCGGCAGCGCGAGTGCCCACCCCACATCGGGTGCTTCACGGGCTCACGCGCACTGGTCACCGACCGCACGTACGACCGGAACAGGCGAGCCACGGTGCTGCTTCACCACCGCTGTCGCGCCCACTCCGCAGGTAAGCCCGGCGACCCCGCACTCAGGGCGGGCACCTCCGGCCCGCTACGGCAACTCGCGGGCCACCAGAGGCAACTCAGCCAACCGCGAAGGGCAACTCGCGGGCCACCAGGGGCAACTCGCGGGCCGTGAGGGGCGACTCGCGGGGTTCAGCGGGGGGACGGGGTGAGTTTGGACAGGGTTGTGACCAGGCGGTCGACGGCGTCGCCGCCGCGCTGGTCGTAGCAGCCGGACATGCCCTTGAACACCAGCGGGATCAGTGGGTTGATCCGCAGGCCGTACTTCGTCGCCAGGCGCATCACCTTCGGCTTGCCGATGGCGCGCGCGAACAGGTTGCCCAGCCGGTAGTAGCCGCCCATCAGGTCGGCGACCGCCCTCGGGTACCCGTGCAGCGCACGCTCCCGCGACGGTCCGCCCGGCCGGGCCAGCGCCTGCACCACGTGCTCGGCGGCCAGGCTCGCCGACTCCATCGCCGCCGCGATGCCCTCCCCGTTGAACGGACTCACCATGCCCCCGGCGTCCCCGACGAGCAGTAACCCGTCGCGGTAGTGCGGCGTGCGGTTGAAGCCCATGGGCAGCCCCGCCCCGCCGATGCGGCCCACGGCGTTCTCCTCGCGGTAGCCCCATTCCTCTGGCGTGGAGTCCAGCCACGAGCGCAGCAGCGCGCGGTAGTCGACGTTGCGGAACGACGCCGAGGTGGACAGCATCCCCAGCCCCACGTTCACCGTGCCGTCGCCGAGCGGGAACGCCCACCCGTAGCCGGGCAGCAGCGCGGGCTGCGCCGGGTCACGGCGGTCCCACAGTTCGAGGTGGCCCTCGATGTACGGGTCGTCGTGCCGAGGGCTGCGGTAGTACCGGCGCACGGCCACGCCCATCGGGCGGGTGTCACTCTTGTCGATGCCCACCGACAGCGCCAGCCGCGCCGACACCCCGTCGCAGCCGAGCACCAGTGGCGCGCGGTACGACACCGGCTGCTTGTCCGGCCCCTGCTTCGCCCGCACCCCGACCACCCGGCCGGTGCGCTCGTCGGTGATCGCCCCGGTGACCGACGTGCGCTCGCACAGACGCGCGCCCGCCTTCACGGCGGTGGAGGCGAGCAGTTCGTCGAAGTCCCGCCGGGTGCGCGCCACACCGTAGGGCGGGTAGCTGGTCAGCTCGGGCCAGTCGAGCTCCAGCGTCAGCTCCGCGGTGCGGATGCGCAGGCCCCGGCTGTGCACCCAGCCCGCCTCGGGGCTGGTGTCGATGCCGAGGTCGATGAGCTGTTTGACCCCGCGCGGGGTGAGGCCGTCACCGCACACCTTGTCGCGGGGGAAGGCACTCTTCTCCAGCAGGAGCACGTCGACGCCCGCGCGGGCGAGGTAGGTGGCGGCGGTGGAGCCCGCGGGGCCGGCACCGACGACGATGACCTCGGCGTCCTGAGTCATGCGCGCGAGTCTACGAGCCGGCCTCCGGCTTGCGTGCGCGGTGGATGGCCACGACCCCGAAGGTCAGGTTCAGCCACTCGACGCCGACCCATCCCGACTCGGCGATCATCTCCCCGAAGCGGCGCTGGTCGGGCCAGTTCAGCATCGACTCGGCGAGGTAGGCGTACGCCTCCGGGTTCGAGGAGACCCGGCGGCCCAGCCACGTCAGGACCCGCAGGACCACCGCCCGGTGGAGGAACCGGATCGGGCCGAACGTGGGCGTGGAGACCTCGCAGATCACCAGCCGCCCGCCCGGGCGCACCACCCGGGCGATCTCGGTGAGCGCGGCTTTCGTGTCGACGAAGTTGCGCACGCCGAAGCTGATCGTGGCGGCGTCGAAGCTCTCGTCGGCGAAGGGAAGCCGCAGCGCGTCGGCGGCCACCATCGGCACCTCGCGGTGCGCGCCGCCGCGCAGCATGCCGATCGAGAAATCCGCGGCCACGCACCACGCGCCGCTGCGCGCGTACTCCTCCGTCGACACGCCCGTACCCGCCGCGAGGTCGAGCACCTTCTGCCCCGGCCCCATGTCGAGCGCCTGCCCTGTGGCGATCCGCCAGCGGCGGTCGAAACCGAGGGTCATCACCGAGTTCGCCCGGTCGTAGCGCTTGGCGACGTCGTCGAACATCGCCGCGACGTCACGGGGGTCCTTGTCGAGGCTCGCTCGCGCCATGACCGCAGTGTAATCGGACGACGCAGGGGGCCCGCCGCCGCGCGCGGCGACCCGTTCGGGTGAGGGCGCTGCGCCTGCGCGGTGAGACGTTCACGCGGTGCGGGTGGGCACGTCACCTCGACGTCGCGTGGCCGACACCCGGTTCGGCCACGCTGGACCGGCATGGCCCTGATGTCTCCCGGTGCCCCGCGGACGGCCGCCCCCGATCCCGGCCTCGTGTCGACCGCGCTCGACGTGGCCGAGCGGCTGGCCGCCGACGCCATCGACGTCCTCACCGCCACGGCCGGCCGGACAGGCGCGCGGGGCGCCGATTCCCCGTTCGACTGGGTCCGTGACACCGGGCACACGCTCGAACGGCACACCCGCCGTGTGCTGGGCACCGAGTTCCCGGACCTGCCCGTCACCTGTTCCCCCGCGCGCCCGGGTTCGCCGCGGGAGCCGGGGTACCAGTGGCTGGCCGCGCCCGTGGCGGGGTCGCGGAACTACGTGGCGGGGCTGCCGTGGTGCGCCTACGGCCTCGCGCTCGCCGACTCGGCGGGTCCGCTGGTCGGGGTGGTCGCCGACGCCTCCCGTGGGCAGG
>NZ_KB912649.1:39039-49939 GCF_000383795.1 Saccharomonospora saliphila YIM 90502
CCCTCGGCGGCGCGGCGACGCCGAAGGTACTGCGGTTCGTGCCCGAACTGCCCCTCGTGGGCCCCGGCAAGGTCAATAGAAGTGCCGTACGCGGCATTCTGCGTGACCAGCTCACCCACGCCGACGGCGATGCCGAACAATGAGGCGCATGGCGACCGTCGCGCAGTGGATCGAGGGAGCGCGTCCACGCACGCTGCCCAACGCCGTCGCTCCCGTGCTCGCGGGAGCGGGGGCGGCGGCCGAGCTGGGCGCGCTGTCCTGGTGGCGCTCCGGCTTCGCGCTGCTGGTCGCGCTGTCGCTGATCGTGGGCGTGAACTTCGCCAACGACTACTCCGACGGCGTGCGCGGCACCGACAGTGACCGCGTCGGCCCGGCACGGCTGGTGGGCTCCGGCGAGGCCGCGCCCGGCCGTGTGCTCTCCGCCGCGCTCACGTGCTTCGCGCTCGCCGCCGTGTTCGGGCTGGCGCTGGTGGCCTCCAGCGGCCACTGGTGGATGCTCGCGGCCGGCGCGGTCTGCATCGCGGCCGCGTGGTTCTACACCGGCGGTCGCAGGCCCTACGGCTACGCCGGGCTCGGCGAGGTGGCCGTGTTCGTGTTCTTCGGCCTGGTCGCGGTGCTGGGCACGGTGTACGTGCAGACGGGCGCCGTGAGCTGGGAGGCCCTCGGCTGCGCGGTCGCCGTGGGCTCGCTGTCGTGCGCGGTGCTGGTGGCGAACAACCTTCGCGACATCCCGACCGACCGCGAGACCGGCAAGCACACTCTCGCCGTTCGCCTCGGCGACGCGGGAACGCGGCGGCTCTATCTCGGGCTGGTCACCGTGCCGTTCGCCGTCACGGTGCTGCTCGGGCTCGGACACCCGCTGGCACTGGTGGGTGTGGTGACCCTGGTGCTGCTGGGCGCGCCGGTGCGCGCCGTCGTGGGCGGGCGCACCGGCGCGGAGCTGATCCCCGTGCTGCGGGACACGGGAATGGCCATGCTGGCCTGGGCCGCGCTCACCGGCGCCGCGCTCGGGCTGTCCTGAGCACCCGGCAGGCCTGCCTCACGCGGGAAAGATCCCGGTGGTGGTGAACTGCTCGAACGCCCGCAGGTGCGGGCCGATGTCCAGGCCACGCTCGGCCAGCCAGGCGTCGTCGTAGTAGGTGTTGGCGTAGCGCTCGCCGCCGTCGCAGAGCAGTGTCACCACGCTGCCGCGCCGTCCCTCGGCCAGCATCCGGGCGATCACGGTGAACGCGCCGTACAGGTTCGTCCCGGTCGACCCGCCCGCCCAGTGGCCCGTGCGCTCGCGCAGGTAGCGGATGGCGGCCATCGACGCCGCGTCGGGCACCCGGATCATCTCGTCGATCACCTCGGGCACGAACGACGGCTCGACCCGGGGCCTGCCGATCCCCTCGATCCGGGACGGCATCCCGGTGGAGTAGTCCCGCACGCCCGTCTCCCAGGCACCCGCGAAAGCGGAGTTCTCCGGGTCCACCACGGCCACCTTCGTGTCGTGCCTGCGGTAGCGCACGTACCGGCCGAACGTGGCGCTGGTGCCGCCGGTGCCCGCGCCCACGACGATCCACGACGGCACCGGGTGGCGCTCCGAACGGAGCTGGGTGAACACGGATTCGGCGATGTTGTTGTTGCCGCGCCAGTCGGTGGCGCGCTCGGCGTAGGTGAACTGGTCGAGGTAGTGGCCACCGCACTCGGCGGCCAGCCGTTCGGCCTCCGAGTACATCTCCGGCCCGCTGTCCACGAAGTGGCACCGCCCGCCGTAGAACTCGATGAGGTCGATCTTTTCCTGGCTCGTCTTGCGCGGGACCACGGTGACGAACTCGAGGCCGAGCATCCGCGCGAAGTACGCCTCGGAGACGGCGGTGGAACCACTGGAGGCCTCCACCAGCACGGTGCCGGGACCGATCTGACCGTTGACAAGGCCGTAGAGCAGCAGCGACCGGGCGAGGCGGTGCTTGAGCGAGCCCGTGGGGTGCACGGACTCGTCCTTGAGGTACAGGTCGATTCCCCAGTCGAGCGGCAGCGGGAAGACGTGCAGATGGGTGTCGGCGCTGCGGTTGGCGTCGGCCTCGATGACGCGCACGGCCTCCCGCACCCACTCGTGATTCACCGCTGCCCCTTTCCGCCGGTCTCGGTGTCCTCGCCGTCCCGGCCGTCACGCCGGGCGTCCTCGGCTCGATCACGCTCGGCTCCGGCGCCGTCCGCGTTCTCAGCGCCCTCTGTGCTCTCGGCGCCGTCTGCGCTCTCGGCGCGGTCTGCGCTCTCGGCGACCTCTGCGTTCTCGGCGCCGTCCGCGCCGTCCGCGCCCTCTGCGCTCTTGGCGCCCCCGCTGTCTCCGGTGTCCCTGGTGTCCCCGGCATTCCCGGTGCCGTCGGTGCTCTTGTCGGCCGTGTCCCGGTCGGCGGGGACCTCGCCACGCAACTCGGCGCGGAGCCGGGCGCGTTCCCGCGCGCGCCGCTCGTTCCTGGTGGCGATGCCCGCGGTGACCCGCGCGTTGAGAGAGCGGAGCACGAGCAGGCCGACGGGCATCCCGACCAGGAAGCCCACGGCCAGCGCGACAAGCAACGGCACCCGGAACAGCAGCAGCGCACCCGCGATCGCGGCGACGAGCGCGAACCTGGCCAGCAGGTACAGCAGGAGGTCCCGGACGAACGTGTCGCCCCCGTTCCGGTCACGGTCGGTCTCGCTCACGCTGGTCCTCACATTCGTCGAGGCTACGCGGGCGGACGTGGAGCACCGGAAGCACCGTGGCTCTCGTGCCGCCCGAACCGGGCGGTTTGTCCCTTACTACCTCTTTACCTGTTGACAACCGTTCGAGTACCCGGCGGGTGAAGTGCCACGATTGCGGCGCGACAAACGAAGGAGGGCGGACTGTGACCGCGAGCACGGGAGGACGGCTGCTCACGCCGGGAGAAGTTGCGTCGTTGTTCCGAGTCGACCCGAAGACGGTGACGCGCTGGGCCACCGCGGGCCGAATCGGCTCGATCCGCACGCCAGGGGGGCATCGGCGCTTCCGGGAGTCCGAGGTCAACGAGCTTCTGGCCGAGCTGACCACCGACGCGGGCCAGGTCTCCCACGACTGACGAGCACGCCCCGCACGGTGCCGTGAAGGGCCCCTTTCCCGCGTTGCCCGCGGAGAAGGGGCCCTTCACGGCACTGGGCGCGCGGACGGACCCGATCACGGCGAGGCGCGGTCTCCACACGGCCGGGCGTACCCGGCGGCGGTAAACTCGACAATCGGGTTAATCTCGGGTGCGGAGTACCTCTCGCGCAGCACACCGAAGGGAGCGAGCATGCTGTACCTGCTCGCGGCGATCGGCGCCCTCACCATCGCCGTCCTGTTGTGGCGGGCCTTCGGCGCCGAGCGCGTCGGGGTGTCCTCGCGCCGGGCGGCGCCGCTCGCCCCGGACGACGACCCCGACTTCCTCCGCAAACTCGGCGAGCAGCAGCGCAAGGAGGACGACGAGGGCACCGCCTGAGGGAGGACGCCTCCGAGGGCCCGAGCGCCCGTGAACGCGCGGCGGGCTCAGCGCACGAGACGGTCGGCGGCGAATCCGTCGGCCACCGTCGCCGCCAGTTCCAGCAGCGCGTCCCTGGTCTCGCGATGCAGGCGTTCCAGATCGATCTCCGCGCCCTCCTCGAGGTGCGGGTCGAACGGAATCCGCGCCACGGCGCGGACCCGGGCCGCGAAGTGGGCGGCCAACTTCTCCAGATCGACCGACCCAGCGTTCGGGCGCACCGAGTTGATCACCGCGACCGAGCGTGCCACCAGGTCGCCGTAGCCGTGGGCGTCGAGCCAGTCGAGCGTGGCCGAGGCGCTGCGCGCGCCGTCGAGCGAACCGGACGAGACCACCACGAGTGAGTCGGCCGAATCGAGCACGCCCTTCATCGCGGAGTGCATCAGTCCGGTGCCGCAGTCGGTGAACACGAGGTTGTAGAAGCGTTCCAGCAGGTTCACCGCGCGCAGGTAGTCGTGCTCGGAGAACGCCTCCGACACCGCGGGATCGGACTCGCTGGCCAGCACCTCCAGCCTGCTCGGACCCTGCGAGGTGTAGGCACGCACGTCGCTGTAGCGGGTGATGCCCTCGGCGTCGCGCAACAGGTGACGCACCGTCGCCGACGTCTCGATCGGGATCTTCTGCGAGAGCGTGCCCCGGTCCGGGTTGGCGTCCACGGCGATCACGCGGTCGCCGCGCAACGACGAGAACGTCGAACCGAGGGCGGTGGTCATCGTGGTCTTGCCGACGCCGCCCTTCAGGCTCAGCATCGCGATCCGGTAGCAGCCGCGCAGCGGTTGGTTCACCCGCGACGCGAGCTCCCTGCGCCTGCGGTCGGCCGGGCTCTCGCCCGGGTTCACGAGCTTGCCGGTGCCGAGGTAGAGCCACCGGCGCCAACCGGACTGCGGGGGCCGTTTCATCCTCCGCACGAACTGGGCGCTGTCGAGGTCGGCGTGCCCGTGCTGCGCGGGGCGTCCCTGCGGTTGCGGCAACGGGACGCCGCCCGGCCCGGCCTGCGGAGGGCCCGCGTACGGCGGATGCGGCGGCGCACCGTACCCCGGGTGGACGTAACCCGCGTACGGCTGCCGGGGCTGACGCGCGTCCTGATAGGCACCGTTCGGGTACGCCGCCGGGTACGGGCCCGCCGCCGGGAACGGTCCGGAGACCGGCCCCGCGGCCGGCGGGGCGTGTCCGGCCGGATGCGGGTAGCCGACGGGCGGCCCCTGAGCCGGGCCGGTCCCGGCCGGGTAGGGCGTGGAATCCGTGCTCGCCTCCGAGAGCAGCGGCTGGTCGTGCCCGCCGTCGTGGTCAGGTTCGGTCACCACGTCGCTCCTCCGCCTCGGTTACGAGATACCCCCTTGCGCGTGTCCCCCGTGCGACGGTAGTCCGAGTCGGCGCGGAACGTCAGCTGACTCCCGCATACGAGTGAAGACCGGCCGAGACGAGGTTCACGAAGAACAGGTTGAACACCGTCACCGCGAACCCGACGACGTTGATGGCCGCCGCCCGGGTACCACGCCAGCCCGCCGTCGCACGGGAGTGCAGGTAGGCGGCGTAGACCACCCACGCCACGAACGCCACGGTCTCCTTGGGGTCCCATCCCCAGAACCGGCCCCACGCCGCCTCGGCCCACACCGCGCCGCAGAGCACACCGAAGGTGAACACCGGGAAGGCGAAGACGGTCGTGCGGTAGGCGATCCGGTCGAGCACCTCGAGCGCGGGCAGGCGCGGACCGAACCGGGAGAACGACGCCGGATTCCGTTCGTGCCGGGCCCGCACCAGATACAACAGGCTCGCCACCCCCGGCACCAGGAACACGCCGGAGGACGCCGCCGCGGCGGCGACGTGGATCACCAGCCAGTACGACTGGAGCGCCGGCTGCAACGGGGCTGCCACGGCGTAGAGCATCGTGCCGCCCACGAACATCAGGATCACCACGGGCAGCAGCACGAAGGCCGACAGATGCCGCACCGGGTACCTGCGCAGCATCACCAGCCAGGCGATCACCGTGACCAGGCAGATCGCCATGATGTACTCGTACATGTTGCCCCACGGCACCCGGCTGGTGGCCATGCCGCGCAACACGAGCGCGGCCAGGTGCAGCAGCACCGCGAGCACGGTGAGGGCGACACCCATGCGTCCCAGGCGTTCGGGGCGGGTGCGCTGTTCGCGTGACGGGTCCGAGGCGCCGGTGGTCATGCCCTTGGCGGTCAGCACGGTGACCGGTGCCGAGCCCCCACCGCCGGAGGCCGACGCCGTGGCGAGCCGCTCGTCGCGGGTGCGCGCGGCGGCCTGCCTGCCCTTCCTCCCGAACGACTGCTCGACAAGGAAGAACACCATCGCCAGCACGTAGACCGCCACCGCCGTGGTGTAGGACCAGTCGCTGAACTGCGACAACGTCTCGTCGACCGGCATCAGCGCGCCTTTCCGCCCTCGGGCTCACGATGCAGCAGGTCACCGGCGATCACGGTGAACTCCTCGCCGTACCCGGCCTGATCGGTACGAGCGAGCCCGCCCAACTCTACTACTGTACGTCGGAGATCATCGTCGTCCGGGGCGGCGGGCGTGACCCGCACCCAGAAGCGGCGCCGCTTCACCGCCAGGGAGGCGCCCAGGCCGACGAACATGGCCACGGCGAAGCCCAGCACCCATACTTGCGTCGGGTCGTGCGAGACCTGCAGCGACGCCCACTGATCGACACCGTCGAAGCTGATCCGGGTGCCGTCGGCCAGCGTGATCTCCTCGCCCACACGCAGGTTCTCCCGGGCGACACGCTCCAGCCGCCCGGCCTCGACCATCGACTGGTCGATGCCGAAGATCGACTGCGACCGTCCGGCCTCCACGGCCAGCTCCCCGCGCATGACGTCCACGGCCACCGCCGGGTCGTTCAGCCCGGGGTGTGTCGAGGTGAGGATGTCGCCGTGGAAGGCGGCGGTCGGCGCGAACAGGCCCGTGATCGCGAGCTGCTGCTCCCGGCGCCGTTCGGAGTCGGTCACCCCTGGCGGGTCGAACTTGGTCGCGCCCTGCGAGAGCATGGTCGTCTCATCGCTCGGCCGCCACTGGATGGTTTTCGTGCGCACGTCGCCGTCGGGGTAGGTCACGGTGAACGTCGGCGCGTAGCCGTGACCGAGCAGATAGACCCGGTCGCCCGCCGTGCGCAGGGGTTCGTTGACCTCGAGGTGGTACGGCCGCCACGTGCCGGACTCCAGGTCGGCACCCGACTGGTACTGGATGTCGGCCTCGTAGGCGATCGGCTGTCCCACGCCGGTGTAGGTCGCGTCGAAGTCGTTGACCCGCACGCAGAACGGGCTCAGTCGCGTGCCGTCGACCCGCAGGCCGGGATCGAACGAGTCGTAGTTGAAGGTGCCGGAGTTGCAGAACTCCTGCCCGTCGGCGTGGACGATGACCTGACCCTCGTACGAGTACATCGCGCCCAGCGCGAACGCGACGATGAGGCCGAGCATGCCGAAGTGGAACACCAGGTTGCCGGCCTCGCGCAGGTAGCCCCGTTCGGCGCTGAGCGAGCGGACGCCGTCGGCCTCCTCCCGCTCGACGGTCCGCCACCCGCGCAGGCGCTTCCGGGCGGTGGCGAGCACCTCCTCGGGCGTCGCGTCGGTCTCGGCGCGCACGTGGTGCGGCAGGCGGGCGAGGTTGCGCGGTGTGAGCACCGGCCCGGCCCGCATCGCGCGCAGGTACTCGGTGGTGCGCGGCAGCAGGCACCCGACCAGCGACACCATGAGCAGCAGGTAGATCGCCGAGAACCAGACGCTGGAGTAGACGTCGAAGAACTGGAGCCGGTCGAGCAGCCGACCCCACCAGCCGTGTTCTTCGATGTAGGAGGCGGTCTCGGAGGCGTTGAGCTCCCGCTGCGGCAGCAGCGCGCCGGGCAGCGCGGCCAGCGCCAGCAGGAACAGCAGCACCAGCGCCGTGCGCATCGAGGTCAGGCCGCGCCAGGTGTTGCGGACGAACGCGAGGGCGCGGCGGGTCCGCGTGGGCCGGTGGCCCGCGGGGCTCGGGCGGGACTCGCGGGAGACGGTGTCGGTCACAGCGGCAACCTCGTGTCCACGATGAACGCGTTCCGCATCCAGCTCACCAGCTCCATCCACAGGCCGGTCACCAGCAGCACACCGACGGCGAGCAGCAGCACACCGCCGACGATCTGCACCGTCCGGCCATTGCGGCGCAGCCAGTCGGTGGCATGCACGGCCCAGCGCGCGCCCGCGGCCAGGAGCACGAACGGCAGGCCGAGGCCCAGGCAGTACACCAGCACGAGCAGGAACCCCCGCAGTGCCGCGTCACCGCTCGCGCTGGCGATCATGAGCACGCCCGAGAGCGTCGGCCCCAGACACGGCGTCCACCCGAGACCGAACACCGCGCCGAGCACAGGGGCACCCCACACACCCGCGCGGGGGACGTGGTGCGGGCGGGTGTCGCGCTGGAGGGCCGGGAAGAAGCCCAGGAACACCAGTGCCATCGCGATGATCACGACACCGCCGAGGCGTTGCAGCAGCTCCTGGTTCGTCAACAGCGCGTCCGCCAGCCAGACGAGGCTGCCGACGGTGAGGGTGAACACCACGGTGAAGCCGAGCACGAACAGTCCGGCCGCGCCCACGACCGCGCGCCTGCCGTGCTTACGCTCCTCGCCCCCGCGCACAGCGGGCGCGTCGGAACCGACCAGCGCGGACAGGTACGCGAGGTAGCCGGGAACGAGCGGCACCACACACGGGGACGCGAAGGAGATCGCGCCCGCGAGCAGCGAGAGGCCTGCCGCGAGCAGCAGCGGCCCGGACACCGCCAGCTCGTTCACCGCGTCCACGAGCCTCAGCGTAGGGAATACGAATCCTGTGAAGCCCACCGCCTCACCCGCCACCGGCGCGGACGAGACGCAGGCCACGCCGACGCCTCGGCGGCGGGTACGGGGTGACTCCGGCGCGGAACGGCTACCGCGCCGGGCAACTCGCGTGCGGGAAAGGGCAACTCGCGTGCGGGAAAGGGCAACTCGCGGGTGAGGAGGGGCAACTCGCGGGTGGGTCAGGCGGCAGGCTCGGCGGCGAGGCGGTTGACGACCGGGCGGAGGTCCTCGGCCAGGACGTCACGGAGGAAGATCGCGGCGACGCGGCCCTGGCGGTCCACCACGATGGTCGACGGGACGACGCTGCGCGGGTAACCCGTCAGGTTCAGCAGCGACCGGCCCGAAGGGTCATAGATCGACGGGTAGGTCAGGCCCCGGTCCCGCATGAAGTCCTGGGGGGCCGAGCGGTCGTAGTCGCGCAGGTCGATGCCGAGCAGCCGCACGCCGTCGTCCCGGGTCTCCTCGTAGAGCGCCTGCAACTCCGGCGCCTCCACCCGGCACGGCCCGCACCACTGGCCCCACAGGTTGATCAGCAGCACCTTGCCCTCGAAATCGGAGGCGGCGATGCGCTTGTTCGGGTCGAACAGGTCCTCCCCCGCGACCTCCGGCAGCGGCTGCCGCTCGGACTCGGCGTAGTGGATGTCGGTCTGCCCGCCGGGCGAGACGAACTCGTAGCCGCCGCCACCCCCGGAGCACCCGGTGGCCACGAGCACCACGGCCGCGAGCACCACGGCCAGCGCGCCACGCCGTGCGGTCGGTGTCACTGACCCGGTGTGCCGGGTACGGACGGACTGCGTTCTCCGCGACAACATGCGTGCCTCACCTGAGCGGGTCGTGCGGGGAGCCGGGCGGCCGCGCGGGGGCGGTTCCCGGCTCCACTGTGCCCATCGATGTTAGGCGAGCGCCTCAGAGTGTGACTTCCACGCCACCGCTGAAGGCGGAATCGTGCAGTTCGAGTGTGGCCGGTGTCGCGTCCTCCGGGATGTCGAACACGACGACTCCCTCGAGCGTGTTGCCCGGGTTGATCTCCTCGAACAGGGTCTGGTTCTCCTGCCCGACATACACCCCGGCCTCGGTGTCGGCCGAGAACTCGCGTCCGTCGGAGTCGAAGAGCTTCTGGTTGTCCCCGAACAGGCTCTGCGGCTCGTCGCCGATGTTCTCGACCGTCATCGAAACCAGGCAGAACTGGCCCTGCGCCTGCTTGCCGAGGAACTCGTCGCCGACCTCGGCGTGCCCGCAGTCCACCTCACTCACCGTGAACTCGAACTTGCCGTCCCGCGCGGGCGTGTTCAGTCCGACGGTCTCCGACTCCGCATCGCCGTCCGAGTCACCGTCGGCGACCTCCTCGACCCCGTCCGCACCGGTCGACGTCTCCACGGACCCGGCATCGGCGTTACCGTCCGAATCGCCGCCGCCACCCATCGCCGCGCCGATACCAGCCAGTACGACGACGACGAGCACGCCCGTGAGGATCTTGTGCCGGGCGAACCAGTTCCCACCCGAGGGGGCCTGCTCCTGCTGGGACGACTGCTCTTCGTTGCTCACTCTCTCGGCCTTCCTGTCACTGCTCGACTTGCCTCGATGAGTAAACCCGACGTCTCGGACAGGAGGGCAGGAAGGTTACCGAATCGTTCACGCTCGGTGATCGAGGTCTCGAAGCGGCGTCGGCCTCGGGTTCAGGCGCCCGTGACGGTCGGGTCCGTGCTGCCCGCCGGTTCGCTGTAGACGACCTCGACCAGCGACTCACCCGCGAAGACCAGGCTCGTCAGCGACGCCAGCGAGCACTGGCGCCGCCGGGGGTCGTGCCAGAGCCGCCGCCCCTCGACGAAGCGGCGCAACGTCCAGATCGGGAGCTGGTGCGACACACAGACCGCCTCGGCACCCTCGGCCGCCGCGCGGGCGGTGTGCACCGCGCCGAGCATCCGGTGCGCGATCTCCAGGTACGGTTCTCCCCACGACGGCAGTACTGGGTTGCGCAGCTTCGACCAGTGCCTCGGCTGCCGCAGCGCCCCGTCGCCGACACTGACCCGCTCACCCTCGAAGAGATTGCCCGCCTCGATGAGCCGTTCGTCGGTGCCGACGTCGAGCCGGTGCGCCGCCGCGATCGGACCGGCCGTCTCCTGCGCCCGCTCCAGCGGCGAGGCCACGACCGCGACCACGTTGTGTGGCGCGAGCGTCTCGGCGACCGTGACGGCCTGCTGCCTGCCCCGCTCGGAGAGCGAATAGCCGGGCATCCGCCCGTAGAGCACGCCGTGCGGGTTGTACACCTCGCCGTGCCGCAACAGGTGCACGATCGTGCGCAACGCCCCGTCGTGACGCCCCACGCCCCGCGAGTCCGCGCGTCTGGGGCCGCCCGCCCGCAGGACGCTCGACCCCGACGGAATGCGGGTGGACTTCCGACAGGAGGTGTCGGCGGACCCGGTCGGCGGGTCAGGACCGGCCGAGTACCGCGTGCAGGAATTCGCGGGTGCGCGGTTGCTCAGGGTCGGAGAACAGCTTCTCCGGCGGCGCCTCTTCGATCACCTGTCCCTGGTCGAACATCATCATCCGGTCGGAG
>NZ_KB912649.1:50039-58214 GCF_000383795.1 Saccharomonospora saliphila YIM 90502
TCCGGTCACCGCCCTGTCGCTCGGCGCTCTCCGGATCGGTGCCGTCCTCGCGGAGCGGCGGGTCGACGGCGGCCACGCGGTCGAGAGGCAGCAGCTCGGTGCCCTGGCGGAGGTGTCCACCGCCGACGCGCACCGCGAGGTACCGCCTGCGCGCCCGCACCCACAGCGCCGTCAGCGCCAGCAGCGCGAGACCGGCGATCGCCCAGCCCAGCGCGTGGGTGCGGAGGCCGCTGGCCACCTCGACCACGTACCCGGCCAGCGCGAACGCCGGACCCCAGAGCAGTGCCGAACCGCTGGCACCGGACTCGGTGTATCCGGCCGCCTCGCCGGTGGTCTCTCCATCCGTGGCCGCCTCGCCGGTCCCGTCCCCAGCCGCCTCACCGGCCTCGTCGCCGGTGTCGTCCGCCGCCGTCAGCGCAACGACCTCCCCGCCTTCGGGAAGTACTGGCGCACGCTCGGCAGCCAGAGCAACACCGTGCCGACGACGGCGAGGAACACCGCGGCGAGCGTGATGAGGCTGTTGAACAGCACCATCTGGAAGATCAGCGTGACGGCGGCGAGCACGGTGAGCACCGTGCGCGCCGACCGGGCTCCTTCCCGCGCCTTCCACGCGAACAGCCCGAACAGGACGGCGAACACGATCGCGCCCACGAACAGCGTCCACAGCAGGTTGGTCGCCCCCGCCTCGATCTGCTCCCGCGTGATCGACTGGTCGGTGTTGATCTCGACGAGGGCATCCACGAGCTCCTGCTTGCGCAGCAGGGTGTAGCCGAACCCGGCCACCAGCACCACGCCCGAGGCGACGAACAACCAGAACGACACGGCGACCGGCGTCGGCGGACTCGGCGTGTCCCGCCGCTGCCCGGGCACGCTCGGCTCCGGGGGAAGGCCGCGTGCGCGGCGCTGTTCGTCCGACTCGCCTGAATTCGTCACGGTCGTGACTCTAGTCCAGCCAGCCCGCCGCTTCAGCCGCCCAGTAGCTCAGAATCAGATCGGCCCCCGCCCTGCGGATGGAGGTCAACGTCTCCAGCACGGTGCGGCGCCGGTCGAGCCAGCCGTGCGCGGCGGCGGCCTCGACCATCGAGTACTCACCCGAGATGTTGTAGGCCGCGACCGGCACCGGCGACGATTCGGCCACGGCGCGGACGACGTCGAGGTAGGTCATGGCGGGCTTGATCATCACGGCGTCGGCGCCCTCGGCGACGTCGAGCTCCACCTCGCGCAGCGCCTCCCGCGCGTTGGCGGGGTCCTGCTGGTAGGTGTTGCGGTCGCCCCGCAACTGCGAGTCGACGGCCTCCCGGAACGGGCCGTAGAAGGCGCTGGCGTACTTGGCCGAGTAGGCGAGGATGCCCACGCCGGTGTGCCCGGCGTCGTCGAGCGCCCGCCGGATCACGCCGACCTGGCCGTCCATCATGCCGCTGGGGCCGAGCATGTGCGCCCCGGCGTCGGCCTGCGCCCGGGCCATCTCGGCGTAGCGGTCGAGCGTGGCGTCGTTGTCCACCCCGCCGTGCCGGTCGAGCACGCCGCAGTGCCCGTGGTCGGTGAACTCGTCGAGGCAGGTGTCGGCCATGAGCACCGTGTCGTCGCCGAGCTCGCCGCGAAGGTCACGCAGGGCGACGTTGAGGATGCCGTGCTCGTCAGTGGCGCCGGAGCCCGTGGCGTCCCGCGTGGCGGGGACGCCGAAGAGCATCAGCCCTCCGACCCCGGCGTGCACCGCGTCGACGGCGGCCTTGCGCAACGAATCCCGGGTGTGCTGAACGACGCCGGGCATGCTGCTGATCGGGCGGGGCGCGTCGGCGCCCTCGGCCACGAACAGGGGCAGGATCAACTGGCGCGGGCGCAGCGTCGTCTCACTCACCAGCCGCCGCACGGCCGGTGTGCTGCGCAACCGACGAGGACGATGCTCGGGAAACACCCCGCCACCCTACTCCGTCACCACACCCGCCCCACATGCCGTCAAGGCCTCCTTCACTGCGTCTGGTGCCGTCAAGGCCTCCTTCACTGCGTTGAGTGCAGTAAAGGAGGCCTTGACGACTTGACAACAGGCGTGGGTCAGGAGCGGCGGGAGCGCTTGGCCTTGCGCGGCGGGGGCAGGGCGCCCTCGGCACGGAGCTTGGCCGCGTGCTCGGCGAGGGCGTCCACCAGCATCACCGCGTTCGGCTGGTCCGGGCGCACGTCGACGCGCAGCCCGAACTCGACGGCGGTCTCGGCCGTCTTCGGGCCGATGCAGGCCACGAGTGTGCGCGCGTGCGGCTTGCCCGCGATGCCGACGAGGTTGCGCACCGTGGACGACGAGGTGAAGCACACCGCGTCGAACCCGCCGGTCTTGATCATTTCACGGGTCTCGGCGGGCGGCGGCGCCGCGCGGACCGTGCGGTAGGCGGTGACGTCGTCGACCTCCCAGCCGCGTTCCTGCAACCCGGCCGACAGCGTCTCGGTGGCGATGTCGGCGCGCGGCAGCAGCACCCGGTTGACCGGGTCGAGCACGTCGTCGAACGGCGGGAACTCCTCGAGCAGGCCCTCGCTGGACTGCTCACCGGAGGGCACCAGCTCGGGGATGATGCCGAACGAGCGCACCTTCTCAGCCGTGGACTCGCCCACGCAGGCGATCTTGACGCCGGAGAAGGCCCGCGCGTCGAGGCCGAACTCGGAGAACTTCTCCAGCACCGCCCGCACGGCGTTGGTGGAGGTGAACACGATCCACTGGTACCGCCCGTCGACGAGGCCCTTGACCGCGCGTTCCATCTGCGCGGGGCTGCGCGGCGGCTCGACCGAGATCGTGGGCACCTCGTGGGAGCTGGCACCGTGGCTGCGCAGCCGCTCGGCCATGTCCCCGGCCTGCTCCTTGGTGCGCGGCACGAGCACCTTCCACCCGTACAGCGCGCGCGACTCCCACCAGGACAGCTTCTGCCGGTTGCCGACGGGCTCGCCGACGGTGACCACCAGCGGCCCCGCGACCTCACCGGCGTCGGCGGCCACCGACGCCAGCGTCGAGTCGACGGTGCGCTGGGTGTTCACGGTGCCGTTCGAGGTCACAGCGACCGGAGTCTGCGGCGACAGCCCGTGCTCGACCAGCGCGGAGGCCGCCTCGGCCAGGTGGCTCGACGTCGCGTGCAGTACCAGCGGGCCAGGGGTGCCCGCCAGGCCGGCCCAGTCGACCTCGCCACGCAGGTCCACCTCGGCGTGCGCGCCACCGAGCGCCACACCGGCGTAGGCGGGCACGGCGGCGCCGGGCGAGACCCCGGGCACCACGTCGAACACCGCGCTGGTGCGGGAGACGGCCTGCACCTCCGCCACCACGGCGGAGTGGGTCAGCGGGTCCCCTGCGGTCAGCCGCAACACCAGCCTGCCTGCCTTCGCCTCCGAGGTCAGGTCCTTGGCGACGTCACCGGGCTCGCCGACGGCGGGGCGCACCTCGGCCTCGGCGCCCGCGTAGGTGAGCACGCCGGAGGGCACGTCCGGGTCGGTCACCACGAGGTCGGCCTTCGCGAGCAGCTCCTGGGCGCGGACCGTGAGCAGTCCGGCGTCCCCGGGGCCCGAGCCCACGAAGGCGACGCGCCCCGTGGTCTTGCGTGCGGGGGTCATGTACGTCGTCTCTCCTCGTCTGCCACCGCCCCGAGGGCGGGTTCGTCGTCCACCGCCCCGAAGGCGGTCGTCCTCCACTGTCCGAAGGACAGCCCTGTCGTCCACTGTCCGGGGGACAGCCATCGTCGTCCGTCCGAAGGACAGCCCTGTCGCCCACTGTCCCGGCGGACGGCGTTCGCCGCCGACCGTCCCCATCCGGACGGCCGGCGCCGCTGCTGCTGTTGTCGGGGTGTGCCGCGCTCGCCGGTGTGCCGCGCTGGTCCGGTCAGTGCGACAGCGCGCCCGCGCCGAGATCGAGCAGTTCGGCGGCCAGCGAGCTGCCCAGCTGCTCGGCCTCCCGGATGTCGGCCACCGCCGAGGCGCGCAGGATGCGCACGGAGTCGCCTTCGCCCTCGGTGGCGGCGACGCCTCGCAGCGAGAGCCGCTCCACCACGGCCCCTTCGCTGTCCAGATCCTCCACGACCTCGGCCAGCGCGCCCACGGGTGCGCTGCAACCGGCTTCGAGCGCCGCCAGCATGGCACGCTCCGCCGTCACGGCCACCCGTGTCACCGCGTCATCCACGATCGAGTGAAGCAGGTGTTCGGTGTCCACGTCGTCGACGCGGGTCTCCACGGCGAGGGCGCCCTGTGCCGGAGCGGGAAGCATCTGGAGCGGGTCCAGGCTCTCGGTGATCTCACCGACCCTGCCGACCCTCGCCAACCCCGCCCGGGCGAGCACCACCGCGTCCAGCTCACCCGAGGTGACCTTGCCGATGCGGGTATCGATGTTGCCCCGGACGGGCACGACGTTCAGTCCGAGCCCGAGCGCGCGGAGTTGAGCCATCCTGCGCGGCGAGCCGGTGCCCACGGTGGAGCCGGGGGGCAGCTCGCCCAACCGCAGCCCGTCCCGGGCGATCAGCGCGTCGCGCGGATCCTCGCGCGGTGGCACCGCGGCCAGCGCCAGCCCCTCCTCGGCGGCCGTGGGCAGGTCCTTGTACGAGTGCACGGCGACATCGACGTCTCCCTGAAGCAGCGCCTCGCGCAGCGCCGAGGTGAACACTCCCACCCCGATCTCGGCGATCGGGGCGGAGGAGCGGTCCCCGGGCGTGGAGACGGGCACGATCTCCACCCGCTGTCCCGCGTCGGTCAGCCGCTGCGCGACCGTGCCGGTCTGAGCCAGCGCGAGCTTGCTGCCGCGCGTGCCGATCCGAATGATTCCGTCAGCCACTCTGGTCCCCGTCGATCTGGTCGTGCTTGGACACCGAGGACGGGCTCGACACCGACTTCGGCGCCTGCGGGTCGAGCTCGAACAGCTCACGCAGCGCGTTGGCGTAGTCGGTGCCCGCCTTCTCCTCGGCGGCCAGCTGTTTGACGCGCACGGTCGGCGCGTGCAGGAGCTTGTCCACGACCCGGCGCACCGTGCGGTTCACCTCGTCGCGCACGCCCGGCTCCAGCTCGGGCAGCCGCCGGTCGAGCCGGAGCAGTTCGGCGTCGACCACTTCGGCGGCGCGCTGGCGCAGCGCGGTCACCGTCGGGGTGACGGCGGCGCTGCGCTGCCCCGCCAGGTAGGCACGCACCTCGTCGAGCACGATCCCGGACGCGCGCGCGATCTGCTTCTCGGTCGTGGCGGTGCCGGAGGAGGCCATCCGCTTGCGTACCGTCTCCAGGTCGACCAGCGACACACCGGGCGCCTCGCCGACGGCGGGCTCGACGTCACGGGGCAGACCCAGGTCGCAGACGACCAGCGGCTTCACTCCGGCCCCGTCGTCGAGATAGGCCAGGTGTTCCACACCCAGCACGGCGGCCTTCGCGCCGGTGCAGGAGATCACCACGTCGGCACGGGACACCTCGGCGGCCAGCTCGCTCATCGGCACGGCGCGGGCGAGCACGCCCTGCTCGGCGACCGAGTCCGCGAGCCGCTCGGCCTTCTCGACGGTGCGGTTGGCCACGACCAGGTCGGCGATACCGGCCTGGCGCAGCTGGGATGCCGCGAGCGCTCCCATGGACCCCGCGCCGATGATCAGCGCGCGCCTGCCTTCGAGCTCCCCGGCGGCGGCGAGCGCCTCGGAGACCACCGAGGCCCCCAGGGTGTCCAGGCCGGTCTCGGTGTGGACGCGTTTGCCCACCCGCAGGGTGGTCTGGATCAGCTCGTGCAGGGTGCGGCCGACGGTGCCCGCCTCGCGCGCGGTGGCGTAGGCCGACCGCACCTGGCCGAGGATCTGCGTCTCGCCGACGACCATCGAGTCGAGCCCGGAGGCCACGGAGAACACGTGCTCGACCGCGGCGCCCGCGTAGTGCACGTAATAGGTGTCGTACAACTCGGCGGCCTCCATACCGGCCTGCCGGGCCAGCACGTCGGCGATGGAGGCCAGTCCGCCGTGGAAGGTCTCCACGACCGCGTAGACCTCGATGCGGTTGCACGTCGACAGCAGCATGACCTCGGAGACGTCGTCGGCCTGCTGGAGCTCGTCGAGGACCTTGACCACGTCGGTGGCGGGCACGGCGGCCCGCTCCAGGGTGGTCAGGTCGGCCGTGCGGTGGGACAGCCCGAGGGCGAGCACGCTCACGACGGCATCACCACGCCGTCGACGCCGGCCACACCCTCGACGTCGGAGACGACCCGGCCGTCCGGTTCACCGTCGGCCCTGCGGGCCACATGGAAGGACAAGATCTGCAACTCCACAGCCAGGTCGACCTTTCGCACCTCGACATGTTCGGGAACCTGCAACACCACGGGGGCGAAGTTCAGGATGCACTGCACCCCGCCCGCCACGAGGCGGTCGCACACCGACTGCGCCGCGGTCGGCGGCGTCGCGATGACCCCGATGGAGACGCCCCGGTCGGCACACACCCGGGGAATGTCCTCAAGGTGTGAGACCGGTATGCCGCCCACCGGAACCCCGACCAGGTCGGGGTCGATGTCGAAGAGCGCCTCGACGGGGAAACCGCGTCCGGGGAACCCTCCGTAATTGGCCAACGCGTGCCCGAGATTCCCGATTCCCACCACGGCGACCCGGTGCTGGCGGGTCAGCCCGAGCGTGCGCTCGATCTGCCCGATGAGCACCTCGACCTCGTACCCGACACCGCGCGTGCCGTACGAGCCGATGTAGGAGAGGTCCTTGCGCAGCTTGGCCGAGTTCACCCCGGCCGCCGACGAGAGCTCCTCGCTCGACACGGTCGTGGCACCCTGCTCGGCCATCGCCGAGAGCACCCGCAGGTACACGGCGAGCCGGGCGACCGCGGCCTCCGGCACCGCGCGGACCCGCAGCTCGGAGTCACCGTCACCGTCGGCCCCGTCGACCGCGGGCATCTCCGCGGTGGGCGCGTCGTCGGCGTCCGGCACCCGCCGCGCCCGTCCCGAGGCCGCCCTCGAACCGGACTGCGACGAGGACCCGGTGCGCCGGCCACGCTGTGCCACCACGCTGGTCTCCTGTCACCGAAAAGGAAATCCACTCTTGACCGGACGGGGTCCCGTAGTGTTCGATACCGGCCCCGCTCGGCGATGGCCCTACGTTAGCCACTTGTGAACGTAGGCACAAAGTAGCTGGTGAGAACGTTGACGCAGGCCACACCAGCGCCGATGTCCACGCCCGGTGGCCCCGGGGCCGCCCACCACGGTACCCGCCCGTTCGGGCTGCTTCCCCTCGGCGGGCTCAGCGTGCGGTGAACGCCACCGTGTGCCAGCCCGTCGCCCCGTCGGGCAGCACGGGGGCGCGCTCGCCGGTTTGCGCGGAGCCGGACTTGTCCACCGCGCGGCAGGTGACGCGGTGCTCGCCGGGCTCGGTGATCTCCAGGTCGATCCGCCACATTCGCCAGGTGTCGTCGCTGACGTCGGCGGCGAGGTCGGCCTCGCGCCACGGGCCGTCGTCGAGCCGCACCCGCACCGCCTCCACACCCGTCGGCTGGGCCCACGCCACTCCCGCCGCGGTGACCGTGCCGAGGCCCACCGTCGCGGACTCGCGCGGCCGGTCGACGCGGGACTGCGTCTTCACCGGCGCCTCGCGCGCCCAGTCGCGTTCGAGCCAGTAGGCACGGCGGGCGTTCCACGTGGTGACCTCCATGTCCACCACCCACTTCGTCGCCGACACGTAGCCGTACAGGCCCGGCACCACCATGCGTGCCGGGAACCCGTGCTCCAGCGGCAGCGGCTCGCCGTTCATCCCGAGAGCCAGCAGGGCTCCCCGCTCGCGGTCGAGCGCGGCGCCCACGGGCGTGCCGCAGGTCCATCCGTCGGCGCTGGTGGAGAACAACTGTCGCGCGCCGGGACGCACCCCGGCCTCCTCGAGCAGGTCGGCGAGTTCGACCCCGACGAAGGTCGCCGTGGAGACGTAGGGCCCGCCCACCGGGTTCGACACGCAGCACAGCGTGACCCGGCGTTCGACGAGCGGGCGGGACCGGATGTCGTCGTAGGACAGGCTGAGCTCGGAATCGACCATCCCGTGCACCCGCAGCGTCCAGTCCTCGGCACGGACCTGCGGCACCACGAGCGCGGTGTCGATGCGGTAGAAGTTCGCGTTCGGGGTGAGAAACGACGGCGTGCCCTGCCGCGCGAAATCGGCCCCGCTCGGCAGCGGCGGCACGGGCTCGGCCACGCGCAGCCGCCCGACGGCG
>NZ_KB912649.1:58314-61145 GCF_000383795.1 Saccharomonospora saliphila YIM 90502
GGCATGGCCTACCGCAAGCGCGCGGCCTGACCCCCGGCGGTCCGGGGCGCGGTCACGACGATCGCGACGGCCGAGGCGCGAGGCGAACTGTTCGGCGCGCCGCAACTCAGCCGCTGAAGGGACCCCGCCGCGCCGCGAGCCTGCGGTAGAGCATCCGCTGGATGGCCTCGCGAACCTGGTCGGTCAACCCGAGCACGAGCATCTGATCGTCGGAGGCGTCGGACCCGTAGGAGTCGGTCGGCAGCGGCTCGCCGAACTCGATGTGCCACGCGGTCGGCAACGGCACCGCGCCCAGTGGCCCGAGCAGCGGGAAGAACGGCGTCACCGGGAAGTACGGCAGTCCGAGCAGCCGGGCCAGCGGCCGGATATCGCCGATCTTCGGGTAGATCTCCTCAGCACCGACGATCGCGCACGGGATGATCGGCACCCCGGTGCGCAGCGCCGCCGCCACGAACCCGCCCCGGCCGAACCGCTGCAACCGGTACCGGGCGGAGAACGGCTTACCGACACCCTTGTAGCCCTCAGGCCACACCCCGACCAGCTCGCCGCGCCCGAGCAGGCGCTCGGCGTCCGGGTGGCAGGCCAGGGTCTGTCCCGACCGGCGGGCCAGCGAGGCGAGCACGGGCGTGCGGAACACCAGGTCCGCGCCGAGCATGCGCAGGAACCGCCGCTCGGGGTGCTCGTCGTGCACGGCGACCGCCGTCATCATCGCGTCGAGCGGCAGAACACCGGAGTGGTTGCACACCAGCAACGCGCCGCCGCTCGCGGGCAGGTTCTCGGCCCCGTGCGCCCGCACGCGGAACCACCGGTCGTAGAGCGGTCGCAGTGCGGGCAGAAGCACCGTCTCGGTCAGCTCGGCGTCGAATCCGAACTCGTCGACGGTGTGCTCACCGGTGACGCGGTCGCGCAGGAACGCCAGCACGCGGCCGAGCGCGTCACCGTCGGTCTCGCCGGTGTTCGCACCGGGCAGTGGCACGACCGGCGCGTCGCGGTCCCCGCGGGCGTCACGGCCCGCGTCCCGGTCGAACGGAATGATCCGGGCGGGCGATCCCGTCACCGTGTGCTCCTCCACCTCTGCACCGAGTCGAGCGCGTCCGCGAGCGCGTCCGCGCCGAGCACGGCGGGCGCCGGGCGGTCGCGCACGTGATCGTCCAGTGCCTCGGCGGTGCTGAACCGGGGTGTGTAGCCGAACTCGCGTGTGAGCCGGGTGGTGTCTACCACGCGGCCGTAACTGAGCAGCCGCGCGTTCTCGGCGGACAGGTGCACCCCGCGCGCTCCGCGCAACGCCCGCCCGACCGACGGCAGGAGCCCGCGCGGTACCGGCCACTCCACCCGGCCCGCCCGGCGCACCGCCTGGGAGACGGTGACCACGCCATCGCCCGCGACGTTGAACACACCCGGCCGGTCGCGCAGGGTGGCGTGGCCGAGCACGGCCAGCGCGTCCTCGGCGTGCAGCAGTTGCAGCCGCCCGTCGAAGCCGAACACCGTCGGCACCACCGGCAGCGCGAGGTAGCGGGCGAAAACCGTGTCCATGCCCGCGCCGATGAGGTCGGCCAACCGCATCGTGGTCACCGTCACGTCGGGGCGGCGCCGGGCGAAGCCACGCACGTAGTCCTCGATCTCGACCGCGTCCCTGACGTAGCCGTGGGCCGCACCCGGCACGAGATCCGCGTCCTCGGTGAACACGGCCTGCGAGCGGGCACTCGCACCGTAGACGGCCGACGAGGAGACGACGACGAGCTTGCGCACGTGCGGCGAGCGCTGGCACGCGGCCAGCAGGCGCATGGTGCCGATGACGTTGACTTCCTTACGCGCGGCGCGCCTGCCGGGACCCGCCGGACGGCAGCTCGGCCCGGCGTGCACCACCGTGTCGACCTTCGCCGCGGTGATGATCTTCGAGATGAGCGGGTTCCGGATGTCGGCCCGCACGAACTCCGCGCGCCCGAGGTCATCGGCCACCGCGTCGGCCGGGGCGGAGGAGTCCATCCCGAGCACGCGTTCCGGGCCGGTGTCGCGACCCAGCCGCGCCAGCAGTCTGCCGCCGAGTTCACCAGCGACGCCGGTGACGAGGACGACGTTCGGCGGCATCGGTTGTCCCTCGGGCCCTGTGCCGGGGGACGGCCCCGGCGCGATCGGCTTACTTGCCCTGCTTGCGGCGCTGCACCCGGGTGCGCCGCAGCAACTTGCGGTGCTTCTTCTTGGACATACGCTTCCGGCGCTTCTTGATGACCGAACCCACACCCACTCCTAACGGTTGGTCGCGAACGGCCTACCAGGTTAGCCGGTGGGCCCGTGTGTGGTCCGCACGGGTCCGTGCCACGCCGGTGCCCGCGCCGGGAGAGTGGGTGCGGGTGGTTCAGCCCACGTCGAAGTAGGCGTTGTCGAGATAGTCGTGGACGGCCTGCTCGGGCACCCGGAACGACTTGCCCACCCGGGCCGCGGGCAGTTCACCCGAGTGCACCAGCCGGTAGACGGTCATCTTGGAGACCCGCATCAGCGAGGCCACCTCGGCGACCGTCAGGAACTGGACGTGCCGGGGGCCCGGCTGGTCCTCTCGTCCGCTCGATTGTCCGCTCGGCGGCATAACAATTCACCGTGTCCCTCCGCCACGCGCCGTGCCGCCCGGCTTCCCCACCGGGCGGTACCGACACGCGCGTGCTTCCTTTCGAGGGTAGCGGGACACGTGGGACTCCTGCGACGCCTGTCGAGGGGAAACAGCACACCCGTCCGGAGGCCGTGGCGGCCGAACCGCCGCGCACACCCCTGTCACCGCGTCGGTCCCGCCGCGGACCCGGGCAGCGCGCCGGGCACACGGCGGAGTCCGTGGCGGC
>NZ_KB912649.1:61245-67312 GCF_000383795.1 Saccharomonospora saliphila YIM 90502
GAGCCGGCGGCCTGCCGTGCTCGTCGGGTGCGGGGTACTCACCGGAGTTCTGGGGCCGGGCAGGCGGCGACGGCGCCTGGCCCGGCTGCGGCCCCTGGGGGGCTCGTGGTGCCTGCGGTCCTTGTGGTGCGTGCGGGGAGCGCGGAGCATGCGGGGCGGCGGGCCGCCTCCCGCCCGCGTCACCGTCTCCCGGGCCATGGTCCCGTGGGGCCTGCTGGGACGGCTCTTCCGACCGGATGCGGTCGATGATCGCCTGGGGCGCCGTGTCGGTCACACCGGGGCGGCCACCGCCGGACGCGTCGTCCTCCTCGGCAGCGCGACGCCGCCGGCGGCGTGGTTCGCCCCCGGCCTGTCCGCCGTGCTCGGCGAGTAGTTCGGCGACAGTTTTCTGCGCCCGCCCGCCGTCGCTGTCTCGAGTCATCCCTTCCACCGTGCCCGTCGCGCGTTGTCTGCGTCTAGTGTGAACCCCGGCGTCATGAGTGCCGACCCTGGCCGGTCAAAGGTGCAGTCTGGTCCTCGCCGTTGGAATGGTCCAGCCGCCGGAGGATGAGACCTTCCCGGAGCGCCCACGGGCAGATTTCCAGCACGTCGAGTGCCAACGCCCGCATCGCGCTCTGCGCCACCAGCGCGCCCGCGACGAGCTGGTGCGCCCTGCTCGCGCTCACCCCCTCCAGTTCGGCGAGGTCCGCCGACGACATCCGGGACACGAACGCGATCAGTTGACGCAACGCCGTGTCGGTGAGCGCCCGGCGGGCACGGGGCCCGGCGGCCGAGGGCGCCGCCCCGGTCAGGCGCGCCAGCGACCGGAACGTCTTCGAGGTGGCAACCACCCGATCGGGCTCACCCTGCCGGGCAACACGCCGCGCGAGCCCGGAGAGCTGGTCGTCCAGCCAGGCCGTCGTCGCCACCACCTCGGAGCGCGTCGGCGGGTCGTGCGCGAACCGGGTCCGGGTGAGGCGGCCCGCGCCCAGCGGCAGCGACTCGGCGAGGTCGGGGTCCTCGTCCACGCCCATCGCGACCTCCAGCGAGCCACCTCCGATGTCGAGGACGAGCAACCGGCCCGCCGACCAGCCGAACCAGCGGCGCACCGCCAGGAAGGTCAGCCGCGCCTCCTGTTCGCCGGTCAGCACGCGCAGCTCGACGCCGGACTCCTCACGGACCCGGCCGAGCACGTCGGAGGCGTTCGCGGCGTCGCGCAACGCCGAGGTGGCGAAGGCCATGACCTCCTCGCAGCCGAGGCGGCGTGCCGACTCACGCGCCGCCACGACGGCGTGCACCAGCTCGTCGGCGGCGGTCTTGTCGATCTCGTTGTCGTCCCCGATCCGCTCGACCAGGCGCACGACGCTCTTCTCGGAGTGCATCGGAGTCGGGTGGGCACCACGGTGCGCGTCCACCACGAGCAGGTGGACGGTGTTCGACCCGACGTCGAGTACCCCTAGGCGCACGAAGCCCTACGGTACCCGCCGCGACCGTGAATCCGCTGTGACATCGCCGATGTCACCGCCGCGTCGGCGATACCACCCGATCGCGGCGTCCACGGCCGACCGCGCTGCGTGTCCGGACGCGGGCGTGTCAGCCCTCGAACTTGTAGCCGAGCCCCCGCACGGTCACCAGGTGGCGCGGTGCTCCGGGATCGGACTCGATCTTGGACCGCAGCCGCTTCACGTGGACGTCGAGCGTCTTGGTGTCGCCGACGTAGTCGGCTCCCCACACGCGGTCGATGAGCTGGTTGCGGGTCAGTACCCGGCCGACGTTGCGCAGCAGGTACTCCAGCAGGTCGAACTCCTTGAGCGGTAGCCCGACCTCGGCACCGTCCACGGTGACCACGTGCCGCTCGACGTCCATCCGCACCGGTCCCGCCGCGAGCACCTGCGGCGCGGACTCCTCCTCCGGCACCGGCTCACCACCGCGGCGCAGCACCGCCCGAACCCGCGCGATCAGCTCGCGCGCCGAGTACGGCTTCGTGACGTAGTCGTCGGCTCCGAGTTCGAGCCCCACCACCTTGTCGATCTCGCTGTCCCTGGCGGTGACCATGATCACGGGGACGGCGGAGCGCTGACGCAGCTGCCGGCACACGTCCGTGCCGCTCATGCCCGGCAGCATCAGGTCGAGCAGCACGATGTCGGCGCCGTTGCGATCGAATTCGTCGAGCGCCTGCGCGCCGTCGGTGGCCACGGCCGCGGTGAACCCCTCCTTCCGCAGCAGGAAGGCCAGCGGGTCGGCGAACGACTCCTCGTCCTCAACGATCAGCACCCTGGTCACGACGTTCCTTTCTGTCCGCTGGTCTCGGCGGCCCCGGCCGGGTCGCGCCGCCCGGGCTCCGTCCCGTCCGGACCGGTCCCCTCCGGACTCGTGCCCGCCGGTTCCGTGTCCACTCGTCCCGTCTCTACTGGTTCGTTGCCCGCCGGTCGCGTGTCCGCTGGTCCCGTCCGGTTCGCCCGGTCCTGCCCGGCCTCGCCCGGTGGAGGGCCGTCGTGCGGCCCGGTGCCGGCGACCGCGTGCGCCGGGATGCACAAGGTGAAGGTGGACCCCACGCCCGGACTGCTCCACAGGCGCACCTCGCCGCCGTGGTTGGCGGCGACGTGCTTGACGATGGCCAGGCCGAGCCCGGTACCGCCGGTGGCGCGGGAGCGTGCCTTGTCGGCCCGGTAGAAGCGCTCGAACACCCGTTGCTGAGCGTCTTCGGCGATGCCGATGCCCCGGTCGGTGACGGCGATCTCGACATAGGAACCATTGCGCCGCCTGCTCACCGACACCGGGCTCCCCGCGTGGGAGTAGGCCACGGCGTTGTCCAACAGGTTCGACAGGGCGGTGACGAGCAGGGTCGGATCGCCCTCCACGGTCAGTCCGCTCTCGGCGTCGGTGGTGATGCGGATGTCGGCCGCCTCGGCCGCGATCCTCGTCCTGCCCAGCGCCTCGGTGACCACGGCGTCCACGTCCACGGTCGTGAGCTCGGGCAACCGTTCGGCGCCCTGGAGCCGGGACAGCGCGATCAGTTCGGTGACCAGCTTGCCGAGCCGGGTGGACTCGCGCAGGATCTTCTCGCCGAAGTGGCGGACCTCGTCACCGTCGTCGGCGGCGTCGAGCACCGCCTCGGCGAGCAGTGCGATGGCCCCGACCGGTGTCTTGAGCTCGTGGCTGACGTTGGCGACGAAGTCACGCCGGGTGGCCTCCAGCCGCACGGCCTCGGAGTGGTCCACGGCCTCCACCACGATGTAGCCGTCCCCGAGCGGGCGCAGATGCCCGAGCACGGCCTCGGGACCGCGGCGCCGGACGGTGAACGGCGAGAGGTCGACCTCGGTCGGTTCGCCCGTCTCCATCACCTGCTCGGCGGCCTTGCGGGTGCGCGGGTCGGCGTGGTTCTGCCGCACGAGGCCGAGTTCCTCGGCACGGTGGTTGTGCAGCACGAGGTCGCCGAAGCGGTTGAGCACCAGCACGCCGTTGCCGGACGACCGCATGGAGCGATCGAGCAGCTCGGCCGCGGTGGGCCCCGTGGGCCGCCGCCGGGCGCGTTCGGAGTAGCGCGCGAGCGCGAACCCGGCGACAAGACCGATCACCACCGCGGCGATGGCCAGCGCGAACGAAGCGGACGCCGTCACGTGGGCATCGTAAGCACCACAACGGGTGAATGGACCAGTCTCGGCCGCGCACTCGTGACCGCCGCGACACCTCCACTGCGACTGTTCACCACGGCGTCAGCACCCGTTCACTCCCAGCACCCCGCGAGTTGCCCCTCCCGGTCGGCGAGTTGCCACTTCCGGTCCGCGAGTTGCCACTTCCGGTCGGCGAGTTGCCCCTTCCGGCGCGAGTAACCCCAGCCCCGCACCCTCCAGCTTCCCGTCGTGCGGGCCCCTCACAGGCCGCTGGCAATCTCCGGAGAGCGGCAAGGGGCGACTTGCCGGGCGCCCAAGGGGCAACTCGCGGGCATCCAGGGGCAACTCGCGAGCGCCAGGGGGCAACTCGCGGACACCCAGGGGCAACTCGCGGACACCCAGGGGCAACTCGCCGGGCTGGGGTGGGGTCAGCGGCCCTGGCTCGCCACGGCGGCCGCCGCCTTCGCCGCCTCCTCCGGGTCGAGGTAGGTGCCGCCCGGGTTGGTGGGGCGCAACTCCGCGTCGAGGTCGTAGCGCAGCGGGATGCCGGTGGGGATGTTCAGCCCGGCGATGTCGTCGTCGGAGACGTTGTCGAGGTGCTTGACCAGGGCCCGCAGCGAGTTCCCGTGCGCCGCGACGAGCACCGTGCGCCCGGCACGCAGGTCCGGCACGATCGCCGACTCCCAGTAGGGCAGCAGCCGCGCGACGACGTCCTTCAGGCACTCGGTCATCGGCATGTCGGCGCCGAGGTCCGCGTAGCGCGCGTCGGAGTCCTGGCTGTACTCGCTTCCCGGCTCGATCGGCGGTGGCGGCGTGTCGAAGGAGCGCCGCCACAACATGAACTGCTCCTCGCCGAACTCCTCCAGCGTCTGCTTCTTGTCCTTGCCCTGGAGCGCGCCGTAGTGGCGCTCGTTGAGCCGCCAGCTCCGGCGTACGTCGATCCAGTGCCGGTCGGCCTGGTCGAGCGCGATGTTCGCCGTGGAGACGGCACGGCGCAGCAGGGAGGTGTGCACGACGTCCGGCAGCAGCCCTGCTTCCCCGAGCAGATCACCGCCGCGTCGCGCCTCGTCTTCGCCCAGCTCGGACAGCGGGACGTCGACCCAGCCGGTGAACAGATTCTCCGCGTTCCATGTGCTCTGCCCGTGCCGCAGCAGCACCAAGGTCCCAAGTTCGGCCATACGTCCAGCGTGCCAGAGGGCCGTTCGAGTGGTAGGGACTGCCTGAATATTCACTTACTGTGTCGTAATGCCCGGTCGATTTTGGTCCGACCCCCTCGCGTGCTCCCGAGAAGAGGTCGCTGTGGTTACAGAAATCGCAAAGCGTTAACGATCTGCCGCAAAATCACCCAAACGGGGTACTGCGTAGCCTTGTGATTACGGACCCGAGTCTGACAAGTTGGCTTACAACCCGCTCGGCCGGTCACCACGCACTCCCCGGCCGGACGCGGGTACAGGCGCAGCTCGTCTCCCCCCTGCCGAGCTGCGGCCCGCCGGCCCCGTTGGCATCCCCCTCGCCACCGGGTCCACGAGGCGGGAGCGTCAGCGGGGCGGCTCGAGTTCGCGACTCCCCCCTCCCTCGAGCCGCCCCGCGACGCACCTTCTCCCACCGCCGACACCACGGCACGCGTCACTGGCTCGGTGCCGCGGAAGGCCCTCACGCCCGTGCTGAAACACGGAGCTACCTCGCGGCACCGGCGAGCAACCCGGAACCGCACGCTACGCGGCGCGGCGTCAGTCCCCTGTGAGCGAGCCGGGGGTGTGCGTGCCCTCGGGTTCGATGAGGTGCCGGAACGCCTGGAGGTTGGCCAGCGACTCCCCGCGGGAGACGCGCCAGTTCCACTCCCTGCGGATCGACTCGGCGAAGCCCAGCTCCAGCAGCGTGTTGAAGTCTCCGTCGGCGGCCTCGAGCACCTGCCCCAGCAGCTTGTCGAGCTCGGCCTCGGTGACGGTGTCGGGGCCGAGTCTGCCGACCAGGTAGATGTCGCCCGTCGCGTCGAGCGTGTAGTGCACGCCGTAGAGCTTGGCGTTGCGGCGCAGCAGGAACCGGTAGACCTCCTCGTGGGCCTCGTCCGGGCGCCGGCACACGAACGCCTCCACGGCGAACGAGTGCTCCCTGGCGACCAGCCAGCAGTTCGTCTGGAGCTTCTTCGTACCGGGCAGTGTGACGAAGTACACCCCCTCGCCCTTGCGGTCGTAGTCCAGCCCGGCCGCCTCCAACGCCGAGCGGACCACCGCGTCGACCTCGCGCACCGGCCGGTCACCGCTCTCGTCGCGCGCGCTCACACCGCCACCTCCAGTGTCGTGCCGCGGAAGGCACGCGTGGCCTCCGCGTAGGTCTCCACGAGTGCGTCCGTCGTCCGCTGCCAGGAGAACCGCTCCGCGTGCCGCCGCGCGCCCGACGACAGCCGTTCCCGCGTGTCCGCGTCGAGCGCGACCCGGCCCAGCGCATCCGCCCAGTCCCCCGCGCGGTGCCCG
>NZ_KB912649.1:67412-77225 GCF_000383795.1 Saccharomonospora saliphila YIM 90502
TCCCCGCCGGTCTCGCCGAGCTCGGACGCAGGCTGCTCGCCCGGCGCCGAACCCGGGTCGCGCCCGCCGGGAAGGAGGGGGCCGCCCGCGCGGCGGCCACAGTGACCAGCGACAATGGGAACCCGTGCAGCAACGCCAGTACGTCATCACCTTCGGCTGCCCAGACCGCACCGGCATCGTCGCCCGTATCTCCTCCTTCCTCGCCGAGATCGGGGGCTGGATCGTCGAGGCCGCCTACCACACCGACCCGGACACGGGATGGTTCTTCACGCGCCAGGTCGTGAGCGCCGACTCCGTGCCGTTCGACGTGTCCGAGCTGCGCGCGCGCTTCGCCGGGGTGGCCCGGTCGCTCGGGTCGGAGACCGACTGGCGCATCGACGACACCGGGGAGCGCCCCCGCGTCGTGCTGCTGGTGTCCCGCGAGGGGCACTGCCTCTACGATCTGCTCGGCCGGGTCGCCTCGGGGGAGCTGGACGCCGACGTGCGGGCCGTGATCGGCAACCACGACGTGCTCGGCGACGTCACCCGCGCGCACGGCATCCCGTTCCATCACGTGCCCTTCGGTGACGACAAGGCCGCCGCCTTCGGCGAGGTCGCCAAGCTGGTCGACGAGCACGATCCGCACGCGGTGGTGCTGGCGCGGTTCATGCAGATCCTGCCGCCCGAGCTGTGCGCGGCGTGGGCGGGCCGGGCGATCAACATCCACCACAGCTTCCTGCCGTCGTTCGTCGGCGCGCGGCCCTACCACCAGGCCCATGCGCGCGGGGTGAAGCTGGTCGGCGCCACCTGCCACTACGTCACGCCCGACCTCGACGCCGGGCCGATCATCGAGCAGGACGTGATCCGCGTGGACCACCGCGACACGGTGGCCGACATGGTGCGCAAGGGCCGCGACATCGAAAAGGTCACTCTGGCGCGGGGCCTGCGCTGGCACCTTGAGGGACGGGTGCTCGTGCACGGCAACCGCACCGTCGTGTTCTGAGCGGGAGCGACCCGGCCGACTCACCGTCCCTGCGACAGCGCGGCCGGCGGAGCCGCCTCCCCCGCCTCGTCCTTCCGCCGTCGCCGGGCGGGGACGATCATCGGCGTGCCCGTCTCCGGGTCGTCGATCACCCGGCAGGACAGGCCGAACACGTCGGCGACCAGCTCGGCGGTGACAATCTCGCACGGGTCGCCCTGCGCGGCGATCTCCCCACCGGGCCGCAACACGACCAGGTGGGTGGCGTAGCGGCACGCCTGGTTGAGGTCGTGCAGCACCGCCACGAGCGTGTGCCCCTCGTCGGCGTGCAGGTCGGCGCACAGATCGAGCATCTCGATCTGGTGGGCGATGTCGAGGAACGTCGTGGGTTCGTCGAGCAGCAGGACCGGCGTCTGCTGGGCCAGCACCATCGCCAGCCACACCCGCTGGCGCTGTCCGCCGGAGAGCTCGTCCACCACCCGGTCGGCGAGGTCGGCCACGCCGGTGCGCCGCATGGCGTCGGCGACCACGGCCTCGTCGGCCGACGAGAACTGCCTGAGTAGCTTCTGGTGCGGGTAGCGACCGCGGGCCACGAGGTCGCCGACCGTGATGCCGCCCGGCGCGATCGAGGACTGCGGCAGCAGGCCGAGCCGCCGCGCCACCTCACGCGAGCGATACCGAGAGATCGACCGGCCGTCGAGGTGGACCGCCCCGGCCTTCGGCCGCAGCATCCGCGCCAGCGCCTTGAGCAGGGTGGATTTCCCACACGCGTTCGGCCCGACGATCACGGTGAAGGAGTCGTCCGGGATCGTCACGTCCAGCTCGCGGGCCACGACGGCCTCGTCGTAGGCCAGCGTGAGGCCCTGCCCGCGCAGGCGCGGGCCGGTTCCGCCGGGATCGCGCGCACCGGTCCGGACGTCGCCGTGCGTTCGGTTCACGTGTACCTGCCCTTCCCGCGCCACTGGGACGCCAACAGCCACATCAGGTACAAGCCGCCGAGACAGCCCGTGGCCGTGCCGACGGGGAGCTGCGCGGCGGGGAACACACGCTGGATCGCCAGATCGCCCACCGCGAGCAGCAGGCCGCCCATCAACGCGGAGGTGACCAGCCCGGGTGCGGGAGTGCGGGTGAGTCCGCGCGCGAGGCGGGGCGCGGCCAGCGCCACGAACCAGATCGGCCCGGCGGCGGCCGTGGCGGAGCCCGCCAGCAGCACGCTGACCACGATCAGCACCACCCTGCTGCGTTGGACCCCGACACCGAGCGCGGCGGCGGAGTGGTCGCCGAGGTCCAACAGGGACAGGGCACGTACCCGGCTCAGCGCCACGGGCAGCAGCACAGCCAGCGCGAGTCCCGACGCGGCGACGTGCCCCCAGCCGCGCCCGTTGACGCTGCCGACGAGCCACGCCTGGGCGGCCACCGCGTCGTACAGGTCCGCGCGGGTGATGAGGTAGGAGTTCACCGACAGCGCGAGCGCGTTGATGCCGATGCCCATGAGCACGAACCGGAAGCCCTGTACACCGCGCGTGTAGGCGAGGAGGTAGATCAGCACCGACGCGACGATCCCGCCGGCGAGCGCACCGGCGGCGATCTGGGCCATGCCGCCGCCGGCGACGATGAGGATTACCAGCGCGCCCGTGGCCGCGCCGTTGGTGAAGCCGATGAAGTCGGGACTACCGAGTGGGTTGCGGGTCAGTGCCTGAAGAACGGCCCCGCTGACGGCCAGCGCCGCACCGACGAACACGGCGGTCAGCAACCGGGGCAGCCGCAGTGTGTTCACGACGAAGTCAGCGGCACCGTCGGCCTGCCCGGCGATCGCGCCGAGCACCTCCGCCACCGAGAGTTCGTATTCTCCCGTGGTCAGCGTTGTCACCGCCGTCGCGAGGATCGCGGCGGCCAGCGTCAGCGCCACCAACAGCGAGCGCGGGTCGACACGCAGGGCGACGCGCTCGCGCCGGGTGCGCAGCACCCACCCGGTCACCGGGCGCGACGCCGAGGCCCCGGCGCGGGAAGCGCGGTCGGGCGTCGTGGGGGTCGTCGCGGGGCTCACAGGCTCGTCAACCTCCGCCTCCGGCACAACGCGAGGAACACCGGCACGCCGACCACGGCCGTGACAATGCCGACCTGCACCTCACCCGGCGGTGCGATGACACGCCCGACGACGTCCGAGCCGACCAGCAGCACGGGAGCGAGCACGAGCGAATAGGGCAGCACCCAGCGCTGGTCCGGGCCGACGAGCAGACGGGCGGCGTGCGGGACGGCCAGCCCGACGAACGCCACGGGCCCCACCGCCGCCGTCGCACCACCGCAGAGCAGCGTCACCGCGACAGCGCCGAGGACGCGCGTGCGGGTGGGCTCCGAGCCGAGTGCGCGGCCTAGGTCGTCGCCCAGCGCCAGCGCGTTCAACGGGCGCATGAGCAGGAGCGCGAGCACCGCGCCCGCGCCGACGAACGGCAGCACGGGCACCAGCACGTCGAAGTAGCGGCCCGCGAGGGAACCGACGTTCCAGAATCGGTACTCGTCGAAGGCCTCCGGGTCGGACAGCAGCACGGCGGTGTTGAAGGCGTAGACCACGGCGGTCAGCGCGGCACCGGCCAGTACCAGTCGTTCCGGCGTGGCCGCGCCCCGGCCAGTGGCCCCGAGCACGTACACGACGAGCGAGGCCAGGGCCGCCCCGGCGAGCGCGAACCACACGTGCCCGAGCACGGAGGAGACGCCGAGGAAGGCCACGGCCACGACCACCCCGGTCGAGGCGCCCATGTTCACCCCGAGCAAGCCGGGCTCGGCGAGCGGGTTCCTGGTCAGCGCCTGCATGAGCGCGCCGGAGAGCCCGAGCGCCGCACCGACGACGACACCGAGCAGGGTCCGGGGCAGACGGTAGGAGTGGATGATGACGGCGTCGTCCGAACCGTCCGGTTCGGTCAGCACCGACCACGTCTCGGTGAACGGGATGCTCTTGGAACCGAGCCAGACGCTGAGCAGGGCGACCAGCACGAGCGCGCCCAGCCCCACGGCGAGTCCGAACCCGCGCAGCACGCGCCCCGGAACCGGGGAGCGCCCGGTTCGCTCCTCGGCGCGGGACGGACCGGGCGCGGCGATCGACATAAGGTGAGGCTAACCGAACCACCCACGGTGGTCGAGGCCAGGTAAGGCTTGCCTACCCCAACTTCCCCGGGCGGTGGGACCTCAGTCCCGCCAGGCGGCCAGCAGGTCCTCCGGTACGAGCATGGTCACACCGCTCGTGGTGGCCCCGCCGCGACTCACGGCGAGCAGAGGCGTGCGCTCGTCCGCGCCCGGAAGCCGCGTCCGGTGTGTCAGGAGCCGAGCGAGATCGTGCTCGTCGAACGGGCGGTCCCGGAGCCATTTCACCGACCCGACGACGGTGATCCGCTTCGCCACAGGCTCCCGGTCCGCGCCCACGATGTCGATCTCCGGGTCGTTGGAACGCGTCCAGTACCCACCGGCCACGGCCGTACCCTCGGGCAGCGATCCATCCGGCATGCGGCGCAACGATTCCCGGACCACCGGCTCGACGGCCCTTCCCCGCCAACTCGACCACGATTTCGCGATCCGGGCGAGGACGAGATCACCACGGCCGCGCTGGATGTCCGGCAGCCCGGAGTCCAGAAACGCGAGCCAGAATCGCAGGTATGGGTCCGCGATGAGGTCTGATCGACGCTACGACCCCGGTACTCACATACGAGAGACGCTCTTGAAGGAGAGTGTCACCAAGGAAAGTATCGGCTATGAGTGTCTCCCCCGCGACGTTCGCTACAGCGTTGGCAAGTCGTCAAGGCCTCCTCGCCTGCGCTCAACGCAGTGAAGGAGGCCTTGACGGCAAGCCAACGAGCGAACGGAGTCAGAGGCGGATGAGCATCTTGCCCGTGTTGCCGCCCGCGAGCAGGTCGAGGAACGCCTGCGGGGCGTTGCGAACGCCGTCGACGACCGTCTCCGAGTACTTCAGACTGCCGTCGGCGACCAGCGGCGCGACCTCGGACACGAACCGCGGGCGCACGTCGGCGTGGTCGGTCACCAGGAACCCGCGCAGGGTGAACCGCTTGGCGATGACCTGCGCGAGGTTGCGCGGCGCGGGGGTCGCCTCGGTGGCGTTGTACTGCGAGATCATCCCGCACACCGCGATGCGCCCGTGCGTGTTCAGCCGGGCGATCGCCGCTTCGAGGTGATCCCCACCGACGTTGTCGAAGTAGACGTCGACGCCGTCCGGTGCCGCCTCGGTGAGCTGGTCGCGCACGGGGGCGTCCTTGTAGTTGAAGGCCGCGTCGAAGCCCAGGTCCTCGGTCAGCCAGCGCACCTTCTCCGCCGACCCGGCGCTGCCCACCACCCGGGCGGCGCCGTAGCGCCGGGCGAGCTGACCCACCAGCGAACCGACCGCGCCCGCGGCGGCGGAGACGAAGACCGTGTCACCGGCGCGGAAGTTCGCGACCTCGAACAGCCCCGCGTACGCGGTCAGCCCCGGCATCCCCAGCACGCTGAGGTAGGCGGACACCGGCGCGGCGTCGGGGTCGACCGGCGAGACCCGCTTCGCGTCGAGCACCGCGTGCGTACGCCAACCCCGGTCGTGCAGCACGGTGTCGCCCGGTGCCAGGCCGTCGGCACGGGACTCGACGACCTCACCGACGGCGCCGCCGGACATCGCCTCACCCACCTCGTACGGGGCGACGTAGGACTTGGCTGAGCTCATCCGCCCGCGCATGTACGGGTCCACCGACAACCAGGTGTTGCGGACGAGGACCTGCCCTTCTCCCGGCGCGGGCACCTCGGTGTTTACGACGGAGAAATTCTCCAGCGTGGGGGCGCCATCGGGGCGCGAGGCGAGTCGTACTTCGGTCGCGGTCGTCATCAGGACTGTCGTACCTCCTGCTCCAGATTCGCCAGAACACCGTCGTAGATCCGGGCGAGGCCCTTCGGCGCGAACATCCGCTCGAAGAATCCGCCGATGCCGCCCGCTCCCTGCCAGGTCGTCTCGACGCGCACGACGCTACCCGCTCCCTCGGCCCGTACGGTCCAGGTCGTGACCAGCGTCGAGTTCGCGTCGGTCTCCACGACCGTCCCCGGCTCGGGCTCGCTCACCGTGGCGGCCACGTTCCGGGACCGTTTCGACGTGGCCTGCAACGTCCAGCGCGCCCGGGTTCCCGCCCCGGTGCCGCCCTCGGTGACCTCGTAGTCGCGATAGTGCTCGGTCAGGATGCGCGGCCTGACCTCGCGGTAGTCGGCGACGAGCGCACGCAGCTCCTCCGCCGGAGCATCGATCGCGCGTTCCGCGTGCGCGGTGACTCTGCCCATACTCCTGCCCTTCACTCGGTCATCAGTTCTCGGAGCGCGAGCCCCGGCGACGGTCACCGTCCGAGGCCCTCGACGACCTCGGCCCCCGGCAGCGACGCCAGGAACCCACCGGTGACCAGAAGCTTGCTCCCCCGCACGCCACTGCCGATGACCAGCTCGGGCGCCTCGGCCACGGCCGTATCGAGCAGGACGGGCCACTCCGGCGGGAGACCGACCGGCGTGATGCCGCCGTAGGCCATGCCCGTCAGCTCGACCGCCTCGTCCATCGGCGCGAACGACGCCTTGCGCACGTCCAGCCTGCGGCGGATGACGGTGTTCACGTCCGCCCGGGTCGTGGCGAGCACGAGCGCGGCGGCGTAGCGGGTCTGACCCGCCCGCTTGCCCGCGACCACGACGCAGTTCGCCGACGCCGACAGGGGCGAGCCGTAGGTCGCGCAGAAGTCGGCCGTATCGGCGAGGTCCGGGTCGATCTCGACGACACCGACGGTGGCGTCGGACCCGGTCGCCGCGAGGGCCCTGGCTACGGGTTCGGCAAGAAGTTCGGGGTGTTCGGCCGCCGGTGCCGGGGTGAGTGTTCCGGCGATGGTCCAGTCACGCACGCACTCACCGTACGCCGCCCCGGCACCCGCCCACCGCGACGGGCACTGAGGCGCTCACCAGCTCGAACCGCCGCGCTGCACCTCGATCAGCTTCGGCCGCACGTCGACCATGTAGATCAGGCTCGCCACGATCGCGGCGATCCAGAAGATCATGCCCGGCCCGAAGAACTGGAACACCAGCATCGCCAGCGTCGCGCCTGCCGTGATCGCCATCCACACCGGCTTGGTCTTGCGGTCGGCGGCGGTGTAGGCGTCGGAGCGCTGCATCACGGCATGCACGAAGGCGGCCAGGCCGACGAGCGTGCCAGCCCAGTCGATGACCCAGACGATCCAGTAAGCGAGAGTCGGCACGAGGACCAGCCTACGTCAGCGTGGCAACTCGATCGGGTCCCCGCACACGCGCTGCGGTGCGCGGGGACCCATCGGGGCCGGGTCCGGACGGCAACGGTCGATCGTGCGGGCTACTCGTCGCTGCCGCGGGTGCCGTTCGGGGACCGGCGGCTCTGCGTCCGCCGCGTCCCCGCTCCGCCTCGGCTCGTCTTCCCGGACTGGCCGCCCTCGGTGGCCGTGTCCGCGGACCCCGTGTCGGCGGCGCCGCCCGTGCCGGGCGCCTTCGCGCTCGTGCTCTTCGGCTCGGTGGACTTCGACTCAGCCGACTTCGGCTCAGCCGACTTCGGCTCGGTGGATTTCGCCCCGGTGCTGGTCGTCCCGGCACTCTTCGGCTCGGCTGTCCGCGCCGTCGTCGCGCGGGCCGGCCTGCCCGAGCCGGACGCCGTCGCACCGGACGTCCCGGTGCCCGGCGTCCGCGTGCCCGGTGCGGTGCGGGACTCGGAGGCTTCATCGTCGGAGGCCCGGTCGAACGCGGCGGGTCCGGGCTTGTCCGTCCGCTCCGAGGTACCGGCCCGGACGGGTTCGGTCACGTCGCTGATCGCGTCGGCCGCGCGGTCGCCCGCCTCGGCCGTAGCCCTGCCCGCGTCGTGGCCCGCTTCGCGGGTGCGGCGTGTGAGCAGCGACACCAGCTCGTCCAACTGCACTCGCGCGTCGGTGGTCACACCGTCCACCCGCTCCTGTGCGGCGTGCAGCGCCTCGCCCACCTGCTCCCGGCCACGCCGGACCTGCGGCTGCTCGGACAGCCGGTCCCACGTCTGCTCTCCGTTCTCGGCGAGCCGGTGGTAGAGCCGCAAGGCCGAGTCGGTGTAGTCGTCCACGAGCTTCCGCAGCTCGGCGGGGTCGAGCCGACCGCGCAGGCTTTCCAGCTCGGTGGGCAGATCCTCGACCGTCCGGCGCGCCGTCTCACTGCTTTCGTTGAGCCGGGTCCGCGCCTTGGCCACGGCGTCGGCGACCGCCTGACCGGCCAGGTTGCCCGCGCCCAGCGCGGCGAGCAACGATGTGCGCATCTGACCGACGGCGGTGGTCAGCACGGTGCGTTCTTCGTCCGTTCGCGTGGTTCCCATCGGCGGATCACTCCTCGCTGCCGGAGGCGCCGCTGCCGCCTCCGGCGGGATCGATGTCGGGTGCGGGCGCTGCCCGTGCCGTGGCCTCGTTCTCCCGCCGGAACGAGTCGTACACGTCGAGCAGCACCTGCTTCTGACGTTCGGTGAGATCGGTGTCGGCGCGGACGGCCTCGGCGACCGGCCCCCCGACGGGACGATCGAGAATTCCCGCCTGCACGTACAGCGCCTCGGCCGAGATCCGCAGTCCTGTGGCGATCTGCTGCAGGATTTCCGCACTCGGTTTGCGCAAACCCCGTTCGATCTGGCTGAGGTACGGGTTGGACACACCCGCCAGCTTCGACAACTGCCGCAGGGAGATCTTCGCGCTGCTGCGCTGCTGGCGGATGTAGGAACCGATGTCCCTGCCCAGATCAGCGACCTTGCCGATCGGGCCGGCGCCCTCGCCGCCGTCACCATTGTCGGTGGCGACGGCCTCGAAGTCGGCATCGAGGATCTCGGCATCGGTGTCGAGGGGGCCGGACTCGGCCGTGGGGTTCGTCGGCTCCGTTGCCGGTTCCGCTTCTCGCCGCGTCACCCGCGTCACCACCTCCCTCCGACGTCACCGACGGTACGCCGGGGTGCTAGCTCTTGCAAGCACCCCGCTCGCACCTTCCGGGTGACAGCGGGTCAGTGGCCCCACAGGCCGGTGATCCACTCGACGGCGCGGTCGACGGCGGCATCGAGTGGCGCGTCGGTGGTGTCGAACAGTTCGACCGGCGGCGCGAGCGTGGCCGCCCGGGCGCGCAGCCACTCGTTGAACTCCAGCATCTCGGCGATGCGGGCCTCGTCCCACCCACGCCATTCCGGGCGGGCGCGCAGGCGGCGAGCGAGCACGTCCGGCGCCGCCGTCAGCGCGAGGTAGTGGATGTCCGAGAAGAAGACACGTTCCGGCAACGGCTCGAACTCGGGCGGCACCACGGTCCCGCACAGCACCACCGGACGGCCGCTCTGATGAATCATCGCGGCCATTCGCAGCCAGGTCGAACGGAACACCGGATGCCCGTCCACGTCATCGCGCAGGCCGCCGGTCCAGAGGACGTCCTGTTCCACGACCACGACCCGGTCGCCGAGGCGGCGCGCCAGTGCGGGGCCCACGGTGGATTTGCCCGCCGCGCTCGGTCCGGTCAGCGCGAACAGCGGCAAGCGGTGGAACGACCGGGTGTGCCCGCACCACGAGCACACCAGCCGCCCCCGCTCGACCACCGGCACCTCGGCACGCTCGCCGCAGCCCGGGCAGATGGCGAGGTCGAGCACCACCGCTCAGTCGAAGAGGCTTTCGAGGAATCCGCGCTTGCGCCGGTGCCCGTACGGGCGCGGCGAGTCACGGTAACCGCCGTGCCCGCCGTAGGGACGCGGCGAATCCCGGTAGCCGCCGTGCCCGCCGTAAGGACGCGGCGAATCCCGGTAACCGCCCTGGTACGGGCGCGGCGAATCCCCGTGGCCGTAGTGCCGCGTGGGCGGA
>NZ_KB912649.1:77325-82918 GCF_000383795.1 Saccharomonospora saliphila YIM 90502
TCCCGCGCGCGCCGCCGTGGAGCACCTCGGCGGCGCGCGCGGGCCGGACCTGCCAGAACGGACTGTCAGGTGCCCCGGACCAGGCAGAACGGATGGCCGGCCGGGTCGGCGTAGACCCGGAAGGTCTCCGGTGCGGTGTCCAGCGGACGCGCGCCGACCTCGACCGCGTGCCGGTGTCCCTCGTCGAGGTCGGCCACCTCGAGGTCGAGGTGCAGCATCTGGGCCCGCTCTCGCGAGGGCCAGGTGGACGGCTGGTGTTCCGGGTCGAGCTGGAAGGCGAGATCGGCACCGCCGTCCGGGTTCACCAGGACCACCCAGTCGTCGCCCGGCGTAGCGCGGTCCTCGATCGCCCAGCCCAGCAGCCGTGCATAGAAGCGGGCCAGTTCGTACGGGTCACGGCAGTCCAGGACCACGCAGTGCAACGTCGGCGAGACGGTCATCGACATCCTCCTCGGTAACTGGTGAAGCCAGTTTGCTGGTTAACTCGTCCGGTGGCAATCCGGTTTCCACCTAGACTGGCGCGGGTGAGTGAGGCGGACGTGTCGCTGGTGCTGGCGTTCCTCAACACCCGCGACGTCGAGGCCGACACCGACGTCCTGCGCTCGGTGCGGGAGTGGCGCGAATGGGCACTCGACCGAGGCCACCGGCCCGACCCGCTCCCCGAGGCCGTACGGGCGCGGGACACACTGCGAGCGCTGGTCACGGGCACCGACCGGACCCCGGGAGCCGCGCGGGTCACGGTGGACGTCGTGACCACCGGCGACGGCGCGGAACTCGTGTCGCGCACCGCCGTGGCGGCCGTGTTCGCGGCCGTGGCCCGGCTGACCGCGCTCGGCCGGTGGAACCGGATCAAGATCTGTCCCGACACGGCGTGCCGGTGGGCGTTCTACGATCGGTCCCGCAACCGTTCGCGCACCTGGTGTTCGATGCGGGTCTGCGGCAATCGGGCGAAAGCCCGGTCATTCCGGCAACGCGGCATCACGGAATCATCCCCACCCGAGCGCTAGTTCTGTGGATAACTCGGTGGATAACTCCCCAGCCTGTGGATAACTCCACCGGGACGTGTGAAGCGTTCCGCCGAACGGTCTCGCGGAGAACTACTCAGAGCAACACGCTCCTAGAACACCACGTGCGCGACGCTGTGGATCACGAGACCGGCCAGCGCACCCACGACCGTGCCGTTGATCCTGATGAACTGGAGATCGCGCCCGACCTGCAACTCCACCTTGCGCGCCGTCTCACGGGAATCCCAGCGGTCCACGGTGTCGGTGATGATCGTGGTGATCTCCGGCGAGTAGTTCGTGACCACGTAGGCGGCGGCGCCCTCGACCCAGCCGTCCACCTTGCCCGCGAGCACGGCGTCCGACTGCAGGCGCGCGCCCAGCGTGCGCAGCCCGTCCCGCAGCCTCGTCCGCAGCTCGCTGGACGGGTCCTCGGCGGCCGTGAGCAGCATGTCCTTCGCCGTCGTCCACGCCGAGTCGATCACCTTGCGGACCTCGGGGTGCTCGACGAGCTGCCACTTCACCTGCTCGGCACGCGCCACGGTCTCGGGGTCGTCGCGCAGGTCCCGCGCGAATTCCGCGAGGAAGCGGTCCAGCGCGAGCCGCATCGGGTGGTTGACGTCGGTCTTGACGGCCCACGCGAACGCCAGGATCTCACCGTAGACCTTGTCGGCGAGCATGGTGTCCACGAACCGCGGCGACCAGGAGGGTGCCCGGTCCGACACGACACGCAACACCGTGTCGTGGTTGTCGCGCACCCAGTCGTAGACGCGGTCGACCACGAGGTCGACCAGCCGGTAATGCGCGCCGTCGGTCAGGACCCGCTCCAGCAGCGTGCCCAGCGGCGGGCCCCACTCCCGCTCGACGACCCTGCGCACGACCGCCTGTTCCATGACGGCCTGCACGTCCTCGTCGCGCAACACGGTGACCGCACCGCGCACCACGGTCGCCGTCTCGGCCGTGACCCGCTCCGCGTTGTCCGGCCGCGCCAGCCACTCGCCCACCCGGTGCGCGGTGCGCACCCGGCTCAGCTTGTCCCGCACCACCGGCTCGGACAGGAAGTTCGAGCCGACGAAGTCGCCGAGACTGGTGCCGAGGACGCTCTTCTTGTTCGGGATGATCGCCGTGTGCGGGATCGGCAAGCCGAGCGGATGCCGGAACAGCGCCGTGACCGCGAACCAGTCGGCGAGCGCGCCGATCATCCCCGCCTCGGCGGCGGCGCGCACGTAACCGACCCAGGCGGGCCAGCCCGCCGACTCGGCCCAGCTGGTGAGCACGAAGATCACCGTGGCCCCGACGAGGAACCCGAGCGCCACCAGTTTCATCCTGCGCAGACCGCGGCGTTTGCCCTCCTCACGGGCCAGCGCGCCCGGAGGACCCACGGGGACCGACGCGGACCTCGTTTGCTCCATACGGCGATTGTCCGTGAGGATGGACCCTCGTGCGTGAACCTGTACTCGTCGACCGCCTGCGGCCCTTCACCTCGACGATCTTCGCCGAGATGACGGCGCTCGCCTCGCGGACCGGCGCGATCAACCTCGGCCAGGGATTCCCGGACACCGACGGCCCTGAGTCGATGCTTCTGGCCGCCCGCGACGCCCTGTTCGGCGGCGCGAACCAGTACCCGCCCGGACCCGGGCGCCCCGAGCTGCGTGAGGCCATCGCCGCGCACCGGGCGCGCTACGGCACCCACTACGACCCCGGCACGGAGGTGCTGGTCACGGCGGGCGCCACGGAAGCCATCGCCGCGAGCCTGCTCGCGCTGACCGGCCCCGGGGACGAGGTGCTCGTCATCGAGCCGTACTACGACTCGTACGCGGCGGCGGTGGCGATGGCGGGCGCCACCCGCCGGGTCGTCCCACTCGCCGACGACGGTGGCCGGTTCGCGTTGGACACCGACGCCGTCCGTGCGGCCATCACCCCGCGGACCCGGGCGATCCTCGTCAACTCACCGCACAACCCCACCGGGACGGTCTTCACCCGCGACGAGCTCTCCGCGCTCGCGCGGGTGTGCGTCGAGCACGATCTCATCGCGATCACCGACGAGGTCTACGAACACCTCGTCTTCGACGACCACGAGCACCTGCCCCTGGCGACCCTGCCGGGCATGGCCGACCGGACGGTGTCGATCTCCAGCGCGGGCAAGACGTTCAACTGCACCGGCTGGAAGATCGGCTGGGTCTGCGCCACGGCCGAGCTCGTCGCCGCGGTGCGCGCCGCGAAGCAGTTCCTCACCTTCGTCTCCGGTGGCCCGCTCCAGCCCGCCGTGGCCCACGCGCTGGAACACGAACGCGGCTGGGCCGACGAGCTGCGCGACTCGCTGGCCGCGAAGCGGGACAGGCTGAGCGCGGGACTCGCCGAGGCGGGATTCGCCGTGCGGCCGAGTGAGGGAACCTACTTCGTCTGCGCCGACGTGCGCCCGCTCGGATTCACCGATGCGGCGGACCTGGCCTGGCGGTTGCCCGACGCTGTCGGTGTGGCCGCGGTCCCTGTCAAGGTGTTCACCGATCACCCGCACGAGTGGAATCACGTCCTCCGTTTTGCATTCTGTAAACGCAACGACGTCCTCGACGAGGCCGTGAAACGCTTGCGGCGACTCGATGCGATTGCGCCGTCCGGGGTGGATCGCGCACCGACGGGGTGAAACACTCTCCGGGAATGCTAGAAATAGCACCCTGAGGGTAGCCCGGGCGCGGCCACGACGGCTCCGGGAAACCACGGCCGTTGAAAGCGGCCCGGGAGCGAACCAGTGCGGCAACGGGATTGGTGGTGGTGGCAGTGAGGAGTCCGGGTGCCACGCACCCCTCCGGCCCGCTGCCCGCGGCCGTCCGCCGCCTGGTGATCGTGCTCGGTCTCGCCGTCGCGGGCTGGCTGATCGCCGCCGCACTGTGCGGCTCCGCCGTGGCCGAGGAGTCCGGCACCGGCCCCTCGGACAACGGCACCGCGGCCCCCGGTGCGGCGCCGGACGACGAGCCGCGCGACGGCGAGAACGACACCGGCGCCGAGGACGAGTCCCCCGGGGACAACACGAGTGGGACCGACTCCACCGGCGACGGGGCCACCGGCGACGACTCCACCGATAAGGACGAGTCCACTGGTGAGGACGAGTCCACCAGTGACGACGAGTCCACCGGTGAGGGAACGACCGGAGACAACGGCGGTCGCACCGACGAGAACACCGCAGGCGAGCACGACGCCGACCAGAGCGGTCCCGACCAGGACGGTTTCGACCAGAGCGGTCCTGACCGGAGCCGTCCCGACGAGAACGGCACCGGCGGGGACGGCGCCGACGAGCCCGCGCCGCACGACACCGGCGAGGGGACCGGCACCGGTGGCCACGCGGACGGCGCACCCGGCGACGACCGCACCGCACCCGGGCACGACGACGCCACACACCCGTCCCAGGATTCCGACAGCCCCGAGCCCGGCTCGGACGGGCACGCCGCGGACTCCGGCGACACGGCGTCCGACTCCGGCGACACGACGTGCCGCGGCGCGGGCACCGCACGGCCGGACATCGCCCCGGGTTGCCCGAGGCCCACCACCGAGCGGCCGGTCACCGACGACCCGAGCGCGGACGGTGAGCACTCGACCGTCGAACTCCCGTACACCGCGCCGGAGCGCACCAGGTCCGGCTGCGCCGCCCCGCCGCACGGCACGGTTCCCTCCCTGCTGGGCACGACGACGCGGGTACTCGGGAACACCGTGGGCGATCTCGGGTACACCCTGGCGAGCCTGACCGGAACGGCCACCGGCGCGGTGGGTGAGGTCACCGAGCCGATCACCGACCGCGTCGGCGGGGTGCTCGACCTGCCCGAGGGCCTGCCCGACCTGCACGAGACGTTGCCCGACCTCGGACTTCTCCCGCCCGGGAACACGCCGGACCGGGTCCCCCTGCCGCGCCCCGGGAACGGGCCGGAGAGCCCGGCACCCGCACCGGTGGACGCCGGGGACCCCCGCGACTCGGCGCCCGAGCCGGTTCCGGGCGAGCCGTCGACACCGGCCGAGCGGTCCTCGCAGCGCCCGGAACCTGCCCCGTGGTCCGGCACGCTGGAGCGCGCCGAGGAGCCTCGTGAGGTCGCACACGACTTCCCGCACGGGTACGGCGGCGGCAGTGGTCCCGCCACGCCGGCCGCACCCGCCGCCGTGGCGGCGGCTTCCTGCGCCTCCGCGTCGCCGCACGAGCACGGGAGCGCCCATCGCGGCGAGCACGGGATGCTCGACTGGTCCCCCACGGTGACGCAGCTTCGCTTACTCGGCGTCAGCCGCGATCCCGGAATGCACGGAACGGGCAGAGAAGCAGCCCTGCCCACCACATCACCTGATTGATCATTTTCCGCCCGGGCGGACGCCGCTCTTACGACGAGTCGTTCCCGGCGCCCGGATCGGGCTGACGTTCAGGCGAATCCGTTTATCGAGGGATTGTCCCGTGTATTCGATTCTTCCCGCTCGGCCGACCGCGCCCGGCCGTCGCGGGTCATGGTCCCGGTGCCGCGTTGCCCCCGTGACGCCGGGACGCCCGGGTGCGCGTCGGCCGTTCCCGCTCACCGCGCCGAGCGGGGACACCGGCCCGACGCGCACCTAGCCGCAGG
>NZ_KB912649.1:83018-88818 GCF_000383795.1 Saccharomonospora saliphila YIM 90502
AGCAGGCTCCCGGCTCTCGTGGCGGCGTGCGGGCCCGTGCACGAGACTCGCGCCGCCGTGGGGCTCGGGACCGGCGCCGCGACGCTGACCGTGCCGGGCGAGGAGATCGAGGCGGTGCACGACGCCGTGGACCGGGCGGGCGGCACGTCGGTGGTGCGGAGCACGCCACCGGACCGGACCCGCGCGTGGAACCGCGCTCCGTCCGCGGTGCGGGTGCTCCGTGCGCTCAAGGACGAACTGGACCCCGGCCGCCGGTTCTGCCCGGGCCGGTTCGGGTCCTGGTTGGACGACAGGGAGGCGAGGTCGTGACCGAGCTGAGTGGACAGTCTGGACAGTCCGGTTTCGACGCGCATCACCCGCCCGCGCGCGAACTGCTCGACGACTGTGTGCACTGTGGATTTTGTCTGCCCACCTGCCCGACCTACCAGCTGTGGGGCGAGGAGATGGACTCGCCACGCGGACGGATCTATTTGATGGATCTGGCCGAGCGCGGAGAGATCGGGCTGGAGGGCGCCTTCACCGAGCACATCGACGCCTGTCTGGGGTGCATGGCGTGTGTGACCTCGTGCCCGTCCGGCGTGCAGTACGACCGGCTGCTGGAAGCCACCCGGCCCCAGATCGAACGCAATGTCGAGCGGTCAGGGCAGGACAGGCTGTTCCGGAACGCGATCTTCGCGTTGTTCCCCTACCGGCGCAGGCTGCGGGTGGCGGCCGTGTTCGGCGCGCTCTACCAGAAGCTTCGACTGTCCACTCTCGCCGAACGCGTGCTGCCGCCCCGGCTGCGCGCCACCCAGGCGCTGATGCCCGGCGTCCGGCTGCGGGACGCGTTCGCCGCCCTGCCCCGCAGGGTGCGCCCGGAAGGCACGGTGCGGCGCAGGGTCGCCCTGCTGTCCGGCTGTGTGCAGGACGTGTTCTTCCACGAGGTCAACGCTGCCACCCAACGGGTGCTCGCGGCCGAGGGGTGCGAGGTGCTCACCCCTCGGGATCAGGGCTGCTGCGGCGCGCTCGGCTTGCACGCCGGCCGGGAGGACCACGCCGTCTCGCGCGCGAAGCGCACGATCGCGACGTTCGAGTCGCTGCCGGTGGACGACATCGTCGTCAACGTCGCCGGGTGCGGATCGTCGATGAAGGAGTACGGCACGCTGCTCGCCGACGAGGACGACTGGGCCGAGCGGGCACGGCGATTCAGCGCGCGGGTGCGGGACGTGAGCGAGGTACTGGCGGACCTGGAACCCCGGGCGCCCCGGCGGCGGATCGACGCGACCGTCGCCTACCACGACGCCTGCCATCTCGGGCACGCCCAACGCGTGCGAGAACAGCCGAGGCAGGTGCTGCGCACGATCCCGGGTGTGCGGTTGGTGGACCTGCCGGAGGCCGAGCTGTGCTGCGGCTCGGCGGGCATCTACAACATGGTGCAGCCGGAACCCGCGGCCGAGCTGGGCGAGCGCAAGGCAGCCAACATTCGCTCCGTCGAGCCGGACATGCTGGTCACCGGAAACCCGGGCTGCCTGCTCCAGATCCGCCGCTACCTCGACGCGGACATCCCGATGCTGCACCCGGTGCAGTTGCTCGACGAGTCGATCAACGGCACGCGCTGAGGCCAGCCTCCGCAGCCACGGAATGCTACCGTCGTATCGTGCAGAATGGACCGGCTGCTCCGCTCGCGCGGTGGACGCTGTTGTGTGCCCTCGCATTCGGCGTGATCGCCATGCATCACGTGGGGCTGCCGTCGGTGGCACATCCCTCTGCCCTGGCCCATGCCACTGCTGCGCCGTACTCCCCCACCCTCGCACACGCGGGGTCCGAACCGGCCGCACCCGCACACCAGAGCGGTGGACACTCCGGCGAGACACCGGGCGAGCTCCTGCTGCACCTGTGCTTGGCCGTGCTGACCGCCGTGACGGCTCTGATCACGACACTGTTCTGGATCGTCACCCATAGCGGACCGTCCGGGCCGCCGCACGCGGTCCTGCTCAGGGTGTCGAGTGTGCCCCGTCCTCCGCCGAGCGGGCGAGGACTCCTGTCTCTGTGCTGCGTGCTCCGGGTGTAGAAGCCGCCGCTCCGGCGACCAGCACCCGATGCACTACCGAGCACGACAGGGACAGAGGTAACCACAATGACACACAGTATGCGAGCCCGCGCGCTTTCGGCCGTCGCGGCGGGCGCACTGGCGGTGGCGTGCGGCGCGCCGAGCCAGCCCCAGGCCCCGGGAGCCGCTCCCGGGCACAACGACGCGGACGTCGCGTTCGCCCAAGGGATGATCCCGCACCACGAGCAGGCGATCGAGATGGCGGCGATGGTGGAGTCGCACTCGGACAACGCCGAGTTGGCCGCGCTCGCGACCGAGATCGAGGCGGCCCAGGGGCCGGAGATCGAGCGGTTGACCACCTGGTTGCGGGAGTGGGACGAGCCCGTCCCGCCGTCCGGAGGTGGCCATGCCACGGATACCGGTGGTCAGTCGTCCGCGGCACACGACGACCACGGCGGCGCGGAGGACCACGGCGGAGCTGACGGCATGACCGGCATGATGTCGGACGACGACATGGCCCGTCTCGCGGTGGCCGAGGGCGCGGAGTTCGACCGCCTGTGGGTGGAGATGATGATCGAGCACCATCGCGGTGCGGTGCGGATGGCCGAGCGCGAACTGCGGGACGGCGCGCATCCCGGGGTCCGGGAGCTCGCCCGGGAGATCATCGAGGTCCAGCAGGCAGAGATCGACCGCATGAGGGCGATGCTCGACGCCTGACGAGGCGCACACCCCGGTGTGCCCGCTACGCTGGCCTCATGCGGGCACACCGGGTCTTCGCCGCCGTCTACGACCGGATGGCGGCGTCGGCGGAGAGGCACGTGCTCGGTGAACGCCGACAGCGACTGCTCGGCGGCCTCACCGGACGTGTACTCGACGTCGGCGCGGGCACCGGCGTCAACCTCGACCACGTGCGCGGGGCCGACGAACTGGTACTGGCCGAGCCCGACCCGGCCATGCGCGCGAAGCTGCACCGCAAGCTCGACCGGGCGCACGTCCCCGTGCGGGTGAGCGAGGCCGCGGCCGAAGCGCTGCCGTTCGAGGACGCCTCGTTCGACGCCGTGGTGTGCTCCCTGGTGTTGTGCACGGTGACGGACCCGGCACGGGCGCTGGCCGAAGCCCGCCGCGTGCTGCGGCCGGGCGGCACGCTGGTGCTGCTCGAGCACGTGCGCGGCACGGGCGGGCAGGCCCGGTGGCAGGACCGGGTCACCCCGCTGTGGAAACGCCTGGGCGCGGGCTGCCACCCGAACCGGAACACCCGCGCGGCGGTCGAGAACGCGGGGTTCACGCTCACGCGGGTGGACGAGACCCTGATCGGCCCCCGCTGGGTCCCGGTCAGTCCTCTCCTCGAGGCGACCGCCCGCCCGAGCTGACCCCGCGAGGTGCTCAGCGGGCGGCGGGGACGAGATCCGCCGTGGTCATCACGTACTCGATCAGGGTGACCAGGATCTGCTTGGTGGACTCCTTGTCGCGGGCGTCACAGAGCAACACCGGCACCGACGGGCCGACGTCCAGCGCGGCGCGCACCTCCTCGGTGCCGTACCGGTAGGCGTTGTCGAAGCAGTTCACGCCCACCACGAACGGCAGCCCGCGCCGCTCGAAGTAGTCCACGGCGGGAAAGCACGACTCCAGCCTGCGCGTGTCGGCGAGCACCACCGCGCCGAGCGCCCCCTGGGCCAGCTCGTCCCACATGAACCAGAACCGGTCCTGCCCCGGAGTCCCGAACAGGTACAGGATCAGCTCAGGGTTGATCGTGATGCGCCCGAAGTCCAGGGCGACGGTGGTGGTGGTCTTGGCCTCCACACCGGACAAATCGTCGACGCCCTCGGACGCGGAGGTCAGCGACTCCTCGGTGCGCAGCGGCGGAACCTCGCTGACCGAACCCACCATGGTGGTCTTACCGACCCCGAAGCCACCGGCGACGAGAAGCTTCACCGCCGTCGCCGTCAGCCGCCGCTCGTCAGAGTTTGCGGATGCCATCCAGAACCGCCTGCAGTACGTGTCTGTTGTGGGGTGCGTCGCTCTCGGGCGCAGCCCTCCGGAAAATCACATAGTTCTGCTCGATCAAATCACTGAGCAGCACCTTGACCACAGGCAGGGGTAGGTCGACGTGCCCGCCCACCTCGGCCACCGACATCGGTCGCTGGCACATGTGCACGATCCGCGCGTACTCGGCCGGCAGATGGGCCGCCTCGGATGGCGTGCTCAACGACACGACCAGCGTCATCATGTCGAGGCCGTAGTTGTCCGACCGCGTTCGACCGCCCGTCACCACGTACGAGCGGACGAGGCCACCGCCGTCGTCGCCGGCCTCGTCGAACCACTCCTGCTCGTTGTCACTCATGGCGCACTGTGGTGTTCCGCACGTGGCGCCGCGCTGAGCACCGCGCCGACTCGTTTGACCATCATGTTCATCGAGTACGCCACCATGCCCATGTCGGCATCCTCCGTTGTCAGCAGGGCGAGGCACGCTCCGCGCCCCGCCGCCGTGACGAAGAGGAACGCGTGGTCCATCTCCACCACGGTCTGGCGCACCGCTCCCCCGCCGAAATGCCGCCCGGTGCCCCGGGCCAGGCTCTGAAACGCCGAGGCGACGGCGGAAAGATGCTCACCGTCCTCTTCGGAGAGGTTACTCGACCGCCCGATCAGCAGGCCATCCGACGACAGGACGACGGCACGTTCGGCTCCCGCGACCTGGGTCACCAAGTCGTCGAGCAGCCAGTCGAGTTCGTTGACTCCCGAGTTCGTCATGGTGTTGTTCAGTCTCCAGTCTCGTCGCCGCCGGGTTTCTGGTGCCGGGCCCTGCGCGTTCCCTGCTGGAACGCCGAGAGCCTGCTCCGTGCCTGATCGGGAGTCTCCGCGGCTTCATTGCCGTCGACCTCGTGCTGTCCGGTGGTTTCGCTCTCCTCCCGCAGTTGCGGAGCCAGGTTCTGTTGCCTGCGGCGGCGAGGCAACGCCGGCCTGCTGGACGTCATCGGGTTGTCACCTCCCGTGGCGTCCTCCTGCGCCGAGGGAGCCGCCGCGGTCCGGGTGTCCGAGGACGCCCCCGGCACGGGACGGACGTCCTGCACCGTGCGGGTCTCGTGCCGGTGCCGCGCGTTCTGCGACGGCTGCCCCTCGGGTGTCCTGGGTTCCCTCGGCAAGCGTGGCGCGTACTGCGGCGGCGATTCCGCCTGCGGTGGCTGTGCCTGCTGGGAAGGGTGCGCCTGCGGGCCGCGGGGCGGCTGGCCCTGTCCCGCCTGCCCGTACGGCGGCACCGCGTGCTGGCCCCCCGCCTCGCCGCGCCGCCTCGACGGGGGTCGCTGCTGCTGGGACCACTGCGCCGGGTCCTGCCCGCCCTGCGGCCGGGTGTGAGCCTGCGGGGCCGCGAACGACTGCGCGGATTGCCGCCCGTATGCGTCTCGCTGCACCTGGGCCTCCCGTCGCGCCTGGGTCTCCGGTTCCCCGCCGCGCGCTCCGGCCTCGGTGCGGTGCTGGGGTGCGGCCTCGTCCCGGGCCGAGGACCTGCGTGGCAGTTCAGGACGCCGCTCCGAGGTCCGCTCGGCGGACTCGTCCCGGCCCGCCCCCGGCCGGGGACCGGCGGACGGGCGCATCGTGACAGTGGACTCGACGTCCGACCCCGCGTGCCGGGGATCATCGCCGGCGCCGTGGGCGGAGGTCATGCCCGCGCCACCGAGCGCCAGCTCCTCGTCGGGCAGTTCGGCGTGGCCCGCGAACATCCCCGAGGAGCCCGCGTCGCGGTGCGACCCGAGATGGTCGTCGCGGTGCGACTCG
>NZ_KB912649.1:88918-91968 GCF_000383795.1 Saccharomonospora saliphila YIM 90502
CGGCCGGCGACGACCGACGTCAGCGCTGGTGGGCGGGTCCGCGTGCGGAGCCGGAGGCGGACGTGCGGCCGGCGGCGGGGTCAGTCGTCCAGCGCGTCCTGCCAGCCGACGGACTCCGGCGCGCCGCCCCCGGTGTTGACGAACTCCAGCAACGCCGCCCGGAACACCTCCAGCGGGACACCGCTGCCCGCGGGGAACTGCGCCTCGGAAACGTCGGCCAATGCCGGGGAGTCCGGGTCGCCGACGCTGTAGCCGAGCAGCTCGTCGCCCGCGTAGAGCAGGTAGCCGTACTCGCCGTGGACCTGCACGTCCAGGGCGGGGTCCTCCTCGCCGTCGTGGACCGTCGCCGTGTGGACCTCGTCCCCGGCCAACAGCGAGACCAGCTCGTCCACGTCCTCGGGGCCCGCCAGCGGAAGTTCGCGCACCTGCTCGGCCTCCCCCGGCGCGGCCGTCTGCACTGCCGCTCGGTAGGTCACCGTGTCCTCCTCGCCTCGTCGCCGGTGCTTCGCACACCTCCATCGTGTGCTACCTCGGATGCCCTCGGCGTAACCGGGGTGCGCGCGAGACGGAGCGCTCGGGTGCACGCCGGAGGGGTCAGGCGCACGCCGTGGCGTTCAGGCGTCGGCTTCCGGCGGCTCACCGTCGGCGCCGAACAGAGCCAGGCATGCCGCCACCCCGTGCGTCTCGACCGCGATCGCGCGATGGCGGCGCCAGTCCTCGCGGGTCAACCGCATCCGGCGCTCGACGGCGGGCGCGCCGCGTACCACGTGCCGGGCGATGCCGTCGGGGCGGTAGCCGAGCTTGCGGGAGACGGCCAGCGAGGCGGCGTTGTCCTCGAACGCCCCCGAGGTGGCCTGCACGGCTCCCAGCCCGTCGAAGGCCAGATGCAGCACGGCGGCGCGCATCTCGGTGCCCAGCCCCCGGCCCTGATAGCGGCTGCCCAGCCACGATCCGGTGCGCACCTCGCCCAGGATCGCGAAGTCCCGCCCCGCCAGCGCCTGCATGCCGGCCACGGCGCCGTCGTGGAACACGCACAGCGGCAACGTCCACTCCCGGGGCGTCCAGTCGCCCAGCAGGCGCCAGTGGTGCTGCGCCACCCCGCGCGCCAGCTCCGCACGCGGGCGCTCGGTCCACGGGATGCGGAACGGCATCGTCTCCGGCGGGTGGATGCCGTCGAGGGCGAGTGCGGTCAACTCGGCGAGCTCGTCCTCGTCGGGGAGGCGCAGTTCGAGCGCCGGGGTGCGCAGCCGCAGCCCGAGTACCGGAAAGTGATCGCTGAGCATGGCCCCATGGTGCCCGCCGGATGACGTCCGGGACACGCGCGCGTGGGCCTCGCCCGGCCGGTCCCTCGCTCGGCGGTCAGAGCACGCCCTCGAACCGGCCCATGAGGGAGTGGATGGCGTGCTTGGTCTGCTCGACCGATTGCGCCGAGAGTTCGAGCTGGCGCTCCACCGCCTCGCCGTACCCGCCGACCTCGTCGTAGGCGCCGGTGCCGCCGAGGCTGTTGCGCAGCAGATCCGACAGGTTCGACGCCATCAGGAGGGCGTGCTGGATGGCGTTGTGGATGTTGTCGCAGTTCTCAACGCCCTGGTACAGCGCCGCCAGTGTCTCCTCGTGTGTCGCCATGTCGTCATCCTGTTCTCCGGGCTGGTCACTCATGCCGCTCCTGTGCCGCCGTCCCCGTGCCGCCCCGTCGTGGCGAACCGGCTCGGCGCGCGTGACCGACTCCCCGGGCGTCGCGGGACGCCGTGGCCGCATCATGTCACCTCAGCGGGTGAAACGGTGCCGATTCGCCTGTTCACGCCCCGCGACGGGTCTCAGGAGCCGAGCCCGGCCACTCCCGCGAGCAGCTCCATCGATCGGATGCGCTCCTTCGGCGACGGCGACTGGTGCGCGGTGATCAGCTCGTCGGCGTCCGCCTCGGCGGCGAAGTCCTCCAGGTAGCGGGCGACCGTGTCGGGAGTGCCGACGGCGCTGTAGCGGACCATGTTGAGTACCTGCCCGCCGTACGGCGAGTCGAGGATGGAGTCCGCCTCGGCGTCGGTGAGGTTGCGGCCCCGGCCCAGCAGCAGCCGGACCCGCTGGCGCTTGACCACGGTGAACTGCGCCTGCGCGTCGTCGTCGGAGTCGGCGGCGAGGACGTTCACCCCGGCGATGACGTGCGGCTTGTCGAGCTGAGCCGAGGGCTGGAACTCCTGCCGGTAGACCGAAACGGCCCGATGCAGCGCGTCGGGCGCGAAGTGGGAGGCGAACGCGTAGGGCAGCCCCAACATCGCCGCGAGCTGCGCGCCGAACAGCGACGAGCCGAGGATGTAGAGCGGGACGTTCGTGCCCGCGCCGGGAATGGCCGCCACGCCGGGGATCGTGCTGTTGCCGCTGAGGAAGCCCTGGAGTTCCCGCACGTCCTGCGGGAAAGAATCGGCCGCGGACGGGTCGCGGCGCAGCGCGCGCAGGGTGTTCTGGTCGGTGCCGGGCGCGCGGCCCAGGCCGAGGTCGATGCGGTCCGGGTGCAGCGTGGCCAGGGTGCCGAACTGCTCGGCGATGGTCAGCGGGGCGTGGTTGGGCAGCATGATGCCGCCCGAGCCGAGCCGGATCTCGCGCGTGTGCGCGGCGACGTGCGCGAGGAGCACGCTGGTGGCCGAGGAGGCGATGCTCGGGAAGTTGTGGTGCTCGGCGTACCAGACGCGGCGGTAGCCGAGTTCCTCCGCGCGCTGAGCCTGGGCGACGGAGGCGTCGAGGGCCTCGCGGGCGGTCTCGCCCTTGCCCACCGTGGCGAGATCGAGGATGGACAGGTCAGGGGTCACGGGCTTCCACCTTTCCGGCGACCGGGTCACGCGGCGGAGCGCCTGTGAACCTCCGCCCGGGCACCACTGTACCCAAAGCGGAGCACCTGCTCCGCTTGGTGCGCGCCGTACGATTCGGGGCGACTCGCGGGCCGCCGGAGGCAACTCGCGAGCCGCTGGGGGCAACTCGCGGGAGGGGGCGGAGCGGGCGCTCCGGTCGGTGCGGGGCGCGGCCGGCCGGACCTACGATGAGGCACGTGACCCAGC
>NZ_KB912650.1 GCF_000383795.1 Saccharomonospora saliphila YIM 90502
CCGGCGTCGGCGGCGGTGGCGTCGTGAGCCGCGGACTCACCGGTGGCGGATTCGGCGGCGGTGAACTCGGCGGCGGTGAGGTCGCCGGTGCCCAGCACCACGGCGGTGGGGTCGGTGCCCGATCCCAGCATGGGGGCCAGCACCTGCCCCGCGCCGGCGAGCGCCTCCGTCGTCGCTTCCGCCGTGACCCGCACGATCTGGGTCGCCAGCTCCGACGGCCGGTACCGTTCGTAGGCCCGGTCTGAGATCTCCAGCCCGGTCAACGCGCCCCGCGCACCCACGGTGGCGGTCACGAGTCCGTCCGGGCTGCTGGCGCTGGCCCGCACGGCCGCGAGTTCCCGCTGGGCCTCGGCGAGGCGCTCTCTACTGCGGCGGTAGTCGGCGAGCAGCTCCTCCGCCCGCGCCTGGTGCTCGGTCACGGCCCCTCCCCGACGTCGACGGCCTGTGCGGACAGTGGTCGGCACGTGTTGGACGCGGACGGGGTCCGGTCGGTTCCGTGACCGCTCCCGCGCGCCGGTCCCACCGGCCGGGCCCCGCCGCCACAGTGATCGGCAGCCCGGGGGACGTCCTTGACCCGTCGGCGTTATCCCGCGAGCGCGCGGACCACACGCGACGGGCTCGGCCTGCCGAGCTGCCCCGCCATCCACACGCTGGCGTCCACGAGCGCGTCGAGGTCGACGCCGTGGCGCACGCCGAGGCCCTCCAGCATCCACACCAGGTCCTCGGTGGCGAGGTTGCCGGTCGCCGACTCGGCGTAGGGGCAGCCGCCCAGCCCGCCCGCCGAGGCGTCCACGGTGGTGACGCCCCTGCGCAGCGCCGCGAGCGTGTTGGCCAGCGCCTGGCCGTACGTGTCGTGGAAATGCACGGCGAGCACGCCGACGTCGACGCCGTCGGCGGTGAAGGCGTCCAGCAGTGCCTCGACACTGCCCGCCGTCGCCACGCCGACGGTGTCGCCGAGCGAGAGCTGGGTGCAGCCGAGGTCGAGCAGCCGCCTGCCGACCCGCACCACCTGGCCCGGATCGACGGGACCCTCCCACGGGTCGCCGAAGCACATCGACACGTATCCGCGCACGTCAAGCCCTTCGGCCCTCGCGCGGGTCACCACCGGCTCGAACATCGCGAACTGCTCGTCGAGACCCGAGTTGAGATTGCGCCGGGCGAAGGTCTCCGTGGCGCTGGCGAACACGGCGATGTCGCTCACCCCGGCGGCCAGCGCCCGCTCCAGCCCGCGCCGGTTCGGCACCAGCACCGGGTAGCGCACGCCGTCGAGCGGAGACAACCGCTCCAGCAGCGTCTCGGCGTCGGCGAGCTGCGGCACCCACTCCGGCCGCACGAAGCTCGTGGCCTCCACGGTGGTCAGCCCGGACATCGCGAGCCGGTCGAGGAACTCCAGCTTCACCTCGACCGGGACGACCGAGGACTCGTTCTGCAGCCCGTCGCGCGGTCCGACCTCCCAGATTGTGACCCGTTCCGGCAACCCGGCCGCGGTGGGAAGCCGCTCCGGCAACCCGAGCGCGCGCACGCCCATGCGCCTCACCGCCCCGCCCTCGGGTCGGGCCCGCCCGGCTGCCCGGGATACGGGCCGGGGCGGTCCCGCCCACCGTCGTCCCACCGCCCGGTCTCCGGCCGCGGGTGCTCGTCGTGCCGCTGGAAGTCGTCGTGGGGGTTGTCGTTGACCTGCCGGTAGATCAGCGTGTGCATGCGCTCGACTTTCGGGATGTCGTCGAAGGTCAGCGGCTCGTCGGAGGCCGACTCGATGATCAGCGTGCCGCAGCCGAAGATCCGGTCGACGAGGCCGTGCTCGAACCGCACGCTGTTGATGCGGGCCATCGGGATGTCGATGCCCGTCCGCTTGAGCACTCCCTCGCGGGCGATCACCCGGTCGGTGGTGACGATGAAGTGGGTCGTGCGCCAGCGCACGAACGGGGTGAGGAACAACCACACCACCAGCAGCGCGCCCACCACACCGGCCGCGACGAGCCCGACCAGGTCCCAGGGCGGATCGGCGTCCCGCGCGAGCAGCGCGAGCGCGACCGCAGCGCCGACCGTGACCAGCAGCGCGAGCACCGGAAAGATCAACATCTTGAAGTGCGGATGCCTGTGCGCCACCACCCGCTCGCCGTCACTGAGCAGATCGTCGGGATAGGCCACCGAGAACACCCCCGCCACTCACACTGGGTCCGTGCCGCTCACCGTACCGCCGAGGGCCGCGTCTCACCCCGAGACCGGCCGCAGGTGCACGACGTCGGCCGCGAACACGGTCCGTGTGCGGCCACCGCCCTCGTCGACGACGAGCGCGCCAGTGGCATCGACGTCGACGGCCACGGCCGAGCGCCCCCGCCCGCCCGGCACCTCGATGCGGACCTGCTGTCCCAGCGTCGAGCAGCGCGCGCGGTACTCGTCGAGCAGCCCCGCGGCACGCAGGTCCCCGTGCGCCGCCCGCCACGGCCGCTCCCGCGCGTCGAGCGCGGTCAACAGCGTCGCCGCGATCTCGGTCCGGTCGGTCCTGACGGCTCCCTCCTCGGCCAGCGACGTGGGCGCGAGCCCGCCCGGACCGGGGCGCACCGCCGTCCGCAGCGGCGCGACGTTGACCCCGATGCCCAGCACCACGGCCTGCTCGTCGGAGGAGACCGCTTCGGCGAGGACCCCGGCGCACTTGCCACCGTCGGCACCGGCGAGCACGTCGTTGGGCCACTTCAACACCGCCTCCACCCCCAGGTCCGCAGTGGTGTCGGTCAGCGCGAGCCCGGCCACCGCGGCCAGCGAGCCGAGCGCGGCCATGGGGACCTCACCCGGCCGCAGCAGCACGCTGAGGTACACGCCGCCGCCGGGCGGCGAGACCCACCCGCGCCCCCGGCGTCCCGCGCCCGCCGTCTGTTCCTCGGCGAGC
>NZ_KB912651.1 GCF_000383795.1 Saccharomonospora saliphila YIM 90502
CCGCACCGTCACGGTGCCGCCGTCGCCGTCCACCAGCCCGAGCGGGAGAACCCCCGCCGAGGCCGGCGTCTGGACCTGATGGGCGACCGCAGGTCGGTGCGCTTTCACGGCAACGCCACACGGCTCACCGAGGAGACCGCGCCCAACGTCAAGAACCGCTCGCACACCCTGACCGCGCAGGTCGAGGTGCCCGAGGGCGGCGCCGACGGTGTGCTGGTGGCTCAGGGGCGGGAGGTTCGGCGGCTGGTCGCTGTACCTGCACGAGGGCAGGCCCGCCTACGCCTACAACGACACGACGCGCGCGAGGCGGAGGCGACCGTGGTCGCGCTGAGCGAGTACGGCATCGCACCCGCCGACACACCGGTCGACATCAACCGGGCGCTGCGCCGGGAGGGCCTGCTCGAGGTCTACACCCAGGACGGCATGGAGTACCTGGACCCGTGGACCTCGCGCGCCTTCGCGGTGGCCGACCACCAGGTCGCGCACGTCTACGTCGCCGACGACGCCGACCTGCCGAAGGTGCGGAGCCTGCTGGAGAGCCTGGGCGGGGTGGACGAGGTGCTCGACCGGCAGGCCCAGGCCCGCTACGGGCTCGACCACGAGCGCGCGGGCGAACTGGTGGCGGTGGCCGAGCCGAGGGCGTGGTTCACCTACTACTACTGGCTGGACGAGGCGCGCAGGCCGGACTTCGCCAAGGGCGTGGAGATCCACCGCAAGCCCGGCTACGATCCCGCCGAACTGTTCTTCGACCCCACCGACCCCCTGGTGAAGGCGAAGGCGGGCCTCAATCTCGTGCGCAAGAAGGTCGGGCTCCGCTACGCGATGAACGTGGTGCCCACCGACCCGAGGTGGGTGCGCGGCTCGCACGGCAGGTTGCCGGACTCACCCGAGCACGGTCCCGTTCTGCTCTGTTCCGACCCGGCGGCACCGTCCGCGGTGGAGTCCACCGGGCGGATCGCCGCGACCGACGTCGCCGACCTGCTGCTGCAACTGCAAGGAATCCGCAAGGGAGCGTGAGTCATGACCCGACCGGTCACGTTGTTCACCGGCCAGTGGGCCGACATGCCGTTCGACGAGCTGTGCCGTCGGGCCTCGGAGTGGGGCTACGACGGCCTGGAGATCGCCTGCTCGGGCGACCACTTCGAGGTCGACCGCGCGTTGTCCGAACCGGACTACGTCGACAAGCGCCTCGCGTTGCTCGACTCGTACGGGCTGAAGGTGTGGGCGATCTCGAACCACCTCGTCGGGCAGGCCGTGTGCGACGACCCGATCGATCAGCGACACCGCAACATCCTGCCCGCCCGGATCTGGGGTGACGGTGAGCCGGAGGGCGTGCGGCAGCGTGCCGCGGCCGAGATGGCCGACACCGCCCGCGCGGCCGCGAAGCTCGGGGTGGACACGGTCATCGGGTTCACCGGTTCGAAGATCTGGAAGTACGTGGCGATGTTCCCGCCGGTGTCGCAGGACATGGTCGACGACGGCTACGCCGACTTCGCGCGCCGCTGGAACCCGATCCTCGACGTGTTCGACGAGGTGGGCGTGCGGTTCGCGCACGAGGTGCACCCCAGCGAGATCGCCTACGACTACTGGACCACGAAGCGGGCGCTCGAGGCGGTGGACAACCGGCCTGCGTTCGGCCTGAACTGGGACCCGTCGCACTTCGTGTGGCAGGACCTCGACCCGGTCGGGTTCATCCTCGACTTCGCCGACCGGATCTACCACGTCGACTGCAAGGACACCAAGAAGCAGTTCAACGGCCGCAACGGCAGGCTCGGCTCCCACCTGCCGTGGGCGGACCCACGCCGGGGGTGGGACTTCGTCTCCACAGGGCACGGCGACGTGGACTGGGAGAGCGCGTTCCGCGCACTGAACTCGATCGGCTACACCGGGCCGATCTCGGTGGAGTGGGAGGACGCGGGCATGGACCGGCTGCGTGGTGCGGCGGAGGCCGTCACCCACATCCGCGGCCTGCTGTTCGACAAGCCCGAGGCGGCCTTCGACGCCGCCTTCAGCACGGAAGGGAACTGAGTGCGATGAGTGACAACGGGATGACCGGCGCCGGACTGTCCCGGCGGGCGATGCTCCGGACGGCGGCGGGCGCCGCGGCCGCGGCGGGCATCACCGGAGCGCTGGCCACGACGGCGCAGGCGGCGCCGGGCCAGGCCGGAGGCTGGTCCGGTGGCAGGCGCGTGCCGAAGAACATGATCAGCATCCAGCTCTACACCCTGCGGGACCTGCTCTCCGAGGATCTGGAGGGCACGCTGGAGGCCCTGGCCGACATCGGGTACCGCACGGTCGAACTCGCGGGGACCTACGGCCGGTCGGCGGCCGAGTTCCGCGGCCTGCTGGACCGGTATCACCTGCGGGCGACCTCCGCGCACGTCTCGTTCGACGGTGCCGACGTCGACCAGCTCATCGACGACGCGCGGACCCTCGGCTACACCAAGGCCGCCTGCGCCTACGCGAACTACTCCACGCTGGCGGAGTGGCGGGCCTTCGCCGAGCGGCTCGACACGGCCGCCGCGGCGTTCCGCAGGGCCGGGATCGCCTACGGCTACCACAACCACGCCCACGAGTACCAGACCATCGACGGAGTTCGCCCGATCGATGTGATCGCCGAGAACACCGATCCGCGCAACGTCCACTTCGAGTACGACCTGTACTGGGTGGTCGAGGGCGGTGCCGACCCGGTGGAGGAGTACTACCGCCGGTTCGGCCGGGTGCTTCAGTACCACGTCAAGGACCGTGCGCCCGAGGGCGGATGGGCCGACCTGGGCACCGGCACGATCGACTTCGGCGAGCTGTTCCGGCGTACCTGGAAGGGTCCGATGAAGCAGTACATCGTCGAACACGACGCGCCGAGCGATCCGCTCACGACCGCGAAGGTCGGCTTCGACTACCTCGCGGACCTCCGCTTCTGACCGTGGCCCGCGCCTCCGGGTGAGGGGGCGCCGGAGCGGGCGCCAGGTGCGCGCACCGGCCCCCGTGCTGGACGGCACGTTCACCATCACCAACCGGGCACGCCGACGGCGGGCACGTTCCCGTGCAAGCGGGGGCGCGGGACACGGGGGCGGGGTGTGCGTTCCCCGACGTGTTGTGTCGACGGCGGTGCGTCCACCAGCGCGCGTCGCGTCGCGGTGAGCACGGCGGCCACGATCTCGCGGTGGGTGAGCGGCCTGCCCGGCGCGAGCGCCGAGGCCTCGCCCAACAACACCCGCTGGGTGGGTGGTCGCCGAGCGGGGACGCCGGCTCCGGCAGGCCCGGCACGAGCCCGGACTCAACCGCCGACCGGACGTCCACCACCGGCGCCCGGGGACCGATCAGCGGCGCGACCGCCTCGAGCACGGGCCCGCGGTCCTCCTCGCGCAGCCACGTGACCACCAGGTCGATCGGCGTGGCGCCGAGGGTCTCGGCCACGCGCCGTGCCAGCGTCTCCGGCTCGTCCCACCGCGCCCGGACCCACACCGCGCGACCCTGCGGGTCGCCGTCCGGAGACACCGGGACCGGCGTGTAACGACGGGACGGTTGCACCACTGTCCACCCGTCCCGGGTCAACCGCTGGGCGACGTCGGTGAGCATTCCCGACCCGGCCAGGATCAGCGCATGCGGACCAGTCATGGCCAGCGAATACCCGAACGGGTGAACGCTTAATCGGCCGTCCATGTCACACCGGACCGGGCCCCGTGAGGGCCGTCAGTGCGCGGCGGCGTTCCAGGAACGACCGAAGCCGACCGACACCTCCAGCGGCACCGACAGCGCGTAGGCCGCGCCCATCTCGCGGCGCACCAACGCCTCCACCTCGGCGTGCTCGCCGTCGGCGACCTCCAGCACCAGCTCGTCGTGCACCTGCAACAGCACCCTGCTGCGCAGCTCCGACGCGGTCAACGCGCGGTGCACCCCGAGCATGGCGACCTTGATGATGTCGGCCGCGCTTCCCTGGATCGGCGCGTTGAGCGCCATCCGTTCGGCCATCTCGCGGCGCTGGCGGTTGTCGCTGGTGAGGTCCGGCAGATACCGGCGCCGCCCGAAGATCGTCTGCGTGTAGCCGTCCCTCGCGGCCTGGTCGACCACACTGCGCAGGTAGTCCCGCACGCCGCCGAACCGCGCGAAGTACTCGTCCATCAGCCCGCGCGCCTCGTCGGTGGGCACGCGCAGTTGCTGGGAGAGGCCGTAGGCCGACAGCCCGTAGGCCAGCCCGTAGTTCATCGCCTTGATCTTGGCGCGCTGCTCGCCGGAGACCTCCGTCGGCTCCACGCCGAACACCCGCGCGGCGGTCGCGGCGTGGAAGTCGAAGCCCGACTGGAACGACTCGATCAGCGCGGTATCGCCCGACAGATGCGCCATGATCCGCATTTCGATCTGGCTGTAGTCGGCGGTCATCAGGTCCTCGAATCCCGCGCCCACGACGAACGCGTCGCGGATCCGGCGCCCCTCGTCGGTGCGGATCGGGATGTTCTGCAGGTTCGGGTCGACCGAGGAGAGCCGCCCGGTCGCGGCGATGGTCTGATGCAGCGTGGTGTGGACGCGGCCGTCGTCGTGCACCGACTTGAGCAGCCCTTCCACGGTGGTGCGCAACCGCGTCGCGTCGCGGTGTTCGAGCAGGTGCCGCAGGAACGGGTGCTCGGTCTTCTCGTAGAGCGTCTGCAACGCGTCGGCGTCGGTGGTGTACCCCGTCTTCGTGCGCTTGGTCTTCGGCATGCCGAGCTCGTCGAACAGCACGACCTGCAACTGCTTGGGCGAACCGAGGTTGATCTGCTTGCCGATGACCTCGTAGGCCCGTTCGGTCGCCTCCTTCACACGGCTCGCGTAGTGCGCTTCGAGCGTGGTGAGCGCGTCGGCGTCGACCGCGATCCCCGCCGCCTCCAGTTCGGTGATCACCGAGAGCAGCGGCAGTTCGATCTCGGTGAGCAGCTGACCGCCGCCGCTCGTGCCGAGCTCGTCGGCCAGCGCGCCCGACAGGTCCGCGACGGCGCGCGCCCGCAGGAGCTCGCTGTGCGCGAGCTGGGTGTCGGCGTCGGTGGTGTCCAGCAGCGACAGCTGGTCGCCGTCGGCCGAGCGCTCCGAGCGCAGCTCCCGGCGCAGGTACCGCAGCACGAGGTCGTCCAGCTCGAACGACCGCTGGCCCGGGCGGACGAGGTAGGCGGCGAGCTCGGTGTCCATCGTGATGCCCTCGGGTGACCAGCCTCGGGCCCGCAGCGCGTGCAGGGGCGCCTTGAGGGAGTGGCCGACCTTGTGCACATCGGGGTCGGCGAGCCACGCCGCCAGCGCGCGTTCGTCTGCCTCGGTCAGCGTGGTGACGTCGAGGTAGGCGCCCTGACCATCCGGCGCCGCCAGCGCGAGCGAGGACAAATCGGACGAGACCGACGCCCCCGTGGTGCGGGCGGCCAGTCCCACGGTGGCGCCCCGCGGGGCGTGGGCGGCGAGCCAGTCGGCGACGGTGCCGGGCTCCAGCGCGCCGCCGTCGACCTCGAATCCGGCATCGGCCTCGGGTTCGGCACTGGTCAGCGACGCGAACAGGCGGTCGCGCAGCACCCGGAACTCCAGCTCGTCGAACAACCGATGCACCGCGTCGCGGTCCCACGGGCGCAGTCCCAGGTCGGCCGGCGCGGTTTCGAGCGGAACCTCCCGCACGAGTTCGGTGAGCTGCCGGTTCAGCAACACCGAGTCCAGGTGCGCGCGCAGCGTGTCCCCGACCTTGCCCTTCACCTCGTCGACGCGGTCGACCAGACCGCCCAGTGAGCCGAACTGCCGGATCCACTTGGTGGCCGTCTTCTCCCCCACGCCCGGGATGCCGGGCAGGTTGTCGGACGGGTCACCGCGCAGCGCGGCGAAGTCCGGGTACTGCTGGGGTGAGAGACCGTACTTCTCCTGGACCGCCGCCGGGTCGAAGCGAACGAGGTCGGAGACTCCCTTACGCGGGTAGAGCACCGTGACCGAGTCGGTCACCAGCTGGAGCGCGTCGCGGTCGCCGGTGCAGATCAGCACCTCGTACTCGGCCGAGGCCTGGGTGGTGAGGGTCGCGATGATGTCGTCGGCCTCGTAGCCCTCCTTGGCGAGCACCGGAACCGACAGGGCGCCGAGGATCTCCTTGATCAGCTCGACCTGGCCCTTGAATTCGTCGGGCGTGGTGAGCCTGTTCGCCTTGTAGTCGGCGAAGGTCTCCGAACGGAATGTCTGGCGCGAGACGTCGAAGGCCACCGCGAGGTGGGTGGGGTTCTCGTCCCGCAGCAGATTGATCAGCATGGAGGTGAACCCGAACACCGCGTTGGTGACCTGCCCGGTCGAGGTCGAGAACCGGTCGGCGGGGACCGCGAAGAACGCGCGGTAGGCCATCGAGTGGCCGTCGATCAGCAGCAGGCGGGGTGTGTCGTTCACTACGGAGGTGTTCTCGTTGGGGCTCACGCCCGTGAGTCTAGGCTGAGGGCCCGACAGCCTGGCCCGACGTGTCGACCGAGGAGCCGCGAGTGACCGACCACGTGTCCGAGCAGGAAGTTCGTGAGCAGCTTGCCGGGATCAGTCCCGAGATCGCCGAGCAACAGCTCAACGACAAGGTCGGGCTGAGCTTCACCGAACTGACGCCCGAAAGGGTGGCGGCGACGATGCCGGTCGAGGGCAATCTTCAGCCGTACGGGTTGCTGCACGGCGGGGCCAACGCGGTGCTGGCCGAGGCGCTCGGGTCCACCGTGGCCGCGCTGAACGCGGGTGCCGACCGCGTCGCCATGGGCCTGGAGCTGTCCTGCACCCACCACCGCGCCGTGCGCTCCGGACACGTCACCGGCGTCGCGACACCGCTGCACGTGGGCCGGGGCACGGTCACCTCCGAGATCGTGATCAGCGACGAGTCCGGCAGGCGTAGCTGCACCGCCCGGCTGACCTGCGTCGTGCGCCCGCGCACGCCCGGGAGCTGACCGACGGAACTGCCCGCCATCCCCGTCCCGCGTCACCCGGCCGGGGCACTTCGGCGGGTGTGTGCCGCGCGCCGCCCGGACGGGGCACCACACGGGCGGCCGGGCTGGTTAGCCTCGCCGGATGCAGTACACCGACCTCGCCACCGTGATCGACGAGATCACCGAGTGGGCACACCGTGCCGGGCGGCGGCCGCTGCCCTCGCGCGCGGGGCTGGACGCGGTCCTCGACGCGCTCATCGGCGAGCTCGGGATCACCGATTTCGGCGCGCTCCGGGCGGGCACGCCCACCGAACTGCTGCTCGACGTGTGCCCGGGCCGGGTCGGCTCGGACGAGGTGGACGAGGTGCTCACCGCGGCGCGGACCGTGGTCGACTACGCCTCCGACACCGGCGGCATCCCGGCCACACTCGGCAGGAGGTTACGCCGCGAGATCGACGCCGCGGCCGACGAGTTCGGCGACGCCGTACTGGCCGAGGAGGTCGCCGTGGCGTTCGACGACGAGCTCAGCGAGGACGACGGCAACGAGGACGAGGACGACGGGCCCGGTTTGGTCGAGATCCTCGGCACGGACCGCCTGCCCCCGCTGCGGCTTCCGCCGGAACCCGAGCTGGCGGCGGCCGCCCGTGCCAGCGCCCGGCTGGATCGCGTCCGCGCGCTGGCG
>NZ_KB912652.1:0-3354 GCF_000383795.1 Saccharomonospora saliphila YIM 90502
GCGTGAGCGTATCGGCCCCTGCCGGGTGGTGAGTCCGGTCACTCGGGTTCGCGGTCCGCACTCGGCGCCGGGGCCCGCCGGTCACGGCAGGGGCGGGGCGATGTCGGCGTCCTGCGCGCCGTCGAAGTCGATGGAGGAGAAGTCGCGCAGCTTGGTGAGCCGGTGGTAGCCGTCGATGAGCCGCACGGTGCCCGACTTCGACCGCATGACGATCGACTGCGTGGTGGCCCCGCCCGCGCGGTAGTGCGTGCCCCGCAGCAGGTCGCCGTCGGTGACGCCGGTGGCGCAGAAGAACACGTTGTCGCCGCGCACGAGGTCGTCAGTGGTGAGCACCCGATCGACGTCGTGTCCCGCCTCGATCGCCTGCGTGCGCTCGGCGTCGTCCTTGGGCCAGAGCCTGCCCTGCAACTCGCCGCCGAGGCACTTCATCGCGCAGGCCGCGATGATGCCCTCCGGCGTGCCGCCGATGCCCAGCAGCATGTCGACACCGGTCGTCGGCCGGGCGGTGGCGATGGCGCCCGCCACATCCCCGTCGCTGATGAACCGGATGCGGGCCCCGGCCTCGCGGACCTCCTTGATGATCTGCTCGTGGCGGGGACGGTCGAGGATGCAGACCGTGACGTCGGAAACGCCGCTGTTCTTGGCCCGGGCGACCCGGCGCACGTTCTCGGCGATCGGCGCTGACAGGTCCACCGACCCCGCCGCGTCCGGCCCCACGGCGAGTTTCTCCATGTAGAACACCGCCGACGGGTCGAACATCGCGCCCCGCTCGGCCACGGCGAGCACGGCCAGCGCGTTGGGCATGCCCTTCGACATCAGTGTGGTGCCGTCGATCGGGTCCACGGCCACGTCGCAGTGCGGACCGTCGCCGTTGCCGATCTCCTCGCCGTTGTAGAGCATGGGCGCCTCGTCCTTCTCGCCCTCGCCGATCACGACGACGCCCCGCATCGACACGGTCCCGATCAGCTGACGCATGGCGTCCACGGCGGCGGCGTCACCGCCGTTCTTGTCGCCCTTGCCGACCCAGCGGCCCGCGGCCATGGCGGCCGCCTCGGTCACCCGGACCAGCTCCATCGCGAGGTTGCGGTCGGGGGCCTCGCCCCGCCTCGGACTACCGGCGGACTGGCTGGCGGCGGTCATGGTGCCTCCCGATGGCTCGTCGAGTCGAAAGCGGATGCTGCCCTACCTAACGGGTGCCCGGTTCCGGCGCCCACGTGTGTGTCACGGACGTCACTCCGGGCGACCATCGGCGGACGGGCCCGCCTCCGCGTCCTCCGGTGCGTCTTCCACGGTAGCCAGGGCCGCCTCGATGCGCTCGCGCGCGCCCTCGAGATGCCGTTCGCACAGCCGGGCCAGACGCTCCCCCTTCTCCCACAGCGCGAGCGACTCCTCAAGCGACAGCCCGCCCGCCTCGAGACCGCGCACGACCTCGATCAGCTGATCCCTCGCCTGCTCGTAGTCGAGGTCCGCCGGCTCGTCGGCTTCGCGGGCCCCGTCGGTGCCTGTGGTGTCGGCCTCGTGCGCGTCGTTCGGTTCGCTCACTCGTGTCCGTCTCGCTCGTCGCTCACCCGGTCGTCGACCGGTCCGGTTCCCGGGCGCACACTACCGCGCTGGCCGTGGCGTGGTCGTAGGAGACAAACGCGCGGGCGAACTCGCCGCCGTCGGACTCGGCCAGCGCGTATTCCACGAGGGTCCGGGCTCGCGCCACGCGGTGCCGGTGGACCGATCCGTCGGAGAACCACCATCGCGTGCCGACATAGTGCTCGGTCGCCTCGGACAAGGCGTGCAGGCTGCCGGACAGATCCTTCCGGACCGGCGTCGCGCACCCGGCGAGCAGCACCGCCCAGCACCGCGCGGCCGCGGCTTCGACGTCGGCGGCCCTGCGCCGGACGAGCATCGCGGCGCCGGTGGTGTCCTCGCCCGGGCAGCGGCACAGGTGCGCGGCCGTCCTGGTCGTCAACGGCAGGAACGCGCACCCGTACATTCGCCCCTCACTCCTCCCGTGTCCCCGCGACCGCGTGGACGGCACCGTCCGCGACCCGCACCCGCAGAGGTGTGCCGTCGGCCACCTCGGAGGCCGACCGCAGGACCCTCAGGGTGCCTGATGCGTCGGTGTACTGCACGACGGCGTAGCCACGGGCCAGTGTCGCGGAGGGGCCCAGTGCGGTGAGCCGGGCGCGTGCGGAGGCGAGCGCGGTCTGTTCCCCGCTCAGTGTCGCCAGCACCGCGCGCCGCCCGCGTTCGACCTGGGTCTCGACCTCGGCGGCCCGGCGTTCGACCGGTCCGAGCGGGTCGGCCAGCACGGGCCTGCTGCGCGTCTGCTCCAACAGGCGGCACTGCGTGTCCACCCAGCCGTGCAGAGCGCGGCGGGCACGGTCGCGCAGCTGACGCACGCGTGCGGTTTCCTCGGCCACGTCGGGCACCACCCGCTTGCCCGCGTCGGTCGGGGTCGAGCAGCGCAGGTCGGCGACGTGATCGAGCAGCGGCGAGTCGGGTTCGTGCCCGATCGCGCTGACCACCGGCGTGCCCGCGGCGGCCACGGCCCGGCACAACGTCTCGTCGGAGAAGGGCAGCAGGTCCTCGACGCTGCCCCCGCCGCGGGCGAGCACGATGACGTCGACGTCCGGGTCGGCGTCGAGGGTGTGCAGCGCCCGCAGGATCTGGGGCACCGCCCGGGCTCCCTGGGTGGCGGTGTTGAGCACCCGGATCGCCACGGCGGGCCAGCGGGCCTGGGCGTTGACCAGGACGTCGTGCTCGGCCGCCGAGGCACGCCCGGTGATCAGCCCGACACCGCGTGGCAGGAACGGCAGGGGGCGCTTGCGTTCGGCCGCGAACAAGCCCTCGGCGGCCAGCAACCTGCGCAATCGCTCGATGCGGGCGAGCAGCTCACCGATGCCGACCGGCCGGATCTCGTCGGCGCGCAGGCTGAGCGTCCCCCGGCCGAGGAAGAACGTCGGGCGGCCGTGTACCACCACGCTGGCGCCGTCCCGTAACGGCGGCTCGCAGGCGCGCAGCATGCGCGCCGGGCAGGTCACCGTCATCGACACGTCGGCGGCCGGGTCCCGCAGCGTGACGAACGCGGTCTGGGTGCCGGGGCGGGCCGAGATCTGAGTGACCTGGCCCTCGACCCACACCGCGCCGAGCCGGTGAATCCAGTCGGCGATCTTGCGGGCGACGGTGCGCACGGGCCAGGGGTTGTCCGAGGTGGACGGCGCGTCCGTGCGGCGGGCCGGGCGGGCTCCGGTGCTGTCGCCGGTGCTCACTGCTGTGCCGGGTCCTCGGCCCGGGCGGAGGCCGCCTGGCGCACGGTGGAAAGGCGCCGGGAGAGCATCCCGGTGAAGGAGGGACGGTTGC
>NZ_KB912652.1:3454-6367 GCF_000383795.1 Saccharomonospora saliphila YIM 90502
TTCAGTTACTACGCGGGCCCGGTCAAGAAGTACGCACCCGGCACGTGCGTGAAGTGGGGCGGCTCGGTGGGGGGCCAGAGCTACACCAGCCCGTTCCAGCACTGCGGCTGAGCGTTCCTACACCCGGGGTAGAGGAGCAGTCATGCGCAAGTTGGCCGTGGCCGTCGTGGTCACCGCCCTGAGCGGTGCCGCGTTGCACCCGGCACAGTGAACGACCCCGGCACGGACGTGGTGTGGCGGGGCGCGGTGCTCCGCGCGCCCGCCACACCTTCGCGTGCCGTGACCACCCCTGGTGCCACGGCCTCTCCGCCGTCGCCGTGAGCCCGGCCGGTTCCGCACGGTCCCACCGGTGCGGCGCGGTCCCCTGAGTGCGGCCGGTGCCGCGCGGTTCCACCGGCGCGACCGGTGTCACCGGATGACGCCGGGTCAGCCGAGTGCGCCGGTGACCCTGGCGTGCCCCTTCAGCAGGTTGCGCGCGATCGTGCGCCGCTGGATCTCGTCGGTGCCCTCGTAGATCCGCAGCAGCCGCAGCTCGCGGTACCAGCGCTCGACGGGCAGCTCCCGGGTGTAGCCCATGCCTCCGTGGATCTGGAGCACCCGGTCGACGATCTCGTTGGCCTTCTGCCCACCGAACAGCTTGGCCATCGACTGCGCCTGACGGGAGTCCATGCCCTGGTCGACCTGCCAGGCGGCATGCAGCACGAGCCAGCGCAGCGCCTCGATCTCCACACCGGAGTCCGCGATCATCCACTGGATGGCCTGCCGGTCGGCGATCGGCGCGCCGAAGGTCTCCCGGGTGCCCGCGTACTCGATCGCCATCGACAGCAGCCGCTCACAGGAGCCGAGCGCCCGAGCGGGCAGCAGGTACCGGCCTCGGCCGATCCACTGCATGGCCAGGGCGAAACCCTGCCCCACCTCCCCGAGGACCTGACTCTCCGGCACCCGGACGTTGTCGAAGATCAGCGACGCAGGGCCCCACTCTCCCATCGTGTCGATGTACTCGGAGCGCCATCCCCGATCGCGGTCCACGAGGAAGCAGGTCACGCCCCCGTTCGCGCCCTTGTCCGGGTCGGTGACGGCGAACACCATCACGAAGTCGGCCTCGTGACCACCGGTGATGAACGTCTTCTCCCCGTTGATCACCCACTCGTCGCCGTCCTTGCGGGCGGTGGTGCGGATGGCCTTCGCGTCGGAGCCCGCGCCCGGCTCGGTGATGGCGAAGCAGGACCTGCGCGTGCCGTCGATGGTGGGCAGCAGGTAGCGCTGCTTCTGTTCCTCGTTGGCGTGGAAGAGGATGTTGTCCGCGGCGCCGCCGAACCGGAACGGCACGAAGGTGCGGCCCAGCTCCACCTCGAGCAGCGCGGTCATCACCGCCGACAGGCCCATGCCGCCGTATTCCTCCGGCGTCTGCACGCCCCAGAATCCGGATTCCTTCGCCTTGAGCTGGAGCTCGGTCAGCTCGTCGTCGGTCAATCCGGGCTGGTGAGCCCGCTCCCGGCGCAGCACGTCGTTCTCGAGCGGAACCAGTTCCTTCTGCACGAAGGTCCGGACCCAGTCACGGATCTCGCGTTCTTCGACGCTGAGGCTGAAATCCATCGCAGCGGACTCCCTCGACTACTAAGCGGTTGCTTAGTAGCAAGGTAGCGCATCCGTGCGCTTGGCGGGAGCCCCGGGCGCCGCGTAAGTTCGAGGCGACGATCAACGGCCCGGACACGGAGACGGCACCGCGATCGGTGCGCCGGGACGGCGTGGGGAGACAGGGGCGAGATGACCGACTGCACGGTGTGGTGGGCCGAACCGATCATCGACGGCGAGGCGGCTCCGGCCGCGCTGGCGCTGTTGGACGCGGCCGAGCGGCAGCGGCACGAGGCCTACCGCATGGCCGCCGACCGGGCCCGGTTCCGCACCGGCAGGGTCCTGGCCAAGACCGTGGCCGCGCACCGGCTCGGCATCGCCGTCGACGCGGTGACCTTCGACGCGACCTGCGACGACTGCGGAAAGCCGCACGGCCCCGTGCGGATACCCGGCGCGGCGCTGGCACTGTCCATTTCACACGCCGGTGACCGGGTCGGGGTCGCCGTCACCGACGGCGCACCGGTGGGACTCGACGTGGAGGCCACCGGGCGCGGCGCGGAACACTCGCTGCTCGACTACGCCCTCAACGAGGCCGAACAGGCGGGCCTGCCCGCACCGGGCACCGCCGAGCGCGCCGAGGCGTTCTACGCGTTCTGGACGCGGAAGGAGGCGGTGATGAAGGCCACCGGACGCGGCCTGCGCATCGCGCTGCGCGATCTGACCCTGTCTCCCGCCGACCAGCCCGCGCGGCTGCTGGCCTCGACCGAGGAGGCGCTGTCCCCGGAGACGACGCGCATGGCCGACCTCGACCCCGGACCCGGCTACCGCGCGGCCGTGGCCGTGCTCACCGGAGCGGACGCGGGCGAGATCGACGTCACCGAGCGGTGGTGGAGCCCCGAGGCCGTCGCGGGCGGGCACTAGGCTTCGTAGAAGATCCACCGGCGGGTGCGTCCCGTGCCGGTGGACGACCGGCAGGACACGAGCCGGGCGCGACCCGTGCCGGGCCGACGCCCGGTGCGGTGACGAGCGCACCGGCCGACGGGCGAGCGCGATGGGAAGGGGCCAGTCCGTGTGTGACCCGAGCCCCCCGTCCCCGCTGGCGGAGTACACACCAGGGGATTTCCTCCTCGCCACGGCCGAGCGCACCCTGCTCGCCACGGGTTCCGGCGAGGTACTCACCGGGACGGACGAACACGCGCTCGCCGAACGGGTGCGCTCGCGTCTGCGGGAGTCCGGCCGGGGAGCGGGAACCTCGGTGGCGGCCGGGGCGCTGCCGTTCGACAGCGCGTCCGGCACCCCGGGCAGGCTGGTGGTGCCCGACGCCGCCCGCTTCGCGGA
>NZ_KB912653.1:0-3826 GCF_000383795.1 Saccharomonospora saliphila YIM 90502
GCGTGCCCGCGGCCTCGGTGGCGTCGGTGGCGTCGGCCCGGCCGGGCGGCGGCACGGCCGGTACGAAGTTGCCGATGTTGCGCACGGTGAACAGGTCCCCCGGGCCGCTGGTGGTGATGACGTTCGGCACGAGCCGCGCGTCGCTACAGGTGAGGAACAGGGTGTGCGGCCGGGCGTCGTCGGCGAGCCTGCTCAGCGTCTGCCGCACCAGGGGCGCGGTGCGCCATTGAAACTCGGTGGCGCCCCGGTGCACCGGTCCGTGCCGCTGGTCGGGGATGTCGACGCCGTGCTCCTCGGCCATCCACTCCGACCACGGGGCCAGCCAGCGCGGCAGGTGCCGCGTCCCCTCGTTCCGGTGCACCGTGGGGGAGGCCGTCTTGCCCCGCGCGTACCAGGGATGCCCGATCTCGTCGACGACGACGGTCCCGCCGCCGCGTTCGTAGGACTGCTGCCAGCCGGACAGGCATTCGAAGGCGGCGTGGTCGAGGTAGTCGACCACGAGTTCCAGCCGCACCGTGCGCTGCTCGGGAATCGCGGCGAGCACCGACGAGAGCCGCGGCACCGACAGGAAGGTGAGCACCCCCTCGACGACGATCCGCCGCTGCGTGCCCTGCTCGACCACGTGGATGCCGGACCACATCGTGCGGCGCAGCATCAGGGCCACCGAGAGCGCGATACCGAGCAGCACCCCGGTGAGCAGGTCGATCACCACGACCCCGAGCAGCGTCACCGCGTACAACGGGAGGTCACCGTGGCCGCGGACCTGGCGGATGGTGTTGATGTCGACAAGGCGCACGCCCACGTGCACCAGCAGCCCGGCCAGCGCCGCGAGCGGAATGCTCTGGATCAGGGCCGTGAGAGCGACCGTGAACAGCAGCACCCACACCCCGTGCAGCACCGCCGAGGCGCGCGATCGCGCGCCCGCCGCGACGTTGGTGGTGCTGCGCACGATCACCCCGGTGACCGGCAGCCCACCGAGCGCACCCGAGGACATGTTCGCCAGCCCCTGCCCGACCAGCTCCCGGTTGAGGTCGGCGCGGGGCCGGGTGTGCATGCGGTCCACCGCGACCGCCGAGAGCAGGGACTCGACGCTGGCGATGAGCGCGACCGTGAGCACGGCGATGCCGAACGCGAACCAGGCGCCGTCGGCGGGAAGCTCGGGAACGAAGTCCACGGCGAGCACCGCGTCGGGCAGGTTGACCTTCTCCACCGGCATACCGGTGACCGTGGCCAGCACGGTGACCAGCGTGATCGCGGCGAGCGGGCCGGGCACCCGCCGCACGGTCCCCGGCAGGCGCGGCCACACGAGCAGGATGCCGATGGTCAGCAGGCCCACCAGGGCCGCGGCGTCGTGGTGGCCGATGATCTGGCCGGGCAACTCGGCGATGTTGGCCACCGCCGAGCTCTGCGGGTCGCCTCCGAGCACGATGTGGAGCTGGCCCAGCACGAGCGTGACACCGATGCCCGCGAGCATCCCGTGCACGATCGCGGGCGAGATGGCCAGCGCGGCGCGCGCGATGCGGCTCAGTCCCAGCAGGATCTGCACCGCCCCGGCCGCGACGATGATCGCGCAGGTGACCGCCCAGCCGAACTGGTCGATGATCTCGGCCATGACCACGGTGAGCCCGGCGGCGGGTCCGCTGACCTGGAGCACGGAGCCACCCGCGGCTCCGGCGACGACCCCGCCCACGACCGCGGCGATGATGCCCGCGACGACCGGCGCACCGGACGCGAGCGCGATGCCCAGCGACAGCGGGACGGCGACCAGGAAAACGACCAGCGACGCGGGCAGGTCGTGCCGCAGCACCCCCGCCAGTCCACCGCGCGACGACGAGCGCGCGGAGCCGGTCTCCTCGTCGGCGGCGTGCCCGGTGCCGGTGAGCGCGGCATCGCCGCGGACGGTATCGGTGGGCGCGGTGTCGCCGCGGAGAGTATCGGTGCGCTCGGAGCCCGCTCCGGTCCGCGCCGAGTGCCGCCCGGCGGCGCTGTCCGGGTCGCCCCCCGCGTTCCCGGAGGAACGCCCTGCGTCGCTCATGGTCAACCTCCTGGTCAGGGCCGTGGTTGGCCGTCACGACCAGATAACCGGAGATCCCACGAAAAGTCCGCTAATGAAAAAGACATTCATCTTTCCGGGACCGCCCAGTCGTCACAAAACGGACACGAGATCCGGGGATGATCGACGGGAACGTGCGGCATCTCTCACCCGGGTAGGCAACGGACCGTGGCCATCCGTCGCCGACCGTGGCGATACGCCCGGAACCACCCGCGCCGCGACCACATCGGGTGATCTTCGTCGAGGCGACGTGGTCCCGCTCACGTCACCGCGGCGGGCCTGCTCGCTCAGGCCACCCGTGCCGTGGCGACCATCGCCTCGGCGATGGCCGCGAGGTCGGACTCGGTGGCCACGTAGGGAGGCATCGCGTAGACGAGGTCGCGGAACGGCCGCAGCCACACGCCGCGGCTGGTGAGCGCCTCGGTCGCCACGGCCATGTCCACGTCGTGGTCCAGTTGCACCACGCCGATGCCGCCGAACACGCGGACGTCGATCACCCCCGGCAGCGCGCGTGCCGGGGCGAGCCCCTCGTTCAGCACGCGCCCGATCCGCTCGACGTCGGCACGCCACGCACCGTCGGCGAGCAGGTCGATCGAGGCGTTGGCCACGGCGGAGGCCAACGGGTTGCCCATGAACGTCGGTCCGTGCGCCAGCACCGGAACCTCTCCCCGGGAGATGCCCTCGGCCACGCCCGTCGTGCACAGTGTGGCGGCCATCGTGAGGTACCCGCCGGTCAGCGCCTTGCCGAGGCACAGCACGTCCGGGCTCACCCCGGCGTGCTCGGCGGCGAACAGGGCGCCCGTGCGCCCGAAGCCGGTCGCGATCTCGTCGAAGACAAGCAACACGTCGTGGGCCCGGGTGATCTCGCGCAGGGCCCGCAGGTACCCGGGATTGTGGAAGCGCATCCCGCCCGCGCCCTGCACGACGGGTTCGACGACGACGGCGGCCAGCTCGTCGGCGTGCCGCTCGACGGTCCGTGCGAGTTCGTCCACATAGGTCTCGTCCACGGGCGTGTCGACACCGGAGGGCGGTGCCGGGACGAAGACCTGTTCAGGCAGCACGCCACGCCACAGCGCATGCATCCCGCCCTCCGGATCGCACACGCTCATCGGGTGGAAGGTGTCGCCGTGGTATCCGCCGCGCCAGGTCAGCATGCGCCGCTTGTCCGCCCGGCCGCGCGAACGCCAGTACTGGAGGCACATCTTGAGGGCCACCTCGACCGACACCGATCCGGAGTCGCACAGGAAGACGTGCCGCAGCCCCTCCGGGGTGATGTCGGCCAGGGTGCTGGCGAGCCGGATCGCGGGCTCGTGGGTCAGCCCGCCGAACATCACGTGGCTCATCCGGTCGGACTGCTCCCGCAACGCGGCGTCGAGCGCGGGGTGCCGGTATCCGTGAACGGCCGACCACCAGGACGACATGCCGTCCACGAGCTCACGTCCGTCCGCCAGCCGCAGCCGCACCCCGGAGGCGCTCTCGACCAGCAGGGGCGCCACCGTACCCGGCATCGGCCCGTAGGGATGCCACACGTGCTCGGCGTCAAGGGCCAACAGGTCACCGGTCCGATCGCCCGGACCGTGGGGGTGCGCGGTTGCCATGCCCGGCACTCTAACGACGCGGTCCCCGGCTAGCGTGGGGTCATGCCCTCCAGTGCGCGGTACCGGCCGGTGACCCACGCCCGGCTGGTCGAGGAGCTGACGGCCGTGATCGCCGACCGCGCGCGGGACGGCGCCCGCCCCCGGGTGGCCGTGGACGGTGCCGGCACCGCGACCA
>NZ_KB912653.1:3926-9462 GCF_000383795.1 Saccharomonospora saliphila YIM 90502
CCCGGGGCGCGGTGCCGGGTGCCCGGCGTGCGTGTGACGCCGGGGCGTGGCGGCGTCCGGGCGGCCGGTGTGGGCGGCGTAACCTGTCGAGGCGACACCGACGACCCGACCGCTTCCAGGAGGCCCTCGTGATCACCGCGATCGTCCTGATCCACGCCGCGACGGACACCATCCCCGAGACCGCGCAGGCGATCGCGGACATCGACGGTGTCTCCGAGGTGTACTCGTGCGCGGGCGAGGTCGACCTGGTCGCCATCGTGCGGGTGCCCTCGCACGAACAGCTCGCCGACCTCATTCCCGCCCGCATCGGCAAGGTCGACGGTGTGCTGGACACCGACACCCACATCGCGTTCCGCTCGTACTCCCGCGCCGACACCGAGTCCGCCTTCGAGATCGGCATCGACGACGACTGAGCGCCCGCGCCCCGACGGACGCACCCGGGCCCGATACGACAAGGCCCCCTTCTCCGCGATTCGACGCGGGAAGGGGGCCTTGCCGTGGTGGGGCGGCCGGATCAGCGTTCGCTGCGGGAGCCCGCCTCCTCCGGCTGCGGGGCCTCCAGCTCGCCGCCCTCGGGGTAGCCGTTCCCCGCGGTCTTGGCGCGCTCGAGCGCGGCCGTCTCTTCCGCCGGGTCCGGGCTGATCAGCGAGCCCGGCACCGGCTTGCCCGCCGTGCCCAGCTTGTTCATCTTCTTCGGCACCGACGCGCCCTGGTACTCCAGCGGCACCGGGTGACCGTGGTCGTCCACAGGGCCGAGCGGCTGGTGCACCTCGATGAACTCACCGTGCGGCAGCCGCTTGATGATGCCGGTCTCCATACCGTGTTCGAGCACCTCGCGGTCGGAGCGCTGCAGGCCCAGGCAGATCCGGTAGGTGACGTAGTACGCCAGCGGCGGCAACAACAGCAGCCCGATGCGGCCCGCCCACGTCATCGCGTTCAACGAGATGTCGAACTTGTAGGCGATGATGTCGTTGAAGCCGGAGATCTCCAGCACCATGAAGAAGGTCAGTGCCATGACCCCGAGCCCGGTGCGCACCGGTGCGTCCCGCGGACGCTGCAGGAGGTTGTGGTGCGCGGTGTCCTTCGACAGCTTGCGTTCGAGGAACGGGTACGCGATCAGCACCGCGAACATCAGGCCCATGCCGACCGCACCGGCGAAGAACACCGGCGGAACCGTGTAGTCACCCAGGTAGAGCTCCCAGGCCGGATAGACACGGAGGATGCCGTCCGCCCAGGCCAGGTACCAGTCCGGTTGGGAACCCGCCGAAACCTGGGACGCGTTGTACGGGCCGAGGTTCCACACCGCGTTGATCTGGAACAACCCGGACATCAGCGCCGTGAAACCCGCCACCACCGCGAACCAGGCGCCTGCCTTGAGCGCGAACACCGGCATGATCCGCACGCCGACGACGTTGGTCTCCTTGCGGCGCACGCCGGGGAACTGGGTGTGCTTCTGGTACCACACCAGCGCCAGATGCACGGCCACGAGCGCGAGCATGATGCCCGGAATGATCAGGATGTGCAGCGCGTACATCCTCGGCACGATGACCGTTCCGGGGAACTCCCCGCCGAACAGCGCCCAGTGCGCCCAGGTACCGATCACCGGGACCGACAGCGTGATCCCGGAGAGGGTGGCACGGATACCGGTGCCGGAGAGCAGGTCGTCCGGCAGCGAGTAGCCGAAGAAGCCCTCGAACATGCCCAGGATCAGCAGCAGGGAGCCGATGACCCAGTTCGCCTCACGCGGCCTGCGGAACGCGCCGGTGAAGAACACCCGGAACATGTGCACGAACATCGAGGCCACGAAGATGAGCGCCGCCCAGTGGTGCACCTGCCGGATGAACAGGCCACCCCGGACCTCGAACGAGATCTCCAGCGTCGACTCGAACGCCCGCGACATCTCGACGCCCTGCAGATTGCGGTACGGGCCGTCGTAGACGACCTCCGCCATCGACGGGTCGAAGAACAACGTGAGGTAGACCCCGGACAGGATCAGGACGATGAAACTGTAGAGGGCCACCTCCCCGAGCAGGAACGACCAGTGCGTCGGGAAGACCTTGTTCATCTGGTGCCGCAGACCGCGCGACAGGAAGTAACGCTGGTCGGCGTTGGTCGCCGCCTCACCGGCCTGCTTGGCCAGGAAGCCGGAGCCCTTGGTCGGCGTGGTCAGTGAGCTCATGACTTGCGCTCCCAGTAGGCCGGTCCGATCGGCTCGATGAAGTCGTGCCGAGCGATGAGATACCCGTCAGTGTGCACCGTGATGGGCAACTGCGGTAGCGCACGCGTCGCGGGGCCGAACACGGGCTTGGCGTACTGCAACATGTCGAACTGCGACTGGTGGCACGGGCACAGCAGTCGGTTGGTCTGCTGCTCGTACAGCGACGCGGGGCACCCGACGTGCGTGCAGATCTTCGAGTACGCGAAGAGGGTGCCGTAGTTGAAGTCCTCCTGGCCCTGGCGCTTGACGACCTGCTCGGCGTCCTCGCTGCGCAGGCGGATCAGCATGACCGGGTTGTCGGAGCGCTTCATCGCCACCGACAGCGCGTGCTCGTCGTCGCGCTCGGACTCCCGGAACGGGAACACCGTCTCCATGCCGCCCGCGTCCAGATCCTCCGGCCGCACGAGCGAGATGTCGTGCGGATTGCCGGTGCTGCGCCGCAGGTAGACGATCTCGCCCGGGTACTGCTTCTTCCAGCCGGTGTGCGCCAGAGAGTCCTTGCTCTCCGGGTTGGCCCACGGGTCCTTGATGAATCCGGCCAGCGGCAGGGCGACCGTTCCGAGGCCGAGCACACCGGCCCCGAGACCCGCGGTGCGCTTGATCATCGAGCGGCGGGCGATCGTGCTGCGCTCGCCCGAGTCGGCGAGGTGGGCGAGGATCGTCTCCCGGTCGATCTTGTCCGAGCCCTTGCCCATGTTGTCGTTGCGCTGCTGCACGGCCAGCTCGTCCGGGATGAACCGCTTCGTGTAGAGCAGGACGGCCACCGACAGCGCGAGCACGGACACACCCAGGGTGACCCCGAGCGCGGGCGTGTACAGGCTGTACCAGAAGTGCGCGCTCTCCTCCGACGGCGGCGCGTACTCGGACGGCCAGAAGATCAACGCGGCGATGAAGGCCAGACCGGCGACCGCGGAGATCGCGAACCACAGGGCGATCGTGCGCTGAGCGCGCTTCTCGGCCCTCGTTCCCTCGACCGGCCACGGGTCGGGGTAGTTGACAAGCTCAACGCCGTCGAGCTGGCCGCCGAGCTCGACGAGCTCGTCACGGCTCATGCGTGAGAGCTCCTCGTCGGTGGGCCGCTGCCGCGGCTCGTTCCCGCTACTCATGGTTTCCGAACCTGCCTCGTTCCGCTCCGCGTACCGGGCGTACGCCCTCACCGCCTGCTGTCGCGGCCGACCTCGTCCGGGTCGGCCCTGTCCGCGGCTCGCCCATCGTCCTGCGTTCCCGTTCTCCTAGGCCCGCGACCCGATCCAGAGGGTCGCGCCGACCAGAGCACCGATGCCCACGACCCACGCGATGACACCCTCCGAGGCCGGGCCGAAGCCGCCCAGCGGGTTACCGCCCGGGTTGTTGTTGCCGTCGGAGACGGACTTGACGTAGGCGATGATGTCCTGCTTCTCCTCCGGCGTGAGCTGCCGGTCGGAGAACTTCGGCATGTTCTGCGGACCGGACTGCATCGCCGTGTAGATCTCTTCCTCGTTGGCGGGGGCCAGCTCCGGGGCATACTTGCCCGCCGACAGGGCGCCGCCCTGCCCGGTGAAGTTGTGGCAGGAGGCACAGTTGAGCCGGAACAACTCGGCCCCGCGCGCCGGATTCGTGCCACGCAGCGCCTCGCCGGACTCGGCGGGCCGCTGCGGGCCACCGCCGTTGGCCTGGATGTAGGCACCCAGCGCGTCGATCTCCTCGGGCGTGAGCCGGGGCGGCTTGCGGGAGGCCTGTGCCTCCTGGCGCACCATCGGCATCCGCCCGGTCGAGGTCTGGAAGTACACCGAGGCCTCGCCGACGCCGATCAGGCTCGGGCCGCGGTCCTCGACACCCTGCAGGTTCTCACCGTGGCAGCTGATGCAGGTGTTGTTGTAGATCTCCTCGCCCTTGCGCAGCAGCGCCGGGTCCTCCTGTGCGCGCGCGGTGTGGGGCTCGGGGACGAACACGGCGTACAGCGCCCCCGCGCCCAGCAGCGCGACACCGAGCGCGAGCACACCGGCCATCCTGCGGCGGAACTTGGTGCGACGGCCTGCCCGCCTCGCCGAGGCGGTGCCGGTCTTCTTGCTGGTGGTCATCTTCTGCGGCAACCCTTGCTGTCAGTGGGGAAGTCGGTCCGGCCGATGGTTCGAGTCGTCAGGGCACGATGTAGATCACCGCGAACAGGCCGATCCACACGATGTCCACGAAGTGCCAGTAGTACGAGACCACGATCGCCGACGTCGCCTGCGCGGGCGTGAACTTGCTCAGCTGAGTCCGGATGAGCAGGAAGACGAACGCGACCAGGCCGCCGATGACGTGCAGGCCGTGGAAGCCGGTGGTCATGTAGAACACCGTGCCGTAGGCCCCGGACGGGATCGTCACGCCCTCGCCGATCAGCGTGATGTACTCGCCGACCTGACCCGCGACGAAGATCGTGCCCATGAGCAGCGTGACGAGGTACCAGCGGCGCAGCCCGAACACGTCCCCGCGTTCGGCCGCGAAGACGCCGAACTGGCAGGTGAACGACGACGCCACCAAGATGATCGTGAACGGCAGCGCGTAGGCGATGTCGAGGTGGATGGGCTCGCCGGTCGCCGGGTTCATCGGCGGCCAGAGGCCGCTCTCGTTCTGCGCCTTGACCGTGAAGAACATGGCGAACAGGCCAGCGAAGAACATGAGCTCGCTGGACAGCCACACGATCGTGCCGACACTGACCATGTTCGGCCGGTTGAGCGAGTGCACCCGCTGGCTGATGGAAGGAGCTGCCGTTGTCACGGCTCGCATTATGTCTCCTCCTCCCACGCCGCCGCAGATCGGGTCCTACGGACGGTCGTGGAGGACACGTCGGGCCCGGCGAACCCCCTGGGTAAGCGGGCCCTCGTGCGGTTAGCATGGGGCCGGTTACCACCGCCGACGCCCGGAGGACGCGAGGATGAGCGAGGAAGCGACGAAGATCCTGGTTTTCAGCCACCGGGCCCCGGTGCGCGACTCGATCATCAACGCGATCGGCCGCAGGCCTGCCACCGACCTCGGCAAGGTCACCTACGTGGAGGCCGAGGGCGTCGCCGAAGTACTGACCGAGATGGACTCGGGTGACATTGATCTCGCCGTGCTCGACGGTGAGGCGCAGCCCACGGGGGGCATGGGCCTGACCCGGCAGCTCAAGCACGAACTCACCGACTGCCCGCCCATCGTGGTCGCGGTGCGCCGCAAGGACGACCGATGGCTCGCGACCTGGTCGCAGGCCGACGCCGTCCTGGTCCACCCGCTCGACCCGCTGACGGCCGCCGAGACCGTCGCCGAGGTGCTGCGCGCGCAGCGGGTGCCCACCACGCGGGCGTGAGCCGCGCCCGG
>NZ_KB912653.1:9562-18334 GCF_000383795.1 Saccharomonospora saliphila YIM 90502
CGGCTCATCCCCCACCGCGTGGCCCGCGGACACCGCGGGCCTTGCGAGGTGGGGCACACGACTTTCACGACGCCGCCCGCCCCGCGGACGGCTCCGTACGAGGTGAACCGGCGGGAGGCGCGCCGACGTGGTCGGCGGCCGGTCCCGGCCGGGAGCGGAGACGAACATGCCTGAACACACCTGGCCCGCAGTGCTCACCCGGCTCGTCGACCGTGCCGACCTCTCCGAGGAGGCCACCGCGTGGGCGATGGACCAGGTGATGTCGGGCACGGCCACCCCGGCCCAGATCGGTGGGTTCGCGGTGGCCCTGCGCGCGAAGGGTGAGAGCGCCGCCGAGATCGCGGGCATGGCGCGCGCGATGCTGGCGCACGCGCGCACGGTCCGGCTCGACGTCCGTACGGTCGACATCGTCGGGACCGGCGGGGACCGCTCCGGCTCGGTGAACATCTCGACGATGGCCTCGCTGGTCGTGGCGGCGGCGGGCACGCCGGTGGTCAAGCACGGCAACCGGGCCGCGTCGTCGAAGTCGGGCGCCGCCGACGTACTTGAGGCGCTGGGCGTGCGGATCGAGGCCGACCCCGAGGAGGTCGCGCGCTGCGTGACCGAGCTCGGCATCGGCTTCTGCTTCGCCCCCACCTTCCATCCTGCCCTGCGCAACGCGGGCGGCCCACGACGCGAGCTGGGCATCCCGACGACGTTCAACCTGCTGGGCCCGCTGACCAACCCGGCTCAGCCCGGCGCGGCGCTGATCGGCTGCGCCTACTCGGACAAGACGCGGGTGCTCGCCGACGTCTTCGCCCGGCGCGGAGACACCGTCCTGCTCGTGCGGGGCGACGACGGCCTCGACGAGATCACCACGACCACCACCAGCACGGCGTGGATCGTCTCCGGAGGCGAGGTCCGCACGGGCGTGATCGACCCGACCGCGCTCGGTATCCCCCGCACGACCGCCGAAGCGTTGCGCGGTGGAGACGCGGCCACCAACGCCGAGGTGGCCCGGCAGGTGCTCGGCGGCAAGCCCGGCCCCGTCCGCGACGCGGTGCTGATCAACGCGGCGGGCGCGCTCGCCGCCTACGCGGGGTTCTCCGGCGACCTGACCGCGGACCTGCGGGCGGGCCTCGATCTCGCCGCCCACGCCGTCGACTCGGGCGCGGCCTCCGACCTGCTGGCGCGCTGGTCCGCCCGCGCCTGAGTGGCGGGGCTCTCGCACGACGGCGACGGAGACCACGACGAAGGCCCCCGCACCCTCCTCGGACGGGTGCGGGGGCCTTCGTTCGCGTCGGGCGCGGTCGGCGTCAGTGGTGGCCGGGGCCGGTGTGGTACTCGAACACCAGGCCGCCGATCGCGATTAGCAGCGCGATACCGCTGAGCACGATGAGCCACACCTGAAAGAAGGCCAGTCCGATGCCCACGAGCGCGGAGCCCGCCGCCACGCCCACGGGCCAGTAGCTGCCCGGGCTGAAGAAGCCGAGTTCGCCGGCGCCGTCACTGATCTCGGCTTCCTCGTGGTCCTCCGGCCGGGGCTCGATGCGCCGCGCGACGAAGCGGAAGTAGCTACCGACCAGCAGGGTGAGAGCACCCGTGAGCAGCAGCGCGACCGTACCGATCGGCTCGACGCCGTCGCGGGTCATGGAGCCGGTCAGCACCGCGTAGACGATCGCCACGACGAAACTGAAGACCGCGACGATGTCGAAAACCCGGGCTTCCACCTTCATCAGCGTGTGTCCTTCTCACTCGATCGCTGGGTTCACTTCGCGGCGGCCGCGCTCAGCCGGACGCGGTGCGCAGCGTGCGGTCGGTCGCGAACGGTGTCGTGGTCGTGGCGGTCGGGCTGCACAGCTGCTCGTCACAGCCCTCGCCCTGCATGACGGTCAGCGCCTCGGCCGCCGTGTACGGCAGGCCCGAGTCCGGGTTCACCTGCTGCCGCAGCGCGAGGTAGCGGTCGAACTTGTCCGGCGACAGCGCCCGCACCTCGAAGTTCATCATCGCGTGATAGGAGCCGCACAGCTCGGCGCAACGGCCGACGAAGGCGCCTTCACGGTCGATGCTGTTCTGGAAGGTGTTGTCCTGGTTGTTCTTCTCCGGGTGCGGCATCACGTCCCGCTTGAAGTGGAACGCGGGCACCCAGAACGAGTGGATGACGTCGGTGGACTCGAGGTTGTACTGGACCCGCTGGTCGGTCGGCAGCACCAGCAGCGGGATCTCGCTCGAACTCCCGACGGTGCTCACCGGCTCGCCGTCCGGGGTCCGGGTACCGGGGTAGCTGAACTCCCAGTTCCACTGGAACGCCGTCACGTCGACCACGACGTCCGGGTCCTCCTCCTCGGCCAGGACCGAGCTCTCGGTCACCGCCGTGAAGAAGAACAGCACGCAGACCATGATGACCGGCACCACGACCACGAACAGCTCCAACGGCACGTTGTACTGGAACTGCCGCGGCAGCGCCTCGGTCTCGTTCTTCTTCTTGCGGTGGAACGCCGAGCTCCAGAAGATCAAGCCCCACACGATCACGCCCACGACGAGGGCGGCGATGACCGACCAGGTCCAGAACGTCCGCATCTGCTCGGCCTCCGGCGTGACACCGACCGGCCAGCCGAACCGCAGAATCTCCTCACCGGAACACCCGGTCGCCGTGACAGCGACGAGTCCCGCGAGCGCGGCTGTCTTGCCGACCCTGCCCCGGCTCCTGCCCGGAGCGCGCTCTGGAACGCCCACTGACGTGATGCCTCCTCGCCCGATCCTCCTGCGACGCCTGCCGACTCTAGCCGAGACCCGGAGAAGCGGACGCACCGCCTTCCCCTGCATACTTGCCCCTTACGACTTCGGCGGTGACGAACAAGGGGTGTGTGAGAAGGCGTGTGCGGCCTGCTTGGACTGGTGTGTGCCAGCGAGAACGACGCGGCGACGGCCCGTGACGCGGTCGGACGGGCGCTGCGCTGCCAACGGCATCGCGGCCCCGACGAGACCGACACGTGGGCCGAGGGCGAGATCGTCTACGGCTTCAACCGGCTCGCCATCATCGACGTCGACCACTCCCACCAGCCGCTGACCTGGGGTCCCGAGGACAATCCGAGCCGGTACACGATCAACTTCAACGGTGAGATCTACAACTACGTCGAACTGCGCAGGCAGCTCGCCGACGAGCACGGTGCGAAGTTCACCACAGAAGGGGACACCGAGGCGATCGTCGCGGCCTACCACCATCTGGGCCCGGCCGCGGTGGGCAAGCTGCGCGGCATGTTCGCGTTCCTGATCTGGGACTCCGAGCGCGAGGTGGTCTTCGGCGCCAGGGACCCGTTCGGGATCAAGCCGTTGTTCTACGCCACGGGCCCGCACGGGACGGCTTTCGCCAGCGAGAAGAAGAGCCTGCTCGAACTGTCCGCGACCCTCGGGCTCTCCGACGAGGTCGACCGCACCGCGCTCCAGCACTACCTGGCGTTGCAGTACGTCCCCGAGCCGGAGTCGCTGCACCAGAGCGTGCGGCGCATCGAGTCGGGCACCTCGTTCACCATCGCGCCCGGAGGTGAGCTGAAGCTCGAGCGCTACTTCTCACCGGAGTTCCGCGCGCAGCCGGTGTCCGGCCCCGCGGGCGTGGCGGCGCTGCACGAGCGCATCGCCGAGGTGATGCGGGACTCGGTGTCCCAGCACATGCGCGCCGACGTCACCGTCGGCGCGTTCCTGTCGGGCGGCATCGACTCGACGGCCATCGCGGCGCTGGCCAAGGAGCACAACCCGAACCTGGTGACATTCACCACCGGGTTCGAGCGGGAGGGCTACTCGGAGGTCGACGTCGCGGCGGAGTCGGCCGCCGCGATCGGGGTCAAGCACGTGGTGCGCACCGTCTCCGCCGAGGAGATGATGGAGACGCTGCCGCTGATCGTGTGGTACCTCGACGATCCGGTGGCCGACCCGGCGCTGGTGCCGCTGTGGTTCATCGCGCGGGAGGCCCGTAAGCACGTCAAGGTCGTGCTGTCCGGGGAGGGCTCCGACGAGCTCTTCGGCGGGTACACGATCTACCGGGAGCCGCTGTCGCTCGCGCCGTTCGAGAAGGTGCCCGGCGGCGTGCGCAAACTGATCGGCAAGGTCTCGTCGGCCATCCCCGAGGGGACCCGCGGCAAGGACCTGTTGCGCCGGGGCTCGCTCACGCTGGAGGAGCGCTACTACGGCAACGCGCGCATCTTCCGGGACGACCAGCTCCGGCGCGTCCTGCGCACCTTCCGCCCTGACGTGGGGCACCAGGACGTGACCGCACCCTGGTACGCGCTCTCGCGGGGGTGGGACCCGGTCGCCCGGATGCAGCACGTCGACCTGTTCACCTGGCTGCGCGGCGACATCCTCGTCAAGGCCGACAAGATGACCATGGCGAACTCGCTGGAGCTGCGGGTGCCGTTCCTCGACCCCGAGGTCTTCCGGGTGGCCTCGACCGTCCCGCTGGACCAGAAGATCACCCAGGAGACGACGAAGTTCGCGCTGCGCCGCGCGCTGGACGGCATCGTGCCCGCGCACGTGCTGAACCGGCGCAAGCTCGGCTTCCCCGTGCCGATCCGGCACTGGCTTCGCAGCGACATGTACGACTGGGCACGCGGCATCATCAGCGACTCGGGGACCGACGAGCTGCTCGACAAGCGGGCCATGCTGGCGCTGCTCGACGAGCACAAGTCGGGCACGCTCGACCACAGCAGGCGCCTGTGGGCCCTGCTGGTGTTCATGCTCTGGCACGGGATCTTCGTCGAGGGCCGGATCAAACCGGACGTGCCCGAACCGCACTACCCCGTCAAGCTCTGAGACCGGACCCGCCCACCGCGCCGCGGCCCGGTGGGCGGGTCCGTCAGGGCGCGCCCACCAGCGCCTCGCCCTCGCGGCGCGGCACGATGTCGTGCCAGCGGTGGAAGACGTTGTCCGGGTCGTACTCGGCCTTGATACCGGCGAGCCTGTGGTAGTTCTCCACCCCGTACCCGGCGATCACCCGGTCGGAGCCCTCGTCCCCGATGAAGTTGAGGTAGACGTCACCGGTGGACCAGGGACGCACGTCGGCGCACAGCGCGCGGGCCCAGGCGCGCGCCCGGTCGTCGTCGGCCGGGTCGGTCCACACACCGAACGGGTGCACCGCCCACGCGGCCGTGCGGTCGAAGCCCGGCCACGCCTGGCCGTGCGCGACCGCACCACCCCACGGGAAGAGCAATTGCTGCGAGGCCGTGGGCACCGGCATGTCGGCGACGCGGGCGCAGAAGCGGTCGAGCGCTCCGTCCCCGAGCTCACGCAGATTCTCGTCGGACCAGTAGTTGCGCTGGCCCGGCGGATCGTCGAGCATGCGCTGCAACTCGGCGTAGGGCATGTCGCCGACAAGCTGCCCGGATGGGCGAGCGTCCAGTAGGGGCGCGGCGAAGTCCCGCAACGCGGACTGCGGCCCCGCGTAGGTGACCAGCACCCCGCAGCACAGCGTGTTCACCAGAGCCCTCGGGACGAAGTCGTCGTCCGGACCGGTGAGGTAGAGCAGGCCGCCGCCCACCGCACCGGGGGCGTCGTCGAGCAGGTCGCGGTAGAGCCGGGCGAGGTCACGCCCGTCCTCGCCAGGCCAGAGCAGCAGCGCCACGGAGAACTCCGGGAGCGGGTGCAGGGCGAAGGTCAGGGCCGTGGCGACCCCGAAGTTCCCGCCGCCACCGTGCAGGGCCCAGAACAGGTCCGGGTTGGTGTGCTCGTCGGCGATCACCGTACGGCCGTCGGCGGTGGTCAGCTCGGCGGAGATGAGGCTGTCGCAGGCGAGGCCGAATTGGCGTTCCAGCCAGCCGGACCCACCGCCGAGAGTCAGTCCCGCCACGCCCGTGCTGGACACCCGTCCCCCCGTGGTGGCCAGCCGATACGGCTGGGTGGCCTCGTCGAAGTCGGCCCAGGTCGCGCCGCCCTGCGCTGTGGCCGTGCGGCGTCGCGGGTCGACCGTGACCCGGTTCATCGGCCGCAGGTCCACGACGAGCCCGCCGTCGGCCAGGCTCGCGCCCGCCACACTGTGCCCGCCCGCGCGTACCGCCACCTCGAGACCGTGATCCCGGGCGAACTCCACGGCCGTGGCGATGTCGGTGGGGGTCGTGCAGCGCGCGATCACGCGGGGCCGCGATGTGATCATCGCGTTGAAGATCGCGCGGTTGTCCTCGTAGTCGGGCTCCGCGGGGGTCACCACGCGCCCGCCGATGCGGTCGCGCAACGTGCTGACGGCGCCGGAGTCGAGTTGATCGCCGGTCATCGTGCCTCCCTCTGGCTGGGTCACCAGGGAGAGTCGCAGGGGCGGGTCCGGCGTTACGGCTTCCGGCGGGGAATCGGCACCCGGATCAGCCGGGCAGCGCGGTGGCGATCTCGTCGGCCGCGTCGGCGCCGTAGGTCTCGGCCAGCCGGGTCAGCGCGGCGCCGCGGTCGAACTCCCACTCCTGCGTCCCGACGGTCTCCAGCACCAGCACCGCCACGAGGCAGCCGAGCTGTGCGCACCGTTCGAGACCGAGGCCGTGGTGGTGGCCCGCGAGGAAGCCCGCGCGGAACGCATCGCCCACACCGGTCGGGTCGGGCGACGACCGCGCGGGCACGGCGGGCACGCGCAGGTGGGTCCCGTCGCCGGCGACCACCTCGGCGCCCTCGGCACCGTGGGTGATCACCCGCAGGCCGACGCGGGCGTGCACGTCGGAGGCCGTCCAGCCGGTTTTGCGCAGCAGGAGGCCCCATTCGTAGTCGTTGCCGAACAGGATCGCGGCGCCGTCGACGACCAACCGGATCCGCGCGCCGTCCATCCCCGCGAGCTGCTGGGAGGGGTCGGCCGCGAACGGATAGCCACGGGCCCGGCACTCGTCGGCGTGCCGCAGCATCGCCTCCGGGTCGTCGGGACCGACCAGCACCAGGTCGACCCCGCCCGCCCGCTCGACGACGGGGGCGAGTTCGAGCTGCCGGGCCTCGGCCATCGCGCCGGGGTAGAAGGTCGCGATCTGGCACAGTTCGCGGTCGGTGGTGCAGACGAAGCGCGCCGTGTGCGCGATCTCGGAGACGTGGACCCCTGAGGTGTCCACCCCGTGGCGTCGCAACCACGCACGGTGGTCGGCCGCGTCGTCCCCGACGGCACCCACGAGGATCGGCGCCACGCCGAGCACGCCGAGGCCGAAGGCGATGTTGGCGCCGACGCCACCCCGGCGCACCACCAGGTCGTCGGCCAGGAAGCTGAGGGAGAGCCGGTCCAGCGACTCCGGCACGATCTGGTCGGCGAACCGGCCCGGAAAGCGCATGAGGTGGTCGGTGGCGATGCTGCCGCACACCACGACGGTCGCCGACGCCGCTGTCACACTCGCGATTGTCCCCGCATACGGACGCCCGGCCCAGCACTGTCACCCGGACGGTCCCCTCCCCGTCATTGACGTGCCGTCAAGGCCTCCTTCACTGCGTTGAACGCAGCCAAGGGGGCCTTGACGGCACGCCAGCGAACCGAGGTGGCGGGTGCCGACAGGGCCATGCCCCCTGGGCCGGGGCCGCAGGGGGCATGGCGTGTGGTCGCGTGACTCTGCGGCCCGGCGGCCTCAGTGGAAGGAGTCGCCGCAGGCGCAGGACCCGCCCGCGTTCGGGTTGTCGATGGTGAAGCCCTGCTTCTCGATGCTGTCCACGAAGTCGATCTCGGCGCCCTGCACGTACGGTGCGCTCATCCGGTCGACGGCGACGCGCAGGCCGTTGAATTCCCGGAACAGATCCCCGTCGAGCGTGCGCTCGTCGAAGAACAGCTGGTACCGCAGGCCGGCGCAGCCACCGGGCTGGACGGCGATGCGCAGGTGCATGTCGTCGCGACCCTCTTGGTCGAGCAGCGCCTTCGCCTTGGAGGCGGCGGCGTCGGTCAGGATGACGCCGTGCGTGGCTTCGCCGGCGTCGGCGGGGGTGTTGCCGGTCTGCTCAGCGGTCGTCATGACTCTCCCTCACGGTGTTGGTGCAGGCGGGTACCGAGTGCAACACGACAGGCACCCGATCTGTTCCCGCTTCCCATGGTGACACATGTTCCGACCGCGTGAACATCGACGGCGACCGCTGGAATACCCTGGTGTGGTGAGGTTCCTGCGCCGCTCCACCACCGAAGAGGCAGATGTCACCGGGGCCGACGCCGCCGACGCCGAGGCCGGCGACGACGCGTCCACCGGATCTCACGTCCGGAGGGGTTACACGCCGGGCAAGGGACGTCCGACGCCGAGCCGCCGCGAGGCCGAGGGCCGCCGCAGGGGGCCGGTCGCGCCGCCACCGCGCACGACGCGGGAAGCCATCCGGCGCAATCGCGAACTGCGCAAGCGCAACCCGGTGAGCAAGGAGGAGCGCCGGGCCGCCGCGCGGGAGCGCCGCGAGCGGATGATGGCCGGGGACGAGCGCTACCTGCTGCCCAGGGACCGGGGCCCCGTGAAGGCCTACGTGCGCGACCTCGTCGACTCCCGGCGCAGCCTGCTGGGGCTGTTCATGCCGATGGCCGTCGTCGTGTTCCTCACGCTGCTGGTGCCGATCCCGGCGGTGCAGACGTACGCGACACTGCTGACGACGGTGCTGCTGTTGTTCATGATCATCGAAGGGTTCCTCAACGGGCGGCGCATCGCCCGGCTCGTCCGCGACAAGTTCCCGAACGAGACCGTGCGGGGAGCCTCGGTCGGCTGGTACGCCTTCGTCCGCGCGAGCCAGATCCGCAGGCTCCGCGTGCCCAAGCCGCGGGTCCGCCCGGGCCAGCGGGTCGACTGAGCGCCTCGCCCGCGACCGGACAGCCGGAGGCGCCCCGGG
>NZ_KB912653.1:18434-20912 GCF_000383795.1 Saccharomonospora saliphila YIM 90502
GTCGACGTGGCCGTCAGCCCCGGCCCGACCGGCCCCGGCCTCGCCGACGGCACGCCCGGCGGCGAGGACACGGGTGCGGACTTCCCCGGGCCCACGGAGCAGGACGGCCCGGCGGACACCCACGTGCGTGACGCTTCCGGCGCCATCGACGTGGAGGACGCGCTCGGAGAGGACGAGGTCGAGGCCGCCGTGCGGGCCGGTGCCCAGGTGGCCGACGACGAAGTGGAGGCGGGCGCCGACCTGCTCCTGGCGGCGGGGGTGGGTGTCGGGGCGAGCACCCCCGCCTCGACGCTGGTGGCCGCGCTGACCGGCGCCGAACCCGTCGCCGTCGTGGGCAGGGGTTCGGGCATCGACGATGTCACGTGGATGCGCAAGGCGCTCGCGGTCCGCGACGGGCTGCGCCGGGCGCGGCCGGTGGTGACCGAGCCGCTTGAGCTCCTGCGCACGGCGGGAGGGGCGGACCTGGCCGCCCTCGCCGGGTTCCTCGCCCAGGCCGCCGTCCGGCGCACACCGGTGCTGCTCGACGGATTGGTGGTCAGCGCGGCGGCGCTGCTCGCCGAGGAACTCGCGCCGGGCGCTCGCGCCTGGTGGACGGCGGCCCACCGCGGCCCCGAACCCGCGCAGGCGCTCGCGCTGGAACACCTCGACCTCCACCCGGTCGTCGATCTGGGCATCGCCGAAGAAGGCGGATACGGGGCGCTGGCGGTGCTGCCGCTGCTGTCGATGGCCGCGCGTGTGGCGGGCCCGCCCGCCGACGACGGCTGACGACTGAAGCCGGTCCGCCGGGGGACCCGCGATCGACCTTCCCGGGTCCCGGCGGGCCCGCGACGCGTACGCCGCGACCCGGCTCAGCCCAGGGTGTGCATCCAGCCGTGCGGGTCGGGCCGGGTGCCCTCCTGGATGCCGGTCAGTTCCTCGCGCAGCCGCATGGTGACCTCGCCGGGCCTGCCGTCGCCGACGGTGAACTCACCGCCCTCGTGCCGGACACGGCCCACGGGCGTGATCACCGCCGCCGTTCCGCAGGCGAAGACCTCGGTCAGCTCGCCGGAAGCGGCCGCCCGCTCCCACTCGTCGGTGGAGATGCGGCGCTGTTCCACCGGGTAACCGAAGTCGGAGGCCAGCGTGATCAACGACTCCCGCGTGATCCCCGGCAGCAGCGCCCCGCTGAGTTCGGGCGTGACCAGCCGCGCGTCCCGACCGGAGCCGAAGACGAAGAACAGGTTCATCCCGCCCATCTCCTCGACCCAGCGGTGCTCGGCCGCGTCGAGCCAGACGACCTGGTCGCAGCCCTGCTCGACCGCCTGCCGCTGCGCCACGAAGGAGGCCGCATAGTTGCCCGCGCACTTGGCCTCCCCGGTGCCGCCGGGGGCGGCCCGCACGTACTCCGTGGACAGCCACACGCTCACGGGCGTGACCCCGCCCGCGAAGTACGATCCGGCGGGCGAGCCGATGAGGTGGTAGAGGTAGTGCTGCGACGGCTGGTTCACGCCGAGACCCACCTCGGTCGCGATCATGAAGGGGCGGAGGTAGAGGGAGTCGCCCTGGCGGGTGGGCACCCACCGCTCGTCGGCGGCGATCAGTTCGTGGATCGACCCGAGGAAGAGGTCGTCGGGCAGCTCCGGCATCGCCATCCGCCGTGCCGAGCGGCGAAAGCGCGCCGCGTTCGCGTCGGGGCGGAAAGCCTTCACGGAGCCGTCCGGCTGCCGGTACGCCTTGAGCCCCTCGAAGATCGCCTGGCCGTAGTGCAGCACCGCGGTGGCCGGGTCGAGGGACAGCCCCGCGTACGGCCGCAGCTCGGCGTCGTGCCAGCCCTGGCCCGCGTCCCAGACGGCCGTGACCATGTGGTCGGTGAAACTCAACCCGAATCCCGGCTTCGCCAGTACCTCAGCGACCCGCTCCTCGGGGGCGGGATTCGTGCTGGGCGTGCGGCGGAAGGGGATCGTGGTAGTCATGGCGGACAGCATATCGCTTCGCTAGGACGTCAGAACATTCCTCGTCATATCGTCCGCACGGGAGGAGCGCGGCCTCTACGATGTGCGCGTGACTTCCCCGTCCCAGCGCGCGACCGGCTCCCCGGCCACCGGCCCCGCCGCCCACGCCAAGACCTTCGCCACCGCGGCCCTGCTCACCTTCGCCTGCGGCATGCTCGTGCTGATCGGCTACGTCATGGTCGGCGGGTTCGGCTTCTTCCTCGGACTGGTCGGCACGGTGTTCGGGGTGCTGTGGTGGAAGGACCTGCACGGCACCGTCTTTCCGAAGGACATCCCGGCCAAGTCCCTCGTGATTCTCGCGGCCAGCGCCGCCGCCCTGTTCGGGCTCGCCGTCGCGATGGCCTGACGGCCGCCTCCGACCCCGCCGACGGCAACGCCAACCGGCGCCCGCTCTCAGCGGGACGCCCGCCCGCGCAGGAAATCCTTCTCCGAAATCGCCTCCCGGTGTTCCGAGTACCAGACCCGGGCTGACTTCTACCCGTGGTAC
>NZ_KB912654.1:0-2493 GCF_000383795.1 Saccharomonospora saliphila YIM 90502
CGCCCCGTCCAGCTCGGTGGCCCGCCCCGCCGAGTCGGCCATGCCGCGCAGCACCTGCGAGAGGATGATCCCGGAGTTGCCCTTGGCCGCTCGCACGGCGGCGGCGGCGAGGACCGACAGCGCCTCCCCCGCGCCGGCGACCTCGTCGCGCGCGGCCAGGGCGGTCCGGGCGGCGGAGACGGTGTGCAGCAGGTTGGAACCGGTGTCCGAATCGGCGACCGGATAGACGTTGATCTCGTCGATGTCGGCGCGCAGCGCGCCGAGGCGCAGCGCGCAGGCGTCCGCCCATCCCCGCACCGCCGCCGTGTCCAAGACCCGCACCCGAGCGTCCTCCGTAGCTGGTATCCAGGCACCTCCGGGCGAGGGTAGCGACCCGCGTGAGCGGCCGGTCGGCGCACCGGTTACCCTTTTCGAGTTGCCCGGTACCGCCGGGCTGTTCGGATTGACGATTTCTTCGAGGAGTGTTCGACGTGGCTGCCGTGTGCGACGTCTGTGGCAAGGGGCCGGGCTTCGGCAAGTCGGTCTCGCACTCTCACCGGCGTACCAACCGCCGGTGGAACCCGAACATCCAGACCGTGCACGCCAAGGTCGGGCTTTCCCAGAAGAAGCGCCTGAACGTGTGCACCTCCTGCATCAAGGCCGGCAGGGTCGTTCGGGGCTGACGCCAGGACTTTCACCGAGTGCGGCCCGGCGGATCGTTCCGCCGGGCCGCATTCGCATGTCCACCCGAGCTCCCCGCATCCCTTTTTGGCGTGTCGTCAAGGCCTCCTTCACTGCACTGAACGCAGGTAAGGAGGCCTTGACGACACGTCAACAACGGGGGTGTTACGGGAGTTTCCAATCGACCGGGGCTGCGCCCTGCTGCTCCAAGAGGGCGTTGGTGCGGCTGAACGGGCGGGAACCGAAGAAGCCGTTGCGCGCCGACAGCGGGCTCGGGTGCACCGACTCGACGCACGGAACCGATCCCAGCAGCGGCTTGAGCTTGCGCGCGTTACTGCCCCACAGGATCGCCACGAGGGGACGCGAACGTTCCGCCAGCGCGACGATGGCCCGTTCGGTGATCTCCTCCCAGCCCTTGCCCTGGTGGGAGTTCGGCTTGCCCGGCCGCACGGTGAGCGCCCGGTTGAGCAGCAACACCCCCTGCTCGGTCCACGGCGTCAGGTCACCGGTGGACGGCGTGGGGTGACCGAGGTCGTCACTGTACTCGGTGAAGATGTTGACCAAGCTTTTCGGCAGCGGCCGCACGTCGGGAGCGACGGCGAAACACAACCCGATCGGATGACCCGGTGTCGGATAGGGGTCCTGCCCGACGATCAGCACGCGCACGTCGTCGAACGGCTGCGTGAAGGCGCGCAGGATGTGCTCCCCCGACGGCAGGTACGTGCGCCCCGCCGCCACTTCCTGCCGGAGGAATTCGCCCATCGCGGCGATCGAACCGGACACGGGCTCCAGCGCCCGCGCCCACCCTGGGTCCATGATCTCGTGCAGTGGTCGTGCGGTCACGGCAGGGGAGCTTAGCCCACAAGCGTGCACCGCGACCCCGCTCCCCGTGCCGCGCGACGACCGCCTCCGGACGCCCCCACGGCGATGTGTCCCGCCGTCCCACGGCGCACCCCCGTCACAGGGGTTTGGACAGGCAGACGCTGAGCGGATCATCCCGGTAGACACCGAAGTTCGGCATGTCGGCGTAGCCGGTGGCTCGGTAGAGCGACAGCGCCTCCGGCTGGCGCGTGCCCGTCTCCAGCACCAGCCGGGTGCGCCCGGACCGCCGCGCCGCGGCCTCCAGCTCGGCGAGCATGAGCCGGGACAGTCCCCGGCCGCGCATCGCCGTCACCACGTACATGCGCTTCAGCTCGGCGTCCCCGGGCCGCAGCGGCGGAGTGGGATCGTCGTGCGCGCGCCAGCCCCCGCAGGCGACCGGAGCACCGTCCCGGTAGCCCACGAGGAAGATGCCGCCGGGCGGCGCGAAGTCGGCCGGATCGACCGGCGTGACGTCCGGGTCGCCGTAGCGCACCACGTACTCCTGCTGCACCTCCTCGGTGAGCTTGACCGCGTCGGGGTGGTCGTACGGCAGAACGTAGACGTCCACGTCGGGTTCCTCCTGTCTCGGGCACGGGGTCGGGGATTCCACGGGTGCCAGACAAAACGATCAGCGCCAGTGTTCCCAACCGATTTTCCGCTCGGGGGAAACCCCGTCCACCGTCACACCCGGCCCGGCGGGGCCTGCCTCGACCGCGCGCACGGTGCCGACCCGCGTCCACCCCTCGGGCAGCGCGGCGGACTCCGGGAACGTCGCGGCGAGCGCGTGGTCCTCGCCCCGGCGAGCACCCAGTCGAGCGGGTCGGCGCCGAGCGCGGCCGCCACGTCCACGAGCCGCTCCGACACGGTGAGCCGGTCGGTGCACACGTCGATCCCCACCCCGGAGGCCCGGGCGAGGTGGCCGAGGTCGGCGAGCAGCCCGTCCGAGACGTCCACCATCGCCGTCGCACCGGC
>NZ_KB912654.1:2593-14293 GCF_000383795.1 Saccharomonospora saliphila YIM 90502
GGCGACCTGGAACACGCCCGCCTGCTCGGCCTCGGCGATCGCACCGGAGCGCTGCTCGATCACCACGCGTGCCTGCCGCGCTGACCCCGGCAACGCCCGCGACGCCTGCCACGACCGGGCCTGGCGGGCGGGCACGCGCCGTGCCGGAGCACACCTGCTCGGCCGCCTCCGTTCCGCCACGGATGAGGGACAATGGCCGCTGTGAGCGACGACGAGAGCACGGCTTCGGCCACCGCTTCCGGGTTCGGTGACGGCTCCGGCCGCCGACAGGTCACCACCACCCCGCCTCCCGGGGAAACGACCGGTAACGGGCGTCCGCACGAGTTCCACACCGTGCCCTCGGCGCCTCCGGCGGTCACGGGGGTGACGTCCGAGGCCGACACCCTCCCCGACGACCGCTACGTCAACCGCGAGCTCTCCTGGCAGGACTTCAACGCCCGGGTGCTGGCCCTGGCCGAGGACGAGTCCCAGCCCTTGCTCGAACGGGCCAAGTTCCTGGCCATCTTCGCGTCCAATCTGGATGAGTTCTACATGGTGCGGGTCGCGGGGCTCAAGCGCCGTGAGCAGACCGGGTTGTCGGTGCGCAGCGCCGACGGGCTGACCCCCAGCGAGCAACTCGCCTACGTCGCCGAGCGCAACCGGGAACTGGTCCAGCGGCACGCGCTCGCGTTCGAACGCGGAGTGCGGCCCGCGCTGGAGGCCGAGGGCGTGCGGCTGGTGCGCTGGTCGGAGCTCGACACCGACGACCGGAGCAGGCTGTCGGCCTACTTCACCCGCCAGATCTTCCCGGTTCTCACTCCGCTGGCAGTCGACCCGGCGCACCCGTTCCCGTACATCTCCGGGCTCTCACTCAACCTCGCCGTGACGGTGCGCGACCCGGAGGGCGGTACCGAACGCTTCGCCCGGGTCAAGGTCCCGAACAACGTGCCGAGACTGGTGCGCGTCGAACACGCGGGCGGCCGGGTGGCCACCTTCCTGCCGCTGGAGGAACTCATCGCCGCCCACCTCGACGAGTTGTTCAGCGGCATGCAGGTGATCGAGCACCACGTGTTCCGGGTCACCCGCAACGCCGACTTCGAGGTGGAGGAGGACCGGGACGAGGACCTGCTCCAGGCGCTGGAGCGTGAGCTGGCGCAGCGCCGGTTCGGTCCGCCGGTGCGGCTGGAGGTCGCGCGGGACATGACCGAGCACATGCTCGAACTCCTGCTGCGCGAGCTCGAGGTCGATCCCCAGGACGTCGTGGAGGTCCCCGGCCTGCTCGACCTGAACTGTCTGAACCAGCTGTACTCGCTCAACCGCAAGGAGCTCAAGGACCCGCCGTTCGTCCCGGCCACGCATCCGGCCTTCGGCGAGCGGGAGACCCCGAAGAGCGTGTTCTCCACCCTGCGCGACGGCGACGTGCTCGTGCACCACCCCTACGACTCGTTCTCCACGAGCGTGCAGCGGTTCGTGGAGCAGGCCGCCGCCGACGACAAGGTGCTCGCCATCAAACAGACGCTGTACCGCACCTCGGGCACCTCCGGCGAATCCCCGATCGTGGACGCGCTCATCGACGCCGCCGAGGCGGGCAAGCAGGTCGTCGCGCTCGTGGAGATCAAGGCGCGGTTCGACGAACAGGCCAACATCACCTGGGCACGCACGCTCGAACGCGCCGGAGTGCATGTCGTCTACGGCCTCGTGGGCCTCAAGACCCACTGCAAGATCGCGCTCGTGGTGCGCCAGGAAGGGGCGACGATCCGTCGCTACTGTCACCTCGGCACGGGCAACTACAACCCGAAAACCGCCCGCCTCTACGAGGACATCGGCCTGCTCACCGCCGACCCGGCGATCGGGGCGGATCTGACCGACCTGTTCAACGTGCTCACCGGCTACTCCCGCCAGCAGACCTACCGCAACGTGCTCACCGCACCGAACGACATCCGGCGCGGCCTGCTGGCCTTCATCTCCGACGAGATCGACCTCGCACGGGCGGGTGAACCGGCGGGAGTGCGCATCAAGTGCAACTCACTGGTGGACGAGCGGGTCATCGACGGCCTGTACCGGGCCTCACAGGCGGGCGTGCCGGTGGAGGTCGTGGTGCGGGGGATCTGCGCGCTCAAGCCGGGTGTGCCGGGGCTGAGCGAGAACATCGTGGTCCGCTCGATCCTCGGCCGTTTCCTCGAACACTCCCGCATCTTCCACTTCCGGGGCGCGGACACGTACTGGATCGGCAGTGCCGACATCATGCACCGCAACCTCGACCGCCGCATCGAGGCGATCGTGCGGGTGGTCGATCCCAAACTCACGGCCCAGCTCGACGACGTGCTCGACTCCGCGCTGGACCCGCTCACCCGGTGCTGGGTACTGCGCCCTTCGGGGGAATGGGTACCCTCTCCGGCGGACAGCGGCCAGGTCCGCGACCATCAGATGGAATTGCTGCGCAAGCACGGAGCCGCCGGGTGAGCAAGGTTGTACGAGCCGCGGGGGCGGTGCTGTGGCGGCGCCCCCTCGGCGCGGATGTCGAAGTCGCCGTCGTCCACCGTCCCCACTACGACGACTGGTCCCTGCCGAAGGGGAAACTGGACGCGGGCGAAACGAGCGCGGTGGCCGCCGCGCGGGAAGTCACCGAGGAAACGGGATACGAACCCGTCCTCGACCGATTCCTCACTGTCGTCGAATACACCGTCGGCTCCGCCGGCAAGACGGTCGAGTATTTCGCCGCCCGCGCCGTGGCGGGTGGGTTCCTGCCCAACGCGGAAGTGGACGAGCTGCGCTGGCTGCCGCTTGCCCGGGCGCGGGAGCTACTCAGCTACGACACCGACGTGCGGGTGCTCGACGTCTTCGCCGCGCGGCAGCCGGACCTGACGACGCTGCTGCTCGTGCGGCACGCCAAGGCTGGCAACCGGGAGAACTGGACCGGCGACGACGACCTGCGCCCGCTCTCTGATGCCGGGGTGCGCCAGGCCCGCGCGCTGCGGGTCCTGCTGCGCGCGTTCCGCCCCGACCGGGTGGTGTCGGCGCCACGCCTGCGGTGTGTGCAGACGGTGCAGTCCGTGGCCGACGACGCGGGCGTCGAGGTGGAACTGGAGCCACGCCTGTCCGAGGAGGGCTACGCGAGCGACCCCGTCGAGGGACTCGCGCTCCTGCGCGCCCTCGCCGCAACCGGCGGCACGCCCGTCGTGTGCAGCCAGGGCGGTGCGATTCCCGGCCTCGTGGCCACCCTGGCCGAGCAGGACGGCGTCGAAGTGCAGCGCAAGAAGTCGGGTGAGGTGCCGAGCAAGAAGGGCTCGGCGTGGCTGCTCTCCTTCGACGCCGATGCGCGCCTGGTCTCGGCGCATTACCTGTCCAGCCCGTTACCGGAGCCGGTGACGAGTGAACTGACCGACGCCTCCCCCGGCTGACGACGGCGTTCCCGGCCCCTTGCGCGGCGCGGGGCTTCCGCGCGCGCCCGCGAAGGCGAGGGAATTCTCCGGTACGAAACTCGGCAGGGCCCCGCGCCGGATGGCATGGGGCCCTGCCGAGAGTGGTCGGTGCCGGTCGCGCCGACCTACTTGGTGCGCGTCGCGGTGGTCTTCTTCGCGGCCGCGGTCGTCTTCTTCGCCGTCGAGGACTTCGCCGTCGAGGACTTCGCCGTGGACGCCTTGGCCGTCGAGGTCTTCGACGGCGCGGACTTGCTGGTCGAGGTCTTCGCGGTCGAGGTCTTGGCGGTGGTCCTCGGCGCCGTCTTCGCCGCCGCCTTGGTGGTCTTGGCAGGACTCTTCTTCGCCGTGGACGACGACTTCGCCGACGACGACTTCGTTCCCGACGACTTGCTCGCCGTGCTCGACTTCGCCGCCGTGGACTTGCTCGTGGCCGACTTCGCCGTGGACGCCTTGGCGGTCGACGACTTGGCCGTCGACGACTTCGCGCTCGAACCCTTCGCGGTCGAGGACTTCGCGGTCGAGGACTTGGCCGAGGACGCCTTGCCCGCCGTGCTGGACTTCGCCGTCGACGACTTCGCGGTCGAGGCCCGGCCCGTGCTCTTCGGCGCGGCCTTGGTGGCCGTGCTCTTCGCGGTGGTGCTCTTGCTCGTGGTCGCCTTGGACGTTCCGCGGGAGGACGTCGTACCAGGCGCCGTCGTGGACCGTGTACGGCTCGTCGTGGTGCGCGTGGAGGTCGGCCGGCTGGTCGCCCTCGACGTGCTCGCGCCGCGCGAGGAGGTCGAGGCGGTGGCACGCTTGGTCGTGGTCGCCTTCGGCAGCTTCTTGGCGCCGCTGACCACATCCTTGAACGTCGTGCCCGCCCGGAAGGCCGGGACGTTGGTCTTCTTGACCCGCACTGTCTCGCCGGTGCGCGGGTTCCTCGCGGTACGGGCGGCACGGGCACGCTTCTCGAACACACCGAAGCCGGTGATGTTCACCTTCTCACCCTTGTTCACCGTACGAATGATGATGTCGACGAGGTCGTCGACAGCCTGGGACGCGACCTTCTTGTCGCCCAAGCGCTCGGAGAGCGCTTCGATGAGTTGGGCCTTGTTGGCCATTCCAGTCCTCCAAGAAGAACTACGTGTTACCCGGCCACACCGGCCGACATGCGCACACGGTATTACCAACGCAGCACAAATTCCAAACGGCACGCGGATTTTTCCTTACGGCGTGCGCCACTTCCGGCGCACGCGCGGCGCTCGGGCGGCGCATTCGGCGTGCGTCCGGCGTCGGGTCCGTCGCTGTTCGACCGTGCCGGAGGAGGAGAAACGGCCTGGCGACGGCGGCGGATTCGGCTCGGGGCGCCGAATCCGCCGCACCACGGCCTACCTCGGCGTGGTCACCGGTTTGTACGAGGGACGCCCACGCTCGAAGGTCTCGATGTCGTCGGCGTGCCGCAGCGTCAGGGCGATGTCGTCGAGTCCGGCCATCAGCCGCCAGCGCGTGTAGTCGTCGATCGCGAAATCGGCGGAGAAGCCGTCCGCGCTGACAGTCCTGTTCTCCAGATCGACGGTGACCTCGGCGCCCGGACGCTCGTCGAGCAGCCGCTGTAACCGCTCGACGTCGGTCTGCGCGCACTCGGCGGTCACCAGGCCCTGTTTGCCCGCGTTCCCCCGGAAGATGTCGGCGAATCGGGAGGAGATCACCACCCGGAAGCCGTAATCCATCAGCGCCCAGACGGCGTGCTCACGCGACGATCCCGTCCCGAAGTCCGGGCCCGCCACAAGGACACTGCCCTGCCGGTAGGGCTCGGAGTTCAACACGAAGTCCTCGTCGCCGCGCCACGCGGCGAACAGGCCGTCCTCGAAGCCGGTCCGGGAGACGCGCTTCAGGTAGACGGCCGGGATGATCTGGTCGGTGTCCACGTTAGACGCGCGCAGCGGGACGCCGACGCCGGTGTGGGTCGTGAAGGGTTCCATGCTCGATCGCCTCTCTCTCGGCCGCGGCCGGATGTCGTGGTGGGTGCGTGCGGGCGGTGTCAGTCCAGGTCCTCGGGTGAGGCCAGCGTGCCCCGCACGGCCGTGGCCGCGGCCACCAGCGGCGACACCAGATGGGTCCTGCCGCCCTTGCCCTGCCTGCCCTCGAAGTTGCGGTTCGAGGTCGACGCGCTGCGCTCGCCGGGCGCGAGCTGGTCGGGGTTCATGCCCAGGCACATCGAGCACCCCGCCTGCCGCCACTCGGCGCCCGCCTCGGCGAAGACCGCGTCGAGCCCTTCGGCCTCGGCCACCTGGCGCACCCGCATGGAACCGGGGACGACCAGCATCCGCACGCCGTCGGCGACCCGGCGGCCGCGCAGGACCTCGGCGGCGGCCCGCAGGTCCTCGATCCGCCCGTTGGTGCACGAGCCGAGGAAGACGGTGTCCACGGCGACGTCGCGCAGCGGCGTCCCGGGGCGGAGATCCATATAGGACAGGGCCTTCTCGGCGGCGGCCCGCTCCGTCTCGTCGGCCATCGTCGCCGGGTCGGGCACCGATTCCCCCAGCGGCAGACCCTGACCGGGGTTCGTGCCCCAGGTCACGAACGGAGTCAGCGTGCTCGCGTCGATGCGCACCTCGGCGTCGAACTCCGCGTCGTCGTCGGTGCGCAGCTCCCGCCACGCCTCGACGGCGGCGTCCCACTCGGCCCCGGACGGGGCGTGCGGGCGGTCCTTGAGGTAGGCGAACGTCGTTTCGTCCGGCGCGATCATCCCGGCCCGCGCGCCCGCCTCGATGGACATGTTGCAGATCGTCATGCGCGCTTCCATCGACAGCGACTCGATGGCGCTGCCCCGGTACTCCAGCACGTGTCCCTGCCCACCGCCGGTGCCGATGCGCGCGATGACGGCGAGGATGATGTCCTTGGCGGTGACGCCGGGGCGCAGCCTGCCGTCCACCGTGATCGCCATCGTCTTGAACGGCCGCAGCGGCAGGGTTTGGGTCGCGAGCACGTGCTCGACCTCGGACGTGCCGATGCCGAACGCCATCGCCCCGAACGCACCGTGGGTCGAGGTGTGACTGTCCCCGCAGACCACGGTCATGCCCGGCTGGGTCAGGCCGAGCTGGGGCCCGATGACGTGCACGATGCCCTGTTCCGCATCGCCCATCGGGTGCAACCGGACGCCGAACTCCTCGCAGTTGCGGCGCAGGGTGTCGACCTGTGTACGCGACACGGGGTCGGCGATCGGCAACTCGGTGCCCACGGTGGGGACGTTGTGGTCCTCGGTGGCGATCGTGAGATCGGGACGCCGCACCGGCCGCCCCGCCAGCCGCAGCCCGTCGAAGGCCTGTGGACTGGTGACCTCGTGCACCAGGTGCAGGTCGATGTAGAGCAGGTCCGGTTCGGCTCCTTCGCCTCGGCGCACCGTGTGCGCGTCCCACACCTTCTCCGCCAGTGTGCGGCCCCGCCTTTCGGTCATCAGGGCTCCTCCGTAACCGTGTCGCGTAGCGAGCGGACTCACTTCTCGGAATGTGGACATCCCAAATCGCGAGATTGTAGTATCGCTTTGTGGGACAACCCGATGTTAGCAAGCAGGACGACGCGGAACAGCAGCAGAGCGGGATCGGCGTGCTGGACAAGGCCGTGGCGGTGTTGCACGCGGCCGCCGAGCAGCCGTGCGGACTGGCCGAGTTGTGCGCGCGGACCGGGCTTCCCCGGGCGACCGCGCACCGGCTCGCCGTCGGCCTCGAAGTACACCGCATGTTGCGGCGCGACCCCGAGGGGCGGTGGCATCCCGGCACGGCCCTGGCGGAACTGGCGGGCGGCAGCGTGGACCCGTTGCTGGATGCGGCCAGTGTGATCCTGCCCGAGTTGCGGGACGCCACGGGCGAGAGTGTGCAGCTCTACCGCAGGGAGGGCGTCGTGCGCGTGTGCGTGTCCGCGGCCGAACCGCCCAGCGGGCTGCGGGACACGGTTCCGGTCGGCGCACGGTTACCGATGACCGCGGGGTCGGGAGCGAAGGTGCTGGCCGCCTGGGCGGACGCGCACACCCAGCAGGCGATCCTGGCCGACGCGGTGTTCGGCGAGCGGACGTTACTGGAAGTGCGGCGCCGGGGATGGGCGCAGAGTGTGGCCGAACGCGAGCCGGGTGTCGCCAGTGTTTCGGCACCGGTGCGCGATCAGGCGGGCAACGTCGTCGCGGCGGTGTCGGTCTCGGGCCCCGTGGAACGCATCGGCAGGCGCCCCGGCGCGCGATGGGCCACCGACCTTCTCGAGGCCGCCCAGTCACTCCACGACCACCTCTGACCCCCGCGAGTTGCCCCTGCGAGCCCGCGAGTTGCCCCTGCGAGCCCGCGAGTTGCCCTGACCGAGCCGGGGAGTCGCCTGACGAGGCAGCCCACCTCGGCGCGGCCCTGAGGTCAGCTCGGGCGGCGCCAGAAGGACCCGGGCGTCGTGGAAGGACAACTGACGCGCGACAGGGGGCAACTCGGTTCCTCGAGCGGGCAACTCGCGAACCGCGAGGGGCAACTCACGGGTCATGGGGGGCAACTCGCGGGAGTAGAAAGGAAAAAAGAGTAGGGCCCCTCCGCTGGGCGGAGGGGCCCTACCCCTGTGGTACCCCCGATGGGATTCGAACCCACGCTACCGGCGTGAGAGGCCGGCGTCCTAGGCCGCTAGACGACGGGGGCTTGCTCTGTGTTGCGGAAGCGATCTTACCAGACCGGATTTCCCGCTCCGCAGCTGGGGTACCAGGACTCGAACCTAGACTAACTGAACCAGAATCAGTCGTGCTGCCGATTACACCATACCCCAACGGGCGCCTCACCGAAGCGCTTCAGCTCGGCGCCGTTGTGTGTAAATACTAGACCATGCCCTCAGCGGCCCGGCAACGGGCCCCCGCCTCTCATCGCGGACTGGGGACCCCCACCCGAGCGAACTCGGAGACGAGCAGCTCAGGTAGCTGCGCCAGGCTCGCGACCACGTGCACGCCGGAGGGAACGACGGCCGCACTACCGGAGCGGTCGAGCCAGACACCCACCAGGCCCGCGTCCCGGGCACCGGCCGCGTCGGTGCGGAGCTTGTCGCCCACGTGAACCGCCTGGGCGGGGTCACACCCGAGCGTGGAGCACACGTCGTGGAACATCACAGGGTCGGGTTTGGCCACGCCCATCTCACCCGCGATCGCCACATGGTCGAAGAACCGCCCGAGACCGAGGCCGTCGAGCTTGTCCCGCTGGTGATCCCCGGAGGCGTTCGTCACGGCCGCGAGGCGGACGCCGGCGGCGGTGAGCCACTCGAGACACGGCAGCACGTCGTCGAACAGGCGCCAGTTCGCGCGCAGCAACTCCTTGCGCCGCGCCTCGAACTCCTCGGCCTCCGGCCGCTGGACCGCGACACCGAGCTCGGCCAGGAACGCGCGGGTGCGCCGCGCGTGCATGGTGGCGTATTCCAGTTCGCCGGCCACCACACGGGAGACGTGCTCGTCGGTCACGCGCTCCCACAGGGGCCACAGGTCGGTCCTGCCGACCAGCCGCTCCAGTGATCTTCGCCCTGCCGCCGAGAAATCGATCAGCGTGTCGTCGATGTCCAGACACACCAACCGCAGCTCGGGAGGCGTCCAGGGCGCGCAACCGTCGAGTTCGGAACCGGTGTGCGATGCCGTCGGGGAGCCGAGCACAAAAGCCACCACGCGAGGCTAGGGCACTTTTGGCGTGCTCGACTCGGCTGACGAGGTGATAAAACCGGGTCTGTTTCGGTCCAGGATCTCTACGCTGCGTGGCCCGGCAGCGCCCGCCGCAGCCGGGAGAGTGACACGTCCCGGCCGAGCAGTTCCATGGACTCGTACAGCGGCGGCGACACCGTGCGCCCGGTCACCGCGACCCGCACGGGCGCGAATGCCTTGCGCGGCTTGAGACCCAGGCCGTCGACCAGCGCCTCCCTCAGCGCCGTCTCGATGCGATCGGTCTCCCACTCCGGCAGCGCCTCCAGTGCCTCGATCGAGGCGCGGAGCACGGGTTCGGCGTCGGCCCCCAGCGCCTTCGCCGCCGCGGCCTCCTCCGGCGCGAAGGTCGCCTCGTCGACGAAAAGGAAGCGCACCAACGGGGCCACCTCGGACAGCACGGCCACCCGCTCCCGCACCAGGGGCGCGATCCCGCGCAGGGTGGCGAGGCCGCGCTCGTCCGGTTCGTCGGGGAGCACACCGGCCGCGCTCAGGTACGGCAGGCAGCGCTGGACGAAGTCCTCGGTCTCCAGTGCGCGCACATGGGTGCCGTTGATCGCCTCGGCCTTCTTCGCGTCGAACCGCGCGGGGTTCGCGCTGACCTTGGTGATCTCGAAGGCCTCCACGAGCTCGTCCACGGTGAAGATGTCGCGGTCATCGGCGATCGACCAGCCGAGCAGGGCGAGGTAGTTGAGCAGCCCTTCGCGGATGAAGCCCCGTTCCCTGTGGTGGAACAGGTTCGACTGCGGATCGCGTTTGGACAACTTCTTGTTGCCCTCACCGAGCACCGAAGGAAGGTGGCCGAACTCGGGCACGAAGTCGGTGACGCCGATTCTGCGCAGCGCGTGGTACAGGGCGATCTGCCGGGGAGTCGAGGGCAGCAGGTCCTCACCCCGCAGCACGTGGGTGATGCGCATGAGCGCGTCGTCGACCGGGTTGGTCAGGGTGTAGAGCGGGCGGCCGTTGGCCCGCACGAGCACGGGGTCGGGCACCGTGCCCGCCTTGAACGTGATCTCCCCGCGCACCAGGTCGGTCCAGGTGAGGTCCTCGTCCGGCATCCGGAGCCGCAGCACCGGGCTACGGCCCTCGTCCCGGAAGCGCCGCCGGTCGGCCTCGGTGAGGTCGCGGTCGTAGTTGTCGTAGCCGAGCTGCGGGTCCTGGCCTGCCGCCCTGCGCCGCTGCTCGACCTCTTCGTTGGTGGAGAAGGCCTCGTACAGCTCCCCCGCGTCGAGCAGACGGCGGGCGATGTCGGTGTAGATCTCGCCGCGCTCGCTCTGCCGGTACGGGCCGTACTCGCCGCCTACTCCGGGCCCCTCGTCCCAGTCGAGCCCGAGCCAGTCCAGCGCGTCCAGCAGGGCCTCATAGGACTCCTCGCTGTCCCGGGCCGCGTCGGTGTCCTCGATGCGGAACACGAGCGTGCCGCCGTGGTGGCGGGCGAACGCCCAGTTGAACAGCGCCGTGCGGATCAGCCCCACGTGCGGGGTTCCGGTCGGCGACGGGCAGAAGCGGGCGCGTACGGCCTTCGTCTCACTCATAGCGCCGTTCAGCCTAGCGCCCTTGACGGCACCACCCACGCCGTGCATCGTGAACTTATTCAACACTCGATGAATTCGGAGGCGGCGATGAGCGAAGCCACGAAGGGCCAGATGGGCGAGCGCGAACGCACGACGTGCGTGGTGATCGGCGGGGGCCCCGCGGGGATGGTGCTCGGGCTCCTGCTCGCCCGCGCGGGGGTCGAGGTGACCGTGCTGGAGAAGCACGACGACTTCCTGCGTGACTTCCGCGGTGACACCGTGCATCCGTCGACCCTCGCCCTGCTCGACGAACTCGGCCTCGGCGACCGGTTCGCCGCCCTCCCCCAGAGCAGGCTCACCGAGATCGCCTTCCCCACAGGCGAGAACGATCGCGTGGTCGTCGGCGACCTCACGCGGTTACGGGTCGCGCACCCCTACATCGCCATGGTCCCCCAGTGGGACTTTCTCACCCTGCTCGCCGACGCGGGCAACCGCGAGCCGACCTTCTCCCTGCGGATGGGCACCGAGGTGACCGACCTCGCCTACGACGGCGGCCGGGTCGCCGGAGTGCGCTACCGCACCCGGGACGGCGCGACCGGGACGCTGCGTGCCGAACTCACCGTGGCCTGCGACGGCCGGGAGTCCCTCGCGCGCGAGCGGGCGGGACTGCGCCCGGTCGAGGCGCCGGTGCCGATGGACGCGTGGTGGTTCCGGCTCAGCCGCGAGCCCGGCGACATGACCTCGTTGACCCCGCTCATGCGGGACGGGCGGTTCGGCATCGTCATCCCTCGGCAGGGCTACCACCAGATCGCCTACCTCGGGCGCAAGGGAATCGATCCCGAGCTGCGCGCGGCCGGGATCGAGGCGTTCCGCGACGAGGTGGCGCGGGTCCTGCCGCGACTGGCCGACCGCGTCGGCGAACTGACGGACATGCACGACGTCAAGCACCTCGACGTCCGGCTGAACCGGCTGCGGCGCTGGCACACGAGCGGGCTGCTCTGCCTCGGCGACGCGGCGCACGCGATGTCGCCGATCGGCGGCGTGGGGATCAACCTCGCCGTTGCCGACGCCGTGGCCGCCGCCCGGCTGCTGGCGCGGCCCCTGCGGA
>NZ_KB912654.1:14393-23027 GCF_000383795.1 Saccharomonospora saliphila YIM 90502
GCGCGCACCTGGGCGTCGTCGGCGGCGCGCACCCCGGGCCTGCGGGTCGAGCCGAAGGCCACGAGCACGGCGTGCTTGCACGGCAACTCCCCGGCGGCCGCGCGGGCGAAGAACTCGGTGTCCGTGGGCAGCGCACCCGGCCAGCCACCCTCGATGAACCCGACGCCGAGTTCGTCGAGCAGCCGCGCCACGGCGAGCTTGTCGGCCACGGAATAGGAGACGCCCTCGCGCTGGGCGCCGTCGCGCAGGGTCGTGTCGTAGAGGTGGAAACGGTCACCGAGCGGGGTGTTCGCGGGTTCCGTGCGGTTCACGGGGTTCTCCTCGGCACAGAGTCCTGTCGGGCGACAGGGTCCGGACAAACAAAAAGACCCCCCGCGGATGCGAGAGGTCTGCGCGCCGGGTGCTCGTGTCGAGCACTCACCCGGCGCGCCGGGGAATCAGGGCGACGCGTGCGGTGGTCACCCGGTCATGGTGACACAGTCAGTCCTGGCCACGGCGCTCGGCCCCGGTCTCGCCGGTGTAGCCGAGATCGTCGCCGGAGATCCGGCCGACCACCGTGTCGTTCTCGCCCGGGCCGGTGGAGGACTGGTTGTCGCCGCGTTCGTCACCCGCACGTCCGCCCGTCGGGCGCGCTCGCGACACGGCCGGATCATCGGCGGCGTCGGCCTCCGGCGCGCTCGACGAGGCCGGTTCGACGCGCCCACGCAGGTTCTGAAGCCATTTCCACATGCCCGAAGAGGTACCCGCCGGCACCGCCCGGAAACAGCCGGCGCGACCTCGGTACCGGCGCCCCGCCGCGGCGGAAGGCCGTGTCGCCGTGGCGGAGGACTCAGCTCATCTGCCGGGCGTTCGAGGACACCAGCGCGGCGAGCCGGTCGCCGATGGCCTGGGTCGTTCCCGGCGAGTTCTGGTCGCGGGTGGCGAGGTCGAAGGCGACCGAGGCCTCGATCCGGCGCGCGGCCTCCTTCTGGCCGACGTGGTCGAGCAACAACGACACCGACAGCACGGCCGCCGTGGGGTCGGCGAGGTTCTGCCCGGCGATGTCGGGCGCACTGCCGTGGACGGGCTCGAACATGCTCGGGTTGCGCTTGGTGATGTCGAGGTTGCCGCTCGCGGCGAGGCCGATGCCGCCGGTCACGGCGCCGACCAGGTCGGTGATGATGTCGCCGAAGAGGTTGTCGGTGACGATGACGTCGAAGCGGCCCGGGTCGGTGACGAGGTGGATGGTGGCGGCGTCCACGTGCGAGTAGGCCACGGTGACCTCGGGGTGCCGCAGTGACTCCTCCTCGACGATGCGCGACCACAGCGAACCCGCGTGTTCGAGCACGTTCGTCTTGTGCACCAGCGTCAGGTGCTTGCGCTCCCGCTGCCGCGCGCGGTCGAAGGCGTCGGCGACGACCCTCCGCACGCCGAACGCCGTGTTGAGGCTGACCTCGGTGGCGATTTCCTGCTCGGTGTCCTTGCGCAGCAGGCCGCCATTGCCCGCGTACGGACCCTCGGTGCCCTCACGGACGACCACGAGGTCGACCTCGCCCGGGTCGGCCAGCGGGCCACGCACACCGGGATAGAGCCGACCGGGGCGGAGGTTGACGTGGTGGTCGAGTTCGAACCGCAGCCGAAGCAGCAGTCCGCGCTCCAGGATGCCGCTGGGCACGCTGGGGTCGCCGACCGCACCGAGCAGGATCGCGTCGTGCTCGCGCAACTCACTGAGGACCGACTCGGGAAGCAGCTCGCCGGTCGCGTGCCACCGGGACGCTCCGAGGTCGTACTTGGTGATCTCGGCGTCCGGCACCACCTCGGCGAGCACCTTGAGTGCCTCGGTCACCACCTCGGGCCCGATCCCGTCGCCGGGGATCACAGCGAGCCGCATCCACACACCTCCGTCAATCAGGCACCCGGGGCAGGGCACCCCTCAGCGGTCGAACTCCAGCGACGGCAGGCTACCGGTGGGCGACAATCCGTCGAAGCACGACCACCCGTACGCCGCAGCGAGCCTGGCGCGCAGTCACTCAATCGTGGCATACCCGCCACGGAGGACGATGGTGCGGCACGCCAAGACGCGCCGCATATCTCACGCCACGAAGCCAGCGGCACGCCAGCCCGAGGCGTCACTCGTTCGCGTGGTCTTTTCGGTCGCGCGAACGGTTCCGGTCTCGCCCGGCATCCGTTCCGGACGCACCGACGACCCCCGGCGCGCCGGCCCGCCCGCGACGGGACCGACGCGACCGGGGGTCGCGCGACGACGGAGACCGATACCGGAGGCCGAATCCGTTCAGTCGAACGTGACCGTCCTGATCATCCGGGCATCGACCGTGGCGCCGATCGGCTCGAGCAGGTGGTTGTCCACGGCCCGGTCCACGCGCAGCAGCATGACGGCGTCGGACCGGTCGGTGGTCTGGCTGATCTGGGCGGCCTCGATGTTCACGCCCGCCTCGCCGAGCACGGTGCCCACGCGGCCCATGATGCCCGGGCGGTCCGGGTACTCCAGCAGCAGCATGTGACCCTCGGCGCGGATGTCGAAGTGCCTGCCGTTCACCTCGATCAGCTTGGGCACCTCTTCCTTGCCGGTCACCGTGCCCGACACCGAGTGCGTGGTGCCGTCGGCGTGCACGGCGTGCACCGTGAGCTGGCTGCGGTAGTTCTGGCTCTCCGGCTGCGTGCTCACGCTGACCTGCACGCCCAGCTCCTCGGCGAGCCGGGGCGCGTTGACGAAGGTGACCTGGTCCTCGACCACGCCGGAGAACACGCCGCGCAGCGCGGCGATCTGGAGCACGCTGACGTCCTCGCCGGACAGTTCACCACCGGCCACCACGGACACCGAGGACGGAGCCTTCGCGCTGAACGCCGAGAGCACGGTGCCCAGCTTCTGCGCCAGCGGGACGTACGGGCGCACCTCCTCGCCGACGGCGCCGCCCGCCACGTTGACGGCGTCGGGCACGAAGTCCCCGCGCAGCGCCAGCAGCGTGGAGCGTGCGACGTCGGTGCCCGCGCGGTCCTGCGCCTCGACGGTCGAGGCGCCCAGGTGCGGGGTGACCACGACCCCCGGCAGCCCGAACAGCGGGCTGGAGGTGGTGGGCTCCTCGGCGAACACGTCGATGCCCGCGCCCGCGACCCGGCCCTCCCGGACGGCCTCGGCGAGTGCGTTCTCGTCGACGAGCCCGCCACGCGCCGCGTTGACGACGAGGACACCCTTCTTGACCTTGGACAACGCGGCCGCGTCGAGCAGGCCCTTGGTCTCCGGGGTCTTGGGCAGGTGGACGGTGATCGCGTCGGCGCGGCGGAGCAGCTCGTCCAGCGACACCAGTTCGACACCGATCTGCGCGGCGCGCGCGGCCGAGGCGTACGGGTCGTAGGCGATCAGCTCGGTGTCGAAGGCGGCCAGGCGCGCGGCCACGAGCTGGCCGATCTTGCCGAGGCCGACGATGCCGACGGTCTTGCCGTTGAGTTCGACGCCGGTGTAGGCGGAGCGCTTCCACTCGCCGCCCCGCAGGCTCTGGTCGGCCGCGGGAACGTTGCGCGCCACCGACAGCAGCAGCGCCACCGCGTGCTCGGCGGCCGAGACGATGTTCGACGTCGGCGCGTTGACGACCAGCACGCCGCGCTCGGTGGCAGCGGGGACCTCCACGTTGTCGAGCCCGACGCCGGCGCGGGCCACGACCTTCAACCTGTCGCTCGCGGCCAGGACCTCGGCGTCGACCTTGGTCGCGGACCGGACGAGCAGCGCGTCTGCCTCCTTGACCGCGGCGAGGAGGGCAGCACGGTCGGTTCCGTCCACATGCCGGACCTCCACCTCGTCACCGAACACGCTCACGGCGGAGTCGGCGAGCTTCTCGGCGAGGAGAACGACAGGCTGGCTGGAATTGCTCACAATGCGCCTTTCGTCGGATTGGGGTCATTCGCAGACGCGCTCGGACAGACACGACGTTGTGCCCGCGACGCACGCAGTCTAGTCCCGCAGACCTGCGATTCCACAATCCTTGACGGCGGTGACACCGCCCTCCGGTCCGCACGGGCGCCGTCGTAGCGCCCGGCCCGGCGCCACTTCCGCACCGGCTCTCGAACCGCGATCGACCCGCGTCAGAGCGCCTCGGGAAGGTCGAACTCGCCGTCTCGGGCGCCGGCGAGAAAGGCGTCCCATTCGGACGGTGTGAAGACGAGCACAGTCCCCTCCGGGTCACACACACGGCGCAACGCCACGTAGGTCGTGGTGTCGCCGTCGGTGACGAACGCGAACTCCACCGTGCCCGTCGCCGGGCGCAGCCGCCGCCAGCGGGCCGACCGCAGGTCGAGCCGGTCACGCACGCCCGACTTGTCGTCGACGGCCGGGTTCTCCTCGATCATGGGGGGCCACGGTAGAGCACCGGTGAGCCGGAGCACAGCGCCACCGCACGGGAACGACCCCCCGGTGGCAATACCGCCGAGGGGTCGTTCACGGTGCGTATCCGCCTCAGGCGGTCTCGGTGATCGGGCGGTCCACCCAGGACATGAGCCCGCGCAGCTTGCGACCGGTCTCCTCGATCGGGTGCTGCTCGCCCGCCTGTTGCAACTTGCGGAAGTTTGGGCGGTCGGCCTCGTCCTCGCCGACCCATTCGCGGGCGAACGTGCCGTCCTGGATCTCGGCGAGAATGGCCTTCATGTTCTCCTTCACCTCGGGAGTGATGACCCGAGGACCGCGCGTGAGATCGCCGTACTCGGCGGTGTCGGAGATGGAGTAGCGCATCCGCGCGATGCCGCCCTCGTACATCAGGTCCACGATCAGCTTCAGCTCGTGCAGGACCTCGAAGTAGGCGATCTCCGGTGCGTAGCCCGCCTCGGTGAGCACCTCGAAGCCCGTCTGCACCAGCGCCGAGGTCCCGCCGCACAGCACCGACTGCTCACCGAAGAGGTCGGTCTCGGTCTCCTCGGTGAACGTCGTCTTGATGACACCGGCGCGGGCACCGCCGATCGCGGCCGCGTAGGACAGTGCCAGCGCCTGCGCCGCCGAGCTGGGGTCCTGCTCGACCGCGATCAGGCACGGCACGCCCTTGCCGTCGATGAACTGCCTGCGCACCAGATGCCCGGGCCCCTTCGGAGCGACCATCGCGACGTCGACATCCGCGGGCGGCTTGATCAGCCCGTAGCGGATGTTGAAGCCGTGCCCGAAGAACAGCGCGTCGCCGGGAGACAGGTTGGGCTCGATGTCGGCGGTGTAGATCGCCCGCTGCTTGGTGTCCGGGGTCAGGATCATGATGAGGTCGGCCTCGGCGGCCGCCTCGGCGGGCGTGACCACCCGCAGGCCCTCGTCGGCGGCCTTGGCACGCGACTTCGACCCCTCCGGCAGACCGATCCGGACGTCGACACCGGAGTCCCGCAGGCTCAGCGCGTGCGCGTGGCCCTGGCTGCCGTAGCCGATGACGGCGACCGTGCGGCCCTGGATGATGCCGAGGTCGGCGTCGGCCTCGTAGAAGATCTCGACTGACATGAGGGGTGGTACTTCCTTTCGATGTTGGTTGCGGATCGTGTACCGCGCGTGCGGGCCCCGGCTCTCGCGCCCGGCATCGGCGCGGCGCGTCAGCGGGTGGAGGTCGCCGTGATCGACCGGGCTCCGCGTCCCACGGCGACCATGCCCGACTGCACCAGTTCGCGCACGCCGTAGGGCTCCAGCATCCGCAGTAGCGCGCTGATCTTGTCGCTGGTCCCCGTCGCCTCGATGGTGACCGCCTCGGGCGAGACGTCCACCACCTTCGCGCGGAAGAGCTGCACGGTCTCCAGGACCTGGCTACGCACCGTCGCGTCGGCCCTGACCTTGACCAGCAGCAGCTCGCGCTGCACCGAACTGCCCGGGTCGAGTTCGACGATCTTGATAACGTTGACCAGCTTGTTGAGCTGCTTGGTCACCTGCTCCAGCGGTAGCTCCTCGACGGCGACCACGATCGTCATGCGGGACACCTCCGGGTTCTCCGTGGGTCCCACGGCCAGCGACTCGATATTGAAGCCACGGCGGGAGAACAACCCCGACACCCGGGCGAGCACACCGGGGACGTTCTCCACGAGGACGCTCAGCGTGTGGTTGGTCATGGCCGCTCGCGCTCCCTTCCTTGTTCAGCACGCGGAAACGCCCCCGCGGCACAGGCAGTCTCGATCACACTGAACACTTCCAGCCCGCGCGGGTCGTCAGCGTTCGCCACCGAACTGAACGCCTCCTCCCCGCGCGGGTCGTCAGCGTTCGCCACCGAACTGAACGCCTCCTCCCCGCGCGGGTCGTCAGCGTTCGCCGTCACCCTGAACGCTTCCTCCCCGCGCGGGTCGTCAGCGTTCATGCGACACCTCGTCGTCGTCGAACAGCGGGCGAATCCCGCGCGCGGCCATGATCTCGTCATTGCTGGTCCCGGCGGCCACCATCGGCCACACCTGGGCGTCCTTGCCGACGACGAAGTCGATCACGACGGGGCGGTCGTTGATCTCCATCGCCCGGCCGATCACCTCGTCGACGCCGTCCTTGGTCTCACACCGCAGTCCCGCGCAGCCCATCGCCTCCGCCATGAGCGCGAAGTCGGGGATGCGGTGCTTGTGCGTGCCGAGGTCGGTATTGGAGTACCGCTCGGAATAAAAGAGATTCTGCCACTGCCGCACCATGCCGAGGTTGCCGTTGTTGATGACGGCGACCTTGATGGGGGCGCCCTCGATGGCGCAGGTGGCCAGCTCCTGGTTGGTCATCTGGAAACAGCCGTCGCCATCGATGGCCCACACCTGCTTGTCCGGGGTGCCGAACTGCGCGCCCATCGCCGCGGGCACGGCGAACCCCATCGTTCCGAGGCCACCGGAGTTGATCCACGTTCCCGGCCGCTCGTAGCGGATGAACTGCGCCGCCCACATCTGGTGCTGGCCGACCCCGGCCGCGAACACGGCGTCCGGCCCCGCCAGCGCGCCGATCCGCTCGATGACGTACTGCGGCGCCAGCGTGCCGTCCTCGGGCCAGTCGTAGCCGGCGGGAAACGTGGTGCGCCACGAGTCGAGCTGGGTCCACCAGGGCGTGAGGTCGGTCGGCTCCTCCTCGTCGGCCTCCGCCCGCACGGCGGCCACCAGATCGCCGATGATCTCGGCGCAGTCACCGACGATCGGGACATCGGCCTTACGGTTCTTGGAGATTTCGGCAGGGTCGATGTCGGCGTGCACCACCGTGGCCTCGGGGGCGAACGACTCCAGCCTTCCGGTGACGCGGTCGTCGAACCGGGCGCCGAGCGCGACGAGCAGATCGGCCCGCTGCATGGCCGCCACGGCCGCCACCGAGCCGTGCATCCCGGGCATGCCGAGGTGCTGGCGGTGCGAGTCCGGGAACGCCCCGCGCGCCATGAGCGTGGTCACCACGGGGATGCCGGTCAGCTCGGCCAGCTCGCGCAGCTGCTCGGTGGCCTTGGCCTTGAGCACCCCTCCGCCGACGTAGAACACCGGGCGCCGGGCCCGCGCCATCAGCCGTGCGGCCTCGCGGACCTGTTTGCCGTGCGGGCGCAGCGTCGGGCGGTAGCCGGGCAGGTGCGTCTCGGGCGGCCACGCGAACGACGTCGTCTCCTGGAGCACGTCCTTCGGGATGTCCACCAGCACCGGGCCGGGCCTGCCCGAGTTCGCCAGGTGGAACGCCTCCGCGACGACCCTCGGGATGTCGGCGGGGTCGGTGACGAGGAAGTTGTGCTTGGTGATGGGCATCGTGATGCCGCAGATGTCGGCTTCCTGGAAGGCGTCGGTGCCGATCAGGGCCCGGGTCTGCTGACCGGTGATGGCGACCACGGGAACCGAGTCCATGTTCGCGTCGGCCAGCGGGGTCACCAGGTTGGTCGCCCCGGGGCCCGAGGTGGCCATGCAGACCCCGGTCCGCCCCGTGGCCTGCGCGTACCCGGTCGCGGCGTGCCCGGCGCCCTGCTCGTGCCGGACGAGCACGTGCCGCACCTTGGTCGAGTCCAGAAGCGGGTCGTAGGCGGGCAGGATCGTGCCGCCGGGAATGCCGAACACCACGTCGGCACCGACCGCCTCCAGCGAACGCACGAGCGACTGCGCGCCGGTCACACGAACGGGTGTTCCTACCGGCGGAGCGGGCTTCGGTCGTGCTGACTGGCCGGGCGACGCCGTACTCGGTGTCGACCCGGCGTTCGGTTCCGATCGCGGGGTGGCGCTTGTCATCGGTTCTGCCTCATGGGTCGTCGGTGCGTGTTTCCAGGGAATCCAACGGTGTTCGAGTCTTCGCGTGTGATCTTCGCTTGTGGCACGGTCGGTGCGACGGCGGCGCACATGAAAAAACCCCCGCCGACCATGGAAGGTCGCACGAGGGTCGCGCGTCGACGCAGGGCGGCTTTCCCTACGCGCCGACGCGCGAGGGAAGTACGAGAACCAGCTGCGATGTCACGGCGTCGACGTTAATCGCCCACAGTGAGCAGTGTCAACTGTGCGGGAAGGTGATCCCGGATACTGGACCGTCCGATAATGGGACGGCCCCGGGTTCGACGGGGCGCGACCAGCGGTGCACCATCGATGTCGTGGGCACACTCAGGCAGGACGACGCGACCACCGCCCGCTCCGGCGGTTCCGGGGCTCCGAGCGAGGCCGAGGTCCCCGGTGCCGCGCAGGCGCCGGACGAGGCGCGCGCCCCGCGCGATCCCGCAG
>NZ_KB912654.1:23127-28595 GCF_000383795.1 Saccharomonospora saliphila YIM 90502
CGGTGCGATCCATGCGGTTTTGACGTTCCACCAGGTGTGCGGCATGCGTGCCACGTGCGCATCAATGCGTAGGCAGAGGTGGCGGCTCCGGGCAAGGTGACGATGCGAGTGTCGAGGTAGACCGTCGCGTGGCGAGGCCCGTTGCTCCAGGTACGGCTGATGGGGTCGTCCCAGGCGACGAGGTTGGCAGCTCGGTCCACGGCAGGAACAGCGCGACCACCGCGACGAGCCCCGCGGCCAGCCCGAGCCACTCCCGCCAGGACACCCGGGCGGGCGACCAACCGGACGTGCTCCGGCGCCCGGCCGGGGAGCGACCGCGTGCCGCCACTGTCAGGCGCCCACCCGTTCCACGATCAGCTCCCGGACGCGCTTGGCGTCGGCCTGGCCCTTCGTCGCCTTCATCACCGCGCCCACGATGGCGCCCGCGGCCTGCACCTTGCCACCACGGATCTTGTCGGCGACGTCCGGCTGGGCCGCCAGTGCCTCGTCCACGGCCGCGAGCAGGGCGGAGTCGTCGGAGACGACCTTCAGGCCCCGCTTCTCGACCACGTCGTCCGGGTCACCCTCGCCGTCCAGTACGCCCTGCACGACCTCGCGGGCGAGCTTGTTGGTCAGCTCCCCGGACGAGACCAGCTCGATCACCCGGGCGAGCTGACCGGGTGTGATCGGCAGGTCGGCGAGCTCCACCTGCCGGGTGTTGGCCTGCTGGGTCAGGTACTGCACCCACCAGATCCGGGCCTCACCGGGGTCGGCGCCCGCGTCCACCGTGGCCGACACGAGATCGGCCGCGCCGGTGTTGACCAGGTCGCGCAGCTCCTCGTCGGTGAGGTTCCATTCGGCCTGGATGCGCTTGCGCCGCTCCCAGGGCAGCTCAGGCAGCGTCGCGCGCAGCCGCTCGACCCACTCCCGCGACGGCGCGATCGGCACCAGGTCGGGCTCGGGGAAGTAGCGGTAGTCCTCCGCGGTCTCCTTCGTCCGCCCCGCCGCCGTGGTGCCGTCGGACTCCTGGAAGTGCCGCGTCTCCTGGGTCACGCGGCCTCCCGAGGACAGGACCGCCGCCTGCCTGCTCATCTCATGGCGCACGGCGCGTTCCACGCTGCGCAGCGAGTTGACGTTCTTGGTCTCGGTGCGGGTGCCGAACTCCGCGCCGCCCTTCGGCATGAGCGAGACGTTCGCGTCACACCGCAGCGAGCCCTGGTCCATCCGCACGTCCGAGACGTCCATCGCACGCAGCAGGTCCCGCAGTGCGGTGACGTAGGCACGAGCCACCTCCGGAGCGCGCTCACCCATTCCGGTGATCGGCTTGGTGACGATCTCGATCAGCGGCACACCGGCCCGGTTGTAGTCGAGCAGTGAGTGCTCGGCTCCGTGGATACGGCCGGTCGCCCCACCGACGTGCAGGGACTTGCCCGTGTCCTCCTCCATGTGGGCGCGTTCGATGCCCACGCGCACCACCTCGCCGTCGTCGAGCACCACATCGAGGTGACCGTCGAAGGCGATCGGCTCGTCGTACTGCGAGGTCTGGAAGTTCTTCGGCATGTCCGGGTAGAAGTAATTCTTCCGGGCGAACCGGCACCACGGCGCGATCTCGCAGTTGAGCGCCAGCCCGATCCGCACGGCCGATTCCACGGCCGTGCCGTTGACGACCGGCAGCGCGCCGGGCAGGCCCAGGCACGTCGGGCAGACGTGGGTGTTCGGCTCGCCTCCGAAGCGGTTCGGGCAGCCACAGAACATCTTGGTGTTGGTGTTCAGCTCGACGTGCACCTCGAGACCGAGCACCGGGTCGTACCGGTCGACGACCTCGGCGTAGTCCATCAACTCCGCCACAGCGGTCATGTCGCAGCCTCCGCTTTCTTCAGCTCCGGAATCCGGTCCAGCAGCGGCCCGCGCGCCGCCTCGTACGCCGCGCCGACCCGGTAGAGACGGTCGTCGGCCAGGGCGGGAGCCATGATCTGGAGGCCGACCGGCAGACCGTCGGAGTCGGAAAGACCGCTGGGCACGCTCATCGCCGCGTTGCCCGCGAGGTTGGCCGGGATGGTGCACAGGTCGGCCAGATACATCGCGAGCGGATCGTCGACGCGCTCGCCGAGCCGGAAGGCGGTCGTGGGCGTCGTGGGCGAGACGAGCACGTCCACCTGCTCGAACGCCGCCGCGAAGTCCCGGGCGATCAACGTGCGCACCTTCTGCGCCGAGCCGTAGTAGGCGTCGTAGTAGCCCGACGACAGCGCGTAGGTGCCGAGCATGATGCGGCGCTTGACCTCCGCGCCGAACCCGGCCTCGCGGGACAGCGACATGACCTCCTCGGCACTGTGCTCCCCGTCGTCGGCCACCCGCAGGCCGTACCGCATCGCGTCGAACCGGGCGAGGTTCGACGAGCACTCGCTCGGCGCGATGAGGTAGTAGGCCGACAGCCCGTAGGTGAAGTGCGGGCAGGACACCTCGACCACGTTCGCGCCGAGTTCCTTCAGTCGCGCCACGGCGGCGTCGAACGAGGAGACCACCCCGTCCTGGTACCCCTCGCCGGAGAGCTCGCGCACGACGCCGACCGTAATCCCGGAAAGGCCGCTTTCGGCGCCCTCGCGGGCCGCCCGCACCAGCTCGGGAACGGCCGCGTCGATCGAGGTGGAGTCGAGCGGATCGTGCCCGCCGATGACCTCGTGCAACAGCGCGGCGTCGGTCACCGTGCGCGCGCACGGGCCCGCCTGGTCCAGCGACGACGAGAACGCCACGAGCCCGTAGCGGGACACCCCGCCGTAGGTGGGCTTCACCCCGACCGTTCCGGTCACGGCGGCGGGCTGGCGGATGGACCCGCCGGTGTCGGTCCCGATGGCCAGCGGCGCCTCGAACGCGGCGAGCGAGGCCGACGACCCGCCGCCGGAGCCACCGGGGATGCGCTCGCGGTCCCACGGGTTGCGGGTGGGGCCGAAGGCCGAATTCTCCGTCGACGAGCCCATGGCGAACTCGTCCATGTTGGTCTTGCCGAGGATCGGCACCCCCGCCTCACGCAGCTTGCGCGTCACCGTCGCGTCGTACGGCGGCAGCCAGCCCTCCAGCGTGCGCGAGCCGCACGTGGTGGGCACACCGCGCGTGGTGAGGACGTCCTTGAGCGCCAGCGGCACCCCCGCCAGCGGGGACACCGCGCCGGAGCCGTCGGCGAGGGCGGAATCCACCGCGCGCGCGGCCTGGAGCGCGCCGTCGGCGTCGACGTGCAGGAACGCGTGCACCTCGCCGTCCACCTCCGCGATGCGGTCGAGGTGGGCGCGAGTCACCTCCTCGGACGACACCTCACGGGAATGGATCTTCTCGGCCAGCTCGGCCGCGGTCAGTCGCGTCAGCTCGGTCACTGCTCTTCCCCCAGGATGCGCGGGACCCGGAACCTGCCGTCCTCCGCCGCGGGCGCCGCGGCCAGAGCCTCCTCCGGGCTCAGCCCCGGGCGCACGACGTCCTCACGGAACGTGTTCGTCAGCGGGACGGCGTGGGACATCGGCGGGATGTCGTCGGTCGCGACCTCGCCCACCGTCGCGACCGCGTCCAGGATCTGGTCGAGCTGGCCCGCGAAGACGTCCAGCTCGGACTCGGTGACGGCCATCCTCGCCAGTTTGGCCAGATGCGCGACCTCGTCGCGGGAAATGTTCGACACGCGGGTGACTCCCGGGGTGTTCTCGACTCGCAACGGCTTCCGACGTTGCCGTTTCGGGTGTTACCCAGGGCAGTCTATGGGCCGCGGCCCGGCTCGTTCGACCGGGTCTGTGCCGACGGCCGCTGTCCACGGCGGTGCCGGAGCTGTCACAATCATCGATCGGCGGAAAGCCCAGGTGCTTGAATGAGGTGAGGACGCTGGCCGAGGAAAGGGGTCCACGTTGTCTTTCCTGATCCGGGTCCAGGTCCCGGACAGCCCCGGCAGCCTCGGCGCCGTGGCGAGCGCGCTCGGCACGGTGGGCGCCGACATCCTCAGCGTCGACATCGTCGAGCGGGGCAACGGCATCGCCGTGGACGACCTCGTGGTCGAGCTGCCGTCGGGACGGCTCCCGGACGCCCTGATCACCGCGGCGGAGAGCGTCGACGGCGTGGAGGTCGACGCCGTCCGTCCCTACGCGGGCGTGCTGGACACGCACCGTGAGCTGGAGCTGGTCGAGCAGATCGCGGCCCAGCCCGCCTCCGGCCTGGAACTGCTCGCCGAGGGCGTGCCCCGGATCGTGCGCGCGGGATGGTCGCTGGTGGTGCAGCACTCCGGCGAGGCCGCCCGCCGCGTGGCCGCCTCCACCGCGGCGCCGCAGGCACCGCCCGAGGATCTGCCGTGGTTGCCGTTGCAACGGGCCACCGTGCTCGACGCCGAGGCCGACTGGGTTCCGGCGATGTGGCGGGACCTCGGCACCGAACTGGCCGCGACCCCGATCGGCAAGCCCGACCGGGCGCTGCTGGTGGGCAGGCCCGGCGGGCCGATGTTCCGCGCCGCCGAGGTCGCCCGGCTCGCGCACCTGGCCGGGATCGTGGCCGTCGTGCTGGACAGCTGAGCCGACGCCGGGCACACCGAACACTCGGCGCGAACCGGACGCCGGGGCGCGTACCGTCACATCCGATGCCATGGACCGGGCCCGATGACCCGCGCAGCGCGCGGGTGCAGGACAAGCTCGCGGTTCCCGTGCTCTCGGCCGCGCTCGTCTCGGTGCCCGCGGTGTTCCTCGCGACGACACCGGGCGTCACCGGGCTCATCGGGTCCGTTCTGAACTGGCTGTCGCTGTCGGTCCTGCTCGGGGAGTCGTTCGTGCTGCTGTGGGTCAGCGGCAGCGTGCGGACCTGGGTGTACCGGTACCGGGCCCAGCTACTCGTCGTGGCCCTGACCATCCCCGCCGTGGTGTTCGTCGTCGGTCCCGTGCAGATCCTGCGGCTCGTGCTCACACTCGGCGCGTTCCGCATTCTCCGCGTGCGCCGCATCATGCGGGCAGGCTGGGTGATCGTGCACAAGGCGGGCCTGCACGACCGGCGGGGCCACTGGGTGCTCGCGGGTGTGGGCGTGCTGGCGACCGTCTTCGCCCTCGTCGTGCTGTCCGACCCGGCCTCACGCAGCCGGAAGGTGCTCGACCACCTCGTGGCGCACCTGGGCGCCCCCGGGACCGCGCTGGCCGCGCTCGGCGTGCTCTGTGCCGGCCTGGTCGTGGCGAACCTGCTTCACCACGACCGGTGGTGAGCGTCCGCGATGTCGGCGAGGGCCGGCGGGCGGGTCACCCGGGCGGGTCGAGCCGCCCCAGGGTGGTCACAGGGTGTAGGCGAAGGCGAGCAACGGAACACCGGACGAGGTCGTCCAGTCGCGGTCGGGGGCTCGGTGGAAGCCGAGCCGGGTGTAGAGACGGTGCGCGGACGTCATCGCGTGCAGGCTCGACAGCACCACCCGTGCGGCCCCCAGTTCGGCGGCGCGGTCGACGGCGGCGCGCGTGAGCGCCTCACCGACCCCGCGCCGCCGGCCGTGC
>NZ_KB912654.1:28695-31184 GCF_000383795.1 Saccharomonospora saliphila YIM 90502
CGCCGTGCGCGCGGACCTGCGCGACGCACTCCGTGGGCGCGGCGAGTGGCGCCTCACCGGGCCAGACGGGCCGGTCGGCCTCGATCCGCTCGACCGCGAGCTCGTCGGCGGAGCCCACCTTCACGGTCCCCGACACCGGTTCCAGCGACAGCACGTAGCGGGGCCTGCCGTCGGCGGCGGGTGCGTCGATGCCGAGCCCCTTGCGCTGGCCGACGGTGAACCCGTGGACGCCGGTGTGCCTGCCGAGCACCGCGCCGGTTTCGGCGTCCACCAGCTCACCGGGATGTTCGCCGAGCCGGTCGTCCAGGAACGACTTCGTGTCGCCGTCGGGGATGAAGCAGATGTCGTGACTGTCGGGCTTACGCGCCACCGGAAGGCCGCGCCGCTCGGCCTCGGCCCGCACCTCCGGCTTGCGGGAGTCACCGAGCGGGAACATCGCGTGCCGCAACTGGTCCGGGGTGAGCGAGGCGAGCACGTACGACTGGTCCTTGCCCTCGTCGGCGCTGCGGCGCAGTTCCGGCACCCCGTCGACCACCGCGAGCCGGGCGTAGTGGCCGGTGCACACCGCGTCGAAGCCCAATGCGACGGCCTTCTCGAGCAACGCCTCGAACTTGATCTTCTCGTTGCAGGTCACGCACGGGTTGGGCGTGCGACCCGCCGCGTACTCCCCGACGAAGGTCTCCACGACCTCCTCGGTGAACCGCTCGGCGAAGTCCCAGACGTAGAAGGGGATGTCGAGCAGGTCGGCCGCGCGGCGCGCGTCGTGCGAATCCTCGATCGTGCAACAGCCCCGGGACCCGGTGCGCAGTGTTCCCGGCTTGGCCGACAGCGCCAGGTGCACGCCGACCACGTCGTGCCCCGCGTCCACGGCCCGGGCCGCGGCCACCGCCGAGTCCACTCCCCCGCTCATCGCGGCCAGTACCCGCACCGCTACACCTCCTGCTTGGTTCGCTGCCTGCGCATTCCGGACAAACCCGCCTGCCGGGCCCGCGCGACCACACCGCCGATCTCCCCCACGAGCGCCTCCACGTCGGCGCGGGTGGAACTGTGCCCGAGCGAGAAGCGCAACGACCCGCGGGCCGAGACCGCGTCGGCGCCCATCGCGAGCAGCACGTGGCTGGGTTCGGCCACCCCGGCCGTGCACGCGGAGCCGGTGGAGCACTCGATCCCCCGCGCGTCGAGCAGCATCAGCAGGCTGTCTCCGGCACACCCGGGGAAGGTGAGGTGGGCGATGCCCGGCAACCGGTCGCTGTCGTCGAGGGGCGGGCCGTTGAGGACGGCGTCCGGCACCTCGGCCAGCACTCCCGCCACGAGGTCGTCGCGCAACTCGCGGACCGTCCCGACGTGCTCGGCGCGCCGCCGCACGCTCGCGCGGACGGCGGTGGCGAAGGCATGGATACCCGGCACGTCCAGGGTGCCCGAGCGCACCTCGCGTTCCTGCCCGCCCCCGTGCAGCAGCGGCGTGCACGGAGTGTCGCGGTCGAGCACGAGGGCGCCGACCCCGTACGGCCCGCCGAGTTTGTGTCCGGTCAGTGTGCACGCGCCCACGCCCGCCATGCTCAGGTCGAGGTCGACGACTCCGACCGCCTGCACGGCGTCGGTGTGCAACGGGATGCCGTACTCGGCGCAGACGGCGGCCAGTTCGGGAACGGGGTTGATCGTGCCCACCTCGTTGTTGGCCCACATGACCGTGGCGAGCGCGACCTCGTCCGGCGCGGCCTCGACCGCCTCGCGCAGCGCCTCCGGCCGCACGCGGCCGTGCGCGTCGACGTCGAGCCAGGTCACCTCCGCGCCCTCGTGGTCGGCCAGCCACTGCACCGTGTCCAGTACGGCGTGGTGCTCCACCGCGCTCGCGAGGACCCGGCGGCGCCGCCCGTCGGCACGATGGCGCGCCCAGTACAGGCCCTTGACGGCGAGGTTGTCGCTCTCCGTGCCCCCCGCCGTGAAGATCACTTCGGAAGGCCGGGCACCGAGCGCCTCGGCGACGATCTCGCGCGCCTCCTCCACCACACGCCGGGCGCGGCGGCCGGACGAGTGCAGTGACGACGCGTTGCCCAACGTGGGCAGCGTGTCGGTCAGCGCCGCGAGGGCCTCGGGCACCATCGGGGTCGTCGCCGCGTGGTCGAGGTAGGTCATCGCTTGACAAGGGTAGTCGCGTGGTGGCGCGCACGGACGCGGCGTCGCTCACGCCCGATCAGCCCAACCGCCGGGCGCCGGACGCTCCGCCCGGCGAACCGGGGTGGCAGGGCACGCCGGTTCGCCGCGGCCCGCCCCCACTCCTCGGCGAGGCGGCGTCACCCGTGCGGGACAATGGCGGTGTGGACAGGACGATCGACTGGGACCGCGGTGCCGTCGTGCTCGTCGACCAGTGCGCGTTGCCCACGGTGCACCGCACGCTGCGGCTGAACACCGTGGACGAACTGATCGCGGCGATCCGGCGGCTCGCGGTGCGGGGCGCGCCCGCGCTGGGCGCGGCCGGGGCACTGGGC
>NZ_KB912655.1:0-2352 GCF_000383795.1 Saccharomonospora saliphila YIM 90502
GTCGTTCACTGTGCCGGGTGCGCCCGGATGGCGGGCGCACCGGCGCGGGTCAGCCCGCCGTGTCGTCGCGCTCGCGCAGCGCCAGCGGCACCCCCGCCAGGTCCTCCTCGTTGCACAGCAGTTTCAGGTCGTAGTACGGATAGCCGTCTCGCTCGTCGTAGTCGAGGTGGACGGCGAGCACGTCCACGGGCTCACCCAGCCACTGCTGGGCTTGTTTGAGCCAGCCGGCGCAGCGCTCCAGCGCGGCCGGGAGATCGTCGTCGCGGAACTCGACCGGGCGATACGGCACGTCCTGTATCTGATCCCGCGGGTTCGAGGGCATCGGAAGCCCCGGAGAGACACCCGCGTCGTTGAGTTCCAGCTGGATGGTTTCCTCACTCACCCTTCGAGCGTCTCTCAGCGGAGCGCGGAGAGCAAGCTCCGAGGACACGGAGAGCGAGGTCGGCGTGGTGCCGGGCCAGTTCGTCGAGCGGAAGGTCACCGTCCGGGGAGTACCAGTGGGCCACACCGGTGCACATCTCCAGCAGCGCGATACGGGTGATCCCGGGGTGGGCCGTGGTGAACACGCCCGCGTCCACGCCGTCGCTGACCGCCTCGGCCCACACGCGTTCGTACTCGTCGCGCAGCGCCACCACCTCGCGCCGCGTGAGCGGGGTCAGCGCGTGGATCTCGTGGTCGACGATGCGGGTCCGCCTCGGCCTCAGCGCGTGCGCCTCGACGTGCATCCGGACCAGGAGCCGCACCCGCTCACGCGGATCGGCCACGCCGCGCGTGACGGCCCTGGCCGAGTCGCGCAGGTCACGCAGGCAATCGCGCATGATCTCGGCGAGCAGGTCCTCCTTGGAACCCATGTGGTGGTACAGGCTAGCGGTGGACAGTCCGCAGGCCCGCGCGAGGTCGCGGATGCCCGTGCCGTGGAAACCGCGCTCGGCGAAGAGCTCCTCGGCGGCGGTGCGCAGTACCGCGCGGGTGTCTACCGCCACCGGCCCTCCCTGCTGTCGTAGCACCCCGTGAGCGGGTCCCCGTCGCCCGCGCGCAGGGTGCCCTTGGCGACCCGCTCGGAGTCGGTCATCGGCAGCGCGTCCACCACCGCCCAATACCTCGGCACCTTGAAGTAGGCGAGCTTGCCCGCGCAGAACCCGGCCAGCTCGGCGGGGTCCACCCGGTGTCCCTCGGCGGGCACGACCCAGGCCTTGACCTCCTCGCCGCGCAGCTCGTCGGGCACCCCCAGCACGGCGGCCGAACGCACGCTCGCGTGCCGCAACAGGGCGCGTTCGACCTCCTCGGCGGCGATGTTCTCCCCGCTGCGCCGGATCATGTCCTTGGTACGGCCCACGTAGAACACGCGCCCCTCGGTGTCCATCGTCGCGAGGTCACCGGTGCGGAACCAGCCGCCGTGGAAGGCGCGGGCCGTGGCATCGGGGTCGTCGTGGTAACCGTGCATGAGCCCCACCCCGCGCACCAGCAGCTCCCCCCGCTGCCCCCGGGGGAGCGGGTTGCCGTGCTCGTCGGCGACCATCACCTCACGCCCCGGCGCGGCACGGCCGAGGCAACCGGTGCCTACCAGCTCGTCGTGGTCGGCCGGGTCCATGCGGATGTCCGACCCGGTCTCGGTCATCCCGAACGCCTCGTACCAGGGCACGCCCCACCGGCGTTCCAGGTCCGCGTGCAGGTCCGCCGGGATCGCCGACGCGCTCACCGCGCGCACGTGGTGCCGCGTGTCGTCGGCGTCGGCGGGCATGCGCAGGAGCAGCGTGGGCATCAGCCCGAGACAGTAGAACCACGTGACCCGGTGCTCGCGCACCCGCTGCCAGAACGTCGACGGGTGGAACCGGTCGAGCACCACGAGCGTCGCGCCGGAGGCCAGTCCGACCGCGACGTTCCACTGTGGATCGATGTAGTGGAACGGCTGCGCGGTCAGGATCGTGTCGTTCTGGTCGAGGTGCGGGAAGCCGTCCACGAGCCCGTGCGCGAGGGTGGTCCAGTACCGGTGCGGCAGCACGCAACCCTTCGGCGTGCCGGTGGTGCCGGAGCTGAACTGGATGTTGCAGGGCAGCTCGCCCGCGACCGGGGCGAACTCCCCGCACGTCTTCTCCGCGCCCTCGTGGGTCAGCTCGTCCACCGTCAGCACCCGCTCGACGGCGGTGCCCGGCGCGATGCCGCGCAGCAGGTCGGCGAACTCACCGTCGGTGACGGCGAACCGGGCACCGGAACGGGCGAGCACGTGCGCGCCGTCCAGCTCCCGGTAGCCGGTGTTCACCGGCACCAGCACGGCGCCCAGCCGGGCCAGCGCCAGCCACACCAGGGGGAACTCGGGCCGGTTGCGCGACATCACCGCGACGCGGTCGCCCC
>NZ_KB912655.1:2452-4544 GCF_000383795.1 Saccharomonospora saliphila YIM 90502
CCCGCGGCCGGTGCCGAGGGGTGCGACGGCCCGCGGCACCGGCAGGCAAGAAGCACACCCGAGGAGCGATTCGTGACGAAGTCCCCACCCCGTACGGACGCGGCGGTCTCCTGGCCGGCCCTGGCGTTGAACGTGGTCCGTGGCGCGCTGATCGGTACGGCCGAGACCGTGCCGGGTGTCAGCGGTGGCACGGTGGCCCTGGTGGTGCGGGTGTACGACAGCGTCATCACCTCGGCGGGGCATCTGCTCTCCGGGGTCGCCAAGACGGTGACGGGCCGGGGACGGGCGCGGGCCGCGGAGGAGTTCCGGCAGGTGCACTGGCGGGTCGTGCTGCCGCTGCTCGTCGGGATGGTGGCCGCGGTGCTGCTGGTGGCCAGCGTGATGGAGGGGCTGGTCGCCGACTACCCGGTGCAGATGCGGGCGCTGTTCTTCGGGCTCGTGCTGGCGTCGCTGTGGGTTCCGTTCTCCCTGGCAGCGCAGGCGCCGTCCGCGGACGCGACCGGCCGGGACGGGTGGCGCCCGCGCGACTGGACGGTCGGCGTGGTGGCCGCCGTGCTGACGGCCGTCGTGGTGAGCCTTCCGCCGGGTGACGTGGGGTCGAACTCCCTGGTCGTGCTGCTCTCGGCGATGGTCGCGGTGTCGGCCCTCGTGCTGCCGGGCCTGTCCGGGTCGTTCATCCTGCTCACGATCGGCCTGTACGAACCGACCCTGTCGGCGATCAACGACCGCGACCTCGGCTACCTCGGGGTCTTCGCGCTGGGCGCGCTGGTGGGCCTTGCCTCCATCGTGAAGGTGTTGCAGTGGCTGCTGGAACACCGCCAGCGCGTGACGCTGGTGGTGCTGACCGGTCTGCTCACCGGGAGCCTGCGTGCGCTGTGGCCGTGGCAGGACGACGAGCGGAGCCTGCTCGCCCCGGCGGAGCACGTCGGGATGTCCGTGACGCTCGCGGCTCTCGGGTTCGCCGTGGTCGCCGGGTTCCTGGTCGCGGACCGCAAGCTGCGCGCGGACTGACGCCGCGCCACCGAACGGCCCTCTTCCCCGTACGAGTGGGGGAGGGGGCCTTTTTGTTGCGCCAACCGCTTGTACCCCTACCCCCTAGGGGTATAGTGTGCCGGAGTCGGCACGGTACGAAGGGACGGCGGTCATGCGGGGTTACACCGGCGACAAGGACGCATTCCTCACGCGGTTGCGCCGCGTCGAGGGGCAGGTCCGCGGCTTGCAGCGGATGGTCGAGAACGACGAGTACTGCATCGACGTGCTCACCCAGGTGGCGGCGGTGACGAAGGCGTTGCAGTCGGTGTCGCTGGGACTGCTGGACGATCACCTCAAGCATTGCGTCGCCGAGGCCCTCACGGAGGGCGGCGAGGTGGCCGACGAGAAGGTGCGGGAGGCCAGCGAGGCCATCGCCCGGCTGGTGCGGTCCTGACCACCCCCGCGCGCGCACGCGCGGCGTCCACCGAACACACGCACCGGGTACCCGAAGGGCCCGGCATTCGAGAGGAAGTGAGCCATGACGGAGACGAGCTACACCGTGACGGGCATGACCTGCCAGCACTGCGCCCAGTCGGTGACCGAGGAGGTCGGCGAGATCCAGGGCGTCACCGACGTCGCCGTCGACCTGGAGACAGGCAGGGTCACCGTGCGCAGTGACGACGGACTCGACACCGAGACGGTGCGCGCGGCGGTCGAGGAAGCCGGATACCAGCTCAGCGTCTGACAGCGCACGCCGTTCGCGGCGGGAGGGGAAGGAGAGCACGGATGACGTCCGAGGTGACCGGGACCGGGCCCTCGAACCCGGAGACGGCCGGGCACGAGGTGGAGCTGGCGATCGGCGGCATGACCTGTGCCTCCTGCGCCAACCGGGTCGAGCGCAAGCTGAACAAACTCGACGGCGTGACCGCCACGGTCAACTACGCCACCGAAAAGGCGCGCGTGCGCTACGCCGACGGTCTCGACCCCGCCAGGCTGGTCGAACAGGTGGAGGCGGCCGGCTACTCGACCGCGCTTCCCCGGCCGGAGCAGCCCGGGGGCGCTCCCGACGCCACCGCCCCCGCCAGGGCTGACGCCACCGCCCTCGCTGGGGCCGGTGCCC
>NZ_KB912656.1:0-5558 GCF_000383795.1 Saccharomonospora saliphila YIM 90502
ATCGTGGGCAGCACCGCGTCGGGCTCCACACCGTCGGCCCCGTGCCTGCGGCGCAGAGCGTCGCCGTTTCGGCGGGTCGTTGGCCGCCCACACCAGGTCCCACAACGCCGAGACCACCTCGTTGTCCGCCGGAGCGGTGCCGAGCACCGCGCCGACCCGGTCGGCGAGCTGGCGGAAGAACAGCGCGCCGCCCTCCAACGCCGAGACGATCGCCTCGTGCAGCGGGCCGTGCGAGGACGTGTCCTCGACGTCGGGAAGCAGCAAATCGGCCACGTCGGCGGGAGCCAGCGCCAGCCAGCCGTCACCGCCCGCGAGCGCGCCGCAGCCGCACCAGGTCACCTCGCCCGCCGTGGTCAGCTCGTCCAGAAGCGCGGGGTGGTAGCCGGGCAGCCGGTTCGGCAGGATCAGCGACTCCACCGCGCTGGCGGGCAGCGGCGCGCCCGCGAGCTGTTCCACCACGGCGAGCACGTCGTCGGCGGTGGGCTCCGACCGGGTGCGCGCGCCGACGCCGTGCCACGACGGCAGGAACCGCCCCAGCGCGGATCGTTCGACCGGCTCCACCTCGGCCCGCAAGCGGGCGAGCGAGGCGCGTTTGAGCCTGCGCAGCACCCCGGCGTCGCAGTATTCCGTGCCCGCGCCGGTGGCCTCGGGACGCAGCTCGCCCCGCACGAGCCTGCCCTCGCCGCTGAGCCGGTCGAGCACCGAGGCCACCACCGCGGTCCCCAGCCCGAACCGCTCGGCCGCCGAGGCGGCTGGGAACGGGCCCCGGGACCGGGCGAAGCGGGTCAGCAGGTCGGCGAGCGGGTCGTCCACCGGCTCGGTGAACGCCTCGGGAACCCCGACAGGCAGCGCCACGCCGAGCGCGTCCCGCACCCGTCCCGCGTCCTCGATCGCCAGGTACCGTTCCTGCCCGGCCACCCGGACCACGATCGCCCGGCGCGCGCGCACCAGCTCGTCGAGCCACTCCGGCCGGACCCCGCGTTCGCCGGCCTCGGCGACGGTGAGATCGCCGAGGAAGCGCAGCAGGTCGGCGGTGTCCTCCGGGCCGCGCGCGTGCCGCTCGGGATCGAGGCGTTGCAGGGCGCGCTCCACCTCGGCGACCACGTCGGCGTCGAGCAGCTCCCGCACGGTCTCGGTGCCCAGCAGCTCGGCCAGCAGTGCCGAGTCCAGCGACAGCGCCGCCGCCCGCCGCTCGGCCAGCGGCGCGTCGGTCTCGTAGAGGAACATCCCGACGTAGCCGAACAGCAGGCTCCGCGCGAACGGCGAGGCCGACGGCGTCTCGACTTCCACCACGCGCACCGTGCGCGAGCGCACGTCCGCCATCAGCTCCCGCAGGCCGTCGACGTCGTAGACGTCCTGCAAGCACTCCCGCATCGCTTCGAGCACGACCGGGAACCGCTCGTACTTCGCCGCCACCGACAACAGCTGGGAGGCACGTTGGCGCTGCTGCCAGAGGGGACTGCGCCGCCTCGGATCCCGGCGCGGCAGCAGCAACGAGCGCGCCGCGCACTCCCGGAACCGCGCAGCGAACAGCGCCGAGCCGCTCACCTCGGCCGTGACCACGGACTCCACCTCGTCCGGGTCGATCAGTACGTCGTCGGCGCCGAGCACCACCTCGCGCCCGTCGACGTCGAGCGCGTCCGGCAGGCGCAGCACGATGCCGTCGTCGGAGTGCGCCACCTGCGCGTCCACCCCGCGCTTGTCCCGCAACCGCGCGGCCACGGCCAGCGCCCACGGTGCGTTCACCTGCGCGCCGAACGGCGAGTGCACCACCACCCGCCAGTCACCGAGCTCGTCGCGGAACCGCTCCAGCAGCACCGTACGGTCGTTGGGCACGTGCCGCGTGGCCTCCCGCTGCTCGCTGAGGTAGCTCAGCAGGTTCTCCCGGGCGCGCTCGTCGAGCCCGGCGCGCGCCGCACGGGCCAGCGCCGTCTCGCGGTCGGAGGTGGTGACCGTGCGCAGGAACGCCCCGAGCGCGCGGCCGAGCTCCAGCGGACGTCCCGGAGCGTCTCCCTTCCAGAACGGCATGCGCGCGGGTTCGCCCGGGGCGGGCACCACGAGCACGCGGTCGTGGGTGATGTCGGTGATCCGCCACGCGGACGTGCCCAGCAGGACGGTGTCGCCCACCCGGGACTCGTAGACCATCTCCTCGTCCAGCTCGCCCACGCGGCGGCCCGCGCCGCTCTCGTCCCCGGGCGTGGTCACGGTGAACAGGCCCCGATCGGGGATCGTGCCCCCTGAGGTGACGGCCAGGCGCTGCGCACCGGGCCGCCCGCGCAGCACCCCGGTCACCCGGTCCCACGTGATCCGGGCGCGCAGCTCGCCGAACTCCTCGCTCGGGTACCGGCCCGCCAGCATGTCCAGCACCGCCAGCAGCGCGTCGTCCGGCAGCGACGCGAACGGCGCGGCCCTGCGCACGGTGGCCGCGATGTCCTCCACCGTGCGCGGCTCGATCGCCACCATGGCTACGAGGTGCTGGGCCAGCACGTCCAGCGGATTGCGCGGGTAGCGCACCGCCTCGATCGCGCCCTCGCCCATCCGCTCGGCCACCACGGCGCACGAGACCAGGTCACCCCGGAACTTCGGGAACATGACCCCGGTCGAGACCGCCCCCACGTGGTGACCCGCGCGGCCCACACGTTGCAACCCCGAGGCGACGGTCGGGGGTGCCTCGATCTGCACCACCAGGTCCACCGCGCCCATGTCGATGCCCAGCTCCAGCGACGACGTCGCCACCACGCACGGCAGCACACCCGTCTTGAGCTCCTCCTCCACGCGGGTGCGCTGCTCGCGCGACATCGACCCGTGGTGCGCCTTGGCCACCGTGGAGTCGCCGCCGTCGGTGCCCACGGCCGTTCCGGCGTCCACGGCCGTTCCGGTGCCCACGGCCATTCCGGACTGCCCGATCGCCTCGGCCGGGAATCGCTCGCCCGCATCCGGTTCCGTCCGCTCGGCCGCCAGTTCGTTGACCCTGGCCGTGAGACGCTCGGCCAGGCGTCGCGAGTTCGCGAAGACGATGGTCGACCGGTGCCCGCGGATCAGCTCAAGCACGCGCTCCTCGACCGCGGGCCAGATCGAGGGCCGCCCGGGCGGTCCCGGTCCGTTTCCGGCCACCGGTGTGGCATCGCTCCGCCCCGGGGCGCCGTCCTGATCTCCCGGTGGGGCGTGCTCGCTCGGCAGCGGCGGGGGCTCCCCGTCGGACCCACCGCGCGGGGCGTCCAGCTCACCCATGTCCTCGACGGGCACCTCGACCCGCACCTCGACCGTCTTCGGGTGCTCGGGCCGCACCACCCGCACCGGCCTGCTGCCCGCGAGGAACGAGCTGATCTCTTCCACGGGCCGGACCGTGGCGGACAACCCGATCCGCTGCGCGGGCGCGTCGAGCAGATCGTCCAGCCGTTCCAGCGACACCGCGAGGTGGGCTCCGCGCTTCCCCCCGGCCACGGCGTGCACCTCGTCCACGATCACGGTCTCCACGCCGCGCAACGACTCGCGGGCCGACGAGGTCAGCAGCAGGAACAGCGACTCGGGTGTGGTCACGAGGACATCGGGCGGGGTCCGGGCGAACGCCCTGCGCTCGGCCGCCGTCGTGTCGCCGGTGCGCGTGCCCACCGCGATGTCGGGTGCGTCGAGGCCACGCCGCCGCGCGGCCTGCGAGATGCCCGCGAGCGGCGCCCGCAGGTTCCGCCGGACGTCCACCGCGAGCGCCTTCAGCGGCGAGACGTAGAGCACCCGGCACCGTCGCCTCGGCGTCGAGGGCGGGGGCGTGGTCGCGAGCCGGTCGAGCGCCCACAAGAACGCCGCCAGCGTCTTGCCCGACCCGGTCGGAGCCACGACCAGGGCGTGCTCGCCCGCGTGCGCGGCACGCCACGCCCCCTCCTGGGCACTCGTGGGTTCGGCGAACGCCCCCGCGAACCAGTCGCGCGTCGCGGGGGAGAAGAGGTCGAGTACGGCACTACCCACACCCCCATCATGCGTGTGGCACCGACACCGCGGCCCCACTGACGGTGTGACCCCGGTGTCCACGCGGTCCGCCCTGGCCCCACAGCGGGCGCGTATCGCCCGATCGGGTGGGCGTGAAAGCATCACCGGCGGTCCTGCGGGAGTACGACGAGGGAGAACTGGTGGGGATGCTGTCCGTCGACCTCGGGACATCCAACACCGTCGCGGTGCTCACGACGCCCGGACGGGCACCCCGGGTGATCGAGCTCGACGGGTCCTCGACGATGCCGTCGGCCGTGTTCGCCGAGGAGGGCGGGCACCTGGTGGTCGGGCGGGAGGCTGAGCGGCGCGCGCGGCTCGACCCGACCCGTTTCGAAGCCAACCCGAAGCGCCGCGTCGACGAGCAGACCCTGCTGCTCGGCACCGACGTCGTCGCGGTCACCGACGCGCTGGCCGCGGTGCTGCGCCGCGTGCACGACGAGGCGGTGCGCCAGCTCGGAGGCGTCCCGCCCGGCGAGGTCCGGCTCACCCACCCGGCCCAGTGGGGCCCGGTACGGCGCGCCGTTCTGCTGAGTGCCGCCCGGGCCGCCGGGATGGGCGAGCACGTGCTTCTGGTGCCCGAACCGGTCGCCGCGGCGGCGCACTTCGCCTCGTTCCCCGGCACGGTGCTGGAACCCGGCCGCACCCTCGCGGTGTACGACCTCGGAGCGGGCACCTTCGACGTCGCCGTCCTCGGCGCCACCACCGACGGCTTCACCGTGCTCGCCGAGGACGGGCTGCCGGACCTCGGCGGCCTCGACGTCGACCAGGCGCTGCTCGTGCACGTCGGCCGCGAGGTCTCGCACAGCGACCCGCAGCGCTGGCAGCGCCTGTTGCGCCCCGAGTCCACGGCGGACCGCCGGACGCGCCGGACCCTGTCCGAGGACGTCCGCGCGGCCAAGGAGGCGCTGTCCCGGCTGCCGCGGACCGAGGTGCCGATGCCGGAGCCGTTCTCCGACGTGCTCGTCACCCGCCCCGAGCTCGAGGCGCTCGTGCGTCCGGCGATGTTGCGCAGCGTGGAGCTGCTGGAACGTACCGTGCGCGCGGCGGGGGTGACCCCCGCTCAGCTGGCCGACATCCATCTCGTCGGCGGGTCGAGCAGGCTGCCGCTCGTGGGCAGCCTGATCTCCGAGAAGCTCGGGGTCGTTCCCTCCAGCCTCGACCAGCCGGAGACGGCCGTGGCGTTCGGCGCGCCGCTCGTCGGACCCGGCGGGCTGAGCATGCCCACGCAGCACCCGCCCCCCGCGTACCAGAGAGGTCCGCACCGGTCCGGCCCGCATCAGGTGAGCCCGCCCCAGCCGAGCCCGCGGGAGTCGGGTCCGCATCAGGTGAGCCCGCACCAGCCAGGCCCGCACGCGCCGCAGGGGACCCCACAGTCCGGTCCCCATCAGGTGAGCGCACACGGGAGCGGTCCCGTCCACCCGCGCCCGCACCAGGCCGGGTCCGCGCCCCCGCCCGGCACCCCGGCCTTTCCCGCGAGCGGTCCACCCGCTCCGGGAGCGCCCGGAACGGGCCCCACCATCGGCGCCTTCCCCTCCTACCCCTCCACGCGGGCCGCCCGCGGCCGGCCACGGAGA
>NZ_KB912656.1:5658-22540 GCF_000383795.1 Saccharomonospora saliphila YIM 90502
GGCCGGCCACGGAGAGCGTGGTGGCTCGTCGGCGCGGCCGTCGTGGCGGTCGCCGGGCTCGGCGCCGTGGCCGCCTTCGTGTTCCCGTCCTCGTCGGTGACGACCTACACCGCCGAGGAGTGTGCCGAACCGGGGCGTCCCGATGAACAAGGCTTCACGGGCTGCCTGCGGCAACTCGCCGGTACCGTGCCCGACGGTACCGATTGCGCGCCCGGCACCGGCACCGGTCCCGCGGCGGCGGCGAACGAGGAGGAACTCGGCGTCACCGTGACCTGCTCCGCGCCCGGGCTCCCGGCAGCGCAGATCACCTACCTGCACGGTGCCTCGGAGCGTCCGCTCGACGAGTACACCGACGGCCTGCTCACCCGCACCGGAGGCAGCGAGCAGGTCCAGGCGGCATGGCGCGGCAACGGCCTCGACGGCCGCTACGCGGCCTCGACGGGGACGAACTCCTCGGTGCTGGTGTTCACCGTGGACGACCGCCCCCTCTCCGGTTTCGTGTACCAGGTCAACGTCACCGGCGACGGGGAGCCGACGCCGCCGGGCGAACTCGCCACCTACTTCGAGACCACCGTGCAGCCCGGGCAGTGAGCGCCGCCCTCGGCACCGTCCTCACTTCTTGCGGTTGTTGCGCACCGCGATGATCAGCACGACGAGTGCGGCGGTCACCGTCGCGATGGCGGCCAGGCGCAGCGCGGTCGGCCCCAGGCCGGAGACCTCCTGTGCGAGCAGCATGCCCCTCACGGTACGGCTGTGCCCGGGGCTACGCTGAAGCCGATGCGGATCACGGTTTTCCGGCGGCTGATGTCGGAGGAGTTCGGCGCCGCCCGGGCCGAGATGCTGTCCGTGGACCACGTGTTCAGCGGGCTCGGCGGGCGCACCGTCGAGCAGGCGCTCGACGACGGCGTGCCCGCCAAGGAGATCTGGCGCGAGGTCTGTGCGGAATTCGACGTCCCCGCCGAGCGCCGCTGACCGGCGTCCGTCCGGCGACACACCGGCGCGCGGCGGCCTCGGGACGGGCGAACGGCGGCGCGAAAGCCTACCATCCCGGTGTGTCCTTTCGACGTCGAACAGGTGTTCGGCTAGGGTGGTTGTCCACAGGAGGGTCGGCTGTCCACAGATCGTCGGCCCTGCCTGGAACTGTCGGACCCGGCCCGTAACGTCGGAGTCGACACCACACACGGCCCCCGGCGAGCCCCCGGGCGAACGCGACCGACGGCGGGCCGGAAGCCGACAGCCACGCAGTCAGTAACCAAGAGGTGGATTCCATGCCAGCAGCGCCGGACAAGGGCCCGGACAAGAGCAAGGCGCTCGATCTCGCCCTCGCCCAGATCGACAAGCAGTTCGGCAAGGGTTCGGTGATGCGCCTCGGCGAGGACACCAGGCCTCCGGTCGAGGTCATCCCGACCGGTGCCATCGCGCTGGACATCGCTCTGGGCGTCGGCGGCCTCCCCCGGGGCCGGGTGGTCGAGGTGTACGGCCCCGAGTCGTCCGGTAAGACGACGGTGGCGCTGCACGCCGTCGCCAACGCCCAGCAGCAGGGCGGCATCGCGGCGTTCATCGACGCCGAGCACGCCCTGGACCCCGAGTACGCCAAGATCCTGGGCGTGGACACCGACGCCCTGCTCGTCTCGCAGCCGGACACGGGGGAGCAGGCGCTGGAGATCGCGGACATGTTGATCCGCTCCGGCGCACTGGACATCGTGGTGATCGACTCGGTGGCCGCGCTCGTCCCGCGCGCCGAGATCGAGGGCGAGATGGGCGATTCCCACGTCGGGCTCCAGGCCCGCCTGATGAGCCAGGCTCTGCGCAAGATCACCGGTGCTCTGCACAACTCCGGTACCACCGCGATCTTCATCAACCAGCTCCGCGAGAAGGTCGGCGTCATGTTCGGGTCCCCCGAGACCACGACCGGTGGTAAGGCGCTGAAGTTCTATGCCTCGGTCCGGCTCGACGTGCGCCGGATCGAGACCTTGAAGGACAGTGGTGAGCCGGTCGGGAACCGCACCCGGGTCAAGGTCGTGAAGAACAAGGTGGCGCCTCCGTTCAAGCAGGCCGAGTTCGACATCCTCTACGGCGTCGGTGTCTCCCGTGAGGGCTCGCTGATCGACATGGGCGTGGATCAGGGCATCGTCCGTAAGTCCGGCGCCTGGTACACCTACGAGGGAGACCAGCTCGGTCAGGGCAAGGAGAACGCGCGCCGGTTCCTGCGGGAGAACCCGGACGTCGCCAACGAGATCGAGAAGCGCATCAAGGAGAAGCTCGGCGTCGGGGCGCAGGCCGAATCGACCGAGGAGGAGGCGGCGCCGGTCGAGTTCTAGGCGAGGCGGCCATGACGGAATCCACACCCGAGGACGCGCGGCGCAAGGCCAGGGAGATCTGCTTCGATCTCCTGGCCGCGCGCCCGCGGACGAAGGAGGAGCTGCGGCAGGCGCTGACCCGTAAGGGGGTCGACGAGGAGATCCGGGAGGGCCTGCTCGGCAAGCTCGACGACGCCGGGTTGGTGGACGACGCGGCGTTCGCCGAGATGTGGGTGCGCTCGCGACACACCCACCAGGGGCTCGGCCGCCGGGCGCTGGTGGCGGAGCTACGGCGTAAGGGCGTGGACCCCGAGATCGCGACCGAGGCCGCCGGTGAGATCGACCGGGACGCGGAGGACGAGCGTGCCCGGCAGCTCGTGCGGAAGAAGCTGCGCACGATGACCGAGGTGGACGAGCGGAAGGCCACCCGGCGACTGCTCGGGATGTTGGCGCGCAAGGGCTACTCGCAGGGTCTGGCCTACGCCGTCGTCCGGGACGAACTCCGCGCCGCCGGGGCGGAGTCGACGCCGCTCGACGACCTCGGGGACTGACGGGCCGGACGCCGGTGTGTACGTAAGACCGGCGCTCCGGTTGCGCTAGTCGGGAAGGGGAACGGCGACGGCGGTGCCGTCGGCGCCTAGCCGGGACGTGCGTACGACGGTGCCGACGGGCTCGCGGACCCACCAGACGCCCGTCTCACGCCGTTCCCGGCGCGTGCTGAAGCGGTAGTGAAACAGCCGTGCGCGCACGAACCGCGGTGCGGAGCCGTCGAACGGGTCACGGCGCAGAAGGGTGCGGATCGTGGGATCGCCGTTGAGCAGCTTGGTCACCAGCGCCGGGAGCCACCGGCCGCCGTAGCGCGGTGACAACGACGCGAACCAGAGCATCCAGTCGAGCCGTAGGTGGTACGGCGCGATCTGTGGCGGTCGTCGGTACGGATCGCCCGGCTTGCCCTTGAACTCGTATTCCCGCCACGTGGCGTCGGGGCCGAGATCGCCCGCGGTGCCTTCGACGATCACCTCGTATCGTTCGCGTGTGACGCTGCCGAACGCGCCGTAGCTGTTGACCAGGCGCAGCGGGTCGTACGTCGTGTTCATGACCTGGCCGCGCCCGACGAGGTTGCGCACGGGCCGGTAACTGAGCACGACGACCAGCACGGTCACGGCGATGACCACGGCGCCGTACCAGGTCGGGGGCCGCGCGAGGGGTGGCGGCTCCCACGGCAGCAACCGCCCGTCGATCGCGGGCACCGCCAGGGCCATCGTCACGGCGTTGAGCCAGGCGAAGTTGCCGCTGAGCACCAGCCAGCCCTGTGTGACGAGCACGATCGCCGCGGCCACCGTGGCAGCCGGTTGCGGGGCGAACAACGCGAACGGCACCACGAGCTGCGCCCCGTGATTCGCGGCGACCTCCACCCGGTGCGCCCAGCCCGGCGCATGGTGGAAATGCCAGCTCAACGGGCCCGGCATGGGCTGGGTCTCGTGGTGGTAGTGCAGGCAGGTGAGATCGCGCCAGCAGCGGTCGCCGCGCAGCTTGATCAGTCCGGCGCCGAACTCCACCCGGAACAACAGCCAGAGCAGCAGCAGCGGCACCAGGGCCGGAACCTCGGTGTGCGCGGGGCCGAGAAAGATCGCCAGGAATCCGGCCTCCAGCAGCAGCGACTCCCAGCCGAACGCGTACCACGCCTGGCCGACGTTGACGATCGACAGGTATAGCACCCAGGGCACGGTCCACAGCAGCAGGCAGGCCCACACTGGCAGGAGGTCGGCCGCGCCCAGTAGGAGCGCGGCCGAGACCGCGGCGCCGGTCGCTGCGACGACGGCGAAGAAGCGGTCGCTGTAGTGCCAGTGGAACAGGCTGGGTGACCGGCGGGCGGGGACGCGCCGCACGAACTCGGGGATCGGCAGCAGTCCCCGGCTTCCCAGCAGCGCACGGAACTGGTTCAACGCGCACACGAACGCCACGAGGTAGAGCGCGGCGAGCAGGCGCTGGAACAGCAGCCGCGACGCCCAGGCGCCGTCGGCGGTGAACCACTCCCACTGCACCGGTGTCGCCGACCTCCTCTCTCCACCCGGGGTCCGCTCGACCGCGGCGGGCTCGGGAGAGCCGGTCGCTCAGGGCCGCAGCGCCGCCGCCTCCTTCGCCAGTGTCTCAACACGGGCGTAGTCGCGATCGGCGAGTGCGTCCTTCGGGGTGAGCCACGAGCCGCCCACGCAGTCGACGTTCGGCAGCGCGAGGTAGGAGGCCGCGTTGCCGGTACCGATGCCACCGGTGGGGCAGAACCGCAGGCCGGGCAGCGGCCCGGCGAGGGCGGACAAGGCCGCCGCGCCGCCGCTGGCCTCGGCGGGGAAGAACTTCAGCGTGTCGAACCCGCGTTCGCTCAGGCGCATCGCCTCGGACACCGTGGCCGCGCCGGGAAGCAGCGGGAGCCCGGTGCCGGTCGTGGCGTCGAGCAGCGTGTCGGTGCAGCCGGGGGTGACGAGGAACGACGCTCCCGCCCGGGCGGCCTGGTCGGCCTGTTCGGGCCGCACGACGGTGCCCGCTCCGACGACGATGTCGGGCACCTCGGCGGCGACCCGGCGCACGGCCTCAAGGGCGGCGGGGGTGCGCAGCGTGATCTCCATGACCCGCACTCCGCCCGCGAGCAGCGCCCGAGCGGTGGGTACGGCACTGTCCGCGTCGTCGAGCACGACGACGGGCATCACCGGGGACAGGTCGAGCAGGTCGCGCGGGTCCGGTGCCTGGTCGGTGCTCATGCGTGCCCTCCGATCTCGGCCGCGGCCACCGGGGACGTGGCGTCGCGGCCCGCGGTGTGCGTTTCGGGTGTGGTGGTGTGGCCCTCGTCGTCCGGGCCGAGGGGGACGGGGGCGAACACGCTCGCGCCCTTCTCCGCCGTCCCGACGGCGCCGCGCAGGGCCGCGAACAGTTCGCGTCCGGTGCCGGTCCACTCCCGCGCGTCCGGCGGCTCGGCGACCGGCTGCCGGGCGGCGAGGGTGGCGTCGTCGACGAGGACGTCGAGCCGCCCAGTGTCGGCGTCCAGCCGGATGGGATCGCCGTCGGTCACGCGCGCGAGAACCTCGTTCGTGGCGGCCTCGGGACTGACGTGGATGGCCGCGGGGACCTTGCCGGACGCGCCGGACATCCGGCCGTCGGTGACGAGCGCGACGCGGTGGCCCTTGTCCATGAGCGAGGACAGCGCCGGGATGAGCCCGTGCAGTTCCGGCATGCCCCGGGCGCGGGGGCCGTGGTGGGGGATCACCACCACGATGTCGCGCTCCAGCTCGCCCGCGCGGAAGGCCCGGTCGAACTCAGCCTGGTCGGCGAACACCCGGGCGGGCGCCTCCACCACCCGGTGCTCCGGGGCGACCGCCGAGACCTTGATCACCGATCGGCCGAGGTTGCCCCGCAGGAGACGCAGGCCGCCCTCGGGGGAGAACGGTCGCTGGGGAGTGCGCAGCACGCTGTCGTCGAGGGTGCGGGGCTCGACCTCGCGCCAGGTGAGCGCGCCGTCGGTCAGGATCGGTTCGCTGCGGTAGCGGTGCAGGCCGGGCCCGGCGACCGTGCGCACGTCCTCGTGCAGCAGGCCCGCGTCGAGCAGCGAGCCCACGAGCACCTGCACGCCCCCGGCGGCGTGGAAGTGGTTGATGTCGGCGCTGCCGTTCGGATAGAGGTTGGCCAGCAGCGGCACGACGGCGGACAGGTCGTTGAAGTCGTCCCAGGTCAGCTCGATGCCCGCCGCCGCGGCGATCGCCACGAGGTGCAGCGTGTGGTTCGGCGAGCCGCCGGTGGCCAGCAGTGCGACGAGGCCATTGACCAGCGAGCGTTCGTCGATCACCTCGGCCAGCGGGGTGTACTGCTCGCCCCGGGAGATCTCGACGGCGCGGCGGGCGGCGTGTTCGGTGAGCGCCTTGCGCAGGTCCGTGCCGGGGTGAATGAAGCTCGATCCCGGCAGGTGCAAGCCCATGACCTCGACCACGAGCTGGTTGGAGTTGGCCGTGCCGTAGAAGGTGCAGGTGCCGGGGGAGTGGTAGGAGGCGGCTTCGGCGTCGAGCAGGTCCTCGCGGGTGGCGCGGCCCTCGGCGTAGAGCTGGCGGACGCGGGCCTTCTCCTTGTTCGGCAGCCCCGAGGTCATCGGTCCGGCGGGCACGAGCAGAGCGGGCAGGTGGCCGAAGGACAGGGCGCCGATGAGCAGCCCCGGCACGATCTTGTCGCAGACGCCGAGCAGCAGTGCCGCGTCGAACATCTCGTGCGACAGCGCGACGCCGGTGGCCATCGCGATCACGTCGCGGCTGAACAGGGACAGCTCCATGCCGGTGCGTCCCTGGGTGATGCCGTCGCACATGGCGGGGACACCGCCCGCGAACTGGGCGACGCCGCCCGCCTCGCGCGCGGCGTCCTTGATCCAGGCGGGGAACTCGTCGAACGGCTTGTGCGCCGAGAGCAGGTCGTTGTAGGCCGACACCACGGCGACGCCGGGCTTGCGCAGGCCGCGCAGGGCCGCGCGGTCCGGGCCCGAGAAGGCGGCGAAGGAGTGGGCGAGGTTGCTGCACCCCATCCCGGCACGGACGGGCTCCTCGGACGCGGCGGCGGCCACCCGTCCGAGGTAGGCACGGCGTGTGGGCGCGCTCCGGCGCTCGATGCGGTCGGTGACGTCGGCGATGACGGGGTGGAGGGGTGGCAACGGCGCTCCCGGTCGCTCGGAGTGATCGGCGGTCGGCAGCGGACGACGGCGCTGGCGTCGCGGCCGGCTGGGCACTGACACGATACAGACGAGCTCGGCGCCCACAAAATCGATTAAGTACGCAATAATAAGTGATCTTGCTCACGTCCGACGCGCGTGGATGTGACTTGTCACACGTCCCGTGGCCGGGCAGAGTCGGCTCCACGGGCGGAAACGGACTCGGAGGGTGAGGATGTCCAGTGTGGAGATGACCGAACTACGCCGGGCGATCGGACAGCTGCGGCAGTGCGTCGGAGCACTGCGCGCCCGCTACGGCGAGGCGCCCGCGGTGCGCAGGATCGCCAACGACATCGACCGTCTCGATATCGACGCGGGTGATCTCGCGCAGGCGTCGCCGGTTCCGGCGCAGGGCCGGGTGACCGACCGCGCCGAGGTCGTCCCCGTCCCCGATACGCCGTACGACCCCGCGCTGTGGCACGGCGCGGACGACGAGGGTGTGGGTGGTTACCAGCGTGACCAGCACTGATCAGTCGGGTTCCGGCACGGTGGCCGGACCCGCGACGACGGCGGGCGGACGTCAGGAACCTCCGTCGGGCGCCCGCACCCTGCGCAAGGACCGGTGGTGGCTGCCTCCGCTGCTGACCGCGCTCGGGCTGGCGACCTTCGTGGTGTACGCGACCGTGCGCTCGTTCATGCGCGAGGGCTACTGGGACGCCGAGAACCACTACCTGACACCGTTCTATTCGCCGTGCCTGAGCGACTCGTGCGTGCCGGGGTCGAGCCACTTCGGCACGCCCATCGGGGAACTGCCCGGGTTCATCCCGCTGGCGTTTCTCTCGCTGCCGTTCCTGCTCGCGTTCCGGCTCACCTGCTATTACTACCGCAAGGCCTACTACCGGTCGGTATGGTTCGCCCCGCCCGCCTGCGCCGTCACCGAACCGCACGCGCGCTACACCGGGGAGACCCGCCTTCCGCTGATCGTGCAGAACGCGCACCGGTACTTCTTCTACGCGGCCGTCGTGATCACGGTGATCAACACCTACGACGCCGTCCTCGCGTTCGGTGGGGAGCGCGGGTTCGGCATCGGGCTGGGCAACATCATCCTGCTGGTCAACGTCGTGTTGCTGTGGGGATACACGTTGTCGTGTCATTCGTGTCGGCACGTGACCGGCGGCCGGTTGAAGAACTTCTCGAAGCACCCGGTGCGGTACCGGATGTGGACCCAGATCAGCAAGCTCAACGTCCGGCACATGCAGTTCGCCTGGATCACGCTGGGGACGCTCGTGCTGACCGACCTGTACGTGTGGCTGGTCTCCACCGGCACGATCACCGACCTGCGCATTCTCAACTGAACACGGCATCGACTCAGCCCGGCGAACAACCGAGCCCGGCGACAACTGAACACGGCATCAACTGAACACAGCGTCGCGTGCCCGGGCACGGCGACGCGGAACCAGAGGTGACCTTCTCCATGACCGAGGTCGAGCGGCACAGCTACGACGTCGTGGTGATCGGTGCCGGGGGCGCCGGTCTGCGTGCCGTGATCGAGGCGCGGCAGCGTGGCCTGTCCGTCGCGGTGGTGTGCAAGTCGCTGTTCGGCAAGGCGCACACCGTGATGGCCGAGGGCGGCTGCGCCGCGTCGATGGGCAACGTGAACTCCAGCGACGACTGGCGGGTGCACTTCCGCGACACGATGCGCGGGGGCAAGTTCCTCAACAACTGGCGTATGGCGGAACTGCACGCCAAGGAGGCTCCCGACAGGGTGTGGGAGCTGGAGACCTACGGAGCGTTGTTCGACCGGACCGCGGACGGCCGGATCAGTCAGCGCAACTTCGGCGGGCACACCTATCCGCGCCTGGCCCACGTCGGAGACCGGACCGGCCTCGAACTGATCCGCACGATGCAGCAGAAGGTCGTCTCGCTTCAGCAGGACGACTACGCCGCCTACGGCGATTACGAGGCCAAGCTCAAGGTCTTCGCCGAGTGCACCGTCACCGAGCTGCTCACCGACGACGGCGCGATCGCGGGCGCGTTCGGTTACTGGCGGGAGTCGGGCCGGTTCGTGCTGTTCGAGGCGCCCGCCGTGGTGCTGGCCACCGGCGGCATCGGCAAGTCGTTCCAGGTCACGTCGAACTCCTGGGAGTACACCGGCGACGGGCACGCGCTGGCGCTCAGGGCGGGCGCGAAGCTGATCAACATGGAGTTCGTGCAGTTCCACCCCACCGGCATGGTCTGGCCGCCGAGCGTGAAGGGCATCCTGGTCACCGAGGGCGTCCGGGGCGACGGCGGGGTCCTGCGCAACTCCGAGGGCGAGCGTTTCATGTTCCGGTACGTGCCGGACGTGTTCAAGGGCCAGTACGCCGAGAGCGAGGACGAGGCCGACCGCTGGTACACCGACCCGGACAACCACCGCCGTACTCCCGACCTGCTGCCGCGCGACGAGGTCGCCCGTGCGATCAACAACGAGGTCAAGGAGGGCCGAGGTTCGCCGCACGGTGGCGTCTACCTCGACATCGCGAGCCGGATGCCGGCCGACGAGATCCGGCGCAGGCTCCCGTCGATGTACCACCAGTTCCGCGAGCTGGCCGACGTGGACATCACGGCCGAGGCGATGGAGGTCGGGCCGACGTGTCACTACGTCATGGGCGGTATCGAGGTGGACCCGGACACCGCGCAGTCGAGCGTGCCCGGTCTGTTCTCGGCAGGCGAGTGCTCGGGCGGGATGCACGGGTCGAACCGGCTCGGCGGCAACTCGCTGTCCGACCTGCTCGTGTTCGGCCGCAGGGCCGGTCTGGGCGCGGCCGACTACATCGACTCGCTCTCCCGCAGGCCCGAGGTGTCCGATGTGGACGTCGCGGTGGCCGCGCGGGCGGCGCTGTCCCCGTTCGACACCCCGCGCGACGGCTCTGAGCCGGTGAACCCGTATGCCGTGCAGAGCGAACTCCAGCAGTGCATGAACGACCTCGTCGGCATCATCCGCACGGCCGATGAGATGAGCACCGCGCTCGACAGGCTCGGCGAGATCCGGGAGCGGATGCGCGCCGTCACGGTGGTGGGCCACCGGGAGTACAACCCCGGCTGGCACCTGGCGCTCGACCTGCGCAACATGCTGTTGGTCAGCGAGTGCGTCGCCCGCGCGGCGCTGCGGCGCACGGAGAGCCGGGGCGGGCACACGCGCGACGACCACCCCGCGATGGAGGCGGCCTGGCGCAACACGCTACTGGTCTGCGCGGCGGCGGACACCGAGGCGGCGGTACCCGAGGTCACCGTCGAGGCGACCGAACCCGAGCCCATGCGGGCCGATCTCGTCGAGCTGTTCGAGCTGTCCGAACTGGAGAAGTACTACACAGACGAGGAATTGACCGCGTACCGGCGAAAGGACGCCGTGACATGAGCTACGAGGCCACACTGCGGGTCTGGCGCGGGGACACCGAGTCCGGCGAGCTGCGCGACTACACCGTGGAGGCGAACGAGGGCGAAGTCGTGCTCGACCTGATCCACCGGCTCCAGGCCACCCAGGCGCCGGATCTGGCGGTGCGATGGAACTGCAAGGCGGGCAAATGCGGCTCCTGCTCGGCGGAGGTCAACGGCAGGCCGCGGTTGTTGTGCATGACCCGTATGTCGATCTTCGAAGAGGACGAGGTCATCACGGTCACCCCGATGCGCACGTTCCCCGTCGTGCGGGACCTGGTCACCGACGTCTCCTACAACTACGCCAAGGCCCGCGAGATCCCCTCGTTCGCGCCGCCCGCCGAGCTGGCGCCGGGGGAGTACCGCATGCGCCAGGAGGATGTGGAGCGCTCGCAGGAGTTCCGCAAGTGCATCGAGTGCTTTCTGTGCCAGGACGTCTGCCACGTGATCCGTGACCACGACGAGAACAAGCAGGCGTTCGCGGGTCCCCGGTTCCTCATGCGGATCGCGGAGCTGGAGATGCATCCGCTGGACGAGGCCGACCGGCGCACGGAGGCGCAGACCGAGCACGGGCTGGGTTACTGCAACATCACCAAGTGTTGCAGCGAGGTGTGCCCGGAGAACATCCACATCACCGACAACGCCCTCATCCCGATGAAGGAGCGCGTCGCCGACCGCCGTTACGACCCGCTCGTCTGGCTGGGCAGCAAAATCTTCCGCCGCGACGCCCGCTGACCCTCGTTGTCAAGTCGTCAAGGCCTCCTTCACTGCGTTGAGTGCAGTGAAGGAGGCCTTGACGGCACTTACCGGGGGTCAGCTCGCGGGGTCGTGGGTGAGGACCTTTTCCTCGCCCTTCGCGGTGATCTCCGCGTCCGGTGCCTTGTCGCTGCGGCGGTTGCGCGAGTCGAGGTAGCGCGCCACGCCCGTCAAGGCCAGGCACATGACGATGTACATCGCGCCCACCACGAGCGTGATCGGCACGAGCGGCCTGCCGAACTCGGCGACACCGCCCAGGTAACGGGCGTAGCGCAGCAGCTCCTCGTAGGTGATGAGGAAGCCGAGCGCGGTGTCCTTGAGCAGGACGACGAGCTGGCTGACGATCGCGGGCAGCATCGCCCGCAGCGCCTGCGGCAGCAACACCGACCGCATCACCTGCGTCTTGTGCATGCCGATCGCGTACGCGGCCTCGCTCTGTCCCTTCGGCAGCGACAGCACACCCGCGCGGAACACCTCGGCGAGCACGGACCCGTTGTAGAGGGTCAGCCCGAGCACGACCGAGTAGAACGGGGCACCCAGCGCCAGTCCGTAGTGGAAGAAGAAGATCATCACCACGAGCGGGACGGCGCGGAAGAACTCCACGATGATCGTGGACGGCACCCGGAAGATCGCGTGGTCGGAGAGCCTGCCCGCCGCGAAGATCGCGGCGAAGGCGAGCGCGAGCAGCGTGGCCACCGCGAAGGCCCGGAGCGTGTTGCCGAGCGCGGAGACGAGTTCGAGCTGGACCTGCTCGTAGAGGATCCACTCCCACATCTCGCCGTCGAACTGGCCCGCGTCGGCGAACTGGTAGACGATGAAGCCCACGATGCCGACGAGGGCGGCCACGCCGACGACGGCGTAGCCGAGGTGCCGCGCGCGGGCCTTCGGTCCGGGGACGTCGAACAGAACCGCGCTCATCGGGCCACACTCCAGCGCTTCTCGAGGCTGCGTTGCAGCAGTGTCATGGGAATGATGAGGATGACGAACCCGAGGGCGACCCACAGCAGTCCGACCATGACGCTGTAGCCGCGCTCGGCGAGATAGTTCTGGATCGCGCCCGCCTCCACCACGGAGAACCCGGCGGCGATCGTGGTGTTCTTCAGCAGCGCGATCATCGTGCTCATCATCGGGGGTACGACCGAGCGCCCCGCCTGGGGCAGGACGACCTGCCCGAGGGTCTGGCCGAAGGTCAGCCCGATCGCGCGCGCCGCCTCGGCCTGGCCCACCGGCACCGTGTTGATGCCCGACCGCACGACCTCGCAGACGAACGCGGACGTGTAAATGATCAGGGCGACGACCGCCGAGGCGAAGAACGACAGGTCGACCACGTCGAGAAGCGGGAACGCGAAGGCGAAGAAGAAAAAGATCAACGTCAGCGGTGTGTTGCGGAACAGCGTGACGTAGGTGGCCCCGGCCGCCCGCAGGATCGGCACCGGGCTGACCCGCACCATCGCGAGGATGGTGCCCAGCACCAGCGAGCCGATCGCCGCGAGAACGAACAGCTTGATGGTGTTGAGAAAGCCCGGACCGTAGAGGTCGAGGTTGTCCAGCAGAACGTCCATGTTTCCCTCGGTGAAGCTGGGGCGGATGGATCAGGCACGGGCTCGGCCCCGGCGCTGGCGGGGCACCGGGGCCGAGCCGGGATCGTGCCGGGCGGTCAGTACCGCTCGATGGTGGGCATCTCGGCCTCGTTGCCGGACTGGCCCAGCGTGGCGTCGTAGATTTCCTGCCAGGTGCCGTCGTCCATGGCCTCCTGCAAGATGTCGTTGACCTTCTCCCGCAGGGCGTCGTCCTGCTTGGGCAGGCCGATGCCGTACGGCTCGTCGGAGAAGGTCTCACCGACGACCTTGAAGTTGTCCGGCTCCTGCGCGGCGTAGCCGAGCAGGATCGCGTCGTCGGTGGTGACGGCGTCGACCTGGCCCTGTGCGAGCTGGTTCACGCACTGGGAGTAGGTCTGCAACTCGACGATGTTGCCGTCCTCGGTCAGGCCCTGCTCCCGCACCCGCTGGATCGGCGTCGAGCCACTGACCGAGCAGACCTTCTTGCCCTTGAGGTCGTCCTTGCCGTTGATGTCCTCGTTGTCGGCCGAGACCAGCAGCCCCTGACCCGCGACGAAGTACGGACCGGCGAAGCCGACCTGCTCCTTGCGCTCGTCGTTGATCGTGTAGGTGCCGACGTAGTAGTCGACGTCACCGTTGATCAGCGCCTGCTCCCGCCCGGCGGAGGGCACCGGCTTGTACTCGATCTTCGCGGGGTCGAACCCGAGCCGCGCGGAGACCATGCGGGCGATCTCGACGTCGAACCCGCTGTACTCGCCGCTGGTCGGGTCCTTGTACCCGAGGCCCGGCTGGTCCTCCTTGACGCCCACGATCGGGCCGCCGCGGTTGGTCATCTTCTCGAAGGTGGGGGAGCCCTCGAGGGTGACGTCCTGGGCGACCTCGTAGCTCAGCGTCTCGGCGGCGTTGCCGTCGCCGCCGTTGCCCTCACCGCTGCCGCTGTCCGACGGCGCGCCTTCCTTGCCGCATGCGGTCAGTGCGAGACCGGCGGCCAGCAGGCCGGCCGCCAGGGTGCGGATTCTCATGTGCACCTCTCCTGTTTCCGGTTGAGGCGGCCCGCGCCGCCACGATCGCGGGGGCGGCGGTCACCGCCCCCGGCTGCCGAGGCGGCGCCGCCGGTGTTGCCGACCGCGGCGCCGCCGGAACCCTCAGTGGGTGAGGATCTTGCCCAGGAAGTCCTTCGCCCGCCCGGACCGCGGCGCGGTGAAGAACTCCTCGGGGGTCGAATCCTCGGCGATCTCGCCGTCGGACATGAACACCACCCGGTGCGCGGCCCGGCGCGCGAACCCCATCTCGTGGGTCACCACGAGCATCGTCATGCCCCCGTCGGCCAGTTCGGTCATCGTGTCGAGGACCTCCTGGACCATCTCGGGGTCCAGCGCGGAGGTGGGCTCGTCGAACAGCATGACCTTGGGGCGCATCGCCAGCGCCCGCGCGATGGCGGCGCGCTGCTGCTGGCCACCGGAAAGCTGCGCGGGGTACTTGTGCGCCTGGTTGGCGATGCCGACCCGGTCGAGCAGTTCGCGAGCGGTCTCCTTGGCCTCGGCGACCGCGGTCTTGCGGACCTTGACCGGCCCGAGCGTGACGTTGTCGAGGATCGTCTTGTGCGCGAACAGGTTGAACTGCTGGAAGACCATGCCGACGTCGGCACGCAGTGCGGCGAGGCCGCGACCCTCAGCGGGCAGCGGCTTGCCGTCGACGGCGATCTCACCTGAGTCGATCGGCTCAAGCCGGTTGATCGCGCGGCACAACGTCGACTTCCCCGAGCCCGAGGGCCCGAGCACGACCACGACCTGACCCCGCGGCACCTCGAAGTCGATGTCCTTGAGCACGTGCAGGTCGCCGAAGTGCTTGTTCACCGCACGGGCGGTGATCATCGGCGGCGTGGGCGTCGCGGTGCTCATCAGACCTCCATCACACGGCAATCCGCGGGTAGCGGGTTGTCACAGGCAACACCGGTGTTCAACACCTTTGGGGCAAATTTGGCATGGGGTGTGGACCAAAAGGCAACCATACGTGCACAGATCGGCCCAACAGGTGGGAACCGGCTCAGACGTTTCCGAACCTTAACCGGCGTGGCCGGGACGGAGCCAGTGAGGTGCGCGACGGCGTCTGACCTACCCTGGGACCGTAACTGTCGGCCCGCGCGCACCAGGAGATCCGGTGAGCCGCACGTACCAGATCCGCACCTTCGGGTGTCAGATGAACGTCCACGACTCCGAGCGTCTCGCCGGGCAGCTGGAGGACGCCGGTTACCGGCAGGTCACAGACGGTGACGACCCGGACGTCGTGGTGCTCAACACCTGTGCGGTCCGGGAGAACGCCGACAACAAGCTCTACGGCAACCTCGGCCACCTGCGGGCGAGCAAGAACACCAGGCCGGACATGCAGATCGCGGTCGGCGGGTGTCTCGCGCAGAAGGACCGCGGTGAGATCGTGCGCCGTGCGCCGTGGGTCGATGTGGTGTTCGGCACGCACAACATCGCCGCGCTGCCCGCGCTGCTCGAGCGCTCGCGGCACAACGCCGAGGCGCAGGTCGAGATCCTGGAGTCGTTGGAGACCTTCCCCTCGACGCTGCCCGCGCGCCGCGAGTCCGCCTACTCCGGCTGGGTCTCGATCTCGGTGGGCTGCAACAACACCTGCACGTTCTGCATCGTGCCGTCCCTGCGGGGCAAGGAGCGCGACCGGCGGCCCGGCGAGATCCTCGCCGAGGTCGAGGCGCTGGTCGCCGAGGGCGTCTCCGAGGTGACCCTGCTCGGGCAGAACGTCAACTCCTACGGTGTGGAGTTCGGCGACCGCTACGCGTTCGGAAAGCTGCTGCGTTCCTGCGGTTCGGTCGAGGGGCTGGAACGGGTGCGCTTCACCTCGCCGCACCCGGCCGCGTTCACCGACGACGTGATCGACGCGATGGCCGAGACGCCCAACGTCTGTCCGCAGTTGCACATGCCGCTGCAGTCGGGTTCCGACCGCGTGCTCAAGGCGATGCGCCGCTCCTACCGCTCCTCGCGGTTCCTGTCGATCCTGGACACGGTGCGGGCCGCGATGCCGGAGGCCGCCATCACCACCGACATCATCGTCGGTTTCCCCGGCGAGACCGAGGAGGACTTCGAGCAGACGCTCGAGGTGGTGCGGCGAGCCCGGTTCTCCAGCGCGTTCACCTTCCAGTACTCCCCGCGCCCGGGAACCCCGGCCGCCGAGATGGCGGGTCAGGTGCCCAAGGAGGTCGTGCAGGAGCGCTACGACCGCCTGGTGGCGCTGCAGGACGAGATCGCCTGGAAGGAGAACGAGCGGCTCGTCGGCGGCACGGTGGAGCTGTTGGTCGCCGCGGGTGAAGGACGCAAGGACGCCGAGACACACCGCATGAGCGGCCGTGCCCGGGACGGCAGGCTGGTGCACTTCACCCCCTCCGGTCCGGCCGTCGACGGCGCGGTCCGGCCCGGAGACGTCGTGGAGACCACGGTCACCTACGCCGCTCCGCACCACCTCGTCGCCGACGCCGACCTGCACACCCACCGCCGCACGCGGGCGGGCGACAACGCCGAGGCGGGGCTGCGCCCGAAGACCCGGGGTGTCGGGCTGGGCCTGCCGTCGTTCGGCGCACCGGCACCCGAGCCCGCGGCGGCCGCGGTGGGATGCGGCACGGAGGGTTGTCCATGAGCCACGACGCGAGAGCCGACGGTGAGCGGCGTGACGAGCGGCTGGACGGACTGGCCGCCGACGTGGACGCCGCCGTGACGCGCGCGGTGAAGACCGTCGAGTTCGGCCGCCGGGGCTTCGCGGTCGCGGTGACGGTGTTCGTGCTCGTCGTCGGCCTGATCCTGCCGTGGGTGGACGGGCTGGCCGGATGGCAGGTCCTGCTCGGGCAGGCCGAGGCCATCCCGCGGCTGTTCGCGGCCACCGCCACCGGTTTCGGCGTGCTGGCCTCGACGCTCGCGTTGGCGACCCGCCGCTGGTGGCTGGCGTGGGTGTGCGCCGTCGGGGGCTGGTTCGCCTTCGTCGACGGCATCCTCGCGATCTGGTCGCAGCAGTCCTCGTCGGTCAGCGGTGTTCCGGGGGACGGACCCGGCATCGGCCTCGTGCTCGCCGTGCTGGCGATGGCGGCTCTGGCCGCGCAGTGGATGCGCCTGGCCTGGTCGCGCTCGTGACCGGGGCCGGGCGCCCGCGCGCCCGGCCCACCC
>NZ_KB912656.1:22640-29016 GCF_000383795.1 Saccharomonospora saliphila YIM 90502
GGGAGCAGGGTGGAGTGGGTGTGGTTGCTCCTGGTGGCGGTCGTCGTGGCCGCGGGTGTGGTCGGGCTCGGGCTGTTGGCGGACGGGGTCGCGGGGCGGGCGCCTGAAGGCGCTGCGGCCGGGGTCGTAGTCTGGGGCGGCGCCGCGGCCGGGTGAACGGCGGCTGGTCGTCCCCGCGGTTCGTCGTCCCGCTCTTCGCTGTCGTGGTTATGTCGGTTGTCACCCCGGCGGGCTATGGGGTCGCGCTTGCGCGGCCGTCCGCTGACCCATAGGCTCGACCCCAACATCTAGTAGTTACATTGCTGTAGTTGGTCCACAAGTTGGGGTACCCTTGCGGTAGGTCCGACGGTTGCTCATGTGGTGGGCCCGGTGGCGACAACTCGGTGACGACCCGCGTCGGCGGGTGCGTGCGGTCAGATCAGCAGGGAGGTGCGCGGCTGTGCGGTGTCCGTTCTGCCGGCACGCCGATTCACGGGTCGTGGATTCCCGTGAGGTGGACGAGGGTCAGGCGATCAGGCGGCGCCGGTCCTGCTCCGCGTGCGGTCGCCGCTTCACCACATCCGAGACGATGGTCCTCGCCGTCGTGAAGCGCTCCGGGGTCACCGAACAGTTCAGCCGGGACAAGGTCGTCCGGGGAGTGCGCCGTGCCTGCCAGGGCCGTCCGGTCGATGACGACGCCCTGCAGCAGCTCGCCCAACGGGTCGAGGAGTCGGTCAGGGCGACAGGGGCCGCCGAGGTGCCGAGCCACGAGGTGGGGCTGGCTATTCTCGGGCCGCTCAGGGAACTCGACACCGTGGCGTATCTGAGGTTCGCGAGCGTGTACCGCGCCTTCTCCTCGATCGAGGACTTCGAGGAGGAGATCCGGGACCTGCGCAAGGTGATCGCCGATTCGGTGGCCCGACCGGACGACAGCGCCAGGAGCGCGGACGACGCGTGACGTCGCCGCAGAAGTGTGAACGCGGGAGTGGGAGTCATGACAGAAACCGTGGGGGCCGACGCGGGCGCCTCGCAGAAGCAGGGCAAGAAGCGTCAGGGCGCGAGCGCGCGCAAGGGGCTGCGCATCGAACGCGTGTACACCACCGAGGGCGTGCACCCGTACGACGAGGTGCGGTGGGAGAAGCGCGACGTCGTCATGACCAACTGGCGTGACGGTACGGTCAACTTCGAGCAGCGGGGTGTGGAGTTCCCCGAGTTCTGGTCGGTCAACGCGACCAACATCGTCACGAGCAAGTACTTCCGGGGCGCGGTCGGCAGTGTCGAGCGGGAGAGCAGCCTCAAGCAGCTCATCGACCGGGTCGTCAAGACCTATGTCGCCGCGGGCACGAAGCACGGGTACTTCGCGGGCCCCGCCGACGCCGAGATCTTCGAGCACGAGCTGACGTGGATGCTGCTGCACCAGGTCTTCAGCTTCAACTCGCCGGTGTGGTTCAACGTCGGTACCAGCTCCAAGCAGCAGGTGTCGGCGTGCTTCATCCTCTCGGTCGACGACACCATGGAGTCGATCCTCAACTGGTACAAGGAGGAGGGCCTGATCTTCAAGGGCGGCTCCGGCGCGGGACTCAACCTCTCGCGCATCCGCTCCTCCCAGGAGCTGCTCTCCTCCGGCGGTACCGCGTCCGGCCCGGTGTCGTTCATGCGTGGTGCCGACGCCTCGGCGGGCACGATCAAGTCCGGGGGTGCCACCCGCCGCGCGGCGAAGATGGTGGTGCTCGACGTCGATCACCCCGACATCGAGGAGTTCATCGAGACCAAGGCCAAGGAGGAGCACAAGATCCGCGTGCTCCGCGACGCGGGCTTCGACGTGGACCTCGGCGGCGGTGACATCTCGTCGGTGCAGTATCAGAACGCCAACAACTCCGTGCGGGTCTCCGACGAGTTCATGCAGGCCGTCGAGACCGAGGGGCAGTTCGGACTGCGCGCGAGGATGACCGGCGAGGTGCTCGAGCGGGTCGAGGCCAAGCCGTTGTTCCACACGATGGCGCGCGCGGCCTGGGAGTGCGCGGACCCGGGGTTGCAGTACGACGACACGATCAACGATTGGCACACCTGCCCCGAGTCGGGCCGTATCACCGCGTCGAACCCGTGCTCGGAGTACATGCACCTGGACAACTCCAGCTGCAACCTCGCCTCGCTCAACCTGCTCAAGTTCCTCGGTGACGACGGCACGTTCGACGCCGAGCTGTTCGCCAAGGCGGTCGAGCTGGTCATCACGGCGATGGACATCTCGATCTGCTTCGCCGACTTCCCGACCGAGGCCATCGCCGACACCACGCGCAGGTACCGCCAGCTCGGCATCGGCTACGCCAACCTCGGGGCGCTGCTGATGGCCACCGGCCACGCCTACGACTCCGAGGGCGGACGCGCCCTCGCCGCCGGGATCACCTCGCTGATGACCGCCGTGTCGTACCGGCGCTCGGCCGAGATGGCCGGAGTGGTGGGTCCGTACGAGGGCTACGCGCGCAACGCCGAGGCGCACCAGCGGGTGATGCGCAAGCACGCGGCGGCCAACGAGCTGATCCGCACCTACCACACCAATGACGTGGCCGTGCGGGCACTGGCGTCGCGGGAGTGGGAGCGGGGCATCGACATCGGCTCCGCCAGCGGCTGGCGCAACGCCCAGGCCAGCGTGCTCGCGCCCACCGGCACGATCGGCTTCATGATGGACTGCGACACCACGGGGGTCGAGCCGGACTTCTCGCTGGTGAAGTTCAAGAAGCTCGTCGGCGGCGGCTCGATGCAGATCGTCAACAACGCCGTGCCCCGCGCACTGAAGGCGATGGGCTACCCGGCCGAGCAGGTCGAGGCGATCGTCGACTACATCGCCCAGCACGGGCACGTGATCGACGCACCCGGGCTGCGCCCCGAGCACTACGACGTGTTCGACTGCGCGGTGGGTGAGCGCTCGATCGCGCCGATGGGTCACGTGCGGATGATGGCGGCGGTGCAGCCGTTCATCTCCGGCGCCATCTCCAAGACGGTGAATATGCCCGAGTCGGCGACGGTCGCCGACGTCGAGGAGATCTACTTCCAGGGCTGGAAGCTCGGCCTGAAGGCGCTGGCCATCTACCGGGACAACTGCAAGGTCGGCCAGCCGCTGTCCACGGGCGCGAACGAGAAGGCCGAGGCCGACGCCGAGCCGGAGAAGGTGGTCGAGTACCGCCCGGTGCGCAAGCGCCTGCCGAAGAAGCGCCCGAGCCAGACGGTGTCGTTCACCGTCGGCGGCGCCGAGGGCTACCTCACGGCCGGGTCGTACCCGGACGACGGCCTCGGCGAGATCTTCGTCAAGCTCGGCAAGCAGGGTTCGACGCTGGCGGGCGTGATGGACGCCTTCTCGATGTCGATCTCGGTGGGCCTCCAGTACGGCATCCCGCTCGAGTTCTACGTGCAGAAGTTCCAGAACCTGCGGTTCGAGCCCGCCGGGATGACCGATGACCCGGACGTGCGGATCGCGACCAGCGTGCTGGACTACCTGTTCCGCAGGCTGGCACTGGACTACCTGCCCTACGAGAAGCGCGCCGTGCTCGGCGTGTTCACCGCCGACGAGCGCACCGCCCAGGTCGAGTCCGACTACAGCGGCTCGGCGCCGGAACAGGAGAACGTGGACCTGGACACGCTGCGCAGCACGGTCGAGTCGACGCAGCGCACCGAGGGCAACCCGGGTGCCGACTCCGGCGGTGGAAGCGGCTCCGCCCGTTCGGGGACCGCCGCGGGCGAGGCGCACAGCACCACGGAGCTGAGGGAGTTGCAGATGGGCAAGGCCGCCGACGCTCCGCTGTGCATGACCTGCGGCACGAAGATGCGTCCGGCGGGCTCCTGCTACGCCTGCGAGGGGTGCGGCGCCACATCCGGGTGCAGCTGATCCCGCACGGGACCGACCGGAGCGGAACAGCCGCGCGGTTTACCCGCGCGGCTGTTCCGCGTCCCCTTCCTCCGCGTCCCCGGTGAGCCGCTGCCATAGGAAGTCGAACACCAGCGCCCACTTGAACGCGAGCTGCGCGTTGTCGGCCGCCGCGCCGTGGCCGCCCTCGATGTTCTCGTAGTAGGTCACGTCGTGGCCCTGCTCGCGCATTCTGGCGACCATCTTGCGCGCGTGCGCCGGGTGCACGCGGTCGTCCCGGGTGGAGGTGACGAACAGCGCCGGTGGGTAGATCGTGTCCCGGTCGAGGTTGTGGTAGGGCGAGTACCGCCGGAGCGTCTCCCAGTCCGCCGGGTCGTCCGGATCGCCGTACTCGGCCATCCACGAGGCACCCGCGAGCAGGAGGTGATAGCGCTCCATGTCGAGGAGCGGAACCTGGCTCACGACCGCGCCCACCCGCTCGGGATAGCGCGTCAGCATGACGCCCGTCAGCAGGCCGCCGTTGCTGCCGCCCTGCACACCGAGGCGCCCGGGTGTGGTGACACCGCGCTCGACGAGATCGGCGGCCACGGCCGCGAAGTCCTCGTACACGCGCGGCCGGTCGGCCTTCACGGCCTGGTTGTGCCAGTCCGGACCGTACTCACCGCCACCGCGCAGGTTCGCCACCACATAGTTGCCGCCCCGCTCCAGCCAGCCGCGTCCCACGACGCCGCTGTACGAGGGGGTCAGCGAGACTTCGAAGCCGCCGTAGCCGGTCAGCAGTGTCGGTGCGGGTCCCCGGCCGGGCCTGCTCACGAGGAAGTACGGCACTTCGGTTCCGTCCGCCGACACGGCGACGTGCTGGTCGACCGCGAGGCCGTCGGTGTCGAAGAACGCCGGAGCCTGCTTGAGCCGCTCGATCTCGCCCGTGCCGACCTCGCCCCTGAGCAGGGCGGGCGGGTCGGTGAAGCCGGTGGCCTCCAGGACGAACTCGTCGCTGTCGTCGGGATCGGTGTCGATCAGCCCGACCGTGCCGAACTCGGGCACGCCGGGCAGGGGCTCGTCGCGCCACCCGTCGGCTCCGGGGGTGAGCACCCGCAGGCGGGTCCGGACGTCCCGCAGGGTGGTCACGAGCAGGTGGTTGCGGGTCCAGGCGTAGTGGTCCAGCGACGTGTGCGGGTCCGGCCGGAACAACACGGTCATCTCGCGCTCGCCCGCGAGGAAGTCGTCGAGCACGGCCGCCAGGAGCGCGCCCGCCGGGTACCGCACACCGCCCACCGTCCACGGGCTCCGGGTGCGCACCAGAAGCCACTGCCGGTGCACCGAGGCCACCGCGTCCTCGGGCACGTCCACCCGCACCAGCCCCGCGTCCGTGCGCAGGTACAGCTCGCTGCGGTAGAAGTCGATGCTGCGCCGGACGAGGTCGCGTTCCCACCCCTCGGTGGGGTCGTGGTGGGCGCGCACGGCCACGTCGTCGGAGGCGCCCTCGAACACCAGTTCGGCCTGCTCGAGCGGAGTTCCCCGCCGCCACAGCTTGACCAGCCGGGGATAGCCGGACGTGGTCACCGAATCCGGCCCGAAGTCGGTGCCGACCCACACGTGGTCGGCGTCGATCCAGGACACCGAGCTCTTCGCTTCGGGCAGGACGAACCCGTCGGGGACGAACTCGCGCCGGTCGAGGTCGAACTCCCGCACCACCGCCGCGTCGGCACCGCCCCGCGACAGTTCGACGAGGCAGCGCCGGTGCTCCGGTCGCAGCACCGTGGCGCCCTGCCAGACCCAGTTCTCCGACTCGGCCTCGGCCAGCGCGTCGAGGTCGATCAGCACCTCCCAGTCCGGGTCCGGCTTGCGGTACTCGTCCAGGGTGGTGCGCCGCCAGAGGCCGCGCGGATGGTCGGCGTCGCGCCAGAAGTTGTAGAGGTGCGGGCCGCGACGCCGCACGTACGGGATACGGGTGTCGTCGTCGAGCACCTCCCGCAGCCGTGTGCGCAGCTCCTCGAACCGGGGGCGACCGGCGAACCGCTCGATGGTCTCGGCGTTGCGGGCCCGGACCCAGTCGAGCACCTCCTCGTCGGCGACCTCCTCGAACCGGAGGAACGGGTCCCGCTCCGGGGCGCCTTCCGTGTCCGGCCGCGCGTCTCCCGTCGACCGGGTCTCACTCATGCCCGACCTCACTCGTTCCCGCACCTCACTCGTCGCCCGTCACTCGCCGCCCGTCCGTCCACGGCCCTCACGGACCGTCTTTCTCCCGTCAGTCTGCCAGCGGGGGTCACCCACGGCGTCCCGTGGTGAACAAGGCGTGCGTGGCCGGACGCCCGGGGCTACGCTGACTGCCACTGTGGGTCACGAGGGACGTGCCGAACCGCCGCCGAGAACGCCGAGAACGCCGTGGCTGCTGCTCGGCGTTCTCGCCGTGGTGCTCGGCGGTGTGGGGGTCGTCGCGCTGAGCGGTGCCGGAATCCGGTCCGTTCCCGGGCACGCCAGCCCCGCTGGTCCCGCGACGGCGCCGGGTGCGGACTCGTCGCGCGCGCCGACCGTGCC
>NZ_KB912656.1:29116-33348 GCF_000383795.1 Saccharomonospora saliphila YIM 90502
GCGCGGGCACCGGCCCGCTACACGGGCGAGACCGAGCCGGTCGACCCGCGCGCCGGGCACGTCCCCGGTGCGCGCAACGCGCCGTTCAGCGCGCACGTCACCGCGGACGGGCACTGGCGTTCGCCGCGGGAACTCGCCGACCACTTCCGGGACCTCGGCGTCGGCCCCGACACCCCCGTGGGTGCGTACTGCGGTTCCGGTGTCACGGCGTGCTCGGTGGTGCTCGCGCTCGAACTCGCGGGGCACACCCGGCCCGCCGCGCTGTACGCCGGGTCGTGGTCGCACTGGGTGGCCGACCCTCGGCGGGCGGCTGTCACCGGGCCCGACCCCGGCTAGGCTCGGTGGCCATGTCACGCTCGGCCGTCGTCTGGGACCCCGCCCTGCTCGCCTACGACCTGGGCAGCGACCACCCGTTCAACCCCGTGCGGCTCGATCTCACCGTACGGCTGGCGACCGCGCTCGGGGTCCTCGACGACGTGCCGCTGCTGGCCCCCGAGGCCGCCGAGGAGGCCGACTTGCTCCGCGCGCACGTGCCCGGCTACCTCGAGGCGGTCCGGCAGGCGCCGATGGCGGGCTGGGACGTCGGCCACGGGCTCGGCACGCCGGACAATCCCGTCTTCACCGGCATGCACGAGGCGTCCTCGCTGGTCGTGGGCTCCACGCTACTGGGCGCCCTGTGCCTCGCCGAGGGCCGGGCCGACCGCGCGGTCAACATCGCGGGCGGGCTGCATCACGCGATGCCCGCCCACGCCTCCGGGTTCTGCGTCTACAACGACTGCTCCGTGGCGATCTCGTGGCTGCTCGACCACGGCTTCGACCGCATCGCCTACGTCGACACCGACGTGCACCACGGCGACGGCGTGCAGGCCGCCTTCTACGGCGACCCGAGGGTGCTCACCGTGTCGCTGCACCAGCATCCGTTCACGCTCTTTCCCGGCACCGGCTACTCCGCCGAGACCGGCGTCGACGGTGCCGAGGGCACGGCGGTGAACGTTCCGCTGCCGCCGTCCACGCGGGACGCGGGCTGGTTGCGGGCCTTCCACGCCGTGGTGCCGTCCCTGCTCGACCGGTTCCGTCCGCAGATCCTGATCACCCAGTGCGGCGTCGACTCGCACGACGAGGACCCGCTGGCCGACCTGGCGCTGAGCGTGGACGGCCATCGCACGATCTACCGCACCCTGCGCGAGCTCGCCGACACCTACGCCGACGGCCGGTGGCTCGCCGTCGGCGGCGGCGGGTACCAGCTCATCCGCGTGGTTCCCCGATCCTGGACCCACCTCGTGGCCACCGTGCTGGACCGGGACGTGGACCCGGCGACCCCGCTGCCCTCGGCCTGGACCGAGCGGGTGCTCGGCCTGGCCCCGCACGCGGAGGTGCCTGCCGTGATGTCCGACGGGGTCGACATCACGTTCTCGCCCTGGGGCGACGGGTGCGACGACGCGGTGGACGTCGCCGTGCGCGAGACCCGCCGCGCGGTATTCCCGCTGCACGGGCTGGACCCGGACGATCCGCGCGACTGAGCATTCCCGAGACCGACGACCCGCCACGACCGGGCCAGGCACCGGTTCCCGGCGGCCCGGACCGGCGGGGCAGCGACGAGAGGTGGCGAGATGAGCAGGGAGCACCAGGCGGGCGCGCGCGACGAGGACCACGACCCGTTCGACTACCCGCGCCATTGGGAGGCCGACGTGGTGCTCAGCGACGGCGGCACGGTGCACCTGAGGCCGATCGTGCCCAGCGACGCCGACCGCATCGTCGCCCTGCACGCCCGGCTGTCCGAACGGACCCGGTACCTGCGCTACTTCGGCGCCTACCCTCGCATTCCCGCCCGGGACCTCGAACGCTTCACCACGGTCGACCATCACCACCGGGTCGCGTTCGTGGCCGTGCTCGGCGACGACATCGTGGCCGTGGGCCGCTACGAGCGGCTCGACCGCGACTCGGCCGAGGTGGCGTTCGTGGTCGACGACGCGCACCAGGGCCGGGGCCTCGGCTCCATCCTGCTCGAACACCTCGCCGCGGCGGCCTCCGAGCGCGGTCTGCGCCGGTTCGTCGCGGAGATCCTGGCCGAGAACGCCGCCATGACGAGGGTGTTCCGCGACGCCGGGTACCAGGTCAGCCGCGCCTTCGAGGAGGGCCTGCTGCACCTGGAGTTCGACATCGATCCGACCGAGGAGTCGGTGGCGGTCGCGCGGGCCCGGGAGCAGGCCGCCGAGGCGCGCAGCGTGCACAACCTGCTGCATCCCCGCTCGGTCGCGGTCGTCGGTGCCTCCGCCGACCCGACCAAGATCGGCTACGCGGTGCTGTCGAATCTGCTCTCGGCCGACTTCACCGGACCGGTCTACCCCGTCAACCCCGAGCACACCTCCGTGCGCGGCGTGCGCGCCTACCGGTCGGTGGTGGACATCCCGGACCCGGTGGACCTCGCCGTGGTGTCGGTGCCCGCCGACCAGGTGGAGGACGTGCTCGACGGCGCGCTCGCCAAGGGGGTCAAGGCCCTGGTCATCGTCTCGGCGGGGTTCGCGGAGGTGGGGCCGCACGGTTTGGACGCCGAGCAGCGGCTGGTGTCCGAGGCCAGGGCGCACGGCATGCGCGTCGTCGGGCCGAACGCGCTGGGGGTGCTCAACGCCGACCCCGCTGTGCGGCTGAACGCCACCCTGGCGCCCCGGCTGCCCGGCCGGGGACGGACGGGCTTCTTCTGCCAGTCCGGCGCGCTCGGCATCGCGATCCTGGCCGACGCCGAGGCACGCGGACTCGGGTTGTCCACCTTCGTCTCGGCGGGCAACCGCGCCGACGTCTCGGGCAACGACCTGCTTCAGTACTGGGAGACCGACCCGCACACCGACGTCGTGCTGCTGTACCTCGAGTCGTTCGGCAACCCGCGCAAGTTCGCGCGCCTGGCGCGCAGGCTCGCGCGCAGCAAGCCGGTGGTCGCCGTGAAGTCGGGACGGCACGCCGTGCGCCCGCAGCTCGCCGCCACCTCGACCGACATCGACGAGTCGAGCGTGCAGGCCCTGTTCGACCAGGCCGGTGTCGTCCGGGTGGACACGCTGGCGCAACTGTTCGACACCGCGCTGGTGTTCGCGCACCAGCCGCTGCCGAGGGGGCCGCGCATCGGCATCGTGGGCAACTCCAGCGCGATCGGCATGCTCGCCGCCGACACGGCAAGGGCACAGGGCTTGCGGCTGGGCATCGAGCCGGTGGACGTCGGCTCGCAGGCTCCGCCCGAATCCTTCGCCGCCGCCGTGGGCCGTGCGCTGGAGTCGGACGAGGTCGACGCGCTCGTGGTCGTGTTCGTGCCGCCGGTGGCCACGCCCGGCACCGCCTACGCCGGTGCCCTGCGCGAGGTCGTCGGCGAACGGGCGGCCACCGCGGCCGAGAAACCCATCGTGTCCACGTTCCTCGCGGCCGAGGGCGTGCCCGATCAGCTCGCGGTCACCGGGCCCGACGGGGCACCCGGTCCGGGCTCGATCCCGTCGTATCCCAGCCCCGAGCGCGCGGTCAACTCGCTGGCGCGGGTCGTGCGCTACGCCGGGTGGCGGCGGCGTCCGCACGGAACGGCGGTGCGCCCGGAGGGGCTGGACCCCGCCCGCGCGGAGGCGATCGTGGCGGAGAACCTGGCCGAACGGCCGGCCACGCTGCACGTCGACGAGATGGTGCGGCTGCTGGGCTGTTACGGCGTGGAGGTGGTGCCGTTCCGGGTGGTCTCCGGTGAGGACGACGCCGTGGCCGCCGCCGCCGAGCTCGGTTATCCGGTAACGCTGAAGGCGTTCGACGACCGGCTGCGCGACCGGCCCGACCTGGCGGGGGTCCGGCTGGACCTGATCGCCGAGGACTCGGTGCGGGTCGGCTACCGTGACCTGCGCGACGTCTCCGGCCACGATGACGTGTACGTGCAGCGGATGGCGCCGAAGGGCGTGTCCTGCGCCCTGGGACTCCAGGACGACCCGTCGTTCGGCACTCTCGTCTCGTTCGGGCTTTCCGGCGTGGTCAGTTCGCTGCTCGGCGACCAGGCTTACCGCGCCGTGCCGCTCACCGACGTGGACGCGGCGAACCTGGTGCGCGCCCCGCGCACGGCGCCGCTGCTGACCGGCTACCGCGGTGACGAGCCCGCCGACCTGGACGCGCTGCGGGACCTCGTGCTGCGGGTCGCCGCCCTGGCCGAGGATCATCCCGAGGTGCGCGCGCTGGCTCTCGACCCGGTCCTGGCCTCGCCGGAAGGGCCTTCGTCA
>NZ_KB912656.1:33448-36192 GCF_000383795.1 Saccharomonospora saliphila YIM 90502
CGAGGCGGCGGTCGCCCGGTCGTGGCCGTCCACGGTCGTCATCACGGTTCGTCCGCGCGTCGCCGTGGCCTACCACGACTCGGGAGAGATCTTGTCCGTGGTGGACGCGGGCGGCACGGTGTTCGAACGGGTCGGCCAGGCGCCGGACCTGCCTCGGCTCGAGGTGCCGGACCCGGGGCCGGACGATGCCCGCACCCGGGCGGCCACCGCGGTCCTGGCCGCGCTGCCGTCCGGGCTCGCGGACCGGGTGACGGCGGTGCGGGCGCCCACACCGGGCAGCGTCGAACTCGCCTTGACCGGTGACGAGACCGTGCGGTGGGGAGACGCCCGGCAGAACGGGTACAAGGCCCGGGTGCTGTCGGTGCTGTTGACGCGCGAGGGCAGCACCTACGACGTTTCCAGCCCGGAGTTGCCCACGGTGTCGTGACCCGCGCTCTGCCGCGACCCGCGGCCCGGCGATGGCGAGGTGGCGGTCCCGCGGCCTTCGCCGGTGTGAGAAGTTGGCGGGCATGATCCTGGGGGAGCGACCGGCGGGCCCGCGGGACCGGACCGTGTGCCGGCGACACCGGTGCGCCCCGCCGCCCGGTGCCACGCCGGGCACGCGGAGGCGGGCGTGGTCCGCGATCGTGTCCGGACGACCACGGTGTGGCGAAAGACGCCGGCGACACGCCGGATGGCTGCTGGATTCCGAGCGGTCTGGTGCTTACCGTCCACCAGCAACGTTGGTAGTTGACACAACCCTGAACCTCCACTTGAGGGTGAGGCTTTCCGGGAGCGGCACCGCCCGTCGACATCCAGCGCCGACGCACGACAGCACCACCACGATCAGGAAGGCAACCCGATGACGCCCCCGCACAACTACCTCGCGGTGATCAAGGTCGTCGGTATCGGCGGCGGCGGCGTGAACGCCGTGAACCGCATGATCGAGGTCGGACTGAAAGGCGTGGAGTTCATCGCGGTGAACACCGACGCGCAGGCTCTACTGATGTCCGACGCCGACGTGAAGCTGGACATCGGCCGGGAACTCACCCGTGGTCTCGGCGCCGGGGCTTCCCCCGAGGTCGGGCAGAAGGCCGCCGAGGATCACCGCGAGGAGATCGAGGAGGTCCTCAAGGGGGCCGACATGGTCTTCGTGACCGCGGGCGAGGGCGGTGGCACCGGCACCGGCGGCGCTCCCGTCGTCGCCCAGATCGCGCGCAAGCTCGGGGCGCTCACGATCGGCGTGGTCACCCGGCCCTTCTCGTTCGAGGGCAAGCGGCGTGCGCGCCAGGCCGAGGACGGCATCCAGGAGCTGCGCAACGAGTGCGACACCCTGATCGTCATCCCGAACGACCGGTTGCTCCAGCTCGGTGACATCGGCGTCTCGCTGATGGACGCGTTCCGCTCGGCGGACGAGGTGCTGCTCTCCGGTGTGCAGGGCATCACCGATCTCATCACCACGCCGGGGTTGATCAACCTGGACTTCGCCGATGTGAAGAGCGTCATGTCCGGCGCGGGCAGCGCGCTGATGGGCATCGGCTCGGCGCGGGGCGAGGGGCGTGCGGTGCAGGCCGCCGAGAAGGCGATCAACTCGCCGTTGCTGGAAGCGTCGATGGACGGCGCGCACGGCGCGTTGCTGTCCATCGCGGGCGGGTCGGACCTCGGCCTTTTCGAGATCAACGAAGCCGCGTCGCTGGTGCAGGAGTCGGCACACCCGGAGGCGAACATCATCTTCGGGACGATCATCGACGACTCGCTCGGCGACGAGGTGCGGGTGACGGTGATCGCGGCCGGCTTCGATGCCGGGGCCCCGACGCACAAGAAGCTCGATCCGGGCACCTTCGGCACCCGGCCCGCGGGCGGGGAGACCGCTGCGGGCGGCGGTGGGGCGTCCGGTGCTGGGACAGGTGAGCAGCCGCCGGAGCAGACGTCCGGATACGGTGGCTCGGCGGCCCGCGACGACCGCACCGAACCGAACAACCCAACGCCGCCGGTGCGGCGGCCCGCGCCGTCGTCGACCAGCGAGGGCTCCCACTCCGGATCGTTGCCCTCCACCCAGGGAGGTGACCGGGGGTATCCGTCGTCGGGTTACCGCACCCAGGGCGGCCTGACCGGTCGCGCGTACCCGGTCACCGACGAGGATTCCCGAGACGACGACGTCGACGTCCCGCCCTTCATGCGGCGCTGACCCAGTTCGCGCGGAGCCGTTGATTCGGCGGGTCGGCGGCGGGGCCGTCGGACGGTGGATCGACGCGGGCCCGCCGCGGCCGGGCGTTAGGCTCGGGGACGTGGCCACGCGGGCCACGCGGCGGCACGGGCCGTCAACGGGACCGCGTCGCCGGGGAGACCGTGGTCGAAGGGACTGGGTACTGGTGCGCATTCGTCGGGTCGTCACGACGAGGTCGGGCGGGAGGTCGAAGCCGCCGTTCGACTCCTTCAACCTCGGTGACCACGTCGGCGACGACCCGGAGGCCGTCGCGGCCAACCGCGAGCGGCTCGCCGACGAGCTCGAGCTGGGCCGGGACCGGATCGCCTGGATGGAACAGGTGCACGGCCGGGGTGTCGCGGTGGTCGACGGCTCGGAGGCCGGACCCGCCGAGGCCACGGACGCGCTGGTGACCACACGCCCCGGCCTGGCGGTCGCCGCCCTGGTCGCGGACTGCGTCCCCGTACTCCTCGGCGACCCCGAGGCTGGAGTGGTGGCGGCCGTGCACGCGGGCCGGGTGGGAGCCCGCGTGGGCGTGGTCCCGGCGGCGCTGCGGGTC
>NZ_KB912656.1:36292-38414 GCF_000383795.1 Saccharomonospora saliphila YIM 90502
CTTCCGGTGTGTGCGGTGGCCACGCTCGACGGGCCCGCACCACTGGTGGCTCCCGCGCTCGCGGCACTGGCGGGAGCCCTGGCCGTGTTTCCCACGCCGGCGGGTGACGGCCGTCGGACCGGGCCGGGCGACGGCGGCTGGTCCGAGTGCGGGCTCGCGTTCGCCGGGCTGGGTACCGCCGTGCTCCTGACCACGGCGCTGGCCGGGCCGGGGGCGATCCCGCCACCGGCGGAGCCGGAGGGAGGCAGGGTGCTCGTGGCGGTGACGGCGGTGGTGTTGCTCGGGCTCTCGTGGTGGTGGCGTGCGCTGCCGCCCGCCGTGGTGACCGTGCCGGTGGCCGGGCTTCTCGCGCTGGGAGCGCACCCGCAGGTGTCGGTGTGGGCGGGCGCCGTCCTGACGGTGGGCGCCGTGGCACTGACGGTGCTGCGTCGGAAGGCCGTCGAGCGGCCGTGGACAATGAACCGGTGAACTTCGAGCAGCAGCACCCCGAACCGCGAAGCGGTGCGGTCGAGCCCGCGCGGCCCCGGCGCCGGATCGGGCTTTTGATCCTCGTGGCCGCGCTGGGCTATGCGATCGACGTGGTCACCAAGGTGGTCGCGACGGCGCGGCTCGACAGCGCGGAGCCGGTGCGGATCCTCGGTGGCGCCGTGTACCTGCATCTGTTGCGCAACCCCTACGCCGCGTTCGGCATGGATTTCGGGGGCACGTGGGTGCTCACCGTGGTCGCCGTCGCCGTCGCGGTGGGCATCGTGTGGTTCGCCCGCAGGCTCCGCTCGGCGGGCTGGGCGGTGGGCCTGGGGCTCATTCTCGCCGGAGCGCTGGGTAATCTCACCGACCGGATCTTCCGCGCCCCCGCGCCGTTCGAGGGCCACGTGGTCGACTTCATTTCGGTGTTCGGCCCCGGCGGCGAGTACTTCCCCGTGTTCAACGCGGCGGACTCGGCCATCACGGTGGGAGCCGTGCTGATCGTGCTGCTGACCGTGCTGGGACGCGACTACGACGGCACCCGGACCGGCGCACGGGCGCGTTCCGGCGAGGCCGTGCCCGCCCGTGCGCAGGACACCGGCCCCGACTCGTCGTCAGGGGACGGTGCGGAGACCGCGGCCGGTCCCGGCGACACCGACGAACAGGGGCGAGCATGAGCAGCCGCATGCTGCCGGTGCCCGACGGACTCGACGGCATGCGTGTCGACGCGGGCCTGGCCAAGTTGCTCGGCCTGTCCCGCACGGTCGTGGCCGAGCTCGCCACGGCAGGCGACGTGCTCGTCGACGGCAGGCCCGCGGCGAAGTCGGACCGGTTGTCGGCGGGCGGGTTGCTCGAGGTGACCCTTCCCGAACCGGAGACGGCGGCCGAGGTCGTCGCCGAGCCCGTCGAGGGCTTGCGGGTCCTCCATGACGACGACGACATCGTGGTGGTGGACAAGCCGGTGGGAGTCGCCGTGCACCCCAGCCCGGGCTGGACCGGGCCGACCGTGGTGGGTGGCCTGGCCGCCGCGGGATTGCGGATCTCGACCTCGGGCGCGGCCGAGCGCCAGGGCGTGGTGCACCGGCTCGACGCGGGCACCACCGGTGTCATGGTGGTGGCCAAGAGCGAGCGCGCCTATACCGCGCTGAAGCGGGCGTTCAAGGAACGCACGGTCGTCAAGCGCTATCACGCGCTCGTGCAGGGACATCCCGACCCGACGCGGGGCACGATCGACGCGCCGATCGACCGCCATCCCCGGCACGACTACAAATTCGCGGTGGTGGCCGACGGTAAGCCCTCCGTGACCCACTATGAGGTCGTCGAGGCGTTCCGGGCCGCATCGCTGGTCGACGTGACGCTGGAGACCGGCAGAACCCACCAGATCAGGGTGCACTTCGCCGCGCTGCGGCACCCGTGCGTCGGCGACCTCACCTACGGCGCGGACCCGGTCCTGGCCCGAGGGCTCCACCTCACGCGACAGTGGCTGCACGCGCGCACACTCGGCTTCGCCCACCCCGCCGACGGCCGGTGGGTCGAGTTCACCAGTGACTACCCGGACGACCTCGGCGCCGCCGTCGACGCGCTGCGCCGCGAGACCTGACGCCGCTCCGGAACGGGCGCCGCCGTGGCGGGGCTCGGTGTGCGCGCCGCGTCAGCC
>NZ_KB912656.1:38514-40971 GCF_000383795.1 Saccharomonospora saliphila YIM 90502
AAGACCGCGCACTCGGCGGGCGCGGCGCCCAGCGCGCGGGCGCAGGCCACGAACGAGTCCGGGGCGGGTTTGCCGCGCAGGCCCTCGGCCTTGAGGGTGCGCCCGTCCACCCGGGCCCGCACGTACCCGGAGAGTCCGGCGGCGTCGAGCACCCGCTCGCCGTTGGCCGAGGACGTCACGACCCCGACGGCCAGCCCGTGCGCGCGGATGGCGTCCAGATAGCGGACCGAGCCCGGGTAGGGACTGACTCCCTCGGTCGAGATGACGCGCAGCAGGCGCTCGTTCTTGCGGTTGCCGATTCCGTGCACCGTTCTCGCGTCGACCGGGTCCTCGGGTGTTCCCTCGGGCACGTCGATGCCGCGCGAGCCGAGGAACGCGCGCACGCCGTCGAGGCGTGACCGGCCGTCGACGTAGGTGACGTAGTCGTGGTCGGAGAAGGCGGGCTGGCCGGGGGCGGTCTCGCGCAGCACCTCGTCGAAGGTCTGCCGCCACGCGCGAAGGTGTACCGCCGCCGTGCTGGTCAGCACGCCGTCCAGGTCGAAGAGGCACGTGGTCACTGCGCCGGGTAACCCGATCATGCCGTTCACGCTAGTAGTGCTGGACCTACCCCGCCACGGCAGAAACCTGTACAGTTGAACAGATGAGCAGCTGAAGCCTGTCGGGAGGGACCATGGAGGCACTCGCCCTGCATGTCAGTGACGGCCTGCTCGATGTGCCGACCTCGCTCGGCTTCGGTGCCCTCGCCGTGGTGGGGATCGCCGTGGCGGCGGCGCGGTCCCGGCGTGACCTCGACGAACGGCTCGTGCCGCTCGTGGGCTTGGTGGCGGCCTTCGTGTTCGCCGTCCAGATGCTCAACTTCCCGGTGCTGCCGGGGGTCAGCGGCCATGTCCTCGGGGGTGCGCTGGCCGCCCTCCTCGTCGGGCCGTGGGTCGGCGCGCTCGCCGTCGGCGTGGTGCTGGTGGTGCAGGCGTTGCTGTTCGCCGACGGGGGATTGAGCGCTCTCGGGGTGAACATCACCAACATCGCCCTGCTGGGTACCGTCTCCGGCTACCTCGTCGCCGTGGCACTGCGCAGGGTGGCCGTCGGTTCGCGGGCCGGGCTGGTGGTCGTGGCTTTCGTGTCGGCACTGGTCACCACGCTCGTCGCGGCGGGCGGGTTCGTCGTCGAATACGCCATCGGGGGACAGGGCGCTGTCCCGATCGGGGGACTCGCGGCGGCCATGCTCGGAGTGCACGCGCTCATCGGCCTCGGGGAGGGAGCCGTCACCGCCGTCACGGTGGCCGCTGTCTCCTCCGCGCGCCCCGACCTGGTGTACCTACTCCGTGGACGGCCGCCGGGGAGCGCCACGGCGGACGCGACGCCGAAGGGGGAGTCGCCGACAGGGAACTCGGCGACGGGGGAGACGCCGACGGGGGAGGTGACGCGGTGAGCGGCCCGGGTGGCGCTCGGCCTCGTGCGCGACGGTTCTGGGTGGTGTCGGCGCTGGTGACGCTGGTGCTGGGCGGTGCGGTGTCCTATATGGCCGACAGCGACCCCGACGGCCTGGAGACGGTTCTGCGCCACGGCTGTGCCGAGGTCGGAGACGAACTGCGTGGCGAGTGCGCCGCGCGCCACGCCCGCGAGCACGACCTGGCCGCGAGCCCGTTCGCCGACTACGCGGTCGGCGGCGACTCCGCGCTGACCGGCGTGGCGGGGGTGCTCGGGGTGCTGATCACCCTCGCCGTGACGGTGCTGCTGGTGCGGGTCCTGACCCGGGCGGGCCGGCGGCGTGCGCCGTGAGCGCTCCGGTCCTGCACCACCCCGGGGACAGCCGGGTGCACCGCCTTCCGGCACACGTCAAGATCGCCGGTGCCGTCGTGGCCGTGTTCGGTGTCGTCGCGACGCCGAGGGCGGAGTTCTGGGCGTTCGGCGTCTGCGCGCTCGTGCTGACGGTGGTGTGGGCGCTGGCCCGGGTCCCACCCGGCTGGTTCGCCCGCCGCGCGGTGATCGAGGTGCCGTTCGTGCTGCTCGCCGTCGTGCTCCCGATCACCGGGGGCGGTCCGCGCACGGAGGTGCTCGGCGTCTCGTTGTCGGTGGAGGGCCTGCTGGCGGGGTGGAACATCGTCGCCAAGGGCACGCTCGGCGTGCTCGTCTCGCTGACCCTGGCCGCCACGACACGTCCCGAGCAGATCGTGGCGGGACTGCGCCGCCTGCGGGTCCCGGCAACGGTGACGCTGATCGCCGGTCTCATGCTGCGCTACGTCGAGGTCCTCGCCGACGAGGCACGCAGGATGCGCCGTGCCCGGCTGGCGCGCGGGGACGACCCCCGGCTCCTCTGGCAGGGCGTGGCCACCGCGCGCGGGGTCGGGGCACTGTTCCTGCGCGCCTACGAGCGCGGCGAGCGGGTGCACCTGGCGATGCTGGCGCGCGGCTGGAGCCGGAACACCGCGCGTGGCACCGCGGAGCCACTCGGAACGT
>NZ_KB912656.1:41071-42961 GCF_000383795.1 Saccharomonospora saliphila YIM 90502
TTCTGCTCGAAGTCCGGGTCGACGGCCACACCCTGCAAGCCGTCCTCGTCGTGGTTGTAGACGTCGAGCTCCCCCGCGAGCGACGTGGAGCCCTCCGGAGTGGTCAGAAAGACCCGGCCGTCGCGGGAGGTGTGCAGCACGCTGCGGTCCGGCAGCACCGACAAAAGCCGCCGTGCGGGTCGTGGTGGCCCAGCGAGATCCACAGGCGGGCGGTTTCGGTGAGCAGTTCGGTGCCGCACTGCCGCTCGAACTCGCTGTCGTGCGTGGCCTGGAGGTAGCGCACCACCGCGTCGGCGATGTCGGCGTTGACGTGGAACGCCGCCGTCCCCGCCGGCCAGTACGCCGAGCACTCGGCGCCGTTGATCGAGCGCCACGGGAACGCCGCGCCCCGGAGCCCGAGCTGTGCCGCCCGGTCCCGCGCCGTGTCGAGCGTGGTGTGCCGCCAGCGAAGGGCGTCCCGCGCCGCGTCGGGCAGCGTGTAGGTGAGCACCTGCAACACGAACGTCTCGGTGTCCCAGAACGCGTGCCCGTCGTAGCCGGGTCCGGTGAGTCCCTTGCCCGGGATCGCGCGGCTCTCCCCGCGAGCCCCGGCCTGGAGCACGTGGAACAGCGCGAACCGGATCGCCTGCTGCAACTCCGGGTCACCGTCGATCTCCACGTCCGCGCTGGACCAGAACTGGTCGAGGAACTGGCGCTGCTCGGTGAGCATGCCCTCCCACCCGGTCTGCCGTGCGCCGGCGAGGGCGGCCTCCACCTGAGCGTGCACGGCGGGCAGCGAACGCTGCGCCGACCAGCCGTAGGAGAGGAACTTCGTCAGCCGAAGGGGCTGCCCCAGCGGCACGTCGACGGCGATGGTCAGCCGGGCCAGGTCCTGCTCCACGGTGATGTCGGTGCGCAGGCCGTCGGTGGCCTCGATCTCGTGGTCCATCGCGGCGGCCATGCGCAGCCCCGACCGGGTCGTGCGGTGCACCAGCACCGCTCGGTAGTCCTCGGCACGGTGGAACTCGCCCAGTAGTGGCGCCTCCAGCGCCGCGGCCACGCGCGGGTCGCCGGTGTCGGCCTCGATCGGCTCGTTGGCGAGCAGTTCGGACTGCACCACCAGCTGCACCTGGCCGTCGAGCGGTTCGACTTCGTACCGGATGGCCGCGGCCGCCCGCTGGGCGAACGAGACCAACCGTTCGGTGCGCACGAGCACGCGCCGACCGGTGGGGGAGGTCCACTCGGTCTCCCGGCGGAGGGTCCCGGACCGGAAGTCCAGCACGCGGGAGTGGCTGGGGGCATGGCCGTATCGCATGTCCAGCGGCTCGTCCTCGACGAGCAACCGGATGATCTTGCCGTCGGTCACGTTGACGACCGTCTGCCCGGCCTCGGGATAGCCGTAGCCGGCCTCGGCGTAGGGCAGCTCGTGCTCCTCGTAGAAGCCGTTGAGGTAGGTGCCGGGCAGTCCGCGAGGCTCGGCTTCCTCCAGCGTGCCGCGCATGCCGATGTGCCCGTTCGACAGGGCGAAGGTCGACTCGGTGCGTTGCAGCTGGTCCACCGCGAGGCCGTGCCACCGCAGCTCCCAGGGGTCCTGTGCGTAGCCGCGCTCGGTGTCGGTCACACTCCTCCTCTCCGGGCCGGTTCGTCCGCCAGCAGGTCGGCCAGGTCGTCGACCACCACGTCGGCCCCCCGGGCGCGGAGGGCCTCGGCCTGCTCGGCGTGGGCCGCCGTGTCCGCGCTGGTGTCGTCACGGTCTCGGTCGGCCTCGTCGTGGTCCCCGCCGTCGGAGGTACGTGCGGCGACGCGGTTGACGCCCACCACGTAGGCGAATCCGCCCGCACGGCCCGCGTCTCGTCGTCGGTTGCCTCAGATCCGCGTCGCCACCGAGTCGGCGGCGGCGCTGTCCTCCAC
>NZ_KB912656.1:43061-49763 GCF_000383795.1 Saccharomonospora saliphila YIM 90502
CCGAGACGCTCTACGACGCGGTGGGTAGGCCCCGCAACGGCACAGATTGCCGCTCATGCGCTCGGCGATCTCGGTGGCGTCCAGCTCGGGTGCCGTGTCGAGGTCCGAGGTCACCGCGCTCGGCCAGCCTGCCTCCGCCTCGTCGAGCACGCCCGCCGCCGAACAGACCTGGCCGGGGGTGCAGTAGCCGCACTGGAGCCCGTCGTGATCGACGAACGCGCGGTGCAGCGCCCGCAGGTCCTCCCGCTCGGCGCCACCGGCGCTCGTGATGATCTCGGCTCCGTCGCAGGCGACGGCGAAGGTCAGGCAGGTCGTCGCCCTCCTGCCGTCGAGCAGGACCGTGCACGAGCCGCACTGGCCGTGGTCGCACCCCTTCTTCGGGGAGAACACGCCGAGCCGGTCCCGCAGGGCGTCGAGCAGGGTCACCCGCGTGTCGAGGACCACGTGATGCGAGCGACCGTCCACGGTCAGTGTGATCTCCGAGTCCATGGCACCCCACGCGGTCGGCGACGGACAGTGGCTTGCGCGGCGTACCCGGCCCCCTGGGCGGCCAAACGGCGCGGCGGGCAGGCTCCTCCCGTCGCGCGCCCTCACTCCGTGAGCCGGGTGCGGAGGAACTCGAGGGTCCGGGCGAGCAGCCGGGACACGTGCATCTGCGAGATGCCCACTCGCTCGGCGATCTGGGTCTGTGTCATGTTGCCGAAGAAGCGCAGGATCAGCACGCGCCGCTCCCGTTCGGGCAGGCTCGCCAGCAGCGGTTGCAGTGACTCGTGGTACTCGACGTTCTCAAGCTCCGCGTCGTCCTCGCCGACCGTCTCGGCCAACGGCAACGTGCCTTCGTCGTCGTAGGCGGCGTCCATGGACACCGACTGGTAGGCGTTGCCCGCGAGCAGTCCGTCCCACACGTCCTCGGCGGCCAGACCGAGTTCGGCGGCCAGCTCGCTCGGTGTCGGTGCCCTGCCGAGGCGCTGGGCCAGTTTGCCGCTGGCCTGGCTGATGGACAGGTGCAGCTCCTTGAGCCTGCGCGGCACACGCACCGCCCAGCTCGAGTCCCGGAAGTGCCTGCGGACCTCACCCATGATCGTGGGGACGGCGAAGGCGACGAACTCGGTGCCCCGCGAGGCGTCGAACCGGTCGATCGCGTTGAGCAGCCCCAGCCGCGCGACCTGCACGAGGTCGTCCCTCGGCTCGCCACGTCCGACGAAGCGTCGCGCGATGTGCTCGGCGAGCGGCAGGCACCGGGTGATGATCTCGTCGCGCACGACGGCCCGTTTCGGGTCGTCCGGCGCGAGCTCGGCCAGGGTGTTGAACAGTGGTGCGAGATCCTCGTAGCCGCCTGCCTGCTCGCGCCCCTCCGCGTGGGGTTGCTCGTCAGGGGTCACGGGACCGTGACTACCCCGGGGTCCGGGCGGCCACACCCCGGCCCCGGGTGGGTCGCCGGGGCCGGATTGACAACCGACTCCGCAGCACGGCGGCGGCCCCGATCTTCGTGCCGAGATCCGCGAGTTCACCCCGAAGTGCCGTCTTTTTCCCTTCGTGGGACCGCGTGCGGCACCGGCACCGCGACTGTCTACTATGTACTTCAGCAGGGGTGGTCGGCGCTTCGCGCGCGGACCCTCCGGGTGTGCATCCGGCCGATCAGGGAACGCCTCCCACCGACCCCGTGCGCGTCCGGCCGTCCGGGAGCGCTCCGGACACGGTGGACGCTCGTGGCCCGTTGCCGAATCGTCACCGTAACGTAGTGCTTGCGGTATGGACTCCTGTGGGCGTACCGTCGCTCACGGTGATCCGCACCGTCGTGCCCGATCCGCACGGCCGGAAGGCGACCGATGAAACAGCTGACGAGCAGGGATGTCGACGTCCGCGTCGAACCGCCGGTCGAAGGCGTGGTGATCGTGCGCGTCGCCGGTGAGGTGGACCTGGCGGCCGCGCCCGCGCTGCGCCACTGCGTCGACGAACGGGACCCGGGCCTCCGGGTGCTGGTTCTGGATCTGAGCGGTGTCCGCTTCTTCGGCGCGGCGGGCCTGTCCGCGCTCGTCCACATCCGGGGCGTGGCCGAGCGGCTGGCGCTGCGCTGGGCGGTGGTCGCCCCGGACGTGGTGTCGCGACCACTGCGGATCACCGGTCTCGATGTCGGACTGCCGGTGTGTTCCACCCTCGTCGAGGCGCTCGCGCGGGTCACCCACGTCGCCTCGGACATTCCGGGTCAGCCGCCGTGCCGGGAGCGATAGGGCCTGCTCGCCCGGCGCGCGGTGCAGAGGTCGAGCGAGCACCAGCGCGTGTTCCGCCCGGGGGAGCGGTCGTAGAACACCGAACGGCACTCCGGGTCCTCGCAGGTCCTCAGCCGTTCGAGTTCACCGGTCAGGCCCGCGCTGAAGGTCGCCGCGAGAATCTCGGCGAGGTAGGTCTCCAGCGCGCCACTCTTGCGCGGGGGAAGCACCGGCTCACCCGCCGGTGACCAACGGGGCGCGGTGAGCAGCGTCCTGGCAAGCTTGTTGAGCTCGTCGGTGACGTGCCTGCCTCCGAGGTGGTCCCGCACGGTCTCGCGGACCCGGAGCAGGAGTTCGTGTTCCTTCCGAGTCACTTCGCCGACGGCCACCTCCTGCGCGCGCAGCCAGGCCGAGGCGCTCGCGGGCGTGATCAAGGCGTCCTCGGTGGCGAGCAGCCGTGCCGAGTTGCACAGCTCCTCCAGCCTCCTGAGTTCACCGGGTGCGTCGGTGCGGGACAGCGACATCGCGGAAAGGCTACCCGCTGGTACCCGGGGCCGGAGAGCGCGCGGTGCTCGCCGGTGACGGCGTTCACGCCGTTCCGCCGCGACCCGGCCACGCTCGGTGTGCTCGCGAGCCGGTCAGTGCCGCGCGGCGACGAACGTGCCCTTCGAGCGCAGGGTCTGCACCAACCCGCGGTCCCGCAGAATCTGCGTCGCCTTCCGGATCGTGTCGAGGGCGACCCCGTACTCGGCGGACAGGGACCGTTCGCCGGGCAGTCGCGAGCCCACCGGCCACTCACCCCGGTCGATGAGCTCGGCCATGTGGTCGGCGAGCAGGACGTATTCGTACCCGGTCTTGTTCTCCGGGTTGTACTTCTTGCTTTCGGGACCGTTCATGCTCTGCAAGATAGAACGGTCCCGCGCTGCACCCGAGTGCAGACCGCGCCCCAGCGCGGCGCGACGCGGTCTCATGGCTCGGTGTCGCGACCGGCGGCTCGCACTCGACGAGGGAGTGCCGACGGGTCTGCCCCGGGGCCGCCTCGACGCGGCGCTTCCGCCGGAGAGCGCCCCAGGTGCGGGAGGGTCTCCCGCGGCGCGGAGGGGGCGGACGGAGAGCGCCCGGTGGTGGCGTCGGGTCAGTCTCTCGCCTCGACCGAGCGCTGCTCGGGAATGGGGCTCGCGGTGATCTCCTTCGTGACCTCCACCAGCCTGCGGGCGGCGCGCTCGGCGTCCTCGCGGGAGAACCGTGCCGACGGGGCGCTGATACTGATGGCCGCGGGCAGGCGCGCACCGAGCAGGGGAACCGCGACGCATCTGCCGTCGGTCTCGTTCTCACCGTCGTTGAGCGCGAAGCCGATCCTGCGCACGGCGGCGAGTTCCTCGGTGAACCGGTCCACGGTCGTGATGGTCCGTTCGGTCAACGTGTCCATCCCCGTGTGCTCGAGCAGCTCCCGGACCCGTGCCTCGCTCAGCCGGGAGGCGATCGCCTTGCCCAGCGCGGTCGAGTGCAGCGGGTCACGTGCGCCGCGGGCGGAGGCGAGCCGCACGCGGTTACGGCTCTCCACGATGTCGACGTAGATGATGTGGTCACCGTCGAGAATCGCCAGGTTGGCCGTCTCGTCGAACTCGTCGCGCAGCTTCTCCAGCCACGGGCGGGCACGTTCGCGCAGCACTTCGAGCTGGCGCGACTGCATCCCCACGAATCCGAGCCCGAGCCGGTACAGCCCGGTGCCCTCGTCCCGCTCCACGTACCGGTGCGCCTCCAGCGTCCACAGGTACCGAAACGCCGACGACTTCGGCAGGTCGGTGGCCTGTCCCACCTCGATCAGCGAGACACCGTCAATGGACTCCTGTAAGAGGTTGAGAATCGAACAGACTCGCTCGACGGCGCGGACGGTGTAATCGCGTTCCTCACCGGCGGGCGCCGCGCCGGCACCGGTATTGTTTCCCTGATTACGCCGTCCTGACACGCTCACACTCCCGGTAGAATACGGTTCGGTTGTTTCGGACTCTATCGGCCGTACGCATTCGAATGCAGGGGGCCAGAATGCGGTGCGGGTCGGACATCCGGTTGTGCTCGGCGCACGATTGTCGCCACGGATACCGGTATTCTGCTGCGTTGGTGTGATCGTGTGACGACTCGCCGGCGGGTGTAACGCGCGGGCGTGCACGGCGATAGTCGTTCCGATGGGGAGTGTGATGTGGACGCACGAACGTGCACTAGCCTGTCGATGCCCATGTGCAAATTGCGGAGTGCAAGATAGCCCGTTTGGTGGTGTCAGTGTCCGGTTCGGTGGAAGAAGCTGGAGTGGTGTCGCTCGTGGTGCTGCAGCGCGGTGAGGGGTCCCGCTATTTTGGCCGATCGCCAACTGTCGTGCGCCGTGACGCGATCCGTACCCGTCCCCGAACCCCGCACTCATGATGACTATGCCTTTTCACGAAACCGCGCCGGCGCAGGCGTTGTCCGCAGATTCACGGCCCGTCCTGCCCACGGCGGGGTCCCCCGGCGACGGGCGTTCCGCGCCGTCCGGGCAGGCGGACGCGGAGCCGATCTGGGAGTTGGTGCGCCGGGTGCGCAAGCTCCGCGGTCTGACGCAGTATCAGTTGGCCGACCGCCTGGTCGACTTGTCCGGCAACTCCAGCGTCAGCCGCGACGAGGTCGCGCGCTGGGAACGCGGCAAGCGGGTGCCCGGGCCCTACTGGCGGCAGTGGCTGAGCCTGGCGCTCGACGTGCCGTCCGACCAGCTCACGGCCGCCGTCCGCTACGGACGCACCATGCGTTGACCCGCGAGTCCTCCGGATCTCCGTCGCCGGTGCCACCCGGTCCACTCGGACACGGGGTGGCACCGGCGATCGTGTGGCGCCTTGCGTTCGCCGCGGCTAGCGCGGTGTAGCGCGCTAGCCGACTAGCGTGCTACAGTGTCGTCGGCCACGGCGCGGCGGGACCGTTCACCTCGTACGTCGGAGGCCGACGGCGGCGCGGTGCGGGCCGGTCCCCTCCGTTCGGGCCGCGCCGCCTGTTCCGTGACAACACCACGCGACCCGGTCGCCCGTAATTCGTGGGGGAGAGTGTGAATCACTATTTCCGTTGTGGTTCGTCGTCAGGCGCGGGAAAATGCCCCGCCGATTCCGGCCGGTGCTTTTCCCCGGCGTGCCGGAGGCCGGAACGGGGTGCGCCGCGCTCTCGTTCGCGGAGATTCTGCGCCTCTCCGGCCACTTCTGTTCCCCGTCAGCGCCGGGGACCCGCGATGCCACGGGAGTGAACCGGCGCCCGTGCGGTTACGTGCGTGCGGCGAGCCGTTCCGCGTATTCGGTGAGCAAGGCCCGTGATTCGTCCGCGGAAAGGGCGGCGGAGTGGGCGTTGTCCCACAGGGCACGGAACGAGGCCAGCTCGTCGGTGCCAACGTAGTGGACCCGGTCGACGGGCGTGGTCACGTAGGTGACCTCGCTGAAGTCCTGGATCACGTCGCGGGGGAGCAGGATGGTGGTGAACCCGCCCGCTGCGCCCGCCGGGCACCCGCGGTCCTCCGGAAGCACCCGGATATCCACGTGCGGTTCGTCGGTGAGCTCACGGAGTCGATGGAGCTGCTCGGCGTGGACGGTGGCGTCTCCGACGACCCTGCGCAGGACCGACTCGTCGAGTACGCACTCCAGCCCGGGCGGTGCGGCGCGGTCCAGGACGGCCTGGCGCCCCCGCACCATCCGCACGTGGTCGGCGACGTCGCCGGCCCGGGGTGTCGGCAGCTCCGCACGCAGCACCCGCTCCGCGTAGGGCCGGGTGCGGAACAACTCGGGCACGGCGTGCGGGTCGTACATTCGGATGCGGACGGCGGAATGCTCCAGTCCAGCGAGCAGCGCGAGCGACCACGGGGGAAAGCCGTCCGCGAACTCGTCCTCCCACCAGTCGGGCGCGTGGGTCTCCACGCGGTCGCGCAGCGCGCGGTAGTACCCGGCCCGCTCGCCGTGGCCGTAGGCGTCGAGCATGATGTCGAGGCTTTCGTGGCTGGGCAGGTACCGGCCCGTCTCGTAATGCCCGATGGCCGCCCGGCTCTTGCCGATCCTCCGGGCGATCTCGCTCTGGTTGGAGTTGTCGCTGGCCTCACGCAGCTTCTTCAGTCCCTGGGTGAACGCCCATTCCGCGACGACGTGGCTCACCTCGATCAAGGGCCTCACCTTTCGGCTCGGGCGACACGCTCACCGTGTCACTCGAACGGGCCACGCCGCGGTGTAGCGCGGTAGTTATGTAGCGCGCTACCGTGTGCGTGGCTACGGACAGTCGGACACCTGTCACGTTAGCCCCCGGTGACGTCGGCCGTGGGACCCCCTTGCGCGCGGCCACGTCACCGGTTCCACCCTGCGCACACGATCGGTGGGAGCCGTATGTCTCACTTGAGGGCCGCCCGGTGCCGCCACGATGACGAGGCTGCACCGCCGGAGTCGCCGGCGCCACGCGGGAGCGGCGCGGGCGACTGGGCGCCGCTCGAGGCGGGCCT
>NZ_KB912656.1:49863-62276 GCF_000383795.1 Saccharomonospora saliphila YIM 90502
GCCGGTCCGTTCGCGTCCGGCGCGTGGCGGGGGACCGGCGGCACGGCAGCCGACGGGCGGGCGCGCTCGTGTCCGGACGCGCGGAACACTCGGCGGCGATCGAAATTTCCGCTGCTCTCGTTCCCTTTCGTTCGTTCCTGTCCGGTGCGTCCGGCTTCGTGCGCACGGGTGGTCGGGTGACGAGTTCGACTGTGTTCTGTCTTTCCATCCTGTTGCGCTCGCGGAAAAGACAATCCAGTGCCGTACAAGACGAATTCCCGGAGACGGAAAACAGGGACGAGTCGTCGATTAATCGGGGACGCCGGGGGGAAGGCGTGGACCCGCGCGGAAGTCGCGTTCGCGTGCCCCAGGATTCGTACCGAGGGCAATCAACGATCACCCACGGTGCGCCGAAAGCGACGATCCGATAACGGATCTTGACCTGACCCGGGGTGCGTCGAGATTGCACCGTGGGTGTCCACGCGTCCAGAATTGTTGGTTACTACGCAACGAGTTGCCGTATACGATACGGACCCGCGTGGGCGACCGACATCACACATTCGGTCTAGACGGTCACCTTGGGTCGGCCAGAGGGCGACGAAGCGTAGACGTTACTACCCCATTCGGGTGGCAATGTTGTCTTGACCACAATCGCTTGGTGACGTTGTCAAGTGGCCAGCCAGATTTCGCCGAAACAGCGCGACGACCACGGAGAATGCGCTCGGATCGCATCGATCCGAGCTGTGCGCGTTGCGCCCGCCGGTGCGGATCGCGGCTTCGCGGCTTGTACGTGGGGTGAGCCCCGGCATCACGCAATTGACCCATTGATACTTTCGCCGGGTACTCAATAGATTGAGTCGAGGCGGATTGCGGGGATCAGCGTCGATGTGCTGCAATCAGGCCGAGTCGGGGCGAGGGTCGAAGCGCGCCGAGCCGAGCGTGAACTAGCCGGCGGGCGCGGGGCGTATCAGTGTCGATGCTGCTCGGATGATGTCCGGCCCTGGATTTTGTATGCCCATTTTCGGCTCGACCGACCCGCGCGTGTCCCAGGACGAGCGCGCCCGAGGACGAGGAGGAGCAGGCGAGTAAGTGTGACGCGGTTCGCGAGAGTAATGCTGTGTCTGGCCGAACGTGGAAGGAAGCGCAATGAATGATTCGAGGTCTGGCCCGTCCGATGTGAAGGAGGCCGGAGCGGTTGACGAGGACCACGAGATCGCGGCACACCCGGCACAGGCGTTCGGTTCGGACCCGCTGACCGTTCGGGAGAGTGACCACTACACCGACGAGTACGTCAAGGGCTTCGTCGACAAGTGGGATGACCTCATCGACTGGAAGAAGCGCTACGAGAGCGAGGGCAGCTTCTTCGTCGACCTCCTCAAGTCCCATGGCGTGAAGTCCGTCCTCGACGTCGCCACCGGCACCGGGTTCCACTCCGTGCGCCTGATCGAGGAGGGCTTCGACACGGTCAGCGTGGACGGCAGCGCCGAGATGCTGGCCAAGGCCTTCGAGAACGGCCTCACCTACAACGGACACGTGCTCAAGGTCGTCCACGCCGACTGGCGGTGGCTGAACAAGGACGTGCACGGGCAGTTCGACGCCGTGGTGTGCCTGGGCAACTCGTTCACCCACCTCTTCTCCGAACGGGACCGTCGCAAGGCGCTCGCCGAGTTCTACGCCGTGCTCAAGCACGACGGCATCCTGATCCTCGATCAGCGCAACTACGACTCCATCCTGGACAACGGCTTCTCCAGCAAGCACACGTACTACTACGCCGGCGAAGAGGTCACGGCCGAGCCGGAGTACGTCGACGACGGCCTCGCACGGTTCCGGTACTCCTACGCCGACGGCTCGCAGTACCACCTCAACATGTTCCCGCTGCGCAAGGACTACACGCGCAGGCTCCTGCGTGAGGTCGGCTTCCAGCGGGTGGAGACCTACGGCGACTTCCAGGAGACCTACAGCGCCGACGAGCCGGACTTCTTCATCCACGTCGCGGACAAGAACTACGCCGAGGACGCGGCGAACTACTCGACCGCGGTGAACGTCGCCCGCGACTACTACAACTCGGACGACGCGGACAACTTCTACTACACGATCTGGGGCGGCGAGGACATCCACGTCGGTCTCTACGAGACGCCGACCGAGGCCATCGCCCCGGCCAGTGTCCGCACCGTCGAGCGGATGGCGGGCAAGCTGAAGGTCACCGCCAACACCAGGATCCTCGACGTGGGCGCCGGATACGGCGGCGCGGCGCGATACCTCGCCAAGACCTACGGCTGCAAGGTCACCTGCCTCAACCTGAGCGAGGTGGAGAACAACCGCAACCGCCAGTTCAGCGCCGAACAGGGGCTGGCCCACCTGATCGACGTCGTGGACGGCTCCTTCGAGGACCTGCCCTTCGAGGACAACGAGTTCGACATCGTGTGGTCGCAGGACGCGATGCTGCACAGCGGCGACCGCGTGCGGGTGCTGCAGGAGGTCGTGCGGGTGCTCAAGCCCGCGGGTGAGTTCGTGTTCACCGACCCGATGGCCTCCGACTCGGTCGACAAGGCCAAGCTCAAGCCGATCCTGGACCGGCTGCACCTCGACACCATGGGTTCGCCCGGCTTCTACCGCAAGGAACTCAACCGGCTCGGCATGTCGTCGATCGAGTTCGAGGACCACACGCCGCAGCTGGCGACCCACTACGGGCGCGTGCTCGAGGAGACAGAGACCAGGCACGAGGAGATCTCCCAGCACGTCAGCGACGCCTACCTCACGCGCATGAAGACCGGTCTCAAGAACTGGGTCGAGGGTGGTCGCGCCGGTAATCTCGCCTGGGGCATATTCCACGCCCGGGCGTGACCCCGCGCTCGCCGAGAAGCACCGAGAAGCACCCGACCCTTCGCCCGAAATTTCCCTTCCGACGAGAGACGAGGATCAACAGTGACTGCTAACCGAAGGCTGTTCACCAGCGAGTCCGTCACCGAGGGCCACCCGGACAAGATGGCCGACGCGATCAGCGACAGCATCCTGGACGCGATGCTGGGCGCCGACCCGCGCAGCCGCGTCGCGGTCGAAACGCTGATCACCACCGGGCAGGTGCACGTGGCCGGCGAGGTGACGACCGAGGCGTACGTGGACGTGCCCAAGATCGTGCGCGACCGTATTCTCGAGATCGGCTACGACGCCTCGGCGAAGGGCTTCGACGGCAACTCCTGCGGCGTGAACGTGGCGATCGACGCGCAGTCGCCGGACATCGCGCAGGGTGTCGACACCGCCTACGAGACCCGCCTCGAGAACGCCCTCGACGAGTTCGACAAGCAGGGCGCGGGCGACCAGGGCCTGATGTTCGGCTACGCCAGCACGGACACGCCCGAGCTGATGCCGCTGCCGGTCGCGCTGGCGCACCGCCTGTCCCGCAGGCTCACCGAGGTGCGCAAGAACGGCACCGTGCCGTACCTGCGCGCCGACGGCAAGACCCAGGTGACCATCGAGTACGACGGCAACAAGCCGGTCCGGCTCGACACCGTGGTCATCTCGAGCCAGCACGCCGAGGGCGTCGACCTCGACAAGGAGCTGGCCGCCGACCTGCGCAAGCACGTCATCGCGCCGGAGATCGAGTCGCTCGGCCTCGAGGCGGAGGACCCCCGCATCCTGATCAACCCGACCGGCCGGTTCGTGGTCGGCGGGCCCATGGGTGACGCGGGCCTGACCGGCCGCAAGATCATCGTCGACACTTACGGCGGCATGGCCCGCCACGGCGGCGGCGCCTTCTCCGGCAAGGACCCGTCGAAGGTCGACCGTTCCGCCGCCTACGCCACGCGGTGGGTCGCCAAGAACATCGTCGCCGCCGGCCTCGCCGACCGCGCCGAGATCCAGGTCGCCTACGCCATCGGCAAGGCCGCCCCGGTGGGTCTGTTCATCGAGACCTTCGGCACCGAGAAGGTGGCCCCCGAGAAGATTCAGGCCGCGGTCGACCAGGTCTTCGACCTGCGCCCGGCCGCGATCATCCGGCACCTGGACCTGCTGCGGCCGATCTACGCGCCGACCGCCGCCTACGGCCACTTCGGGCGTCCCGACCTCGACCTGCCGTGGGAGCGGACGGACAAGGCCGCGGCGCTGAAGGACGCGGCGAAGGCCTGAGGCCCTCTCGCCCGCGTGCGGGGCACCGTACGGCGCTGACACCACGGCGCGGGCCCGGACGCCGGCACAAGCACGGAGTCCGGGCCCGCGCCGAGAGGCGGTGCCCCGCACGCGCCTGTCGCGGGTGGCGAGCTCACGCCCGCGACGTTGCCTGACGAGCAGACACAGCGTCCACCATCATGTTCGCCGGTTCCCGGTCAACGCCCGGGCCGCCAGCGCGGTCCGGGTCCGGTCGCGGGGTGGCACGGTCCGCACCCTGCCATCCGCCCGGGAACGGGAACAGCGATCACTTCGAGGAGTGTGCCCGAATGCGCATAGCGGTGACCGGCTCGATCGCGACCGACCACCTCATGTCCTTCTCCGGCAAGTTCAGTGACCAGTTCGTCGCGGACCAGCTGGAGAACGTGTCCCTGTCGTTCCTTGTCGAGCAACTGGACATCCGGAGGGGCGGTGTCGCCGCGAACATTTCCTTCGCGCTGGGCCGCATGGGTCTCACCCCCATCCTGGTCGGAGCCGTCGGCAAGGACTTCGACGACTACCGTTCGTGGCTGGAACGTCACGGTGTGGACACCAAGTCGGTGCATGTCTCCGCCGACAAGCACACGGCGCGCTTCCTGTGCACGACCGACGAGACGCAGAACCAGATCGCGTCGTTCTACGCGGGTGCCATGAGCGAGGCGCGCGAGATCGAGCTCAAGACCGTCGCCGACCGCGTCGGTGACCTCGATCTGGTGTTCGTCTCGCCGAACGACCCCGAGGCGATGCTGCGGCACACCGAGGAGTGCAGGCAGCGCGGCTACCCGTTCGCGGCCGACATCTCGCAGCAGCTCGCCATCATGTCCGGCGAGGACGTGCGCAAGCTCGTCGACGGCGCGACCTATCTGTTCACCAACGAGTACGAGAGTTCCCTGCTGCTCAAGCACACGGGCTGGACCGTCGACGAGGTACTGGACCGTGTCGGCAGCTGGGTGACCACGTACGGCGGCAAGGGCGTCGGCATCGAGGGACGCGGCCACGACCCGGTCCGGGTCGACGCGGTGCCCGGGGTGCAGGAGACGGAGCCGACCGGCGTCGGCGACGCGTTCCGTTCCGGGTTCCTGTGGGGAATCAGCCGTAAGATGACGATGGAGAGGGCCGCCCAGGCGGGTTGTGTTCTCGCGAGCATCGTGCTTGAAACGGTCGGCCCGCAGGAGTATCCGCTCGACCGCGCGGACTTCTCGGACCGCGTCGCCAGGGCCTACGGCAACGACGCCGCGGCCGAGATCGAATCCAAGCTGCGGGTGTGACCATGGACAGTCGGTTTCTCGACGAACTGCGACGGCGGATCCTCGTCGCCGACGGTGGCATGGGCACCGCGTTGCAGGAGCACGATCTCACCCTCGACGACTTCGCGCAGCTCGAGGGCTGCAACGAGATCCTGAACGAGACACGGCCGGACGTCGTGCGCTCGGTCTACAGCGGGTTCCTCGAAGCCGGGTCCGACGCGATCGAGACGAACACGTTCGGCACCAACTACGGCAACTTCGGCGAGTACGACATCCTCGACCGGTGCCGGGAGCTGGCCGAGAAGGGCACGTCGCTGGCGCGGGAGTGCGCCGACGAGTACTCCACGCCCGACAAGCCCCGGTTCGTGCTCGGCTCGATGGGCCCCGGCACGAAGCTGCCCACGCTCGGGCACGCGCCGTACGCGCTGCTGCGGGACTACTACCTGGAGAACGCCCTCGGCCTGCTCGACGGTGGCGCCGACGCGGTGCTCGTGGAGACCTCCCAGGACCTGCTGCAGACCAAGGCCGCGATCATCGGCGCGAAACGCGCGATGGAGCGGGCGGGCAGGCGCATCCCGATCATCGCGCAGGTCACGGTCGAGCAGACCGGGACCATGCTCGTGGGCTCCGAGATCGGTGCGGCGCTGACCGCGCTGGAGCCGCTGGGCATCGACTTGATCGGCATGAACTGCGCGACCGGCCCCGCGGAGATGACCGAGCACCTGCGGGTGCTGGCCGAGCACTCCACCGTGCCGATCTCGGTGATGCCCAACGCCGGTCTGCCGGAGCTCGGGGAGAACGGCGCGGTGTACCCGCTCCGGCCCGACGAACTGGCGGCCTCGCTGAAGGAGTTCGTCACCGACTTCGGGGCGCGGCTGGTCGGCGGCTGCTGCGGCACCACGGGCGAGCACGTCCGCGCCGTGGTGGAGGCCGTGTCCGAGCTGCCGCCGAAGGAGCGGGAGCCGGAGGTCGTGCCGTCGGTGTCGTCGGTGTACCAGGCGGTGCCGTTCGAGCAGGACGCCTCCCTGCTCAACGTGGGTGAGCGGACCAACGCCAACGGGTCGAAGGCCTTCCGCGAGGCCATGCTCGAGCAGCGCTACGACGAGTGCGTCGAGATCGCCAAGGCGCAGACCCGTGAGGGCGCGCACATGCTCGACCTGTGCGTGGACTACGTCGGCCGGGACGGCACCACCGACATGGCGGAGCTGGCCTCGCGGCTGGCGACGGCGTCCACGCTGCCGATCATGGTGGACTCCACCGAGGCTGACGTCATCGAGGCGGGGCTGGAGCGGCTCGGTGGCCGCTGCGCGATCAACTCGGTGAACTACGAGGACGGTACCGAGCCGGGTGGCCGCTACGACCGCGTCATGAGGATGGCGGTCGAGCACGGCGCGACCGTGGTCGTCACCTGCATCGACGAGGAGGGCCAGGCCCGCACCGCGGACTGGAAGCTCCGGGTGGCCGAGCGCGCCATCACCGACCTCACCGAGAACTGGGGCCTTTCCGAGTCCGCGATCATCATCGACCTCCTGGTATTCCCGATCACCACGGGCCAGGAGGAGGTCCGCAAGGACGGCATCGAGACGATCAACGCGATCCGGGAGCTGAAGCGGCGGCACCCGACCGTGCAGACCACGCTCGGCCTGTCGAACGTGTCGTTCGGCCTCAATCCCGCGGCCCGGCAGGTGCTGAACTCGGTGTTTCTCAACGAGTGCCGTGAAGCCGGGCTCGACTCGGCGATCGTGAACTCGTCGAAGATCCTGCCGATGAACAAGATCGAGGACGAGCCCAAGCAGGTGGCGCTCGACCTGGTCTACGACCGCCGGTCCGCGGACTACGACCCGCTGCAGAAGCTGATGGAGCTGTTCGAGGGCAAGACCGCGTCCTCGACCCAGGCCTCCCGCGCGGAGGAGCTGGCCAAGCTTCCGCTGTTCGAGCGGCTGGAGAAGCGCATCGTCGAGGGCGAGCTGAACGGCCTCGAGGACGATCTCGACGCGGCGATGCTGGAGAAGAAGCCGCTGCAGATCGTCAACGAGAACCTGCTCGCGGGCATGAAGGTCGTCGGTGACCTGTTCGGCTCGGGACAGATGCAGTTGCCGTTCGTGCTCCAGTCGGCCGAGGTGATGAAGACCGCCGTCGCGCACCTCGAACCGCACATGGAAAAGGACGATTCGGGCGGTAAGGGCAAGCTGCTGCTGGCCACGGTGAAGGGCGATGTGCACGACATCGGCAAGAACCTGGTCGACATCATCGTGTCCAACAACGGCTACGACGTCGTCAACATCGGCATCAAGCAGCCGATCAACGCCATCCTCGACGCCGCCGAGGAGCACGACGTCGACGCGATCGGCATGTCCGGCCTTCTGGTGAAGTCCACCGTCATCATGAAGGACAACCTGCAGGAGATGAACTCCCGCGGGGTGGCCGAGAAGTACCCCGTGATGCTCGGCGGCGCGGCGCTGACCCGCACCTTCGTGGAGAACGACCTCGACGAGGTCTACGAGGGCGACGTGCGCTACGCCAAGGACGCCTTCGAGGGGCTCAAACTGATGGACCGCATCATGGCGGTCAAGCGGGGCGAGACGCCCGAGGAGGACGCGGCCGAGCAGGAGAAGAAGGCCGAGCGCAAGGCGCGCCGCGAGCGGTCCATGCGGATCGCCGAGAAGCGCAAGGCCGAGCAGGGACCGGAGCCGAGTCTCGACGACACCACGCGCTCCGACGTCGACGCGGACGTGCCGGTGCCGACTCCGCCGTTCTGGGGCTCCAAGGTCGTCAAGGGCCTCGCCGTGGCCGACTACCTCGCGCTGCTCGACGAGCGCGCGACGTTCTTCGGACAGTGGGGCCTGCGCGGGGCGAAGAAGGGACAGGGGCCCTCCTACGAGGAGCTGGTGGAGACCGAGGGCAGGCCGCGGCTGCGCGCCTGGGTTGACGAGCTGTCGACCAGGGGCATCCTCCAGCACGCGGCTCTGGTCTACGGCTACTTCCCGTGCTACTCGGAGGGCAACGACCTGGTCGTGCTGGACAAGGAGGAACCGGACGCGCCGGAGCGGGCCCGGTTCACCTTCCCCCGGCAGCGCAGGGACCGGCGACTGTGCCTCGCCGACTTCTACCGGTCGAAGGAGAAGGCCGCCGAGACCGGCCAGGTCGATGTGCTGCCGTTGCAGTTGGTGACGATGGGACAGCCCATCGCCGACTACGCCAACGACCTGTTCGCCAAGGACGCCTACCGTGACTACCTGGAGATTCACGGGCTGGGCGTGCAGCTGACCGAGGCGATGGCCGAGTACTGGCACCGGCGCATCCGGCAGGAGCTGCGGTTCTCCTCGGGCAACCAGGTGGCCGACGAGGACCCGGAGGACGTCGAGCAGTTCTTCAAGCTCGGGTACCGGGGCGCGCGGTTCTCGCTCGGTTACGGGGCGTGCCCGGATCTTGAGGACCGTGCCAAGATCGTGGAATTGTTGGACGCCGAACGGATCGGTGTCGAGCTGTCCGAGGAGTTCCAGCTCCATCCGGAGCAGTCCACGGACGCGATCGTGGCGCACCATCCCGAGGCGAAGTACTTCAACACGTGAGGTGGCGGGCACGACCCGTCTCAACCCAACCAGCGGGCACGATCCGCGAAGAGGAAAGGAAATCATGAGCGCGAAGTTGCAGAAGGTGAACGGTCTCGAGTTCGCCATCGCCGACCTGAACCTGGCCGAGGCAGGCAGGCACCAGATCCGGTTGGCGGAGCACGAGATGCCCGGCCTGATGGCGACTCGCAGGGAGTTCGCGGCGTCCAAGCCGTTGAAGGGCGCCAGGATCGCGGGATCGCTGCACATGACCGTGCAGACCGCCGTGCTGATCGAGACGCTGGTCGAGCTGGGCGCCGAGGTGCGCTGGGTGTCCTGCAACATCTTCTCCACCCAGGACGAGGCCGCCGCGGCTGTCGTGGTCGGCCCGAACGGCACCCCGGACAAGCCCGAGGGCGTGTCCGTCTTCGCCTGGAAGGGCGAGACGCTCGAGGACTACTGGTGGTGCACCGACCAGCTGTTCCAGTTCGGTGACCAGGCTCCGAACATGATCCTGGACGACGGCGGCGACGCGACACTGCTCGTGCACAAGGGCGCCGAGTTCGAGACCGCGGGCGCGGTGCCCGAGGCGAGCGAGGACGACCCGGACGAGTACAAGGTCGTGCTGGCCACGCTGCGCAAGAGCCTGGCCGCCGACTCCTCGCGGTTCACCCGGATCGCCGAGTCGATCAAGGGTGTCACCGAGGAGACCACCACGGGTGTGCACCGGCTCTACGAGTTCGCCCGCAGCGGTGACCTGCTGTTCCCGGCCATCAACGTGAACGACTCGGTCACCAAGTCGAAGTTCGACAACAAGTACGGCTGCCGCCACTCGCTGGTGGACGGCATCAACCGCGCGACCGACACGCTGATCGCGGGCAAGACCGCCGTGATCGCCGGCTTCGGTGACGTGGGCAAGGGCAGTGCCGAGTCGCTGCGTGGCCAGGGCGCCCGCGTGGTCGTCACCGAGATCGACCCGATCTGCGCGCTCCAGGCCGCGATGGAGGGCTACGAGGTCGCCACGATGGAGGACGTCGTCGAGACGGCCGACATCTTCGTCACGACCACGGGCAACTTCAACATCATCACCGCCGACCACATGGCCCGGATGAAGCACCAGGCCATCGTCGGCAACATCGGCCACTTCGACAACGAGATCGACATGGCCGGCCTGGAGAAGACGCCGGGCATCAAGAAGGTCGAGATCAAGCCGCAGGTGCACGAGTTCGTGTTCCCCGACGGCCACTCGATCATCGTGCTCAGCGAGGGCCGCCTGCTGAACCTGGGCAACGCGACCGGCCACCCGAGCTTCGTGATGTCCAACAGCTTCACCAACCAGGTGATGGCCCAGATCGAGCTGTTCACCAAGCCCGGCGAGTACGACAAGCAGGTCTACGTCCTGCCGAAGAAGCTCGACGAGAAGGTCGCCCGTCTGCACCTGGACGCCATCGGCGTCAAGCTGACCAAGCTGACCAAGGAGCAGGCCGAGTACATCGGTGTGGACGTCGAGGGCCCGTACAAGCCCGACCACTACCGCTACTGAGCCTCACCTCGTCGGTTCCCGCCCCGCGCCGTCCCGCCTCGCGGCGGTCGGCGCGGGGCGGGGACCACACGGCGGTCGGTGACGGCGAACGAAGCGGGAGACAACCATGAAGACCATCGCACTGGAGCTCGTTCCACCGAACCTCGACGGCGGTGTCGAGGAGGCGGTGGAAGTGGGCCAGAAGGTCGTCGACAGTTGCCGCGCGACTGGGATGACCGACCAGATCAAGCACCTGATGATCCCCGGCATGATCGCCGAGGACCCCGACCGTCCCATCGAGATGAAGCCCAAGATGGACACGCTGGACTTCTGGCGGACGGTGCGGCCGGTCATCGGTGAGCACGTGCGCGGGCTGTGCACCCAGGTCACGGCGTTCCACGACAAGCCGCGACTCACCGAGCGCCTGCGCTCGCTGCGCGACTCGGGCATGGACGGCATCACCTTCGTCGGCGTGCCGCGGACCATGAGCGACGGTGAGGGCCCCGGCATGGCCCCGACCGACGCGCTGTCCGAGTTCACCGACGTGGTGGACAACCGGGGTGTCATCCTCATCCCGACCCGCGAGGGTGAGCAGGGCCGGTTCAACTTCAAGTGCGACAGCGGCGCCACGTTCGCCATGACCCAGCTGTTGTTCTCCGAGGCGATCGTCGACTTCCTCGCCGACTTCGCCAAGCAGACGCCGCACCGGCCGGAGATCCTGCTCTCGTTCGGCTTCATTCCGAGCGCGGAGACCAAGGTCGGCCTCATCGACTGGCTGATCCAGGACCCGGGCAACGATGTGGTCAAGCAGGAGCAGGAGTTCGTCGCACGGGTCGCGGAGAAGTCGTTCGCCGAACGCAAGAAGGCCGTCGTCGACCTGTACAAGCGGGTCGTGGACGGTGTCGGTGAGCTCGGCTTCCCGCTGAGCATCCACCTGGAGGCTCCGTACGGGCCGTCGAAGCCCGCGTTCGAGACCTTCGCCGAGATGCTCGACCACTTCTCGCCCCTGCGGGGCTGACCGGAATCAGGCCCGACCCGAGCCGCGGGCCCTCAGAGCCGGTGGTGGCCGTTCAACGGCGAGCGGTCACCACCGCCCACCATGCCGCACGACGACCCAGCCGTTGATCTCGGGGCCGGAGCACACACTAGGCTGATATCACGGGTGTCGACGGTCGGCGAACGCGGGCGAGGTGGAAATGAACAGCGCAGCAGGTTCGGACGGGAAAGGACCGGCGCGGCGGGAGTTCGCCGTGCGGTGGCGTGGCTACGACCGCGACCAGGTGGACGAGCACGTGTGCGCCCTGGCGGAGGCGGTGCGCCTGCTGGCCGCCGAGCGCGACGCCGCCGCCGAGTACGCCCAGCGGCGTGACGCGGAGATCGCGGCGTTGCGGGTGAGTTACGAGAAGCTGCGTGACCGGCTCGACCGGGTGTGCCGCACGCCCGTGGAATCCGACGGGCTGTCCGAGCGGTTGTTGCGCATGGTCGAGCTCGCCGAATCGGAGGCCGCCGAGGTCCGCGCGGAGGCCGAGGCCACCGCGCGCAGGCGCCGCGCGGAGCTGGTCGAGGCCGAGCAGCGGATGCTGCGCGAGCGCGAACGGAGCCGGGCCGAACTTGACGCGCGGCGCGCGCGCTGGGAGGCCGAGGCCCGTGCCGCCGAGGAGCAGGCACAGCGCAGGCGCAGGGAGCAGGACGAACAGGCCCTGCGGCGCAGGCAGGAGCTGGAACGCGACTTCGCACGCAACCTCGCCGCCCGCCGCGACGAGGCCAACCGCGCGATCGTCGCGCGGGACACCGCCGCCCGTGCCGAGGCCGAGCGGGTTCTCGCCGAGGCGGCCGAGCGCGCCGACGAGATCGTGGCCCGCGCCGGGCAGCGGGTGCGCACGCTTGAGGAGGCCCGGCGCCGGGTCGCCGCGGAACTGCGGTCGGCGCGTCGGATGCTCACCGACGCCCTGCCGCTGACGGAACCCTCTG
>NZ_KB912656.1:62376-73021 GCF_000383795.1 Saccharomonospora saliphila YIM 90502
CCGTGCCCGCCGACACCGTGCCCGCCGACACCGAGCCCGCCGACGCCGCGTCCGCGGCCACCGAGCCCGCCGACACAGAGGCGGCGCTGCCGGTGCCGAGAAGCGCGGGCACGACCGTGTCCACCGGGACCTGACTTTCCGTCAGGGTGGGCCGCTCGTGCGGGCGCGTCACCGGGAAGCGGTATCGTCGTGCCGATGCGTCGAGCGGTGGGGAGGTGACCGGAATGGCCCAGGCGTGCGTTCTGCTCAAGTACGGCGAGTTGATGCTCAAGGGGCGCAACCGCGGCAAATTCGAGCGGTACCTGCGGGAGGCGGTGAGCCACGCCCTCGATGGCGCGTCGGCGCCCGTCCGCGTCTCGCAACGGCCGGGTGTGGTCGTGCTCTCCGGCGAGATCGCACGGGAGGAACTCCTGGAGCGTGCCCAGCGGGTGCTGGGGGTGAGCGTCGTGCAGCCCGCTGTGCGTACGGGCCGCTCGGCCGAGGACGCCGCCGGCGCGGTGCTGCGCGCGCTGGCCGAGCGCTTCGGCGATCCCGCCACGGCCGCGCCGCGCCGGTTCGCGATCCGCGCGCACCGCAGGAGCAAGGACTTCCCGCTGTCGTCGGAGAAGCTCGCCGCCTACCTCGGCGGCCGGGTCGTCGAGGAGTGGGGCTGGCCGGTCGATCTCGGTGACCCCGAGGTGGAGATCACGGTCGAGGTCGACCAGCGCGAGATCTTCGTCTCCCTCGAGCGCCACCGTGGTCAGGGCGGACTTCCGGTGGGCGCCAGCGGGCGCGCTCTGGTGATGCTCTCGGGCGGGTTCGACTCCCCGGTGGCCGCCTACCGCGCGATGCGGCGCGGGCTGCGCTGCGATTTCGTGCACTTCACCGGTGCCCCGCTGACGGGTCCGTCGTCGACGTACAAGGCCTATGCGCTGGTGCGCCAGCTCGACCGCTTCCAGGGCGGCTCCCGGTTGCACGTCATCCCGATCGGCAACGCGCAGCGCGCGCTGGCGACCTCCGGTGCGGGTCACCTCCAGGTCGTCGCACAGCGCAGGCTGATGGTGCGCACGGCCGACACCCTCGCCGGGGAGCTGGGCGCCCAGGCACTGGTGACCGGTGACAGCCTCGGACAGGTGTCGAGCCAGACGCTGGCCAACATGGCCACCGTGGAGGACGCGGCCTCGCGCCCGCTGCTGCGACCGCTCGTGGCGTGGGACAAGAACGAGATCATCGACGAGGCGCGCCGTATCGGCACGGCCGACGTCTCCACCCTGCCCGACGAGGACTGTTGCAGTCTGCTCACCCCGCCGCGCGTGGCCACGCGGACCACACCACGGCAGTTGGAGGGCGTCGAGCGCAGGTTGGAGATCGACGAGCTGGTGCCCAAGCTGCTCGCCGACGTTCAGGTCCACGTGCCCGGCACGGCGTGACGCCCGTTCGCGGCGGGGCGGGTGGCGATCCGTCGCGTCGTGGCGGATTCCCGGGCGCGGCGGGATTTCCGGGCGCGGCGCGAGGACGCACCCGATCCTTGCCGTCCGCCCCCGCGCGGACCGGCGTGGTTGATACCGTCTGCGCCCGTGGGGAAACTCCGTTCACGTGTGGTCTCGTGGTTCACGCGCCGCTACCTGGCGCGGGCACGCAAGAAGGGTCTCGACCTCTCGTCGATGTCCCTGCTGCCGGACGAGGTCCTGATGCCGTTGCGGCGCGAGGGTCTGGATCCGGTTCCCGAGCTGGGGCGGCGCAGGGACGACGAGCCGGTGAGCAAGCTGCCCGTCCCGTTCGGGCCGACCGTCTGGCTGGTGTCGGGCCACGCGGAAGCCAAGGCTGTCCTTGGCGACGCCAAGTCGTTCAGTAACGACTTCACCAATCTCGTCGGGACCGCGGGGGCCGACGCCGACGACAACCCCGGCGGCCTCGGCTTCGCCGATCCACCGGTGCACACCCGGTTGCGGCGCCTGCTCACCCCGGAGTTCACGATGCGCAGGCTCGCCCGCCTCAAACCGGGCATCGACAGCATCGTGGCCGACCGGCTCGACGCGATGGCCCGGCGTGCCGAACCGGTGGACCTCGTCGAGGAGTTCGCGCTGCCGATCCCGTCGCTGGTCATCTGCGAGCTGCTGGGCGTGCCCTACGCCGACCGCGAGGAGTTCCAGAAGCACGCGGTGGCGCGGTTCGACCTCTTCGGGGGAGCGGGGCAGTCGTTCGGGGCCATCTCGGAGTCGCTGGCGTATCTGACGACGGTCGTGCGCGCACAGCGCGAGGACCCCGGTGACGGGCTGATCGGCATGATCATCCGGGACAAGGGCGACGAGGTGTCGGACGCCGAGCTCGCGGGCCTGGCGGACGGTGTGCTCACCGGCGGCTTCGAGACGACCGCCAGCATGCTCTCGCTCGGCGCGCTGGTGCTGCTGCGCGACGCCGACGCCTTCAAGCGCGTCCACGACCACGACGACGCCGTCGGCGACTACGTCGAGGAGCTCCTGCGCTACCTGAGCGTGGTGCAGGTGGCCTTCCCCCGGTTCGCGCGTTCGGACGTCGAAGTTGGCGGGGTGCCGATCGCCGCCGGGGACATGGTCGTGGTCTCCCTCAGCGGGGCGAACCGGGACCGGGCGCTGGGCACCGGCCTCGATGTCTTCGACGGTCAGCGGGCACCGACCTCGCACGTCGCCTTCGGCTACGGCGTGCACCGCTGTGTCGGCGCGGAGCTGGCCCGCATGGAGCTGCGGGCCGCCTACCCCGCGCTGGTGCGCCGGTTCCCGTCCATGCGGCTGGCCGTGCCCGCGGAAGAACTGGCCTTCCGCCCGTCCTCGATCGTCTACGGCGTGGACCGGCTTCCGGTCACGCTGTCCTGAACCGGCGCTCGTCAGCCCCCGGCCATCGCGCCGACCACGAGCAGCGGCTCGGTGCCGTTGGTGACCGCGTCGGGCAACGGCGCGTCGGGGGAGTCGTGGGAGAGATCCCGCTCGCAGGCGAAGAAGCGGACGAACGCGCGGCGTCGTCGGCTGGTGTGGTCGCGCAGCGTCCCGCGCAGTGCCGGGTAGCGGTCCTCCAGTTCGTCGAGCACCGCGCGCAGTGTGACGGGCGGCGCCGGGTCGAGCCGGACCTCGCCGTCGATGTGCGCGAGGATGCGCAACTGGGCGGGCAGTGTCACGCGGATCATGGCAGCGTCTGCACCTCCACCGAGAGCACGGCGGGTAGGTCGCGCACGACCGGCGACCAGGTCTCGCCCGCGTCCGGGGACGCGTACACGGCTCCCCCCGTGGTGCCGAAGTAGATCCCGCAGTCGTCGAGCGAGTCCACCGCCATCGCGTCCCGGAGAACGGTGACGTAGCAGTCGCGCTGGGGCAGCCCCGTGGTCAGTGGCTCCCACTCGTGACCGCCGGTGCGGCTGCGATACACCCGCAGATGCCCGTCCGGTGGGAAGCGGGCCATGTCGCTGGTGAGCGGCACGACGTAGACGGTGTCGGGTTCGTGGGCGTGTACCGCGATCGGGAACCCGAAGTCGCTGGGCAGGCCGTCACCGATGTCGTACCAGTTCCGGCCGCCGTCGTCGGAACGCATCACGTCCCAGTGCTTCTGCATGTACAGCACGTCGGGCCGGGAGGGGTGCAGGGCCAGGTTGTGCACACAGTGCCCGACCTCGGCGTCGGTGTCGGGAATGCCCTCGGAGCGCAACCCGCTGTTGGTCGGTGTCCAGGTGCCGCCCCCGTCATCGCTGCGGAAGACGCCCGCCGCCGAGATCGCCACGTGCAGCCGTGCGGGGTCTCGCGGGTCCTCGATGATGGTGTGCAGGCACATGCCGCCCGCACCGGGCTGCCAGGAGGGGCCCGACTCGTGCGTGCGCAGGCCCCGCAGTTCCCGCCACGTCCACCCGCCGTCGGACGAGCGGAACAAGGCGGCGTCCTGGGCCCCCGCGTACACCGTGTCGGGGTCGGTCAGTGAGGGCTCGAAGTGCCACACCCTTGTGAATTCCCAGGGGCGCTGGGTGCCGTCGTACCACTGGTGCGTGCCGACATCGCCGTCGTAGGAGAAGTCGTTGCCCACCGGTTGCCAGGTGCGTCCGCCGTCGTCCGAGCGCTGCACGACCTGGCCGAACCAGCCGCCGGACTGCGAGGCCCAGATCCGGTCGGGCTCGGCGGGTGAGGCGGCGAGGTGATAGACCTCCCATCCGGTGAAGTACGGCCCGCTGACCTCCCAGTCCTGCCGCCGACCGTCCGAGGTCAGCACGAACGCTCCCTTGCGCGTGCCGACGAGAACGCGAACTCCGCTCATGGTCCCTGACTCCTTCGCTTCGCGACCCCGTCACCGTAATCCACGTCACTTGTTGAAAACAACCTTGTGATTGAGAAAAACAAGTCCCGCTCGCCGATCCACGCGGGGGTCACTCACGCGCGGCCCGTCACGGTGGTGATAGCACGCCCCACCGACAGTTCCCGCCGGGCACGGCGCCGAACCCGGTTCCCGCACTAAGGGGCGGAGCCGTGCTACCGGAGTCGAAAGCCGCGCGGTGGCGGAATGAGCGGGCGGGGCCCGGGTAGTCGAAGGGCGAGGAACTTCCGGACTAGGCAGGGAGCGCGTGATGAAGGCAGTGGTGTACCAGGGGCCGAACGAGGTACGCGTTGAGGAGGTTGGCGACCCGCGTGTCGAGGCACCGACGGATGTGCTCGTGCGCATCACGACCAGCGCCATCTGCGGCTCCGATCTGCACATGTACGAGGGGCGGACCATCGCCGAGCCGGGCATCGTCTTCGGGCACGAGAACATGGGCGTTGTCGAGGAGGTCGGCTCGGGAGTGACGAGCCTGGCCGCGGGCGACCGGGTGGTGATGCCGTTCAACGTCGCCTGCGGGTTCTGCCGCAACTGCCTCGCGGGCAAGACGGGGTTCTGCCTGACGGTGAACCCGGGCTTCGCGGGCGGCGCCTACGGCTACGTCGGCATGGGGCCGTACACGGGCGGGCAGGCCGAGTACCTGCGGGTGCCCTACGCCGATTTCAACTGCCTGAAGCTGCCGCAGGGCGACGAGCACGAGGACGACTTCGCGATGCTGGCCGACATCTTCCCCACGGGGTATCACTCGACCGAGCTCGCGGGCGTGTCCCCGGGGGACACCGTCGCCGTCTACGGCGCGGGCCCGGTGGGACTGATGGCCGCGTACTCGGCCATGTTGCGTGGTGCCGCGAAGGTGTTCGTGGTGGACAGGGTCGCCAACCGGTTGCGGGTGGCCGAGGAGATCGGCGCGATCCCCGTCGACTTCACCAAGCAGGACGCGCCCGGCTACATCGTCGATCAGACCGACGGCGGCGTCGACCGGGGCATCGACGCGGTCGGGTATCAGGCCACCGTCCCTGAGGGCGAGGAGCAGCCCGCGATCGTGCTGAATCAGCTCATCGAGACGGTGCGGCCGACCGGCTCCCTCGGCGTCGTCGGCCTCTACCTGCCCGCCGACCCGGGCGGGCCGACGGAGGACGCCCAGAATGGGCGGTTGTTGATCGGCATCGGCCGCTTCTTCGAGAAGGGGCTGCGGATGGGCACGGGCCAGGCCAACGTCAAGGCGTACAACCGGCACCTGCGCGATCTGATCGTCGCGGGGCGGGCTGAGCCGAGCTTCGTGGTCTCCCAGCGTAAGCCACTGGACGAGGCCCCGGACGCCTATCAGCGGTTCGACCGGCGCGAGGAGGGCTACACGAAGGTGGTGCTCAAGCCGTAAGGCCCACTCCGGTCGGCACTCCTCGCCGGAACGGCTGACGCGGAACCACTCGAACGGCGCAATTCCGGGCTCGCGCGCGTGTGCGGGCGCGGTGTGCGGGAACTCCGTCGGCATCAGGGCCAGCGGGAGTCGGCGGTGGAGTCCGGTGCCGGTGACGGCGCGCCGGTCACACAACCTGAGCGACGAGGCGCACGCGCGGGACGCGTGCGCCTCGTCATGCGCGCCGGGTCCGGCCTCTTCAGACAGTCCATAATAGACTTGACGAACGGGCCGATCCCTCGGTCAGGGACTTGCCCGGTGTCCGCGTGAGCCGTAACTTCGGTTCCGTCGGCGCGATCCGGTCACCAGCGGTTCGTGTGCCGTCGCTCTCCGAAGGCGACGGACGCGCACGGTCCCTTCCATCTTGTCTCGGTTCTCGAACCGTACTGGAGGTCCGGACGCTCCCGGCCGGTCACTGTCGGTGCCGGGCCCGGGACGGTGTGACGAGGAAGCGGTCACCCGGGACGCGCGCCGGCACGCCCCGCAGGTAACCGGTACGGACCAAGAGGACGGTGAACCCGTGGCCCCGAGACGCCAGTGCCCGGGCGTGCCCGGTGCTCCGGTGACCCCGGGACCGCACGCGGGGCCGCCCTCCCGCCCCATCCGGTGGGGGAGGACCCGACGGGGCACCCGGGCACGTCCACGGGCGGCGGTGGGTCTGGCGCTGGCCGTGGTCACCGTGGTGACGGCGTGCTCGGCGCCGTCACCGGCGCGCGACATCCCGGTCGCGCCGTACGTCTACCTCGGTTCGCGCGTGCCGGACCTCGCCGCCGTCACGCGCGCCACCTCGGCCGACTCGTATGTGCTTTCCTTCCTGCTCGCACGCGACGGCGGGTGCGATCCGGTCTGGCCGAGGGGGCGGCCGCTGGCCGATCCGGAGCTGTCGGCCGTCCTGCGTGACCTGCGCGCGGTCGGCGGGTCGGTCGCGGTGGCCTCGGGCGGTGCCCGCGGTGCCTACCTGGAACGGGCCTGCGCCACCGCCGGGCGTCTGGCCGAGGCCTACCGCGCGGCACTGGCCGTGACCGGAGCGGACCGGATCGACATCGACGTCGAGCGGAAGATCCCGGCGGCGCTCGTGGCCGAGGCGCTTTCGCGCACCCGGAGCTCCACCGGCGCCGAGGTCACCGTCACCGCCGAGGTACTCGGCCCCCGCCGTGGCCTGGCGCCCACCGCGACCGCTCTCCTGCGCGAGCTGGCCCGGCGCGAGGTCGAGGTGACCGTCAACGCGATGCTGATGAACTTCTCCTTCGAGGGAGATCGGCGTGCCGCGCTGGTCGAGGGCGCGGAGACGGTCGCGGCGCAGGTACAGCGCCTGTTCGGCCTCGAGGACCGGGAGCGCGCGTTCGCCCGTACCGGGGTGACCTACATGGTGGGCCGCGACGATACGGGTGCGGTCACCACGCTCGCCGATGCCGTGGCCCTGCGCTCCTTCGCCGCACGGCACCGCATCGGCTTTCTCGGATTCTGGTCGCTGAACAGGGACAACGGTGGCTGCGCCGGTCGCGTCGCCACCGTAGCCCATTGCAGCGGCATCGCCCAGGACGACTACGCCTTCACCCGGTCGCTGATCGCAGGATCGGCGGCCGGACCGCATCGAGCAGGAGGAACCGGAACGTGACCGCCGAGGACACCACCGCCACCACGACCACGGATACCACCACGGCCACGGATACGAGCGCTGCCACGGACACGAGCGCGACCACGGATACCGCGACCACGGATACCGCGACCACCGATACCGGCGCCACGACGGACACCAGCGTGGCCGCACGCACGGGAGTCACCGGCGGCACCGAGCGCGCCGCCGAGCCTTTCCACCCCAATGGTGCCGCCGCGTCCGAACGCCCCATTTTCCTCGATGCCAACGGCTCGCGGCGCGTGTGGCTGCGGCTGGGCGCCGCGTTCACCGCGAGCAGTGGCGTGGCCGTCATGGCGATGTGCGGGCTGGTGTTGTCCGACCAGCCGTCACAGGCGCCGGTCAGCGTCGCGCTGTCTCCGGGACATCTCGTCTCGCCCGGAGTACTGGGTGGTGGCGGAATCCGGCAGAACGGCGGCATGGGCACCGCCGACAGCGGTTGGCACGCCGGTGTGGCCGAGGAGGACGCGACCGACTCCCGGAGGGCATCCGGTGGGGCCCCCGGCGAGGGGACCGCTGTCACGGCGGCGGACGCGGACACGGCTTCCCGGCCCGTGGAGGCGACTCCGTCCCCGGTGGCCGTCGTCGGTACGACCGAGGACGAGGGCGACTCGGAGGTCGCCGGTGCGGAGCATGAGCAGGACGACCCGCACGAAGGCGACCACGAGGCCGGGGACGGTGAACGAGACGAGGGTGAGTCCGGCGAGGGTGAGTCCGGCGAGGCTGGGCCCGGCGAGGGTGAGTCCAGCGAGCACACGGGCGAGGACGCCGCCGGAGAGCACGTCACCCACCCGGACCCGGGCACCGGTGACGATACGACCGGTGACGACGCCACTGGTGCGGACGACGGTGCCGAGGACGACAAGGATTCCGGCGACCGTAACGGTGTGTCCGAACACGCGGAGTACCCCGAACACGCGGAGCAGCCCGCGGACGCGGAGAACACCACGACTGGCGAGAACGCCGGTGACTCGGGGAAGGCCGCCGGGGCGGAGACCGCCGAACCTGCCGGGGAGGCGCCGTGGCAGGCGGTGCCGTGGTCGCTGGTCGCCTTCGCACCGGAGAGCCCGGACTCGTTCGAATCGACGACCGTGGTGTGGCTGACCGCGCGGGAGGCGCTCGGTCACGGGAGCACGGCCGACCACCTGACCCTCGACGGGTGATGCCGACGTGCGGGTGAGGGGTTCGTGGATCGTCGTCGGAGTCGTCGGCACGCTGTTCGTCGCGGTGCTGCTGGTCGCGGGCTGGGCCAATTCCGAGATCGGCAACGACGCCGACCCACAGCGCGGTTTCGCCGACGACGGTACGGTCCCCGCCGACATCCATGCGGGCGGCTCGATCGTCGATGCCACGGGGGACGAGGTCACCTCCACCGCCCTACCGGAGCGCACCGTCGCGCTCACGTTCGACGACGGCCCCGATCCCGTGTGGACACCACGAGTGCTTGAGGTGCTGGAAAAGCACGACGTTCCCGCCACGTTCTTCGTGGTCGGGTCGATGGCCGCGCGCCACCCCGAGCTGGTCCGGGACATCCACGAGTCGGGTTCCGAGCTCGGGGTCCACACCTTCACCCACCCTGACCTCGCGCAGGTCACCGACTGGCGAGTGGAGCGCGAGCTGCATCAGACCCAGCTCGTGCTCGCGGGTGCCACCGGTGTGACCACCCGCTTGTTCCGCCCGCCCTACTCCTCGACCGTCGAGGCGCTCGACGATCCGGCCTACCGGGTCGTGCGGGCGGCGGGGGACCACGGCTATCTCAGCGTCTTCACCGATGTGGACAGTGCGGACTGGAAACGGCCGGGCGTCGACGAGATCGTGCGCAACGCCACTCCGCCGGACGGCCAGGGTGCCACCGTCCTGTTGCACGACGCGGGCGGTGACCGGTCTCAGACCGTGCGCGCGCTGGACCGGCTGATCCCGGACCTGCGCGCACAGGGCTACCGGTTCACCACCGTGGGAGACGCGGTGGGCATCGCGGCCGAGCAGCGCGCCACCAGCGACGACCGGATTTCGGGCTCGGCGCTGACGGCGCTGGTGACCGCCTCGATGGCGGTGCTGACGGTACTCAAGTGGGCGTTGATCGTGGTCGGGGCTCTCACGGCGCTGCGGCTGCTGTTGCTCGTGGTGATCGCGCGCCGGCACGCGCGGGCCCGCCGTGCGGCGGGAGCGCGATGGGGGCCGCCGGTCACCCAGCCCGTGTCGATCGTCGTCCCGGCGTACAACGAAGCGGCCGGCATCGAGTCGACCGTGCGTTCGGCTGCCGCGAGTGACCATCCCGTCGAGATCCTCGTCGTCGACGACGGTTCGACCGACGGCACCGCCGACATCGTGGAGGAGCTCGGCCTGCCGGGGGTGCGGGTGCTACGGCAGCCGAACAGCGGGAAGGCGGCCGCGTTGAACACCGGCATCGCCCACGCCAGTCATGACCTGATCGTGATGGTGGACGGCGACACGGTGTTCGAGGCGGACACGGTGCACGAACTGGTGCAGCCGTTCGCGGACCCGACCATCGGCGCGGTCTCCGGCAACGTCAAGATCGCCAACCGGGAGACGCTGCTGGCGCGGCTCCAGCACATCGAGTACGTGGTCGGATTCAACGTCGACCGCCGGGTCCACGACGTCACCCGGTCGATGCCGACGATCCCCGGCGCGGGTGGCGCGTTCCGCCGCGAGGCACTGACGGCGGTGGGCGGCCTGAGCGCGCAGACGCTGGCCGAGGACACCGACCTCACGATCGCGGTCGGCCGCGCGGGCTGGCGCGCGGTGTACCAGGACACCGCGGTCACCTGGACCGAGGCACCCACGACGGTCCGGCAGCTCTGGCAGCAGCGTTTCCGCTGGACCTTCGGCACCATGCAGGCGGTGTGGAAGCACCGCCGCGCGATCGTCCAGCGTGGAGCCTCCGGGCGGGTCGGCCGGTTCGGCTTGTTGCACGTCGTCGCCTTCCAGGTGCTGCTGCCGATGCTCGCTCCGGTGATCGACGTCTTTCTGCTGTACGGCGTGCTCTTTCTCGACCCGGGCACCACCGTGTTGCTGTGGTTGTCCATGCTCGTCGTGCAGGGACTCGGGGCCTACTATGCCTTCGGCCTCGACGGTGAGGACCGGTCGGCGCTGTGGCTGCTGCCCGCACAGCAACTGGTCTACCGCCAGCTCATGTACGTCGTACTGGTGCAGTCGGTGCTCGCCGCCGCGTCGGGGGTGCGGGTGCGCTGGCAGCACATGCGCCGCGCCGGAACGGCGCGGGTGGCCGCGCACCGAGTGCGGGAGAGCGCGCCGCGACCGGG
>NZ_KB912656.1:73121-78190 GCF_000383795.1 Saccharomonospora saliphila YIM 90502
GCGGTGTGCCGGGGTCAGCGGTGGTGCGCCAGGAGCGCGTGCGCGCCGTCGGCGCCGACCGTGGGCTGGGTGTGCACCACGGCCGTGCCCAGGCGGGGGACGGCGTGGAGGAGCGCGTGTTCCACCCGGTGCGCGAGCAGGTGCGCGTCCCGCACGGTTTGCTGCGCCTCGACCGTGATGGCCAGCTCCGCGCGGAGGTTGTGCCCCGTCCAGCGCAGGCGCACCTCGTCCACGCCGTGCACGCCCTCCACGGTCCCTGCCGTGTGTTCCACGAGATCCACCAGCGCCGGGTCCACCCCGTCCATGAGCCTGCGGAACACCTCGGTCGCCGCGTCCCGCAGAACGACCAGGATCACGGCGGTCATGGTCAGGCCGACCAGTGGGTCGGCGTACGGGATGCCCACTGCCACTCCGAGGGCGCCGATGACCACGGCCAGGGACGCGATGCCGTCGGTACGGGCGTGCAGGCCGTCGGCGACCAGCGCGGCGGACCCGATCCGCCTGCCGACGCGGATCCGCCACCGGGCGACGAGCTCGTTGCCCGCGAACCCGATCACCCCGGCCGCCGCGACCGCCCAGACGTGGGAGACCGCCTGCGGCTCGACGAACCGGCGCACCGACTCCCAGCCGACGAGGACGGCCGAGCCGGCGATGACCAGGACCACGACGAGCCCGGCGAGGTCCTCGGCTCTGCCGAGCCCGTAGGTGTAGCGCCGGGTGGCCCGCCGCCTGCCGAGCAGGAACGCGAGGGCGACCGGAATCGAGGTGAGCGCGTCGGCGACGTTGTGCACGGTGTCGCCGAGGAGTGCGACCGACCCGGTGACCGCCACGACGACCCCCTGCGCCACGGCGGTGGCCAGCAGCGCGAGGAACGACCACAGCAGGGTGCGCAGGCCGGCACGGCTGGACTCCAGCGCGTCGTCCACGCGGTCGGCGCTGTCGTGGCTGTGCGGTGTGAGCGCGTGGCGCACCCGCGCCCACACCGAGCTCCCGCCGTGCCCATGCCCGTGCCCATGCCCGTGCCCGTGGCCGTGTCGGTGGCCGTGCCGGTGCTCGTCGTCCCGCTCGGGTGGGATGCCGTGCCCGGGATCCGCCATTACGCGACCACCTCTCGTCGGCGACTCACGGTTGTCAGGTTGGCGGCGCGCGGCCCATAATGCAAGCGTGCGCGCGCATGACGACATATTTCACCCGGAGCCCGGCGCCGTCGAGGGCACCCGGTTCGCGGCGGCCGCGGAGGGCACCCGGTTCGCGGCGGCCGCCGAGGTGCTGGGGCACCTCGCCGACCCCACCCGGCTGCACCTGCTCCGCCTGCTCGACGTCGAACAGGACGTGACCGCACTGGCCGCGCAGGTACCCGCGTCGCGTTCATCGGTGTCGCAGCACCTCGGCAGGCTCCGCCTCGCGGGGCTCGTCGAGGCCCGGCGCGACGGGCGCCGCATGTACTACCGGATCACCAGCGATCACCTCAGCGCACTGATCGACGAGGCGCTCGACTACGCCGACCACCTCGCCCGTGGCATCCCGCACCACCACCGGGGCACGCGCCGGAAGCGCGCCGGGGGCGCCGCGCTCTGACGGCGGACGGGACCGGAGCGGGAGCGGCGAAGGCGGGGTTCGCCGCTCGGCGGCAGAGCGGGTGCCGAGGTCAGGTCGGCACGAGGACGGTGCCGATGGTGGCGACGACCGGTCCGGCGAGCGGGCCGACGGCCCCGAGGATCGGCCCGGCGAGCGGGCCGATCGCCAGCGACAGCGCGGCGGCGGTGAAGGCGGTCCGCGCGGGAACGAGGGAGAACCCGTCGTCGGGCCGGGCACCGCCGTCGGTGCGCAGGGTGGGTGCGATCCAGCGCAGGTAGTAGAACAGGCTGGCGACGGTGTTGACGATCGCCACCACGACCAGCCAGCCGAGCCCGGCCTCGAACGCCGCCGTGAACACGGTGAGCTTGCCCGCGAACACCCCCGTCGGTGGGGTACCGACCAGGCCGAGCAGGCAGACCGTCAGCGCGAGCGCCGTCCCGGGACGGCGCCGGAACGCTCCGCGATAGTCGGTGAGCGCGCGCAGGCGGGGCAGGGCCGCCACGACCGCGAACGCGCCGAGGTTGGTGATCGCGTAGGCCGCCAGGTACAGCAGCAGGCCCGGCACCGCCAGGTCGGAGCGGCCCGCCGCGGCCACCGCGATGAGCAGGTATCCCACCTGGCTCACCGTCGAGTAGGCCAGCAGGCGCCGGGCGTCGTCCTGGAAGAAGGCCGCGAGGTTGCCCAGCGTCATGGTCAGCGCGGCCAGCACGGCCACGAGCAGCCGCCAGTCCACAGTGGTCGTGTCGAGCGCGGTGGTGGTGACGCGGTGGACCGCCACCACGGCACCGATCTTCGGCACGGTCGTCACCAACGCGGCCACCGGTGTGCGGGTGCCTTCGGTGACGTCCGGCACCCAGAAGTGCACGGGCACGGCTCCCGCCTTGAACAGCGGCCCGGCCAGCAGCAGCGTCGCGCCGACGGCCACCACGGCGGGAGCCGCGCCGGGGAGCGCGCGGGCCAGCGCGGGGTAGGTGGTGGCACCGGCCAGGCCGAACAGGATCGTGAGCCCCACGAGCATCGTGACGCCGACGAGTGCGCCCAGCAGGTAGTACTTCATCGTGGCCTCGGTGCCCCAGGAATCCCCCGCCAGACCCGTCAGCGCGTAGAGCGGAATGCTCGCCAGCAGGTACGCGGCGGTCAGCAGGAGCACGTCGTCGGCACCGGCGAGCAGCACCGCGCCGAGCGCGGCGAGCAGGGTCAGGACCACGAACTCGGTCTCCCGGCGCGTTCCCCGCACCGACGGCCCGGACAGGGCCAGCACGAGCAGCACCGAGGCCAGCACCACGACCCGGACCGCGCCGGTGGCCACGTCCACCGAGTAGGTCCCCTCGAACACGCTCGTGCCGGGACGCGGCCACCGGGCGGCCGTGGCCGCGAGCGCGGCGACGCAGGTGACCGCGGCGAGGGCGCGGACCGGCCATTGGCGGGTCCGGGGCAGGAACGAGCCCAGCAGCAGGCCGAGCACGGCGGCGCCGGTGAGCAGCAGTTCCGGAAGGGCGCGCAGCAGATCCTCCGACATCGGCGTGCCCCGGTCAGCGGCTCAGCACCGGGCCGAGCGCCCTGGCGGCGGGTTCGATGACGTCGAGCAGCACGCGGGGGAACAGCCCGATCGCCACGGCCAGCGCCAGCAACGGCACCACCGAGGCGGCCTCGACCGCCGTGAGGTCGCGGAGTGTCCCGCCGTCGAACGGTCGCGGCGGTCCCAGGAAGACGCGCTGGTAGGCGCGCAGGAACAGCGCGGCCGTGAGCAGGATGCCGAGCACCGCCAGCACGGCGGCCACCGGCACGGCGACCAGGGAGCCGGTGACGATCTGGAACTCGGCGATGAACCCCGCGAATCCGGGCAGTCCCAGGGACGCGAACGCCGCGAGTGCGGTCAGCCCTGCGAATCTCGGCGCGCGGGCCGCGAGACCCCCGTAGGCGTCGAGCGAGTAGGTCCGGCCCCGCGCGTACAGGACACCGGAGAGCAGGAACAGGGAGCCGGTGATGAGGCCGTGGGCCACCATCTGGGTCACCGCCCCCGTGACGGCCAGCGTGCGCGCCTGTGCCTGGCCGGATGCCAGCAGGCCCGCGGCGCCCACGGCGAGCACGACGTAGCCCATGTGGTTGACCGAGGTGTAGGCGATCATCCGTTTGAAATCGCGCTGGCCCAGGGCGACCAGCGCCCCGTAGAGCACGCTGACCACGCCGACGGCCACGATCACCGGCGCGTAGTCCCGCCACGCACCGGGCAGGACGGGCATGGCGATGCGGACGAACCCGTACGTGCCCAGTTTGAGCAACACACCGGCGAGGATCGCCGACCCGGCCGAGGGAGCTTCGGTGTGCGCGGGCGGAAGCCAGGTGTGGACCGGCACGACCGGGGTCTTGACCGCCAGCCCCAGCACCAGCGCCAGCAGCACCAGCGCGCCGAACGCGGGCCGGTCCGCGAGGGGGTTCTGTTCGGCGAGGCGCACCAGGTCGAAGGTGTGCGGATCGGAGGCCACGTACAGGCCGAGGAAGCCGAGCAACAACGCCAACGAGCCCAGGAAGGTGTAGAGGAAGAAGGTCAGGGCCGCGCGGGGCCCTCCCCGGTGCCCCCACCCGCTGATGACGAAGTACATGAGCACGATCGACAGGTCGAAGAAGACGAAGAACAGAATCAGATCCAGCGCGACGAACAGTCCCAGGCACACCGTCTCCAGCGACAGGAACAGCGCGGCGTAGGCACGCACCCGGTCGGTGTCGCGGAGCGAGTACACCGCGCAGGCCAGAAAGAGCACGGTGGTCATGGCCACCAGCGGCAGGCTCACCCCGTCCACGCCGACGTGGTAGCCGGAGTCGACGCTGGGAATCCAACGCCGCTCGGCCTCGAAGGCGAAGCCGTTCGGTCCCGGCTCGTAACGCGCCCACACCAGCGCGACCAGACCCACTTCCACCGCGCAGGCGCCCACCCACACCCACCGGACGACCGTGTCCCCGGCGCGGGGCACGGCCAGCAGCCCCACGGCCACGGCCAGCGGCAGGAACACCATGATGCTGAGCACGCCTACCTCCCCATCAGCGACACGAGGACCAGCAGGACGGCGAGCGCGGCCAGCAGCACCACGGCCTGGGCGTAGTACTGGTGCAGCTGCCCGGTCTGGGGGCGCCGGGCCAGGTGCGTGCCGAGAATAATGGCACCGGGTGTCACAGGGAAAGGGTCATGGCGAACATCGGGCAGGCACCGCCCGCTCGGGCGGGCAGGCGCAGAGCGACCAGCCGCGAGGAGCTGGAGCGGGTGGCCTTCGCGCTGTTCGCCGACCACGGGTTCGACGCGACCACGGTCGACGACATCGCCCGTGCCGCCGGCATCGGCAGGCGCACGTTCTTCCGGTACTTCGAGTCGAAGAACGACGTCGTGTGGGCGCTTTCGATTCCCGGCCTCGACCTCATGCGCGCGCGGCTGCGCGCCCGGCCAGGCGGAATCGCCGCCGCAGTACGCGCCACGCTTGCCGAGGGAACCCAGGACA
>NZ_KB912656.1:78290-84280 GCF_000383795.1 Saccharomonospora saliphila YIM 90502
GCCGACCCGGTCCGCGCCGCGCGCACGGAGCGCCAGGACACGGTCCAGCGCGACCGCTCCGCAGGCCAGGGCTCCGAGCACCCACGGGAGTACCAGCGCGCCCTCCCACCCGGTCGCCTCAACCACGGCGCACCCTCCCGGCACGAGGGAGGTGTTCGAGGTCGGGATCGAGTCCGGCCACGATGAGCCGGGCCACGGCCAGCTCGGCCCCGTCGAGCAACTCCGGCAGCCGCTCCAGCGACCAGCGGACGGCCTCGGCCTCCACTACTGACTCGGCCTCCGCCGCTGACTCGGCCTCGAAGGCGGCGGCCACGTCGAGGCGCCGGTGGAGCCGGTCCAGAGTGTCCCCGCGCAGGTGCAGGGGCGCCCCGGCACCCTCCGGCACCACGCCGAGACCACGCAGCGACCAGCGCAGCACCCGGGACCGGCGGACGCGCCGTGCCCACGCGGCCACCCGGCGGGTGAGATCCGGACTCCCGTCCCCGGTGCCGTCGAGCAGCGCGTCGCGCAGGACGTGACCGGTGGCGGCGGCGTCGTCCCATCCCGCCACGGACAACAGGCGCGCACACGAGTCCACCGCCCTCGCCCGGGGAGCGTGCGCCCAGAACGGTGGCCGTACGCCCGGGTCGGCGCCGACGACCCCGCCGACGACCCTGGGTGCGGCCTCGGTGACGACGTCGCCGTGCAGGGTGGTGTCAACGATCAGGCCCGCGGGCCAGTCCGGTAAGACCGGCCCGAGCGGCACGCGGAGGACGTCGAGTGTGAGCCCGTCGCGGTCGTCGGCCCGGTCGGCCATCGGTATCCCGCCGGGTAACGAGGCCGCGTCGCCGCGATGAGCGCCGTGCCCCCCGTGAGCGCCGTGGCCGCCGTTCCCCTCGTGGCCGCCGTTCCCCTCGTCGTCGTGCCCGCCGGGGCCGTCGTGGCCGTCGTGGTCGTCGTGAGCGGCGGCGCGCCGCTGGCGGTCCGGATCGCGCAACTCGGCCAGTGCCGCGTCCAGTACCCGGCCGGCGTCCGCCGTGCCGCCGCGCTCCAGTACCACCCGCGCGCGCGGCGCGGGCATCCGCGACCACACCCCCTCGACGTAGGGGCGGAAGTCGTCGGACACGGGACCGGCGACGACGAGGAGATTCGCCTCGGCGGGGGAGGCCGCCTGCGCCCAGCCACGACGGCGGAACACCCGCTCGGCGGCCACCCGCGCCGCCGTTCCCCCGGGGGTGGCGGCCAGCAGGGGCCGGACAGGGGTGCCGCGGAGCAGCCACGCGGTCAGGTCCACCGCAGTGCCCCCTCGCGCCAGGCATAGACCACGCCGACCACGAGGATCGCCAGGAACACGAACATCTCGACCACCGCGGAGGTACCGGTCTCGGCGACCACCAGCGTCCACGGGTACATGAACACCATTTCCATGTCGAACACGAGGAAGAGCATCGCGACGGGGTACCAGCGCACGTGGTACCGGGACATCGCGTGTTCGGCCGGATCGTGGCCGGACAAGAACGGCGGGACCTGGCCGGTCCCGCCCAGCCGCACCAGGAACGCGGCCCCGTACAGCACGGCCACGGCCCCCAGTCCCAGCGCGAGCACCAGGAACGCGCCGCCGACCGACACCGTGGACCACACCTTCCGACGTCTTCCGCGCACTGGTCCGGTCCTGGATACCCACGACGGCGAGAACAATGCACCACGTGGGTCGCGGCGCACGTGCCGCCCGGCCGGTCAGCCCGAGGCGGAGGCGGTGAGACTGTCCAGGGCGGTGCGCAGCTTGCGGCCCGCCTCGTCGGCGACGGGACGCAGGGACGGCCGTTCGGGCACGTTGACCATGACCTGCGGATCGAGCGCGTCGACGACGGTCTCCTCGCCGTCGCCCCTGACCACCACGGTGCACGTGAGCACCAGCCCGAGGCGCCGGTCCTCTGTCAGCAGGCGGTGCGCGAGGCCGGGATCGCAGGCACCGAGGACGACGTAGGGCTCGCTGTCCTCGCCCAACCGCGTCCGTAGGGCGTGCCGGAGGTCGAATTCGGTCAGGATCTCGAAACCCTGTGTCGCCAGCGCCCGGCGGACACGGTCGAGCACCTCATCGGCCGGAGCCGCGAGCCGCACCGAGATCCCGTAGGTCATGACCGGGTATCTCCCTCCTGACGCACCGCGCCGGAGGGAGATACCCGGTCGTCTGCCGGGTCACACCCGGCACGCCGGGAGGCGGGTCGCTCGTGGGGAGGAGCCGCTCACCCGGCGCGGGGTCCGGGCGTGGCGTCAGGAGCAGACGTCCATCCAGCTGTTGTCCAGCGTGATGTTGCGGAAGGTGGTGTTCACCCCGCACGGGTCCTCGCGCACGGCACTGTCGCTGACCGTCAGGTTCTCCACCGTCACGTCGGAGTTGTTGGCGAACTCCGAGCGGGCCGCGAGACGGATCTCCCCGCCGCCGGAGACGGTGCCGCCTCGCGTGGCGAGCCTGACGTTGTGGCAGTTCTCGATCAGCACGGCGTTGTTGCCCGTGTCGGTGAGCCGGACACGGTCGATCGTGAGACCGCCGCTCTCGGACACGCAGAACACGCCGCGTCCCCCGCCTCGGGCGATCACCTCGCCGACGTGGATGTTGGTGGGGTAACCGCCGCCCACGCGGCCGTTGCGGTTGGCCGTGCGGAAGGCCGCGTACCCGGTCCCCGAGCCGGCGCCCACCGCGTCGACCCTGCCCACGGTGGCGTGCACCGTGTCGTTGAGCAGCAGGCCCGAGTATCCCGTGTCCCGGGCGACGACGGTGCCGATGGTCAGCCCGTCCACACCGTAGGTCTCCACGCCGTGCGCGGAGGTGCCCGACACGTAGACGTGGTCGATCGTGATGTCCCTGCTGGGCCGGCTGCGGTCGCCGTGGTTGTCGATGCGGATGCCGAGTCCACCCGACAGGCGCAGATCGATGTCGCCGAGCGTCACGTTCGAGACGTTGCGCAGGAAGATCCCGTAGGGCGGTGCGCCCGTGACCGAGAGGTGTCCCACCTCGATGTCGGTGGCGCCGCGCGCGTATATGGGCGCCCGGTCACCGGAGCCGGACCCGGTGACGGTGATGGTCCCGCACGCGTCGATCGCCGTGTGGCTCGGCAGCGAGATCCGCGTGTTCGCGCTCATCGTGCCGGAATCGCGGACGACCACCCGTTCCCGGCTGGTGCGTCCCGGGGTGAGGCTGCCGATGGCGGCTTGCACCGCCTCCCGCATGACCGGGCCCGTGTAGACGACGGCGGCGCCGTTGCGCGCCGTCCACTCGGTACCGGACCTGGTCACCTCCGCCTGGTACGGGGCGGTGCCGCACTCGGCGGCCGCCCGGGGTGCGGTGTGGGTGCCGGCCGCGCCCGACAGGTCGGTGGTGCCCGCCGGGGCCGCGGTACTCACGCCGCCCGGTACGGCGCTGACGACCGCGGCGGCGAGTGCCGCACCGAGCACTCCGGCACGGCGCGGTCCCTTCATGGCCTTCGAGGAAAACAATCGCATCGTATTTTCTCCCGCTGCGCGACGATGGGTGGATTTTCAATCGGGCGTGATCGCGAAAAATAGACAGGTCGCGAACCCGGGGTCAACCGGGATGCCCGTTTCCGGCCACACCGGAAAAGTCTTGTGTGCCAACATGTCTGACGTACGGGTGAGTACTGTTGACCGTTGTCCACGCGGCGCGCAAAAGTCGGGTCGCGCTTCTTTCACAGCGATGGGAAGCGCGTTTTGAAAATACGATCCGATCGAAGAAACGGAGTTTTCATCGTGCGTGTCTCGATTCGCCGGCGCGGTGTGGCCGCGGCGGCGTTCACATCCTTGTTGACGACAGCCGTGCTGGTCGGGCCCGTCGGCCAGGCCGCCGCTGTCGGATCACCCGAGGGCTTCGGAGAGAACACCACCGGGGGCGGCGGCGCCGCGCCGGTCACCGTGTCCGACGCGGACTCACTGGTCGAGGCCATGCAGTCGGAGGGCGCGGCCGTGATCCAGGTGTCCGGTATGATCGAGATCGACGGGATGCAGGACGTGGCCTCCGACAAGACGCTGATCGGCCTCGGGTCCGGCGCGGGCATCACCGGGGGCGGTCTCGACGTCGACGAGGCGAACAACGTCATCATCCAGAACCTGACGTTCTCGTCCTGGTCCGACGACGCGATCAACGTCCAGGACGGGTCCACCGACGTCTGGATCGACCACAACACCTTCACCGGCGGTGACGACGGGGCCGTCGACATCAAGCGGGGCTCGGATCTCATCACGGTGTCGTGGAACCACTTCCGCGACCACGACAAGACGATGTTGCTCGGGCACAGCGACGGCAACGGCGACCAGGACCGCGGTCACCTGCGGGTGAGCTACCACCACAACTGGTTCGACGGCACGAACCAGCGGCACCCCCGTGTGCGCTTCGGTGACCCGGTGCACGTCTACAGCAACTACTACCACGGGGTGACCAGCTATGGTGTCGCGTCGACCGTGGAGGCCGGTGTGCTCGTCGAGGGCAACTACTTCGAGGACACCGACGACCCCTTCCACCGCGGCGAGGGCAGCTCCGCCCCGGGTGACCTCGTGGCCAGGGACAACCACTTCGTCAACTCCGGTTTCGGCGACCAGGGCGGCGACGTCAGGCCCATCCCGTACTCCTACTCGCTCGACACGCCCAGCGAGGTGAAGTCGATCGTGAGCGGTGGCGCGGGCGCCGGCCGGATCGGCTGAGGCACATCGCCGTTCGCCCCGCCCGCGGCCCCGGTGGGCGGGGCGCATCGCCGGGACGGGCGGCCGCGGGCGCGCGGCGCGAAACACCCGCCGTGCGGGCCGGACGGGCCGTGAACCGGTCCGGCCCGCACGGGACGCGGTCAGCCCCAGATCTCATCCGCCCACTCGGGGTGGTCGATGAACGGGTTGCGGTTGTGCTGGTATCGCTCGTCAATGAGGTCGTTGCGGGTGCGCTCGAAAGCGTCGGGCGGGTCGGCGGCGTGCCAGTCCAGCAGGACGGAGAGCCTGCCGAGGCGCGGGACCGACCCGTTGCCGGTCCGGTCGTTGAGTTCGAGGTCCGGCTCGCCGGAGCCGCCCTCGTAGCGCACGGCCATGTAGAGCACCATGCGTGCCACGTCGCCCTTGACCTCGTCACGCGGCTCGAACGAGTCGTGGTCGGTGCTGTTGTCCGGGGCGTCGTCGACCGGCTGCCCGCCGAGGTCGAAGTCCTTGCTCCCGCGGATGCTGTTGACCCGCACGTCGGTCGGGCGCAGGTGGTGCAGGTCGCTGCCGGGCCCGTAGGTGCCCAGGTCGCCGTGCGACTTGGGCCAGACATGCTCGCGGTTCCAGTCGCCGAGTGCGCCGCCGTTGTCGTCGGCGTCGCGGGAGAGCCCGCTATAGAGCAACACGACGCTCGCCGGGTCGGCCGGGTCCTCGTCGGTGACCCGCAGCGCGGCCCACACCTGGTCGTAGGTCAGCACCGTGCTGTCGCTGACGATGTCGTGCAGCGCCGTTTTCAGTGCGGCGCCGCTGAGGCCCTCCGTTCCGGAGTAGTAGCCGTCCGGGACGTCGGTTGCCCCGTACTGTCCGGCCGACACGGGTGCCGCCGAGGCCAGCATCAGCACCGAGACCATCCCGGCCGCTCGCGAGGCGGTCCGTCCGCGCATGTCACATCCCCCGTTCCCCGGGCGGGCCGGTGCGGGGGTCGCCGAGACCCGCGTACTGGCCCGCCGTCCTGGTGATCACCGGAAAGAGTGACACGGTCGCTGTCCGTGGAGAACCGACGAAGGTCGTCGGCCGGATGAACATCACCGTGCCGACACGGCAACAGCAGGTGTGCCCGAGGCGGAGGGCACCTCAGGACGGGCGCGTGCGGCCAGCCGGGCTCACGCGCGCCTCGGGTCCGGATGTCCGGGATCGGACCCGCTGACGACGCCGTTTCCCGTGGCGCCCTCGGACGGCGCCCGGTGGGCGGTGGAATGGTCCGGCGGGCGCGTGCCAGGGGTGTGCGTCGCTGCCACGCCGGAGACGCCGTG
>NZ_KB912656.1:84380-108922 GCF_000383795.1 Saccharomonospora saliphila YIM 90502
CCGGATCGCCGGACGGCGGGTGCCGCACGACGTCGCCGTGGTCGGGTTCGACGACCACCCGACGCTGGCCGCCGCCGTCGACCCGCCGCTGACCTCGATCCACCAGGACCCGCGCCGCCAGGTGCGGGAGATGGTGGCCATGCTGCTGCGCCTGCTCGGTGGCGAGCGCGTGCGCGCCCGCCACCGAGTGCTTCCGGTCTCGCTCGTGCGGAGGGAGTCCGCCTAGCGTCGTGCGCCGGCGCTCACAGCGGGGGGTAGGCGTTGGCCAGCAGCTCCTGGAACTGCGCGGAGAACCAGTGGCCGGAGATCGGCGCGTCCGGCAGCGCGCCACTCGGCTGGTACTGGTTGAGTGCGTTGCCCTCGTAGGTCGGGTCACACATCCGGTCGAAGCCCTTGCCCTCGTCGTTCGGGATCTCCTCGCTCGCCCCGTCGGACTCGCCCGGCGGCTTCATCCACACGTAGGCGTCGATGCCCGGCTCCGGCCCGGCGGTCGGCCGCTCGCCGAGGCCCGCACCCGCCTGGTTGCACCAGTTGCCCAGGTGAATCCGGCGGTCGACCTTGCCCTCATCGACGTAGGTGTCCACAGTGGTCATCGGGCCGGGGCCGGAGGGACGCTCGGAACCACCCCAGCCGTTGCGCGAGGTGTCGATCAGCATGCCGATGTCGCTGTCGAAGCCCTGCTGGACCAGGCGGTCGCGGAAGCCCTGCGCGAACGAGAGCTCGTCGACGAACTGGTTCCAGTCCACCCACGACGACTGTCGAACCGGTGTACCGTTCACCGTGTCGCCGACGTCGAAGTGCGGCTCCTCCAGCGCGCTGTAGTTCGCGGTGTTGGTGATGAAGCCGTGCACATCGGACGGTGTAGCACCGGCGGTGGTCGCCGCCTCGTAGAAGATCTCGGCCGAGGCGCCGAAGTTGTTCTCCCAGCCGATCCAGCCGTGGTGGCCCGCATCGACGTAGTTGTACACGTTCGGGATGTCGCCGAGCCGGTTCAGCGCGTACCCGACGCCCTCGACGTAGTTGCCGTTGGCCTTCATCTCGTCACACAGCGGCATCGCGGTCTCCCGGGGAGTCACGTTGGTGACGAGGTTCGGCAGTGAGTCGATCTCCACCGTCGTCACGATCCGCAGGTCCGAGTACGCCGGGTCGTCGAGGATGTCGGCGATCGGGTCGATGTAGTCGTGCTTGTAGCGGCCGATCTCCTCGGGGCCGAGTTCGCCGTTGGACGCGAGCGCGGAACAGTCGCGCCCGGGCAGGTTGTAGATCACGAGCTGGAACACCAGCGGGTCACCGCCTGCCTGACGGACCGCCTCGTCGAGGTGGGCCCGCAGGCCGCGCGCGCCCGGAGTCCCTTCGATCGCCGCGATCCGGTCCATCCAGACGCCGGTCGGCTCGTTCGCGACCGCGTCACCGCCCGGTTCGGCGGCCGCTTTGGCCGACCAGTCCGGGTTCACGTACACCTCGGCGCCTTCGTAGGGGTTGTCCACCCGTGCCTGCTGGGCGGTCGACTCGCCCCCCGCCGGGGTGGTGGCGGCCGTGGCGGTGGTGGTCGTGTCGACGAGCGTGCCCGTTCCGAGCGCGCAGGCCACCGCCGCCGCGAGGACGCCGATGGAACGCGCACGCGGTTTCGTGCGCGTATCGGGGAATCTCATCCTGGATCTCCTCGTGTCGTCACCGTTGTCATCACTGGGAGCGCTTCCAGTCCGGGAAGGCTAGCGCCGGTCCGCGCGTTCTGTAAACGGTATGCCGGTCCGGGTCCAAGAATTGCGTCCGAACGTCGGAGAAGGTCGTGTCCGGAACGTGGTGGTGTACCTGTTCGGCGGTATCGTCGGCGACCTCTCCGCGTACCGTGTCCGACGGGCCACGGGAGTTCACCAGGAAGCGAAGTCGACCGGAGGAGAATCCCGTGAGAACGCGACGTCGAACGACGGTGCTCGGCGCGACCGGGGCCGTCGCGCTGCTCGTGACCATGCTGTTCAACGCCGGGGTGGCGCACGCCCACGGCGGACTGACCTACCCTTCCACCAGGACCTACGCGTGTTACGTCAACGGCCTGGAAGGCGGCGAGGGTGGTGATCTGGCCCCCACCAACCCGGCGTGCGCGGAGGCGATCGCCCGCGGGGGCAAGACCGCGCTGTGGAACTGGTTCGGCAACCTGATCAGCGACGCGGATGGACGGCACCGCGAGATCATCCCGGACGGTTCGCTGTGCGGACCGTCGCCGACCTTCGACGCCTTCAACATGGCGCGCACCGACTGGCCGACCACGGAGCTGGAGGCCGGGGCCACCGTGACCCTGCGCTACAACGCCTGGGCCGCGCACCCGGGCACGTGGACCCAGTACGTCACCAAGGACGGCTGGGACCCGCATCAGCCGCTGAGCTGGTCCGACCTGGAGCCGGTGCCGTTCGACACCGTCACCGACCCGCCGATCAACGGTGAGGGCCCGCACGGAGCGGAGTACACCTGGGAGGCCGAGTTGCCCGCCGACAAGAGCGGCAGGCACCTCATCTACTCCATCTGGCAGCGTTCCGACAGTCCGGAAGCGTTCTACAACTGTTCGGACGTGCTCTTCCGCTGACGCGTGTGAGGTCGCGGGCGGTGTGTTCCGCGCACCGTCCGCGATTTCACGTGTGCGATGACCGGGGCCGCCTGGCGAAAACTCGCCGATGAATTCGACAGGTTTCGACGGAAAACTGTTCCCGGGTTGTCTTCCGGGTTCGCCGCGGAATGTTCTATCCTTGACTGGGAGCGCTTCCAGGCGGAGGTGACGGGCGCGGCTCCCCGACCGTGAGCGCTTCCGACCCGGCCTGGCACGAACCGAATCACCGTGGCCCGCCGTGCCAGGCCGGGCCCGGGGGTGCCCCCTCCCGCCCCGCGAGTTGCCCCTCCCGGGCCCGCGAGTTGTCCCGTCCGGCCCACGAGCCGCGGCCAGAAGGAGTGCGGTGGGTCTCCGGGCGCACCGCAGTACACCGCCGCCGACTGAGAGTCCGGCCCCCGCGCGGTAGGGTCGTGGACAGTGCCGCGATCGATGGTGACGTGTCGCCCCGCACCGGCGCTGAGGAATCACAAGCCACGGACCGCGGCCGCTGTGCGCGCAGGCGCCAGAACGACACCGTCGTGGCGCGTCCCGGAAGCGGCACGGCGACACGGCAGAGAGAGGGGAGCGACATGATCTTCATTACCGCGAAGTTCCGGGTGCGGCCCGAACACGCCGACAACTGGCCCGAGATCGCGGCCGACTTCACCCGGGCGACGCGGAACGAGCCGGGGTGTCTGTGGTTCGACTGGTCCCGCGGCGTGGATGACCCGAACGAGTACGTCCTCGTCGAGGCGTTCCGCGACGGGGAGGCCGGCGCGGCGCACGTCAACTCGGAGCACTTCCGCACCGCTCAGCGCACGCTGCCGCCGTACCTGGTGGAGACGCCCCGCGTGATCAACACGACCCTGGAGCAGAACGACTGGTCGGAACTCGGGGAGATGGCCGTCGAGTAGGTACCTCCGCTGGACGGGCCGGGCCGCGGGCGGGAGCCCGGCGGCCCGGCCCGGGTCTTCGTTACAGGGCGCCGGAGGACCAGGGCCCGGTCACGGCGTAGGTCACGCCAGGGGACTGCACGTTGAAGAACAGCGTCTGCCCGTCCGGGCTGAACGTCGCCCCGGCGAGCTCACTGGTGTTGGCGCTGTTCAGCGCGGCGAGGTCGAAGATCTCCCCGCGCGTGGTGACGCCACGCAGCAGGTCGGGCCCCGCCCCGTCCTCGCACAGCACCAGTCCACCGCTGGTGGGGGACACGCACAGGTTGTCCGGGCTCTGGAGCAGCTCTGGGTCGGTGGACTCGTAGACAAGGACGAGCTGGCCGCCCGAGTCCGAGGTGGGGCGGTACTGCCACACCTGTCCCAGGCCCGCGTCGCCCCCGCTGGTCGAGTTGAGAAAGATCGAGCCGTCGCCGTACCAGGCACCCTCCAGGCGCGCGAAGACGGCACCGCCCTGTTCACGGCCCTGGTAGAACACCGCGAGCGAGTCCGCGCTGTCGGGGTCCGGATCGGCGATGTCGACCCACGCGACCGGCAGTGGTTCGCCCGGCCGCTGTCCCAGCCGGGTGTCGTAGCGGGGCCGGTCCCGGACGGCCAGCATCTGGAGCGTTCCGCCGGCGCGGAGGTCGCCCGGCACGTCCGGGACGAACCGGTAGAAGCCCGCGCTGCCCCGGTCCTCGGTCTGATACACGATCCCCGTCGCCGGGTCGACGGCCACAGCCTCGTGGGTGAAACGGCCCATGGCCCGGTACGGCACCGGGTCGACGGGGTGGTCGGCGTCGGCGGGCACCTCGAAGACGTACCCGTGCGGGTGGTCACCCTCGAGGCCGGTGAAGGTCTCCTCACAGGACAGCCACGTGCCCCACGGCGTCGGTCCCCCGGCACAGTTGCGGATGGTGCCGGACAGGGTAGGAGCGGTGTCCACGAGCCGCTGCGCGTCCGGGTCGTAGACCAGGGTGGTCGTGCCCCCCGCGGCCGCGGGGTCGTAGTGCGGCGTGGCGAACGCCGGGCCGCCCGACTGCTCGTGGTTGCGTACGAGCCGGATCGTCCCGTCGTCGCCCGCGAACGCGGCCATGCCGTCGTGCCGCCCGGGTGTGGGGTTGCCGTCGGACATGGGCGTTCCCGTGTGTCCGAACGCGACGTACGAGAACCCGGCGGGAAGCAACAGCTCCCCGTGCGGCGGCGCCGGACGCAGCGGACCGTACCCGCCGTTGTCCGGCGCCTGTGTGCCGCGGTTCGTGCCGGCGCCGGGCCCGTGGGCCGCGGCGACGTTGCCCATCAGCGCCAACAGCGCGGTGGCGGCACCGACCGCTCCCGTGCCTGCGAGGAAGCGTCTGCGGTTGACTCCGGAAGGAGTGCGGGACTCGGTGGACATCGGTCCTCCTGCCTTCGTTCGACGACGCCACAGACCGAACCGCACGCGGGTGACGGCCACGTGATCGGCGCACGTCCGTCGGTTGACGATCCTGTCGCCGTCGTGGCTTGAGCCGTTCACCCGCTGTTCGAGCGGCAGGCGCGGGCGCGTGACGCCCTGCCGGGCCTCCGGCCGTCCGCGACCAGCGACATCGGGCCGGGCGTCAGACCTCGCGCAGTCGTCCGCCCGCCAGCCGCAGCCACCGGCTCACCCCGATCGCGGTGAGGAACCGTTCGTCGTGGCTGACCACGACGAAGGCGCCCTGGTAGGCGCCCAGCGCCTCTTCCAGTGCGCCGACGCTGTCGAGGTCGAGATTGTTGGTCGGTTCGTCGAGCAGGAGCAACTGCGGTGCCGGTTCGGCGTGGAGCACACACGCGAGCGTGGCGCGCAGCCGTTCGCCTCCGGAGAGCATGCCGACCGGGAGGCGGGCACGCGGGCCGGTGAAGAGGTAGCGCGCGAGCAGGTGCATGCGCTCGGAGGCCTGCTTCCGCGGCGCGGAGTCGGCCAGGTTCTCGGCCGCCGAGCGGCCGGGGTCCAGCAGGTCCAGGCGTTGCGACAGGTAGGCGACGCGACCGTTGCCGCGCAGCGTCCGGGCGGCGTCCGGTTCCCGCGCTCCGCCCAGGACGCGCAGCAGGGTGGACTTGCCCGTTCCGTTCGGCCCCGTCAGCGCGATCCGCTCGGGTCCCCTGATGTGGAGGTCGATTCCGGTGCCGTCGAACAGGTCGTGCCCGTCGTAGCGCACGTGGACACCTTCGGCGAGGACGACGGTGCGTCCGGCGGGCACGGCGGTTTCGGGCAGGCGGACGGCGATGGTGCGCTCGTCGCGCAGCATCGAGCTCGCCTCGTCCAGTTTGGCCCTGGCCTCGGCGAGCCGTTGGCCGTGCACCTCGCGGGACTTGCCCGCCGACTCCTGGGCACGGCGCTTCAGCGCGCCCGCCAGCACTGTGGGAATGCCGCCGCTCCTGGCCTCGCGCGCTCCGGCACCGGCCCTGCGCGCCGCCCGTTCGCGGGCCTCCCGCATCTCCCGCTTCTCGCGCTTGACCTGCTGTTCGGCGTTGCGGATGTCGGCTTCCACGGCCTCCCGCTCGGCGCGTACCGCCTGTTCGTAGGCGGAGAAGTCGCCGCCGTGGAACCGGATACCGTCGCGGTCGAGTTCGGTGATGCGGTCCATCCGGTCGAGCAGGGCGCGGTCGTGGCTGACCACCACCAGGCATCCGCTCCAGTCGTCGAGCACCCCGGAGAGCCTGCGTCGCGCGTCGAGGTCGAGGTTGTTGGTCGGCTCGTCCAGCAGCAGGACGTCGGGGCGAATGAGTAGCTGCGCCGCGATGCCGAGCGCGGTGACCTGGCCGCCGCTGAGCGTGTCCAGCCGTCGCGTGAGGGACAACCCGCCGAGGCCGAGTCGCTCCAGCTCGGCTGTGGTGCGTTCTTCGATGTCCCAGTCGTCGCCGATCGTGGTGAAGTGCTCCTCGCTCGCGTCACCGGCGGCGATGGCGTCGAGCGCCGCGATGACCGGCGCGACACCGAGGACCTCGGCCACCGTCCGGTCGCCGGTGAGCGGGAGGTCTTGGGGGACGTAGCCCACGGTGCCGTCGACCGTGACGGACCCCCGGTCGGGCCGGTACTCACCGACGATCAGCTTGAGCAGGGTGCTCTTGCCGACGCCGTTGGGCGCGACCAGACCGGTGCGCCCGTCGCCGACGGTGCAGGACAGGTCCTCGAAGACCGGGGTCCCGTCGGGCCAGGAGAAGGACAGGGCGGAACAGACGACACGGGGGTCGGACATGGTGACGTAGCCTCGCGGAGAAGACGGGCGCGGCGCGGCCGCGCGGGTAGGCGTCGGTGACGACACGACGGCACGCCGACCGGACATGCTCGTGTCCGCGTCGGCGGGTTCGACCGTCCGGGTATTACCCGGAGAGGTCGTCGTCCATCACCACGGTGTTCGCTCCTTCGCGCGGTGTCACTCGCCGAGCAGCATAGCAGGAAACGCCGGTGTGTAGTAGCGGAATCACCGCGCGGAGCGGCCCGGGCCCGCGCGTTCGTGCGGCACTGGTCGCCTGGATCACCGGTCGGCGCTCACGAGGACACCGGGCGAGGCCGGCTCGTGCCGGTCACCGGGAGCGGAGCAGGGCGACGAGGAAGTCGGAGTCCTCGCTGAACGGGCGCAGGTCCCACGTGGACAGCAGCAGGTCGGGCTCCAACGCGGCGGCCGAGGCGTCGGCGAGGAACTCGGCGAACTCGTACCCGCGACCGGCCCCGAAACCGATCGCGGCGCGGCCGTCCGGCGCGAGGTGGCGGCGAATCCGGCTCAGCACGTCGCCGCGGGTGCTCGGTGCGAGGAACGGCAGCACGTTCCCTGCGCAGACGACCGCGTCGAAGGGTGCGCTGACGCCGCGTGCGGGCAGGTCGAGCTCGGCGAGGTCGGCCACCAACCAGAGCGGTCCGGGATGGTCCTGCTCGGCCGCGTCGATGAGAACCGGATCGGCGTCCACACCGACGACGTCGTGACCGGCCGCGGCCAGCGCGCCGCCCACGCGGCCGGGCCCGCAGCCCGCGTCGAGGATACGCGCCCGGCGCGGCACCATGGTGTCCACGAGGCGGGCCTCTCCGGCGAGGTCCTCACCCGCCCGTGCCAGTGAGCGGAAGCGCTCGACATACCAGGTCGAGTGCGAAGGGTCGGCCGCGACTTTGCGCATCCAGAGACTCTGCTCGACCATGGCCGTCATTGTCCCGCACGCCCCTGGGGCGCGTACCCGGAGGTCCGCGAAGGGTGCGCGGTCCGTCGTTCTCGGCGAGTCCCCGTCGCTGATCGACAGCCGTGGTCGAGGTTCCTGCCCGGCCTCATCCGGGCCGGGCTGCCTCGTCGCCGGGACGGCACGCCGCGGACCCCGTTCCCGAGCCGGTGACACAACCCTGCCGTTGTCGGACCCCGGCGCTACCGTCGCCCCAGTACGACGATGTGGGGAGAAACGATGAGTGAGCTGACCACGGCCCAGCCGACGGGTACACCGACCTGGATCGATCTCGGTATTCCGGATCTCGACCGGGCGATGGCGTTCTACGGCGCGCTGTTCGGCTGGGAGTTCGACGTGGGCCCGGAGGAGACCGGTCGTTACACGCTGTGCCTGCTGCGCGGCCGGCCGGTCGCGGCGATCATGCCGAACCCGGACCCCGACGCCACGGAATTCTGGTGGAATCTCTACTTCGCCACCGACGACTGCGACGCCACGGTGGCCCGGGCCGAGGCCGCGGGCGGTGCGGTCCTGTCCGGTTCGATGGACGTGATGGATCAGGGCAGGATGGCCATCATCAGGGACCCCGCGGGCGCGCAGTTCGGACTGTGGCAGGCGCGGGCGCACATCGGGTGTCAGATCGTCAACGAGCCGAACGCCCTGCTTCGCAACGACCTCATCACCGCCGAACCGGGGCGGGCCCGGGACTTCTACACCGCGGTCTTCGACTACACGCTCGACTCGGACCCGAACATGCCGGACGCGGACTTCACCTTCTTGCGCAGGCCCGACGGCCACGAGATCGGTGGCATCGTGGGTGACCCGACGGCCGGGAAGTCCCGGTGGACGACCCTGTTCCAGGTCGAGGACTGTGACGTGACGGCGCGGCGGGCCGCCGACGCGGGCGGCGCCGCCACCGAGCCGTTCGACATGGTCTACGGTCGGCTGGCCGAGATCACCGACCCGTTCGGCGCGACCTTCTCGGTCGGCGCTCCGCTGGGGAGCTGACACCAGACCGGCTCCGGGAAACGCCGGACGCGGCCCGTCCGGGTACCGCTCCGGTCAGGCGTGGCCGGACTCGGTCGTGCCGTGGTCGGCGACGGCCACGCCGGATGGCGGAAACGACCCGTCCGTGATCGTCGCGCGGCGGCGGGCCGTGTCCGGCACGTGGCCACCGAGCACAGTACCCGGCGGGCCTTCCCCGGCCAGGTGACCGGCGGAGAGCACCAGGCAGTGGTCGGCGCTCGCGGCGTCGGCTCGGTCGTGCGTCACGTGGACCACCGCCGCGCCTCGCGCGGCCTCCTCGGCGAGCGCCGCCGCGATCGCGTCCTTCGCCGTCCCGTCGAGCCCGGCGGTGGGCTCGTCGAGCAACAGCACGTTCGACCGCTGCGCGATTCCCTGCGCCACGAGTACACGTTGCCGCTGCCCGCCGGAGAGCGTGCTCAGCCGCCGCCGGGCGAGCGGGGAAACGCCCAGCGCCCGCATGCTCTCGGCGACGATCTCGTCGTCCTCATCGGACAGCCTGCGCCAGGGGCCCCGCCGTGCCCAGCGGCCCATCTCCACCGTCTCGCGCACGGTGATCGGCAGCCGGTCGGGCACCGCGCTTCGCTGCACCACGAACGCGGGCCGCGTTCCGCCCGGTAGGTCGACCGCGCCCGTGACGGGCGGCAGCACGCCCGCGACGGCGCTGAGCAGGGTCGACTTCCCCGACCCGTTCGCGCCGACGATCGCGGTCACCCCTCCGAGAGGAAACCGTGCCGTGATCGTGTGCAGCACCACCGTGCCCGCATAGCCGGCGGACAGCCCGCGGATCGCTACCCCGCCCGTGCGGTCCGTGTGTGGCATGACACTCCTAAGTTGTAATGAAATTCGTTTTCATTATAGGGTCCTCCGTCGTGGAGTGGTTGATCACCCCGTTCGAGGTCTCCTTCGTGCAACGGGCCCTGTGGGGCGGCACCCTCGTGTCGCTCATCTGTGCGCTGGCCGGCACCTGGGTGGTGTTGCGCGGTATGGCCTTCCTCGGTGACGCGATGTCGCACGGCATGCTGCCGGGGGTCGCTCTCGCCTCGCTGACCGGCGGGAATCTCCTGCTCGGCGCCGGTCTCGCCGCGGGCGCGATGGCGCTCGGCGTGACCGCGCTCGGACGTTCCCGGCGCTTCTCGCAGGACACCGCGATCGGCCTGCTGTTCGTCGGCATGCTCGCGACCGGGGTGATCATCGTGTCCCACTCGCGGTCGTTCGCGGTGGACCTCACGGGCTTTCTGTTCGGCGATGTCCTCGCCGTCCGCGGGCAGGACCTCCTCCAGCTCGGCGCGGCGCTGGCCGTCGCCGCCGTCGTGTCCGCGTTCGGCCATCGAGCGTTCGTCGCGCTCAGCTTCGACCCGCGCACCGCCGCCACGCTCGGGCTCCGGCCCCGGCTCGCCCACGCGGCGTTGCTGTGCCTGCTCACGCTGGCGATCGTGGCGTCCTTCCACGTGGTCGGCACGCTGCTGGTGTTCGGCCTGCTCATCGCGCCACCGGCCGCGGCGATGTTCTGGGCGACGCGGATTCCACTGATCATGCTCGGCGCCGCCCTGCTCGGCTGCGTGGCGACCACGTCCGGACTTCTCATCTCGTGGCACGGGGGCACCGCGGCCGGCGCGACGATCGCCGCGGTCGCCGTGGCGCTGTTCTTCGTGTCCGCACTGACCGCCCGCGTGCGGGAGCACCTCCGCCGCACCACTACCAAGGAGAGCGTCTACTCATCGTGATCGCGTACAGCAAAGCCGCCGTACTGGCCGTGTCGGCCGGACTGGCGTTGACCGCCTGCGGCCGCGACCAGCCGCCGGCATCCGAGGTTTCCACTCCGCACGGCTACGTCGACGGCGCGGAGGAGGTCGCCGAGGTCCAATCCCGGCTCGTGCTCGCCGACGCGGAGACCGGAGCGGTCCGTGTGCTCGACCTGCTGACGGAAGAGATCACGCGGCTCGACGACGTCGCGGAGGTGGACAGCGTCCACACCGACGGGCGCTTCGCCTATCTGGTCACCGGCGAGTCGACGCGGGTGCTCGACGGCGGGTCCTGGACGGTCGACCACGGCGACCACGTGCACTACTACCGCGCACAGATCCGGCGGGCCGGTGAGATCGACGGCCGCGCCGTGGCCGCGCACGCCGACTCGTCCGTGACCGCCGTGGCACAGGAGGAGGGAACCACGGCACTGCTGGACCGGCACGCCCTCGAGGACGGCCGGACCGAGCCCGGTGCGCCCGTGGACGGGCTCGCGGTGCCGTACGAACAGCACCTGGTGGTCGCCACCGACGATGGCGTCTCCGTGCGCACCCGCGACGGTGATCCCGCCGCGACGATCGACCAGCCCTGCCCCGCACCGAGCGGCACCGCGGTGACCCGGCGCGGAGTCGTGGTCGGCTGTGCGGACGGCGCGTTGCTCGTGCACGAGGACGACGGCGAATTCGACGGTGTGCGGATCGCGTATCCGCGAGGGCTTTCGGGCTCTTCGCGTGCGACGGCGTTCACCCATCGTCCGGGCAGCGCGACGCTGACGGCACCGGCAGGCGAGCGGGGAGTGTTGGTGCTGGACGCTGCCGAGCGGCACGCGAGGCTGTTCGAGACCGGCCCGGTCGTCGCCGTCAACACCGTAGGCGGTGGCGGGCCTGTGCTCGCCCTCACCGCTGACGGAGTGCTGCACGCCTATGATCACGCCACCGGTGAGGAGGTCGCGAGCGCAGCGTTGTTGCCGGGCGGCGTGCCCGAGGGCGCCGCGCCGTCCATCCAGGTGGACACCAGCCGCGCGTACGTCAACGATCCCGACCGGCGCCGGGTGTACGAGATCGACTACAACGACGAGCTCCGCCTCGCGCGCGCCTTCGACCTGGACATCACTCCGTCGTACGTCGTGGAGACGGGGCGATGAGGGCGCTGCGTGCGATCGGTGCCGTGTTCCTGCTCGCGCTCGCCGGATGCTCCGGTGCGGCGTCCGAGGACGGCGGGATCGTGGTGACGACCAACATCCTCGGCGACATCACTCGCGCGGTCGTCGGCGACGAGGTTCCGGTGTCCGTGCTGATGAAGCCCAACGCCGACCCGCACTCGTTCGCGATCTCGGCCCAGGAGGCGGCGCGACTGGAGCGCGCCGACCTGGTCGTCTCCAACGGACTCGGTCTCGAGGAGGGCGTGCAGCGTCACGTCGACGCCGCGGCCTCCGCGGGGGTGCCCACGCTGGCCGTCGGGGAGCGGGTGGACCCCCTGCGCTATCGGAACGAGGACCAGAAGGGCCGTCCGGACCCGCACTTCTGGACCGACCCGCGCCGCGTGCGCACCGCGGTGGACGTGCTCACCGACAAGATCGTCGCCGAGGTGGACGGAGTTGACGAAGCCGCGCTCCGGCAGCACGCGTCCTCGTACCGGAAGCGGGTGGAGGAGCTGGACCGCTGGATGAGCGAGCGCTTCGCCGCCATTCCGGTGCAGGACCGCACGCTCGTGACCAACCACCACGTGTTCGGCTACCTCGCCCGGCGCTACGAGTTCGAGGTGGTCGGGGCCGTGGTGCCCAGTGGTACGACGTTGGCCTCGCCGAGCGCGTCGGATCTCAACGAGCTGGCCGACGCGATCCGCGCCGCCGACGTCGGCGCCATCTTCGCTGACTCCTCACAACCGGACCGGCTCGCCCGCGTGCTGGCGGCCCAGGCGGGAGTGCGTGTCCGGGTCCTGTCGCTGTACTCGGAGTCGCTCACCGGACCGGACGGCGACGCACCGACCTATGTGGACATGATGCGCACCAACACCGACACGATCGTCGACGGCCTCGACCGGAAGTGATCTGTTTTGAACGAAAGGAAACGGAGTCATGGCAAGTAGCAGAGGGACACGGCGCCTCGCCGCACTGTCCGCGGCAGCGGCCACGCTCGTCACACTCGGCGCGTGTGGCGCCGGTGACCGGGAGTCGCACGCCGAGCGGGACGGCGCGGAGCGGGCAGGTGGCGGGCGCGCCATCGCCGACCCGGTCGTGGCGACCTACGACGGCGGCGTGTACGTGCTCGACGGCACGACGCTCGAGGTCGAGGCCGACGTGGCGATCGAGGGATTCACCCGGGTGAACCCGGCAGGCGACGACCGCCATGTGCTCGTGTCGACCTCCGGCGGGTTCCGGGTGCTCGACGCGGTGGGCGGGCAGCTGACCGACGTCGAGTTCCCCGGCGCGGAGCCGGGTCACGTCGTCCGGCACGCGGGCCGCACGGTGTTGTTCACCGACGGCACGGGCGAGGTGCGCAGCTTCGACCCGCACGAACTGGGCGGCGGCACGCCGGACACCACGTCCTACACCACGGCCGAGCCGCATCACGGCGTCGCCGTGGAGCTGGACAACGGCGAGCTCCTGGTCACCCTCGGCACCGAGGAGGAGCGCACCGGGATCAGGGTCCTCGACGCGGAGCGGAACGAGATCGCCCGCAACGAGGAATGCCCCGGCGTGCACGGCGAGGCGACCGCCCGGGGCGGGGCCGTGGTGGTCGGGTGCGAGGACGGCGTGCTCGTCTACCGGGACGGCGTCATCGAGAAGATCGACAGTCCCACCGAGTACGGCCGCATCGGTAACCAGGCGGGCACCGAAGCCTCGCCGATCGTGCTCGGTGACTACAAGCAGGACGAGGACGCCGAGCTGGAACGACCCACGCGGGTGTCGCTCATCGACACCGAGGACGCGTCGTTGCGGCTGGTCGAGCTCGGCACGAGTTACACGTTCCGGTCGCTGGCTCGGGGCCCGGAGGGCGAGGCGCTCGTGCTCGGCACCGACGGTGCGATCCATGTGCTCGACCAGGACGAGGGCACGGTGGTGCGCACGATCCCGGTGCTGGACGAGTGGGAGGAGCCGCTGGAGTGGCAGGAGCCGCGCCCGGCGATCTTCGTGCGTGGTGGCACGGCTTTCGTCTCCGACCCCGGGCAGCGCGCGTTGCACGCGGTCGACCTCGCCTCCGGTGAGACGACGGCATCCGTGGAGCTGGAGCGGGCACCCAACGAACTGAGCGGTGTGGTCGCGCAGGGCCACTGAGCTCCGGGCTCGCCGGGTGCCCACGCCGGTGCCCGGCACCTCAGCCTGCGGCGGCGCCGAACCACCGAGGCAGCTGGTCGAGCAGCCCCTGCTGATCCTCACCGGCCCAGGCCACGTGGCCGTCCGGCCGCAGCAGGACGGCCGGCACGTCCAGCTCCTCGCTGGTGTCGACGACGTGGTCGACCCGGTCCGCCCATCCCCGCACCGAAAGCCGGCCGGTCTGATCGAGCAGCAGGCCGCGTCCGTCGCGCATGAGCTCGTAGAGGCGGCCGCGCTTCAGTTTCACGTCCCGCATCCGTCGGCCGAGGAGGTCGTGCCCGGCGCCGAAGTCGTAGCGGATTCCGATCGCGGTGATCTTCTCGATGAGGTAGCGGTTCACCTCGTCGAAGCCCATCAGTTCCGACACCAGCCGGCGCACCGCCCGCGGCCCCGCCTCGGTGGACATCAGCTCCATCTGCGCGCGGGTGTTGTCCAGCACGGCGGCGGCCACCGGGTGCCGCTCGGTGTGGTAGGTGTCCAGCAAGCCCTCCGGTGCCCAGCCGTGGACCTCGGCGGCCAGCTTCCAGCCGAGGTTGACCGCGTCCTGGATACCGAGGTTGAGGCCCTGTCCGCCGACGGGTGGGTGGACGTGCGCGGCGTCGCCGGCCAGCAGTACCCGGCCGGCCCGGTAGCGCTCGGCCTGCCGGGTCGCGTCGCCGAAGCGGGAGAGCCAGCGCGGCGAGTGCACGCCGAAGTCGGTGCCGGCGATGGCCCGCAGCTGGTGCCGGAACTCCGCCAGGGTCGGCGGGACCGAGCGGTCCTCGGCCACTCCTTCGGCGGGGACGACCACGCGGTACACCCCGTCCTCGAGGGGCCCGAGGCCGAACCGCTGCTCGGTCTCGCGGACCTCGGCGACGACGGAGGCCACGGTCTCCGGTGGCGCGGTCACCTCCATTTCGCCCAGCAGGGTCTCGGTCGTGGACGACTCGCCGGGAAAGCCGACGCCGAGCAGCGTGCGCACCGTGCTGCGTCCGCCATCACAGCCCACGAGGTAGCGTGAGCGCAGCCGGGTGGTGTCCCCGCCGTCCGGGGTGGCCCCCTCGGTGACCTCGACAGTCACTCCCTCGTCGTCCTGGTGCAGTGCGACCAGTTCGCATCCGCGCCGGATCTCGGCACCGAGCTCGCTGGCCCGCTCGGTCAGCAGGCGGTCGGTGATGGGCTGCGGGATGCCGAGAACGTAGGCATGCGCGGTGTCCAGCCGGTTGGGTGGCGGCGTGGGAATACCGGCGAAGAAGCCACCGGCCGGGTACGTCTGGCCGCGCGCCAGGAATCTCTCCAGCAGACCCCGCTGGTCCATCAACTCGATGCTGCGCACGTGCAGCCCGAGCGCGCGGACGACCGTGCTCGGCTCCGCCTCCCGCTCCAGCACGAGCACGTCCACGCCGTGCAGCCGTAGCTCGCTGGCCAGCATCATGCCGGTCGGTCCACCGCCGGCGATGATCACGTCGTTCATAGGAAAACCCCCCGTTGCCTGGATGCGCCTTTCGCCGCCTGCTGCGCGTTCCGGCCGCGCCCACACGCGAGCGGACGTGCTTCGAATACCCGCTTTCCGCGGGTTCTGACTTCAAAGATTCTGCGGCACATACCAGGTCTTGCCGCAAGGCCCCCAGTGCGCTATATTCTGAAAGTGGCGGATCGGTGGTTCTGTGGGGGCGAGCCGGTCAGGGGAATCTCGCCAGGAAATTCTGAGTAACCGCTCTGGTACGAACATCGCGAAGCGCTTCCACGCAATTCCCCGGTGGTTGTCCTCGTTGCGAGTCGTGGCTGGACTGTCCGTCGTCCTTTCGGTGATGAACTCGTGGAGGAGAGCAAACCGGCCTCGTGCGCACGCGAAGTCGGACAAGACGGACTTAGCGGGGACTCAAGGTGGGTGGCTTTGGGTCGGTTCAGCCAAGGAACCGCCTGAACGGGCGGGAGGCATGTTCGGTCCAGAGTGGGAAGTCTGCCGGAGCAGGCCCTCTCTGCCAGCGTCCCCACTCACGGAAGCGGCGACCGTCAGCATGCGGAACGGCCGACTGGCCGATCGTCACGTGTGAACTGATGTTGCTGAGCGACATTCTCACCGACGATCTTGTCCGCTACGGTGACGTGGGACACCCCACTCGGGGCCCGGGCGCAGATCGCGCCACGCGAACATCGGGAGATATCGATGCATCGAAAGGTTCGTATCGCAGCCGCGGCCGCCGCCACCCTCACGGCTGGCTTCGTCTTCGCTCCGCACGCCGCTGCCTCGCCGGCCGGCGGCACCGCGCCGCTCGGCGAGGCGGGCACGGCGGCCAGCGCCAGTTCCGTAGACTACACCATGTACACGAGGGACGACAACCCGGGCGGGCGGGTCACGTTCGAAACCTACGGCGACGTGATGCAGGTTTGCGACATCCAGGCCGACGGGTGGTCCGCCCGGGTCCGAGTCTGGGACTACACCGCCAACACCTACCAGTACACCCTGCGAGCCGGGGGCAATGGCACCTGCGACACCGCGAAGGCGTCGTACGGCGGCCGGTACAACCTGCGCGAGGGGAACAGGTTCCAGGTCATCGTTGATCTGGTCAAGGACGGGAGCGCCGACTTCGGCGAGGTCGCCTACTGGTGGAACCAGAACTGAGCGCATCGCGGGCCCGGCCGACACCGTCCGGCCGGGCCCGCAAGGCCCTTGGCCTTGAACTGAGCAAGCAGGATCCCCGACTTCCGGACTCCGGGTTTCGGTACCGCGCCGACCGCGCACTGGGGTACTCCCCCGCACGCTCGCTCGCGCCGCCACGACTCCCGCCGGTGTGGGCGCCACGAAGTTCAGCGACCGCTGCGTCGTACTTGAGGTCAAACAAGACGAGGCGGTAAGGCGTCGCGTGCAGGCCGTGCGGGGCAGCCTCGCTCAGGAGTCGTACATCTCGTCGAGCAGCGCGAAGCCGTCTTCGATCCACGCCAGTTCGGTGCGAGCGCGGGCGATGAGCCCGTCGTAGGCGTAGATCTTGAAACGGACGGTCAGCTCGGCCTCGTGCTCGTCCAGCTTGGCGATCCTTGCCGCCAGGGTGGGATGACTGCGGTCGACGAGTGTTGCCCGGGTCCCCTCGAGCATGGCCAGGTGCTCTTCCCAGTACGCCTGCTGTTGTCGCAGCTGCTCGCGCACCGCCTCGGGGGCAGCGAAGTCGTAGTACGCCGCCTTCAGGTGGGCGGGATCCCGCTGTCGCTGCGGCACGAGCGGCGCTTCCATCCACTTCCGGAAGGTGGTCAGCCCCGCGTCGGTGACGTGGTACTCCTTCTTGGTGCCCTTCTTTCCCCAGGGCACCTCGACGGAGTCGAGGAGTCCGTCGCGCTCCATCCGGTTGAGCTCGGGGTAGATCTGTGAGTCCGGGGCGTGCCAGACGTGCGCGACCGAGCGGCTGAAGCTCTTCGAGATGTCGTACCCGGTCATGGGACGACCGGTCAGCAGCGCGATCAGCGCATATCGCAGCGACAAGGTCTCCCTCCCCTCGGGCCAGTCACGCTATCCACTCTTGCCAACTAACTATATCCATAGCTATCTTGTGGCCCGCATTACAAGTACCTATCTCCATAGGGAGTCTTGCTATGACTCTGACGACCCCTCCACCGGCTGATGCCGCGGCACCGACCACCGCCGCGGCGAAGATCTTCAACTACCCCCGCAACGCGTGGTACGTCGCGGCCTGGGACTACGAGGTCACCGCCAAGGAGCCACTGGCACGCATCGTCGCCGGCGTATCGCTGGCGCTGTGGCGCAACACTGAGGGCCGGGCCGTCGCGCTCGCGGACGCCTGCTGGCACCGGCTCGCGCCGCTGTCGAAAGGCAAGATCATCGGGGACGAGCTGCAGTGCCCCTACCACGGGCTGCGCTACAACTCGACGGGTCGATGCACCGGCATGCCCGCGCAGGAAACCCTCAACCCGAGCGCGATCGTCCCCGCTTATCCCGTGGTCGAACGCTACCGATACATCTGGGTGTGGGTGGGCGATCCCGACCTGGCCGATCCGGCCGGCGTGCCCGACATGCACCAGATGGACGACCCGGCCTGGGCCGGTGACGGCGAGACCATCCACGCCGACTGCAACTACCAGCTGGTGCTCGACAACCTGATGGACCTCACCCATGAGGAGTTCGTGCACTCCTCGAGCATCGGCCAGGACGAGCTTTCCGAGGCAGAGTTCGACGTGGTCCACGAGGGCAACACCGTCACCGTCACCCGGTGGATGCGCGACATCGACGCCCCGCCGTTCTGGTTGAAGAACATGCGCGACAAGTTCCCGGGCTTCGAGGGCAAGGTCGACCGCTGGCAGATCATCACGTTCGAAGCGCCGGGCACGATCCGCATCGACGTGGGAGTCGCCAAGGCAGGCACCGGTGCCCCCGAGGGCGACCGCAGCCACGGGGTCAACGGCTACGTCATGAACACGATCACGCCCGAGACCGACCGCACCTGTCACTACTTCTGGGCGTTCATGCGCAACTACTGCCTGGACAGCCAGGCCATCACCACTCAGTTGCGCCAAGCCGTGCACGGTGTCTTCGGCGAGGACGAGGACATGCTGCGCGCCCAGCAGAGTGCGATCGACGCCAACCCCGAGCACGAGTTCTACAGCCTCAACATCGACGCCGGCGGGATGTGGGTGCGTCAGATCCTGGAGCGGATGCTGGCAGCCGAGGGGCGGCCGTCGGCGGCTCCCGCAGTTGAGCGGGGTGCCTGATGGCGGTCCAGCGTCAGGCCTGCTGGCAGCGCGGGCGGATCGTCGAGGCCGACTACGTGGCGGACGGCGTCCGCCGGATCGTGCTCGACGTCGAGCACCCCGAGCACGCGGCCCCCGGCACTCACCTCGACGTCGATCTGGACATCCACGGCCGACGGCAGGTCCGGTCCTACTCCATCGTCCGGTCCGAGGACCGCGGACGCCGGCTCACGCTCAGCGTGCAGCTCTCGCCCCACTCCCGGGGAGGTTCGGAGGCGATGCACGCACTGGTCGTCGGTGACGAGCTCACCGTCACCGGTCCGGTGCAGAACTTTCCGCTCGCGGTCGGCGCCAGCCGTTACGTCCTAGTCGCAGGCGGCATCGGCATCACCGCACTGGTCGCGATGGCGTCAGCACTTCGCCGCCGCGGGGCCGACTACGAGCTCGTGCTCGTCGGCCGCAGTCGCCGGGTGATGGCCTACGTCGACGAGCTCACCGCCGAGCACGGTGACCGGGTCCGCGTTCACGTTGACGACGAAGGCACGCCGTTGTCGGTTCCCGACCTGGTCGGCACCATCGCTGCGGCACCGAACGCGGCCACGACCGAGCTCTACATGTGCGGTCCCATCGGTCTGATGGACGCGATCAAGTCAAGCTGGACCGACCACGCGTTGCCGGCGACCAATCTGCGGTTCGAAACCTTCGGATCGAGCGGCCGATTCGGTGCCGAGGAGTTCCGGGTGTTCCTGCCGCAGCTCGGCCGCGAGGTCGTGGTCGCACGCGACACCTCGATCCTGGACGCCTTGAACTCAGCCGGAGTCGACACGCTCTCGGACTGCCGCAAGGGCGAGTGCGGACTCTGCCTGGCCAAGGTCGTCGAGGTGGACGGCACCATCGACCACCGCGACGTCTTCCTCAGCGAAGAGCAGAAGCGGCGCTCCGCGAACCTCTGCCTCTGCGTCTCCCGCGCGGTGGCCAACAGCACTGGCGACCGCGCCACCGTCACCCTCCACCTCACCTGATCCGGCGTACCGGATCCCTCACCTCTGGACGCCTCCATGAACATCACTGAACGCATCGGCGCGGCGCCGATGTCCGGCTACCAATGGCTGATCGTCGCGCTGTGCACCTTCATGAACTGCCTCGACGGCTTCGACGTCATGGCGGTCGCATTCACCGGCCCCTCGGTAAGCGAGGAGTTCGGCCTGAACGGCTCCCAGTTCGGACTGCTGGTCTCGGTCGGCCTGATCGGAATGGCCGTGGGTTCGATGCTGCTCGCACCCTTCGCAGACCTGATCGGGCGTCGCCCGTTGATCTTGATCAGCCTCACCCTCGGCACGATCGGGATGTTCGGCGCCGCGATGGCCCCGTCAGTGACGGTGATGGGCTTCTTCCGACTCCTCACCGGCATCGGCGTGGGCGGCATTCTGGCCAGCACCAACGTGATCGCCAGCGAGTTCTCGAACGCGAAGAACCGCGGGCTTGCCATCGGCATCTACACCGCCGGGTACGGCATCGGTGCGACCGTGGCGAGCGTGGTCGCGAAGGCCACGGTGAGCGGTGACTGGCGGATCGTCTTCTACGTCGGCGGTTTCGGAACGCTGCTCGCCCTGGTCGTCATCGCGCTGCTTCTGCCCGAGTCGATCGCCTTCCTGGAGCAGCGCCGTCCGCGGGGCGCCCTGGACGGCATCAACCGGACGCTGGCGCGGATGGGGATGGACTCCATGAGCCAGACGGACCTCGACCAGGCGGCCTCCGGTCGGGCGGAAGCCAGGCAGACCAGCTCGGGGTGGCTGAAGCAGCTGATCACCCCCACGATCCTGCTCTGGATCACCTTCATCACCATCATGTTCGGCTTCTACTTCGTGAACAGCTGGACTCCCACCCTGCTGGTCGAGGACGGGCTTTCGGAGAGCGCCGCGGTCACCGCCGGGATGGCGATCTCGATCGGCGGCACGCTCGGCTCGGTGCTCTACGGCCTGGCCGCCCGGGTGCGAGCGCCGCGAGGCGTGCTGATCGGGTTCTCGCTGCTCTCCGCGACGATGATGATTATCTTCATTCTCAGCACCTCGATCCTGTGGCTCGGGTTGGGAATCGGCGTCATCGTCGGTGCGCTGATCAACGGCTGCATCGCCGGTGCGTACACCGTCGGGCCCGCGTTGTACCCCTCCAACGTCCGCAGCGTCGGCATGGGCTGGGCGCTCGGCATGGGGCGTATCGGCGCCATCCTGTCCCCGACCGTCGCGGGGATGTTCAAGGACGCAGGCGCCTCGGCGACCCAGCTCTATGTCGGTGCCGCCGCGGTGGTCGCGATCTGCGCGGTCGCCCTGGTCGCACTGCGCAGGCACGACCCGGAGTCCGCCACAGCCGGGAAGGAACCCGCCACGGTCTAGGCGCCTCCCGCAACGCAGGCGCGGGCCGATCACTCCGACCGACCGTGTCGACGTGGCTCGCGGCCAGCGACTCGACGATGCCCGCCCATGACGAGCACTACCCATGCGGGAGCCCGGAAGCTCGGCCTGCATGCGCTTGGCGCCATCACAAGGCGTGGTCGGTTCGTGTTCGGCCTGAGTGAGCAGAATCGGGGGCATCTCGGAGCTGCCCAGCCTGTGCGTTTTCTCGCGGCCTGTCCCAGAAGGCACGGGTGGTCGCTTCCAGTCCCGTGAGGATCGGGTGCGGGTCGGTCTCGCGCAGCTGGCGGATGTCGCGGATGACTTCCGCGCGGCTCGGCCGCGTGCTGTCGTTGCACTCAACGGTGCGCAGCGCGGCTTCGTAGTCGCGTGAGTAGGGGTCGGTTTCGGGCGGTGCGGGCTCCAAGCCGTCGGCGTTGGCCGAGTTCACGTACGCGCCCACTGCCTCGGCGAACGGTCGCCAGCGTTCGGTGCGCGAGAGGGTCTGACGCAAATTGCATATGGCTTGCAACAACGACCGTCGATGAGGGAGGTAACCGTGGCGAACCTGGACGAACGCCGAGTCGGCCAGTACGTGATTCGCGAAGCGTACCGGCCGATGCCGACGGCGCGAGATCGATCATTCTTGACACCTTCTACCGGGTTTTCGGCCACGGTTGCCGACCCCAATGGCACGCCGACGTCATCGACATGGACAGCGCCTATTTCTCGCACCCGCGACAATTCGCGGCGCTCGACGACGAGATCGTGGGTACCGCCGCGGCGCGCGCGGACGGGCCGAAAAGTCCACCGCACGCACCCTGGCTCGCCGTGCGCTACCCCTCGACCACGACGGCCGAACCGACCCGCACCACAACCCGGCGGTCCACTACGAAATTGCTGTCCCCGTCGCTTGATCACTTACTACTGGAACACTCCGGCGTGGTCAACTACCGAAGACCGCGGGGTGCGACCAGCCCGGCCGGTTCCTGGCCCCAGACGCGCCGCGCCGGATTTCGCGAGCTCACAACCGGACTGCTGACCTCCGGCGATGTGAACACCTTGGTGACGGCTGCTGAACGCTCAAGCAGCGTGGCAGGGGAGAGGTGCGGCACGTGCCGTGTCGTCCGCCGCTGACCGAGCTGCTGTACGCACACCTGAAGCGGTACGGCACCGCAGGCGATGGCCGGCTGTTCCGAAACTTCACAGGTGGGCTCGTGGGCGAATCCACGATCGCGCGGGTGTGGGACAACGCCCGCGGAACGGTGCTGACGGAAGCCGAGTACGCTTCCGTACTTGCCCGACGGCCCTACGAGCTGCGGCACGCTTGCGTGTCGACGTGGCTCGCGGCCAGCGTGCCCTCGACACAGGTGGCCGAGTGGGCCGGCCACTCCGTAGCCGTCCTCCACCAGATCTACGCGAAGGTCCTCGCCGGCCAGGAGGAGGCCGCCCGCGAGCGCATCGACCGGGTGCTCGGGCTCCCCACAGCTGAGTCTCGTTCCACACCGGTGCCACAGACGCCGGACGACGGCGGTACATAGCCGGACACGGCCGGACACTACGAGAACGGCCCCTCACCGCGTTTGCGCAGGTGAAGGGCCGTTTCGTGTGGTGACGGAGGGTGCCCCCGGTGCGACTCGAACGCACACTGGACGGATTTTGAGTCCGCTGCCTCTGCCGATTGGGCTACGGGGGCGTAGTGCGTAGCTTACTCGGCGTCGCGCGGCGTTCGGCATCCGGGGGCTGTGCTTCGCAGGCACGGGTGCAGACGGGGCCGGATGGTCACGGCACGTGGCGAACGCCATCACGACCTGCGCCGCTGTTACCGGTAACCTCTCCGGTGGCGGACCGCCACAGTCAGACCGTACCGTCGATCGTCCAGGAGGACCCCCGGTGAGCGAAGCGGCTAGCGAAGCCAACGACGCCGCTCCCACGCCCCAGCGTCGCGTGCTCGTCGCCGAGGACGAGGCATTGATCCGACTCGACCTCGTCGAGATGCTCCGTGAAGAGGGTTACGAGGTCGTCGGCGAAGCCGGGGACGGCGAGGAAGCGATCAAGCTCGCGGGCGAGCTCCAGCCCGATCTCGTCATCCTCGATGTCAAGATGCCGAAGCTTGACGGGATCGACGCGGCGGCGAAGATCACCGGGGACCGCATCGCGCCGGTCGTCATCCTCACCGCGTTCAGCCAGCGTGACCTGGTGGAACGTGCCCGGGAGGCGGGCAGCATGGCGTACCTGGTCAAGCCGTTCGCCAAGCGGGATCTCGTCCCCGCCATCGAGCTCGCCGTCAGCCGGTTCGCCGAGTTGCAGGCGCTGGAGTCCGAGGTCGCGGGCCTGAACGAACGGCTGGAGACCCGCAAGGTGATCGACCGTGCCAAGGGCATGCTGATGACCAACCAGGGGCTCACCGAGCCGGACGCCTTCCGCTGGATCCAGCGCACCGCGATGGACCGCCGCACCACCATGAAGGCCGTGGCCGAGGCCGTCATCGACAGCATCGGCACGTAAGCCGCGAACTACGAACCGGGCGCCCGGAACGACGCCTTCCGCGCCGCCTTCGCCACCGCCTTGTCCGGATGGTGCCGCCCGATCAGCGTGAGCACCGTGTGCCGGTGGGGATGGTCGAGCCGGGTCATCGCATCGAACACGGCTTCCTCTCCGGGGCGCACCGCGTCGGCGAGCGCCTCACCCAGGTCCTCCGGCGGTTCGTCCTCGTCGACCTCGCAGTAGAGATCGAGCAGGAGCCACGCCAGGTCGTCGACGCCCGGGTCGAACTCGGGCGCCGGACCGTGCAGCTCACTCAGCGCCTGCTTCGCGTAGGGGCGCAGCGAGGGGTCGTCGAGCCAATCGCGCCACACGTCGTCGGCGTGGGTGCCGAGGTCGCGGAGCAGCGACGTCACGATGATGCGCTCGTCGGGTCCTCCCGCGCCTGCGACCTCCGCCAGCTCCCGGGCGGCCGTGTCCGATTCCCGCTCCGCGCGCCACCGTTGCCACTCCTCGGCAAGCTGCTCGTCACTGCCGCTGGTGCCGACCAACACGAGCTGGGCGGCCGTCATCTCGCGCGGTTCCGGCAGCAGCGGAATCTCGATCTCCCACCGCATGTCCTCCCACAGGGCGTACTGCCCCAGCGGTGTCAGCCGGACGACGTCCGTGTCGTCGATCTCGACGGCGCCCAGGTCGACCATCCGCTCGTAGAGCACGCGCGCTGGGTCGCCGTGTGCGGCGACCCAGGCCTGCCACGCGGAGTCGGCCAGTTCGGATGGTAGGTCTGCGACCGCCATGGTGTGGATCATCTCAGCCAGCGTGGCCAGCGGAAGGCCGTGCTCGCGCGCGGGAACGAGAGTCAGCACCGTGCTGCCCGCCGGGCGGAGGTCCAGAGCCGTCTCCTCGGCACGGTCGGCGTCGGTGAGCACGCTCCACGCCGTCATCTCGGTCAGCGCCTGACGCCAGACCCGCAGCACCGTGTCGTCGTCACCATCCGGCCACTCGTCCACCGTCCCGGCGGCGACGGCGTCGTCGTCCCGCACGTCGAGGAACCCGAGGGCGTCGGCCAGTTCCCACAGTTGCGCCAGCTCCGTCGTCGCGGAAGCGCCGACGATGCCGAGTTCTCGCGCCGCAGCGGCCGCCTCGCCGGGACCCAGCTCGCCCTCCTCGGTCACGGGGCGGCCCTCGCCGACCCACGTCGCCAGCGCGCGGACGCGATCCAGCCG
>NZ_KB912656.1:109022-122908 GCF_000383795.1 Saccharomonospora saliphila YIM 90502
GCCACCCCGGCGGTGCCGAGGACCGCCTCGGCGTGGGCGTGCCGCCCGGTTCCGCCCGCGTTCGCGGCGTCCTCGGGGGCGGGTCCTGACGTGCTGGCCTGGGGCACGGAGTGCGTCCTCTCGCCGGGCGGTGACGGTCGTGACGGCGGCCGACGACCACGGGTGGACCCTGATTGTGCGGTGCCGTCGTCGCCGCGTAGGATAACTCTCAGCGCAGTGGGTTCGCGCTGCCTTCGAGTCGGCTGACGTCGGTGCTCGTGACGTCACGTCTGGCGGGTCGGGGTCGCGCACCATCTGGTGATGCTCGCGGCCGTTCTCGCGTGAGAAGAGTGCACAGCCGTCGCCTCGCCTACCACACCGCGCCACGCAACTTCAGACGAGCCAATTTCAGACCGGAAACGTACCTGTACGTCTACGACCTAGCCGCTACCGGAGCAACCCACCTAATGACCATCGACACCACCACCGCCCCGAGTGCCTCCGCGCAGGCGAAGCAAGTCGCCGTCAACGACATCGGGACGGAAGAGGACTTCCTCGCTGCTATCGACAAGACAATCAAATACTTCAACGATGGCGACATCGTCGAAGGCACCATCGTCAAGGTCGATCGCGACGAAGTGCTGCTCGACATCGGCTACAAGACCGAGGGTGTCATCCCGTCCCGCGAGCTGTCCATCAAGCACGATGTCGACCCGGCTGAGGTTGTCGCCGTCGGTGATGCGGTGGAGGCCCTTGTCCTGCAGAAGGAGGACAAGGAAGGCCGGCTGATCCTGTCGAAGAAGCGCGCCCAGTACGAGCGCGCCTGGGGCACCATCGAGGAGCTCAAGGAGCGGGACGAGCCGGTCCGCGGCACGGTCATCGAGGTCGTCAAGGGCGGTCTCATCCTCGACATCGGGCTGCGCGGCTTCCTGCCCGCCTCGCTGGTCGAGATGCGCCGCGTGCGCGACCTCCAGCCCTACGTCGGCCGTGAACTCGAAGCCAAGATCATCGAGCTGGACAAGAACCGCAACAACGTGGTCCTGTCCCGCCGCGCCTACCTGGAGCAGACCCAGTCCGAGGTGCGCAGCGAGTTCCTCAACGCGCTCGCCAAGGGCCAGGTCCGCAAGGGCGTCGTCTCGTCCATCGTCAACTTCGGCGCCTTCGTCGACCTCGGCGGTGTCGACGGACTGGTGCACGTCTCGGAGCTGTCCTGGAAGCACATCGACCACCCGAGCGAGGTGGTCGAGGTCGGCCAGGAGGTCACCGTCGAGGTGCTCAGCGTCGAGATGGACCGCGAGCGCGTGTCCCTGTCGCTGAAGGCCACGCAGGAGGACCCCTGGCGCCAGTTCGCCCGGACCCACGCGATCGGCCAGATCGTGCCGGGCAAGGTCACCAAGCTCGTCCCGTTCGGTGCGTTCGTCCGCGTCGAGGAGGGCATCGAGGGCCTGGTGCACATCTCCGAGCTGGCCGAGCGCCACGTGGAGATCCCGGAGCAGGTCGTGCAGGTCGGCGGCGAGGTCATGGTCAAGGTCATCGACATCGACCTGGAGCGGCGCCGCATCTCGCTGTCGCTGAAGCAGGCGAACGAGGGCTTCACCCCGGACGCCGACTTCGACCCGACGCAGTACGGCATGGCCGCCGAGTACGACGACCAGGGCAACTACATCTACCCCGAGGGCTTCGACCCGGACACGCAGGAGTGGCAGGAAGGCTACGACAAGCAGCGTGAGGAGTGGGAGCGCCAGTACGCCGAGGCGCACGCCCGCTACGAGCAGCACATGCGCCAGGTGGCCGAGGCCCAGGCGGCCAACGCCGCCGCCGTGGCCGACAACGCCACCGGCGGCGGGGGCGAGCAGAGCTACGGCTCGGCCCAGCCCGAGCAGGAGCAGCGTTCGGGCGGCACGCTGGCCAGTGACGAGCAGCTCGCCGCGCTGCGCGAGAAGCTCTCCGGCGGAGCCTGAGCAACACCCATGGGGAAGGCCCCCGGTCCAGCCGGACCGGGGGCCTTCCCCATGTCCGCGAGTTGCCCCTTCGGCGTGCGCGAGTTGCCTCCCCATGTCCGCGAGTTGCCCCTTTGCCATGCGCGAGTTGCCCGTCGGTGCGCGCTCCGCTCCGTGATTGAATGCCGCCATGTTGCGAGTGGGACTGACGGGCGGGATCGGTGCGGGCAAGTCGACGGTGGCAGCCCGCCTGGCCGAGCACGGAGCTGTGGTGATCGATGCCGACCGGATCGCGCGGGAGGTCGTCGAGCCGGGCACCGATGGGCTGACGGAACTGGTCTCCGTGTTCGGTGAGCACATCCTCACGGCGGAGGGAGCGCTGGACCGTTCCGCCCTGGCCGCGACGGCGTTCGCCGACGATGCCGCTCGGGAGCGGCTCAACGCGGTGTTGCACCCGCGCATCGCGGCGCGCACCGCCGAGTTGATGAGTCGGGCCGCCGACGACGCGATCGTCGTGCACGACGTTGCCCTGCTCGTGGAGAACGGGCTCGCTCCGAACTACCATCTCGTGTTGGTCGTGGACGCCGACGAGCAGGTGCGCGTCCAGCGGTTGGCCGAGACCCGCGGCATGAACGCCGAGGACGCGCGGGCTCGCATCGCGGCCCAGGCCACCACGGCGCAACGCCGCGCGGTGGCCGACGTGTGGATCGACAACGGCGGCGACCGCGACGCGGTCCTGCGCCGGGTGGACGCCGTGTGGGCCGACCGCCTCGTTCCGTTCGAGGCCGCCGTGCGTCAGCGGCGCCCGCGTCCGGCCCAGCCGCCCGTCCTGGTGACACCAGACCCGGAATGGCCCGAGCAGGCCGAGCGGGCGCTGGCGCGGGTCCGCGCCGTCGCGGGTGAGCGCGCGGTGCGGACCGACCACATCGGGTCGACGGCGGTGCCGGGACTGCCCGCCAAGGACGTGCTGGATCTGCAACTCGTCGTCCCGGAGCTCGCCGACGCCGATGCGCTGGCGGAGCCCCTGTCCGACGCGGGTTTCGTGCGTGTGCCGGGGGAGTGGTACGACCACTCGACCGACGGCGAGTCGTCCTGGGAGAAGAGGGTGCACGTGGGTGCCGATCCCGGTCGCCCGGTGAACCTCCACGTGCGCCCGGCGGACGGGCCCGCCTGGCGGTTGGCCGTGCTGTTCCGGGACTGGCTGCGCGCGGTTCCGGAGGAGGTCGTCGCCTACACCCAGCTCAAGCGGCGATTGGCCGACGACCACCGCGACGACGCCGATGTGCGGGCCTACGCGGACCGTAAGCAACCGTGGATCACCGCGGCCTTCACCCGGGCGGAGGAGTGGGCGGCCCGTTCCGGGTGGTCGGTCACCACACGCTGAGGTGTTCGCGCTCACCACGTGAGCGACGCGGACGCGGAGCGCCGACCCCGGTGCGACGGCACCCGGATTCGAACGGCCAGGTGGGCCGGTGGACGCGGGTCCACGGCGAGTTCGACGAGGCCACACCTCCGCCGAGCGCGGCGACTCACGGGCGGGAAGGGGCGACTCGCGGGCGGGAAGGGGCGACTCGCGGGGGTTAGCGGCGCCAGGTGAGGTGGGTGTTCGTGGTGGCGAGCCAGGCCGCGAGGTCGTAGTGGTGGGCGGCGAGGGCGTCCACCGTGGCGAACGCGGTGTCCAGGGCCAGCCGGGCCTCCTGCCGGGACACCAATCCCTCGGCGGTGGCCGCGAGCAGCTCGTCACTGTCGATCACCCGAACGTCCCGGGACGTGCGGAGCACGAGATCCAGGTAGAGGTCCGTCGTGCGCCACACGTCGCCGTTGACGTCGATGGATACCACATCGAGGTAGAGGTCCTGGTCGCGCTCGTGGCCCGGGTTGAACCAGAAATCGGTGATCCGCAGGCCCAGCTCCGGCAGCAGCCAGGATTCGAGGTAGTGGAACTGGGGGCGGCCGGGAGTGGGCCGGGCGAGGTAGAGCCCGAACGGTTCCAGTCGGTACTCCTCGACCGGCCGGGCGACCCCTTTCGGGTCGATGTTGGTATTCGTGGCGAGGTCGAAGCGCTCCTGCTTCGGCGGGTGTACGCCCATGGGCACATCCTGACGCGCGAGAGCCGGGTTGACACCCCCGGAACGAGTGTCACGCCCTAGAGTGGCCCGCGTGCAGGGTGAGGCCGACATCACGCAGAAGCTCGCGGACGTCGCGACGGCCATGGCGGGCCGGGAGCAGGAGCTGACCGCCGAGCTGGTGGCCCTGTACGAGCGGGAACTCCCGCACCTGGTCCACGACGACGAGAACATGGTGAGCCTGCTCGCCTCGAGCGTCCGCCAGAACATCGACACCGCGCTCGGCCTCTTCCGGCACGGCATCGCACCGGACCGGGTCGAGGCTCCCGCGTCGGCGATCGAGTACGCGCGCAGGCTCGCACAGCGCGGCACGTCCGTGGTGCACCTGGTCCGGGCCTACTATCTGGGACAGACCGCCGTGCTGGATCACGCCCTTGACGAGGGCGCGCGGCAGATCGCCGATCCCGGTGACCTGGGTGGCTCCATGCGCACGGCCCTGGCCACGGCCTTCGCCTTCATCGACCGGGTGACCCAGCAGGTCGTCTCCGCCTACGAGGACGAGCGCAACCGCTGGTCGCTCAACCGCAGCGCCGTGCGCGCGGCACGGGTGCGCGCCGTGCTCGACGACGAGAGCGTGGACGTCGACGCCTCCGAGCTGGCGCTCGGGTACCGCCTGCGGGGGCACCACGTCGGCATGATCGTGTGGTACCCGGCGCAGGCCCATCCACCGGACCCGTTGGCCGGGCTCGAACGTGTGGCGCACCGGCTGCCGGGATACGGGGACAGGGAGGAGCGCCCCCTTTTCGTTCCGCACGACGAACTGTGCGCGTGGGTGTGGCTCCCGGTCGCGGAGGCGACGTCGGCGCGGTGCCTCGAGGCCGAGCGCGCCCTGCTCGACTCCGACCCCGAGGTGCGGATCGCCCTGGGCGACCCGGCCTCCGGCCTGTCCGGGTTCCGCCGCACGCACCGGCAGGCCCTGCGGGTGCAGGCGTTGTCGCGCGCGGCGGGGGAGCGCTGCGCGCGGTTGCTGAGCTTTCGCGAGGTCGGGTCCGTGGCGTTGATGAGCGCCGACCTCCAGGCCGCGCGAACGTGGGTGGCCGACACCCTGGGCGCGCTCGCCGACGACGATCCGCAGCAGGAACGCCTCCGGGAGACGTTGCGGGTCTTCCTCGCCTCAGGGGGCAGCTACACCGCGGCCGCGTCGCGGCTGTCGATGCACAAGAACTCGGTGCAGTACCGGGTGCGCAAGGCCGAGGAGTTGCTGGGCGGGCCGATCGCCGACAACCGGCTGGACGTCGAACTGGCGCTACGGTTGTGCCACCGGCTGGGAGAGGCGGTGCTGCGGGGCGCCACGGCCCGGTGACCCGGTCCGGCGAGGCGGCGAGGCGTCCCGGCGGCCGAGCGGGAAAGCCGAGGTAAGGCGTGGGTTTCGGTCCACCGGACCAGCGGTGTGGCCGATCATTGGTCGCTGGACACGAAGCGTCGCCGTAGTTCGGCGATTATTCTCACCCTATGGGGTCCACACTGCCTGAACCGGGGGAAGCCGTCGCGGTCGCGCGCTTACGGCGCGGAACGGTAGGGGAGAGCAAGCGGGTCAGCCACGTCGTGCCGCTTCCCACCGTGGAACCGGCGTCGGGCGAGCTGAGCGCGTTCTGTGGTGCCAGCCTGCGGCCCGGGGAGGCCGAGTGGCTCCCGTCGTTGCGCGGGATGCCCTGCGAACGGTGCCTGTCGGTGCTGCTCACCCGCGTCCCGGCGGAGACGCTCGACGCGGCGAGCTGACCCGGCCCGCCATGGGCCGGACTGTCGGTGTCAGCGCCTACTCTGGAAAGCGTGGCATTCGCGACCGAACATCCCGTTCTGGCCCATTCCGAGTTCCGGCCGGTCTCCGAGATTCCGCGCAGCGACGGCCGGTTCACCGTGGTCAGCGACTACGCGCCCGCGGGCGACCAGCCCGAGGCCATCGACGAGCTCGACCGCAGGCTCGCCGAGGGGGAGACCGACGTCGTGCTGCTCGGCGCGACGGGGACCGGCAAGTCGGCGACGACCGCCTGGCTGATCGAGCGGGTGCAGCGGCCGACCCTGGTCATGGCGCCGAACAAGACGTTGGCCGCGCAGCTGGCCAACGAGCTGCGGGAGTTCTTCCCGCACAACGCGGTCGAGTACTTCGTCAGCTACTACGACTACTACCAGCCCGAGGCCTACGTCCCGCAGACCGACACCTACATCGAGAAGGACTCGTCGATCAACGACGACGTGGAGCGGCTGCGGCACTCGGCCACGATGAACCTGCTTTCCCGGCGCGACGTCATCGTGGTGGCGAGCGTGTCCTGCATCTACGGCCTGGGAACCCCGCAGTCGTACCTCGACCGCTCCACCCGTCTCGCGGTGGGCGAGGAGATCGACCGGGACACGTTCCTGCGTGCGCTGGTCGACGTCCAGTACGCCCGCAACGACACGGCGTTCGCTCGTGGCACGTTCCGCGTCCGGGGGGACACCGTCGAGATCATCCCCGCCTACGAGGAGCTCGCCATCCGCGTCGAGTTCTTCGGCGACGAGATCGACCGGCTCTACTACCTGCACCCGCTGACCGGCGACGTCGTCAACGAGGTCGAGGAGGTGCGGATCTTTCCCGCCACCCACTACGTCGCCGGGCCCGAGCGCATGGAGAAGGCGATCAAGGGGATCGAGGCGGAGCTGTCCGAGCAGCTGGAGAAGCTGGAGAACCAGGGCAGGTTGCTCGAGGCCCAGCGGCTGCGGATGCGCACCACCTACGACATCGAGATGATGCGCCAGGTCGGCTTCTGCTCGGGTATCGAGAACTACTCGCGGCACGTCGACGGCCGCTCGGCCGGGTCGGCCCCGGCGACCCTGCTCGACTACTTCCCCGAGGACTTCCTGCTCGTCATCGACGAGTCGCACGTGACGGTGCCCCAGGTCGGTGGCATGTACGAAGGCGATGCCTCGCGCAAGCGCACGCTGGTCGAACACGGATTCCGCCTGCCCAGCGCGCTCGACAACCGGCCGCTGACCTGGGAGGAGTTCTCCGACCGCATCGGGCAGACCGTGTACCTGTCGGCGACTCCCGGCCCGTACGAGATGGGCCAGGCGGGTGGCGAGTTCGTCGAGCAGGTCATCCGGCCCACCGGCCTGGTCGACCCCGAGGTGATCGTCAAGCCCACCGAGGGCCAGATCGACGACCTGGTGCACGAGATCCGCACGCGCGCCGAGCGGGACGAGCGGGCGCTGGTGACCACCCTCACCAAGAAGATGGCCGAGGACCTCACCGACTACCTGCTCGAACTCGGGATTCGGGTCCGCTACCTGCACTCCGAGGTCGACACGTTGCGCCGCGTCGAGTTGCTGCGGCAGCTGCGCTCGGGCGATTTCGACGTGCTGGTCGGGATCAACCTCCTGCGGGAGGGGCTCGACCTGCCGGAGGTGTCGTTGGTGGCGATCCTCGACGCCGACAAGGAGGGCTTCCTGCGCAGCGGTACCTCGCTGATCCAGACGATCGGCCGTGCCGCGCGGAACGTGTCGGGGCAGGTCCACATGTACGCGGACACGGTCACCGACTCGATGCGGTACGCCATCGACGAGACCAACCGTCGCCGCGCCAAGCAGATCGCGTACAACACCGAGCACGGTCTCGACCCGCAGCCGCTGCGCAAGAAGATCGCCGACATCCTCGACCGGGTCTACACCGAGGCCGAGGACTCCGAGGCCGAGGTCGAGGTCGGCGGTTCCGGACGCAACGCTTCGCGGGGCAAGAAGCCCGAGCAGGGCGATGCGGTGCGCAGCTCCGGCGTGCTGGCCGACCGCGACGTGAGCACGATGCCCCGCGCGGAGCTGGCCGACCTCATTCAGCAGATGACCGACCAGATGATGCAGGCGGCGCGCGACCTCCAGTTCGAGCTGGCGGCCCGCCTGCGTGACGAGATCGGCGACTTGAAGAAGGAGCTGCGCGGCATGGACGCCGCGGGAGTGGAGTGAGCCCGCGCGTCCGGGAGCGGGCTCACGCGCCGCAGGGGGAGTGCGCGCGGGTCTACTCGGCGCTCGGGTCCGGTTGCAGGAGGCCGAAAAGGTTGCCCTCGGTGTCGTGGCAGTACTCGATCCACCCGAAGTGAGGAATGGCCCGCTTCGGCGCGACCACTCCGCCACCGGCCTGCTCGATCTCCCGCGTGACCAGGTCGAGGTCGGTGACCTCCATGGTCACCGGGAAGGCGTTCGCACTGGCATCGGGCTCGGGCGGCGGCCCCTCGCGTTGGGCGAGTCCACCGTCGATGCCCGGCCCGTCGCCGGTCGTGACGAGCCAGTACGGAGCTTCGCTCCACCGCTCGAAGGACCAGTCGAACACCGTGGTGTAGAAGGTGATGGCGCGTTCCGGATCGCTCGCGTGGATCTCGAAATGGACCGGTCGCGGCATGGCGGTCTCCCTCGGGGCACACGGGGCGGCGAGCAGGTGGGCGAAACAATCCTCTGCCGAAATTGTCGCCCCCACGCGGGCTCGCTGCCATCCGCGGACGAGCGCCGGGAGGACGGTCGGCCACCGCGGGGCACGGCACCTTCCCCGCGGCCGGTCCGTGCCGCCGCGGGGAAGGGCGAGCCCGCTTCGCTTGTCAGCTCGTGATGTCCTTCGTGGCGAATCGGCGCGCCGCGAGGAGGCCGAACACGGTGGCGTAGATCGTCGCCGACAGCAGGCCGCTCGCCATCTCCGTCCAGTCGACCTCGCTGGCGATGAGGTCCATCCAGGCGAACGCGAAATGTGTCGGGAGGAACTCGCGCAACCCGCCCAGCGCGGTGATCTGGTCGAGAATCTGCGACAGGATCGACACGAGCACCGTGCCGCCCACCGCGCCCAGCGGAGCGTCGGTGGACACGCTCAGGAACAGGCCCAGGCCCGCCACCCACGCGAGTTGGAGCAGGATGTAGAGGGTGCCGAGCGCGATCGCGATCAGGCTCGGCGCGAAGGCGATGGCGTCCCCGGTGGGGCTGATCGCGTCGCCCGTGCCGTACCACACCACGCCCACCAGCAGCGCCACCACGGGCAGCACCACCAACGTCAGCGCCGACAACAGCGCGGAGGCGATCGCCTTCTGCCGCAGCAACCGGTGCCGGGGCACCGGGATCGCGAGCAGGTACTTCATGCTCGACCACGACGACTCGCTGGCCACGGTGTCGCCGAAGTACAGCGCCACGATCATGGGCAGCAGGAACGAGCCCGACACGAACAGGGTGAGGACCACGAAGTTCGGCGCGCTCGCCGTCGCGAGGTCGATGAAGCCGCCGGAACGCCGGTTCGACTCGGCCTCGCCGATCTCGAACGCGAGAACGAGCAGGATCGGCAACAGCGCCACGAGCGCGAGCACGAACTGGGTCCGGCGTCGGCGCAGCTGCCTGCGCAGTTCGACACTCAGACGCAGGGTGCGCCCCTGCCGGTAGCCCGCCACCGCGCCGTCGGGACCGGCCTCGGTCGCCTCGCCGCGGGCCGCGTCGGTCAGCTCGTCCAGCGCCCCCGGGTCGGTGTGCACGCCGTGGTCGGCGACGCCGGACCGGGCTCCGGAGGGGGCGCGCGGGGCCTCGCCGTCGCTGCCGTGGTCCGTGCCGCTCATCGCCCGGGCTCCTCTTCTCCGACCAGTTGCAGGAACGCGTCCTCGAGCCTGCGTCGCGGGCCCGCCTGTTCCACCGACACCCCGGCGCGGACCAGCGCGGCGACGGCCTCGGACCGGGGCATCCCGTCGAGGTCGGCGTGCACCAGTGCACCCTCGGTGTCCACGCCCGACACGCCGCCGACACCGCGCAGCGCCTCGGCGGCGGCCTCGGGGTCGTCGACCCGGAACGTCGCGGCCCCGGCCTCGGAGACGATCTCGCTGACCGCCCCGGAGGCCACCAGCCCGCCGCGGTGCATGACGACCACGTGGGTGCAGGTCTGCTCGACCTCGGCGAGCAGGTGGCTGGAGACCACCACCGTGCGCCCTGTGTCGGCGTAGCGGCGCAGCACCTCACGCATCTGATGGATCTGAGGCGGGTCCAGCCCGTTGGTCGGCTCGTCGAGTACGAGCAGCTCGGGCAGCCCGAGCATGGCCTGCGCGATGGCCAGACGCTGCCGCATGCCCTGGCTGTAGGTGCGCACCTTGCGGTGCACGGCGTCGCCGAGCCCGGCGATCTCCAGGGCCTCCTCGACGTGGGCCTTGTCGGCGGGCCGGCCCGTCGCCTCCCAGTACAGCCGCAGGTTCGCCGCGCCGGAGAGGTGGGGCAGGAATCCCGAGCCCTCGACGAACGAGCCGATGCGGGACAGCACGGGAGCCCCCGGCCGCACACGGTGACCGAAAACCCTGATCTCGCCCTCGGTCGGTGCGATCAGTCCCATCAGCATGCGCAGTGTCGTCGTCTTGCCCGCCCCGTTCGGGCCGAGCAGGCCGAGGACCTGGCCGGGTTCCACCCGGAACGACAGGTCGCGCACGGCGGTGAGCCCACCGGGGTAGGACTTGGTCAGCCCGTCGATCACCAAGGGCGTTCCGGTCAGCTCCGGATCGGCACGGTCCGAGCGCTTGCGGCGCAGCGCCGCGACGCCGCCGGCGACGGCGGCCGCGGCGAGCACACCGCCGATCCCGAGCAGTTGCCCGACCGGCAAGCCGGAGTCGAGCGTGGTGCCGTCGACCACCGGAGCGGCCACCGCCGGCTCCCCGGCCAGCGCGACGCGGAAGGCGGCGGGTTCGCGGGGCACGGCGTGGGCCTGGTCGGTGGTACCCACGACGAGCTGAAGCCGGTGCCCGGCCTCGACCGGCCGGACGATGCCCGGCAGGGTCACCGTCACCTCGACCGGGCTGCCGTCGGCGGGCAGCGACGGCACCCGTACGGGCATGACGGCGTTGCCCGGCAGGGTCCGGGTGCCGTCCGGGTTGACGTCGTAGAGCTTGGCGAACAACACCGCGCCGCCCTCTGGAACCCCGCCCTCGGCGGCCACCCGCAGCCGCACCGTCGGCGAGCCCGCGACGAGCAGTTGCTCGTCGAGCGGTGCGGAGGTGAACGTCGCGGACTGGCCCGGCGGGTCGAGTGCGAAGAGGCCGGACAACCGGGAGGAGGTCGTGAGCACGCGGTTCAGCCCGGGGATGCCGCTGACGGCGGCGGGCGTGGCCCCTGGCGGGCGCTGCGCGAACTGTTCGGGACCGGACAGCTCGACCGTGCGGCGTCGCACCGGCTCGTCACCCAGGCCCGGGTACATCGGTGCGCGCACCGTGCGCACCGAGGGCGCGCCGTCGGCCTGGAGGGCCCCCTGCACGTCGTAGCGGAAACCGGGGACCGGGTCGGAGCCGGTGCCTGCGAGGTGGAACTCCAGGAAGTCGCCGATGGTGCCCCGCAGCTGTGAACCGGGGGAACCGCCGTCGTGCCCGCCGGTGTACCAGATCATCGACACGTCCCCGCCCGCCTCGGTGATCTGCCGTGCGTTCGCGTCGGCCTGGGACAGGCCGAACAGCGTGTCGTTCTCGCCCTGCACCAGCAGCGTGGGGATCGTGATGTCGTCGGTGACCGACGCGGGGGATACCCGGCGCAGCAGCGCGAGCGTCTCCTCGGTGGCCACGCCGTCGGTGGCGACGTCGGTGTAGGCCGCGCAGACCTGCTCGGTGAACCGGCCGCACCGCTCGGCTCCCGTTCCGCGCGTGGCCCCCTCCGCATCCGGTCCGGGCCGCGCGTCGGGCGCGCCGGGAGGGTCCTCCTGGGCGCCCGAAACGCCCAGATCGCCCGGACTGTCGAAATCGTCCGGATCGTCGCCCGGTTCGATGGCTTCGGCTTCGGACCCGCCGCCGGTGCCCGAACCCTGCCCCGCCGAGAACAGCGTGCCCGCCCAGGCCTGCTTGAACACCCCGCCGGGGGAGGACGCGTTGGCGGCGGGGGTGCCGGCCTCGACCGGCCCGTCGCCCGCGCCGTTGGGGAGCAGGGCCTGCGCCAGGTCGTTGTAGGTGATCAGCGGGGCGATCGCGTCGACCCGCTCGTCGGTGCCCGCCAGTAGCAGCGCCAGCGCCCCGCCGTAGGAGGCGCCGGTTACGCCGACCCGAGGGTCGCCGTCGCCGTCGAGCCGCACGTCGGGCCGGTCGGCGAGGTAGTCGATCAGCCGCGCGGCGTCGGCGACCTCGCGGTCCGGGTCGTTGAGCCCGATGCGGCCGCTGCTCGCCCCGAACCCGCGCGCCGACCACGTCAGCACGAGGAAACCGCGCTCGGCGAGCTCGGCCGCCTCGTCGGACACGCTGGTCTTGTCGGCACCGAACCCGTGGGCGAGCAGCACGGCGGGTGCGGGCGTCGTCTCGGGAACGTAGACGGTGGTGTCGAGCCGCACCCGCTCCTCGGAGCCCGGTGCCGCGGCGGTGTCGATGGTGGCCTCGTGCGTGGTGTGGCTCGGCGGTTCCTCGTCGCCGAGCCAGACGAACCCGCCCGTGACGAGGACCGCGGCCACGAGCGCCAGGGTCGCCAGACGGGCGGAGCGGCCACGGGGAAGCAGGTTGCGGGGCACGGTTTCCACATTATTGGGCGTTTCCTGAGAGTTCTCGGCGGCCCCGCGACCGGTGTGTGGTCTCCGTGTGATCGAGATTACGCCGCGCGAACGGTGATATCGGTGATCTCGCACTGGCCCCGGTGGCGCCCGAGGCACGAGGATGAGGCGTCGTTGTGGAGGGGAGTATTCCTTCGCGGTGGTGTCGTCAACACGGTGACGCGCGGTCGGTGCGCACCCGGCATCGTCGGCCGCTCGGGTGAGCAGGTGGGAGAGACCTCCGGCTAGTGGCCGCTACGCGCTAACCGGAGGTTGGCTGAATGACCGTGCCCTTGTGGCTCTGGGCCGTCACGATCGTCGCGCTCGTCGCCCTCGTCGTGGCGGACCTGCTGATCGTCGACCGCAAACCACACCAGGTCTCCACCGGTGAGGCGGCCCGGTGGGTGATCTTCTACGTCTCCTGCGCCGTGCTCTTCGGCATCGGTGTCTGGATACTCGGTGGACACGACTTCGGGGTGGAGTTCTTCACCGGTTACATCACCGAGTACTCGCTGTCGGTGGACAACCTGTTCATCTTCATGGTGATCATGGCGTCCTTCCGTGTTCCCGCGATCCACCAGCACCGGGTTCTGCTGATCGGCATCGTGCTCGCGCTGGTCATGCGGGGCGCGTTCATCGCGGTCGGCGCCGCGCTGATCGCCCAGTTCGTGTGGATCTTCTTCCTGTTCGGTGCCGTGCTCCTCTGGACCGCGGTCAGCATGGTGCGCGACAAGGGCGGGCACGAGGAGTACACCGAGAACGCCGTGACCCGGTGGGTGCGGCGGTACTTCCGGGTCACCGACGACTACGTCGGGCACCACAGCGTGGTCACACGGGACGGTCGGCGCTACCTGACCCCGATGTTCGTGGTGATCGTGGCCATCGGGAGCGCGGACCTGCTGTTCGCCGTGGACTCGATCCCGGCGATCTTCGGCATCACCCAGGAGGCGTATCTGGTCTTCACCGCCAACGCGTTCGCGCTGATGGGGCTGCGGCAGCTCTACTTCCTGCTCGGCGGGCTGGTGACCAAGCTGGTCTACCTCTCCTACGGCCTCGCGGTGATCCTCGGTTTCATCGGGGTGAAGCTGGTCCTGCACGCGCTGCACGAGTACCACCTCACCCCGGCGTGGCTGGAGATCAACAACTGGGTGTCGCTGGGAGTCATCGTCACCGTGCTCACCGTCACGACGATCGCGAGCCTGGCGAAATCGCGCCGGGACCCGACAGCGGTGAGCACGCTCAACCTCCAGGCGGAGGCGCCGAGCGGTGCGGACAGCGGCGTCGGCCACGCCACGACCGGGCACGAGTTCGCCGGGCACGAGTTCGCCGGGCACGGCGAGGAGGCAGGCGCGGGCGCGACGGGCACCGACGGGAACG
>NZ_KB912656.1:123008-128163 GCF_000383795.1 Saccharomonospora saliphila YIM 90502
CGCGAACGCGTCCGGCCCGGGTGGGTCGGCACCGGTGAGGCGACGCCCGTTGCCGGGCGCGCGTACTCGCTCACCAGCCGCGTTCGCGCCACTCGGCCAGGTGCGGGCGTTCGGCGCCGAGCGTGGAGTCGTCGCCGTGGCCGGGGTAGAACCACGTCTGGTCCGGCAACCGGTCGAAGACCCGACGCTGAACGTCGTCGAGCAGGGAGCCGAACGATTCCGGCGATGTGGTCTTGCCGACTCCGCCGGGGAACAGGGAGTCGCCCGTGAACAGGTGCGGGTGCCCGGCCGGGTCCTGGTAGAGCAGCGCGATCGAGCCCGGCGTGTGCCCGCGCAGGTGGATCACCTCCAGCGTGCACTCACCCACCGAGAGCGTGTCGCCGTGCTCGACCAGGATGTCGGGCGGCACCGGCAGCGGCTCCGCGTCCTCGGGATGCGCGACGGTGTTCGCGCCGTGCGCCCCCGCGACCGCGCCCAGCGCCTGCCAGTGGTCCGGATGCTGGTGCGTGGTGACGATCGTGCGCAGCGACGGCCGGTCGGGGCCGTGTCCGATGAGGTCGGAGATGCGTTCGGAGTCGTTGGCCGCGTCGATCAGCAGTGCTTCACCCGTGGCCCGGCACACCAGCAGGTAGGTGTTGTTGTCCATCGGGCCCACCGACAGCTTGGTGATGGTCAGCGCGTCGAGCACGCGCCGCGCGGCGTCGGCGTTCGGCTCGACGTGGCCGGTGTAGTTCTCGGTGACGTTCACCCGACATACGGTAGTAGCTCGTGCGGCCCTGCTCGACCGCACTCCCCGTCCCATCGCTACTGTGCCCGGGCACATCGTGTCAGATGACGGCCGAGTACCTGGGGGAGCGTATGACCACCGCCGAACGGACCGCCGACCCTCCGGTCGAGCGTGCGCCGGTGAGCGGCGCGGCCGCCGGGCGGGCAGCCACCGCCCCCGGACGCGCGAGCTCCCCGGAGCGGGCCGGGTCGTCGCGGAGGATGAACTGGGACCTCATCCGGGTCGTGGCGATCACGTTCGTGGTGGCCGGTCACCTCACGGGACTCGCCTCCACCCTGCCCGGGATCGAACCGTACCCGGTCCAGGTGGCGATCCCGTTCGGCACGGTCACGCTGCTGGTGCTGTCCGGGTACTTCATCGGCCCGACCATTCGCAGGGGCGAGGCCGGGCGGTGGTTCCGGGCTCGGCTGGCCCGGCTGCTGCCCGCGTACCTGGTGGCCGTGGTGCTGGTCTACACGGTCACCCGCGCGGTCGTGGTGGGCTTCAACGGCTGGCGCCACCAGGAGGGAGTGCTCGGCTTCCTGTTCGGTGACCCGGTGATGCCCGCCGGGCCCGTCGTCGACCCGGTACCGCCGTGGCACGTGCCCGACCTCAACGACCTTCTGCTCACCGTCTTCCTCTTGCACGAGTGGAACCCCGACACCTTCCACCGCATCGACGGGTCCTACTGGACGCTGCCGGTGCAGGTGGCCGCCTTCGCCGCCGCGGCCCTGCTGTGGCGCGGCAAGCTGCACCACCGCGTGCGTCCGGTCGTCGTGCTGTGGACCGTGACACTCGTCTCGGCCGCGTCCTCAGAACTGCGCGGCATCAGCGCCCTCGAAACGCTGCCGACCGCCACCGGCCTGTTCCGCGCGCACCTGTTCGCGGCGGGCATCTCGATCTGGCTGTGGCAACAGCGCAGGCTGTCCACCCGGCAACTCGTCCTGCTGCTGGGCGCGACGGTGGTCATCCAGGCGTTCCGGTCGAACCCGCCGACGGCCGGGGTCCTGGTGGGGTTCGTCCTGATGTTGCTGGGCATGTGCGCCGCGGCGCGCGGCCCCGACTGGGATCTTCCGGTGCTGCGGGCGCTACGCGGACCGATCACCTGGCTCGCCGGGATCAGCTACTGCCTGTACCTGGTGCACCAGCAGCTCGGCTACGTCTTCACGCGCTGGCTCGTCGAGGCCGGTGTGTCGCAGTGGTGGTTACGCTTGGCGATAGTGGTCGGCGCCGCCGTGCTGGTGGCCTGGCTGCTCACCGTTCTCGTGGAACGGCCCGCGCACCGGGCGTTGACGCGTCCGCGACGCGCCGACGCGGCTCGGCGCGGGTCCGGGCGGTCCGTTCCTGTCGGTGGTGCGACCTAGCATGGGACCGGCCGACGGCAGCCGCACGGAGCCGTCGGCGTCTCGAACATCAGTCGGAGGGACCTCGGGTGGCTGATCGCCTCGTAGTTCGTGGCGCCCGCGAGCACAACCTGCGCGGCGTCGACATCGACCTCCCCCGGGACAGCCTGATCGTGTTCACGGGGCTGTCCGGGTCGGGCAAGTCGAGTCTCGCGTTCGACACCATCTTCGCGGAGGGCCAGCGCCGCTACGTGGAGTCGTTGTCCGCCTACGCCCGTCAGTTCCTGGGACAGATGGACAAGCCGGACGTGGAGTTCATCGAGGGTCTGTCCCCGGCTGTCTCGATCGACCAGAAGTCCACCTCGCGCAACCCGCGCTCGACGGTCGGCACGATCACCGAGGTCTACGACTACCTGCGTCTGCTCTACGCCCGCGCGGGCACGCCCCACTGCCCGCAGTGCGGCGCGCGGATCAGCAAGCAGACGCCCCAGCAGATCGTCGACCAGGTGCTCGACATGGAGCCGCGCACCCGGTTCCAGGTGCTGGCGCCGGTCGTGCGCGGCCGCAAGGGCGAGTACGTCGACCTGTTCGCCAACCTCCAACAGCAGGGCTTCGCCCGGGTGCGCGTGGACGGCGCGGTGTATCCGCTCACCGAGCCGCCGAAGCTGAAGAAGCAGGAGAAGCACGACATCGGCGTGGTCGTCGACCGGCTGACCGTGAAGCCGAGTGCGAAGCAGCGGCTCACCGACTCGGTGGAAACGGCGCTGCGGCTCGCCGACGGCCTGGTCGAGCTGGAGTTCGTGGACCTGCCGGACGACGATCCGCACCGCAGGCGCGGGTTCTCGGAGAACCTCGCGTGCCCGAACGGCCACGCGCTGGCGATCGAGGATCTTGAGCCGCGTTCGTTCTCGTTCAACTCGCCCTACGGCGCGTGCCCCGAGTGCACCGGGATCGGCGTCCGCAAGGAGGTCGACCCGGAACTGGTGGTGCCCGACGAGGAGCTGTCCCTTGCCGACGGTGCGATCGCCCCGTGGGCCGGCGGGCAGAGCGCGGACTACTTCCAGCGCCTGCTGGAGTCGCTCGCCGCGACCATCGGATTCCGCATGGACGCCCCGTGGCGCAAGCTGAACGCCAAGGCGCAGAAGGCGGTCCTGCACGGGGTCGAGGAACAGGTCCACGTGCGCTACCGCAACCGGTACGGCAGGCAGCGTTCGTACTACGCCACCTTCGAGGGCGTCATTCCCTTCCTTGAGCGGCGACACGAGCAGACGGAGTCCGACTGGGCGCGCGAGCGCTACGAGGGCTACATGCGCGAGGTGCCGTGCCCGGCCTGCCAGGGCAGCCGCCTCAAACCGGAGATTCTGGCCGTGACGCTCGAGCACGGCCGGGACGGGCACCGGTCGATCGCCGAGGTCTGCGCGCTCTCGGTGGCCGACGCCTCCGCGTTCCTCGACGGGCTGACCCTCGGCCCGCGCGAGGAGATGATCGCCGGTGCGGTGCTCAAGGAGATCCAGGCGCGGCTGCACTTCCTGCTCGACGTCGGGTTGGACTACCTTTCGCTCGACCGTGCCGCGGGCACGCTCTCCGGCGGTGAGGCCCAGCGCATCCGCCTCGCCACGCAGATCGGCTCCGGCCTGGTCGGCGTGCTCTACGTGCTCGACGAACCGTCGATCGGGCTGCACCAGCGGGACAATCACCGGCTGATCGAGACCCTGAGCAGGCTGCGCGATCTCGGCAACACGCTGATCGTGGTCGAGCACGACGAGGACACCATCCGCGCCGGTGACTGGGTGGTCGACATCGGTCCGGGCGCGGGCGAGCACGGCGGGCGCATCGTGCACAGCGGTTCGGTTGACGCGCTGGTCGAGAACAGGAAGTCGCTCACCGGCGACTACCTCGCGCGGCGCCAGGAGATCCCGATCCCACCGGAACGCAGGCGGGTCGACCGGAAGCGTCAGGTCACGGTCGTGGGCGCGCGGGAGAACAACCTGCGCAACATCGACGTCTCGTTCCCGCTCGGGTGCCTGATCTCGGTGACCGGGGTGTCGGGGTCGGGCAAATCCACGCTGGTCAACGACATTCTCGCGACCACACTGGCGAACCGGCTCAACAACGCGCGCCAGGTGCCGGGGCGGCACACCCGGGTGCGCGGGCTCAACCACGTGGACAAGCTGGTGCAGGTGGACCAGTCGCCGATCGGGCGCACGCCCCGGTCGAACCCGGCGACCTACACCGGCGTGTGGGACCACGTCCGCAAGCTGTTCGCGGCCACCACCGAGGCCAAGGTGCGTGGCTACCAGCCCGGCCGGTTCTCCTTCAACGTCAAGGGCGGCCGCTGCGAGGCGTGCGCGGGCGACGGCACGATCCGCATCGAGATGAACTTCCTTCCGGACGTCTACGTGCCCTGCGAGGTGTGCAAGGGCGCCCGGTACAACCGGGAAACCCTGGAGGTGCACTACAAGGGCAAGACGGTGGCCGACGTGCTCGACATGCCGATCGAGGAGGCCGCCGAGTTCTTCGAGCCGATCAAGGCCATCCACCGGCACCTGCGGACGTTGGTCGACGTCGGCCTCGGCTACGTGCGGCTCGGCCAGCCCGCGCCGACGCTCTCGGGCGGCGAGGCACAGCGCGTCAAGCTCGCCAGCGAGCTGCAGAAGCGCTCGACGGGCAAGACCGTCTACATCCTGGACGAGCCGACCACCGGCCTGCACTTCGACGACATCCGCAAGCTTCTCGGAGTCATCAACGGCTTGGTGGACAAGGGCAACACCGTCGTGGTGATCGAGCACAACCTCGACGTGATCAAGACGTCGGACTGGCTGATCGACATGGGACCCGAGGGTGGCTCCGGCGGTGGCACGGTCATCGCGGAGGGAACGCCGGAAGAGGTCGCGCGGCTGGAGCACAGCTACACCGGCCAGTTTTTGGCCCCGATGTTCGACGGCTGAGACCCCGCCCACGGCGGCGGTGCACCGTCCGGAGGACGCCACCGCCGCCGTGGGAGCGCGCCGCGCTCATCGGGCGGGCCACGCGCCTCAGGTGCGGG
>NZ_KB912656.1:128263-135681 GCF_000383795.1 Saccharomonospora saliphila YIM 90502
GCGAGTACTTCTCCTCCGGTGCGCCCTTCGGCCTGCCCAGGTGCGCCGCCACGACGACGCGTGCGCCCGCACGGGCGAGGCGCTCGATGGTGGGCAGCGCGGCACGCACACGGCCGTCGTCGGTGATCTCTTCTCCGTCCAGCGGGACGTTGAGGTCGGCGCGCACGAGCACGCGCCGACCCGAGACCGCCCTCGCCGACCAGGTCGTCGAGTGTCGTCACCGGCATGGATCAGGGTGACCTCGGCACGCGACCTGGCCGTGGTCCGGGAGGCCGTGTCGGCCGGTGTGGTGCAGTACCTGCTCAAACCGTTCACCTTCGCCGTGCTCAGGGACAAGCTCGCCCGCTATGCCCGCTTCGCGGAGCGGGTGACCCGTCAGGGGAGGTGCGGGGTCAGGCCGACCTGGACCGGATGTTCGCGACCCTGCGCACACCGGATCACGGCAGCCTGCCGAAGGGCATGAGCGCGGCGACGCTCGACGCGATCAGTACCGCACTCGCCGAGGCCACCGACGGCCTGTCCGCCTCGGCGGCGGCGTCGGCGACCGGGGTCTCGCGCGTGACGGCTCGCCGCTATCTGGAGTACCTGGCCGACAGCGGCCTCGCGCGGCGCAGCCCGCACTACGGCACCGTCGGGAGGCCGGAGGTCCGCTACCTGCCTGTGAGAGCCGATCCGGCAGGATGACGGTCGCGCGCACCCGCGCCGCGACACGCCGACGAGGGAAGGGGTCCGGGAATGGACAGGTACGCCGTGCACACCGAGGCGGCACCGGCGCCGGTGGCGGCCTACTCGCAGGCCGTCCGTAAGGGGCCGATCCTGCAGGTGGCCGGGCAGGTGGGGATCGACCCGGCCACCGGTGAGGTGGCACCGGGCGGCGTCGCGGAACAGACCCGGCAGGTGTTCGCGAACCTGCGCGCGGTCCTACAGGCGGGCGGGGCCGGCCTCGGCGACGTGGTGATGATGCGTGCCTATCTCACCACTCCCGACGACTTCGCCGAGTTCAACGCCGTCTACAACGACGTGGTGGTGTCGCCCTACCCGGCCCGCACCACCGTCTACGTCGGCCTGCCCGCGGGACTGCTCGTCGAGATCGACGCGCTCGCGGTGCCGGGCTGACGACCCGGCGTGCCCGGACGACGCCACGCCCGACGCGGGCAGCGCCGGAGGTCATGGCGCCGTCAGTGCACCGGGCCGGTGTACTTCTCGCCGGGTCCCTGACCCGGCGGGTCGGGCACGGTGGAGGCCTCGCGGAACGCCTTCTGCAGGGATTGCAAGCCGTCGCGCAGGGGACCCGCGTGCAGGCCGAGGTACTCGCCGGAGGCCGTCACGAGCCCCGCGAGAGCCGTGATGAGCCTGCGTGCCTCGTCGAGGTCACGGTGTGGGCTGGCGTCCGGGTCGTCGTCGGCGAGGCCGAGCCGCTCGGCGCCCGCCGACAGCAGCATGAGCGCAGCCCTGCTGATGACCTCGACACTCGGGATGTCGCGCAGTTCCCGCGAATCGGGGGGAACATCGCCGGTTCCAGGAGCGTTGAAGGGATCGTCGTGCACGTCTGGTACGATTCCACGTGCGACCAGCTCCCGAGCGATCGGGGGCCGCAAGTGGAGCCCCGCTCCCACCCGAGTCGCCGTCACAGGCGTCCGGGTCCGGTCACGCGATGCGCGGGCGGCACCGCCGCCGACGGTCGCGGAGCATCCGGTGTCTCCGGATGCCGATCGGATTGAGGGCCCCGCACACGGGTAGCACAGGTACCGGTGCCGGGGCCCGTGGTATGTGGGCACCAGGTCGAGCAGGCACGACAACCGACACTTGGACCAAGGAGGCCCCATCAGCTCCGAGACGCGCATCAACGAGCGCATCCGTGTCCCCGAGGTTCGCCTCGTGGGACCGAACGGTGAGCAGGTCGGCATCGTCCGGATCGAGGACGCGCTGCGGCTCGCCCAGGAGGCCGACCTCGACCTGGTCGAGGTGGCCCCGCAGGCACGCCCGCCGGTGGCGAAGCTCATGGACTACGGCAAGTACAAGTACGAGAGTGCTCAGAAGGCCCGTGAGTCCCGCCGCAACCAGCAGCTCACCGTCATCAAGGAACAGAAGCTGCGGCCCAAGATCGACCCGCACGATTACGAGACGAAGAAGGGGCACGTGTCCCGCTTCCTCGAGGCGGGCAACAAGGTCAAGGTGACCATCATGTTCCGCGGGCGTGAGCAGTCCAGGCCGGAACTGGGTTTCCGGTTGCTGCAGCGGCTCGCCGACGACGTGTCCGAGCTGGGCTTCATCGAGTCGTCGCCGAAGCAGGACGGCCGCAACATGATCATGGTGCTGGCGCCGCACAAGAACGCGAAGGCGAAGTCGAAGGCGACGAAGGACTCGGGCAGCGCCGAGTCGTGAGAGCCCGGCCGCCACGACCGGGCGGCGGCAGCCCGCTCCGGCTGCCGAGTCGTGGCCCGCGAGTCGGCAGCCGAGTCCTTCGCCGAGCCGAGTCGTGACGGTGCGCCCCGTCCTCGGACGGTGGCGGGGCGCCTGATGCGGGTGGGGTATACCGGCCCGGCCCGTGGTCGCGGTCCCGTGGCCGCCGACAACGCAGCGGCACACCGGTCGACGGTGTGCCGCCGTCCTGAAAGAGGGAAGAATGCCGAAGAACAAGTCCCACAGCGGGATGTCGAAGCGCGTCCGCGTGACGGGCAGCGGCAAGATCCGGCGCGAGAAGGCCGGCCGCAGGCACCTGCTCGAGAAGAAGTCGAGCAGGGTCACCCGCAGGCTCGAGGGAACCACCGAGCTCGCGGCGCCCGACGTGCGCCGTGTCAAGCGGCTCCTCGGCCGCTGAGCAGCCCACTCCGCCGTAACCCACCGGGGCGCCCCGGCCGCGCCCCCCGAGACGACAGGATGGACCCGTGGCACGCGTCAAGCGGGCGGTCAACGCCCAGAAGAAGCGCCGCGCAACTCTCGAGCAGGCCAGCGGCTACCGCGGCCAGCGTTCGCGGCTGTACCGCAAGGCCAAGGAGCAGAATCTCCACTCGCTCACCTACGCCTACCGCGACCGTCGGGCCCGCAAGGGTGATTTCCGGCAGCTCTGGATCACCCGGATCAACGCGGCGGCCCGCCAGAACGACCTGACCTACAACCGGTTCGTGCAGGGCCTCAAGGCCGCCGGTGTGGAGGTCGACCGCAAGATCCTCGCCGAGCTCGCGGTCAACGACGCCGACGCCTTCGCCTCGCTCGCGGCCGTGGCGAAGGAGAACCTGCCCGCCGACGCGAAGAAGTCGGCCTGAACGCCGAGCGACACCGACCCGGGGACGGCCTGTTCACGCACAGGACGCCCCGGGTCGTCGCCGCTCGGCGGTTGACGACGCGCTCGGGTCGTGCCGAGGCGGGCCGGTTCCTCGTCGAGGGAGCCCAGGCCGTGCGGGAGGCGCTGCAGTACGGCCGCGTGCACGAGGTGTTCGCCACCGAGGACGCCGCGCGGCGGCACACCGCGCTGCTCGAGCACGCGCCGTCGGTGTCGCTGATCGACCGCCGCGCCGCCGAACTGCTGTCCGAGACCGTGACACCGCAGGGTCTTGTGGCGGTGTGCGACACCGTGACCGTGGACCTGGACACCGCGCTGGCGGGCGCGCCCGGTCTGGTGGCCGTGCTCGTCGGCATCGCCGACCCGGGCAACGCGGGCACCGTGCTCCGCGTGGCCGACGCCGCGGGCGCGGACGCCGTGATCCTGGCCGGGGACGGTGTGGACGTGCACAACGGCAAATGCGTGCGCGCCTCCACAGGGAGCCTGTTCCACCTTCCCGTCGCACGGGAGCGCGACACCGCGGCCGTCGTGGCCGGGTGTGCCCGCGCGGGCCTGCGTACCGTGGCCGCGCACGGCTACGCCGAGCACGATCTCCGCACGGCGGAAGGTCTCGACGCGCCGACGGCGTGGTTGTTCGGCAACGAGGCGCACGGCCTGCCCGACGACGTGCTCGCGGCGGCCGACGCGGCCGTGCGTGTTCCGCTGTACGGCCGGGCGGAGAGCCTCAACCTGGCCACCGCCGCCGCGGTGTGTCTGTACGCGCGCGCGTTGCGACGACCCTCCTGACGGAGGGTGACCGGGGGCGGTGTCCGCGCCCTCGCATAGAATCGCCCGCGTGCATCGCTGACGTGCGCTCACGCCCGTGTGCAGCACGCCCGCCCCGTGAAGCGGACGTTCGAGGAGTTATGTCCGAAGCCGTGGAAGAGCAGGAGCCAGGGTCGGCCGACCGGCTCGCCCCCGAGTCGATCGCCGCCGCCGTCGAGCGTGCCAAGGAGGCGTTCGCCGCCGCCGGGGACCTCGACGAGCTGGCCGCCGTCAAACCCGCGCACGTCGGCGATCAGTCGCCGCTGTCCCTGGCACGCCGCGCCATCGGCGCGCTGCCCAAACAGGACAAGGCGGACGCGGGCAAACGCGTGAACCAGGCACGGCAGGAGGTGCAGGCGGCCTTCGACGAGCGGCTCGCGCGGTTGCGGGCCGAACGCGACGAGCGTGTCCTACGCGAGGAAGCTGTCGACGTGACACTGCCGTGGGACCGCGTTCCGCGCGGTGCCCGGCACCCGATCACGACGATCGCCGAGCGCGTGGCCGACGTGTTCGTGGGCATGGGCTACGAGGTGGCCGAGGGTCCCGAGTTGGAGGCCGAGTGGTTCAACTTCGACGCGTTGAACTTCGGCAAGGACCACCCCGCACGGCAGACGGCCGACACCTTCTACGTCGCGCCGGAGGGGTCGAACCTGGTGCTGCGTACCCACACCTCGCCGGTGCAGGCGCGCGCGCTGCTGCACCGCGATCTGCCCGTCTACGTCGTGTGCCCGGGCCGCACCTTCCGCACCGACGAACTCGATTCCACGCACACGCCCGTGTTCCACCAGGTCGAAGGGCTGGCCGTGGACAAGGGCCTGACGATGGCGCACCTGCGCGGCACGCTCGACGCGTTCGCCCGGGCCGTGTTCGGCGAGGAATCGGGCACGCGCTTCCGTCCGCACTTCTTCCCGTTCACCGAGCCGTCGGCGGAGGTCGACGTGTGGTTCCCCGAGAAGCGGGGCGGCCCGGGCTGGGTCGAATGGGGTGGTTGCGGCATGGTCAACCCGAACGTGCTGCGCGCCTGCGGTGTCGATCCGGACGTCTACTCCGGCTTCGCGTTCGGCATGGGCCTCGAACGGACCCTGCAGTTCCGCAACGGCATTCCGGACATGCGCGACATGGTGGAGGGGGACGTGCGCTTCACCCTCCCCTTCGGAACGGAGGCGTGAATGGCGCAGGATCGTGTGGCGCGTCATGGGCGCCGACCGGGTGTGGGTGTCCCACAGGAAACGGAGGCGTGAATGCGAGTCCCCGTCAGTTGGCTCACTGAGCACCTCGAACTCGGGCCGGACGTCACGCCGGAGCAGTTCGCCGACGCCTTCGTCCGGCTGGGGATCGAGGTCGAGGACGTCCAGCGGGTCGGCAGGGTCACCGGACCGCTGGTCATCGGCCGGGTCGCCGCCGTCGAGGAACTCACGGAGTTCAAGAAGCCCATCCGCTACTGCCGCGTCGACGTCGGGGGTGACGTCGACGGTGTGGCCGCCGACGCCGGTGTTCCCGGGGGCGACTCCGAGGAGGCCGACGGCGTCCCGGACGCCCAGGTCGGTGCCGGGGACGGGATCGCGGTCACCCGCCCGCCCACCAACGGCATCATCTGCGGTGCGACGAACTTCACCGAGGGCGACCTCGTCGTCGTGGCCCTGCCCGGTGCCGTGCTGCCCGGCGACTTCACCATCACCGCGCGCGAGACCTACGGCCGTGTGAGCGAGGGCATGATCTGCTCGGCGCGCGAGCTGGGCATCGGCGAGGACCACAGTGGCATTCTCGTGCTGCCCTCCGGCACGGCCGATCCGGGCGACGACGCCCGCACGGTGCTCGACCTGGACGACACCGTGCTCGAGCTGACCGCCACTCCCGACCTCGGCCACGCGCTGTCGGTGCGTGGCTTGGCACGTGAGCTCGCGAGCGCCTTCGACGTCCCGTTCGTCGATCCGGCGCAGGGGGACCTGCCCGGCGCGGAGGGCGAGGCGTGGCCCGTGCGCATCGACGACCTGGACGGGTGCCGCCGGTTCGTCCTGCGGCGCGTGACCGGGCTGGACGCGGGCGCGCCCACGCCGTGGTGGATCCAGCGGCGCCTGCTCCTGGCGGGAATGCGGCCGATCTCGCTCGCGGTCGACGTCACCAACTACGTGATGCTCGAACTCGGCCATCCGCTGCACGCCTTCGACACGGGCGCGATCAAGGGCGACCTCGTGGTGCGACGCGCGGAGCGGGGCGAGACGCTGACCACGCTCGACGACGTCGAACGGGAGCTCGACCCGGACGACGTGGTGATCGCCGACGACAGTGGCGTCATCTCGCTGGCGGGCACGATGGGCGGTGCGGGCACCGAGATCCGCACCGACAGCACCGACGTGTTGTTGGAGGCCGCCCACTGGGACCCGTCTTCGATCAGCAGGACAGCGCGACGGCACAAACTGTTCTCCGAGGCGGCCAAGCGCTTCGAGCGCTACACCGACCCGGAGCTGTGCGCGGCGGCGGTCGAGTCGGCCGCCCGCCTGCTGCGCCGGTACGGCGATGGCGGCATCCGGCCCGGCCGCACGGACGTGGGGGCCGTCGAACCAGCCCGGTCGATCACGATGCCGATCAACCTGCCCGACCGGGTCGCCGGGGTGCACTTCGACCGCGGGGCAACGGTGCGCAGGTTGACCCAGGTCGGCTGCAAGGTTTCGCTCGGTACCGGCGACGACGGCACCGCGCTGGTCACCGCCGTGCCGCCGAGCTGGCGCGGTGATCTCGCCCAGCCCGCCGACCTGGTCGAGGAAGTCCTGCGGCTGGAGGGCTACGACCACATCCCGTCGGTGCTGCCGTCGGCTCCCGCCGGGCGCGGTCTGACGAGCGCGCAGCGTCGGCGGCGCGCAGTGTCGCGCACGCTGGCCGAGTCCGGCTACGTCGAGGTGCTCCCGTTCCCGTTCGTGGCCCCGTCGATCTGGGACGAGCTGGGCCTGTCGGCCGACGACGTGCGCCGGAACGCCCTGAGCGTGCTCAATCCCCTGGAGTCGGAGCGTCACCAGCTCGCGACGTCGCTGCTGCCCGGGCTGCTGGACATCCTGCACCGCAACCTCTCGCGCGGGTTCCGGGACGTGGCGCTCTATCACGTGGGTCAGGTCGTGCTGGCCCACGAAGGACAGACCGCGGCTCCTGACCCCTCCGTGGCGGTCCGGCCGGACGCGACCGAGCTCGCCGAGCTGGAGGCGGCGGTGCCCGACCAGCCGGTCCATGTGGCGGTCGTGCTCACCGGACGGCGCAGGCGACCCGGATGGTGGGGTGCTGGTGAGGACGCGGGCTGGGCCGATGCCGTGCAGGCGGCCCGCGACGTCGCCGACGCGGC
>NZ_KB912656.1:135781-144575 GCF_000383795.1 Saccharomonospora saliphila YIM 90502
CTACGCGGACTGGCCCGACCGCTCCTCGCTGATCGACCGGATCGGCGCCGAAAGGCTGGAGCGGCTCCTGCCGACGCTGGCCAGCGGAATGATCCCGAAGATGCGCGCGTGCCTGCGCGCCGTGCGCGGCGGAGTGCCGCGCGCCCACGTGATCGACGGCCGCATCGCGCACTCGGTGCTGCTCGAAGTGTTCACCTCGCGGGGCATCGGCACGATGGTCCTGCCGGACGAGGGGGTTTCGTGATGAGCGCGGACGATCACCCGGCCGACGTGGCCGGGCATGACGCCGACCACCGGTCCCGGTGGCAGGCGGCGATGATGAACAACTACGGCACGCCCGGGCTGACACTGGCCCGAGGTGAGGGCGCCGTGGTGTGGGACACCGACGGCCGGCGGTACCTCGATCTGGTCTCGGGCATCGCGGTGAACGCGCTCGGGCACGCCCACCCGGCTGTCGTCTCGGCCGTGACCCGCCAGGTCGCGACCCTCGGGCACACGTCGAACCTCTACATCAACGAGCCCGCGCTCACGCTGGCCGAGCGCCTGCTCGCACTGTCCGGTGTGCACGGCGAGGCAGTGGACGGCAAGGTCCTGTTCACCAACTCCGGCGCCGAGGCCGTCGAGGCGGCGTTCAAGCTCACCCGGCGCACGGGCCGCACGCGCGTGGTGGCCACCGAGGGCGGATTCCACGGCCGCACGATGGGCGCGCTCGCCCTGACCGGCCAAGAAGGCAAGCGCGGCCCGTTCGAGCCGCTCGTCCCGGGCGTGACGCACATCCCGTACGGCGACGCCGAGGCCCTCGAGTCCGCCGTCGACGACGACACGGCCGCGTTCGTGGTCGAACCGGTGCAGGGCGAGAACGGGGTCGTCGTCCCGCCACCCGATTACCTGCGCAGGGCCCGGGAGATCACCGCACGGCACGGGGCGCTGCTCGTGGTCGACGAGGTGCAGACCGGTATCGGCAGGCTCGGCGCGTGGTTCGGATACCAGCACGCCGGTGTCGTCCCCGATGTCGTGACCCTGGCCAAGGGACTCGGCGGCGGGCTGCCGCTGGGCGCCTGCCTGGCGTTCGGGCCGGCCGCGGACCTGTTCGAGCCCGGCCAGCACGGCACGACCTTCGGCGGCAACCCGGTCTGTTGCGCGGCCGGGCTCGCCGTGCTCGACACGATCGCCGAGCGCGGGCTGCTCGAGCACGCCGCCTCCCTGGGCAAAGAGATCGCCGCCGGGATCGAGGGCCTCGACCACCCGTTGGTGCGCGGCGTGCGGGGCGAAGGACTGCTGCTCGGTGTCGAGCTGAGCGAGGCGGCCTCCGCGCGGGTCACCTCGGCCGCGCTGCGTGCGGGGCTGCTGGTCAATCCGGTACTGCCCGACGTGGTGCGCCTGGCGCCCCCACTCGTGCTCGACCGGGAGCAGGCCGACACGGTCCTGTCGACGCTGCCCGGCGTGCTCGACGCCGCCCGGCCTGCCGACTCCGGAGACAGCCCCGCATCCGATCCCGCCCAGCACAGCCCGGACAAGGACGTGTAGACGCATGCTTCGCCACTTCCTCCGCGACGACGACCTCACTCCCGCCGAGCAGAGCGCCGTGCTCGACCTCGCCGACGAGCTGAAGGAGCGGCCCCACGGAGACGCGCTCGCCGGCCCCCGCGCCGTCGCGGTGATCTTCGAGAAGAACTCGACCCGGACGCGGTTCTCGTTCGAGGTGGGCATCGCCCAGCTCGGCGGACATCCCGTCGTCGTCGACGGCCGCAGCATGCAGCTCGGGCGGGAGGAGACCATCGCCGACACGGCCCGGGTGCTGTCCCGCTACGTGGATCTCGTCGTGTGGCGGACGTTCGAGCAGGAGCGCATCGACGCCTTCGCCGCCGCGTCCGACGTGCCCGTGGTCAACGCACTGACCGACGAGTTCCACCCGTGCCAGATCCTGGCCGACCTGCACACCGTGCGGGAACGCAAGGGGACTCTGGCCGGGCTCACCCTGACCTATCTCGGCGACGCCGCGAACAACATGGCCCATTCACTACTGCTCGGCGGGGTCACGGCGGGCCTGCACGTGCGCGTCGCCGCACCGGAGGGCTTCCGTCCGCTGTCGTGGGTGCTCGACGCGGTGGACAAGCGCGCCGCCGAGACCGGCGGCAGCGCGCGGGTGTTCACGGACCCGCACGCGGCCGTCGACGGCGCCGACGTGGTGACCACGGACGCGTGGACGTCGATGGGTCAGGAGGCCGACGGCCGGGACCGCGTCTCGCCCTTCTGGCCGTATCAGGTCAACACGGACCTGCTGGCCCGCACCGGCAAGGACACCATCGTGTTGCACGACCTGCCCGCCCACCGGGGGCGCGAGATCACCGACGAGGTACTCGACGGCCCGGCCAGCGCCGTGTGGGACGAGGCGGAGAACCGGCTGCACGCGCAGAAGGCGTTGCTGGTGTGGCTGACGCGGCAGTGGACACGGCGATGACCGCCCAGGACTCCCGGCGCGGCATGGTCTCGGCCACCATGAACCGCGCGCGCCGTCAGGCCCGGATCATCGAGCTGGTGGCTGGAACGGCCGTGCACAGCCAGACCGAACTCGCCAAGCTGCTGGCCGCCGAGGGCATCGAGGTCACCCAGGCCACGCTGTCCCGGGATCTCGACGAGCTCGGTGCGGTGAAGCTGCGCGGCCACGACTCGGGTGCGCCGATCTATGTCATCCCGGAGGACGGCAGCCCGGTCCGCGGCGTGCAGGGTGGCACGTCCCGGTTGTCCCGGTTACTGGCCGAGCTGATGGTCTCGGCCGAGGGCTCGGGCAACCTCATGGTGCTGCGCACGCCTCCCGGCGCCGCGCAGTTCCTCGCCAGCGCCATCGACAGGGCCGCGCTGAGCGAGGTCGTCGGCTCCATCGCCGGCGACGACACGGTCGCGGTGATCGCCAGGGAACCGTTGTCCGGCACGCAGTTGGCCGAACGGTTCACCGCACTGGCGCAGCGATCACCGGACTCCGGCCAGGACGGGCCGGACCCGGACCACGCCGGGCGGGCGGCGGCACCGCGGGGTTCCGGCCCGTCCCGCCCCGGCACGCACCAGGACACGAACGTGAGTGAGGAGAACGACAATGACTGAGCGGGTGGTGCTCGCCTACTCCGGCGGGCTCGACACCTCGGTGGCGATCGGCTGGATCGCCGAGGAGACCGGCGCCGAGGTGGTCGCCGTCGCCGTCGACCTCGGACAGGGCGGCGAGGACCTGGAGACCATCCGCAAGCGCGCGCTCGACTGCGGCGCGGTCGAAGCGGTGGTGGCCGACGCGCGGGACGAGTACGCCGACGAGTACTGCCTTCCCGCGCTCCAGGCGAACGCGCTCTACATGGACCGCTACCCGCTGGTGTCGGCGCTGTCCCGGCCGTTGATCGTCAAGCACCTCGCCGAGGCCGCCAAGTATCACGGCGCGAGCACCGTCGCGCACGGCTGCACCGGCAAGGGCAACGACCAGGTGCGCTTCGAGGTCGGCATCGGCGCGCTCGCGCCGGACCTGAACGTGATCGCGCCCGTGCGGGACTTCGCGTGGACGCGGGAGAAGGCGATCGCCTACGCCGAGCAGCGGGACCTGCCGATCGACGTGACGAAGAAGTCGCCGTTCTCCATCGACCAGAACGTGTGGGGCCGCGCCGTCGAGACCGGCGTGCTCGAGGACCTGTGGAACTCCCCGCCCAAGGAGGTCTACTCCTACACGCAGGACCCGACCGTCCACTTCCAGGCACCCGACGAGGTGGTCCTCACCTTCGACAAGGGCGTCCCGGTCGCCATCGACGGCAGGCCCGTCACCGTGCTCGAGGCCATCCAGGAGATGAACCGGCGCGCGGGTGCGCACGGCGTCGGCAGGCTCGACATGGTCGAGGACCGGCTGGTGGGCATCAAGAGCCGTGAGGTGTACGAGGCGCCCGGTGCGATCGCGCTGATCACCGCGCACCAGGAGCTGGAGAACGTCACGATCGAGCGCGACCTCGCGCGCTTCAAGCGGCAGGTCGAGCAGCGGTGGGGTGAGCTGGTCTACGACGGCCTGTGGTTCTCGCCGCTGAAGGACGCGCTCGACGGGTTCGTGGGCAAGGCCCAGGAGCACGTCACCGGTGAGATCCGCATGGTGCTGCACGGCGGCACCTGCACCGTCACCGGCAGGCGGAGCCCGGAGTCGCTCTACGACTTCAACCTGGCCACCTACGACGAGGGCGACACCTTCGACCAGTCGCTGGCCAAGGGCTTCGTGCAGCTGTGGGGCCTGCCCAGCAAGATCGCCGCGAAGCGGCAGCAGAGCAAGAACGGCTGAGGTGTCCCGCCGCGCCCTCCCGCTCCGCCGCGGGAGGGCCGGTCACGGACACGCACGACACGGAAGGGCACGCATGAAACTGTGGGGAGGCCGGTTCGCCGGCGGACCGGCCGAGGCGATGGCGGCGCTGAGCGCGTCGACCCACGTCGACTGGCGCCTCGCCCCGTACGACATCGCGGGGTCCCGGGCGCACGCTCGGGTGCTGCGCACCGCGGGGCTGCTGACCGAGGCCGAACTCGACGCCATGCTCGGCGCTCTCGACCAGCTCGCCGAGGACGTCGCCTCCGGCGCCTTCACGCCGACCGTGGCCGACGAGGACGTGCACACCGCGCTCGAGCGGGGGCTGCTCGAACGCGCGGGCGCGGAGCTGGGCGGCAAGCTGCGCGCGGGCCGTTCGCGCAACGACCAGGTCGCCACCCAGTTCCGCATGTGGCTGCGCGACGCCGCACGCCGGGTCACCTCCGGCGCGCTCGACGTCGTGGAGGCGCTGGTCGAGCAGGCCCGCGCGCACCCCGACGCCGTGCTGCCCGGGCGCACCCACCTCCAGCACGCCCAGCCCGTGCTGCTCGCACACCACCTGCTCGCCCACGCCCAGTCCCTGCTGCGCGACATCGGCAGGCTCCGCGACTGGGATGCCCGTGCCGCGGAATCGCCGTACGGCTCCGGAGCGCTGGCGGGCTCATCGCTGGGACTCGACCCCGTCGCCGTCGCCGAACAGCTCGGTTTCCCGACGTCGGTGGAGAACTCCATCGACGGCACCGCCTCACGCGACTTCGCCGCGGAGTTCGCGTTCGCGGTCGCCATGCTCGGGGTGAATCTCTCCCGGATCGCCGAGGAGATCATCATCTGGAACACCGCCGAGTTCGGCTACGTCACCCTCGACGACGCGTGGGCCACCGGCAGCTCGATCATGCCGCAGAAGAAGAACCCGGACGTGGCGGAGTTGACCCGGGGCAAGTCCGGCAAGCTCATCGGCAACCTCACCGGTCTGCTGGCCACGCTCAAGGCACAGCCGCTGGCCTACAACCGCGACCTTCAGGAGGACAAGGAACCGGTCTTCGACTCGGTCGCACAGCTCGAGCTGTTGTTCCCCGCGATCGCGGGCATGGTCGGCACGCTGACCTTCCACACCGACCGCCTCGCCGAACTCGCGCCAGCCGGATTCACGCTCGCCACCGACATCGCGGAGTGGCTCGTCCGGCAGGGGGTGCCCTTCCGCGCCGCGCACGAGGCCGCGGGCGAGTGCGTGCGGATGGCCGAGGAACGGGGGGTGGGCCTGGACGACCTCACCGATGACGACCTGGTGACCGTCCACCCCGCCCTGACCCCCGCCGTGCGCGAGGTGCTCACCGTGGCGGGTTCGGTCGCCTCGCGCGACGCGCGCGGCGGGACCGCCCCGGACCGTGTGGCGGAACAGCGGGAACGGCTCGCCGACCGGCTCGACGACCTGCGTACCTGGGCCGACACGGCGGTCACTCCGGTCGGTTAGCCTGGGCGGGCGCGTCGGCACGGCGCGCTTCTCGGTGAGGGGAGCAGTGGTGACGGACCGGACGGCGGACTCGTCGGCGGCCGGGTCCCCGGTCCCGGAGGGAGCCGGGGACAGGGTGCTCGACCGGAGCGAGCTCGCGGTGGACCCCGTCGTGTTGGCCCCCTCGCTGCTCGGGCGGATCGTCGAGGCGCGCGGCGCCGAGGGGACGGTCCGGCTCAGACTGGCCGAGGTGGAGGCCTACCGAGGACTCGACGACCCCGCGTCGCACTGCTACCGCGGGCGCACGCCGCGCAACGACGTGATGTGGGGACCCGCCGGGCACCTGTATGTGTACTTCGTCTATGGAATGCACTTCTGTGCCAACATCGTGGGCCTGACCGACGGCGAACCCGGCGCGGTGCTGCTGCGCGCGGGCGAGGTGCTCCTGGGGCGGGAGCTCGCACGCACCCGCCGTCCCACCGCGCGCGGCGGCGGGGCGGTGGCGAAGGGGCCCGCCGTGCTGACCTCGTTCCTGGGCCTCGATCGCGCGCACAACGGGGTCGATCTGACCGACCCCGAGTCACCGGTGCGGCTGCTGGAGGGCGAGACCGTCCCCGCCGAGCGGGTGCGCACCGGTCCCCGGGTCGGCGTGGCGGCCGCCCAGGACGTCCCGTGGCGCTTCTGGATCGACGAGTCCCCCGCGGTCAGTGCCTACCGGCGGAACGGGCGCGCGCGCAGGCGTTCGCGCCCGTGAGCGGCCGGTCCCGTGTCCCGGGTCGCGAGCCGGAGCGAGGCGCCGTGTGGTGAGTGCCGCACTCCCCGGAGGGCTGGGCCCGGTCGTCGCGGAGAGAATGGACGCGTGAGTGAGCACATTCTCGACGAGTTGTCCTGGCGCGGGTTGATCGCGCAGTCCACCGATCTCGACGCGATGCGGCGGGAGCTGGCCGGCGGACGGGTGACCGTCTATGCGGGCTTCGATCCCACCGCACCGAGCCTGCACGCGGGCCACCTCGTCCAGATGCTGACGCTGAGGCGGTTCCAGGACGCCGGGCACCGGCCGGTCCTGCTCGCGGGCGGGGGAACAGGTCTCATCGGCGACCCCCGCGAGGTGGGGGAGCGCACGCTGAACTCCGAGGAGCAGGTCCGCGAGTGGGCGGGCCGTCTGCGGGGCCAGCTCGCGCGGTTCGTCGACTTCGAGCACCCGGATGTGCCGCCGATCGAGGTGAACAACCTCGACTGGCTGGGCGGGATGAGCGTGCCCGCGTTCCTGCGGGACGTCGGCAAGCACTTCTCGATCAACACGATGCTGGCCCGGGACACCGTCCGCCGCAGGCTCGAGGGCGAGGGCATGTCCTACACGGAGTTCAGCTACATGCTGCTCCAGGCCTGCGACTACCGCGAGCTGTTCGAGCGGTACGGCGTGCGGCTGCAGATCGGCGGCTCCGACCAGTGGGGCAACATCGTCGCCGGGGTCGATCTGGTGCGCAGGGTGCACTCCGAGCAGGTGCACGCGCTGACGACTCCGCTGATCACCGACTCCGAGGGGCACAAGCTGGGCAAGTCCACCGGCGGCGGGAGCGTCTGGCTCGACCCGGAGATGACCTCGCCCTACGCCTGGTACCAGTACTTCGTCAATCTCCCGGACGCCGACGTCGTCCGGTACATGAAGCTGCTGACCTTCCTCGACGCCGACGAGATCGCCGAACTGGACACCGCGACGCGCGAACGTCCCGCCGCCCGGCTCGGGCAGCGCAGGCTCGCCCAGGAGTTGACCGACCTGGTGCACGGGCCCGAGCAGACCCGGCAGGTCGTCGCGGCGAGTCAGGCCCTGTTCGGCCGTGGCGACCTACGGGAGCTCGACGCGGCCACGCTCGACGCGGCGATGGCCGAGGTACCCACCGGGGAGATCAAGCTCAGGGACGAGCCGTCCGTGGTGGAACTGCTCGTGGCCGGTGGTGTGGTGGACAGCAAGGGCGCGGCCCGCCGCACGGTCAAGGAGGGCGGCGCGTACGTGAACAACACGAAGATCACGGACGAGACCTGGCGACCCGAGGCGTCGGACGCGCTGTACGGCCGGTGGCTGGTCGTCCGCCGGGGCAAGCGGACCCTCGCCGGGGTCCGGCTGATGAGCTGACCCGGCCCCGGGTCGGCGCCGACCCGCCGGGGTACGGCGCCGACCTGGGATTTCGGTTCGGGAGACCCCCCCCTGTTTCCGGGGTGTTGGCGGGGGTGTAGTCTTTTCTTCGTCGCCGGGGAGACCGGGCCGGGCCTTCGGGAGAGGGCTGAGGGCGCGGGTTACTCGGTGGGGGAACATGAACCAAGCTCCCATGGTTGTGGTAGAGTGGGTGTTTCCCGGTCGGGTGCCTGCCTTGTGCCAGTTGTTGGTGTGTGGGTGGGTGTTCGGCGGTTGGTAACGAAGACACTTTTCGTGTTGTTTGAGAACTCAACAGTGCGCTAGTGATTGTCAGCTAGTAGAGCTTTGATGCCCCTTTTTTGGGGTGTGCCCCCTTCCTTTGTGGAAGGGTTTCTTTGAGATCATTTGGGTCTCGGATCGGATTCATTGTTGGAGAGTTTGATCCTGGCTCAGGACGAACGCTGGCGGCGTGCTTAACACATGCAAGTCGAACGCTGAAGCTCAGCTTGCTGGGTGGATGAGTGGCGAACGGGTGAGTAACACGTGGGTAATCTGCCCTGTACTCTGGGATAAGCCCTGGAAACGGGGTCTAATACCGGATATGACATGTCTCCGCATGGGGTGTGTGGAAAGCTCCGGCGGTACAGGTTGAGCCCGCGGCCTATCAGCTTGTTGGTGGGTGATGGCCTACCAAGGCGACGACGGGTAGCCGGCCTGAGAGGGTGACCGGCCACACTGGGACTGAGACACGGCCCAGACTCCTACGGGAGGCAGCAGTGGGGAATATTGCACAATGGGCGCAAGCCTGATGCAGCGACGCCGCGTGGGGGATGACGGCCTTCGGGTTGTAAACCTCTTTCGCTAGGGACGAAGCCTTTCGGGGTGACGGTAC
>NZ_KB912656.1:144675-147363 GCF_000383795.1 Saccharomonospora saliphila YIM 90502
ACTCGACCGGTGGCGAGGCCGAGCCCCGGGTGGCGCCCGGACCGGCCGGGTCCGGACCGCTGGAGCCGGGCGGAGGGCCGACGGGGCCGGGCTTGCGGACCCCGTGTGGGACGTGGGTGCGGTGTGCGGAATCGGTTAGCGTTGAGGGGTGCACGCACAGACAGACCCGGCGCGGCCGGCCACGGACACCGCTGCCGACGACGTGACGGGGCAGAGTTCCGGGGAACCCGATCCCCGCGCCGCGATCGAGCAGGCCGTCGCCGCGCTCGACGACCTCGACGCGGTGGCGCCGGCCGAGCACGTGCGGAGGTTCGACGACGTGCACACCGCGCTGTCCGCGGCGCTGTCCAGCATCGACAAGGTCTGACCGTGCCGCGCAGGGCGCGTTTGGACGCCGAACTCGTGCGCCGGGGGCTGGCCCGCTCCCGCGAGCACGCGAGTTCGTTGATCGGCGAGGGCAGGGTGACGGTCCGCGGGCTCGTCGCGAGCAAGCCCGCGACCGGGGTCGAAACGGACGCGGCGATCGTGGTGCGCGCCGACGACGACCCGGGCTGGGCTTCCCGGGGGGCCTACAAGCTGCTCGGCGCGCTGGAGGCGTTCGCCTCGCTGGGGTTGACCGTCAGCGGTGCGCGATGCCTCGACGCGGGCGCCTCCACCGGTGGGTTCACCGACGTGCTGTTGCGCGAGGGCGCGCGGTCGGTCGTCGCCGCCGACGTGGGCCGCGGCCTGCTCCACTGGCGCCTGCGCACCGACGACCGGGTGACGGTGCTGGACCGCACCAACGTGCGCGCGCTGACGCCGGATGCGGTCGGCGGACCGGTCGACCTCGTGGTGGCGGATCTGTCGTTCATCTCCCTGCGCCTGGTGCTCCCGGCGCTGACCGCGTGCCTGCGGCAGGGCGGTGATCTGGTGCCCATGGTCAAACCGCAGTTCGAGGTCGGCAAGGACCGTCTCGGCAGCGGCGGCGTGGTGCGTGAGCCCGCGCTGCGGGCCGAGGCCGTACTGGGCGTGCTCTCCGAGGCCGCCACCCTCGGTCTGCGTACGCTCGGTGTGGCCGCCAGCCCGCTTCCGGGCCCGTCCGGCAACGTCGAGTACTTCGCGTGGGTCCGTCGGACGACCGCGGACGGCGAGGGCGACCGGGCGAGCGGGCCGACGTCCGGCCCGGTGGGCGCGCGGACGCGGGACGAACTGGAGGCGATGGTGCACAGGGCCGTGACGGAGGGGCCGTCGTGAGGGGAGCCGGTGAGCGTGAGGTGCTGCTGGTCGTCCATCCCGACCGCGACGCCACCACCGGTGCGGCACGAGACGTCGCGGCCCGGCTCGCCGCCGCGGGAATCCGGCTGCGGGTCGTCGACGACGAGGTGCGGCGCATCGTGGAGCCACCCGGACACGACCTGCCGTGCGCCGTGGTCGCGCCCTACGACAATCCCGCGGGCGGAACGGAGTTGGTGCTCGTCCTCGGCGGGGACGGCACGCTGCTCCGCGCGGCCGAGCTGGCCCGCCCCGCCGGGGTGCCGATCCTGGGGGTGAATCTCGGCCGCGTGGGCTTTCTCACCGAGGCCGACTACGACGCGCTCGGCGAGACGGTGGAGGGCGTGGTGCAGCGCCGCTACCGCATCGAGGAACGCATGACCATCGACGTCACCGTCACCCACGGAGACGTCGTCACCGCCAGCACGTGGGCGCTGAACGAGGCCAGCGTCGAGAAAAGCTCGCGGGAGCGCATCCTCGACGCGTTGATCGAGGTGGACGGCAGGCCCGTCTCGTCGTTCGGCTGCGACGGCGTGCTGTGCTCGACCCCCACCGGGTCCACCGCGTACGCGTTCTCGGCCGGTGGCCCGGTGATCTGGCCGGACGTCGAGGCGCTGCTGGTGGTGCCGAGCAACGCGCACGCCATGTTCTCCCGGCCGCTTGTGGTGTCCCGGTCGTCGGTGATCGTGGTCCACGTCGACCCGCACGGGTCGCCGGCCGTGCTGACCTGCGACGGCCTGCGGCACTTCGATCTGGAGCGCGGCTCCCGCGTGCGGGTCGTCGCGGGAGGGGTACCGGTGCGGCTGGCGCGGCTGTGGGACGGGCCGTTCACCGACCGGCTCGTGCACAAGTTCTCGCTGCCGGTCACCGGGTGGCGCGAGCGGCACGCGCGGCGCACCTGAGACCGCGTGTCGCGCGGCACGCGGCTCGGTCCGGGCCCCGCCGTCCCCGGTAGCCGCTACGGTGGTGTGCGTGCTGGCCGAGATGCGTATCCAGGGCCTCGGGGTCATCGAGGACGCGGTGCTCGATCTCCACCCCGGGTTCACGGTGGTCACCGGCGAGACCGGTGCGGGCAAGACGATGGTGGTGACCGGGCTGCACCTGCTCTCCGGCGGGCGGTCCGACGCGTCGAAGGTCCGGGCGGGCGCGGGTAAGGCGACCGTCGAGGGGCGTTTCGCCGATCTCGCGGGTGACCAGGCCCGGCGGATCATCACCGACGCGGGGGGCGACACCGACGAGGACGGCAGTGTGATCGCGTTGCGGACGGTGGGTGCCGACGGCCGTTCCCGGGCGCACCTGGGTGGCCGGTCGGTCCCGGTGGGAGTGCTGGCCGCGCTGGCGGAGCAGGTGCTGGCCGTGCACGGGCAGAACGACCAGCTCCGCCTGCTGCGTCCCGCCGAGCAGCGCGCCGTGCTCGACCGGTTCGCCGGGCGGCCC
>NZ_KB912656.1:147463-152330 GCF_000383795.1 Saccharomonospora saliphila YIM 90502
CTCCCTGTCGACGACGTGCTACGGCTGCTCGACACCGCCCCGCCGGACGGGCCCCGTGCGCTGCGCGACCGCGCGCTGCTCGAACTGCTGTACTCGACGGGGGCCCGGATCTCGGAGGCCGTCGGCCTCGATGTCGACGACCTCGACACCGCCGAGCGCACGGTGCTGCTCCGGGGCAAGGGAGGGCGCCACCGGCTGGTGCCGGTCGGGCGGCCCGCGCTCGCGGCACTGGATGGCTACCTCGTGCGGGCCCGGCCCGAGCTCGCACGCCGCAGCCGGGGCACTCCCGCGGTGTTCCTCAACGCGCGTGGCGGACGGCTGTCGCGGCAGAGCGCCTGGCAGGCACTGAAGACCGCCGCCGAGCGCGCGGGCCTGGCCACGTCCGTCTCGCCGCACACGCTGCGGCACTCGTTCGCCACGCACCTGCTGGAAGGCGGTGCCGATGTGCGCGTGGTGCAGGAACTGCTCGGGCACGCGTCCGTGAGCACCACCGAGATCTACACCCTGGTGACGGTCAACACGCTCCGTGAGGTGTACGCGACGGCCCATCCGCGGGCACTGGGCTGAGCGGGCGAAAAGTCCCCCGGTCGTGCCCGGCGAGCCGCTTTGGCGCTGCTCTTCGTGCCGCAATACGCTGGCGCCGGTCCATGCCGAACGAGGAGCTTTCGCCCCATGTCGACTTTCCACCACACGGCGAGGCGTGCCCCGGGCCGACCCGGCCGGGCGAGCACCACGACGGTGTCGTCGGCGGCGTCGGTGTCGTCGGTGTCCTCCGCGGCACCCGCGTCCAGCGCATCCCCCGCGTCCCCGGACGCCGCCGCGTCCCCGGCCCCGGTGACGTCGGCCGGTACGGGCGAGCAGGCGACCGTGCGCACGGCGAAGGGGGCCCAGACGGTCGTCGACGACAAGCCGAAGCTCGGCCCCACCGGCAGGCCCCGGCGGGAGATCCCCGAGCCGCCGGAGCTGGACCGGCACGGCCCCGCCCGCATCGTGGCGATGTGCAACCAGAAGGGCGGCGTGGGCAAGACGACGTCCACGATCAACCTCGGTGCGGCGCTGGCCGAGTACGGCCGCAGGGTGCTGCTGGTCGACTTCGACCCGCAGGGCGCGCTGTCGGTCGGTCTCGGTATCCAGCCGCACGAGCTGGACCAGACGGTCTACAACGTCATCATGGAACGGTCCGTCGCCGTCGACGACGTGATCCGGCCGACCTCGGTGACGGGTGTGGACCTGCTCCCGAGCAACATCGACCTCTCGGCGGCGGAGGTGCAGCTCGTGGCCGAGGTGGGGCGCGAGCACACCCTGCTGCGCGTGCTGCGCCCGGTGATCGACCGCTACGACTACGTGCTGGTGGACTGCCAGCCCTCCCTCGGCCTGCTCACCGTCAACGCGCTCACCGCGTCCGACGGCGTCATCATCCCGCTGGAGTGCGAGTTCTTCAGCCTGCGCGGTGTGGCATTGTTGATCGACACGATCGACAAGGTGCGCGAACGGCTGAACCCGGATCTGGACATCACCGGCATCCTCGCCACCATGTTCGATCCCCGGACCCTGCACTCGAAGGAGGTCATGGCGCGCGTGGTGGAGGCATTCGGCGACACCGTGTTCGACACGGTGATCAACCGCACGGTGCGGTTCCCCGAGACCACGGTGGCCGGTGAGCCGATCACCCGGTGGGCGCCCCGGTCGGCGGGCGCGACCGCGTACCGCACCCTGGCGCGCGAGGTGATCACCCGGTGAGCAGGCGAGCGTCCCTGCCCGGCGCCTCGGAACTGTTCCGCCGGACCGGTGAGCCTTCCGGCGACCGCTCACCCCGGGACGGTGACCGGCCGCGTTCCGCCGACGACGGGGTGTCCTCCGGTGAGGGCGGGGTGTCCTCCGGCGAATCCGTCGGGGAGGTGTCCGGCGAGACGGGACGGCGCCGTGCCTCCCGTGGTGAGCGGGACCGTCGCGGTGCCTCCCGCCGCGAGCGGAACCGTCGCGGTGACGACGGCCGGGTGGACGGGGAGCGTCCCGGCAGCGCCGACGACACCGGTGGCCCCGGTTCCTCCGGCTCCGCGCGGTCCGGAACCGCCACGGACGCGACCGGAGCACGGGACCGGGTCGGCGCGGCGACGGCGCGCAAGGGTTCAGGACGGCAGAAACACGACGCCAAGATCACGGTGTACGTTTCGGCGGACGAACTGCTCGCGATGGAGCACACGAGGCTGGCGTTACGTGGCTCGCACGGGCTCGTGGTGGACCGGGGCCGCATCGTGCGCGAGGCGGTCGCCGTGCTGCTCGCCGATTTCGAGGACCACGGCGAGGACTCGGTGCTGGTGCGCCGCTTGCGCGACGACGAGGCGGACTCCGGGGCCTCCCGCGGGTCCGGTGGCGAGGAAACGGCGGACTGATGGCGGAAGGGGCGCCGCCCCCCGAGGCCGACGACGTGACCGGCGGCGACGGCCCGGCACCGGGCTTCACGGTGCGGCTTGAGAACTTCGAGGGGCCGTTCGACCTGCTGCTGCAACTCATCTCGCAGCACCAGCTCGACGTCACCGAGGTCGCCTTGCACCAGGTCACCGACGATTTCATCGCCTACACCCGCGCGCTGGGCGCCGATTACAAGCTCGACGAGACCACGGAGTTCCTCGTCGTGGCCGCGACCCTGCTCGATCTGAAGGCGGCGCGGCTACTGCCCTCGGCCGAGGTGGAGAGCGAGGACGACCTGGCGCTGCTGGAGGCGCGGGACCTGCTGTTCGCGCGCGTGTTGCAGTACCGTGCGTACAAGCAGGTGGCGGCGCTGTTCGCGGAGCTGGAGTCCACCGCCCTGCGGCGCTACCCCCGCTCGGTGGTGCTGGAGGACCGCTACGTGGGGCTGCTTCCCGAGGTGATGCTCGGCGTCACCCCCGAGAAGTTCGCCGACGTGGCGCTCGGGGTGTTCCGGCCGAAACCGCCCCCGACGGTGTCGCTGGACCATCTGCACGCGGGCAAGGTCTCGGTGCGTGAGCACGCCGCCGTGCTGCGACTGCGGCTGGCCGGGCAGGGAGAGGCGACCTTCCGGGAGCTGGTGGCCGACTGCGAGCACACGATCGAGGTGGTCGCCCGCTTCCTGGCCCTGCTGGAGTTGTACCGGGAGTCCTCGGTCACGTTCGAGCAGGCCGAGGCGCTGGCCGAACTGCACGTGCGGTGGACGGGCGGCTCCGTGGAAGAGGCCTCCGCCGAGGCCGAACGCGACCGCGCGGGTGCCGACGACGAGGAGTACGGATGACAAGCGACGCCGGGCCGACCTGGCGCATCGGCGGGAACGACGACGGCGAGGACGCCGGCACGACCGACCCAGTGAATCTCGGGACGGGCGCGCTCGGCGACGACGTGGACACCGGCGATGCCGGCGCGGACACAGGTGACGCGGCTCCCCGTGACGCCGCCCCCGGTGAGGCCGACGGCCCGGTGGAACGCGGTGAGAGCCCGGGTTCCGGGGACGCCGAGGCAGGACAGGACTCGCCCGAAACACCCGGGGGGCGGGCGCTTCCCGACGTCTCCGCCGACGGCGCGTTGCGGTCGGCGCTGGAGGCGCTGCTGCTGGTGGTGGACTCGCCCGCGAACGAGGAATCGCTGGCGGGCGCGCTGGACGAGCCCGTGGACCGGGTCACGGAGATGCTGCGCACGATGGCCGAGGACCTCACCGACCAGGGCAGCGGCATCGATTTGCGCCGCGTCGGGGAGGGATGGCGGTTCTACACCCGCGACACCTACGCGCCGTTCGTCGAGAAACTCCTGCTCGACGGGCAGCGCTCGAAGCTCACGCGTGCCGCGCTCGAGACGCTGGCCGTGATCGCCTACCGGCAGCCGGTGACCCGGTCGCGGGTCGCGGCCGTGCGGGGTGTCAACGTGGACGGAGTGGTGCGCACGCTGCTGGCCCGGGGCCTGATCGAGGAGGGCGGTACCGATCCGGAGACCGGTGGCACGCTGTACACCACGACCGAACTGTTCCTGGAGCGGCTGGGCCTGTCGTCGCTGAACGACCTGCCGCCCATCGCCCCGCTACTGCCCGAGGTGGATTCGATTGACCACGGCTGACTCCTCCGGCCGCGCGGCCGACGGCGTGCGCCTGCAAAAGGTTCTGTCGCAGGCGGGGGTGGCCTCCCGCAGGGCGGCCGAGGAGCTGATCGTGCAGGGCCGGGTGAGCGTGGACGGCGAGGTGGTGCGCGAGCTCGGCCGCCGGGTGGACCCCGACGCGGCGGTCGTCCACGTGGACGGGCTGCGCGTCGTGGTCCGCGACGACCTGGTGTATCTGCTGCTGAACAAGCCGCGCGGCGTGCACACCACGATGCGCGACGAGAAGGGCAGGCCGTGCGTGGGCGACTACGTCGCCGACCGTCCCGAGCGGCTCTTCCACGTCGGCAGGCTCGACGCCGACACCGAGGGCCTGCTGCTGCTCACCAACGACGGCGACCTGGCACACCGGCTCATGCACCCGTCGTTCCGCGTGCTCAAGACCTACCTGGCCGAAGTGGACGGTGTCGTCGCGCGGGGCCTGGGTGCGCGGTTGCGGGCGGGCGTGTCGCTGGAGGACGGGCCGGTACGCGTGGACGAGTTCCGCATCAAGGACACCCGGCCCTCGCGCACACTGGTGGAGGTCGTGCTGCACGAGGGACGCAAGCACATCGTGCGGCGCCTGCTGGCCGAGGTGGGGCATCCGGTGCGCAAGCTCGTCCGCACCGCGGTCGGGGACGTACGGCTCGGCGCCACGAAACCGGGCTCGGTGCGCACGCTCACCCATGCCGAGGTCGGCTCCCTCTACCGCGCCGTCGGAGCCTGAGCCCGTCGGCGCCTGAGCGGCGCGCCCACAGCCCTGCCGGCCCACCGCCCTGCCGGCCCACAG
>NZ_KB912656.1:152430-156002 GCF_000383795.1 Saccharomonospora saliphila YIM 90502
CGCGGCGGACGGCCCTCGCGGTCGGGGGCGGCATCGCCGCCGTGGCCCTGCTCGTGGGCGGCTTCTTCCTCGGCGAACCGGTCTGGTCGCCGTCGGGCGACGACCGCATGCTGCCCACGCTGACCTACGGCGAGGGCGGCGACGTCGCCGAGCTCAACCGCGACTCCCGCGACCGCTGCGTGAACACGCCGGTCCAGGCGGGTCGTCCGCTCGGCGGCAGCAACTGGGTCGACTGCGACGAGCCGCACGACGCCGAGCTGGTCTCCTGGTACTCGACGGTGGGCGACGGTTCCCTCGACACGGACGTCCCCGCCGCGCGTTACCCGGGCGAGGAGACTCTGCGCCGCTACGGCGAGGCCGCGTGCGCGCTGATGTTCCACTCCAATCGGGTGGACGACGAACAGCGTGGGGCACTGGCCTACCGCGTGCTGGTCCCCACCCGCCAGGAGTGGGAACGGCGCCCCGGGGACTCCCTCGACGACGCCGTGCGCGACGTGCTGTGCTTCGTCTCGCAAGACGGCGGCGGGCGGCTCGACGAGCAGGTGCGCCAGGACGTCTGGTAGCGCGGCCCCGCCCCGCCTGCTGGGATTTCTTCCCGTACCGGAGCTCGGACACCGGCGATTTTGCTCCCCGTGCGCGCCTGGCGCGCCGATCGGCGTGTTCGGCATGGTCGGCGCGGTACGGGCACGGGCGAGCAGGTAACGTCGGCCCCATGTCGATCGCAGCGCCCACTCCGCCCACCGCCGCGCCGGGCAGACCGTTCGGCCGCGTGCTGACCGCCATGATCACCCCCTTCACCGCCGACGGCGCGCCGGATCTGACCCGCGCGCAGGAACTCGCGGCGCACCTGCTGGAGCTGGGCAACGACGGTCTGGTCGTCAACGGCACCACCGGTGAGAGCCCGACCACCCGCGACGACGAGAAGGCCGACGTCATCCGCGCCGTCGTCGAGGCGGTGGGTGACCGGGCCACGGTCGTGGCGGGCGCGGGAACCTACGACACCGCCCACAGCGTGGAGCTGGTGCGCCAGGCCGAGAAGGCGGGCGCGCACGGGGTGCTGGTGGTGACGCCCTACTACTCCCGTCCGACCCAGGCCGGGGTGTACGCGCACTTCACGACCGTGGCCGACGCCACCGGCCTGCCGGTGATGCTCTACGACATCCCACCGAGGTCGATCGTGCCGATCGAGGTCGACACCCTGCGCAGGCTCGCCGAGCATCCGCGCATCGTCGCGGTCAAGGACGCCAAGGGCGACCTGCTCGCGGGCAGCGAGGTCATCGCCAACACGCACCTGGCCTACTATTCGGGCGACGACGCGCTGAACCTGCCGTGGCTGTCGGTCGGGGCGACGGGTGTGGTCAGCGTGATCGGGCACGTCGTGGCGGGCCGCATCCGCGCGATGATCGAGGCCTACGAGGACGGTGACACCTCCACCGCCCGCACCAATCACCGCGGCATGCTGCCCGTCTACCGCGCGTTCTCCCGTGTGGGTGGCGTGGTGTTCGCCAAGACGGCCCTGCGCCTGCGCGGGTACGAGGTCGGCGATCCACGCCTGCCCATCGTGTCCGCCTCGGACGAGCAGGTGCGGGCCATCGCGGCCGACCTGACCCAGGCGGGCGTGCCGCTGGAGGAGCCGCCGACCAGCGACTGGGCGGGCAACCGGGTCGCCCAGGCGGACTCGGCCGCCGCCTACGTCGCGCCGACGACCCACACGAGCGTTGGGACCATTCACCGGTGAATCAGAAACCGACACAGACCACCCGGGAGCCCGCACCTCCCGCGCCCTCGGACACCGACCCCGCGGTGTTGCGGGGCGGATCCGGACCGACCCACGCCCCGCCGCCGCCACCGGAGGGCGGGCTCCGCGTCGTCGCGCTCGGCGGCATCGGCGAGGTCGGGCGGAACATGACCGTCTTCGAGTACGACGGCCGCCTGCTCATCGTCGATGCGGGAGTGCTGTTCCCCGAGGACGCCCAGCCCGGAGTGGATCTGATCCTGCCCGACTTCCGCGCGATCGAGGACCGCCTCGACCAGGTCGAGGCGCTCGTGCTCACGCACGGCCACGAAGACCACATCGGCGCCGTGCCGTTCCTGCTGCGGATGCGCCCCGATCTGCCGATCTACGGGTCGCGGTTCACACTCGCGCTGCTGGCGGCCAAGTGCAAGGAGCACCGGCAACGCCCGGTGCTGCACGAGGTCGCCGAGGGCGGCAGGCAGACCGTGGGCCCGTTCGACCTGGAGTTCTTCGCGGTCAACCACTCCATTCCCGACGCGCTCGCGCTGGCCCTGCGCACCCCGGCGGGGACCGTGCTGCACACCGGAGACATCAAGCTCGACCAGCTTCCGCTCGACGGCAGGCTCACCGACCTCGCCGGGTTCTCCCGCCTCGGCGACGAGGGCGTCGACCTGCTGTGCATCGACTCGACCAACGCCGAGGTGCCCGGGTTCGTCACCCCGGAGCGCGACATCGGCCCCGTGCTCGACGACGTCATCGCGCGGGTGCGCAGGCGGGTCATCGTGGCCTGCTTCGCCAGCCACGTGCACCGCGTGCAGCAGGTGCTCGACGCCGCCCGGCGCCACGGGCGGCGGGTGGCCCTCGTCGGCCGCTCGATGGTGCGCAACATGACGATCGCGGCCGAGCACGGCCTGCTCGACATCCCCGAGGGCCTGCTGATCGACCTCGACGAGGCCGTCACGCTGCCGGAGACGCAGGTGCTGTTCGTCTCGACCGGGTCGCAGGGCGAGCCGCTGTCCGCGCTGTCGCGAATGGCGCGCGGTGAGCACAAGCAGGTCTCGCTGCGGGCGGGGGACACCGTGGTGCTGGCCAGTTCACTCATCCCGGGCAACGAGAACGCCGTGTTCGGCGTCATCAACGGGCTGGTGCGGCTGGGGGCCGAGGTGATCCACCAGGGCAACGCCCAGGTGCACGTCTCCGGGCACGCACCCGCGGGCGAGCTGCTGTTCCTCTACAACGCGATCCGTCCGCGCAACGTCATGCCGGTGCACGGCGAGTGGCGCCATCTGCGGGCGAACGCGGCGCTGGCCGTGCGCACCGGTGTCGGGCAGGACAACGTGGTGCTCGCCGAGGACGGAGTCGTGGTGGACCTCGTCGACGGTCGAGTCGAGGCCACCGGCCGGGTGGAGGTCGGCATGGTCTACGTCGACGGACTCTCGGTCGGCGACGTGGGCGAGTCGACCCTGTCCGACCGGCTCATCCTCGGCGAGGGCGGGTTCATCGCGATCACGGTGGCGGTGGACTCGGCCACCGGTCGCGCGATGAGCCCGCCGACGGTGTCCGGCCGGGGCTTTTCCGACGACCCGAAGGCACTCGACGAGGTCGCGAGCAAGGTCGAGATGGAGCTCTCGCGCACCGAGGCCGAGGGCATCACCGACAGCCACCAGATCGCGCAGGCCGTACGCCGCGTGGTCGGCCGTTGGGTCGGCGAAACCTACCGCCGCAGGCCGATGATCGTGCCCACCGTCATTCCCGTCTGACCGCGCACCCGCACGCGCGGGGCGGAGAGCGCCGCCGGGGCCGTTCCCGGGCCCGCACGCCGGGACGGCCCCGACCG
>NZ_KB912656.1:156102-167147 GCF_000383795.1 Saccharomonospora saliphila YIM 90502
CGCCGAGGTCCCGTCCGGGAAGGGCCGCACGGCCGGGCCCGCCGCGGTGCCCGAGAACCCGCGGCCGGAGCAGGAGCCGCCGCTGTCGGTCACCCGCACCGTGGAGGGGGACTACACCCTGCCCTCCGCCGACCTGCTCGTGCTCGGCGACGCTCCGCTGGCCCGCAGCAAGGCCAACGACGCCATGATCGCGGCGATCACCCGGGTGCTGGAGCAGTTCAAGATCGACGCGCAGGTCACCGGTTTCACCCGCGGGCCGACGGTGACCCGCTACGAGGTCGAGCTGGGGCCGGGGGTGAAGGTCGAGAAGATCACCGCGCTCACCAAGAACATCGCCTACGCGGCGGCCACCGAGAACGTCCGCCTGCTCGCGCCGATCCCGGGCAAGTCGGCCGTGGGAATCGAGGTGCCCAACACCGACCGCGAAATGGTCCGGCTCGGCGACGTGCTGCGCTCCCCATTGGCGGCCACCGACGACCACCCGATGGTGATCGGTCTCGGTAAGGACATCGAGGGCAGTTTCGTCACCGCGAATTTGACCAAGATGCCGCACCTGCTGGTCGCGGGCTCCACCGGCTCGGGCAAGTCCAGCTTCGTCAACTCGATGCTGGTGTCGCTGCTGGCCCGCGCCACGCCCGACGAGTGCCGCATGATCCTCATCGATCCGAAGATGGTCGAGCTGACCCCGTACGAGGGCATCCCGCACCTGATCACGCCCATCATCACCCAGCCGAAGAAGGCCGCCGCCGCGCTGGCGTGGCTGGTGGAGGAGATGGAACAGCGCTATCAGGACATGCAGGCCAACCGGGTGCGCCACATCGACGATTTCAACGCCCGGGTGCGCTCCGGCGAGATCGTCGCGCCACCGGGCAGCGAGCGGGAGTACCGGCCGTACCCGTACATCATGGCCATCGTCGACGAGCTCGCCGACCTGATGATGACCGCGCCGAGGGATGTCGAGGACGCCGTCGTGCGCATCACCCAGAAGGCCCGCGCCGCGGGCATTCACCTCGTGCTGGCCACCCAGCGTCCGTCGGTGGACGTGGTCACCGGCCTGATCAAGACGAACGTGCCGTCCCGGCTGGCGTTCGCCACCTCGTCGCTGACCGATTCGAGGGTCATCCTCGACCAGCAGGGCGCCGAGAAGCTGATCGGAATGGGTGACGCGCTGTACCTGCCGATGGGCGCGGGCAAACCCAGCCGCGTCCAGGGCGCGTTCGTCAGTGACGAGGAAATCGCGGCCGTGGTCCGCGCGACGAAGGAGCAGGCCGAGCCCGACTACGCCGAGGGTGTCACCGCGGGAAAGGCGAGCGAGCAGAAGGAGATCGATCCGGACATCGGCGACGACCTCGACGTGCTGTTGCAGGCCGCCGAGCTGGTGGTGACCTCGCAGTTCGGCTCGACCTCGATGCTCCAGCGCAAGCTGCGGGTCGGTTTCGCCAAGGCGGGCAGGCTCATGGACCTGCTCGAAACCCGGGGCGTGGTCGGCCCCTCGGAGGGCTCCAAGGCCCGCGACGTGCTCGCCAAACCGGACGACCTCCCCACCGTCCTCGCCACCATCCGAGGCGACACCCCACCCGACCAGTAACCCCCGCGAGTTGCCCTTGTGGGCCCGCGAGTTGCCTTTGTGTGTTCGCGAGTTGCCCTTTTCGGCCCGCGGTGAGTCCTCGCGGTCCCGCGAGTTGCTCCTCGGTCCCGCCGAGTGGGTCGCACTACCTCCGGGGCGCCCGTCATTTGGGCGCGCCTGTTCGTGTGAGCGCACGTCGGCAACGCCGTCGGCAGGCCGGCACGGACGTACGGAGGGCCGGCTTCGCGGCACCCCGGACGGGGGTGGAGAGGGCAACTCGCGCACCTGGAAGGGGCAACTCACGCACCTGGAAGGGGCAACTCGCGCACCCCGAAGGGGCAACTCGCGCGCCTGGAAGGGGCAACTCGGAGCTAGGGCGTGGTGTCGTGCAGGTGGAGCAGCATTCGGGTGTTGCCCAGCGTGTTCGGTTTCACGAACGGCAGGTCGAGGAACTCCGCGACGCCGGTGTCGGCGGAGCGCCGCATCTGCTCGTACACCTCGCGCGGCACGGGTGTTCCGTCGATCTCGGCGAACCCGTGGCGGGCGAAGAACGCGGTCTCGAAGGTCAGCACGAACAGGCGCGTCAGGCCCAGCTCGCGGGCGTGGTCGATCAGTCGTCGTACGAGGGCGTGCCCGATGCCGTGCCCGCGTGCCGCCCGGTCGACCGCGACCGTGCGGATCTCGGCGAGGTCCTCCCACAGCACGTGCAGCGCGCCGCAGCCCACGAGCTCGCCACCCAGCTCGGCCACCCAGAATTCCTGCACGTCCTCGTAGAGGGTGATGAGCTCCTTCTCGAGGAGCACCTCACCCGCGTCCGCGTCGACCAGCGCCTTGATTCCGCGGACGTCGGCGATGCGCGCGCGACGGATGAGCGGTGCCTGCGGTGAGTCCACGATCTGTAGACGCTAGCGGCCGCCCCGCACCGCCGCGTCCAGGGTGTGCTCGGCGACGGCGTGGCGCCGGTTACCCTGAACAGGTGTCTGCCGCAGAGCCCGTCGAGAGCGCCGAGTTGTCACAGCAGCGCCGCGTCGCGTTGCTCACGCTCGGGTGCGCCCGCAACGAGGTCGACTCCGAGGAGCTCGCAGGCCGGCTGACCACGGGTGGGTGGGAGCTGAGCGACGACCCGGAGGACAGCGACGTCGTGGTGGTCAACACCTGCGGTTTCGTGGCGTCGGCCAAGAAGGATTCCGTGGACACGTTGCTCGCCGCCTCCGACACGGGTGCCAAGGTCGTGGCCGTGGGGTGCCTCGCCGAGCGGTACGGCCGGGAGCTGGCCGACAGCCTGCCCGAGGCGGACGCCGTTCTCGGTTTCGACCACTACCCGCATCTGGCCGAACGGCTCGCCGACGTCGCCGAGGGCCGGACGGTGTCGTCCCACACCCCGGCCGACCGGCGCACCCTGCTGCCTCTCTCGCCGGTGGAGCGCCCCTCCGCCGCCGAGGACCTCGCGGTGCCAGGGCACGGCGAATGGGGCCCGCGCGTGCTGCGGTCGCGGCTCGACGATTCCCCGGTCGCCGCGCTGAAGATCGCCTCCGGATGCGATCGCCGCTGTTCCTTCTGCGCGATCCCGTCGTACCGGGGCTCGTTCGTCTCGCGACACCCCGACGACCTGCTCGCCGAGGCCGCGTGGCTGGCCGAGCGGGGCGCCCGCGAGCTGTATCTGGTCAGCGAGAACTCCACCTCCTACGGCAAGGACCTGGGGCGGGATCTCGGCGGGACGCGCGCGCTGGAGGCCCTGCTGCCCCGGCTGGCCGCCGTCGAGGGGATCGCCCGGGTGCGCGTGTCCTATCTGCAACCCGCCGAGACCCGGCCCGATCTGGTTCGCACCATCGCCACCACACCCGGGGTGGCGACCTACTTCGACCTGTCGTTCCAGCATTCGAGCGAGTCGGTCCTGCGCCGGATGCGCCGGTTCGGCTCGACCGAGTCGTTCCTCGCGCTGATCGAGCAGATCCGCGAGTACGCCCCTGAGGCGGGCATCCGGACCAACGTGATCGTCGGCTTCCCCGGCGAGACCGAGGACGACGTCGCCGAGCTGGAGCGGTTCCTGACCGCGGCGCGGCTCGACGCCGTCGGGGTGTTCGGTTACTCGGACGAGGACGGCACCGAGGCCGAGGGTTTCGAGAACAAGGTGGACACCGACACCATCGCCGAACGGGTCGGCCGCGTGTCGGCGCTGGTGGAGCAGCTCACGACCCAGCGTGCCGAGGAACGCGTCGGTACCGTGGTCGACGTGCTCGTCGAGACGGTCGGCGAGGAGGTCACCGGCCGGGCCGGGCACCAGGCACCGGAGGTCGACGGGGAGTGCGTCGTGCTGGACGCGGGCGAACGCGTGGTCGGCGAGCTGCTCCGGTGTGAGGTCGTCGACAGCGCGGGCGTGGACCTGCTCGTGCGCCCGGTCGGCGGTGCCGTGGCCGACGTCGGCACGGGTTCCGCGCCGTGAGTACCGGGCGCGCCGAGGACCGAGGGGCGGCCGGTGACGACTCCGCCGGCGCGTCGGCCCCGCGCACGTTGAACCTGGCGAACGTGCTCACGATCGTGCGGCTGTTGCTGGTGCCGCTGTTCGTCGTCGTGCTGCTCCTCGAAGGCGGGCAGGACACCGTGTGGCGCTACCTCGCCGCGGGTGTGTTCGTCGCGGCGGCGCTGACCGACCGGATCGACGGCTGGGTGGCCCGCCGGTACGGACTGGTCACCGATTTCGGCAAGATGGCCGACCCGATCGCGGACAAGGCGCTCATCGGCGCGGCGCTGCTTGGCCTGTCCGTGCTCGCCGAGCTGCCCTGGTGGGTGACCGGATTGATCATCGGCCGGGAGCTGGGGGTGACCGGACTGCGGTTCTGGGTGATCCGGCACGGCGTGATCGCCGCCAGCCGGGGTGGCAAGGCCAAGACGGCGGCGCAGGTCGTCGCGATCACGGGCTTCCTGCTGCCGCTGCCCGCCGGGCTGGACCCGGTGCGCTGGGTCCTGATGGGGTTGGCGCTGGTGCTGACCGTGGCGACCGGGCTCGACTACCTCGTTCGCGCCCTGCGGCTGCGCGCGGGCGGCCGGGCCGCCCACGCCGGGTCGGCGGAGTGACGACGTGACGGCCGCCGCCCCGGTACGCGCGGAGGACGTGATCGCCGTCCTGGCCCGCCGACGGCAGACGGTGGCCACGGCGGAATCACTCACCGCCGGACTGGTGTGCGCCGCGCTGACCGGGGTACCCGGAGCGAGCGCGGTCGTGCGCGGCGGGCTGGTCGTCTACGCCACGGATCTCAAGCACAGTCTGGCCGGAGTCGACGCGGAACTGCTCGACCGATGCGGGGCGGTGCACCCGGAGGTCGCCGTGCGGTTGGCCGAGGGAGCGCGCCACCGCTGCGCCGCGGACTGGGGTGTCGGGCTGACCGGCGTCGCCGGCCCGGACCCGGCCGACGGCGTGGAGCCCGGTGTCGTGCACCTGGCTGTCGCCGGACCGCGCGGGCACACGTCCCGGACACTGCACCGTCCGGGTGATCGTGAGGAGGTGCGGGCCGCGGCGGTGGCCGGGGCACTCGAGGAGCTGGACCGGTGCTTGCGCCGGGAACACGCGGAGTGACTCGCGCGTTCGCTCAGGGCGGACGGTCGTGTCAACACCTGCGTTCTGTCCCCCGGCGTCGGTACCGTGGACTGAAGATGGGAAGGGAGGCGCGTGATGACCGTGCTGTTGCGTGAGGCGATCGGTGATCGGCTCCGTCATGCCCGCACCACCAAGCGCCGGACGCTGCGCGACATCTCCCGCGCCGCCAGGGTGAGTCTGGGGTACCTCTCGGAGGTCGAGCGGGGGCAGAAGGAGGCGTCCAGTGAACTGCTCGCCTCGATCTGCGAGGCACTGGACCTGCCGCTGAGCGAGCTGCTGCACAACGTCGCCTCCGACGTTTCCGCGCTCGGCACCGTCGAGACGGCCGACGTCGGCCACGGCGTGCCCGCCGAGGAGATGGCGGGCCAGGCTTCTGCCGACGACGCGACGAGCGGCTTCGAAGGCGGCCAGCTCGTGTCCGGCCAGGCCGGGACCGACCTCACCGAACTGCGGCTGTCCCCGGCGCTGCGCACCACCATCCGGGCGCCGGAGTCGAAGGCGGTGCTCGCCGCCTGAGCCGGTCATGGCCCGGTGCGCCCTGTCGTCGCCGACCGGGGCCGGGGCACCGGCGCCGGGCTCGGGGAGAACCCGGGAATCCTTCGGGGTCGCCTGGAGCGGCGGCGGCCGACCTGACACGATGGAACCCGACAGACGGGGGTCACGTGTTCGACGACACGGGCAGGTGCGCACCCACTCAGGAACCCGTGGGACGTGAGAAGGCAGGCGGAGGAGATGGCCAACCCTTTCGTGAAGTTCTGGAAGTACCTCATGGCGGCGTTCTCGTCCAAGGTCGACGAGCACGCCGACCCGAAGGTGCAGATCCAGCAGGCCATCGAGGAGGCGCAGCGTAACCATCAGGCGCTCTCCCAGCAGGCGGCGTCGGTGATCGGTAACCAGCGCCAGCTGGAGATGAAGCTCAACCGCCAGTTGGGCGAGGTCGAGAAGCTTCAGTCCTCGACCCGCCAGGCGCTGACGCTGGCCGAGGAGGCGCGGGCGAAGGGCGACGAGCAGAAGGCACAGGAGTACGAGACCGCGGCCGAGGGCTTCGCCGCGCAGCTCGTCACGGCCGAGCAGAGCATCGAGGATCTCAAGACGCTGCACGACCAGGCGCTGCAGGCCGCCGAGCAGGCCAAGCAGGCCGTGGAGCGCAACGCGGGCATGTTGCAGCAGAAGCTGGCCGAGCGCACCAAGCTGCTCTCGCAGCTGGAGCAGGCGAAGATGCAGGAGAAGGTCTCCGACTCGCTCACCCAGATGACGGAGCTGTCCTCCTCCGGGAACACTCCCTCGCTGGAAGAGGTCCGGGACAAGATCGAGCAGCGGTACACCACCGCGCTCGGCTCCGCGGAACTGGCCCAGAACTCGGTGCAGGGTCGCATGATGGAGGTTCAGCAGTCCACGACCCAGCTCGCTGGGCACAGCAGGCTCGAACAGATCCGTGCCTCCATGCACGGCGACTCGGTGGCGCAGGTGACCAGTGGCGAGTCCCAGGGCACCGGCGCTGCGTCCTCGGCGTCCTCGGACTCCTCTTCGTCCTCGTCCGCGACCTCGGACGTGCAGCGTGAGATCCAGGCTCGGGTGGAAGCCGAGCGCCAGAAGAACGAGGCCTGACCACAGGCGGGACGGCGGGAGTCACGGTGTCGGGCGGACGAGACTTCAACGAGCTGGGTGCCAAGCTCGAGAAGACGGTACGGCGGCTGCCCGACTACGCCCAGCGAGCACAGCAGCAGCTCCAGAAGTACACCGGGGACGGACAGGCGGACGACCGGCGCCGATCCGGTGACACGCGGCCGTCGTCCCCGCCGGAGCCCGCCGTGGTCGCCGAGATCCGGGACAAGTGGGCACGCTGGAACGACCCCGCCGCCAAGCTCGAACGGCGGCGGCGCCGCACCTCGCGCGCGCTGACGCTGTGGACCGTTGCGACACTGCTCAGCGTGCTCTGGGCGGTGGTCGGCTACTTGGGCGTCACGGGTATCTCGGACGGCATCGAGGGCGCGTTCACCGGGATCGCGGCGACCCTGGTGTTCGGCACGCTGGGCGTGCGGACCGGTCTGCGTCTCCGCAGGCTCAACCGGACACCACTGCCCGAGCGGCCCTCCACTCCGCCCGCGCTGCCCGCGCCGGGCTCGGCGGCACGGGAACCGATGGAGCTCCTCCAGCGCAGCGAGGAGTCGCTCGCCGACCTGCTCACGCAGCTGGAGACGCCGCACGGCGGGTCCACGTCGGTGCCCGAGTTCTCGGTCGCCGACGCACGGGCGACCGCCACGGAGGCCGCCGCCGCGCTCCGGGCCCTGGCGGTGCGGATCGAGTCGATCGAACGCGCCCGTGAGTCCGCACCCGACGACGAGCGCCGGACGCTGGACGCGGCCGTCGAGAAGCTGAGGGGACAGCTCGACGACGGCATGGACGAGTACGGAACCCTGGTCGCCGCCGCGGGCAGGGCGGTCGCGGCGAGCAGCTCCGGCATCCAGCCCGCCCGGCAGGCGCTGACCGACGCGACCGACCGGCTCGCCGGGCTGGCCTCGGCGTTGCGCGAGCTGTCCGGCGAACGCTAGTCCGTTCGTCGGCGCGGTGCCCGCGCCGGTCCGCGCGGGCCCTCTCTGTCACGGCCAGCTCTGTCACGGCCCTCTCTGTCACGGCCAGCTCCGTCACGACCACATCCGTTGGGCCGTCTCCGTCGCGCAGCTTCCGTGGGGCCGCCTGCCTCCGGTCCACCCTGCCGCGCACCCGCTCCGCGGACGTGGTGTGCGTGCTCGCTTCCCGCACCCGGCGCCACTCATCCGGTTGACCGGCCACGCGGATGGGTAGCTCTTCAGCCGAGGAACTTTCGCGGAGCCGAAAGGACGCCCGGCGTGAACCTGTTCCTGTTCGACGACGACACGGTCCCGCTCCCCCCGGTTATCACGAACCAGTCCTTCCAGCGCGTCACGGCGGTGTTCGACACCTTGTCCCGGTCGGGCGGCGGTTCCGCGCCGGGGATCACCGTCCGGGCGCGGGAGGACGTACTCGTGGACGCCAAGGCGGTGGACGAGCGGGTCCGGGCGGGGCAGAACCCGCCACTGGCGGGCACACTCGTCGTCGCACCGCCCAGTGCACCGTTGTGCCGCAGACTCGCCCGTGCCGGTGCGGTCGTGCTCGGTACGACCGAGCCCGGCCGGGAACCCGAGGTGCCGCCGGGGGACGCCGACCGTCCCGGCGACGGCGGTTACGGACGGCGGCTCACCCGTATGGACCCGTGGAACGGAGCCGACGCGGTGATCGTGTCCGGCACACCCGGCGTGCGAGGACCGGACGCGGTGGTGTTCGTGCCCACCCGCGGGCTGGTGCCGCACGCGGGCACCGTCTCCGTGCTGGCGGGTGACGTCGCCGTCGGCCAGCGCATCGCCTCCGCGCTCACCGGTCCGGACGCCGACGCCCCGGGATGCCGGGACTGGCCCGACTGGGCGCCGCTCAGCGCGGGTGAGCATCCCCGCGTCGCCGCGCTGGAGGGAGATCCGCCCGAGCCCGAGACCCGCAGGCATTTCGGCGACACCATCGCCTCGCTGCGGGCGGCGGGCGCCCTGGTGGAGCCGATCGACACGGCGCCAGGCACACGGCACGGTGGTGGCCACCCGGCTGCGGTCGCGTTGCGTGACCACGATGCCCTGCTGGTGCCGTGGACGACGCGGGCGACGGGGCTGCCGCCGCTGGTCGGTGAGCTGGACGCGACCGCGGTCGCCCTGCCGGACGCAGGGGGACGCGGCATCGCTCTGGTGGCCCAGGCGTTCGACGACCAGGTCGTGCTCGATCTCGCGGGCCTGCTGACCGGGGCGCAGGCGAGTCAGCCCTACCCGACGGTGGGGGTGGGGCTGATCGCCTTCGGCGCGTTCCTCCGAGGACAACCGCGGCAGGCGGAGCTGGACCGGGTGCGGGCCCGGTTCGCTGGACAGGTGACCACCGCCGCCCGCTACCGCATGCTCGCGCTCGGCGGCGATCCGCCGGAGGCCGGTGTCGTGACCGAGGCCGCCCCGGACGGCACCGGCGTGGGGCTGGTCGCCGAACGGTGGCTTCTCTCCCCGGCGGGCCTGGCCGAGTTCGCCACCCACCTCCGGCCGCCGATGCGACTCGGTGGGGTGGAACTCGCCGACGGCAGCCGCGACCTCGGCGTGCTGTGCGAGCCCGACGTCGCCGCCCGGGGTACCGACGTCACCGCGTGGGGCTGCTGGCGTGCCTACCTGCGCCACCTCAGCACGCAACGGCCCAGCGTGCGCTACCCGGACGCGTGCGTTCAGGGCAGCGCGCGCTGACGAGCCTGTCGTTCCGCGATCGCGCGGTGCACGCCTCGCACCAGCCCGGGGCCGTGCAGGGCGAAGCCGGTGTAGAGCTGGACCAGGCAGGCACCCGCGTCGAGCATGCGCACGGCGTCGTCCGGAGTGCCGAGGCCGCCGACTCCGATCACCGGTAGCCGGTCCCCGGTCTCCCGGTGCACGAACCGGACCACCTCGCGCGCCCGCTCGGTGAGCGGGCGCCCGGACAGCCCGCCTGCCTCGGCGGCCAGAGCGGCATCCGTGGGCGCCAGTCCGTCCCGCGCCAGCGTGGTATTGGTCGCGATGATCCCGGCGACGCCGTGGTCCAGGCAGACCTGAAGCAGTTCCGCGATGGCTTCCGTGGTCAGATCCGGCGCCAGTTTCACCAGCACCGGCACCGGTGAGCCGCCCGTCTCGGCGGCCCGCGTCTCGGCCGTGCGCGCGAGCTCGGCGAGCAGTTCGGTCAGCGCACCCCGGTCTTGAAGTGTCCGCAGCCCCGGGGTGTTCGGCGAGCTGACGTTGACCGCGACGTAATCGGCGTAGGGCGCCACCGTGCGCAGGCACGCGCGGTAGTCGGCGATGGCGTCGGCGACCGGCGTGACCTTCGACTTGCCGATGCTGACCCCGACCGGCACCTCGCGACTCCCGTGGGCGGCGAGACGTGCGGCCAGCGCCTCGGCGCCCGCGTTGTTGAACCCCATCCGGTTGAGCACGGCGTCACTGTCGGGCAGCGCGAACAACCGGGGCCGCGGATTGCCGGGCTGGGGCCGGTGCGTCACCGTGCCGAGCTCGACGAACCCGAAGCCGAGCGCGGGCCAGGCCGCCAGTGCCCGGCCGTCCTTGTCCATGCCCGCGGCGAGTCCCACGCGGTTGGGGAAGCGGATGCCGAACACGGTGACGGGCGCGTCGGCGCCGTAGTGGCGGCGCGCGGCGCGGCGCGCCGGGCCGAGACGGGAGAGCCCGGCCAGCGCGCGGAGGGTGCGCTCGTGCACGACCTCCGCGTCGTTCCCGCCGAGCCGGTACAGGCCCGGCCGGACGATCCTGTCGTAGAACACGGCCCGAGTATCCCGCAACCGTCCGCCGCGAACCGGGGCGGGGAGAGGCTGGGCGGGGAAGAGGCCTGGGCGGGGGGCAGCGGCGTCGCAGAACGGAGAAGACCCCCGGCGCGACTCCCGAACGTCGTCAGCCGTTCGGGCCCGAGGCGGACCGGTTCTCGGGAGCGCCGGAGGCCGGTGACTGCCTGGTATTCGCCGGCAGGCACACGTCGCACAGGGTGGTCCGTGCGCGCTGTCCTAGCGGACAGCCACCTCACGAGTCCTGTAGCTATGCACTGTCGGACCACCTCCTTTCTCGTGTACTGCCACGGTAGGTGGCTCCGGAGTGCGGCGGCAACGGATTTTCCGTGCGGCGAACACGCCTCTCACTCGCCGGGCCCGGGCCCCGGCTGACACCGGGGGCAGAACCAGGTCGTGCGGGCGTGCGTTCCCTCGCCCTGCGCTGCGGTGCGCACGCGGCCGCCGCACCGCAGGCAACCGGAGCGGGTGCGTTCGTGCACCCATGTGCGCCTGCCGGGGGTGTGCGCGCCGGTGGTGCTGCGCCG
>NZ_KB912656.1:167247-171819 GCF_000383795.1 Saccharomonospora saliphila YIM 90502
CGATCGGCAGCAGACCGGTCGCGGACTCCACGGGGCCGTCCTCGTGCTCTGCCTCCGACGTGGCGGTGTCGCCGGGCCACGCGTCCGGCGCGGCGGTGTCCTCCCCGCCGGGGCCGAGGCGGTGCCGTCCCGCGCGATCCGAGCGCAGGATCTTGGCCAGCACCATGTTGAACGTCAGCGCGATCTCCCGGGAGGCGGGCGAGCCCCACTCGTGGATCGGCGTGCACGCGCCCTGTGCCTGCTGGATGACCAGGCGGTCGGGGATGGCGGTCGGCATGACGAGCCTGCCGAACGACTCGCGTAGCTCCTCGATCCGGTACTGGTGCTCGTACGAGCGCACCCTGAGGCGGTTGACGAGCACGCCCGCGGGCCGCAGCCGTGGGTTGTGCTCGCTGCGCACCGTGTCGATCGCCTCCAGCGCGCGCTGGGCGCCGGAGACGGCGTACATCGTCGGCTCGGTGACCAGCAGCGCGCTGTCGGCGGCGAGCAGCGCCGACCGGGTCAGCCTGCCCAACGACGGGGGACAGTCGAGGATCGCGATCTCGTACGGCTCGCCGTCGGGCCGGGCGCGCAGCTCGTCCAGCGCCCGGGCGAGGCCGTCGATACGGGGCGCGTCCGGGCCCGGCTCGTTGAGCAGCTCCAGGTCCTCCGAGCCGACGAGGACGTCGAGCCGGTCGCTCCACCCGCTGGCGGCGATCGCCCTGTCGAGCACGGCGAGCCGGGGCGAGTCGAGCACGTCGGCGAGGGTGGCGTCGGTGAGCGGCGGGTCGAGCGTGGCGGTGGCGTTGCCCTGCGGGTCGAGGTCGCCCACGAGGGTCCGGGCGCCCCTGCGCAGCGCGGCGGAGGCCATCCCCAGCGCGACCGTCGTCTTGCCGACGCCTCCCTTGAGACTCAGAACGGCGACCGTGTGCACACCCGCGAGCGTAGCCCTGTCCGGTCACCGTGAGAACGAGTGTGGTCGGGCAACTACCCTTGTGCCCCATGCGAGCGGAGACTTCGGCCGGTCAGGGGTCGGCGGCGGTGCGGGCGGTGCTCCACGACGAGGTGCGCGCGGCGCGTGCCCGGGGAACCGAGGAGCCGGTGGTGGTCGACGTCGGGGGTGGCAGCGGTGTGTGGGCCGTGCCGATCGCCGCGGCCGGGTGCTGGGTGACCGTGGTCGAACCCAACCCCAACGCGCTGGCGACCCTCGAACGCCGTGCCTCCGAGGACGGGGTGTCCGACCGGATCACCGTGGTGGCCGACGACTCCGACGCGCTCGCCGACCACGTCGAGCCCGGCACGGCGGACGTGGTGCTGGTCCATTCCGTGCTCGAGGTCGTGGACGACCCGCGCGCGGTGCTCGACGCCGCCGCGCGGATCACCACCCCCGGCGGTGCGGTGTCGGTGCTGACCGCCAACCGGTACGCGGCCGTGCTGCACCGCGCGCTCGCAGGCAGGATCGCGGAAGCGCACCGCTTGCTCGTCGATCCGGACGGCGTCCTGTCCCACGACTCCGAGACGCTGCTGCGCCGCTTCGACACCGAAGGGCTGACCCGGCTGCTGGGCGAGACCGGTCTCGACGTCGAGCTGGTCCGGGGCGACCACGTGGTCTCGGAGATCGTGCCCACCGCCGCGGATTCGAGCGGCGCGTCCCTGGGCTGGGAGAAGGAACTCGCCGAGTTCGAGGCGGCCGCCTCGAGCACCCCTCCGCTGCGCGACATCGCCAGCCGCCTTCACGCCGTGGCACGCAGGCACCGCTGACGGACGCGGGGACAGAGCCGTCCGTGGGTACCCGGCCGGGCACCCGGGTGGTGTGCCCGGCCACGCGGCGCCGTGACGGGCCGGACTGTCGGAGGGAGCGGCTAGGCTCCTGTTCCGATGGGACGTCAGACCGCACCGCCCGAGGGGTTCGACCGGTTCCGGGTCACCGGCGCGCGGCGCCCGGACGACACCGGGTGTGGGGTCCTGCACGTCGACATGGACGCGTTCTTCGCCGCCGTCGAGTTGCGTACCCGCCCCGAGCTGGCCGAGGAGCCGGTCGTGGTCGCGGGCGCCGGGCCACGGTCGGTCGTGGTCTCGGCCAACTACCCGGCCCGCCGCTACGGCATCCACTCGGCCATGCCCGCGTCGCGGGCGCGCGTGCTCTGCCCGCACGCGGTGTTCCTCCCTCCGACGCGGGGTCTCTACAGCGAGGTTTCCCGGGGCGTGATGGCGGTGTTCGCCGACGTGACGCCGCTGGTCGAGCCGCTGAGCCTGGACGAGGCCTTCCTCGACGTCAGCGGCGCGCTACGCAGGCTCGGCCGCACCCCGGCCGAGATCGCCGAGGACATCCGCGACCGGGTCGCCGCCGAGCACGGCATCACCTGTTCGGTGGGGGTCGCGGGGGTGAAGTTCGTGGCCAAGCTGGCCTCGGGGCTGGCCAAGCCGGACGGCACGCTGGTCGTGCCGGTGGAGCGGACACGGGAGTTCCTGCACCCGCTTCCCGTATCGGCGCTGTGGGGCGTGGGACCGAGGACCGCCGCGACCCTGCGCGACCACGGGCTCGACACCATCGCCGACATCGCCCGCACGCCGCGCGACCGGTTGTCCCGGATGCTGGGGGCCGCCGCGGGCGCACACCTGCACTCCCTCGCGCACGGCCGGGACGAGCGGCCGGTCGTGCCGGAGTCGGAGGAGAAGTCGGTGGGGGCGGAGCGCACCTTCGACACCGACCTGAGTTCGTCGGCCGCGCTCGACCGGGAGCTGCTGCGGCTGGCGGAGCGTGTGGCGGCCACGCTCAGGGCACGAGGACTGCGCGGGCGGACCGTCTCGCTCAAGGTGCGCTTCGGCGACTTCCGCACCATCACCCGGGCACGCACCCTGGCCGGTCCGACCGACGTCGGGCGACGCATTCACGCCACGGCGGTGGCGCTGCTCGCCGAGGCGGCCTCCGGAGCGGCCGTGCGGCTGCTCGGGGTGCGGGTCGAGGGACTGAGCACCGGCGAGGAGCCGGAGCAGCTCAGCTTCGGCGACCAGCTCGGAGTCGACGCCGACGAGCCCGGCACCCGGTGGCGGGAGGCCGAGGTGGCCGCCGACGTGGCCCGGTCGCGCTTCGGCGCGGCGGCCGTGCGCCCGGCCTCGCTACTCGACCACGACGAGGTATGATCGTGGTGGGACGAATCCCTGGTCGAGCGCCTGGTCCTCCTCGCCGCGCTGCTCCTGTCGGGCCAACCGGCATGGTCGCCGACGAGATCGGGTAGTCGTTCGGGCCCAGGGCTCGTATCCTGGTAGCGACACCCCGATCGGGGGGTCGTTGGGTCCACGACAACGCGCGGTTCCGGCGCCCACCAGGGGTCGCCAGACAACGCTGTGCCGGAGGAGGAAAGATGCCACTCTCCGAGCATGAGCAGCGGCTGCTCGATCAGATCGAGCGCGAGCTCTATGCCGAGGACCCCAAGTTCGCATCCACGGTACGCGGCACCGGGATGCGCCGCCCGACACGCCGTCGGCGCCTGCAGGGCATCGCTCTTCTGATCGTGGGCGTCGCCTTCCTGGTGCTCGGCGTCGTGCTCCCGGCGTCGTTCCTCCGGGTCGCCGAAATCCCATGGCTGAGCGTGCTGGGGTTCCTGGTGATGTTCGTCGGCGCGCTGCTCGCTGTCACCGCCCTGCGCGGCTCCGGTGAGCCGGAGAACGCCGAGGCGGGTGGTTCCGGCGGCGGCTCCGGCCGCGGCGGGGGCGGAGGCCGCCGCGGCGGGTTCGCCCAGCGCATGGAGGACCGTTTCCGGCAGCGTTTCGAGGACCGCTGAGCCCGTCGACACCGCTGAGCCTGTCGACACCGCTGAGCCTGTCGACACCGCTGCGTGCCGCCGGTACCGGGCGAGTTCGCTGAGGTCGTGCGGCATCGCGGACCTCACCCGCCCGTGGCCGCCTCCCTCGCACAGCGGGGGCGCACCGTGGACCCGGGTCCGCTCGGCGAGAGCCGCCCGGACCCGGGCTTTGTCATGTCCTTGGTACTGGTCCCGGTCGGCAGCACCCGCGCGGCACCAGCGACGTCGGCCTGTCACCGGGGTAATCCCCGCCCGTGCTCCGGCTGGCGCCGCCCGGGCGCCCGCAGGAACCGACGTCACCTCCGGCGGAGGACCGACCGGGGGAACAGACGGGCGCGCCACGATCTCGGACAGCCGCGGCGCAGGCCGTCGAGCACGCGATGGAACGCGTCCGCGAAGGCGCCGTCGCCTGCCGTGCCGTGCGGGCCGTACCACGCCCGCTCGATCGCGGTGACCACCGTACGCAGGTCGTCGCGCCCGGCGGCGTCCAGCCGGGCGTCCCGGGCGATGGTCCGGGCGGTTTCCCGCACGGTGCCGGTACCGGTCAGGGGCAGACCCCGGTCGGTGCAGTCCTGCACCAGCTCGTGCCAGGCGGCGTCGGTCGCGCCCGGGCGGTGCTCGTCGACCACGCGCAACCGGCGTCCCCGTCGCACCACGCGCACCACCGACGGAACCGCCACGAGCATCCCCACGGCCACCAGCGCCAGGGCGAGGCTCCAGTGCACCCACCACGCCACCACCACCGTGGCCGCCAGCCACGCCGCGCCGGTGGCGGCGGCGAGTGGAC
>NZ_KB912656.1:171919-176403 GCF_000383795.1 Saccharomonospora saliphila YIM 90502
GAACGCCGACGAGGGCACTGCCGACGGGGGCGGCGGGGACCGCGCGGCCGCCGGGTGACGACGCCGAGGCGGAGGACGGCGGGCGACACCGCGTGAACGCCGACGCTCGTCGGCGGGAAGAGCGGACGTGAGACCGGCAGGGAATCGGAGACGGTCACAGGAGGCACACGATGGCACGCCGGCCGTCGGCACGCGGAGCCGGCAACGGCGCGCGCCGCACCTACTCGGTCGGGGCGCGCCGAGGGGGTACGGTCTCGATCCGCAACAACAAGGGCCGGTTCGTCGCGGGCCGGATCGTGCTCGCGCTCGTGCTGGTCGCCGCGGGGCTCAAACTGGGCTACATTCACGGCTTCGAGGCCGACGCGCTCACCGCCCGCGCCGAACGCCAGCGCACCACGACCATCGACATTCCGGCCCCACGCGGGGCCATCACGGACCGCAACGGCAATCAGCTCGCGTTCAGCGTGGAGACCCGCACCTTGTGGGCGAGCCTGCGCACCATGCGCGAGGACTGGGCCGAGCGCGCGCGGACCGACCCGGACTCCGGAGAGAACTACCGCACGCACGTCGCGGAGATCGCCGACTACCTCGCCGGGAAGCTGCCGGAGCGGACCACCGAGGACGAGCTGCTTGAGAAGTTCCACTCCGACTCCGCGTTCACCTACCTCGTCGAGGGCGTCGAGCCGTCGGTCGCGGAGGAGATCACCGAACGATACCCGGAGATCGGCTACGAGAAGCGCGCGAAGCGCGTGTATCCGGGCGGCGAGCTCGCCGCGAACATCGTCGGCTACGCGAACTGGCGGATGGAGGACCCGGACCCGACGAAGCACAACCTGCACGGGCTGTCCGGGCTGGAGGCGATGCGCGACGGCGACCTGGTCGGCACGCCCGGCAGGCAGTTGGTGAACACCCAGCAGGGCTCCGACGTGGTCATTCCGGGCACCGAACGCGACCTCCGTCCCGCGAAACCGGGCTCGGACCTTGAGCTGACCATCGATTCGGACGTGCAGTACGAGTTGCAGCGTAGTCTGGCCGACTACGTGCGGCGCTCGCACGCCGAGGGCGGCAGCGCCGTCATCATGGACGCCCGGACGGCCGAGGTGTACGCGCTGGCCAACGACTCGACCTTCGACCCGAGCGACCCGGAGAGCCTGACCACCGAGGCGATGGGGAACAAGGCGGTGAGCACGCCGTTCGAGCCGGGGTCGGTGAACAAGGTGGTCACCGCGACGGCGGCGATCGAGCACGGCCTCGTCACACCGGACACCGTGCTCGACGTGCCGGGCTCGATGGAGGTCGCCGACCACACCGTGCACGACGCGTGGACGCACGGCGTCCAGCCGTTCACCGTGCGGGGGATCTTCGCGAAGTCGTCGAACGTCGGCACGCTGATGCTGGCGCAGCGGCTCGGCCCGGACCGGTTCATGGACATGCTCGGCACGTTCGGCGTGGGCCGCACGACCGGCATCGGACTGCCCGGGGAGAGCGCGGGCTACGTTCCTCCGCGTTCGCAGTGGTCCGGCACCACGTTCGGCAACCTCCCGATCGGACAGGGACTGTCCATGACGGTGGTGCAGATGGCCAGCATGTACCAGGCGATCGCCAATGACGGTGTGCGCGTGGAACCCCGGATCGTGCGGGCCACGACCACCCCGGACGGTGAGCGGGTTCCCGAACCGGCGCCGAGGACGACGCGGGTGACCGACCCGCGGACCGCGAACAGCGTGAAGTCGATGCTGCGCGCCGTCACCCAGGACGGCGGCTATGCCGAGCAGGGGACCGCCCCCGAGGCGGCACTGGAGGGTTACCAGATCTCGGGCAAGACCGGTACGGGACAACAAGTCGACCCGGACACCGGCGCCTACAGCCAGGAGCTGTACAACGTCACGTTCGCGGGAATCCTGCCCGCCGACGAGCCGCGCTTCGTCGTGGGCATCTGGCTCGACGCGCCGGACACCACCCTGCCGGAGTACGGATCGGCGGCTCCGCTGTTCCACGACATCGCCGCCTACCTCGCCCAGCGCTATCGCATCCCGGTGTCCGAGGAGGCCGCCCCGACGCGGACGCTGGTCCAGTGACGCGGGAGCGGACCCGCTCGCGTTCCGGTGTTCAGTCCATCGGGCTCGCGACCGCCGAACGCGGGGTGCGGGCCGGACTCGTCCGGTCCGCACCCCGCCGGGGCGTCACTGCGCGTAGAGGCGCTCGATCGCGTCGGCGTAGTTCTTGCTCACCACGTTGCGCTTGAGCTTCAGGCTGGGTGTGATCTCGCCGCCCGCCTCGGTGAAGTCGTTCGGCAGGATGGCGAACTTCTTGATCGCCTCGGCCTGGGAGACGAAGGTGTTCGCCTCGTCGATGGCGGCCTGGATGTCGGCGCGCAGCCCCGGGTCGTCGGCGAGATCGGCCACGGTCGCCTCGGCGGGCTTGCCGTGCTGCTCCTTCCACGTCGGAAAGAACTCTTCGTCGATGGTGACCAGGGCGCCGATGAACGGGCGCTGGTCACCCACCACCATCGCCTGGCTGATGAGCGGGTTCGACTTGAGCGTGTCCTCGAGCCCCGACGGCGCGACGTTCTTGCCGCCCGCGGTGACGATGATCTCCTTCTTGCGCCCGGTGATCTTGAGGAAGCCCTCGTCGTCCAGCTCGCCGAGGTCGCCGGTGTGGAACCAGCCGTCCTCGAGCGACTCGGAGGTCGCCTGGTCGTTGTTCCAGTACCGGCCGAAGACCACGTCACCGGAGAGCAGCACCTCGCCGTCCTCGGCGATGCGCACCGAGGTACCCGCGACCGGCCTCCCGACCGTGCCGACCTTGAAGTTCTGCTCGGTGTTGACGTGGGCGGCGGCGGAGGTCTCGGTCAGCCCGTACCCCTCGAACACCGGGACGCCGATGCCGCGGAAGAAGTGGGCGAGCCTGCCGCCCAGCGGTGCCCCGCCGGAGACCGCGGCGATGCAGCGCCCGCCGAGCGCGGCACGCAGCTTGGTGTAGACGAGTTTGTCGAACACGGCGTGCTTGAGCTTCAGGCCCAGGCCGGGGGCGCCGGTGTCCCGCGCCTTGCTGTAGTCCACGGCCGTGGCCTCGGCCTTGTCGAAGATGGAGCCCTTGCCCTCGGAGTGGGCCTTGAGCTTCGCGCTGTTGTAGACCTTCTCGAACACGCGCGGCACGGCCACGACGAAGCTCGGCCGGAAGGTGCTCAGGTCGGCGATCAGGTCCTTGATGTCGGCGGTGTGCCCCAGGGTGGCCCGGGAGGTCACCGCGGTCAGCGCGATCGCGCGGGCGAGGATGTGGGCCAGCGGGAGGAACAGCAGCAGCGAGTTTCCCGCGCCCATCAGCTGCGGGAAGGCGTGCATGTTGCCCCGTACCTCGGCGAGCAGGTTGTGGTGGGTGAGCACGACACCCTTGGGCCTGCCGGTGGTGCCGGAGGTGTAGACGATGGTGGCGGTGTCGGCCGAGCCGACGGAACGGCGGCGCGCGTGCACGTCGTCGTCGGCGGTGGCGGCGCCCAGCGCGGACAGCGCGTCGACGGCGGGCTCGGCACCCTCGATCCGCCAGACGTTGCCGAGCTCGTCCAGGCTGCCGCGCACGGACTCGACGGTGGCCGCGTGCTCGGCCGTCTCGACGATCAGGGCCTTGGCGCCCGAGTCGGTGAGGATCCACTGCGCCTGCTCGGCCGAGGAGGTCTCGTAGATCGGAACGGTGACGCCGCCCGCGGCCCAGATCGCGAAGTCGAACAGGGTCCACTCGTAGCGCGTCTTGGACATCAGCCCGACGCGGTCGCCCTTCTCCAGTCCCGCCGCGACGAGTCCCTTCGCGACCGCGAGCACCTGCGCGGCGAACTCGGCCGCGGTGACGTCGCGCCAGGACCCGTCGATCTGGCGACGGAAACTCACGGTGTCACCGAACCGCTCGGCATTGACCCACACGACGTCGGACATGTTCTCGTCGTCGGCGACCGCGGCGATCGCGGGGGCGCTGTACTCGCGCACGTGAACCTCCGTGTCCAAGCAATGTTACTCGCCGGTCAACCTAAACCCTGTTCGCTCGATTGACCATGCCCGGGGGTGGCGGAGTCTCCGGAACGTGCGATGCTGCACGGCGTGTCCGACACCGATGACGTACCCGCCGACCCGCCCGCGCTGGACATCGTCGACGAGACCTTCCTCGCGGTGCCGCCGAGCACGGTCGCGGCGGCGTTCGCCGACCCTCGGTCGTGGAGCGTGTACTGGCCCGATCTCGTGCTCGAAGTGTACACCGACCGGGGTGATGCGGGCCTGCGCTGGACCGTGCGTGGCGCGCTCGTCGGCACGATGGAGGTGTGGCTGGAGCCCGTGCTCGACGGCACCCTGCTGCACTACTTCCTGCGCGCCCGCCCCGCGGGCCCCCCGAATCTCGGCGATCGTGAGGTGAGCGGATTAATCCGCGCTTTCTCCGCCCGCGGGAAAGGAGCCACTATGAATGCGCTCGACCTGACCGCGATCACCCTCACCAGG
>NZ_KB912656.1:176503-184054 GCF_000383795.1 Saccharomonospora saliphila YIM 90502
CGCGGTAGGCGACGCGGCCCTCAGCGGGCGCGGCGGACGGCGTCGGCGAGGTCGTCCAGCAGGGTGGCCGTGGTCGGCCAGTCGAGGCAGGCGTCGGTGATGCTGCGCCCGTAGGCCAGGGCCCCGGCCTCGCCGAGGGTCAGGTCCTGGCGGCCCTGTTCCAGGAAGCTCTCCAGCATCACGCCGACGATCCCGCGCTCGCCGTCGCCGACGCGTCCCGCGAGCTCGCGGACCACCTCGGCTTGCCGGTGGTGGTCCTTGCCGCTGTTGCCGTGGCTGGCATCGACGACCACGCGCTCCGGCTGTCCGGCCGCGCGCAGCCTGTCGAGCGTGTCGGCCACGGTGGCGCTGTCGTGGTTCGGGCCCGCGGAGCCGCCGCGCAGGATGACATGGCAGTCGGGGTTGCCCGAAGTGGTCAGCAGGGCGGCGAGCCCGTCGTCGTTGATTCCGGCGAACACGTGCCCGGCCGCCGCCGCCCGGGTGGCGTCCACGGCGACCTGGACGTCGCCGTCGGTGGAGTTCTTGATGCCCACCGGCATCGACAGGGCGCTGCACAGCTGCCGGTGCACCTGGCTGGCCGCCGTGCGCGCGCCGATCGAGCCCCACGTGACGGTGTCGGCGATGAACTGCGGGGTGATGGGGTCGAGGAACTCACACCCCACGGGCAGCCCCAGGGCGGAGATGTCCAGCAACAGGCGCCGGGCCAGCCGCAGGCCCCGGTTGACGGCATAGCTCCCGTCGAGGTCCGGGTCGTTGATCAAACCCTTCCACCCGAGCGTCGTGCGTGGCTTCTCGAAGTAGACCCGCATCACGACGTGCAGCTCGTCGCGCACCGACTCGGCGTGCTCGGCGAGCAGCCGGGCGTAATGCAGGGCCGCGACCGGGTCGTGCACGGAGCAGGGGCCCACCACGACCAGCAGGCGGTCGTCGCCGCCGTCGAGGACGCCGACGGTGTCGGCGCGCCCCTGCGCGACCGTCTTGGCCGCGCCCGGGTCGACCGGGTGGTCCTCGCGGAGCAACGCGGGGGAGAGCAGCGGGCGCACGCTCGTGGTGCGCTGTCCGTCCAGCGCTGTGAGCGGATCGGTGAGGTCGGTGTCGGCGGAGGGCATCGGCGTCCTTTCCGCAAGCCGACCCCGCCGTGACCGCCGAGCCGGCTTGTCGTCGTCCGGCTCGGGGATGGTCGAGTGGTCAGCGCGCGGCGTCGCCGACCGGCCCACCCCGGGCCGGTCCGCTAAACCAGAAATAACGCCGCACGGGGGTCACGCTAGCACACGTGGGTTCGCTGCACCGATCCAGTGCCGGGACCGCTAGGCTGAGATCGGACAGTGTGACACAGGCAACGAAAGGTGTAGTTTCTGATGCGAGTCGGTGTGCTGACCGGCGGGGGCGACTGCCCGGGCCTGAACGCGGTGATCCGTGCCGTGGTGCTGAAGGGCATCGAGACCCACGGCTGGGAAATCTACGGCTTCCGCAGCGGGTGGCGCGGAGCCATCACCGGGGAGGGCCGGTGGCTGACCCGCGACGATGTCGAGGGCATCCTCACCCGGGGCGGCACCATCCTCGGCTCCTCGCGGACGAACCCGTACACCGAGGACGGCGGAGTCGAGGCGATCAAGGCCGTGCTCGCCGAGAAGGGCATCGACGCGCTCGTCGCCATCGGCGGCGAGGACACCCTCGGTGTGGCCAACCGCCTCACCGAAGAGGGCATCAAGGTGGTCGGCGTGCCGAAGACCATCGACAACGACCTGGGTGCCACGGACTACACCTTCGGCTTCGACACCGCCGTGCACATCGCCACCGAGGCGATCGACCGGCTGCACACCACGGCCGAGTCGCACCACCGCGCGCTCGTGGTCGAGGTCATGGGCAGGCACGCGGGCTGGATCGCCCTGCACTCCGGCCTCGCGGGCGGTGCGAGCGTGATTCTGGTGCCGGAGCGGCCGTTCTCGGTGGACACGGTCGTGGAGTGGGTGACGCGCCGGTTCGAGCGCGAGTACGCCCCGATCATCGTCGTCGCCGAGGGCGCGCTCCCGGAAGGCGGTGCGGAGGTCCTGCAGACCGGCGAGAAGGACGCCTTCGGGCACGTCCGGCTCGGCGGCGTGGGCACATGGCTCGCCGACGAGATCGCCGGCCGCACGGGCAAGGAATCCCGTGCCGTGGTGCTGGGCCACACCCAGCGCGGCGGCACCCCGACCGCCTACGACCGCGTGCTCGCCACCCGCTTCGGGCTGCACGCGGTGGATGCCGTCGCCGATGGTGACTTCGGGGTGATGGTTGCCCTGCGTGGCACCGACATCGTCAGGGCGAAGCTGGCGGAGGCCACCGCCGAGCTGAAGACGGTGCCGCCGCAGCGCTACGCCGAGGCGGAGGTGTTCTTCGGCTGAGCGCCCCGGGTGGTGGGCCGGGCCCAGGCCCACCACCCGCGCGCGGTATCCGCGAGGTGATCCCCACGCGCGGTATCCGCGACCCGACCCCCGCGCGCGGTGTCCGCGAGGTGACCCCGCGCTCGGTGTCGTGACCTCAGGCGCCGTGTCAGCCGATGTGCCGGTCGCGGCGGAGCGTGTTCTCCTCTTTCGCACGGTGGTGTGAACAACCGGCGCCGACGCGGTACATTCCGGACACTGAGCGTTGGAGGTGAGTGATGTCACAGTCCGTAGCGGGTGGCACCGGCACCGAGGAGTCCGGGACCTCGGGGGTGCGCAGGCAGTGGATCGGCCTCGCGGTGGGACCCGTGCTCGCGGTCGTCACCTACCTGGTGCTGCCGCCGAGCCTGCCCCCGGAGGGGAGGACGACCGCCGCGGTCGCGGTGCTGATGGCCGTCTGGTGGGTCACCGAGGCGCTGCCGCTTCCGGCCACGGCCCTGCTGCCGCTGGTGCTGTTCCCGTTCTTCGGGGTCAGCGACATCGAAGACGCCGCCGCCCCGTATGCCGACGACATCATCTTCCTGTTCATGGGCGGGTTCATGATCGCGCTGGCGATGCAGCGCTGGAACCTGCACCGGCGCATCGCGCTGCGGACCGTGCTGGCGGTGGGTACCAAGCCGGTGATGCTGATCGCGGGCTTCATGCTCGCGACCGCGTTCATCAGCATGTGGGTGAGCAATACCGCCACGGCGGTGATGATGCTCCCGATCGGGGTCTCGGTGCTCGGCCTGGTCTCCCAGCTCGGCGATGGCGAGGGCGACCCCAACTTCGCCACCGCGCTGATGCTGGGCATCGCCTACGCGGCCTCGATCGGCTCACTGTCCACGATCATCGGGACACCGCCGAACACGCTGCTCGTGGGCTACCTCGAGGAGAATTTCGACATCACCCTGACCTTCGGCCAGTGGATGATGTTCGGCCTTCCGGTCTCGGCGGTCTTCCTCGTGCTCGCCTGGCTGGTGCTCACCCGCGTGGTGTTCCGCCCGCGCCTGCGGTCGCTGCCCGGCGGCCGGGAGCTCATCCGGCGCGAGCTCGACGAGATGGGACCGATGAGCCGGGGCGAGCGGAACGCGCTCACCGTGTTCGTGCTCGCGGCGCTGTCCTGGATCGTCATTCCCACCCTGGCCGACAGGGACGTCGTCGCCGAGGCGGTCCCGTGGCTGGGCAACATCTCGGACGCCGGGATCGCGATGGCCGCGGCGGTGGTGCTGTTCCTGCTCCCGGTCGCCCCGCGCACGGGGGTGCGGACGCTCGACTGGGACACGGCCAAGCAGATCCCCTGGGGCATCCTGCTGCTGTTCGGCGGAGGACTGAGCCTGTCGAGCCACTTCACCGACACCGGGCTGAGCGAGTGGATCGGCGATCAGGTCAGCGGCCTTTCCGCCTTCCCGGTGATCGCCCTCGCGGCCGTCTCGGCGCTGCTCGTCCTGCTGCTCACGGAGCTGACCAGCAACACGGCCACGGCGGCGGCGTTCCTGCCGATCCTCGGCGGGGTGGCGGTCGGTCTCGGCTACGGGCCGATGGTGCTGGTCGTGCCCGCCGCGATGGCAGCCACTTGCGCGTTCATGTTGCCGGTCGCGACGCCGCCGAACGCGATCGTGTTCGGCTCGGGCCATGTCACCATCGGGCAGATGGTGCGGGGCGGCGCTCTGCTCAACGTCATCGGCGTGGTGCTGATCACGCTCGCGGCCTACACGCTGGGCGGGTGGTTGCTCGGCCTGGCCTACTGACCGCTCGCGGATCGCTTCCGGCCCGCCCGCCCGATCCGGGCGGGCGGGTCGGGGCGCAGTAGCGTGGTCGCATGGCGTTCACCGGCTTCGGCGAGTACGCGGTCGACTTCTTCGACGGGCTCGCGGTGGACAACTCGAAGGCGTATTGGCAGGACAACCTCGCCGTCTACACCTCCGACGTGCGGGGGCCGATGGAGGAACTGCTGGCCGAGCTGCTGGACGAGTTCGGCGACTTCGGCCAGGGCAAGGTGTTCCGGCCTTACCGGGACGTGCGTTTCGCCCGCGACAAGAGCCCGTACAAGACGCACTGCGGAGCGGTCGTCGAGCGCGGCCGGGGCGGCGGAGCGTTCTACGTCGAGGTCGGTCCGGCCGGTCTCAGGGTCGGCGGCGGCTGCTTCCGGCTGGCTCAGGACCAGCTCGCCCGCTTCCGTCGTGCGGTCGAGAGCGACGTGCACGGTGCCGCGCTGGCCGCGATCCTCGACGCCCTCCGGGCCGAGGGCTGGGAGGTCGCGGGGGACCGGCTCGTCACCCGCCCGCGCGGCGTTCCGGCCGACCATCCCCGGCTCGACCTGCTGCGGTACCGGTCGTTGACCGCGCTGTGGACGTGGCCGCCCGACGACGCGCTGCACGAGCGCGCGTGCCTGGACCGGGTCCGGACGGCGTGGCGAGGGCTCCGGCCGCTCAATGCCTGGGCCGCCGACCACGTCGGCCCGAGTGACCTGGCCCGGCGCTGACCGCTTCACCCGGCCCGTGGCCACGTCGTCCGGCGGCGGCGAGACCCCGCCTCGAACGGATACGGGATCGGTACAGACGCGGGCGGGCCGAGCGGCTAGGCTGTGCGAATGTGAGCAGACGAGCGAAGATCGTATGCACCCTCGGCCCGGCGACAGCGACGGCGGACAAGGTCCGGGCGCTCGTCGACGCGGGGATGGACGTGGCGAGGATGAACTTCAGCCACGGGACCCACAACGACCACAAGCAGGTCTATGACCTGATCCGCAACGCCGCGCGGGACTCCGGGCGCGCGGTGGGTGTCCTCGCCGACCTCCAGGGCCCCAAGATCCGCCTCGGCGAGTTCGCGGGCGGACCGGTGGAGTGGCGCACCGGCGACCGGGTGCGGATCACCGTCGAGGACGTCGCGGGCACGCACGACCGGGTGTCCACCACCTACAAGGGCCTGGCCAAGGACGCCAAGCCCGGCGACCGGCTGCTCGTCGACGACGGCAAGGTCGGCCTGACGGTCGAGCGCGTCGAAGGCTCCGACGTCGTGTGCGAGGTCGTTGAGGGCGGCCCCGTCAGCAACCACAAGGGTGTGTCGCTGCCCGGGATGGACATCTCGGTGCCCGCCCTGTCCGAGAAGGACATCGAGGACCTGGAGTTCGCGCTGGAGCTCGGCGTGGACTTCGTGGCGCTGTCGTTCGTGCGCTCGCCGGCCGACATCGACCTGGTGCACCAGGTGATGGACCGCGTGGGCCGGGGCCGGGTGCCCGTCATCGCCAAGCTGGAGAAGCCGGAGGCGGTCTACAACCTCGAAGCGGTCGTGCTCGCCTTCGACGGCCTCATGGTGGCGCGCGGTGACCTGGGCGTCGAGCTGCCGCTGGAGCAGGTGCCGCTGGTGCAGAAGCGCGCCATCCAGATCGCCCGGGAGAACGCCAAGCCGGTGATCGTGGCGACCCAGATGCTCGACTCCATGATCACCAACTCCCGGCCGACGCGCGCGGAGGCCTCCGACGTCGCCAACGCGGTGCTCGACGGGGCGGACGCGGTCATGCTCTCGGGGGAGACCAGCGTCGGCCGGTATCCGGTCGAGACGGTCGAGACGATGGGCCGGATCGTGGAGGCGGTCGAGGCGGACATGCCCGCGGTGCCCCCGCTGAGCCACGTTCCCCGCACCAAGCGCGGCGTGATCTCCTACGCCGCCCGTGACATCGGCGAGCGTCTCAACGCGAAGGCACTCGTCGCGTTCACGCAGTCCGGCGACACCGTGCGCAGGCTCGCCCGGCTGCACACGCGGTTGCCGCTGCTGGCCTTCACCCCGCTGGAGAGCGTGCGTTCGCAGTTGGCGATGACCTGGGGCACCACGGCGCGGATCGTGTCGCAGGTGGATTCGACCGACCGCATGATCCAGCAGGTCGACCACGCGATGCTGGAGACCGGCCGGTACCAGGCCGGCGACCTGGTCGTGATTGTGGCGGGATCGCCACCGGGCACCGTCGGTTCGACCAACCTCATCCGGGTGCACCGGCTCGGTGAGGAGGACCACGCGTGAGCGTGTCGGCGGCGGGCGTGGGGCCACCGGAGCCGCTCGACGGTGTCTAATCGGGGGTATGACTGAGCTGGCGAGGGAGGCCGCGAGCGGCCTCGAGGCCGACGGCGGCCTCGGCGGGCAGCGCGTGCTGGACCGCCTGGTCGCGCTGCTGGACCTGGAGCGCATCGAGGAGAACATCTATCGCGGGGTGAGCCCGCCGCACTCTCCGACGCGGGTGTTCGGCGGTCAGGTGGCCGGCCAGGCTCTCGTGGCCGCCGGGCGCACCGTGCCCGCCGAGCGTGCGGTCCACTCGCTGCACGCGTACTTCATCCGCCCCGGTGACCCGAGCGTGCCGATCGTCTACGAGGTGGACCGCATCCGGGACGGCCGCTCGTTCACCACCCGTCGGGTGGTCGCCGTGCAGCACGGCAAGGCGATCTTTTCGCTCTCGGCCTCGTTCCAGATCGCCGAGCCGGGTCTCGAGCACGCCGAGCCGATGCCGGACGTACCCGGGCCCGACGCGGTGCCGACCCTGGCACAGCGCGCGGAGGGCTTCGCCGACCAGCTCGGCCTGCTCTCGCACCCCCGCCCGATCGACATCCGCTACGTCAACGACCCGCCGTGGGTGACCCGCACGACCGGCGCGGTGCCCAGGCGCAACCAGGTGTGGATGCGGGCCGACGGCACGCTGCCCGACGACCCGCTGCTGCACGTGTGCGTGCTCGCCTACGCCTCGGACATGACGTTGCTCGACTCCATCCTCGCCCGGCACGGCGTGTATTGGGACGTCGACAGGGTGCTCGGCGCGAGTCTGGACCACGCGCTGTGGTTCCACCGGCCCTTCCGTGCCGACGAGTGGTTCCTCTACGACAGCGCCTCACCGACCGCGTCGGGCGCGCGCGGACTGGCGACCGGCAATCTCTTCGCCGCCGACGGCGGTCACATCGCGACCGTGGTGCAGGAGGGCCTGATCCGCGTGCTGTGAGACGCCTCCTAGAGGACCGGGTGCTGCGCGACGGCCCGCGTCGCCCGCCCCGTCTGAGAACCCTTGGCTCTCACGCCGTGAAGAACGGCGCGGGCCTGCCGCGGCGGTGCGCGTGGTGGCGCACCGTGCCGCGTCGGCGCGCGAGGTCGTCGCCTTCGCGGTCCG
>NZ_KB912656.1:184154-189531 GCF_000383795.1 Saccharomonospora saliphila YIM 90502
CGGCGCCGGGCCACCGCACTGTCGGCGCGCCGGGCCACGGCACTGTCGGCGCGGAGCTCGGATCGGCTAAGGTCCGGCACCGTGCCCGTGATCGTTTTCCCGCGTGACGTGCCGGCCGTCACCCCGGCCGGAGCACGGCCCTCCTTCCGCGCGCGCGGCCAGGGAGCCGCCGGTGCCTGAACAGCAACGCCCAGGCTTGCCGGGTGCCTCCGCGCGGGCGGTGGCGGCACGGCTACTGGTCGTGGCGGTCGTCCTCGCCGTCGGCGCGGCTGGTGTGTGGCTGGTCGGCCGCACGGTCTCGCCCGGGACCGGGTCCTCGTCGGCCACACTCGCGTTGCCGCTCGAACCCGCTCCCGTGGAGCCGGGAGCGGCGGTGCCCGCCCCGGACAGCATCGGCGACGTCGAAGCCCCGGCCACACCGGGACACGGTGAGGACGGCGGCGACGGCGACGACGGCGCGGAGGGCGGCGACGACGGTAAGGGCGGAGACGACGGCCGATCAGGGCGGGACTCCTCCGGGGACGACTCGTCGGGTTCCCCCGACGCGGGCGACGGCGGCGGGTCAGGGCCGCGCACCCTCGGGCAATGGGCCGACCGGCTCGCCGACGTGGTGGGCGTCCCCTCCCGCGCCCTGGCGGCGTACGGCAACGCCGAGCTGGTGCTCAGGGCTCACCGGCCGGAGTGCAACCTGTCCTGGGCCACCCTGGCGGGCATTGGCCGGATCGAGTCCGACCACGGCCGCTACGGCGGGTCCGTGCTCGGCGTGGACGGGCGCCCCGCACCGCCGATCATCGGCATCGCACTCGACGGTTCGGAGGGCGTCCGCGCCATTCCCGACACCGACGGGGGCAGTCTCGACGGCGACACCGAGCACGACCGGGCCGTCGGTCCGATGCAGTTCATCCCCGGCACATGGAGCCGCTTCGGCGTCGACGCCTCGGGCGATGGCCGGGCCGACCCGCAGCAGATCGACGACGCGGCCCTGTCCGCGGGCCGGTACCTCTGTTCCGGTGGGCGGGACCTGGCAAGCGCGGAAGGCTGGTGGGATGGTGTGCTCGCCTACAACAACTCCGCCGAGTACGGCCGCACGGTCTTCGGTCTCGCCGACGGCTACGCCAAGCGCGCGCGAGGGCTCTGAGGCCGAGGCGTGCCCGGCGTCCTCGCCGGGAGTGCTAGCGTCGAGGACGTGTCCCTCCGTTCCGTGACCGCACGCAAGCTGGTCATCGCGAGCGTGTGCGCGGCCTGCTTCGTCGTGTGCTGCGGCCTCGCCTGGTGGCAGTGGCAGCGGTACTCCTCGGCGGGCGGCAGCTTCCAGAACCTCGGCTACGTGTTGCAGTGGCCGCTGTTCGGCCTCTTCCCGCTGTTCGCCGTGTGGCGCATCCGCAAGCTGAATCAGCAGGAACGCGCCCGCCGGTCCCAGCAGGACGAGGCGGAGTCCGAACAAGCCCGGGGCGGCCGGGTGGAGCCGCCCGCGGCCTCCGTGCGGGGCAGCGCCGCGCCGGCCCGCCCCTCCGTGCGGAAGGACACCGAGACCGACGACGCTCTGGCCGAGTACAACCGGTACCTTGCCGAGCTCAACGCCCGTGACCGGGAGGAGACGTGACGATGGTGACCACGGACAACGGTGGGACGGCGGCGACCACGTCGTTGCGCAAGCCGCTGCTGCGCTTCCGGGTCGCCGCCTTCGTCACCGGCCTCGGGCTGCTGGGACTCGTCGCCGTGATGATCCTGCGCTACGGCTTCGACAACCCGGAGCCCTCGGCTGTCTTCTCCCCGATCCACGGGGTGGTCTACATGGTCTACCTCGTGCTCGCTGTCGACCTCGGGCTGAAGGCCCGGTGGTCGATCAGGGGCACGCTCGGTGTGCTGCTCGCCGGATGCGTGCCCCTGCTCTCGTTCGTCGCCGAACGCGCCGTTACACGGCGTGTCGAGTCCGGTCGGAGGCTGTGACCCGCACCGAGTGCGGCGGCACGGTGTTGCCGCGCAGCGCCTCGGCGTCGATCGAGCGCGGCCGGTACCCGGCCTCGGGCAGCGCGTCGATCATCGTGTTCACCGGGTCGGCGACCCGGTCGGTCCGCCCGGACAGGAACGCCCACTCGTGCTCGTCGGAGCCGTAGTAGACGACCGTTTCGAACAGCTCGCCGAACCGCTCCCACGCCGTCAGCAGCGTCTCGTTCCGCCAGAGCGTGGGACAGCCCGCCTGTGCGGTCACGACTCCGCCGGGGGTGAGCAGCCGCTGGCAGCGCCGCAGGAACTCGGCGCCGTAGAGGCGGTTGTGCTGGGCCTCGGGGTCGGTGTTCTCGTCGGGGAGGTCGATCACCACCACGTCGTAGCGGTGTGTCGTCGTCGACAGGAACTCCCAGCCGTCGGTGTAGTGCACGCGCACCGGACCCGCGGCGCGTTCGGCGTCGTCGAGCTCGGCCGGGGTGTAGCCGTAGGGGAGGTGCTCGGCGCACGCGCGCACGGCGGCCTCGTCGATGTCGACGTGGTCGACGTGCTCCGCCCCCTGCTCGACCGCGAGTCTGCTGGCCACCCCCTCGCTCGAGCCGATGATCAGCACGGACCGCACGGTGTCCGCGAGCAGCATCGGCGGAACCATGAGGGCCTCGTGGTAGACGAGCTGGCTGGCCTCGGTGCTCTGCCGTTCGTCGTCGCAGAACAGGGTGAGCCCGTGGGCCGTGTGCCCGATGACGACGTGCTGATAGTCGGTGTGGGTGTCGAGGACGACGGTCGAGAGATCCCACACGCGAGTCATGCCCTCGCCCAGCGGTTCGACGATCTGTGCCGACATTCACGTCCTCGCATTCACGGGCTGGCGGCCGCGCTGGACCGTCGACATGGACACCGACCGCGTGCCGAGTGCGTCGGCCAGCAGTCGAACGGCACGCTCGGGATCGGCGCGTTCGCCACAGGTGAACACGTCGACGAACACCGCGCCGATCTCGGGATAGGTGTGAACCGACGCGTGGGACTCGGCCAGCATCGCCAGGACGGTCACGCCTTGCGGCTCGAAGCGGTGAGCGATGACTTCGCACACCGTCGCGCCCGCGTCGGTCAGCGTGCTCGCCAACGTGCTGCGCAGGAAAGTCTCGTCGTCGAGCAGGTCGGGCTCGATGTCGTCCAACTCGGCGAGGACGTGCTTGCCGGAGAACACACCGACCGGAACGAACTCACTCGGCACTGATCAGCCTCCCTTCAGAAATGCAGTACGTACGCAATGGCTCTATTCCGTTGAACGCGACCGACGAGTAACTTGCCGTGTACGCGCCTGTCGCGAGTATGTCGATCCGGTCGCCCTGTCGCAGCGACAGCGGCAGCCGGTACGGGGTTCGCTGGTAGAGCACGTCGTCACCATCGCACGTCGGCCCGGCGATGATCACAGGGCCGTCCGCGCCGGTGTGCTCGCCGACGACGTCGAACCGGTAGGCGATCGCCTCGTTCTCGGTCTCGGCCAGTCCGTTGTACCGGCCGATGTCGAGAAAGACCCAGCGGTGCGGGTCCGCTTCGGACTTGCGGGACACCAGCACCACCTCGCAGCGAATCACCCCGGCCTCGGCGACGACGGCGCGGCCGGGTTCGATGACCAGTTCGGGTCGTGTGTCCGGGAAGTGCGCGGCCAGCGCCTCCCGGACGCCGGTGGCATAGGTCTCCACCGACGGTGCGGGGCCCGCGTAGGGCACGCCGAACCCCCCTCCCACGTTCAGCCGGTGAAGCCGCACACCGTGTTCGGACACCGTGGTGAACACCTTGGCTGCCGATGCGATCGCGACGTCCCACGCGCCCGGATCCAGCTGTTGTGAGCCGACGTGAAAGCTTACCCCCACCGGTTCCAGCCCCGCCGAGGCCGCGTCGAGGCACAGCCGGGCGGCCTCGTCGGCACGGCAGCCGAACTTCTGTCCGAACGGGGTGATCGAGTCCGGACCGTCGTCGACGAGCAGTCGCACCGAGACCCGCGCGCCGGGAGCGTGCCGGGCGATGTTGTCGAGATCACCGCGGGCGTCGCACGTGAACTCCGTGACACCGCGGGCGTGCGCGGTCGCGATGTCGGCCGGTTTCTTGATCGTGTTGCCGTAGGACAGGCTCTCCGGTGGCGCTCCCGCCCGCAGGCAGAGATCGATCTCGGCGGGGCTGGCCACGTCGAACGCGGCGCCCGCGCGCGCGAGCGCGCGCAGAACGGGTGGTGCCGGGTTCGCTTTGACCGCGTACTGCACGCGGCCCGGGGCGAACGCGTCCGCGAGCGCGGCGTAGCGGGACAGCACGGTGTCGACGTCGATCACCAGTGCGGGGGTCGGGGGCCGATGCTCGGCGAGGAAGGCGCGAATCCGGTCAAGCGTTGTCTCCACTCCTGCGAGGGTAAGTCGCCGGTGCGCCGCCCGGCCGACCGAGCACGGCACTGTCCCCCCGGCGGCATGGTGGCGGAGGATGCCCTGGCGGCACCGAGTGACCGCGCCGGGCCACCACACCGGCCGATCGTTGTCCGGACAGATGTGCGCGGACGGTGGCCGCCTGACACTCGGGGCGGGAACACTTCCGGTGTGGTTGCCACAAGATCGTGCATAGTTCAGCGCGCGCGTTCCACCGACGCATGTGACGGCCTGCGCTGAACAGGTGAACCCCAGGTGGTCGTTGCTCTGTGTGGGTGAGACTTGACCGCTGGTGCTGGACGAATGCCGTAACCGGACGGTGACCTGGCGCGTCCAAGATCGGGCCGAAACGCGGGTCATGATCGGGAAGTACGAACGTTTTCGCAGGTCATCCGGCGCTTATCGACAACACTCGGAGGCCGCCCGTGTGGTGTAGGCTCTGTCCTCCCTGACCGATCTCAGGGCGGCACCGGCCCGCGGGACACGGCCGGCCGGGGGCGGCCCCGGGGCCACGCGACGACCGTGGCGCGCCCGTCGGGGACAACGATCGGTGCGAGAGCGGGACGTGAGGACGACGCGGATCGACGGCACCAGGCAGGGCCGCGGCGCGAGGTGGCGGTGTGCGGCCCGGACGTCGGTCGTGGTGGGGAAGTCGGAGGAGGAGTCACCTTCGTGAAGGTTGCGTCAGATGGCCGGGTGCCCGTGGGTCGGCTGCTCGGAGAGGACGCGGCACCGCGCTCGCGGTGGCGGGCGGTGTTGCGCTGGCGTGACTGGACTCTGCCGCGCAAGCTCGGCGCGGTCACTCTGGTGCCGATCCTGGTCGCGTTCGCCCTCGGCGGGGTGGCGCTGACCGACCACCTGGACCGCGCCGACCGCTACGACCGGCAGGACCGGCTGGCCGAGCTGGGTGCCGCGAGCCGGACGCTGCTCGACGCCCTCCAGCGCGAGCGCACCCTGACCGCCGCCGCGCTGACCGACGGCGAGGGTGCCGATTCCGCCGAGTTGCGCGCGGT
>NZ_KB912656.1:189631-198610 GCF_000383795.1 Saccharomonospora saliphila YIM 90502
CCGCCGCAGGCCGCGCCGCGGCGCCCGGAAGCCCGAGCAGGAGGTCGAGGAGACCGCCGAGATCGTGCCGGGCGGTGCCCGCACGTCGGGGCCCCGACACGCGGCCAGGAGCGACGGCGCGGCCAGGACCGGCATGGGCGCGCTGTTCGTCGACCCGGTCGCCGGTACCGGCACCCCCGCCGGATACGCCGAATCGGACACCACCGGAGGAGCAGGCCCCCACGCCCTCGCCGCGGAAGGCGGCACGGCAGGCACCGCCGCGGAAGGCGGCACGGCAAGCACCGCCGCGGGAAGCGGCGCGGCAGACACGGCCGCGGAAGGCGGCACGGCCGAGTCCGCCGGGGGAAGCGGCACCGGGAAGACCGCACCAGGGGACGGCACCATGAACAGCGACGCGGGAGACGGCTCGGCCGAGGCCTTCGACGGGGGTCCGGAACCGGGGCACGCGGGCTTCGCCTCCGCCGCCGACGAGCGGTGGCGCACCGTGCGGGAGGTCACCGAGGCGGTGCCCTCCGACTACACCACCGCCGGACTGCCACGGCGGCGCAGGGGGGAGAAGCTGCTCCCGGGCAGTGCCGCCACCGACGAACCCACCGAGGTCCGCCCGCGGATCACGCGCGACCCCGCCGATGTGCGGGGCAGGCTCAGCAGCTTCCAGCAGGGTGTCCGCCGCGGCAGGCATGCCGGAACCGTCGCGACCGACACGCGAGACGAGAAAGTGGAGGGTGAATGACCGTGTCCAAACCGGCTCAACCCCAGCAGAACCAGTTCGGTTGGCTCGTCAACGACTTCGCCGAGCGGGTCCCGGGTGTCGCGCACGCCGTCGTGGTCTCGGCCGACGGGCTGTTGCTCACCGCGTCGCACCGTCTTCCGCTCGACCGGGCGGACCAGCTCGCGGCCGTGGCCTCCGGGCTGGTGAGTCTCACCCAGGGAGCCGCGCGTTGTTTCGAGGCGGGCGCGGTCACCGAGACGGTCGTGGAGATGGAGCTCGGCATCATGGTGCTGATGTCCATCAGCGACGGTTCGTGCCTCGCGGTGCTGGCCGCGCCGAACTGTGACATCGGGCAGGTCGCCTACGAGATGACCCTGCTCGTGGAGCGGGTCGGCCAGATTCTCACCCCGGAGCTGCGGGCCCAGTTGCAGGGCTCCAGCGGCGCGCGGGTGGGCGAGACGGTGGCCTGAGACCGTGACGCGGTCCGGGGCCGAGTGGGACACGCACCGGTCGAGCACCTCCCCGGTGCCCGGCCGCCCGGCCGCGTGCCCGGACGGACACGGGCGACCGGACGACGACGGCGCCGACCCCGCAGACGGTGCCGATCCGGACGGTGCCGACGCCGGCGCGACGGGGTCCGCCGTCGCGGGGGACGACACACCGACAGGTGTGCCCGCCGAACAGGACAGTCGGGGACAACCAGGCAAACACGACGCCCGGGAGGAAACACTCCTTCCGGACTCGACCATAGAGGAGCAGGTTGTGGCAGCCGAAGCGATCCCGTTACCTCCGGCGGAGACGACCGGATTCGTCCGTCCCTACGCCATCACAGGCGGCCGGACCAGGGCGAATCACCATCTCGAACTGGAAACCCTGATCTCGACGCGCACCTCGGCGCTGTTGGCGGTGCCCGACCAGATCGAGCACCAGCTGATCATGGAAGAATGTCGTACTCCACAATCGGTGGCCGAGATCGCGTTGGCGCTGAGGGTGCCGCTGGGAGTCGCGCGGGTGCTGATCAGTGACGCGGCCGACGCGGGACTGGTCACCGTGCACAGGACGGTCTCGGGCGACGAGGGTGCCGAGGCGCACTTGCAGTTGATGGAAAGGGTGTTGAGTGGACTCCGCCGGCTTTGAGGCACCGCGCGAGGCCGTGCCGACGACGATGACGTCCGCCAAGATCGTTGTGGCGGGAGGGTTCGGCGCGGGCAAGACCACGTTCGTCGGCTCGGTGTCCGAGATCGTGCCGTTGACCACCGAGGCGATGATGACCGACGCCAGTACGGGCATCGACGACCTCGAGGCGACGCCGAACAAGGCGACGACGACCGTGGCGATGGACTTCGGACGGGTCTCCCTGGATGAGGACCTGATCCTGTACCTGTTCGGCACGCCCGGTCAGCAGCGCTTCTGGTTCATGTGGGACGACCTGGTGCGCGGCGCGATCGGCGCGGTGGTGCTGGCCGACACCCGCAGACTCGCGGACTCCTTCGCGCCGGTGGACTTCTTCGAGGATCGCGGTCTGCCCTACATCGTCGGGGTGAACACCTTCGACGGCGTGTTGCACCACGACCTGAACGACGTGCGGGAGGCGTTGTCGATCGATCCGGCCGTGCCGATCGTGCGCTGTGACGCCCGGGACCGGGAGTCCACCAAGCAGACGCTGATCACGCTCGTGGAGTACGCGATGCGCCAGTGGATCGCTCTGCGCGCGGCCCACTCCGCCTCGTGACGAGGAACAGCCGCGCCCGCGCGGAACTGAATCGATACGGGCGTGTGAGGCGGGCCTCACCTGGCCTCCCCGTTCCACAAAAGTAGGAAGTCCAAGTATTTTGGAGGCATGACCTCCGATCTGTACCGAGCCACGAACCCGGTCCGGTTCGTGACCGCGGCGAGCCTGTTCGACGGCCACGACGCCTCGATCAACATCATGCGGCGCATCCTCCAGTCGCAGGGTGCCGAGGTGGTGCACCTCGGGCACAACCGTTCGGTCGAGGAAGTCGTCAACGCCGCCGTGTCCGAGGACGTGCAGGGAGTGGCCGTCAGCGCCTACCAGGGCGGGCACGTCGAGTACTTCAGCTACCTCGTCGAGTTGCTCGCCGAACGCGGCGCGGGGCACGTGAGGGTCTTCGGTGGCGGCGGCGGGGTCATCGTCGCCGAGGAGATCGAGCTGCTGCACTCCCGTGGCGTGGCGCGGATCTTCTCGCCGGACGACGGCCTGGAGATGGGCCTCCCCGGCATGATCAACACAATGATCCGGGAGTGCGACTTCGACCTCGCCACGACCTCGCCGGGTGAGGTCGACACGCTGCTCTCGGGCGACGTCCCCACCCTCGCGCGCACCATCACCCACCTCCAGCAGGGGTCCCTGCCGCGCGAGTGGCACGAGGCCGTCCGCGACGCCGCGTCGACGCGCACGGTGCCCGTGCTCGGGATCACCGGGACGGGCGGATCGGGCAAGTCGTCGCTGACCGACGAGCTGCTGCGCCGGTTCCGCCTCGACCAGGAGGACAAGCTCCGCATCGCCGTGCTGGCCGTGGACCCGACCCGCAGGCGCGGCGGCGGCGCGCTGCTCGGCGACCGCATCCGCATGAACAGCCTGGACGGCGACCGTGTCTACTTCCGGTCGTTGGCCACCCGCTCGGCGGGCTCGGAGGTCCCCACCGGCCTCGACGAGGCCGTGCTGGCCTGCAAGGCGGCGGGCTACGACCTGGTCATCGTCGAGACACCCGGCATCGGCCAGGGTGACGCCGGCATCGTCGACCATGTCGACCACGCGTTGTATGTCATGACGCCCGAGTTCGGTGCCGCCTCGCAGCTGGAGAAGATCGACATGCTCGACTTCGCCGACGTCGTCGCGATCAACAAGTTCGAGCGGCGCGGGGCGGAGGACGCGCGGCGCGATGTCGCACGGCAGATGGTGCGCAACCGCGAGGCGTTCGGCGTGAGCCCCGAGGACATGCCGGTGTTCGGCACGAGCGCGGCGAAGTTCAACGACGACGGTGTCACGGCTCTCTACCAGCACCTGCGCGAGTTGCTCGCCGACTCCGGGCTGCCGGTCTCGCCCGGTATGCTGCCCCGGGTCGAGGGCAAGGTGCCCAGCGACACGAGCGTGGTCATTCCGGGCCACCGCACGCGCTACCTCGCCGACATCGCCGACACGGTGCGCGGCTACCACGCGCGCACGCGGGAGCAGGCCGAGGCGGTCCGGCGGCGGAGGCATCTCGCGGCCGCGCGGGACGAGCTGGCCGCCGAGGGGGCCGATACCGGCGAGCTGGACCGGCTTCTCGACCGTGCCGAGGCCGCCGTGGACGAGGACACGGCGGAGCTGCTGCGGCGGTGGGAGGAGATCGCCGAGTCCTACCGGGGCGAGGAACTGGTGTTCACCGTGCGGGACACCGAGATCCACACCCGCCTGTGGCGGGAGACGCTGTCGGGCAGCCGGGTGCCGCGCGTGGCGCTGCCCCGCTACACCGACCCCGGCGAGCTGGTCTCCTTCCTGCGCCGCGAGCACCTGCCGGGCTACTTTCCGTACACGGCCGGGGTGTTCCCGTTCAAGCGGGAGGGTGAGGACCCCGCGCGCATGTTCGCGGGGGAGGGTGACGCGTTCCGGACGAACCGGCGGTTCAAGTACCTCTCGTCCGATTCCGAGGCCAAGCGCCTGTCCACCGCGTTCGACTCCGTCACCCTCTACGGGGCCGACCCCGGCACGCGCCCGGACATCCACGGCAAGATCGGCACCTCGGGTGTGTCCATCGCGACGCTGGACGACATGAAGGCCCTCTACGACGGCTTCGACCTCACCGCGCCCAGCACGTCGGTGTCGATGACCATCAACGGGCCCGCCCCGACGATCCTGGCCTTCTTCCTCAACACCGCCATCGACCAGCGCAGGGACGCCTTCCGCGCCGAGCACGGCCGCGAGCCCTCGGCCTCCGAGGACGCCGAGCTGCGGGCGTGGACGCTGCGGCAGGTGCGTGGCACGGTGCAGGCCGACATCCTCAAGGAGGACCAGGGGCAGAACACCTGCATCTTCTCCACGGAGTTCTCCCTGCGGATGATGTCGGACATCCAGGAGTGGTTCATCGCCAACGACGTCCGCAACTTCTACTCGGTGTCGATCTCCGGCTACCACATCGCCGAGGCCGGGGCGAACCCGATCACGCAGCTCGCCTTCACCCTCGCCAACGGCTTCACCTACGTGGAGTCGTACCTGGCGCGGGGCATGGACATCGACGACTTCGCGCCGAACCTGTCGTTCTTCTTCTCCAACGGCATGGACGCCGAGTACTCGGTGCTGGGGCGGGTCGCGCGGCGGATCTGGGCGGTGGCCCTGCGCGAGCGCTACGGCGCGGGCGACCGCTCGCAGAAGCTCAAGTACCACATCCAGACCTCGGGCCGCTCGCTGCACGCCCAGGAGATGAGCTTCAACGACATCCGGACCACGTTGCAGGCCCTGTGCGCGCTCTACGACAACGCGAACTCCTTGCACACCAACGCCTACGACGAGGCGATCACCACACCGAGCGAGAGCTCGGTGCGGCGCGCCCTGGCCATTCAGATGATCATCAACAAGGAGTGGGGCCTGTCGGGCAACGAGAATCCGCTCCAGGGCTCGTTCGTCATCGAGGAGCTGACCGACCTGGTCGAAGAGGCGGTGCTGGCCGAGTTCGAGCGGATCACCGAGCGCGGCGGTGTCCTCGGCGCGATGGAGACCGGCTACCAGCGGGGCAAGATCCAGGACGAGTCGATGCTCTACGAGCGGCTCAAGCACGAGGGAACGCTGCCGATCGTCGGGGTGAACACCTTCCGCGCGCCGGACGAGGAGGGCGGCGAGGTGGAGGTCGAGCTCGCGCGTGCCACCGACGAGCAGAAGCAGTCCCAACTGGACCGGCTGGCCGACTTCCACCAGCGTCACGAGTCCGAGGCGCGTGAGGCGCTCGCCCGGCTGCGGGAGGCCACCGCGCGGGGCGAGAACGTGTTCGCCGTGTTGATGGACGCCGCCCGGGTGTGTTCGCTCGGCCAGATCACCCAGGCGTTCTTCGAAGTCGGTGGGCAGTACCGCCGCAACGTCTGATTCCCGCGCGGGTGACTCGGGCCCGGCACGCTCACGCGCCGCGAGGTGTGCACGGGCCCGTCCCGGGTATGCCTCCGGCGCCGTCCGGTGCGTGTCCAGGACGGAAACGAACCGGAATAGACCACGCGCGGCGCGGGTTGCACCGGCGCGACAGGGAGTCACGCGTCCTGGAGGGGTGAGATGAAGTTCGGCATCTCCACGTTCGTCACCGACGAGGGCATCCGGCCCGCCGCGCTCGGCCGGGCGCTGGAGGAACGGGGATTCGACTCGTTGCTGGTCGCCGAGCACTCGCACATCCCGGCCAGCCGGGAGACGCCCTATCCCGGTGGCGGGGACCTGCCCCGGGAGTACTACCGGACCCTCGACCCGTTCGTCGCGTTGACGGCGGCGGCGACGGCGACCACCGACCTGCTCGTGGGCACCGGCGTCGCACTGGTGGTCCAGCGGGACGTGCTGCACACCGCCAACGAGGTCGCCAGTCTCGACCTGATCTCGGGCGGGCGGTTCCTGTTCGGCGTCGGCATCGGCTGGAACCGCGAGGAGATGCGCCACCACGGCACAGACCCGCGGACGCGCGGGGCGCGGCTCAATGAGCAGCTCCGCGCGCTCAAGGCGGTCTGGACCTCGGACGAGGCCGAGTTCCACGGCGAGCAGATCGACTTCGACCCGGTTCACCTGTGGCCGAAGCCCGCGCGCACTCCGCACCCGCCGATCTATGTCGGCGGCGAGAGCCCGGCGGCGATCGACCGGCTCGCCGAACACGGCGATGCCTGGCTGCCCCGGGGACACACCAGCCCGTCACACATCCGGGACGTGCGGCGACGGCTGGCCGACCGGGGCAGGCCCGACCTGCCGGTGACGATCTTCGCGGCCGACCCCGACGACGCCCCGATCGAGGACTGGGCCGAGGCCGGGGTGGAGCGGGTCACGTTCTCGCTGCCGACCCTGCCCGAGCGCGAGACACTGACGACACTGGACGAGCTGGCCGGACTGGCCCGCCGCTACGCCGGGTAGGCGCGGGAGGCGGACGAGACCGGACCGTCGCCGGGCGGCCCGGACCCAGACGAGGTGGGAGCGACACGTGGGTGATGTGCAGGTCGGGATCGCGGCGGCGTTGGAGCAGTTCTCGCCGCGCGAGTCCCTCGAACTGGCCGCGCTGGCGGAGCGGCACGGATTCTCCGGGCAGATGGCGGCCGACCACTTCCAGCCGTGGGTGCCCGCCCAGGGCGAGGCCTCGTTCGTGTGGAGCGTGCTGGCCTCGCTCGCCGAGCACACCACCGGCGATCTCGGGCCGGGCGTGACCTGCCCGTCGTTCCGGCAGCACCCGGCGATGGTCGCGCAGGCCGCGGCGACGCTGGAGGCCACCTACCCCGGCCGCACGTGGCTCGGCATCGGCTCGGGCGAGGCGCTCAACGAGCACATCATCGGCGGGTACTGGCCGGAAGCGCCGGAGCGGGTGCGCCGGATGCTGGAGGCGCTCCAGGTCATCACCAAGCTCTTCAGCGGTGCCGACGTCAAGCACAGCGGGGAGTTCTTCAAGCTGCACACCACGCGGCTGTGGACGATGCCCGAGGCGCCGCCGCCGATCTACATCGCCGCGGCGGGCCCCTACACCTCCCGCAAGACCGGCGAGCTCGCCGACGGGCTCATCACCCCGGGCGCGTCGCTGGACAAGCTCGCCGGCATCGTGGACAACTTCGCCAAGGGCGCGCGCAAGGCGGGCAAGGACCCGGACGCGATGCCGAAACTGCTCCAGGTCCACCTGTCGTGGGCCGACACCGACGAGCGGGCGTGGGCCAACGCCCTCGAGCAGTGGCCCAACGGCGGCATGAAGTTCGGCAAGGCCGACATCCGGTCGCCGTTCGACTTCGAGCAGATGGCCAAGCTCGTGCGCAGGGAGGACTTCGAGGGCCGCATGGTGGTCTCGGCCGACCCCGACGTGCACCGCGCGGCGTTGCAGCGCTACGTCGACGCGGGCTTCACCCGGATCTACGTGCACAACGTCGGCCGAAACCAGCGGGAGTGGCTCGAGGTGTTCGGCCGCGACGTGCTGCCCAAGCTCACCGCGTGAGCCGACGGCCTGCCCGCATCCGCACGGCGCTCACCGCGGGTACAGGACGGCGTCGGCCAGCACGGGCGCCTCGGCGCGCTCGGGCACGGTCGTGGTGACGAGCAGCCGGTCGTCGTCCCGCCACACGCGGGTGCGCAGCGTCTCCCCGGGGCGGACGACGCCCGCGAACGTGGCCGACCACGCGCGCACGCGGGTGACGTCGGCGTCCAGCACCGCGTCGGTGACCGCCTTGGCGACGAGCCCGTAGGTGGCCAGCCCGTGCAGGATCGGCGCATCGAAGCCGGCCGACCGCGCGAACGCCGGATCGACGTGCAGCGGATTCCGGTCGCCGCACAGGCGGTACAGCAGCGCCTGCTGGGGCAGTGTCGGTGTGTCGACGACGACGTCCGGCCCGGTGTCGGGCGGTGAGACGCGCCGGGTGCGTCCGCGCGGCCCGCCGAACCCGCCCTCGCCGCGCGCGAAGAGGGCCGACCTGCTGGTCCACAGGACGGTCCCCGCCGGATCGGCGGCCTCGGTCTCGCGCACGATCACGGCGGCGGTGCCCTTGTCGAGCACGTCGGTGATCCGTGCGCGGCACACGGCCTCTCCCTCGGTGGGGATCGGCCGGTGCACCTCCACGGACTCGGCGCCGTACAGCATCCTGGCGAGGTCCACCTCGATGCCCGGGAACGTCACCGCGGGCGGCTCGAAGGTGCGGCGCCGCGGCGCGACGGTGGCGAAGGTCGGCAGCACCCGCAGGTCGTTCTCGTAGGTGTAGCGGAGTTCCCGCTCGTCGGTCGGCTCCGCCCCGGCGCCGAGCGCGAGGTGGTAGAGCAGCACGTCGTCGGCGGTCCAGGAGATCGTGCTCTCGCCGAGGTCGGCGCCGACGGCGATGTCGGGGTCGATGGGCATGGCGGCTCCCCGGCTCGGTGGACTCGTGACCGTCATGATGGCATCGGCACGACAGAGCACGGCACGGCGGAACATCGGGTGGAGCGGGAAGGAGACGGACATGGGCAGCGAGTCGGCGACGGGGGCGGCGCGGGTCGCGGTGGTGACGGGGGCCGGATCGGGGATCGGCCGGTGCGTGGCGCGGGCGCTGCTCGCCCACGGGTACCGGGTCGCGCTCGCGGGACGGCG
>NZ_KB912656.1:198710-205499 GCF_000383795.1 Saccharomonospora saliphila YIM 90502
GCGGTCGCGGCCACCGCGTGCGCCAGCGGATCGGCCCGGGCCCCGAGGTCGGCCGGGCCGAGGGTGAGCAGGACGGCGAACCCCACGGCGATGTAGACGACCAGCACGATGCCCAGGGCCAGCGGGATCGCCCGGGGGATGGTGCGCTCCGGCTCCCGGACCTCCTCACCCAGCGTGGCGATGCGGGCGTACCCGGCGAAGGCGAAGAACAACAGACCCGCCGCCTCCAGCACGCCACGCACCCCGGTACCGGGGAACGGGGACAGCGTGGTGACGTCCGGCTCCCCGGCGACCAGCAGGGTGCCCACCGCGACGGCGAGCACGAGCAGGCTGAGGCCGACCAGGACGGTCGTGGCGCGGGCGGAGCGCCGGACGCCGACGTAGTTGACGGCCGTCAGCGCGGCCACCACGCCGACGGCGCACAGTCCCCGCCACGGTTGCGCCAGCCCCGGCGCCGCGTAGGCCACGACGGTCAACGCCATCGCGGCGCAGCTCGCGGCCTTGCCGACCACGAACCCCCACCCGGCCAGGTAGCCCCAGAACGGTCCCAGCCGTTCCCGCCCGTAGACATAGGTTCCGCCCGACTCGGGGTAGCGGGCGGCCAGCCGCGCCGACGACGTCGCGTTGCAGTACGCCACCACGGCGGCGATGCCGAGCCCGGCGAGCAGCCCGCTGCCCGCAGCCCGCGCCGCCGGGGCGAACGCGGTGAACACCCCGGCGCCGATCATCGCGCCGAGTCCGAGCACCACCGCGTCACGGGTGCCGAGCCCGCGTGCCAACCGGGAACGCCGCGCCGTCATGGATGCAACCTACCGCCCGCCCGGTTACGTCTTCGCGACCATGAGGACAACACGAGTGGTCATCGCTTCGACAGTGGCAGGCGCCCTGGCGATGCTCGCCGCCTGCGGGCAGCAGGTGGAGGCGGGCGGACCCGGGATCGAGCGGAACACGGCCGTCGGCAACCAGCCGTCGTCGGTGGAGCTGCCGCGTTCGCAGGAGCACAGCGACCGGGCACGCGCGGACGCCGACGCGGTCCCGCCCGGCCAGATCGACGCCGAGGGACTGCCCGACGGACATCCCGTGGACGTCTCGGTGGCTCCCGGCGGGCGCACCCTGACGATCGTCGGGCAGGAAGGGGGGTGCGGCACGGCCTCCGCCGAGCTGACAGGGCAGGAGGAAGACCGCGTCGCGATCCTGCTGGTGGAGACCAAACCCGCCGACGAGAACACCCTGTGCACGATGGACATGCGCTATCCGCCGCTGACCGTGGAGCTGGACGCCCCGCTCAAGGACCGGCTGGTGGTGCTCGATCACGACCGAACGCGAGAGTGAGTGAGGGCACACTGGGGGCATGACCTTCACACTCACCCCCCAGTTCCGCCGCAGGCTCGACGACGAGGTCGCGTGGCTGACCACGGTGACCCGCAGTGGCAGACCCGCTCCTCGACCGGTCTGGTTCGTGTTCGACGGCGAGGCCTTCGTCGTCTTCAGCGAACCCGGCGCGGCCAAGGTGCGGCACCTCGCCCGCCAGAGCCGGGTCACCGTGCACTTCAACAGCGACGCGGGCGGCGGCGACGTCCTCGTGGTGCACGGCTCGGGCGAACTCGACCCGGACCTGCTGCCCTCGCGAGCGCCCGGATATCTGGACAAGTACGAGCCGTCCTACCCGGTCATCGGCCATGACCGGGACAGCTTCGACGCGACCTATTCGACCGCGATCCGGATCACCCCGGACCGCGCCTGGGGGTTCGAGTGACCCGGCTTCCCGGCGCGGTCGGGGCGGTGCGGTCCGGGCGGATCAGGACCGGAAGGAGATCTGCAGGACCGGTTCTGAGGTCTCGGCGAAGAAGTCGTTGCCCTTGTCGTCGATGACGACGAAGGCGGGGAAGTTCTCCACCTGGATGCGCCAGACGGCCTCCATGCCGAGCTCGGCGTACTCCAGCACTTCCACCTCGGTGATGCAGTCCTGCGCCAACCGGGCCGCCGGGCCGCCGATCGAGCCGAGGTAGAACCCACCGTGGGTGCGGCACGACTCGGTGACCTTGTGGGAACGGTTGCCCTTGGCCAGCATCACCATCGACCCGCCCGCGGCCTGGAACTGCTCGACGTACGAATCCATCCGCCCGGCCGTGGTCGGGCCGAACGAGCCCGACGGGTACCCGTCCGGGGTCTTGGCCGGTCCCGCGTAGTACACGGGGTGGTCGCGCAGGTACCGAGGCATCTCCTCGCCCGCGTCGAGCCGCTCGGCGATCTTGGCGTGGGCGATGTCGCGGGCCACGACCAGCGGTCCGGTCAAGCTCAGCCGGGTCTTGACCGGCAGCCGGGAGAGCTGGGCACGGATCTCCGACATGGGCCTGTTCAGGTCGACCTCGACGACCTCGTCGGAGAGGTCGTCGGCGCGCACGTCCGGAAGGAACCGGGCGGGGTCGCGTTCGAGCTGCTCGAGGAACACCCCCTCTGGGGTGATCTTGGCCTTGGCCTGCCGGTCGGCCGAGCAGGAGACCGCGATGCCCACCGGGCAGGACGCGCCGTGCCGGGGCAGCCGGATGACGCGCACGTCGTGGCAGAAGTACTTGCCGCCGAACTGGGCGCCGATGCCGAACTCGCGGGTCATCTCCAGGACCTGCTGCTCCAGTTCCACGTCGCGGAACCCATGGCCCAGCTCGGACCCTTCCCTCGGCAGCTCGTCCAGGTACCGCGCCGAAGCGAGCTTGGCGACCTTGAGGTTGTACTCGGCGGACATGCCACCGACCACGATCGCCAGGTGGTACGGCGGGCAGGCCGCCGTGCCGAGGCCCCGCAGCTTCTCGTCGAGGAAGCGCGCGAGCCGCTTCGGGTTCAGCACCGCCTTCGTCTCCTGGTAGAGGAAGGTCTTGTTCGCGCTTCCCCCGCCCTTGGCCAAGAACAGGAACTCGTAGCGCGGGTCGCCGTCGGCGCCGTCGGCGTGGAAGAGTTCGATCTGGGCGGGCAGGTTCGTACCGGTGTTGCGCTCGTCCCAGAAGGTCAACGGCGCCATCTGCGAGTAGCGCAGGTTGAGGTCGCGGTAGGCGTCGTGGATGCCCCGCGACAGCGCCCGCTCGTCGGTGCCGCCGGTGAGCACGCCCTCCGTACGCTTGCCGATCACGATCGCGGTGCCCGTGTCCTGGCACATGGGCAGCACCCCGCCCGCCGAGATGGCGGCGTTGCGCAGCAGATCCATCGCCACGAACCGGTCGTTGCCGCTGGCCTCCGGATCGTCGACGATCGAGCGCAGTTGCGCCAGGTGCGACGAGCGCAGCAGGTGCTGGATGTCGGTGACGGCGGTGCGGGCGAGCGCGGTCAGCGCCTGGGGCTCGACCTCGAGGAAGCGCCGTCCGGCGGCTTCTACGACACGCACGCCCTCGTCGGTCACCAGCCGGAACTCGGTCTCGGTGTCGGGGCCGAGTGGCAGGACCTCGGTGTGCTGGAAGGTGGGATCATCGGACCCGGCGGGAAGGGGGTTGGTGCCGGGCTGGGGTTCGGGGGCAGTCACAGCGTCCGCTCCGTTGCGCGTTCCGGGAAAGCGATTCGGTCTCGAAGGGACTAGACCGTATCGCGCGGACGGCGGCAACGGCCCCGGTCCACACCGGCGGCGCGACGCAGATCACCCCACGCGCCCGGCACGCCACCGCCGGGGGACAGGTGGAAGGCCGGGCCCACCCCGACGGACCCGACCTTCCGGGCAGGCGGCCGGTGCGAGACCGGCCGCGAGGACCCACACCTGCCAACACCGCATCCCAAGGTGAGACGGCCGGGGCCGCCTCCGATGAGCGCGCCCCCGACCGTCTCGTGTCCCGGCGCGGGAGTCAACGCCGCCGTCCGGGTGATCCAGATCTCACCCGAGTCACCCGGGGTTGGACACGGCCGCCGACGCGGCGGGCCCCCGCCGACGGGGGCCGAACTCCGGCGGCTGCCGGAATGTCCGGTGGGCGGGCCGCTCAGCTCGCGTAGGCACGCAGGCGGTCGGCGCGCTCGCCGTGCCGCAGCTTGGCCATGACCTCGCGCTCGATCTGGCGCACCCGTTCGCGGGAGAGACCGAAGTGCCGGCCGATCTGGTCGAGCGTGCGGGGCTGGCCGTCGTCGAGCCCGTAGCGCAGGCGGATCACGTGCTGCTCGCGCTCGTCGAGGGTGGCGAGCACGCGCCGCAGGTCGTCCTGCAGCAGGCCGGAGATCACCGAGCTCTCCGCGTCCGTGGCCTCGGCGTCCTCGATGAAGTCGCCGAGCGGGGCGTCCTCCTCGGTGCCCACGGGCATGTCGAGGCTCACCGGGTCACGCGCGTGGTCGAGCAGGTTCGCCACCTTCGTCTCGGCGATGCCGGACTCGGCGGCCAGCTCCTCGTTGGTGGCCTCGCGGCCGAGGCGCTGGTGCAGGTCCCGCTTGATCCGGGCCAGCTTGTTCACCTGCTCGACGAGGTGCACCGGCAGGCGGATCGTGCGGCCCTGGTCGGCCATGCCGCGCGTGATGGCCTGGCGGATCCACCAGGTGGCGTAGGTGGAGAACTTGAAGCCCTTGGTGTAGTCGAACTTCTCCACCGCGCGGATCAGGCCGAGGTTGCCCTCCTGGATCAGGTCGAGCAGGGGCATCCCCCGCCCGGTGTAGCGCTTGGCCAGCGACACCACCAAGCGGAGGTTCGCCTGGAGCAGGTGGTTCTTGGCGACCTGGCCGTCCCGCACGATCGCCGCCAGCTCCAGCCTGCGCTCCCGGGAGAGCTCCTCGGTGTCGAGCACGTGCTGGGCGAACACCCCCGCTTCGATGCGCTTGGCGAGATCGACTTCCTCGCCCGCGGTCAGCAGGGCAGTCCTGCCGATACCGTTGAGATACACGCGCACGAGGTCGGCGGCGGGCCCCTGTGCGTCGAGGTCCGGCTCCTCACCGGTCACAGGCACCACGTCGTCGTCCGCGGTGGCGGGCATGGGAATGGTGCGCTCGCGAATCCCACGGGCCTCACGTTCGAGTGTCTGGACGGACATCTTGCCTCCCCGGTCAACGGGCTGACGTGCACTGCCTCGCTCACGTCTGCGTCGTGCGCCGCGTGGCGAGCCTGTGGAACTCGCCCCACGCACCCAGCTCCGCGGCTGGACACTCGGGTCAACGTCGTGGCGCCGAGAATCGTTCCCGAGTCGTGACTCGTGTTGAGTGCCTCACGACGCGCGGCGTCGCGGTAACACCGCGACGAAACGGCACCCCCGCACGGCGCGCTCGGGGGCAGCCGGCAGGCCGTTTCAGACCTCGACGAGGACCGTGAACGGGCCGTCGTTGACGCTGTGCACCGACATGGCCGCGCCGAAACGGCCGGTGGCCACCCGTGCGCCGCGTGCGGTCAGCTCGGACACCACCGCGTCCACCAGGTCGCGCGCGTGCTCGCCCCGCGCGGCGGCGGTCCACGACGGACGCCTGCCCTTGCGCGTGTCGCCGTAGAGCGTGAACTGGCTGACGACCAGCAGCGGTGCGCCCGCCGTGGCGCAGGAGTGCTCGTCGGGCAGGATGCGCAGCTCGTGCAGTTTGCGCGCCATCGTGGCCGCCTGAGAGCTGGTGTCGTCGCGGTGCACGCCCAGCAGGACGAGCACGCCCGGCTCGTCGAGCGCGCCGACGACCTCGCCGTCCACCGTCACCGACGCCTCGGTCACCCGCGCGGCCACCGCCCTCACCGGACGATCTCCAACATCCCGTGCCGCACCAGCTCCCGCACGACCGGCACCGCGGCGGTGCGCAGCGTGTCCGGGTCCTCGCCATGGGCGGCGGACAGCAGGTCGAGCAGGTCGGTCAGCGGCAGCGCGCCCCGGCACCCCGCCAGCAGCGTCGCCGTCAGCTCGTCCAGCTCGTGCTGCCAGCCCGGCCCGTCGACGCGGTGCACCCTGCGCACGGCGGTTTCCCAGCCCTCGTCGCCCGGGGTGTCCACCCGCTCGAGCACGACACTGTCCGGCACGCGGAACACCGTGTCGAGCAGGTCGGAGTCGTGCGCTCGGAGCTGGTCGGCCCGGTCGAGCCAGGCGGCCGCCTCGGCACCGAGGGGGTCGTCGTAGGCCTGCCGCAGGTCCTCGCACACCACGGTCGGAGCCGCGTCCGTCCGGCGGAGGGTGACGAACCCGAAGCCGATTCCGTCGACGTCGTGCTCGGCGAAGAAGTCCAGCCACGCGGCCGCCTTCGCCCGTCCCTCGGCCGACCGGGGGTCGATCCCCGCGTCCCGCAGCCAGGTGCCGACGTAGAGCGCCGGATCGGCGATGTCGCGCTGCACGAACCACGCGTCGGTGCCGGGCGGGAGCCACCGGCTCACCCGGTCGGCCCAGTCCTGTCCGCGCACGTGCAACCACGACGCGAGCAGGTGGCCGGTGCCGCCCTCGGTGAGGAACCCGGGTAGCTGGCGCACCACGAGCGCGCTCGCGTCGTCCCCGGCCAGCCCCGAGTCGCGGTACACGTAGTCGACGCGGGGCGGACCGACCACGAACGGTGGATTGCACACGATCTGGTCGAAGCGCCTGCGCGCCACCGGGTCGAACCACTCGCCCTCCAGCAGTTCGACGTCGAGCCCGTTGAGGTCGAAGGTGGCCCGGGCCAGCGCCAGCGCGCGCGGGGAGACGTCGGTGGCGGTGATCCGCTCGGCGTGCCTGCTGGCGTGCAGGGCTTGCACCCCGTTTCCGGTGCCCAGGTCGAGCAGCGTGCCCACCGGGCGGCGGCTCGTGGCGCGCACGAGGCTCAGCGAGGCGTGCCCGACACCGAGGACGTGCTCGCGGGGCGCCGGACGGCCCGCCTGGTCGGAGTCGAGGTCCGACA
>NZ_KB912656.1:205599-213220 GCF_000383795.1 Saccharomonospora saliphila YIM 90502
GCCCGAGCCGGAGCACGACGCGACGGCCCGCCCGCTGCGCGCGTGGCAGCGTCGCGCGCTGACCCGGTACCTGAGCCGCAAGCCGAAGGACTTCCTGGCCGTGGCCACGCCCGGCGCGGGCAAGACCGTCTTCGGCCTGCGCGTCGCCGCGGAATTGCTGTCCGACCGCACCGTCGAGGCGATCGCCATCGTCACGCCCACCGAGCACCTCAAGCACCAGTGGGCCGCCGCCGCCGAGGCCGCCGGGATCGCGATCGACTCGAACTTCAGCAACGGCACCGGTGTCACCTCGCCGGACTATCAGGGGGTCGCGCTGACCTACGCCCAGGTCGCGGCCCACCCGACCCTGCACCGTGTGCGCACGGAGAACCGCAAGACGCTGGTCATCCTCGACGAGATCCACCACGCCGGGGACGCGAAGTCGTGGGGGGACGCGGTCTCCGAGGCGTTCACGCCCGCGGTCCGCAGGCTCGCCCTGACCGGGACACCGTTTCGCAGCGACGACGCCCAGATCCCCTTCATCACCTACGAACCGGACGCTGACGGCACGCTGCGCAGCAAATCCGACCACGCCTACAACTACGCCGACGCGCTCGCCGACGGCGTGGTGCGCCCCGTGGTGTTCCTCGCCTATTCCGGGGAGGCGTCGTGGCGCACCAGCGCGGGCGACGAGTTCACCGCCCGGCTCGGCGAGCCGCTCACCGCGGAACAGACGGCACGGGCGTGGCGCACCGCGCTCGACCCGGCGGGGGAGTGGATTCCCTCGGTGCTCCAGGCCGCCGACACGCGGCTGACCCAGCTCCGCTCGGCCGGGATGCCCGACGCGGGCGGACTGGTGATCGCCACCGACCACGACTCCGCGAAGGCCTACGCCACGATCCTCGCCCGCATCAGCGGGGAGAAGCCGGTGGTGGTGCTCTCCGACGACCCGAAGGCCACCAAGCGGATCGGGGAGTTCTCCGAGTCGCGGGACCGTTGGCTGGTCGCGGTCCGGATGGTCTCGGAAGGGGTCGACGTGCCGCGCCTCGCCGTGGGCGTCTATGCCACGAGTGCCTCGACGCCGCTGTTCTTCGCCCAGGCCATCGGCCGGTTCGTCCGCTCGCGCGCGCCGGGGGAGACCGCGAGCGTGTTCCTGCCCAGCGTTCCGGTGCTACTGGAGCTGGCCAGCGAGCTGGAGACCGAGCGCGACCACGTGCTCGGCAAGCCCGACCGGGAGAAGGAAGGCTGGGACGACGAGCTGCTCGTCGCCGCGAACCGCACCGACGACGAGCGCGGCGAGGAGGAGAAGGCCTTCACCTCACTTGGCGCCTCCGCCGAGCTGGACCAGGTCATCTACGACGGCAACTCGTTCGGTACGGCCACCTTCTCCGGAAGCGAGGAGGAGCAGGACTACCTGGGCCTACCGGGGCTGCTCGACGCCGACCAGATGCGGGCGCTGCTGCGCAAACGTCAGGAGGAGCAGCTCGCCGACTCTCGGCGGAAGAAGCAGGCCACCGACGAGCGGTCGACGGAGCAGGCGCCCGCTCCGCGCCCGCGATCGGTGAGCGAGCGGCTGAAGGCCCTGCGCAAGGAACTCAACACCCTGGTCGGGCTCTACCACCACCGCACCCGCAAACCGCACGGCGCGATCCACAACGAGTTGCGCCGGATCTGCGGCGGCCCGCCGACCGCGATGGCCACGGTCGAGCAGCTCGAGGAACGGATCGCCACCCTGCGTTCCTGGTGAGCCGTCGCTTCTGCGCCGCTCCCGGTGCGAGCACGCGTACCTGGATGCTGAATCGATACAGTCTTTTCCGGGTGTGACACAGGGCATATGTTGTGCGCCGCAACATATCCCGAAAGGTGCCACGGATGCGGACCAACAGATTCTCGACAAGCCTGGTCGCGCTCGGCGCGGCGGTGACACTGACGGCGTGCGGGGCGAACGCGGGCGGCGGGGCCGAGGGCGGCGACGAGCAGGGTGATCAGGGCGAGGCCCCGCTCGGCAAGGTCGGCGTGATCCTGCCCGAGACCGCCTCGTCGGCGCGCTGGGAGGGCTTCGACAAGCCACTGCTCGAGGAAGCGCTGCGCGCGGAGGGCTTCGACCCGGACGTGCAGAACGCCCAGGGCGAGGTGCAGAAGTTCACGACACTGGCGGACGGCATGATCGCCCAGGGCGTCGAGGTGCTCGTCATCGCCTCGATCAACAGCGAGGTCGGCAGCGCGGTCGCGGCGCAGGCCAACAACGCGGGCATCCCCACGATCGACTACGACCGGCTCAACCTCGGCGGTAGCTCCGACTACTACGTCTCGTTCGACAACGTCCGGGTCGGCGAGCTGCAGGGCGAGGGCATCGCCGAGGCGCTGGAGGGACAGCAGGGCGCCGAGGTGATCGAGATCGAGGGTGCTCCGACCGACAACAACGCCACGCTGTTCCACGAGGGCCAGCGCAACATCCTCGACCCGCTCTACGAATCCGGTGCTCTCAAGCTGGTGCAGAGCCAGCCCATCGACAACTGGGACAACCAGCGGGGCGGCACCACCTTCGAGCAGATTCTCACCGCCAACGGCGGCACGGTCGACGGCGTCGTGGCCGCCAACGACGGCCTGGCGGGAGCGGTCATCACGGTGCTGCGGAAGAACGGGCTCAACGGCGCCGTGCCCGTGACCGGGCAGGACGCCACACCGGACGGCCTGCGTCGCATCCTGCGGGGCGACCAGTACATGACCGTGTTCAAGCCCATCAAGGCCGAGGCCGAGGCCACCGCCGAGCTGGCCGCGGCGCTCGCCACCGGCGACACCGACGCCGCGGACGCGCTCGCCGACGACGTCACCGAGGACCCCAGGGGCGGGCGCGACGTCAAGTCCGTGCTGCTCGAACCGCACTTGATCACCAAGGACAACGTCAAGCGCGTCATCGACGAGGGTTACGTGGACGCGGCCGACGTCTGCACCGAGGACCTGGCCGACGTGTGTGCCGAACTGGGCATCACCTGAAACGGCCCCGCACGCCCCGGGCCCGGCTGAGTGGGCCCGTTCGCCACCCGGGCCCCGGTTGAGCGGGCCCGATCATCACCGCCCCCCGCACGACCGACCGGAGCCCGCCATGAGCGAACCCGCACCCGAGACCACGCCGGAGCCCGCGCTGACGCTGCGCGGCCTGAACAAGAGCTTCGGCCCGGTGCACGTCCTGCACGACATCGACCTCACCGTGCCCGCGGGGGAGGTGACCGCTCTCGTCGGCGACAACGGGGCGGGCAAGTCGACGTTGGTCAAGTGCATCGCCGGAATCCATGCCGCCGACTCGGGGACGGTCCTGTTCCGGGGGCAACCGGTGCACATCCGCGGCCCCCGGGACGCCGCCGACCTGGGCATCGAGGTCGTGTACCAGGACCTGGCGCTGGCCGACAACCTCGACGTCGTCGGCAACATGTTCCTGGGAAGGGAACGCGGCAGCGCGTGGCTGCTCGACGAGGCGGGCATGGAGCAGGCGGCGCGGTCGACCCTGGCCTCGCTCGGGGTGCGCACCGTCAAATCGGTGCGCACCCCGGTGTCCGCGTTGTCCGGGGGCCAGCGGCAGACAGTGGCCATCGCGAAGTCGGTGCTGTGGGACAGCACGGTCGTGTTGCTGGACGAACCCACCGCCGCCCTCGGTGTCGCTCAGACCCGCCAGGTGCTCGACCTCGTGCGCAGGCTCGCCGACACCGGGCTCGGCGTCATGTTGATCAGTCACAACATGGCCGACGTCTTCGAGGTCTCCGACCGCATCGCGGTGCTGTATCTCGGGCGCATGGCCGCGCAGGTGCCGACCCGGGAGGTCACCCACGGCCAGGTCGTCGAACTCATCACGGCGGGCCGCTCCGGTGACCTGGGACTGGCTCGTCCGGAGACCGCCGCGCTGTGAAGGCCTGCGGCGTGCCCGTCGATCCCGTCGAGGCCCGCTCGTGCGCGGGCTGGGCCGGCGCCCCAACCACCGCTCTGCCCGCTCCGGCGGGCCCGTGACCCGCACCCATCGTGACAAGGACGCGTCATGACACAGACTCCCACCGCGCCACCGCCGTCGTCGGGCGCGGCGATCACCGACTTCGGCATCGACACCACCGCGATGTCGACCTCCGAGGCCGTGCGTGACTATCTCGCCCGGCTGCGGGCGGGCCAACTCGGCTCCGTGCCCGCGCTGCTCGGCCTCGTCGCCCTCGTGGTGATGTTCTCGATGCTGTCCGACGTTTTCCTGTCCCTGCACAATGTGGCGAACCTGCTGGCGCAGGGGGCGGGACAGACCATCATCGCGATGGGCATCGTGTTCGTCCTGCTCGTCGGGGAGATCGACCTCTCGGCCGGGACGGCCTCGGGCGCGGCCGGAGCCGTGCTCGCCATGCACTACGTCGAGGACGGCAACCTGCTCGGCGGCATGGGCTCGACGGTCTTCCTGCTGTTCAACGCCGCGCTGGTGCTGGCGGCGGTGCTCGCGGCGGTGCTGCGCATCTGGGCGGGCACCGTGCTCTCGTTGCTCGGCGTCGTGCTCACCGGCGCGGGGCTGGCCGCCAACCCGTGGGTCGAGATCCTGCTCGCGTTGTGCGTGGGCACCGCGATCGGGTGCATCACCGGCTTCCTCGTCGCGCGGATCGGCATGCCGTCGTTCGTGGTGACTCTCGCGCTGTTTCTGACCTGGCAGGGCGTGATCCTCCAGTTCATCGGGGAGGGTGGCGTGCTGGGCATCAGCACCTCGCCGGTGCTCAACGCCGTCGCCAACGGCAACCTGTCCACCCTGGGCAGTTGGCTGTTGTTCGCCGTGGCGGCGGGCGGCTACGCGGCGGCCACCCTCACCGGGCACCTCCGGCGGCTCCGGCGGGGCCTGGTCACCCGGCCGACACCGCTGGTGGTGTGCAAGGTCGCCACGCTGGCCGTGTTCGGCGCCGTGGCCACCGCCCTGCTCACGGTGAACCGCTCGCCCAACCCGTCGGTGGTCATCAGCGGGGTGCCGTACGTGGTGCCGATCGTGCTCGGACTGCTCGTGCTCGGCACCTACGTGCTCAACCGCACCCGCTACGGCAGGCACATCTACGCGGTCGGCGGCAACCGGGAGGCCGCGCGCCGTGCCGGCATCGACGTCACCCGGGTACGGGCGAGCGTGTTCGTGGTGTGCTCGTCGGTCGCCGCGCTCGGCGCGGTGGTGTACTCCTCGAAAGTGGGATCGGTCGACCCGCAGGCGGGCGGGCTGAACACCCTGCTGTTCGCGGTCGGAGCCGCCGTGATCGGCGGGGCGTCGCTGTTCGGCGGCCGGGGCCGGGTCTCCGACGCCGTCATCGGCGGCACGGTGCTCGCCATCGTCGCGAACGGGCTGGGCCTGCTGGAACAGCCCGCGGCCGTGGTCTCCATCGTCACCGGCCTGGTGCTGCTGCTGGCCGCCACCGTGGACGCCGTGTCCCGGCGGCGGGCGGGCAACGCGGTCCGCTGAGCGGACCGATGCGACCATTACCCGCGTGACCAGCACGCCCGTGGCCCGCCCGGACGAGGTGCGCCGGTACAACCGCACCAGTCTGCTGCGCCGGTTGCACCTGGCGGGCCCGTCCACGCGGGCGAGCCTGGCCACCGAGCTCGGCCTCAACCGCAGCACGATCAAAACGCTCGTCGACGGGCTGGCCAGGGCGGGGGTGGTCGCCGAGCGGGTGCCGCGGCCCGGCAGGCAGGCGGGCAGACCGTCCCTGCTGGTGTTGCCGCAGCCGGAGGCCGCGGTGGTGCTCGCCGTGGACGTGCGGGTGGAGCACGTCGCGCTCGCGATGGTGGGTCTCGGCGGCCAGATCCTCGGCCGTGACAGCTGGAACCTGCGCGGCCGCACCCGCGAGCCGGAGGAGGTCGTGACGCGGCTCGTGGAGTCCACCGAGCCGCTGGCCACCGACCTGGGGGTGCGGCCGGTCGCCTGTGGTGTGTCCGTTCCCGGTGTGGTGCGACGCGCCGACGGCCATGTGCACGAGGCACCGAACCTGCGGTGGTCCGGCGTCGCGCTCGGCAGGCGGCTGACCAGCGCGCTGGCCGTTCCCGTGGTGGTGGGCAACGACGCCGAACTGGCGGCCCTGGCCGAGTACCTGCGCGGCACGGCCACGGGCACACCGGACGTCGTGTTCGTCTCCGCCGACATCGGCGTCGGGGGTGGCGTGATCGCCCAGGGCGCCTCGCTGCGGGGCGGCGCGGGTTACGTCGGCGAGATCGGGCACATGGCCGTCCGCCCGAACGGCCGTCCGTGCTACTGCGGCACCACCGGCTGCTGGGAAACGGAGGTGGGCGAGGCGGCGTTCTGTCGCGCCCTCGGACTGCCCGAGAACAGTCCGCGCGGCGCGGTCGTGGCCGAGCTGCACGCCCTGGCCTCGGAACCGGCCGTCGCGCGGCGCAGGCTCGCGGAGCTGGCGGACTGGCTGACCCTCGGGCTGGTCAACATCGTCAACCTCTTCGGCGGCGAGCTGGTCGTGCTCGGTGATCTGTTCACCGAGCTGCCCGCGCCGGTGCTCGACGACATCGACAGGGCCGTGCGGGAACGGAGCCTCGTCAGCAGGGCGCTCGGCGGGGTCCGGGTGCGGACGTCGGCGCTGGGCCCGGACGTGAAGCTCCTCGGCGCCGCCGAGGCCGCCTTCGAGACGGTCCTCGACATGGTCTGACGGTCCTCGACACGGTCCGGCGCCCGCCGCGCGGCCTCGGGCCGCGGCCCGGTGACGTCCGGGGTGCGAATGCGACGAGGGCGGGAACCCCTTCCGGGTCCCCGCCCTCGCGCGCGGCTGTGGTGACGGCTCAGCGCTGGATGTCGGCCTCCAGCTCCTTGAGCTTGGCCTCGTACTCACGTCCGTGGTGGCCGCAGAACAGCAGCTCTCCACCGTTGCGGAGCACGGCACGCATCTGTGCTGCGGCCCCACAACGGTCGCAACGGTCCGCAGCGGTCAGTTCGGGGCGGGTGAGCGTCGTCGTTGTCATTGGAGTCTCCCTCCGTCCCGGCATCGCATGCCGATGCCATCATTTCAGCCGCGACCACCGTTCTCCGCGTCTCCCGCTCGATCGCGGTGCTCGCTGCCTCCACTGTTGCAGACGATTTGATCCTCGCAAGTGTTCCCCGGGGCCGTGGGAGACGTGTCACGTCCCCTCCGGCTCCGGCGCCGGGCCCCCGCCCACCAGGCCGGTGAGCCCGCCCGACCGGGCGTCACCGGTGGTCAGGCACGATCGTCCGCGTGAAGATCCCGGCCCTGAAACGCGGAGTGAACACCATTCCGGCCCCGGCGGTGTTCGTTCTCAGCGGAATCTCGATGTATGTGGGTGCGGCGCTGGCCGTGTGGCTGTTCGACGTCGCCTCACCCGCCGGAGTCGCGTGGCTGCGCTGCCTCGGCGCGGCGCTGATCCTGCTGGCCTGGCGCAGGCCGTCGCGGGCGTCCTGGCGCGGTCGGGCCCTGCTGCTCGCCGCCACGTTCGGCGTCGTCACGGCGGGAATGAACGTGCTGTTCTACGAAGCCATCGCCCGGCTGCCGCTGGGCACGGCCGTGGCGCTGGAGTTCGTCGGGCCCGTCCTCGTCGCCGCGCTCGGCTCCCGCACCCCGCGCGACATCGCCGCGCTCGTGCTCGTGACCGCGGGAGTGGTCGCCATCGCCGACGTGCGCTGGGC
>NZ_KB912656.1:213320-216457 GCF_000383795.1 Saccharomonospora saliphila YIM 90502
CGTCGATCGCGGAGCCGTTGCGCGCACTCCTGCGCGACTGCGGAGCCACCGGCGTGTGACCCGCACGCGCCGGTGGCTCGGCGGGTGTGGCCGGCCAGGGCGCCGACGGCCCGGCGGTCCGTGGGCTCCGGCAGTTCCGGGGTCTCCGGAGTTCCGGGTCACCGGATCGTGGGCCGGGTCAGCAGTGGGTCGGCGGAATCGCGTCGAGCAGGTCCTGGTCGATCACCGGGCCGTCGTCGCCCGCGGCCTGCTCACCGCCGCCCTCACCGGCGGTGCGCTCCGCCCAGGTCTTGAGCCGGTCCAGGATGGCCACGGCGTCGTCGGACGGGCTGACACCGTTGAAGTCCGTCCCGATCGCCAGATCCACGGACGCGTCCTTCCGGCCGTCGCGAACCAGCTCAAGGCACGGGTCGATGAGCTGGACGGTGCGGGCCGCCCGCTCGCCGTTGGCGCCGAACCGGATCTGCCCGTGGCAGTCGGCCTCCCCCGCGGGGAAGGCCGGATCGTTCGCGGGCTCGGCGACACGCTCGAAGCCGAGCTGCCGCAGTGCCTCGGTCGTGATCGACGCCTGGCCACGGGTTCCGTTCGCGTTGAGCACGCGGACCGCGACCCGGCCGGGGGGAACGGGCGAGGTCTCGTCGAGCGCGTCGTACGGCACGCGCGTGTACGTGGTGTCCTCCGGCGGCCTCGGCGCGGGCTCGCAGCTGATCGCTTCGGTGAGGTCCTCGGTGGAGCCCACGGCGTTGACCCACACGACCACGGCGGCCACGCTCAGCAGGGCGATCAGGGCGACCGCGGGCAGTGGTTTGCGCCTGCGATAGGGACGGGACCTCGTGCGGTCGGTGGTTCCCGGCGCGCCTCCGGAGCCTCTCGGGCCCGCTGTCCCCGACGCCACCTGCCCGTCCTCTCCGAGACCACGCGGTTCGCGGTCTCCGTTGGTACTGTGCGGGTCGTCGTCACCGTGCCCTGGGAGAACCCGGACACGTCCCGCCCGGCCCCGGGGCCGCCACTGGATGCCACCACGGTCGCGGCGGGGTGGCAAGCGCGCGGAGTCACGACGTCAGCCACCCGGTCGCACGGCACAACCCGGACGGCGGACCGTCCTGCCCCCGTGCTGGACCGGAGATAACCCTGTCGGGTGACGTATTTTAGGGGTTGCGTGACCAGCTTCGAGTCGGGGTAGGCGGTGGGCTACTCTCTCCGGGCTCCGGCGGTGACGGCGAGGTGTCGAAAGAGACCTCCCTCACGCCGATTCCGGGCACAAACTACAGCGCTGGGACGTTGTCCAGCGGCACGAGGAACTCTCGGGCGGAGCAGGCCCCGGGTGTTCGCGGACTGATACTGAAGCTGATCGCAGGGGTGAAGGAGAAATGGCGACCGACTACGACGCTCCGCGCCGCAGCGAAGCCGATGAACTGGCGGAGGATTCGCTGGAGGAGCTGAAGGCGCGGCGCAACGAGACGCAGTCCGGCGTCGTGGACGTCGATGACGACGCGACCGGGGAGAACTTCGAGCTGCCCGGCGCCGACCTGTCCGGTCTTTCGGGCGAGGATCTCACGGTGAAGGTGGTGCCGAAGCAGGCCGACGAGTTCACCTGCTCGGTCTGCTTCCTCGTGCATCACCGCAGCAGGCTCTCCGAGGAGTCCGGTGGGCAGATGATCTGCCGGGATTGCGCCTGAAGCGGTGACCCGCCGACGGTACGGCGGGTCACCCGCCCGGCGGAGGGCGCGGGCGGCGCGGACATCCGGAGGGGGCTGCGGAGGCGGGTGGTCGAGTGCGACTCGGCCACCCGTTTTTGCTGTCCGCCCACGGCCCGTGGCGGGGACGACCCTCTCCCGCGCGCGTGTCACCGCCGCCGGCGGTCGACGGGACGTGCGTGCGTCACCGCCCCGCGCGGGGCGGGTAGTCTCGCGTGCCGTGTCCAGCGTGCGTATCCCGATGACCCGGCTCGACCCCGGCGTGGCCCCACCCGGCTACGCCCGCCCCGCCGACGCGGGCGCGGATCTCGTGACCACGTCGGACGCGCGTCTCGACCCGGGGGAGCGTGCCATGCTCGGCACGGGGATCGCCGTGGCCATTCCCGAGGGGTATGCCGGGTTCGTGCACCCCAGGTCGGGCCTCGCGGCGAGGACGGGACTGTCGCTCGTGAACAGTCCCGGCACCGTCGACGCGGGCTACCGGGGTGAGATCCGGGTGTGTGTGATCAATCTCGACCCGAGGGAGCCGATCGTCCTGCGGCGCGGGGACCGGATCGCGCAGTTGGTCGTGCAACGGGTGGAGCACGCGGAGTTCGTCGAGGTCGAGCAGTTGGAGACGACGGAACGCGGAGTGGGTGGCTACGGGTCGACCGGTGGCCACGCCACGCTCGGAACGGAGAGCTAGGTGGGCATTTTCGGACGCAAGCGCAGGAAGTCGGACGACGCCGACGACCTCGACGTCGGAGTGGGCGAGACGGCACCGGACGCCGCCGAGGCCGGCGAGGCGGACGACCGCGCGCGAACGGAGGCCCCCGACGACGCCGACGACGGTGCCGACGACGACGCGCGGCGGTCGGGCCCGTACGACGTCAGCGAGGCGCCCGACGACGGCGTGGCGCGGATGGATCTGGGGTCGCTCCGTCTTCCCGTGCCCGACGGCTCCCAGGTGCAGGTGGAGATGGACCAGGCGAGCAAGGCGGTCCGCGCCGTGCACGTCGTGACCGGTTACGGCCAGGTGACGGTGAGCGCCTACGCGGCACCCCGGTCGGGTGGGCTCTGGCGGGAGGTCAGCCAGGAGCTGGCCGATCAGCTGCGGGCGGACGGCGCGCAGGTCAGCGTCGGGCGCGGCGAGTGGGGGATGGAGCTTTCGGCCGTGGTCAACGACGTGGCGCTGCGCTTCGTCGGCGTCGACGGACCCCGGTGGATGGTGCGGGGCGTGATCGCGGGCCCGCAGTCGGAGGCGGCGCGGGCGCCCGAGGTGCTGCGCGAGATCGTGCGCGGCACCGTGATCGACCGCGGGGACGCGCCGATGCATGGCAGGCGGGTGGTTAGTCTCACCTGCCTCGCCAGGGACGCGCACACGCGGGTACGGGAATATCAACCCGTTGTCCATCGACTACGCCTGTCGGCCTCGCCTTAGGTCCCGACTTACCCTGGGCG
>NZ_KB912656.1:216557-223072 GCF_000383795.1 Saccharomonospora saliphila YIM 90502
CCCCCGCGCAAGGGAGCGGGGCGCGCGGTCGTGGACACCGTCGCGGCGGCGGGCCCGGATCGCGTGGTCTACGTCGCCTGCGACCCGGCCGCGCTCGCCCGTGATGTGGCGCGCCTGGCCGGGCACGGGTACCGGCTCGACGCTCTGCGTGCTTTCGACGCCTTCCCGATGACCCACCACGTCGAGTGCCTCGCGCTGCTGCGCCGGTGACGCCGGCACGCGCGGCGCGAGGCACCCGAGTGGCGCGTCAGGCGATCAGGTAGACCACTGAGGAGAGTCCGAACCCGACCAGACCGATGGTGGTCTGCATGACGGTCCAGGTCTTGAGCGTGGTCTTGACGTCCATCTGGAAGAACCGGCCCACGAGCCAGAAGCCCGAGTCGTTGACATGGCCCGCGGTGACCGACCCGGCCGCGAGAGCGAGCACGATCGCGGCCAGTTCGACACCGTTGAACCCGCCGCCGACCACCAGCGGTTGCACCAGCCCCGCCGCGGTCGTCAGCGCCACCGTCGCCGAGCCCTGCGCGACGCGCAGCACCGTGGCGATCAGGTACGCCGCGACGATCACGGGAAGGCCGATGTCGGAGAGCGCGCCGGAGAGCGCGTCACCGATCCCGCTGGCCTGGAGCACACCGCCGAACATGCCACCGGCACCGGTGATCAGGATGATGGCGCTGATCGGGCCGAGCGCACCGTCCAGCAGCTTCTCGATCGTCTCGGCACCCCGCCCCCGGCGGGTGCCGAGCACGTACACGGCGACGAACACCGTGATCAGCAGCGCGATCGGGGTGGAGCCGAGCGCGAGGACGACGTCGTACCAGCCCGCCTCGCTGTCGACCCAGCCGACCTCACCGGCGGTGCTCAGTCCGGTGTTGGCGAAGATGAGCAGCACCGGCAGCAGCAGCAGGCCGATCACCGTGGAGGGCTTGGGCGGCTCGGTGTCCGGTTCCTCGGTCTGGCCGAGGATGTCCGGCACGGGAAGAACGATCCGCTTGCCGATCCACAGGCCGTACAGGTAGCTGGTCAGGTACCAGGTGGGCACGGCGAGCAGCACGCCGATCGCCACGACGATGCCCACGTCCGCGCCGATCAGGCCGCTGGCCGCGACCGGGCCGGGGTGGGGCGGCACGTACACGTGCATGACCGAGAACGCGCCCGCCGTGGGCAGCCCGTACCGCAGCACGCCGCCGCCGAGGCGCCGCGCGACCGAGAAGACGATCGGCAGCATCACGACCAGCCCGGCGTCGAAGAAGATCGGGAAGCCGAACAGCAGTGAGGCGGTGCCGAGCGCCAGGGGCGCCCGCCGCTCGCCGAAGCGGCGGATCATCGCGTCGGTGAGGGACTGGGCACCTCCGCTGACCTCGACGAGCCTGCCGAGCATGGCGCCGAGGCCGACCAACAGCGCGACACTGGCCAGTGTCGAGCCGAATCCCTCGGTAAGGGTGTCCATGACCGCGCCCGCCGGGATTCCCGCTGCGAACGCGGTCGCCACGCTGACGGTGACCAGCGCGAGGAAGGCGTGGACCCGCAGGCGGATGATGAGCAGCAGCAACACGGCGATGGCGCCCGCCGCGATGGCGAGCAGGGGACCGGCGCCGAGTGTCTGCGTCCACTCGTCGGTGTTCATACGAAAGCTCCGTTGCTGTCGCGGTGGGTGGGGAGCCGACTCGGAAGCCGGGGCTCCGCGGTAACCCGCGGGACCCGGCCCGGCCCGGGACTCAGCCGGGCCGCGCGCCGTCGGGCGCGAGGCCGAGCCGGGACAGGGCCGTTTCGGCGATCCATTCCGGGGGCCGACCGAGGTCGACGGTGACGCCGTCCTCGTCCCCGGCGAGGTCTTCGAGATCGCCGAACTGCGAGTCGAGCAGTGCGGGCGGCATGAAGTGCCCGGAGCGGCCCGCGAGCCGTTCGCCGATCAGGTCCGGCTCGCCGCGCAGGTGGACGAACCGGACCCGGGCCGACGCCTCCCGGAGGATGTCGCGGTACGACCGTTTCAGCGCCGAGCAGGCGACGACGACGTCGCGGCCGTCGTCGGCACGGTCACTGATCCAGTCCCGCAGGGCGGACAGCCACGGTGTCCGGTCGCTGTCGGTCAGGGGGATTCCCGCCGTCATCTTCTCGACGTTGGCGGCGGGGTGGAACTCGTCGGCCTCGGCCATCGGCCACCCGAGGCGATCGGCGAGCTCCGCGGCGACGGTGCTCTTCCCGGCGCCGGAGACCCCCATCACCACCAGACACGTGGCAGTCATGGCGCTCCTCACTCAAAGGTAGTACTTAATGCGGCGAAAGATAACACCATTGGTCGACGAGGTAAACGACGTGGGGCCGGATAGGCTCGGGGCCGTGAGTGCTGAGCCGGGAGTCGAGGTCCTGCACAACACCGTGCTCGACACCATCGGTGCCGAGATCACGAGCGGGACGCTGGCGTGCGGCGACGTGCTCACGTTGGACCGCATCCGGGAACGGTTCGGGGTCTCCCGCACGGTCGCCCGCGAGACCATGCGCATCCTCGAATCGATGGGTCTCGTCCGGTCGCGCAGGCGGGTCGGCATCACCGTGCAGCCCAGTGAGCACTGGAACGTCTTCGACCCGAGGGTGATCTGGTGGCGGCTGGCCGGGCCGGGACGGGACGCGCAGTTGCGCACGCTCACCGAGCTGCGCATCGCCGTGGAGCCGCTGGCGGCGGGCGCGGCCGCGCGCAGTGCTTCGGCCGGTGAGCGCGAGCGCGTCGTCACGATCGCGGGCCGGATGCGCGAACTCGGGGAGGCGGGCAGGCTCACCGAGTTCCTCGACTGCGACATCGCCTTCCACACGCTCCTGCTGCGCAGCAGCGGTAACGAGATGTTCGGCGCGCTGGCCGACGTCGTCGCGGTGGTGCTGCGCGGGCGTACCCAGCTCGGCCTGATGCCGCACCAGCCCGTGCCGGAGGCGCTCCGGCTGCACGAACGCGTGGCCGACTCCGTCGCGCGCGGACTGGCCACCGACGCCGAGACCGCCATGCGCGACCTGCTCGCCGAGGTCCGTGACGCCATGCTTCCCCTCTGGCGGCGTTGACGTGTCGTCAAGGCCTCCTTCACTGCGTTCAATGCAGGTAAGGAGGCCTTGACGGCACGTCAAGAGGGGCGTGCGTCCTCGCGGAGCATGTCGGCGGCCTTCTCGCCGATCGCCATCGTGGTGATGCACGGGTTCACCGCGACGAGGAAGGGCATGGCCGAGCCGTCGGCCACCCGCAGCCGCTCGACGCCGCGCACGCGCAGCCGCTCGTCGAGCGGCGCCAGCGGGTCGTCGGACGCACCCATCTTCACCGTGCACGACGGGTGGTAGACGGTGTTGTGCGTCTTCATCAGGTAATCGGCGATCTCGTCGTCGGTCACCGCCTCCGGCCCCGGCGCGAGTTCGGGCCCGGCCCACTCCCGCATCGCGGGCCGCGAGACGATCTCGCGGGCCAGGCGCACGCCGTAGGTCATCACCCGAAGGTCGTGCGGGTCGCTGAAGTAGCGCGGATCGACCTTCGGCTTGTCCCGGAAGTCGCGGGTGCGCAGCCGGACAGTCCCGGTCGACCGTGCCCGGGTGACGTTCGGGGTCAGGCAGAAACCGTTCTCGGTCGCGGGGTAGCCGTGCCGCAGTGTGTTCATGTCGAACGGCACCGACCCGTAGTGGAACATCAGGTCGGGCCGGTCCAGGCCCGGTTCCGTCGTGGTGAAGATCCCGATCTCCCACCACTGCGTGGAGTCGGTCACCATCGGCCGCAGCGCCTCCCACTGCACCAGGCCCTCGGGGTGGTCCTGCAGGTTGCGGCCCACGCCCGGGGCGTCGACGAGGACGTCGATGTCGAAGCCGGCCAGTTCCTCCGCGGGGCCGATGCCCGACAGCATCAGCAGTTTCGGTGTGTCGATCGCGCCGTTGGACACGACCACCTCGGCGCGGGCGCGCAGCTCCTCGCTGTGCACCAGGTCCTCGGTGAGCACCTCGACGCCGGTGCAGCGCAGCCCGTCGAAGGTCAGCCGCTTGGCCCGCACCCCGGTCCGGACCACCAGATTCGGCCGGGTGCCGAGCACGGGGTGAAGATAGGACACCGACGCCGAGGCCCGGATCCCGTCCTCGCGGGCGTTGATCTGGAACCAGTTCGCGCCGTGGGTGACGGTCTCTCCCGTGTTGAACGCGGTACGCGGGAGGCCGGCCTCCTCGCACGCCCGCAGCAGCGCCACCCCGGCCGGATCGTGCGGGGGCACGGTGCGGATGCGCACCGGCCCGGTCCGTCCGTGGTGTTCACCGGGGGCGTCGTTGTTCTCCAACCGCCGGTACAGCGGAAAGATGTCCTCGGCAGACCACCCCGGCAGGCCGAGCGAGGCCCACTCGTCGAGGTCCTGTGCGGGTGCCCAGAACGCGATGCACGAGTTGTGCGAGGAACAGCCGCCGAGCACTTTGGCCCGCGCGTGGCGCAGGAACGAGTTGCCCGACTCCTGCGGCTCAACGGGGTAGTCCCAGTCGTAGCCGGACTCGAGCAGCTCCATCCACCGGTTCAGCTCCAACACCGGTCGCACGTCCACATCGGAGGGGCCGGCCTCCACGAGGCACACCGAGGTGTCGGGGTCCTCCGACAAGCGTGCCGCGACGACCGATCCGGCCGTGCCGCCGCCGACGACGACGTAATCGAACTCGCGGGACACGGCACCCTCCTCCGCTCGCGTGTGCTCGGGCCGGGCCGGTCGCGCCCGGCCAGGGGGACCGGTCCCGCCGACGACCGCGGCGCCACACCGCCAGTATCGGCCGGGACGCCGGTGGGGGCAGCGCGGAACCACTCGGCCGACGGGCTGGGACGCCGCGCCAGGAACTCCGCGTGCCGCGTGACTCGACCGGGTGACTTCGGCGGGGCAAGATGCCGGGTGGCGGAGTGAAACGAGCCACCCGGGCAGGGGCAAGATTCCCTAGACTGGGTCGGAAGCGAGTCAGCGACAACGACGGCGAGCGAGGTGGAGCGTGACGTTGCTGGAGTCCGTGCACGGGCCGGCAGATCTCAGGCGAATGGAGTACGAGGAGCTGGGGGCGCTGGCCGAGGAGATCCGGGACTTTCTCGTCGACCGGGTCCGCAGGGTCGGCGGCCACCTCGGCCCGAATCTCGGTGTCGTCGAGCTGACGCTCGCGCTGCACCGTGTGTTCGATTCCCCGCGCGACGCGCTGCTGTTCGACGTCGGACACCAGTCGTACGTGCACAAGATCGTCACGGGGCGTCAGGACGAGTTCGAGGGTCTGCGCCAACAGGGTGGTATCGCCGGCTATCCCGCACGCGCGGAGAGTGAGCACGACCTGGTCGAGAACAGTCACGCTTCCACCGCCCTGTCCTACGCCGACGGGATGGCCAAGGCGTTCCAGCTCGACGGCGGCGGCAGGCACGCCGTCGCCGTCGTCGGCGACGGGGCGCTCACCGGCGGGATGTGCTGGGAGGCGCTCAACAACATCGCCGCCGACCCCGAGCGCCCGATCGTGATCGTGGTCAACGACAACGGACGGTCCTACTCGCCCACGATCGGGGGCATCGCCGACCATCTCGCCGCGTTGCGCCTGCGGCCGGGCTACGAGCGCTTCCTCGACGGCGGCCGTGAGCTGCTGCAGAACACCCCTGTCGTGGGCAAGCCGCTCTACACCGCGCTGCACGCGGCCAAGGCCGGGATCAAGGACGCGATCAGCCCGCAGGTGATGTTCTCGGACCTGGGCCTGAAGTATCTCGGCCCGGTGGACGGGCACGACATCCTCGCGCTGGAGCGGGCACTGGAGGCCGCCCGCGCGTTCGGCGGCCCGGTCATCGTGCACGTCGTCACGGAGAAGGGGCACGGTTACCCTCCCGCGGTCAACCACGAGGCCGACCAGATGCACCAGACCGACCCCGTGGACCCGGCGACCGGGAAGCCTCCGGCCAAGGGGCCGAGCTGGACGTCGGTGTTCTCCGAGGAACTGACCCGCATCGGCGCCGAGCGCGAGGACGTGGTGGCGATCACGGCCGCGATGCTGCGCTCGACGGGCCTGCACACCTTCGCGGAGGCGTTCCCCGACCGCTGGTTCGACGTCGGCATCGCCGAGCAGCACGCCGTCACCTCGGCCGCGGGGCTCGCGATGGCGGGGCGGCACCCCGTCGTCGCGGTGTACTCGACGTTTCTCAACCGCGCCTTCGACCAGACGCTGATGGACGTGGCGCTGCACCGCCAGCCGGTGACCCTGGTGCTCGACCGCGCGGGCGTCACCGGCCCGGACGGCCCCAGTCACCACGGCATGTGGGATCTGTCCCTGCTCGGCATGGTCCCCGGTATGCGGGTCGCGGCACCGCGTGACGCCGAGACGCTGCGGGAGGAGCTGCGGGAGGCGGTCGCCGTCTCGGACGGCCCCACCGCGCTGCGCTTCTCCAAGGGGAGCGTGGTCGAATCCGTGCCCGCGCTCGACCGGCTCGGCCCGGTCGACGTGCTGCGGCGGGGGCAGGCCGAGGACGTGCTGCTGGTGGCGGTCGGCGCCTTCGCCCGGCTCGG
>NZ_KB912656.1:223172-225648 GCF_000383795.1 Saccharomonospora saliphila YIM 90502
TGCGCCGGGTCCGTGCCGACCTCGCCGAGCTGACGGGCGTCACGGCCGAGCCGGTCGAGGCGTTGGTGACCCGCTGGGGCGGGGGACTGCCGCAGTACGGTCCGGGGCACGTCGAGCGCGTGGCGCGCCTCGAACGCGCCGTGGCCGGAGTTCCGGGGCTCGAGGTGGCGGGCGCCGCGCTGCACGGTGTGGGCATTCCCGCATGTGTGGCCACCGGGGACGCCGCCGCCCGGCGCCTGGTGGGAGCATGAGGACATGGCGCGTCTGAACTATCAGGAACTCAACGACACCATCCGCTACACGGCGTGGTCGGTCTTTAGGGTCCATCCCGGGACGCTTCCCGACGACCGTGGTCCCGCCGCCGCCGAGACGGCCGAGTACCTCGACGCGCTCGAGGGTAAGGGCGTCGTCGTGCGCGGGGTCTACGACGTCTCCGGGCTGCGGGCCGACGCCGACTTCATGATCTGGTGGCACGCCGAGTCCGCCGAACAGGTCCAGGCCGCCTACACCGGATTCCGCCGCACGCCGCTGGGCCGCGCGTCGGCCCCGGTGTGGAGCCAGTTCGCGCTGCACCGGCCCGCCGAGTTCAACAAGAGCCACGTGCCCGCGTTCCTGGCGGGGGAACAACCACGCAAGTACGTGTGCGTGTACCCCTTCGTGCGCTCGTACGAGTGGTACCTGCTGCCGGACGAGGAGCGCAGGGGCATGCTCGCCGCGCACGGGCGGGAGGCCCGCGACTATCCGGACGTGCGGGCGAACACGGTGGCCTCGTTCGCGCTCGGCGACTACGAGTGGATGCTGGCGTTCGAGGCCGACGAGTTGCACCGCATCGTGGACCTCATGCGGCACCTGCGCGCCACCGAGGCCCGCAGGCACGTGCGGGAGGAGACGCCGTTCTACACGGGCACCCGGGTGCAGCCGAGCGAGTTGGTGCTCTCACTGCCGTGAGGCAGCGCTGCGATCCGCCGTGCGCGGTGGTGGGGTGGGCCGAGGCGGCGACGGCCGGGCCGTGACTACTCGGCCGGGACCAGTCGCAGCGCGACCGAGTTGATGCAGTAGCGCTGGTCGGTGGGCGTGGCGTAGCCCTCGCCCTCGAAGACGTGGCCGAGGTGGCTGTGGCAGCTCGCGCACAGGACCTCGGTCCGCACCATGCCCAGGGAGCGATCCTCGCGCAGCAGCACCGCGTCCGAGTCGGCGGGGTCGTAGAACGAGGGCCAGCCGCAGTGACTGGCGAACTTGGTGGTGCTGCGGAACAGTTCTGCCCCGCACGCGCGGCATTCGTAGACCCCGGTGGTCTCGGTGTCGGTGTACTCACCGGTGAACGGCCGCTCGGTCGCCGACTCGCGCAGCACGGCGTACTCCTCCGGGCTGAGCCGGGAGCGCCACTCCTGCTCCGACCGGACGACGGTCGGGCCCGCCTCCGACGGACCGGCGTTCTCGGATGCGTGCGTACGAGACTCCATGCCCTCAGGCTACCCGCGCCGTGTGCGCTCCTCCGCGCTACCTCGCCAGCCACTCCAGCAGGTTGCCGAGCGTGTCCCACGCCGCCACGAGCACACCCGCGACGATCAGGAGCACGATGAGCACGGCCACCCACCAGCGCAGGCCACCCGCGCGGTTGCTGCCGTCGGCGAACTCGCCGACACCGCGCAGCGACGCCTCGATGGTGAACGCCGGTTCGCACCGCTGCATCCGGTCCAGGTGCGCGGCGAACTCGCGGGCCTCCGGGTCGTCCGGGTCGAGCCCGATGAGGTCGTCGTCGAAACGCGGGTGGCGCCCCGTGCCGGAATTTTCGGCCATGTCTCCACGGTAGGTCACGCGGGCCGCCCAGGCACGCACCTGCCACGCGCCGCGACACACGGTGGGCGCCGGGTCACAGCCGGTTGTTGTTCTCCGGCCTCGGATCGCCGTCGAGGACGAACTCGTCGTCGATCTCGTACACGCGCAGGTACATCTCCCGCAGGCCGTTGCCGAAGTCGACGTGCACCTGGATGTCGACCGAGCCGTCCGGGTTGTTCCTGCCCTTGTAGGCGGAGGCGTCCTGGATCGTGGTGATGTTCTTGTCCGCCCAGTACGCCTCGTACTCGCTCTCGGACCCGAACAGTGCCCGCGTCGTGTGGCTGAGCATGTCCCACGAGTCCTCGACGTCGAGGTAGTAGTCGACGACCGCCTGGCCAGCGGGCCCCCACTCGACCTCGGTGTCGGAGCCGCTGATCGTCGACGGAGGCGGCGAACTCGGGCTGGTCGGCTGGGAGGACGCCGCGCCGGGTCCCGGGTCGTTCTGGGCGTTGGTGCCGTCGTCGCCGTTGAGCACGACCACGAGCACCGCGGCGAGCACCAGCACCGCCGCGGCGACGCCGCCGAACACGAGCGGTTTGCGGCGGTGGGGGTGTTCCGGTCCGCCGCCGTGCGGGGACGCCGCGCCGGGTGTGGACGGGAAGGTGTGCGTGGGCGGCGGCTGATCGGGGGCGGGTTG
>NZ_KB912656.1:225748-228331 GCF_000383795.1 Saccharomonospora saliphila YIM 90502
ACAGTCCACGCCCGCGCACCTCGGCGACACCCTGCCCGACGAGGTCGCCGAGCCGCGCGTGCAGGCGCGCGCCGAGCGAGGTGGCGCGCTGCTGGAACTCGCCCGTGGACAGAAGCCGCACCACGGCCCGGCCGACGGCGCAGGCGAGGGGATTGCCGCCGAAGGTGGAACCGTGCTCGCCCGGGCGCAGCACACCGAGCACGTCGGCGCGGCCCGCGACCGCCGACACGGGCATGATGCCGCCGCCGAGCGCCTTGCCGAGCGTGTACAGGTCGGCGGTGACGTGCTCGTGATCGAGCGCGAGCACGGTGCCGGTGCGGGCCAGGCCCGATTGGATCTCGTCGGCGATCAGCAGTGCGCCCGCGTCGTCGCAGACCCTGCGCACCCCGGCCAGGTAGCCGTCCGGCGGCACGATCACGCCGGCCTCGCCCTGGATCGGTTCCACCAGCACGGCGGCGGTGCGCTCGGTCACGGCGGCGGCCAGCGCCTCGGCGTCGCCGTAGGGCACCACGACGAACCCGGGCGTGAACGGCCCGAAGTCGGCCCGCGCCGTGTCGTCGGTGGAGAACGATACGATCGTGGTGGTCCGCCCGTGGAAGTTCGACGCGGCGACCACGACCTCGGCCCGGTCCTCGGGCACGCCCTTGACCCGGTAGGCCCACTTGCGGGCCACCTTCACCGCCGACTCGACGGCCTCGGCGCCGGAGTTCATCGGCAGCACCATCTCGGTGCCCGTCAGCTCGGCCAGTTCCCGGCAGAACGGGCCGAACTGGTCGTGGTGGAACGCGCGCGACGTCAGCGTCACCCGGTCGAGCTGCTCCCGCGCGGCCCGCACCAGCTCGGGGTGCCGGTGGCCGAAGTTCAGCGCCGAGTACCCGGACAGGAAGTCCAGGTAGTGCCTGCCGTCCACATCGGTGACCCACGCGCCCTCAGCCTCGGCGAGCACGACGGGCAACGGGTGGTAGGTGTGGGCGCTCCAGCGCTCGTCGAGGTCGATCAGGTCGGCGGCGCGGCTGTCGAGGTCGGGCAGCGTTGTCATGCGTTTCAGACTAGAGCCACGAGCGCGGCGAGTTCAGCCGGAGAACATTGCTGTTCACCGTTGTTCGTTGTGTGTTCGGCGGCGCGGGCATGCTGATCGTTGTGCGGCCTCGCGCGGGGTCGTGGCCGGGCCGCGCCGGGTTGGCGGCCGGTGCCGCGCGTCTGCCAGAGTAGGCGCCCGTGACGGATGATCTCTCGTTCCTGCGCGCGCAGGCCCGCACGCAGCGGTTCACCCTGGGCATCCCCAAGAACTTCCGCGTCACCCCGGACGGCGGCACGGTGCTGTTCCTGCGCGCCGGGTCGGCGATCGACCGGCGGCACAGCCTCGTCGCGCTCGACCTGGCCACCGGCGCGGAGACCATCCTGGTGGACGCCGCCGCGCTGCTGCCGGGTGAGGAGGAGCTGCCCGCCGAGGAGCGCGCGCGGCGGGAGCGCACGCGGGAGACCTCGGGCGGCGTCGTGGGCTACGCCACCGACCGGGCGGTCACCGTCGCCGCGTTCAGCCTGTCCGGAAGGCTGCACACGGTCGAGATCCCCACCGGCCACGTCACCGAACTGGTGGACACCGCCGTCGTCGACCCGCGACCGGACCCGACGGGGACCCGCGTGGCCTACGTGCGTGACGGCGCGCTGCGCGTGGTGGAACGGGCCTCCGGAGAGGACCGCGCGCTGGTCGAACCGGACGGCGACGACGTGACCTGGGGACTGGCGGAGTTCATCGCCGCCGAGGAGCTCAGCCGCGTGCGCGGGTACTGGTGGTCCCCCGACGGGCAGAGTCTGCTGGTGCAGCGCACCGACCGTGCTCCCGTTCCACGGTGGACGATCGCCGACCCGGCGAACCCGGACACGCCCCCGACCATCGCCGCCTACCCCGCCGCGGGCACGGCCAACGCCGAGGTGTCGCTCTCCGTGATCGGACTCGACGGCAGCCGGGTCGATGTGGACCGCGGCGACTGGGAGTACCTGGTCGCGGCCCACTGGTCGTCCGGCGGCCCGCCGCTGATCGCGGTCATGCCACGTGACCAACGGAGACTGGAGATCCACGCGCTCGACCCCGCCGACGGCTCCACCCGCGTGCTGCGCACCGACACCGATCCGGAGTGGGTCGAGATCCTCACCGGCGTCCCGGCCTGGACCTCGGACGGCAGGCTGGTGCACACCGCCGCCGTCGAGGACAGCCATCGGGTGCTCATCGACGGTGAACCGGTGACTCCACCCGGGCTCCAGGTGCGCTCGGTGCTGCACGTCGGCGACGAGGTGCTGTTCAGCGCCTCGGACGACGACCCCACACAGATTCACGTGTACCGGACGCGGGACGGGCGGGTCGAACGCCTGTCCACCACCGACGGTGTGCACGTGGGTGCCGGGACGGCCGAGGTGACGGTGCTGTCGTCGTGGAGCCTGCACCACAGCGGGCCCGTGGTCTCGGTGCTGCGCGACGGCGAGCGGGTGCGCGAGATCGCCTCCCACCCGCGGGACCCGGGCATCACGCCCCGGCCGCACTGGCTGACCGTCGGCGAGCGCGACCTCCGGGCGGCGCTGCTG
>NZ_KB912657.1:0-1906 GCF_000383795.1 Saccharomonospora saliphila YIM 90502
CGAGTGCGTGCGTGTCGCCGAGCACCTCGCCCGCCAGGGTCGGCAACGGCCGCCCTTCGGCGGGCAGCCGCGCCAGCACCGCCAGCGCCGCCTCCAGATCCCGCCGGGTGCCGACCACCGACCCCCGCACCCCGGCACGGCGCACCTGCCGTGCCCATTCCTCCAGCGCGGGGCGCCCGCGCACCTCCGGGTGGTGCTCCAACCACTCCCACAGCGCCACCCGCTCCGCTTCCGCCCGCGCGCGTTCCGCGGCACGGTCGCCGACCGGGCCCACCAGGTCGGAGACCACCTCGGTGATGTCCGTGCCCAGGTCGTCCAGCACCGCCTCCAGCGTCGCCAGCGACACCGAACAGTGTGTGCCGGGCCTGCGCGCCAGCCCCAGCAGGTCGGCCACCGCGTCGCGCTGCGCCTCGTCGAGCGGACCGACCCGCACGCTGGTCACCCGCCTGCCGGTGGACAGCCGCCCGTGCACGGCCGTCCACAACGGACGCAGCTCGGGCACACACACTGCCGCGGGCAGGCTCATGACTCCCCGTCCTCCCAGCCCGCGCCGGTCCACACGAACCGCGCGGTGGTCACCGCGTCGTCCACGTCGGACCCACCGGACGCGCCACTCGCGCCGCCCGGGACGTCGCCGGTGATGAGCTGGTGCACCGCGATCCCGGGGAGTTCGCGGTAGGCGCCCCACTCGTGGTCGGAGGTCAGCATCAGGTCCAGGTCGAGCGAGGTGAGCAGGTCGAACACCTGCCCCCGGTTGTCCGAGTCCACCCCGACGAACACCTCGTCCAGCAGGATCAGCCGGGGCGCCTCGGGAACCGACTGGTAGTGCGCCGCCACCGCCGCGAACAGCGGCAGGTGCAGCGCGATCGCCTTCTCCCCGCCGGAGAGGGCACCGTGCAGCTTCTTCGTCAACGGCTGCCACCCGCGCCCGTCGGCCCGGTCCAGCTTCACCACGAACCGGTGCCAGGCGGTGTAGTCGAACACCCGCGCCAGCTGCTCCTGCCAGCTCGACGCGGTGTTGTCCGCCTTCGCCTGCTCGATCCGCTCCCGGAAGAACCGGTGCAGCGACTCCGTGTCCCCGTCGGACCGCCGCCCCGGCGTCTTCAACAGCAGGTCCCGGGCGTCCCGGGTGCCCGCGGGCAGCTCCGGGTTCACCTCCCACACCAGTTTCACCGCCACCCGCGACGCGGTGCGCACCCGCTGCAGCCGGGCGTTCATCGCGTCCACCATCTCGTTCGCCTGGCGGATGCGCTCGGCGAGCTGTCGGCGGATGTCACCGGTCAGCGTCTTGTCGAACAACTCCCGCTCGGCGGCGGTGATGTCGCCGCGGCTGCGCTCGGCGTCCTCCCGCAGGATCGTGTGCAGCCGGTGCGCCCCCACCCGGACCCCGTCGACCGTCGCGGTGAGCTCGTGCACCCGGCCCTCGGTCTCCGGCTGCAGATCGGCCCGTCCGCTGAGCGTGTCCCGGCAGGCGTGCACGGTCTCGATCAGCGCGTTCAGCGCGGTGCTGATCGCCGTCTCGGTGAACGTCTCGTCCGGCAGGGCCGCCGCCACCGCCCGGGCGGCCTCTCGCGTCGCGGCCGCGTCGTCGGCGGACGACAGCGTCAGCTCGATCCCCGCGTCGTCGGGGAACGTGCGCAGGGCCAGGTGCCGGAACCCCTCGGTCGCGGTGTCCCGCTCGCGGACCGCCTCGTCCCGCTGTTCGGCGGTGCGGTTGCGTTTCGCCTCCAGCGCGACCCGCCGCTGGCCCAGCTCGTCCACCGCATTCCGCGCGGCCCGCAGCTGTTCGCGCAGCTGTTCGCGCGTGCGGCGCAGCCCGTCCAGCTCGGCCAGCACCTGCCGGTAGTCGGCGCCGACCGTGCTTTCCACCGCGTCCAGCCGCTCGGCCACGGCGTCGGCCTCGGCG
>NZ_KB912657.1:2006-6821 GCF_000383795.1 Saccharomonospora saliphila YIM 90502
CGAGCCCGGCGTCGGCACCGCCCGGGAGCGGGAGACGTCCGCGGCCGAAGCCGAGCAGCCCGCCGAAGGCGGAGGCCGCACGTCCGGGGCCGGCATGGAGCGCAAGCCCGGTGAGCGGTCGGCGGAGGAGCCGATGGTCCGCTCGGAGGAGCGGATGCGCGCGACGACCGACGAGGTCGAGAGTGGCCGGGTGCGCCTGCGTAAGTACGTGGTCACCGAGGAACAGCAGATGACGGTTCCGGTCTCGCACGAGGAGGTGCGCATCGAACGCGAGCCGATCACCGAGGCCGACCGCGCCGAGGGGGGCCGGATCGGCGAGGAGGAGCAGGAGATGACCCTGCACTCCGAGCAGGCGCACGTGGAGAAGGAGAGCGTGCCGGTGGAGAAGGTCCACCTGGAGAAGGAGCGGGTGACCGAGGAGGAGACCCTTTCCGACGAGGTGCGCAAGGAACGCTTCGAGATCGACGAGGAAGGCGGCTCGCCGGGCGGTGGTACACACCGCTGAGGCGATGCCTCCGCGACGACGCGGGCTGTGGTGGCCGGTGCTTCGCACCGCTCGCACACGGCCCGCGTCGCTGTGTGCGCCGGGTGTGTCCGCCTCCGGCGCGCGCGGACCGTCCGTAGTGGAGTGAGCCAGTGGAGTGAGCCGCGGGCGCCCACGCGGTGCGGGGAGTATCCCGTTTCAGCCCGTTCAAACCTCGATGTTGGCAGTGCCACACGAAGGAAGTGAGGACGCGACCGCGAACCGCTGGGTAGCGTGAGCCCGCCAGGTCGGCCCGTGCCGACCGCGGCGATGTGTCTCGACCGGCCGGGTGCCGGTGGCTGCCTCGCGGAAGGACCCAAGACCTTGCGGCGAACCCTGCCGCCGATGCTGCGCGCGTTCTCCAATCGCAACTACCGGCTGTGGGCCGCGGCCGACCTCGTCTCGGTCACGGGGACCTGGATGCAGGTGCTCGGGCTGAACTGGGTGGTGCTGGAGCGCACGGGATCGGCGACCTCGGTGGGACTGTCGGTGGCGCTGAGCACCGTGCCCGCGTTGTTGTTCGGGCCGTGGGCCGGAGCTCTCGCCGACCGGGTCCCGCCCCGGCGCCTCATCGTGGCGGGAGAGTCGCTGCATGTGGTGATCGCGCTCTCGCTCGCGGTGACGGTGTGGCTGGGTCTGCCGTTACCGGTGCTGTTCGGGCTGACGGCGACGGCCGGTCTCGTGGGCTGTTTCGAGGGACCCGCGCTCGGCCGTTTCGCCAGCCAGGTGGTGCCGCGCGCCGACCTGGGCAACGCGCTCGCATGGAACTCGGTGACGAACTCGACCGGCCGCGTGCTGGGGATGAGCCTGGCGGGCGTGCTGGCGGCCCTCGTCGGTGAGCCGGTGCTGTTCCTGATCAACGGCACCACGTTCCTCGCGGTGATCGCCACGGTGATGGTGATGCGCGCGGAGCGGTTCCACACGCTGGAGACCAGCGCGCCCGAGCACGCCGGGGTGCGTGCGGGACTTGCCTATCTGCGCACCCAGCACCTGTTGCTGGTGCTCTTCGCGCTCGGGTTCGTGCTGTCCTCGCTGGGGCGCAACTACCAGGTGACGATGGCCGCCATGGCCGACGGCCCGCTCGGCGCGGGATCGGCGGGGTACGGCACGCTGTCGTCGGTGTTCGCGGTGGGCACCGTGCTCGGGGGACTGCTGGCCGCGCGTGTCCAGCACTTCACGATGCCGCTGCTGCTCGGCGTCGCCGCGGCGACCAGCGTCCTGCAGGCCGTCAGCGGTTATCTCCCGGGGCTCGTGGGGTTCGCGGTGGCGCTGGTGCCGATCGCGGCGGGCGCGGTGGTCATCGACACGGTGAAGAGCACGCGTCTTCAGCTCGACGCGGCGGAGAGCATGCGGGGACGGGTGCTCGCGGTGCAGGGCAGTGTCGCCGCCGCCGCGGGGGCGATGGGCGCTCCCGCGCTCGGGTGGTTGTCGGAGCGGCTCGGCCCGCAGGGCGCGCTGTTCACGGCAGGCGTGGTGACGTTGGCGGTGACCGGACTGGCGGCACTCGCGCTCCGTGGACTCACCCGCACACCGAGGGCCGTGCCGGAACCGCAGCCCACCCCCACCCCCGCGGGCGACGCGGAAACCACGAAACCCCTGGTCGCCGTCTGACCCCCACCCACCCGCGAGTTGCCCCTCCCGGTTCGCGAGTTGCCCCTTCTGGTCCGCGATTTGCCCCTTCCGGTCCGCGAGTTGCCCCTTCCCGTTCGCGAGTTGCCCCTTCCGATTGGCGAGTTGCCCTTACGGCCCGGTGCGTGGGACCTGCCCGGCCCGTCCGCGAGAACGCCGGCATCGCGCCGGTCAACGCTTTCCCAACCGGAGGGTCGTGCGAGGACGCCCCCGAACGACCTCCGTACGGGGTCGGTGGCATGTGGACAGGCTCACGTCCGAGCGCGGCAGGAGGCGCGGAGAACGTCTCGGCGTCTCGGTCCACCCATCGCCACGACGGTGACGACGGTCTCAACGGGCAACTCGCGGGCAGGAGGGGACAACTCACGGGCAGGAGGGGGCAATTCGCGGGCAGGAGGGGGCAACTCGGCGTCCGGAAGGGGCGACTCGGGTGCATGAAGGGGCAACTCGCGTGGCCAGGTTTGGCGGGGTTCTACAAAGTGGGTGGGGCGACGTGGTGAGTCGCGATCATTACCGCGACGGCCGCGGCGCGAGAGAGTGGCAGGCAGGTCCCATGTGTCGTCACAGGAGCAGGAGGGGGTTGTCGGTGTTTCGCCGTGTCGCCGTCGTGAACCGGGGAGAAGCCGCGATGCGGCTGATCCACGCCGTCCGGGAGTGCAACGCCGACGGTGGGCCGCAGTGGGAGACGGTGGCGCTCTACACCGACGTCGACCGCGACGCCACCTTCGTGCGTGAGGCCGACGACGCCTACTGCCTCGGACCCGCCGCGCGCCGGCCGTACCTCGACCTGGACGTGCTCGAACGCGCCCTGGTCGAGACCGGTGCCGACGCCGCGTGGGTGGGCTGGGGCTTCGTCGCCGAGGAGGCCGCCTTCGTCGAACTGTGCGACCGTCTGGGCGTCACCTTCGTGGGGCCCGGCGCCGACGCGATGCGCAGGCTCGGTGACAAGATCGGCGCCAAGCTGCTCGCCGAGGAGGTCGGGGTCCCGGTCGCGCCGTGGAGCCGTGGCCCGGTGACCGACCTGGACGCCGCGCATACCGCCGCCGCCTCGATCGGCTACCCGCTGATGCTCAAGGCGACCGCGGGCGGCGGTGGCCGCGGTATCCGCGTGGTCCACTCCGCCGACGAGCTGACCGACGCCTACGAGCGCACCAGCTCCGAGGCCGAGCGTGCGTTCGGCAGCGGTGTCGTGTTCCTCGAACGCCTGGTCACCGGCGCCCGGCACGTCGAGGTCCAGGTCATCGCGGACGGCAAGGGCACCGCCTGGGCCCTCGGCGTGCGGGACTGCTCGGTGCAGCGCCGCAACCAGAAGGTCATCGAGGAGTCGTCCTCACCATTGCTGGATGCCGAGCAGACGCACGAGCTCAAGACCTCCGCCGAGCGGTTGGCCCTGGCGGTGGGGTACCGGGGCGCGGCCACCGTCGAGTTCCTCTACCACCCGGGTGAGCGGCTGTTCGCGTTCCTCGAGGTGAACACGCGGCTGCAGGTGGAGCACCCCATCACCGAGGCCACCACCGGGATGGACCTGGTCAAGGCACAGCTGCACGTCGCTGGAGGCGGCACGCTCGACGGCGAACGGCCCGCCGAACTCGGCCACGCCGTCGAGGCCCGGCTCAACGCCGAGGACCCCGACCGCGATTTCGCCCCCGCGCCGGGCCGGATCTCCCTGCTGCGGCTGCCCGCGGGGCCCGGTGTGCGGGTCGACACCGGTGTCTCCGAGGGAGACACGATCCCCGCCGACTTCGACTCGATGATCGCCAAGATCATCGCGTACGGCCGTGACCGCGCCGAGGCGCTGGCGCGGCTGCGCCGCGCGGTGGCGCAGACCAGTGTGCTGGTCGAGGGAGGTGCGACCAACAAGAGCTTCCTGCTCGACCTGCTCGACGCCGAGGAGGTCGTCGACGCGAGCGCCGACACCGGCTGGATCGACCGCGTGCGCGAGCAGGGGCGGCTGCGCAATACGCGGCACTCGGGCATCGCGCTCGCCGCCGCGGCGATCGAGGCCTACGAGGAGGCCGAGGAGGCCGAGCGCAGGCACCTGCTCTCCACCGCCTACGGCGGAAGGCCGCAGGTGCGGCACGCGGGCGGCCGCACCATCGACCTCAAACTGCGCGGCACCGGCTACCGGATCGGCGTGGCCCGTACCGGGCCGCGCGGGTTCACCGTGGCCCTCGACGACGGCGCGACCGTGCGCACGCTGGACACCGAGCTGGAGCGCGTGGACGCCGCCTCGGCCCGGCTCCTGGTGCACGGCCACCGCTACCGATTGATCACGGGCACGCACGGGCCCGTCCACGTCGTCGAGGTCGAGGGGGTGACCCACCGGATCAGCAGGGACGAGGGCGGCGTGCTCCGCTCGCCCGCGCCCGCGCTGGTGGTGGCCACTCCGGTCGAGGTGGGCGCCGAGGTGGAGGCCGGGGCACCGGTGCTCGTGCTGGAGAGCATGAAGATGGAGACGGTGGTGCGCGCGCCGTTCCGGGCGGTGGTGCGGGAGCGGTCGGTCTCCATCGGCAGCCAGATCGAGGCGGGCACCGCGCTGGTGCGGCTGGAGCCGCTGGGCGATGACGAGACCCAGGCTTCGACGGCGGACGACGCCGTCGACCTGGAGCTGCCCGCCCCGGCCGTGGCGGGTGGTGCGCGCGAGCGCGCGGACCGCGCGCTGG
>NZ_KB912657.1:6921-9784 GCF_000383795.1 Saccharomonospora saliphila YIM 90502
GGCTCGTCGGGGCACGGCGGGTTCTCGGGCATGCTCGCCGGGTCGACCGCGGTGGGCGTGGCCGCGCACGCCACCTCGCCGGTCGTCGTGGTCCGCACCCGCGAGGGGGCGACCGTGCCGCCGGACGACGGCCCCGTCGTGGTGGGTGTGGACGGAAGCCCGCTGAGCGAACGAGCGGTCACCTACGCCTTCGAGGAGGCCTCCCTCCGCGCGGCGCCCCTGGTGGCGCTGCACGCGTGGACCGACGTGGAGGACGAGGGCCTGCTCGGCCGCGCCCGGGCGCTGCTGTCCGGCGCACCGTCCGAGACCGAGCAGGGGCGCCTGCTCGCCGCGGACCTGGCGAGCAGGCAGGAGAAATACCCGGACGTGGCCGTCGAGCGGGTCGTGGTCCGCGACCGGCCCCGTCGTCAGCTGCTGGAACGGTCGGCGACAGCACGGCTTGTCGTGGTGGGCAGCCGTGGCCGCGGCGGATTCCGCGGCCTGCTGCTCGGCTCGACCAGTCAGGCGCTGGTGCACCACGCGCGGTGCCCGGTGATGATCGTCCGATCCGAAGTGGAGGAACGGTGACATGCGTGCGGTCCGGTTGCTCGAATGGCATTCCGATCCGGTCGTGACCGAGGTGGACCCGCCCGAACCCGGGCACGGACAGGTGCTGGTGCGAGTGGGCGGTGCGGGCGTGTGCCACTCCGACCTGCACCTGATGCGGGAATTCGATCGCGGTGACATGCCGTGGAACCCGCCGTTCACCCTCGGCCACGAGAACGCGGGCTGGGTGGAGCGCGTCGGCACGGGCGTCGACGGCCCGGCCCCGGGCACGCCCGTGGCGATCTACGGACCATGGGGGTGCGGGGTGTGCCAGTACTGCCTGCGGGGGGTGGAGACCTACTGCGAACGGCCGGAGGCCGCGCCCGTGCCGAGGGGAGGAGCGGGCCTCGGCCTCGACGGCGGCATGGCCGAGTACCTCCTCGTGCCGCACGCCCGGCACGTGCTGCCCCTGCCGGAGGGCCTGGACCCGGTGCTCGCGGCTCCGCTCACCGACGCCGGACTCACTCCCTATCACGCGGTGCGCCGTTCGTGGGCCAAGCTCACTCCCTCCGCGACCGCGGCGGTCATCGGCATCGGCGGGCTCGGGCATCTCGCCGTACAGATCGTGAAGGCCACCACGGCCGCGCGCGTGGTCGCGGTGGACACCCGCTCCGAGGCGCTCGAACTGGCGAGGAATCTCGGCGCGGACCTCGCCGTGCCACCGGGAGCGGGGGTCGCGGAGCGGATCAGGGACCTCACCGACGGCCGGGGCGCCGACGTCGTGATCGACTGCGTCGGCACCGGGGACACGCTCGACCTGGCCGCCGCGATCGGCAGGGTGCTCGGCGACCTGACCATCGTCGGGCTGGGTGGGGGGACGCTGCCGGTGTCGTTCTTCTCGCTGCCCTACGAGATGTCGGTGCAAACCACCTACTGGGGTGGCCGGTTCGAACTGATCGAGGTCCTCGAACTGGCGGCGCGGGGCCTGTTGCGCACCGAGATCGCGCGATACGGCCTCGACGAGGCCGTCGAGGCCTACCACCGGCTGGAGGAGGGGACACTCACCGGCCGCGCGGTTGTCACTCCTTCGGCGGAATGAGACGGGGCGGTTCCGGGTATGGTGTCGACCGTTCGGTGTCCCGGCCGAGTGGTTCCACTGTGGATCGGGAAGGCGCACGGCGCGCCACCGATCTGGTGGACACACGGGAGATTCGTGCCGCGGAAGGCGCGGGCGCCGACGGTGCGCGGTCGCGCTCCGCACGCGCGCATCCCCCGGTCGTGCGGCCGTTCACCCCGGTTGCGGGCCCCGGACGCCGGAATAGGATTCGGCTCGGTGGATGCCAGAACGAAGGGACGTCCGGGCCCCCGGTCGACGGGCGCGCCGGAAGCGCGCACGCGTCCGGACATTCGTGGTCACGACGTTCCGGCGGACGTCGAACACGAGGTGCGTGCGCACGACGGCGCGGCCGCTCCCGAGGCCGCTCCCGAGGCGGATGACACCGCGGTCACGACCGCGAGTGGTACCACCGTTCCGGTCGGCGAGACCGATTCGGAGTTGCCCGGGTCCCCCGTGCGGACGGACAATGAGAGCGCCCAGACGTCGAGGGTCGGCACACCGGCCGGACGGGACGAGGCGAATCACATGCACGCCGACAGAGCGCAGCTGTCCCCGCCGGCCCGGCGGCTGCAGGCACGGGCGCGGCAGGAGAACTTCCCGGTCGCTCTGCGCGTGCTCCCCGCGCGCTACCGGCGGCATCTGTTCGCCGTGTACGCGTTCGCCCGGACGGTGGACGACCTCGGCGACGCCGCCGACGGGGACCGTCTCGCGCTGCTGGACGAGGCCGATCGCGAGCTGGACCGGGTGTTCGGCGGTGCGGACCCGCGCACACCGGTGTTCCGCTCGCTGGCCGGGACCGTCGGGGCGCTGGCCCTTCCGCGGCAGCCGTTCGACGACCTCGTCGAGGCGAACCGTCGTGATCAGACGGTGCGCCGCTACCGCACGTTCGACGACCTGCTCGATTACTGCGCGCTGTCGGCCGCGCCCGTCGGCAGGCTGGTGCTGGCGGTGTTCGGCGCGTCGTCCGCGTCCCGCGTCCGGTTGTCGGACCGCGTCTGCGCGGCGTTGCAAGTGCTGGAGCACTGCCAGGATGTGGTCGAGGACGCGCGTGCCGACCGCATCTACCTCCCGGCCGACGATCTCGCCCGCTTCGGGGTGGCCGAACGGGACCTGCTGGCGCCCCGGGCGACCACGGCCGTGCGCGCGCTCGTCGCCCTCCAGACGCAGCGGGCGGTCCGGCTGCTGGACGAGGGCAGCCCGCTGGTCGACGACCTCTCCGGC
>NZ_KB912657.1:9884-12505 GCF_000383795.1 Saccharomonospora saliphila YIM 90502
GACTCTCGCGGAACCGTCGAGTTCGGCGAGCGAGACGGTCCCCGGCACCGAGCCCGCCACGGTGATCACCTGCTTGGTGAGGTCCCCGACCGGGACCTCCCCGCCGACGGCGCGGGCCGCGCGCGTGGCCTCCTCCCGGTTCGCCGCCACGACCAGCAGGCGGGACGCATTCGGGGACCGCACCCCGTCAGACTGCCACGACCGGCCGGCCGGCGGGGGCTGCGACACTCACCCGACAGCGGGGTTCCCGCCCGGCTCACTGCGGGTGCGCCCGGGCCGCGACGCCCTCGACACCACGACGGGCTAGCAGGGCCAGTGTGAGCAGCAGCCGGTCGCGGGGCTCGGAGATCCTGCGGCCCGTCGTCGCCTCGATCCGGTGCAGCCGGTAGATGACCGTGTTGCGGTGGCAGTAGAGGCGCTGCGCGGCGTGGGTCGGCGACCCGCCCGCGTCGAGCACCGCCTCCAAGGTGGTCAGCATGGTGTCGCGTTCCTGCTTCGGCAGGCCGAGCAAATCGCCGAACGCCACCCGGGTCAATCGCTCCGTCAGTTGTGGACTGTCCACGAGCAACGCCTCCGGCAGGTGGTCGTCCAGGAAGGCCACACCCGGACCGGAAAGCGTGCGCGCCGCCGTCTGCGCCAACGTGTAGGCGTCGCCGACCTGGCCGAGCGTGGTGATGACCGGGGAGGCTCCCACCCGTCCGCACACGGCCGGGCCGAGCGCGTCGAGCGCGGCCGACGGCGTGCGGTCGGCGAGGGCGACCAGGCCGACGATGTCGGAGGGCCGCACGTGCCACGACGACACGATGCCCTGCTGGCCGAGCACGTCCCGGGGGGATCGCAGCGGATCGTCGCGGGGGGTGTCCACGGGCGCGACGACGCAGAGCATCGGGCCACTGGTGGGCAGGCCCAGCGTGGTGGCCGCTTCCTCCGCGAGCGCGGGGTCCGACCCGCGCCCCTCGAGCAACGCGTTGAGGAAGGCGTGCCGCTTGCTCAGCTCCTGGCTGCGCAGCCGCGCCTCCTCCAGCCGGTAGTCGTCCACGAGCGCGGCCGAGCTGGCGTCGATGACCCGCCAGACGTAGCCGGCCGCGTCGAGCAGTTCGTGGTCGTACCGGCCGCTGAACCGCTCGCGGGAGGTCGCCAGCAAGCCCTCCCAGATCACCCGTCCGCCGAGCCGGTAGGCGCGCAGCACGGCTTCGAGGGGCACGCCCTCCCGTGCGCGGAGACGGCCGGTCAGGCGGGAGGTGTCCTGCGGATCGGCGCCCTCGGGGACGGCTCCACCGAGCGACTGGATGCCACGTTCGATGTTGCCGCGCAGGTTGTCCCGCAGTTCGTCGGGCGCGGAGATACCGAGCCGTGCGTAGGCGGGTTCGCGTTGCAGCACCATGAGGGTGAGCCGGTCCGCGAGGCTTTCGAGATCGTCGAGCAGTGCGCGGCTGAGAGTGCGCAGTGCCTCCCGAGCTGGTCCCGAGACCTCGGTCGGTGCCGGAGTTCCTGCGGAGGGGCTCATCCGCCGAACGATGCCACGCGGCGTTGCGCCGCGTCCAGCGCGGCCGGGCGCGCAGCCCAGCGGCGTGCGTGATTTTTGGGCGCCGTGCCTATGGCCGAGGTTGGGCGTGGCGCACGAAGCTGTACACCTTCCGCCGCGGCGACGGGGTGGAGGTCCGGATTTCCCGACGAGGGGAGACAGACGGTGACGCTGCCGGAGACGTCGGTTCACCAGAACGGACGCACGGAGCCGGAGAAGACGCCGTTGTTCGCCGCCGACGGGGTCACCGTGCGGTTCGGCGGGCTCACCGCGCTCGACGGTGTGTCCGTCGACGTGCGGTCGCACGAGGTCCACGGCGTGATCGGGCCGAACGGGGCGGGCAAGACCACGCTGTTCAACGTCTGCTGCGGGTTCGTGCGGCCCGACCAGGGGACGCTGAGCTGGCGCGGCACCCGCCTCCCCGATCTGCGCCCGCACCGGCTGACCCGGCTGGGCATCGCGCGGACGCTCCAGGGACTCGGCCTGTTCCGCGGGTTGACCGTGGCGGAGAACGTGCTGGTCGGTGCCGACCGGTTCCGCCGGTCCGGATTCGTGTCGGCCCTGCTCGCGCTGCCCCGTGCCGCGCGGGACGAGCGCGCGCTGGCGGAGCGGGCCGAACGGGCGATGGCCGAGGTCGGCGTGCTCGAGCACGCGCACGCCTCGCCCGCGAGCCTGCCATACCCCGTCCGCAAACGGGTCGCCCTGGCCAGAGCGCTGGCGGCCGAGCCGGAGCTGCTGCTGCTCGACGAGCCCGCGGCCGGACTCGGGCACGACGACATGGAAGAGCTCGCCGGGACGGTGCGCCGCCTGGCTGAGCGGATGGCGGTGGTGCTGGTCGATCACCACATGGATCTGGTGATGTCGGTCTGCGACCGGCTCACGGTGCTCGACTTCGGCCGCGTCATCGCGGCGGGAGAGCCGGAACGCGTGCGCGACGACCCGGCCGTGGTGGACGCGTACCTCGGAGAGGAGGCGGACAGGTGAGCGAGGCGAGCGGTGGCGCCATCGGCGCCACGGGGACCGGTGCCGCCCCGGACACCGCGGACTCCGGCGCTCCCGGGGGCGCGGCCGGTACGGAGTCCCCCGGCACGGCCGC
>NZ_KB912657.1:12605-15158 GCF_000383795.1 Saccharomonospora saliphila YIM 90502
TGGTGGTTGTGGGCGGCGCTCAAGATCACGGATGTGGACGGAATGCGGAAACGTGGTTACTGGCGGCGGGCACGGCGGCCACGGTCGGCACGGTCGGCTTCGTCGGGCTCGTCGCCCCGCATCTCGCGCGCCGCATCGTGGGTGGCGCGACCACCCGGCTGATCCCGATGACCGCCGTGCTCGGCGCCCTTTTGGTGGTCACCGCCGACGGGGTCGGTCGCGCGCTGCTCGCGCCGCTGGAGATTCCGGTCGGCGTGGTCACGGCGTTGATCGGGGCGCCCTATCTGGTCTGGCTGCTGCGCCGGAGCGCCACGGCGTGACGCCGCCCCGCCACCGTGTTGCAGGGGCGAGTTGGGTAAGCCTAACCTTATTTCAATTGATTGCCCAGCGTGATGATCGCCATGCCGGACAACCCGGTCAGGCCCTTGTTACTTAGGGAAGGCTTGCCTAATCTTCAGGCGTTGCCGGACCTCGACGACTCGGAGAGACCCATGCCTGACCGCACCGAATCCCGCGAGGACGTCCCCGAACCCGGCGCCGCGTCCGGCGCTCACCCGGTCCCGGACCTTCCCGATGTCGGCGCCCGTGCCTGGCGTGAGGCCAACCGCCGGTTGCTGGCCAAGGCACTGGGGGAGTGGACCTTCGAGGCCATGCTCAAGGCGGTCGAGACCGGCGACGGCGAGTACCGCGTCGAACTCGACAGCGGCGTGCTGTACCGCTTCCGCGCCCGGCCCGGCGCGTTCGGCTGGCTGAGGGTGGAGCCCACCTCGGTGACGCGGGTGGCCACCGGGATGCTCGGAGACGAGACCGGCCGTCCCGCGTGGGACGCCCTGCAGTTCCTGATCGACGCGGCGAGCACGCTCGGCACCGACCCGTCCACCGTGGCCACCTACCTGACCGAGCTGGAAGCCACGCTCGGCGTGGACGCCGCGCGGATCGCCCGAGGCGGGGAGACGGCGCGGAAGCTGCGCGAGCTGTCCCACGCCGAACTGGACTGCCGGATGACCGGGCACAACCTGCTCGTCGCCAACAAGGGCCGCATCGGCTTCTCGGCGACCGACACCCGCCACTACGCCCCGGAGGCGCGCCAACCGGTCCGGCTCCAGTGGATCGCCGTGCATCGCGGACTGGCCGAGTTCCGGGGAACCTCCGACCTGTCCGAGCGGGATGTGCTTGCCCGCGAGCTGCCTGAAGGGACTCGCGCGGACTGGGCCGACGCTCTGCGCGCCGAGGGACTCGATCCGGGCGCGTTCGTCTGGATGCCCGCCCACCCGTGGCAGTGGGACCACGTCGTGCAGGTGCTGCACGCCGCCGACGTCGCCCAGCGCCGGATCGTGCCGCTCGGCCCGAGCCCGGACCAGTACCTGCCGGGTCAGTCGATCCGCACCATGGCCAACGTCACCTCCCCGGGGCGCTTCGACGTCAAGCTCCCCTTGAAGATCCTCAACACGCTGGTGTGGCGGGGGATTCCGCCGCACTGCACGATGGGCGCGCCGGTGGTCACCGAGTGGCTGCGCGGGATGCTGTCCGCCGACCCGGTGCTGACCGAGCACGGGCGCACGGTGTTCCTCGGCGAGGTGGCCTCCGTGACCGTCCGCCACCCCTACCTGTCGCAGGTGGAGGGTGTGCCCTACCAGCATCTGGAGACTCTGGGGTGCGTCTGGCGTGACTCCGCCGTCACCCACGCTGGCGAGGGGGAGCGTGTCCGCACCTTCGCGTCGCTGCTGCACGTCGACGACGAGGGCACCGCCTTCGTGGCCGAGCTGGTGCGGGCATCGGGGCTGTCGGCGCAGGAGTGGTTGCGCCGGATGCTCGACACAGTGCTGACCCCCCTCATGCGGGTGCTCTATCGGTACGGGGTCACGTTCAATCCGCACGGGCAGAACACTTTGCTCGGCTTCGACGAGCGGGAGGTGCCGCGCAGGCTCTACCTCAAGGATTTCGTCGACGACGTCTGCGTGTCCGACACCGACGTGCCCGAGCGCGGCCCCGAACCGGACGGACACGACCACGTGCTCCCGCGCAAACATCCCTCGGTGATCCGGCAGCACGTGGTCGACCAGGTGTTCGTCGGCCACTTCCGCTACCTGGCCCCGCTGTGCGCGGACCAGCTCGGCGTGCCCGAGGACCGTTTCTGGTCGCTGGTGCGCCAGACCGTGCTCGGCTTCCAGCGCCGCCACCCCGAGCTCGGCGACCGTTTCGCCGAGTACGACCTGCTCACACCAGAGATCCCGCGCTACGCGCTCAACCGGGACCGGCTCGTCGTCACCCGCTACGGCGACCGCGCGCTGCGGCACGCGCTGCACCCGAACGGCACGCTGCCCAACCCGCTGGCGGACCCAGCGGCGCACCAGTGATTCCGCCGATTACGACGTCACGGACCGAGGAGAACCTCTGTTGACCCAGATCGCCGAGACGGCACAGAGCGGGAGTCCCCCGCCCGGGCACCTCCCCGGCGCGCTGCCCGCCTCGATACTGGCGGGCTCCGACACGGGCGCGGCCGAACTCGTCGCGGCACTGGCCGGTGCCTTGGCCTCGGCACGCGCGGCCCGG
>NZ_KB912658.1:0-4367 GCF_000383795.1 Saccharomonospora saliphila YIM 90502
GCCAGCGGGGCCGCGCCGAGCCGGTCGGCCCCGGCACGGTCGGCGAGCAGCACGGCGGAGGCGCCGTCGTTGAGCGGCGACGAGTTGCCCGCCGTCACCGTCCCCTCGGCGTCGAACGCGGGTTTCAGGGTCGCGAGCTTGTCCAGCGACGAACCCGGGCGGATGCCCTCGTCCCGCGTCAGGTCGGTCCCGTCGACGGGTACCACGTGGTCGTCGTAGAACCCCTCGTCCCACGCCCGCGCGGCACGCTGGTGGCTGGTCAGGGCGAAGCGGTCCTGCTGCTCGCGGTCGATGCCGTAGCGGCGGGCGAGCCGCTCGGTGCTCTGCCCGAGCGAGATCGTCCACTGCTCGGGCATGTCCGGGTTGACCATGCGCCAGCCCAGAGTGGACGAGTACAGCGTCTCGTGCCCCGCGGGGAAACCCTTACCGGGCTTGGGCAGCACCCACGGGGCGCGGCTCATCGACTCCACACCGCCCGCGACGACCACCGAGGCGTCGCCGACGGCGATCTGCCTGCTGGCCTGCATCACGGCGTCCAGACCGGAGCCGCACAACCGGTTGACCGTGGCACCCGGCACGCTCGTCGGCCACCCGGCGAGCAGCGCGGCCATGCGGGCCACGTTGCGATTGTCCTCGCCCGCGCCGTTGGCGTCGCCGAGCACGACCTCGTCGACACCGGCCGGGTCGAGATCGCCCCGCTTGGCCAGCGCGCGCAGCACGTGCGCGGCCAGGTCGTCCGGCCGTACCCCGGACAGCGCGCCACCGTACCGGCCGAAGGGCGTGCGGACCGCGTCGAGAACGAAGACGTCGGACGTCACGAAGAGGCCTCCTTGAGAGTGCGCAGGGTGGACAGCTCCACATCGGTGGGCGCGTCGGTGGTGGTCAGCTCCGGAGAGACCGTCAGCTCCCAGCCGGTGGCCTCGCGCACCCGCGCGACGTCCACACCCGGGTGGACCTGGGTGAGCACGAGTTCGCGGGTGTCGGGATCGGGGCGGAACACGCCGAGGTCGGTGATCACCAGCGTGGGGCCCGCGCCGCGCAGCCCCAGCCGTTCGCGGTCGCCCGGACCGCGCCCGTGCCCGACCGAGGTCACGAAGTCCACCCGCTCGACGAAGCTGCGCCTGCTCTGCCGCACCACCACGAACACCTCGCGGCAGGACGCGGCGATCTCCGGGGCGCCGCCCGCGCCGGGCAGCCGCACCGCGGGGTCGGCGTAGTCCTCGCCGATGACCGTGGTGTTGATGTTGCCGAAGCGGTCGAGCTGGGCCGCGCCGAGGAATCCGACGTCGATGCGCCCCGGCTGGAGCCAGTAGTTGAACACCTCGGGCACGCCGATCACCGCATCGGCGGTTTCGGCGAGGACGCCGTCGCCGATCGACGAGGGCAGCACGTCCGGCTTGGAGCCCAGCGTGCCCGATTCGTAGATCAGCACGAGGTCGGGGGCGTGGGTGCGGCGTGCCACGTTCGCGGCGGTGGAGGGCAGGCCGATGCCCACGAAGCACCGTGTGCCGTCCTTCAGCGCCCGCGCCGCGGCGATCGACATCATCTCGTCGGAGGTGTACTCCGGCTCCGACGCGCCGGTCTGCCGTCGTTGATCCGTCGCGGTCACCGTGCGTTCACCTCCCTGCCGAGCACCTTCTCGCGGACCCACGCCTCGAACGAGTCCCTCTTCCGCCCAATGGAATCCCATTCCTTGTAGTAGGCGTTGTCGCGGTCGTAGTAGCCCTGCGCGTACGACGGGTGGGCACCGCGCGGCACCTCGGCGACCCGGGTGACCGCCCAGTGCGGCAGCATCAGCTGCCCGGGCACCGGCTCGAGCTCGTCGACGACCTCCTCGACGGTGACCAGGCTCCGCCGCGCCGCGAGCACGGCCTCCTTCTGCACTCCGACCAGACCCCAGATCTGCACGTTGCCCTTCCGGTCGGCGCGCTGGGCGTGAATGATCGAGGTGTCCGGGTTCAGCGCGGGCACGGCCGCGAGCCGCTCACCGGTGAACGGGCAGGTGATCTGTTTGATCGTGTCCGTGTGCTCGGGCAGATCGGTGCCGCTGTAGCCGCGCAGCACACCGAAGGGGAGCCCGGAGGCTCCGGCGACGTAGCGGTTGGCCATGCCCGCGTGACTGTGCTCCTCGATCTCCAGCGGGACGGGCCAGCCGTTCTGCACGGCGTCGCGGAAACGGTGCAGGGAACCGACGCCGGGGTTGCCGCCCCAGGAGAACACCAGCTTGCGCGCGCACCCCGCGCCGATGAGCTGGTCGTAGACGATGTCCGGGGTCATCCGCACCAGCGTGAGGTCCCTGCGGCCCTGCCGGATGATTTCCTGGCCGGCCGCGTGCGGGATGAGGTGCGTGAACCCTTCGAGCGCCACCGTGTCGCCGTCGTGCACGAGCTCGCGCACCGCGTCGGCGAGCGGAACGATCTCTGCCACCCTGCGCCCCTTCGTTCGCATCCCGTGCGCGCCATACTGTACGCATGACGCACATGCGTTCTACATATGAACATAGCAGGGCCGTCAACCGTGGTCTGCCGTGACCGGTTCCGGCACGGCACCGGACACGCCGAAGGAGTCCGTCACCGCGGTGACGGGCGCTAGGGTGGGGTCGGCGATGGATCATCGAGCAGCGGAGCGGTGCATGGCGGGTGGACCAGGCCGGGTCGTGGTGACCAGGCGCATCCCGGACGCGGCGGTGGACGTGCTGCGCGAGGTGGCCGACGTGTGGTGGCCGGAACCGGACCGGCAGCTCACCGTCGGCGAACTCCACGCCGCGCTCGACGGAGCCGACGGCGCGGTGGTGACCCTGCGGGACCCGGTCGACGAGGCGTTCGCCGACGCGGCGGGCGAGCGGCTCAGGGTCGTGGCCACGGTCGCCGTGGGCTACGACAACATCGACGTCCCCGCGCTGACGGGCCGGGGCGTGACCGTCGCGCACACACCCGGGGTCCTCACCGAGGCCACCGCCGACCTCACGTTCGGGCTGCTGCTGTCGGTGACCCGCAGGCTCGGCGAGGGCGAACGGCTGCTGCGCTCGCGCACGCCGTGGGAGTTCCACCTCGGATTCATGCTGGGGACCGGATTGCAGGGCAAGACGCTCGGCATCGTCGGGCTCGGCCAGATCGGGCGAGCCGTGGCGCGCCGCGCGCGGGCGTTCGGCATGGAGATCGTCTACACCGGACGCCGCCGCGCGCCCGCGGACGTGGAGGCGGAGTTGGACGCCCGCCCGCTGTCCCTGGACGGTCTACTGGCCACGTCGGACGTCGTGTCGCTGCACTGCCCTCTGACCGCGGAAACCCGCCACCTGATCGACGCCGACGCGCTCGCCGCGATGAAGCCCACGGCGTTCCTGCTCAACACCACGCGGGGGCCGGTCGTGGACGAGGGCGCGCTCGCCAGGGCACTCGCCGACGGCACGATCGCGGGAGCGGGGCTGGACGTGTTCGAACGCGAACCCGAGGTGCACCCCGGACTGCTGGAGCGGGACAACGTCGCACTGGCCCCGCACCTGGGCTCGGCCACCGTCGAGACCCGCACCGCGATGGCCACCCTGGCCGCGCGCAACGTCGCCGCCGTCCTGCGGGGGACGACCCCGCCGACCCCGGTCCGGAAGTAGGTGGTGGGCGTGCGCGTGGTCGTCGCTCCGGACTCCTTCAAGGGCAGTATCTCCGCCGTCGACGCGGCGCGGGCCATCGGCGCCGGTGTCACCGACGCCGTGGCCGAGGCGGACGTGCGGCTGTGCCCGGTCGCCGACGGCGGAGAGGGCACGCTCGACGTCGTCCGCGCGGCGGGCGGAGAGCGCGTGGAGCTGACGGTGGCCGGACCGCTCTCCGAACCGGTTCCCGCGTGGTACGCGGTGCTCGACGACTGGGCCTACGTCGAGTCGGCCCGGGCGTGCGGACTGGAGTACGTCACCCCGGACCCGCGTACGGCGCTGACGGCGCACACGCGCGGCGTGGGCGAGCTGATCGCGCACGCGCTCGATTACGGCGTAAGGGGGATCGTGCTCACCGTCGGCGGCACCGCCACCACCGACGGCGGCGCCGGGATGCTGCTCGCGCTCGGCGCGCGGCTGCGCGACGCCTCGGGCGCACCGGTCGGCACGGGTGCCGACGAGCTCGCATCTGTGACCACAGTGGACCTTTCTGCCGTCCACGAACGACTCGGTGGGGTTCCCGTGCGCGTCGCCACCGACGTCACCAACCCGCTACTCGGCCCGCGCGGCGCGGCGTCCGTCTTCGGACCGCAGAAGGGCGCGGGCCCGGCGGAGGTCGCGCGACTGGAAACGGCGCTCACGGCGCTGTCGCACGCGTTACGCCGGTCCGGTGCCCACGATCCGGCCGACGACGTCGGCGCCGGGGCGGGCGGCGGTCTCG
>NZ_KB912658.1:4467-8643 GCF_000383795.1 Saccharomonospora saliphila YIM 90502
CCGCCCACACCGGTGTCCACTCCGGTCGCCGCGCTCACCGCCGCGTTGGTCACCGGCGCGGCGGTGAGCGCGCTGGTGACGGTCCTGCGCTAGGACCGGCGACCGCGGTTCTGGTGTGCCGGGGTTTCTGGTGTACCGGGGAGTCGCCGTCTAGCATGGCCCACGGTGGCCCCCAGCGGAGCCGCCGTCGTCCGGCCCCGGGAGCCGATCGTGGACGAGTTGTCCCTCACCGCCGCGGTCCCCCGCAGGAGCGAGCCGCCCTCCGAGGCGGCGGCGGGGGACGAACCACTCGACGCGGGCGTGCTCGACCCCGTGGTCCGGGAGGCCGTGTGCGGCGACCCCGGCGCCGTGCGCAGGCTCACGGCACTGCTGACTCCGGTGATCGTGCGGTACTGCCGCGCCCGGCTGGGCCGCCGCGATTTCGGCCACATCAGTGCCGAGGACGTCGCCCAGGACATCTGCGTGGCGGTGCTGCGCGCCCTGCCCGGTTACCGCGACCGGGGCGGCTCGTTCCTGTTCCTGGTCCGCGCGATCGCGGCGAACAAGGTGGCCGACGTGTTCCGGCTCGCCGCGCGCGAGCGCACGCACGCGACGCCCTGCGTGCCCGAGCAGCCGGGGCCGGACAACGAGCCCGAACGGCACGTCCTCAACACCGACCTCGGGCACCGGCTGGCCGACCTGCTCGACCGCCTGCCCGCCGTGCAGCGCGAGATACTCGTGCTGCGGGTGGTGGTCGGCCTTTCGGCGACGGAAACGGCGGACGCGCTGGGACTCTCCCCCGCCAACGTGCGCACCACCCAGCACCGCGCGCTCACCCGGATGCGGCAGTGGGCCGCCGCCGCGGGCGGCTTGTGACGCGGGCGGACCGCCCAGCGAACAACCACCCACGTTCACCAGGCCAGCGCCCGCCCGCGTTCACCAGCCACCGTGCGGGACATGACGACGGCGGTCCGGGCCGCGTCAGCGGGACCCGGCGGCCTCCCGCAGCGCGGGCAGGATCTCGCGTTCGGCCGCGTCGAGATACGGGCCCTGCGCCGCGCCACCCACCTGGACGAGCGCGAGATCGGTGAAGCCCGCGTCGAAGAACGGCCGCGCCGCCTCGACCACGCGACCGACGTCGGACCCGCACGGGATCGAGGCGGCGACGTCGTCCGGTGTGACGAACTGGGTCGCGGCGGCGAACGACGCCGTTCCCGGCAGCTCCGCGTTCACCTTCCAGCCACCGGCGAACCAGCGGAACTGCTCGTGCGCCCGGCGCACCGCCGCGTCCTCGTCGGTGTCCCAGGAGACCGGAAGCTGCCCGATCTTGCGGGAGGCCTCCTGGCCCACCGACGACCGTGCCTCGTCCCACCCCGCGCACAGCTCCGGGTTCGGCTCGACCGCGATCATCGCGTCCGCCACCGGGGCGAACCGGCGCACCGACTGCGCACCGGAGACGGCGACACCGATCGGCGCGCGCATCTCGGGCAGGTCCCACAGCTTGGCCGAGTCCACACGGAAGTGGGCCCCCACGAAGTTGGTGTACCCGCCGTCGAACAGATCGTTGATGATCCCGACAGCCTCGGTGAGCATCTCGTGCCGGACGTTGACCGGAGGCCAGCCCTGCCCGATCACGTGCTCGTTGAGGTTCTCCCCGGCTCCGAGCCCCAGCAGAAAGCGACCGCCCGAGAGTTGCTGGACGGTCGCCGCCTTCTGCGCCACGACGGCCGGGTGGTACCGCATCGTCGGGCACGTCACATACGTCATGAGCTCGATGCGCTCGGTCGCCTGCGTGACCGCCCCCAGCACACTCCACGCGTACGGGGAGTGGCCCTGGCTGTCCAGCCAGGGTGAGTAATGATCGCTCATGACGGCGAAGTCGAACCCGGCCCGCTCGGCGTCGGCCGCGTGACCGACGAGATCCCCCGGTCCTGCCTGTTCGGTGAGCAAGGTGTATCCGAACCGCACGCACGCTCCCTTCGACACGTCCTCGCCGGGCGCACCGGTCTCGCGCGCCGGTTCCGCCCCGCCTCGCGGTTGAGATCAGCTCGCGGGTTGCAGCTTCTTCCGGCGGGCGATGGCGTCCCTGCGCTCGGTCTCGTCGAGTCCGCCCCAGACACCGAACGGCTCCTGCACCGTCAGCGCGTGGTGCCGGCACTGGACGATCACCGGGCACGTCCGGCAGATCTCCTTGGCCCTGGCGACCCGGTCGGCGCGCGCGAACCCGCGTTCTCCATCAGGATGGAAGAACACGGCGCTGTCGAGATTGCGGCAGTTCCCGTGCCGCTGCCACTCCCACACCTCGGCGACAGGAGTGGGCAGGCGAGACGTGTCGGCCATGTGGTCACCTCCGTGTTCGTGTGCACCGCCTCAGGTCGGTGCGTGGTTCGTGTGCACCGCCTCAGGTCGGTGCGTGTACCCCGGTTGCGGAAAACCCACACCTCGGTTATCCGGACGGGCTCCGGCCGACCGGGCGGGCTGATCCGGGCGGGTCAGTCGGACAGCGCCTCGTCGTCCTCGTCCACCGGCACCGGGGCGGACTGCTCGGCCACATCGGCAGGATTGGCGTCCAGCGGCACGCCCACGCTCGCCGGGACCTCCTCGCCGCCGGCCACGGCTTGCTCTTGTTCTTCGACGTCCGCCTCGGGGGCCAGGTCGTGGTTCTCCGTCATGATCAGGCAGGTACCCCGGCGACCCGGTTCTCAATCCGGGCCGCGGCCGCCGTCCCGCGACCGCGTCCAGGACCCTGAGCTGGCCGGACGCTCCGTGACGGGGCCACGAACCGCCCTCCGGCCGCGGGTGTCGTCCGCCACAGCGTGCGCCGTGCCGTCTCCCCTCGGACGCGGTCGTCGTTGCGCGGGTGGCGCCGGTTGAGTCCGTCACCTGACGGGTCCGCGGCGACCGCCGGTGTGTTACACATCGAACACACGCCGACTACGGAGGGACACCATGGCCGAGCGCGAGTACGACATCGTCCTGTTCGGAGGCACCGGCTTCACCGGCGCGCTGACCGCGGAGTACCTCGCGCGCCACGCTCCCGGCACGTGTCGTTGGGCGCTGGCCGGGCGCAGCAAGGAGAAGCTGGAACGGCTGCGCGACCGGCTCGCCACGATCGACCCGGCCTGCTCCGAGCTCGCGCTGCTGCACGCCGACGTCGACGACGCCGACTCGCTGCGCGACCTCGCGGCCTCCGCCCGTGTGGTGATCACCACCGTGGGTCCCTACCTGCACCACGGGGAGCCCCTCGTGGCCGCCTGCGCCCGCGCGGGCACCGACTACGTCGACCTGACCGGCGAGCCGGAGTTCGTTGACCAGATGTATCTGGACCACCACGCCACCGCGCGGGAGACCGGGGCGCGGCTGATCCACGCCTGCGGGTTCGACTCCATTCCCTACGACCTCGGCGTGTACTTCACCGTCCAGCACCTGCCGCGCGGTGTCCCGCTCACGGTGCGGAGCCAGGTGCGGGCCAAGGCCGAGTTCTCCGGGGGCACCTACTCGTCGGCGCTGACCGTGTTCTCCCGGGCGCGGCGGATGGTCCACACGGCCCGTGAGCGGCGCGCGGCCGAATCGCGCCCCGCCGACCGGCGCGTCCACCTGCCCGTCCGAGCGCCCCGGCGCGATCGCGAGACGAACCGGTGGCTGGTGCCGATGCCGACGCTCGACCCCCAGATCGTCGGCCGGTCGGCCGCGGCCCTGCCACGCTACGGCCCGGAGTTCACCTACGAGCAGTACACGGCCGTCAAGCGCCTGCCCACCGTCGTCGCGGGCGCGCTCGGTCTCGGAATCCTCGCGCTGCTCGCCCGGATTCCGCCCGCGCGCCGGGCACTCGGCTCGGTGCGCAGGCCGGGTGACGGCCCCAGCGAGCACCGGCGGCTGCGCTCGTGGTTCAACGTGCGGTTCGTCGGCGAGGGAGGCGGCGAGCGGGTAGTCACCGAATTCGCCGGAGGCGACCCCGGCTACGACGAAACCTCGAAGATGCTGGCCGAGTCGGCACTGTGCCTTGCCTTCGACGACGTGCCGCCGACCTCGGGACAGGTCACCACGGCCGCGGCGATGGGTGACGCGCTGCTGCACCGCCTTGCCCGGGCGGGGCTCACGATCCGGGTGCTGGAACGGTCGTGAGCACGCCCGGCGCGGTCAGCCGACGAGCCTGCGCACGACGGCGTCGGCGAGCAGGCGCCCGCGCCCGGTGAG
>NZ_KB912658.1:8743-12965 GCF_000383795.1 Saccharomonospora saliphila YIM 90502
GGGGGCCGTCGCCGCCGGAGCGCCACACCACGTCGGTCCGCGCGCCGTCGTCGGCGTCGAACGCGTCGAGCAGCCGCACGGCCGTGTCGTGTACCTCGTCCAGCGCCGAGCGCGCGAGCGTGCGGGCGGTGGCCTCGTCGATGTCCTCCCGTCGTTCGGACCCGAGCGCGGTCACGCACGCGTGCGCGGCGTCCCGGACGCCGGCGACGGCACCGCCGAGAGCTTCGGGCAGGGTGTCGAGCCTGCCCGAGGGCAGCTCGTCGAGCACGAGCGAGAGGCCCTCACCGGATTCGAGCAGCCGGTCGGCGACATCGGCGTCGATCAGCCTGCCGCAGCGCCGCGTCGCCGACGAGATCATCGCCGGGGTGAGTTCGCCCGTCGCCGCCGAGGTCACGCGGTCGACCAGTTCGTGTGCCTCGTCGATGATCGTGACGTCGTGCTCGGGCAGCACCGGGTGCTCGCCGAGTGCGTCGATCGCCAGCAGGGCGTGGTTGGTGACCACGACGTCGGCCCTGCCCGCCTCACCGCGCGCCGCCTCGGCGAAGCAGTCGTCGCCGACCGGGCAGCGGTGCGCGCCGAGGCACTCCTTCGCGGTGACCGACACCTGCCTCCAGGCCCGTTCGGTGACACCGGGCACCAGCTCGTCGCGGTCGCCGGTCTCGGTCTCGGACGACCACTCGTGCAGGCGTTTGACCTCCCTGCCCAGCCGGGAGACGGCGAACTGGTCGAACAGGCCGTCCTCCTCCGGTTCGTCCGGCGCGCCGTGGTGCACCCGGTGCAGGCACAGGTAGTTGCGCCTGCCCTTGAGGATCGCGAAGGACGGCTCCCGCCCGAGGGGCTCGGCCAGGGCCGAGGCCAGGCGGGGCAGATCCCGGTCGACGAGCTGGCGTTGCAGGGCGATCGTGGCCGTGGAAACGATCACGGTCGTGCCGGAGGAGACGGCGTGCCGCAGCGCGGGCACGAGGTAGGCCAGCGACTTGCCGGTACCGGTGCCCGCCTGCACGGCGAGATGGTCCCCCGTGCGGATCGCCTCGGCCACGGCTTCGGCCATGCGCACCTGTCCCTCCCGTTCACTGCCGCCGACGGCCTCGACGGCGTGCGAGAGGAGGGCGCGGACGCTGGGACGCTCCGAGTGGTCACCGGTCACGTTCTCAGACGGTACCGCCGGGGCCCGACGGTGTGGTCGCTGCCTCACACCCGAGCCCGGCACGTGCGGTGGCGGGGCCGGACGGGCCGGAGTCAGCGCGAGCGGGCCAGCAACTGCAACTCCTCGCGCTCGGGCAGGCCGACCGAGTCGCCGGGCACCGACAGGGAGAACGCCCGGCACGCGGCCGCGGTGCGCAACCGGCGATCGGGCGGCGCGTCGGAGAGCAAGTCGGCGAGGTACCCCGCGACGAAGGCGTCGTCGGCGCCGCCGGTGTCGACCGAGCGCACCGGATAGCTCGGCACCTCGTACCGTGATCCGTCCAGCTCGGCGACCGCACCCCGGGGACCGAGCTTGACGATCACCTGATCGGGTCCGGTGTCGGCGAGTCCGGTGGCGAGTTCGGCGGGTGTGCCGTCGAACCCGAGCAGGCGGGCGGCGTCGTCCCCGGCGAACACGATGTCGGACATCGACGCCAGTTCGTAGAGGATGTCGGCGGCGTCGTCCGGATACCACAGCGCGTGGCCGTAGTTGACGTCGAGCGAGACGGGCACGTTCTCGGCGCGGGCGACCTCCACCGCGGCGAAGGCCGCCTTGGCGGCCGAATCGGACAGACCGGGGGTCAGCCCGCTCAGGTGCAGCACACCGCACGCGCGGATCCGGTCCTCGGGGATGTCCTCCGGGCACAGCCGCGTCCCGGCACTGCCGTTGCGGTAGTAGGACGAGCGCGCCACCTCGGCGGTGCGGAAGTCCTTGAGCACCAACCCGGTCGGAGCCGCCCTGTCGGTGCGCACCGCCGAGGTGTCCACGCCCTCCTCCCGCAGCCGCAGCAGTGCCAGCGCGCCCGGCTCGTCCGCGCCGACCCGGCCCGCCCACGCCGCCTCGACCCCGAGGCGGGCGGCACCGATGGCGACCACGGCCTCCGAGCCCGCGATCCCCACACCGGCCGACATCGCGTGCCGCAGCTTGCCCGACGTGGTGCTGAACGAGGCCAGCACCTCCCCGAAGGTCAGCAGTCCGGTTCGCGTCACGAAGCGACCTTCGGTTCGCCCGTCACGGCGACCCCGGCCCGGTCGAGGTCCGCGAGCGCCGAGTCCACAGTGGAGCGGCTCACACCGGCCGTCAGCTCGGCGAGTACCCGCGTCCGCAGTCCCGTGCGCGCGGCGTCGAGGGCGGTGGCGCGCACGCAGTGGTCGGTGGCGATCCCGACGACGTCGACCGTGTCCACTCCCCGCGCGCCGAGCCAGTCCGCGATGCGCTCGCCCGCGTCGGTGGCACCGTCGAAGCCGGAGTAACCGTCGCTGTACTGGCCCTTCGAGAACACCGCCGTGATCGGCGCGATGTCGAGCCGGGGGTGGAAGGCGGCCCCGGCCGTGTCGGCCACGCAGTGCCGGGGCCATGAGCGCACGTAGTCGGGATCGTCGCTGAAGTGCGCACCCGGGTCGATGTGGTAGTCGCGGGTCGCGACGACGTGGTCGTAGTCCGCGGTGCGCATGTGCGCGGAGACGGCCTCGGCGACGTCGGCGCCACCGGCGACCGCGAGCGACCCTCCCTCGCAGAAGTCGTTCTGCACGTCCACCACGATCAGCGCGGTAGCCATGGTCACCTCCTGGGGCCGGACGGAATCGACGGCGGGCGGCGGGCCGCTCGCGCTCTACAGGAACGTCGTCGGAATGGCCGGTTCGCCGCCGGACAGCTTCAGCCCTTCCCACGGCAGGCTCACCAGCGCGCGCCGCAGCCGTTGCCGCCCGTCCTCAAGGGTGGGCGCCTCGGCCACCGGTTGTCCAGCGCGGAGCAGTTCCGCGTGCAGCACCTTGTCGTCGGCGGCGGGCTCGGGCACCCGCGCGGTGGGGTACACGACCTCCTCCAGCGCGGTTCCGGTGGGTTTGTGCCTGCGCAGCGCGGACTTGCGCCCGCCCCGCGATGCCTTGTGCTCGCTGCGCTTGGCCACCGGCCTGCCCTCGACCTCGACCAGCTTGTACACCATGCCCGCCGTGGGCGCCCCCGACCCGGTGACCACCGACGTGCCCACCCCGTAGGCGTCGACGGGTTCGGCGCGCAGGGCCGCGATCGCGTGTTCGTCGAGGTCGCCGGAGACCACGATGCGGGTGTCGGTGGCGCCGAGTTTGTCGAGCTGTTCGCGGGCCTGGCGGGCCAGGACGCCGACGTCGCCCGAGTCGATGCGGATCGCGCCGAGTTCGGGACCGGCCACGCGCACGGCCGTCTCGATCCCCGCGCTGATGTCGTAGGTATCCACCAGAAGCGTGGTGTCGGTGCCCATCTTGTCGATCTGGGCGCGGAAGGCCTCCTCCTCGCTGTCGTGCAGGAGCATGAACGCGTGCGCCACGGTGCCGCGGGTGGAGATCCCGTAGCGGCGGCCCGCCTCCAGGTTCGAGGTGGTGGCGAACCCGGCGAGGTAGGCGGCGCGCGCGGCGGCGACGGCGGCGGACTCGTGGGTGCGCCTGCCGCCCATCTCGATGATGGGCCTGCCGTTGGCTGCCGCCGACATCCGCGCCGCGGCGGAGGCCACCGCGCTGTCGTGGTTGAGGATCGACAGTGTCAGCGTTTCCAGCAGCACGCACTCGGCGAACGTGCCGCGCACGGTGAGGATCGGCGAGCCGGGGAAGTACAGCTCGCCTTCCGGGTAGCCGTCGATGTCGCCGGTGAAGCGGTAGCCGGCCAGCCAGTCGAGGGTCGCGTCGTCCACGACGGCGGTCTCACGCAGCGGGGTGAGTTCGGCGTCGGTGAACCGGAAGTCGCCGATCGCGTCGAGCAGTCGTCGCGTGCCCGCCACGACACCGTAGCGTCGTCCCGCGGGCAGGCTGCGGGCGAACACCTCGAACACGCAGTCGCGCTCGCCCGTTCCATCGCGCAGCGCACTGCTCAGCATGGTGAGCTCGTAGTGGTCGGTCAGCAGCGCGGTGCTGGTCCCGGTCGGCGTGGAGGACATGCCGGAAGCCTATTCCGCTCGGGCGTGCCCGTGTCATCCGCCCGGACCGGCGGGGGCGTCCGTCCGCGGACGGGTTCGCGCGAACGGGCGCGCGGGTGCCCGCCGTCCGTGCGGGTCGTGGCCGGTCC
>NZ_KB912659.1 GCF_000383795.1 Saccharomonospora saliphila YIM 90502
CCCCGGGCTCGCTGCCACGGGACGCCGCGCGCTCGCGGGCCGCCCGCAGCGCGGCATGGGCCAGGTCGCGGCCCTGCTGACCGGAGCCGGGGCCTTCTCCGGCCGGGACCTCCTGTGGACAACTCGGATGGTCCACGCCGGAACCTCGGCGCGCGGATGTGCCGCCGGTCTCACCCCCCGCCTCGTTCGGCCCAGCGGCGCTGTTACGCTCGGTGTCGCGAACTGGGGATTCACCACCACCAACGCCCACGTGAGGGTTATTGACCACCTCTTTCGGGCCTTCAGTCACACGCGGCGATAGCGTGCTACCTGAGTTATCCACACTATCCACAGACTTATCCCCAGATCGGTGGGTAACTCCTGTCTCCCCGGTCACCGCGGGTCGCGAAACCGCCTCGCGAGGGCCCTGATCAGGCACGTTTAACCTCACCTTCCGACACCGCGAAGCGAACTCCCGTCAGCTCGTGCGGCACGTCCTCGTCCACCGCCGCCGTGACGACGACCTGCTCGGCGCGGGCGGCGATGTCGGCCAGCCGGGCCCGGCGGCGTGTGTCGAGCTCGGCGAACACGTCGTCGAGCAGCAGCACCGGCTCCCCGCCCGCCTCGGACCGGAGCAGGTCGTAGGAGCCCAGCCGCAGCGCGAGCGCGAACGACCAGGACTCGCCGTGGCTGGCGTAGCCCTTGGCCGGGGTCTGCCCGAGGGAGAGCTCCAGCTCGTCGCGATGCGGCCCTACCAGGCTGATACCGCGCTCCAGGTCCGCGTCCCGGGACTCGGCGAGCGCGTCCAGCAGCACCCGAGTCAGCGTCTCCGGCTCGGCCCGGGGCCCCTCGGCGGTGCCGTAGCCTGCGGGCAACGCCTCGCCCAGGCTCGACCGGTAGCCGATCCGCACGGGCCACGACTCCCCCGCCACGGTCGCGTACGCCGACTCGACGTGCCGCGCGAGGTCCGCGACGAGGTTCAGCCGGGCGGCGAGCAGCTCCGCGCCCGCCGTGGCCAGGTGGTTGTCCCAGACCTGCAACGTGGACAGCGCGTACGGGTCGTCGGCCGCGCTCCCGCCACCGCGCCGCGCGCCGGAGCCCTTCCTGCCCACGCTCTTGAGCAGGGCGTTGCGCTGGCGCAGCACGCGGTCGTACTCCCCGCGCACTCCGGCATAGCGGGGCGCTCGCAGCACGAGCAGCTCATCGAGGAATCGGCGGCGCTCGGCGGGGTCTCCCCGCACGAGGGCGAGGTCCTCCGGAGAGAACAACACCGTGCGCAGAATGCCCAGCACGTCACGCGGCCGGCCGACCGCGCCCCGGTTGATCCTCGCCCGGTTGGCCCGCCCCGGTGCGATCTCCAGTTCCACGGTCAGTTCGCGGTCGTCGTTGACCACGGCGGCGCGGACGAGCGCCCGCTCGCAGCCGTGCCGCACGAGTGGAGTGTCGTTGGAGACCCGGTGGGAGCCGAGCGTGGCGACATAACCGACGGCTTCGAGCAGGTTCGTCTTGCCGCGCCCGTTCGGCCCCACCAGTACGGTCGGCCCCGGTTCGAGCGGCAGGTCCACGTGCTGCCACGAGCGGAAGTCGGTGACCTGAAGGTGCCGGAGGTACACCTAGTCGGCGACCTTCCCGCCGTCGGGACCGCCCGGTGCCGTCCCCTCACCGGACGACGGCCGGACCGAGTGCCCGCCGAACTGCTCGCGCAGCGCGGCCACGGCGCGCATGGCCGCCGAGTCCTCCTGCCGCGAGGCGAACCGGGCGAACAGTGCCGCGGCGAGAACCGGTGCGGGCACCGCGTTGTTGACCGCCTCCTCCAGCGTCCAGCGTCCCTCGCCGGAGTCCTCGACGTAGCCCTCGAGCTCGCCGAGGCCCGGGTCGGCGTCGAGCGCACGGACCAGCAGCTCCAGCAGCCAGGACCGTACGACCGTGCCGCGCTGCCAGGCCTTGACCACGGCGGGCACGTCCGAGACGACGTCGGAGGCGTCAAGCAGCTCGAAGCCCTCGGCGTAGGCCTGCATCAGGCCGTACTCGATGCCGTTGTGCACCATCTTCGCGTAGTGGCCCGCACCGACCCCGCCCGCGTGGGCGAAACCCTCGTCGCGCGGTCCCTCCGGGCGCAGCGCGTCGAAGAACGGCATCGCCCGCCGCACGTCGTCGTCGGCGCCGCCGACCATGAGGCCGTAGCCGTTCTCCTTGCCCCACACGCCGCCGGAGACACCGACGTCGAGGTAGCCGATGCCGTTGCGGGCGAGCAGCTCCGCGTGCTCGGTGTCGTCGGTGTAGCGGGAGTTGCCGCCGTCGATCACCACGTCACCCTCGTCGAGCAGGTCCGCGAGTTCGGTCACCGTCGCTCGCGTCGGTTCCCCGGCGGGCACCATCACCCACACGACCCGGGGCGCGGTGAGCGCGCCCACCAGGTCGGCCAGCGACGCGGTGTCCGTGGCGGCCGGGTCGCGGTCGTAGCCCACGACCTCGTGCCCCGCCGCGCGGAGCCGGTCGCGCATGTTGAAGCCCATCTTGCCCAGGCCCACGAGTCCGAGCTGTGCCATCCCGTGCTCCTTGTCCGCCTCGTGCTCAGCGTCCGGCCGGTGTCGCCGCCTCACCCGGGCAAGCGCACCGGCATCAACAGGTACAGGTAGCCGGGGATGACCTGGCCGTCACCGTCGGCGGGCTTGAGCAGAGCGGGCCGGTTGGGCGTGGTGAAGGTCAGCTCCGCACGGTCGGCGTGCAGTGCACCCAGCCCGTCGAGCAGGTAGCCGGGGTTGAACGCGATGGTCACCGGCTCCCCCTCGTAGTCGACGGGCAGCTCCTCCTCCGCGCTGCCCTCGTCGTCGCCGCCGGCGGACAGCCGCAGCGAGCCGTCCCCGAACTCCAGCCTGACCTGGGTGCCCCGTTCGGCGACCAACGACACGCGCTTGATCGCGTCGTGCAGGGCGGGCACGCCGAGCACCGCGCGGGAGGTGTGCTCGGACGGCAGAAGCTGCCGGTACGGGGGGAACTCGGCGTCGAGGAGCCGGGTCGTGGTGAAGCGGCCGGAGCCGGACAGGCCCAGCAGGCCGTCCCCGCTGGCGAGGCCGACCTGCACCGTGCCGCCGGAGGCGCCGAGCGACTTGGCCGCGTCGGCCAGCGTGCGGGCGGGTACGAGCACGGCGGCGTCGCTGAGGCCTTCGCTGGGTTGCCAGCTGAACTCGCGCATCGCCAGGCGGAAGCGGTCGGTGGCCACCAGGGTGAGCGTGCTTCCGGTGATCTCGACGCGCATGCCGGTCAGCATCGGCAGTGTGTCGTCCTTGCCCGCCGCGACGGCGACCTGGGCGACGGCCTGGGCGAACGCGTCCCCGGCGACCTGGCCCGCCAGATCCGGCTGAGCGGGGAGCTGGGGGTAGTCCTCGACCGGCATCGTCGGCAGGCTGAACTTGGCGTTTCCGCAGGTGATGGACGCGCGGGCGCCGTCGACCGAGATGTCCACCGGTTGCGCGGGCAGCGCCTTGGTGATGTCGGCGAGCAGCCGTCCCGAGACCAGGGTGCGGCCGCCGTCGCCGATCGTGGCGGGCACACCGACGGTGGCCGAGACCTCGTAGTCGAATCCCGAGACGGTCAGCGCCTCACCGTCGTCGGTCGCGTCGAGCAGGACACCACCGAGCACCGGTACGGGGGGCCTCGACGGCAGGCTTCGGGCAACCCAGGCGACGGCGTCGGCCAGCCCGTCGCGCTCGACGCGGATCTTCATGCGCCCATCCTTTCGACAGCCGAGCCGGTTGGAGCTCGAGAGATCGACAAGGCCGCTCCGGTGGTCGTGCCCACGACGTGCGTGAGCGAGCACGTGGAGAGGCGTGGCTTTGTGGGTTCGCCGGGCAGCGAGGCGTCGTCGGGGACGCCGACGGCCTGCCGAGCGGACCGGCGTGTGGACTTCCACGGTAGAGCGTGCCGCTTCGACGCGTCATCTCGGGCCGGGCTTCGTCGCGCCGAGTTGTCCCCAACTTCGCCTCGGCCCTGTTTTTCTCTCCTTCCCAAGAAGAGAGAAAGAGAGCCGTAACAGTAGGGCCTGTGGGTTGTGTGGATAACGATCATTGTCGCAGGTTACGGCGGGTGCGGGGGTGTGGACGGGGTTGGTGGCAACTCGGTGGACAACTCGGGCTGCCGGTGGACCGTTCGTGGCGACGCTCGATCTGTCCACAACCGGAGCGATCTATCCACAGCTCCATCCCCAGATATCGGCCGAGTTGTACCCAGGCTCTCCACGGCGGGCTGTGGCCCGAATCGCCATGTCGAGTGACGAAACAGCGGTGTGGAAGGAAATGTGGGCAACTCGGCGGTGCCGTGTGGAGGGACTGTGGAATCCCTGTGGAAAGGATGGGGATGGCTGTGGACAACTTCGCGTCGTCGCAGGTCGTCGGGGTGTGGTGGTTGTGGGCGGCGCTCAAGATCACGGATGTGGACGGAATGCGGAAACGTGGTGCGGGACGGGATCGCCGACACCGTCGTGGAGAGTCGGCGACTGCCGTGGAACACGCATTTCAGTGCGGCACGGTGATCTCGCGGACGCGTGCGGGGGACTCGCACGGTGTGCCGCGACCGTACTACTGGCGGGGTGGCAGGGGTCCGCGCCGGACGCGGACGGCGACGCGCGGGGCCGCTGCACGCGCGACGGATAGCCGGAGGGCGCGGTACGACGCGGACGCGGAGAC
>NZ_KB912660.1:0-1656 GCF_000383795.1 Saccharomonospora saliphila YIM 90502
GGCGGTGCCCGACCACGCGGGCAGGGCCGCCAGTACTCCGGCGCAGCGACCGGGGTGCCGCAGCGCCCACTCCATCGCCAGGTGCGCGCCCAGGGAGATTCCGCCCACCAGCACCGGTCCGGCGCACGCGGCCACCAGTTCGTCGAGGCGGGCGAGGCCGCCGCGCGCCACGGTGGCGCCCGGGGACGGTGGTACGGCGCACGTCGTGATCCCGATGCGGGCGAGTGGTTCGGCGAACACCGAGCGCACGAACACCTCGTCGGAGCCCGTGCCCGGCAGCAGCACCGCCGTGCGTGGCGGCATAACGGACGTCACGTTGCGATCCTGATGCGATTCGGATTCCCTTGCCCGGGCAGAGTTACGCTGAACATGCACGGGCCGTCGAGTCGGGGGCCCCGGAAAACATAGGAGCAGGCGCCTATGTCCGCCAAAGACGGCGGCTACTTCAGCCGGTTGGTTCGGAAGCTGACCAGCGACATCGATGAACTCGACGCCGATGACCTCTCCCGGAAGTCGGAGGCTCTCGGCGCGTCGAGAGCCTGTGACTGCCGCTGCGGCGAGGAGGCGACGGTCATGGGCCGACTGCGCAGCGTCGACCTGTGCCCGGGCAGCTCGGCCGCTACGCTCGAGGCGGAGTTGTTCGACGGCACGGACGACGTCACGCTGGTCTGGCTGGGCCGACGCCGCATCCCGGGCATCGAACCGGGTCGCACGATCAAGGTGCGCGGCCGGATGGGTGAGCGCAACGGGCACAAGGTGCTGTACAACCCGTACTACGAATTGCTGCAACCGACCCAGTGAGAGTAGTCGCGCGTGACTGAGCACCCCCGCACCGGCGAACGCGGTGACGAGCGGACCGAGACCGAGGACGACCGTCGCGACACCGATGCGGGACCGGCCACGCCCGGCACCGCGGACGGTGACGGCGACGACGAGCGGGCCGCCGAGCCCACGCTGCTCGAACAGATGGGCGGCGTGGCGGGGCTGTTCTACTCGTCGGTGCCGATCATCGTCTTCGTCCTCGTCAACGCGGCGTTCGACCTGGTGCCCGCGATCTGGGCCGCGCTCGGCACCGCCGTGGCGATCACCGTGCTGCGGGTGGTGCGCCGGGAGCCGGTCCAGCCCGCGATCTCCGGCTTCTTCGGTGTGGCGATCGCGGCCTTCATCGCCTACCGCACGGGCTCGGCGAAGGGGTTCTTCCTGTTCGGCATCTGGGCGAGTCTGGCCTACTTCGTCGTGCTGGTGGCCTCGGTCGTGGTGCGCTGGCCTCTGGCGGGGGTCGTGTGGAACTACCTCAACGGCACGGGCAACGCCTGGCGACGTGACAAGCCTTCGCGGTTCGGCTTCGACGTGGCGACCCTGGCCCTGGCGGCGGTGTTCGCCGCCAGGTTCGTCGTGCAACGCTGGCTCTACGACGAGGACCACACGGGCTGGCTGGCCTTCGCCAAGATCGCCATGGGCTACCCCCTGTACGGGCTCGCGCTGCTCGTGGTGGTGTGGGCGGTGCGCCGCTCGGACAAGCGCCTCAAGCAGGTCGTCGAGGCCGAGCAGGAAACCGACGAGCAGATCGAGGCCCGGCTGCGCGCCAAGTACGGACAGCCGCCGCCACACGGCACCTGAGCCGCCCTCGCCGGGCGCGCAGCCCGCGGGCCGCCG
>NZ_KB912660.1:1756-5104 GCF_000383795.1 Saccharomonospora saliphila YIM 90502
GCTGCGATGATGATCGGCCCGAGGTCCCGGGCGCGGGGCAGCTCCACACCGGCGACACGTTTGCCCGCCGTGGTGAACAGCTCCCGCTTGGACACCAGAAAGGACGCGAAGAACACCATCAGCAGGATCTTGGCGAACTCGCCGGGCTGGATGGAAAAGCCCGGCAGCTTCAACCACACCTTCGCGCCGTTGACCTCGGAGAGGGAACTCGGCAGCACGGCGGGCAGCGCCAGCGCCACCAGCCCGATCAGTCCCGCGGTGTAGGCGTACCGCGTGAGCGTGCGGTGGTCCGAGACCACGATCAGCAGTGCGAGGAGAAGGTGGTCAGGGCCCCGCACAAACCCACGCCGAGCAGGGCGCGCACCGCCTCACCACCGGTGCCGGACACCGACCACCCCGTCACCAGGCCCAGCAGAGCCGAGCCGAGGACGTTGACGGCGAGCGTCCCCCACGGGAACGCCGAATCGCGGGCGCGCTGCACCCGCTGGTCCAGCACGTATCGCACCACCGCCCCGCTCGCGCCACCGAGAGCCACCAGCAGCGCCGTCACCGCCGGCTCCCGTACCGCAGGATCTCCACCTCGTCGAGGGTCACCAGGCCCCCGTCGAGCACCTCGTCCAAATCGCGTGCGAAGGCCCGCACCCGTTCGGCCTCATCCACGATCACCACGGCCACCGGCAGATCCTCGGACAACGACAGCAGGTCGGTGGTATGGATCAGGGACCGCTGTCCGTACCCTTCGATCCCGCGCAGTACCGACGCCCCCGCGAGTCCCGCGTTCCGGGCGCGGCGCACGATCTCGTCGTACAGCGGGCGGTGGTGCCAGACGTCGTCCTCGCCGACGTAGACGGTGAGCCGCAGCGCGCGACCGGACGGTCCCATCACGCACCTCCCGGGTCCTCGGACGTGCCGCCGTGCGGGGACCTCAGCCGCCGGGACAGGGCACGCACCACGAGTATCCCCGCGACCACGGCCGCCAGCGAGGCGGCCAGCGAGGCCGCGAGATACCCCGCCGCGAGGGCGGGGTGTCCCGCGCGCACCGAGTCGAGCACGTCCACCATGGCGGTCGACATCGTGGTGAACCCGCCGAGCACGCCGATGCCCAGGAAGGGCCGCACCAGCCGATGCGGCCGGGCCGCCCGGGTCACGGTCTCCATGAGCACGCCGATGAGCAGGCAGCCGGCGACGTTGGCCGCGAGCGTCGCGCTCGCGAAGCCACCCGGCGGGTGGGGCAGCGCGTGACCGGTGCCGTAGCGCGCGAGGCTGCCGAGCGCGCCGCCCGCGGCGATGACCAGCAGCACGTCCCAGCGGTGTGTGCGGGGCATGGGACCCATGATTGCCGACCCACGACGGTGGGTAGCCCGTGGCCCATGGGTAGGACGGTCGCACAGCAACTCATCGCCGATCACCTCGAGGGCGGGAGCATGGTGCCCGGGGACGAGATCGGCCTCCGGATCGACCAGACTCTGACGCAGGACGCCACCGGAACGCTGGTGATGCAGGAGCTGGAAGCGCTGGGGCTCGACCGGGCGTGCACCGAGGTCAGCGTCCAGTACGTCGACCACAACCTGCTCCAGGCCGATGAGAAGAACGCCGAGGACCACGCGTACCTGCGCTCGGCGTGCCGCCGGTACGGCATCTGGTTCTCGAAGGCAGGCAACGGTGTCTCGCACCCCACGCACATGCAGCGGTTCGGTGTGCCCGGCAAGAGCATGGTGGGCTCGGACTCGCACACACCGGCGGCGGGCTCGCTCGGAATGCTCGCGCTGGGCGTCGGCGGTCTCGAGGCGGCCACGGCCATCGCCGGGGAGCCGGTGTACGTGCGGATGCCGGAGATCTGGGGTGTGTACCTCACCGGTGAGCTGCCGCAGTGGACCTCGGCCAAGGACGTCGTGCTCGAAATGCTGCGGCGGCACGGCGTCAAGGGCGGGCTGAACCGCATCATCGAGTATCACGGGCCGGGAGTGTCGACGTTGTCGGCGATGGACCGGCACGTGATCGCCAACATGGGTGCCGAACTGGGGGCCACCACGACCGTGTTCCCGTCGGACGGCGCGGTGTACGAGTTCCTGAAAGCGGAGGGGCGTCCGCAGGACTTCGTGGAGATCACCGCCGAGCCGGACGCGATCTACGACGTCACCGAGCACATCGATCTGTCCACTCTGGAGCCACTGATCGCGAAGCCGTCGTCACCGGACAACGTCGTACCCGTGCGCGAGGTGGCCGGAACCGAGGTCAGCCAGGTGGTGATCGGGTCGTCGGCCAACCCCGGCCTGCGCGACTTCGCCATCGCCGCCCACCTGGTCAAGGGACGGCAGACCAACGACGCGGTCAGCTTCGACGTCAATCCCACCTCACGGGAGATCCTGGCCGACCTGACCAAGATGGGCGGCACGTTCGACCTGATCTCCGCCGGGGCGCGCATTCACCAGGCCGGGTGCATGGGGTGCATCGGCATGGGGCAGGCGCCCGCCGTGGGGCAGAACTCGCTGCGCACCTTCCCGCGCAACTTCCCGGGGCGCTCCGGCACGCGCGAGGACTCGGTGTGGCTGTGCTCGCCGGAGACGGCGGCCGCCTCGGCGTTGACCGGCGTCATCACAGACCCCCGGGAGCTGGCCGACAAGCTCGACGTGGCGTATCCGGACCTGCCGCTGCCCGCACGCGCCTCGATCAACACCGACATGCTGGAGGCACCGCCGGAGCCGGAAGAGGCGCACCGGGAACCGCTGGTGAAGGGTCCGAACATCTCGGCCCTGCCGGATTTCCCGCCGCTGCCCGACCGGATCGCCGCTCCCGTGCTGCTCAAGGTCGGCGACAACATCTCGACCGACGAGATCTCCCCGGCGGGCGCGCGGGCGCTGCCGTACCGGTCGAACGTGCCCGAGCTGGCGGAGTTCACCTTCGACCAGGTCGACCCGACCTATCCGCGCCGCGCGGCCGAGGCACAACGTACGGGCCACCTCGTCGTGGGCGGCGACAACTACGGCCAGGGCTCCTCACGCGAGCACGCGGCGATCGCCCCGAGGCACCTCGGTCTCAAGGCGGTGCTGGCGAAGTCGTTCGCGCGCATCCACTGGCAGAACCTCGCCAACTTCGGAATCCTCGCGCTGGAGTTCGCCGACCCCGCCGACTACGACAGGATCGAGCAGGGCGACACCCTGGTGCTCGACGGCCTGCGGGACCAAGTGCCCGACGGCGGCGACATCATCGTGCGCAACGAGACCAAGGACGAGGAGTACCCCGTCGGTCACCGGCTGTCGCCCCGGCAGGTCGAGGCCGTGCTGGCCGGAGGGCGCATCCCGCTGCTGGCTCGCGCGTAGCGGCGGGGCCCGGCCGGAGGGGCGGCGG
>NZ_KB912660.1:5204-47838 GCF_000383795.1 Saccharomonospora saliphila YIM 90502
GGAATCCGCCCTCGACGCGCACCTGCCCGGACAGCTCACCCCGAGGGCGTATCCCGCTGCTGGCTCGCGCGTAGCGGCGGGGCCCGGCCGGAGGGGCGGCGGCGCGCTCCCTCGGCCGGGACGGGGCCACCCCCCGTGCGAGGCGCCAAGTGGGCGCGGTAGGCTATCGCCTGTCACCTTCACACGAGGGTGGCGGCCGGGCTGTGGCGCAGTTTGGTAGCGCACTTGACTGGGGGTCAAGGGGTCGCAGGTTCAAATCCTGTCAGCCCGACGGTCGAAGCGGGTCTCCACAGGCCAGAGGCTTGTGGGGACCGCTTTTTCTCGTGGGTTCGCGTGTGCCGCAGGTCGAACGGGTCTGCAGTGGCACCTTGACTGGGCGCTCGTGGCCATGTCACTCGACCACGGTGCCCAGCCTCGCGAGCGCCTCGGACCCACCTGCCTATACAACGACGGTCCGCCGGAGCGGCCGCTCGCCGATCACCCGATCGTGTCGGTGGCTCGTGAGACCCGTCGAGGCGGGTAGGCCCTCTGCACTCGGAGTGTGAGGAGGCCACGATGCTGACGAGGAATGTCGCGGACGGCATTCACCGCGTGGAGGACTCCTACGTCAACTGGTTCCTCGTCGAGGACGACGACGGGATCACCGTCGTCGACGCGGGGTTGCCGACGTCGTGGGATTCGCTCCAGCAGGCCCTGGGTGAGCTGGGAAAGCGGCTCGGTGACGTCAAGGCTCTCGTGTTGACGCACGGTCATTTCGATCATCTCGGGTTCGCCGAGCGGCTGCGGTCCGAGACGGGCGTCCCGGTCTACATCCACGACAACGACGTTCCGCTGACGCGGCATCCGCGCCAGTACGGCCGTGCCCGTCCGCTCACGTGGTATCTGCTGACCCAGTTCAGGGCGATGCCGATGGTCGCCGGTTTCGTGCGGAATCGCGCCTGGTGGCCGAAGCCGATCAGAGAGGTGCAGCGGCTTCGTGACGCCACGCTCCCGGTGCCGGGCCGACCACGAGTGCTGTTCACACCCGGCCACACACTGGGCCACTGCGCGTACCACTTCCCCGAGCGCGACACGGTCGTCGTCGGTGATGCCGTGGTGACGCTCAACCCGTATCGCGGCACGAGGACGCCCCAGATCGTCTCCGGGGCGGCCACGGTGGACCCCGAGCGTGCGCTGGAATCGTTGGATGTGATCGCCGAGACCGGCGCGCGGACGGCGCTGGCCGGTCATGGCGACACCTGGACCGAGGGTGCCGAGCGGCTGGTCGAGCTGGCCCGGCGGCACGGGCCTTCCTAGGTGTATGAGGCCTGGACGTTGGTGACGCCGTGGTGGAGGCGTGAGGCCGGTGGGTGGTTTCCGGCGGCAGTGTGGGGACGATGGTAGTTGTAGTGGACGTTCCAGACCTCGAGGGCGTCGGTGCGTTGCTGTTCTGAGGTCCAGGTGCGGGCGTAGAGGAACTCCTCGGCGAGGATGCGGTTATAGCGTTCCACCTTCCCGTTGTGCCGTGGGATGTAGGGCGTGATGCGCTGGTGCCGTGCGCCCTGTAGCACGGTGGCGAAGTCGTGGGCGCGGTAGCAGGCGCCGTTGTCGGTGACGATCCGCTCGAGGTGGGTGATGCCGTGCGCGGCGAAGAACCCGCGGGCTCGGCGCAGGAAGGCGATCGCGGTGGCGGCGGTCTCGTCCGGTAGGGCCTCGGTGTAGGCCAGTCGGGAGAACCCGTCGACCGCGGAATGCAGGTACGCGTAGCCGGCCTGGACGCCAGCGGTCTTGGCGCGGGCTACGGCTTTGGCGGCGGTGCTGCCGCGGCCGTGGGCCCGCCAGCCGCCACCATCGGGGATGCGGCCGACCTTCTTGATGTCGAGATGGACCATGTGGCCGGGCCGCTGGGCGATGATGCGGCGGGGGACGCGGTTGGACGCGCCAGTGGGGTCGAGGAAGCGGCGTCGATTCAGGCCCAGGCGGGCGAGGTGGCGGGTGACGGTCCGGCGGCTGATCGGCATGCCCTCGGCGGCCAGTTCGAAGGTGATCCGGGCCGCGGACCACTTGCGCTCGCGGCGCCACCGCTCGATACGGGCCAGCGTCTCGGCGTCGGTGGCGGTGGGCTGCCGACGCGGGGTGCAGCTGTGGTCCTGCAACCCGAGTGCGCCGAACTTCCAGTAGCGGTTGACCCACTTCGACGCGCACTGGCGGGAGATCCCCATCTCCGCGGCGACGTGCGCGATCGGTCGGGTCCGGCAGCGTTCGACGAGCCTGCGGCGGCCTTCCAGGGACAGCGGGGCGTTACGGTGAGGCACGGACGGGTCTTTCTGGTCGGCGGACGAGGTACTTGGCGGTTCTCATCCTGCCGCCGGAAGACCCGTCCCCTTCAACCCCTCACGACCACCCCGGCGTCAACAAGGTCATGGCCCGCAACACCTAGGTCGCCCGGCAGAGCGGGCACGATCGTGGAGAACCTCCGCGTTCCATTGGGCGAACAAGGCGAGCGTCCCAGGAAAATGATGGTGGCGGAAGTCCGCGACTGACCGGTTCGCATGTGGAGAAAGTCCGAAAACGGCCGCGCGCGCGTTGTCCCGAATCTCGGTGGTGACCGGTAGAACGAGAGGGTGTGATTCGACCGGAACAACCGAGAGGGGTACACGATGACGCTCAGTCGGCGACGGATTCTGCTGGCCGGTGCGGCTGGAATGGCAGTCTCGGCACTCGGAACGCGGTCGGCGGCCGGAGAGGCCACGCGAGGCGCGGCGGCAGCACCCGCCGCGTGGGAGCACGTCCTGAGCGGAACTTTTTCGAACTATGGGACGCTGGAGCAGGCGTGGAACTATCTGTATCCGTGGGGTTCCGATCACAACGGCACGGCCCGCATGTATGCCAGCGGCACCGATCATAATCACGTGTATCTCGAACGCTCGGGTGTGCTGGCGATTAAGGCCACCCGGATCACGTGGGACGAGGGCAACAGCTCGGCCGACCCCTACCTTCCGATTCGTTACCACTCCGGCGCCATCCACGCCAAAGAACACGTGACGGTGAACGACACGTTCCCCCAATGGGAGGTGCGTGGCGAATTCCAGGCGCCCTCGGCGAGAGGGACCTGGCCCGCGTTCTGGCTGACCGGAGCGAACAGTTGGCCCCCGGAAAGTGACATCCTGGAGTACAAGGGGGATGCGCGGAACTGGTTCAACACCTACAAGAATACCGAGGGGGAATGGTCCAACACCATCGTTCCGGTCTCCGACCCGGGTGGCTGGCACAGCTACCGGGCGTGGATCTCGAAGGCCAACGCGACCGATGTGGACATTCACTACTACCTCGATGGCGACTGGGTGGGCGCGCACCGCGGCGCGAACTTCGTCGACCACCCCCTGTGGATCATCATCAATTTGCAGATGGAAGGCTCCTCCGGCTCACCAGGACCGACCACCGACACGTTCTACCGCGCCCGCAACCTCTACGTCGGCCGCTCCCGGGCGTAGCGCCCCGGCCGTGCCCGTCGGCGCGAAGCGGCGCCGAGGCCAGGCGGCGACCAGGGGTACCGGTCGCGGGTCGCCGTGGACCTCGCCTGTTGCGCCCGGACTTCCCCACACCGCTGACGCCGTCATGGGTCTGCTCACGCCACGCTCGTGCTGTCCGGGAAACGTACCCTCCGACGTTGTCCTCCGCCCTCTCTGTTTCGACGACTGGCCCACCGTCCGGCGGATTGTGGACACTGCGAACGCCGATCGCTGGGCTCTTTCAAGTATCGCTCGTCCCGATCGCGCGAGGGTGCGAGCCAGCCTGAGCACCATCGATTACTCATCGTTACTATTGACAACAGGATTTATTAGTGACAATAGTGTCTGTGCACGTGATGTCCCGATCGACCAACTCACCTGAGGAGTGCTCCGATGGCGCGTGTCCAGCTGGCGCTCAAGGTGTCGGACCTTGAGGCGTCGATCGACTTCTACTCGAAGCTGTTCAACACCCCACCGACCAAGCTGCGCCCGGGCTATGCCAACTTCGCGGTCAGCGAGCCCCCGTTGAAGTTGGTGCTGCTCGAGGGAGAGCCTGACCGGGCGACCGTTTTCGATCACCTCGGCGTGGAGGTCGACTCCACCGAACAGGTGGATGGCACGACTCAGCGCCTGTCCGATCAAGGGCTGGACACGACGACCGAGGAGGAAGTCGCGTGCTGCTACGCCTCCATGGACCGCGTCTGGGTGTATGGCCCCGGCAAGGAACCGTGGGAGGTCTACGTCGTCAAGGGGGAGGCCAACACCACCGGAGACGGCGGTTCACTCAGCATGCGTGAGCTCAACCGGGCGCTACTCGCCCGTCAGCTCCTGCTCGAACGGCGCAAACTGCGGCTGACGAACGTCCTCGAACACCTGGTCGGGCTGAACGCCGAGAACGAGACTTCGCCGTACCTCAGCGTGTGGAGCCGCGTCGAGGACTTCCGCTTCGATGCGCTCACCGAGCTGTTCACCGCACGCGAGGCCGGGCACAGTCGGTTGATGCGCGGAACGCCGCACGTCACGAGCACGGCCGACATCATGGCTTTGCGCCCGTGGGTCCAGCCGCTGCTCGACGCCAGGCTGCGGGAGGAGCACGGTGAGGCACTGAAGGACGTCAAGCTTGACGACGTCGTCAGCGCGGCGCGAGAGCACCTCGCCGACACGCCGCTCACCCCGCGGGAGTTGGGGAACGTGCTCGCCGAGCGGTGGCCGGTGTGCGGTCCGGAGACGCTCGCCGAGGCCGTCGACCATGCACTGCCGTTGGTGTCGGTGCCCCCGGGCGGCACCTGGGGCACGGACGCGCCTGCCGCGAAGACGACCGTCGAGAGCTGGTTCGGTCGGCCGATCGACGACTACCCCGAACCCGACAAGATCGTTCTTCGGTACCTGTCCGTGTTCGGCCCTGCCGCCATCCGCGACGCGGAGTACTGGTCCGGTGTCAAGGGCCTCAAAGAGGTGTTCGAGCGCCTCCGGCCACAGCTGAAGACCTTCCGCGACGAGCGCGGCAAGGAACTGTTCGACCTGCCGAATGCGCCGCGCCCCGGTGCGGACGCGGCGGCTCCGGTGCGCTTTCTGCCGGAGTCGGACAACATTCTGCTCGCGCACGCCGACCGGCACCGCATCGTGACCGACGACGACGCGGGCCGTGTATTCACCGCCGAGGGCGGCAGCCGGGCGACCATCCTGGTCGACGGCTACGTGAGCGGCACGTGGGAGCTGAACCTCAAGGACGACACCGCTGTCCTGGAGATTCAGCCGTTCAAGCCGTTGCACGACGCGACCGTTGCGGCCCTGCGCGAGGAAGGCGGCCGCCTGCTGGGTGTGGTCGCGCCCGAGGCTGCGCACGAGATCGAGATCGCACCCGCGCGCTGACGAGCCTCTTCCACAGCCAACCCTGCGCTGGGCGGACCGACGTGCCCGCCCAGCGCAGCCGCACGTCACCCACAGGTCCAAGCACGAGCCGTGCGATTGACAGCAGTATTTACTGGTGATATGAGTATCAGTATGCATCAGCCTCCGCGCGTCTCGCTCTCGCCTCCGGTGAAGCGTCCCGGTGACAGTCACTGGCCGACTCGGGCACGGACTCGGGGAGGCGGCGATGGATAGCTGGAGCGAGATACTGTTCGTCTTCGGCGCGCTCTTCGTCGAGCTCGTCGCCCTGTTCCTGATCGTGGGCTTCCTCGCCACGTTGATCAATCGCCGTGTGGGCAACGAGCGTCTGCAGAGGTGGCTCGGCGGTGGACGTTTCGCGGCTCCCGTGAAGGGTATTCTGCTCGGATCGATCACTCCGTTCTGCTCGTGCTCCACCATTCCCGTCCTCGTCGGACTCGTTCGAGCGGGCACGCCGTTCGCCGCCACCACCGGGTTCCTCATCGCTTCTCCATTGCTGAACCCGATCATTCTGGGCATCGTCGCGTTGCTCTTCGGCTGGCAGGTCATGCTGGGGTATGCGGCGGTCACATTCGTCTTCACCATCATCATCGCGTTGGCATGGAGCCGTTTGGGACTGGAGCGTTACGTCAAGAAGGTCCGCGTTCAAGGTGGCTGGAACGCGGACCAGCCGTGGGCGGGTCTGCGCGCCGAAGCCCGTCCCGCGTGGCAGCAAACGGTCTCGGCCTTCCGTCCCATGGTCCTGCCCATGCTCATCGGGATCAGCGTCGGCGCGGTCATCTACGGGGCGATACCGCAGAGCTTCTTGACCTCCGTGGCGGGACCGGGTGTGCTGCTGGCGGTGCCGATCGCCGCTATCATCGGTATTCCGCTCTACATCCGCATGGAGTCGGCGCTTCCCGTCGGCCTGGCGCTTTCCTCCGCTGGAATGGGCGTCGGACCGATCTTCGCCCTGCTCATCGGTGGTGCCGGAGCGAGTATCCCCGAAGTCAGCATGCTGACCGGAATTTTCAAGCCACAGCTCGTCGCGGCGTTCGTGGGCTCCATCCTCGCGGTCGCGATGACCGGTGGCCTCGTCATCCCACTCATCGTCTGACATCAGTGATCACCAGTGACGGAGGTGCAGATCATGGCAGCGAAAGGTTTTCTCGGGCGTCTCTTCGGCCGCAACGACTCCGGCGGCGGCTGTTGCGGCGGGGGAGTCTCCATCATCCCCGAGGACGAGAACACGGCGGGCAGCGGCGAGAACAGCACGGGCCATGACGTCGTGGTCGTGACCAACAGCTGTTGCAACCCGGCCGACAAGCCTCTCGAGGACCGGGCATTCCGAGTGGTCGACCAGGCCATCGCGGACAGCGGTGTCGAGGCGAATGTCCGTGCGGTGTCGGCGACCGACGCCATCGCGGGAGCCATGCCGTCCGACATCGTCACCGAGATCCAGAACCGGATTGCGCAGGGCACCCTCGAACCACCAGTGGTGCTCGTCGATGGCCGGATCGTCACCGGCAACGGGGTGGACCAGAACGACGTGGTCGCCGGCCTGGTCGGCGTCGCGAACGGCCAGAACGTCTCCAGCTGACCACACCAACTCGCACGTGGGCTCGATCGTGACGGAAAACCCGCGCGGTTGACCCTCCGGCCATGGCGACGAGCTCCGACACCGGAGTACCGTCGTCATGCGAGCCCACGTGCGCGTATTGGCCCTCCACACCGGACGTCCGAGCTCCCGGGGATTCGAGCCATGTCAGAAGCCAACGCCAGCACGTCGTCCTCCTCGTCCGCGGAGCCGGATTCGGCGGAGAAGTGGCCTGCCCGTCTGTGGGTGCTCCTCACCGTTCTGTGCCTCGCCTTCTTCCTCGACGGCCTGGACGTCACCCTGATCGGCGTCAGCCTTCCCTCCATCGGGCACGACCTGGGGATGACCACCGCCGAACTGCAGTGGATCGTCAACGGATACCTGCTTGGGTCCGGCGGGTTCCTGCTCCTCGGTGGTCGCAGCGCTGACTTGCTGGGGCGTCGCCGCGTGTTCCTCGCGTCGGTGGCTGTCTTCGGTCTCGCCTCCCTGATGGGCGGACTCGTGAACGATGGTCTGCTGCTGATCGTGTCGCGGCTTGTCAAGGGTGTCGCCGCGGGCTTCACGGTGCCGACGACGCTGTCGATCGTGACCACCACATTTCCCGAGGGGAAGGCACGCAACCGCGCCGTGGCCATCTACGGCGCCATCGGCGCGAGCGGGTTCTCCTCAGGGCTGATCGTCGGTGGGCTGGTCACGTCCATCAACTGGCGATGGATCTTCCTGTTTCCCGTTCCGTTGACGCTGGCCGTGTTGCTCGTCGGCATGCTCGTGATTCCGAAGGACCGTCCGGCGGCCGCGGGACGCTACGACGTGCTGGGAGCCCTGACGCTGACGGCCTCCCTCCTGCTGCTGGTCTACACGGTGGTCACGGCGCCGGAAGCCGGCTGGTTCAGTGGCCGTACACTCGTGCTCCTCGCCGCCGCGGTCGTGCTTCTCGCGGCGTTCGTCCTGGTGGAACAGCGCGTCCGCGATCCCCTGATCCGCCTGGGTATTTTTCGCAGTGGAGCACTCGTGCGCGCGAATCTCGCGTTCGTCGCGCTACTGGGCTCCTACTTCAGCTTCCAGTTCGTCATAACGCTCTACCTCCAGGACACCCTTGGATGGACACCGTTGCAGCTCGCGCTCGCGCTGCTGCCAATCGGCTTGATCGTGGCGTTCGGGGCCCCGATCGCGGGACGGTGGATCGGACGGGTCGGCACGCCTCCGCTGATGCTCACGGGCTTGCTCTCGGAAGCCCTGGGCTTCCTTCTGTTGCTCCGGCTCGACACCGATCCTTCGTATCTCACCGCGATTCTGCCGACGACCCTGCTGGTGGGTGTCGGGTTCGCTTTGACCTTCCCGGCCGCGAACGTGCAAGCGGTCGCGGGTGTCGAGGTGCACGAGCAAGGTCTTGCGGCGGGCATCCTCAATTCGTCCGCCCAGATCGGCGGAGCCGTGGTGTTGGCGGTGACCACCGCGATCATCGCGGCCGGTCATGGTCCGACCGCACCGGGATCGACTGGACCGACCCCTGCCAGCATGCTCGCTGCTTTCCGCCCGGGCTTGATCTTCTGTGCTGTGGTCGCGTTCGCTGGACTCGTCGTGATCCTCACCCAGATGCTCCGGCGTCGCGGCCGGGTGCCCGATACGGCGCACGCTCCTGCCACGGCGCGCGACGGTGACTGACGGCCTCGTGCGACAAAATCGTACGTCGTGGACTGGTGGTTCTCTTGGCGGAAGGATAACACGTGGATTTGGACGAACTCGCCGCCAGCGTTCGGCGGCATCCCGACATCGAGGACGCTTTCGTCGCCAGCGCCACCAATCCCCACACGGGTGATCACGAATTGCGCGTCTACGGCGTACCGAGCGGCTCGGCGAAGCGCTGGGCGCGGACGATCGGGACGGCTACCGAGACACTGGTGACCGAGATGGCCGAGCGCCGTGGCCGACTGAGGAACTGGCGGAACTTCTGGGACGGCTTGGACGACATCAGCGTGCTGGTCATGGCGCGAACACTCGCTCAACTGGGTGCTTTCCGGACGGACGAGCCGGCAAGCGTCCGTGATGTGCTGAAGCACTGTTCGGTCGCATCGGACCACGAGCCGTTGTTCCGGCAGTGGCTGCGCGTGCTGGTGGACAAGGGATTCCTCCGCGTGGGCCCAGGGAAGGACGAGTACGTTCCAGCCGAGGAACTCTCGACGTCGGAACTGGACACGCAGGTCCGGAAGCGGCTCGCGAACCTGGCGGTGGACGGGGTGGAGCGCGTCTTCGCCGACTATTTCGCCAGTTGCGTGGACGAGCAGGTGAACCTCCTTCGCGGGGAAACCAGCCCGGTCTCCCTGCTCTTCCCCGAAGGGGATTCCTCGCTCGCCGAGAGCTTCTACGCTCAGAACCCGGTTTCGATCGTTCTCAACCGCGTTCTCGCCGAGACGGTCGCGGCGACCGTTCGCTCTTCCCAGGATGAACCCGTACGCGTACTGGAGGTCGGTGCCGGTACCGGAGCGACCACGACCACGGTTCTCCAAAGTCTGCCCGCGGGTCGCACGCGATACTGCTTCACCGACGTATCGCCGTATTTCACCGACCATGCCAGGCAGCGCTTCGCGGAGTACTCGTTCGTCGATTACGCCGTCCTCGATCTCAATGCCGATCCGGATGGGCAGGGATTCCTGCCCGGCTCGTTCGACATCATCATCGGCGCCAACGTGATTCATACGGCCAAGCGCATTGATCAGGCGCTGAGCGGGTTGCGTTCGCTACTGAAACCCGGTGGCACGGTATTCGCCGTGGAGCGGACGGCCAACACGCCGGTGCAGATGGTGACGGTGGGCTTTCTCGAAGGGTTCAGCCACTACGAGGACCAACGAAAAGGATCGAATCTGCCGTTGCTCACGGCCGACTCGTGGAGACAGACGCTGCGGGACGAAGGCGGCTTTCACCGCATCGCCGTGGTGCCTCGCGGTGTGGCCGCGACAGCGGAGCTGGCCGAGCACGTCATCATCGCCGAACGGGCGGCCGAGGACACGCAGGTGGACAGCCCGATCGCCCTCCACGATGACCTGACGGAACTGTTCGGTGACACGTCGTTCCGCTACGTGCCCGTTGAGCGGCTACCCCGAGACGACAACGGAAGTGTCGACGAGAGCGGCTTGACCGTGCTGTGTGGTGACGAGGCCCAACTCCCGACGGTGAGGAGCTGACGATGTCCACCCCGATCGTCGACCAGGCCAGGCACTTCGCGGAAACGGAGCTGGTCAACCAGCAGAAGCTTCTCGACTCGTTCGCGGAAGCACCGCTCCCGCTCTACGGCCGGTTCAAGGACAGCGGACTGATGAACTGGTGGCTGCCGGAAGACGTGGGCGGCAGCGGGGTGTCGATGGAACAGAGCGTCGACGTCGTGTCCGAGCTCGCCTACGGCGACGCCGGTGCGGCCTTCACCTTGTTCATCTCGGTACTCGGCACGAGCATGGTGTCGCTCTATGGGAGTGCCGAACTCCGGAAGCGCTACCTTGGGCCGATGGCGTCGGACGGCGGCTTCTGTGCCACGCTCGGTAGCGAGCAGGAAGCCGGGAGCGAGCTGGCGAGGATCACGACCACGGCAACCCGAGCCGGTCAGGACCTCGTCCTCGACGGCGACAAGTACTTCTCGACGAACACGGACTTCGCCGACTTCCTCGTCGTCCTCGCACGTACCGATCGCGAGGGCACCGACCACGTCGCCGTGGTGGTGCCCCGGGACGCTCACGGGCTGCACATCACGAAGCGGTGGGAGATGAACGGCCTGCGTTCGTCCGCGACGTACCAGGTCTCCTTCCGCGGTTGCCGAGTGCCGGCGGCGAACGCACTGCACGGACCCGGTCTCCGGCTGTTGGAGGTCGGCCTCAATGCCAGTCGCATCCTGATCGCGACCACCGCGGTCGGGATCGCGCGCCGCGTGCGAGACGTCTGCATGGATTACGCCGAGACGAAACCGATGGGCGGGTCCACGCTGGTCGAGAATGCCGTGTTCGCCGGGAAGATCGGGCAGATGGAAATGCTCATCGACGTGATGCGCAACCAGTGTCTGGCGGCTGCTCGCGAGTTCGACACCCTCATGAAAGGCCCCGATCCCGCGACGGAGTTCCTCCGGCGCGGCACGCTCAAGTCCGCGCTGGCGTCGAAGATGTTCTGCGGCCAGCAAGGCTGGACGATCGCCAGCGCCGGATCGGAGATGTTCGGCGGACTCGGGTACACCCACGACCACGTCATCGGGAAACTCCTGCGCGACATGCGGTACGTGTCGATCGTCGAAGGGGGCGACGACGTCCTGCGGGACCTCATGTTCGACCGGTATGTGATCCCGGTTCCGAAACGGACCTGAGTCCCTCAACGCAACAGACGCCGCAGCCCCATCGCTGCCAGTTCCACGACCATGACGACGGCGAAGGTCATGAACAGGATGAGGGTGACGATCTCGTACTCGCGGGTGCGGGTCGCCTGCAGGAGGAAGTAGCCGATGCCGCCGCCCCCGACGATCCCCAGAAGTGTCGCCGCCCGGATGTTGACATCGAGCTGATAGAGACCGTTGCTCACGATCGCCGCCAACGCCTGGGGCAGCGTCGCACCCGTATACACCTGCAGCCGGGAGGCACCGACCGTCCGTAGCGCCTCTCCCGGACCGGGATCGACTTCCTCGACCGAGTCGGCGACGAGCTTGCCCAGCAGGCCGGCGGAGCCGATGGCCAGCGCCAGCGTACCGGCGACCGGACCGAGCCCTATGCTGACGACCAGCATGATCGCCAGGACCAGTTCGGGCGTCGCGCGGACAGCGAGGATGACGCCTCGGCAGGCCACGAACACCGCGCGGTTGGGTGCGACGTTGCGTGCGGCGAGAGACCCGAGGGGGATCGCGATCACTGCGCCGCACAGCGTCGCGGCGAGCCCGATCTGGATCGTCGTGCCCAGCGCTTCGACGAGGTCGTCGAAAGAACCACCCGAGCCCGGTGGCCAGAAGTGGTCGAGTGTGGCCAGGAATCCACTCAGACCTCCGTGGAGTTCGCCGTCCAGTACGCCACTGCCGAGAAGCGCCCACAGCACGAATCCCAGAAAGGCGGCGCCGTAAAGGTGTCGGCGGACCCGTCGAGCGGTCCACGGCGGAGAGACCCGACAACGCAGGCCGTCGCCACGTTCCACGGTGTCTCCGAGCCGGCGGCGGCGCGCCCCAACGATGCGCGAAGGATGGTCCTCGGTGCCCGATGCGTTTCGCAGCAAACCTCGGCGCATCGAGGCGGAGAGCCATTCGACCAGGACGCACAGCACGAAAAGGACCAGGGCCCACGCCACACCGAGCGAGAAGTTGAGCCGGCCGAACGCTTCCGACATCTTCATACCGACACCCGCGACTCCGACGAAGCCCAGGATCGCGGAGATCCGGAGATTGATGTCGAAACGATGCAAGGCGATCGCCAAGAAGGAGGGAGCGACGAGCGGGAACACACTGGTGACGAGCTGCTGCCTCCGTCCGGCCCCTGTGGCGCGAAGCGACTCCTGAGGGCCGGGGTCGACGTGTTCGATCGCGTCCGCGTAGAGCTTGGCGACCATGCCCACCGAATGCAGCCCCATCGCCAGCACACCAGGCAGCACCCCCAGTCCGAACAAGCGCACGAAGACGATCGCCAACACGACGTCGGGCACCACCCGCGACGCTACGATGAGCGATCGTGCGCAGGTCCGGCCCAGCTGGGTACGTTTCGTGTTCGCCGCGGCGGCCACTGCGAGCGGGATGCTCAGGATCACGGAAAGCAAGGTAGCCAGGAGCACGATCGACAACGTTGTCCCGACCTCACGTGCTACTTCGGCCGCGGAGGGGAACTCCAGCGGCCAGATCCGGCGCGCGAACGAGACCGCGTTGGTGTAGCTGTCGACCAGGGTCGCGACGTTGATGTGCAGCGCGATCAACGACCACACCCCCGCGCCACCCAGCAGGGCCAGTATCGCCGTCACGGCCATCGTTCTCGCGCTTGGTCGCCATGCGGCGGCACCGGCAGGGCGCGGTGCGGAATCCGGCTCCGTCGGGGTGGCCGGGGCGCTCGTCCTCATGAGACCCCGCGTTGGTGCTGTGGCACCGGCCTGGCCTCGAGGGAGTCGTAGACGAGCATCGCGGAGTCGACGTCGAAATCATCGGCCGGGCCGTGCGCGATGATCTCGCCTTCTCGGAGTCCGACGATACGGTCGGCCCAGGACAGTGCCAGGTCCACCTGGTGGAGGCTGCACAGCACGGTGAGGCCGTCCTCGACGGCGATGCCGTGGAGGAGACTCATGACGGTTCGCGCTGATTCCGGGTCCAAGGATGCCACGGGCTCATCGGCGAGCAGGATCTCAGGGCGTTGCATGAGCGCACGGGCCACCGCGACGCGCTGTTGCTGCCCGCCCGACAGGGTGTCCGTCCGTTGGAAGGCCGATTCGGCCAGACCCACCCGGTCGAGATGGCCGAGAGCTTCCCTGCGCACCGTCCGGGAATAGGTGACAAGGCCCAGCCTCGGGCCGATCAGTCTTCCGAGTGCGCCACTGCACACGTTCTCCAGCACACTGATCCGCCCGACGAGCTGGAACTGCTGGAAAACGAACCCTATTCTGCGGCGTACAGCACGCAGTCGCCTACCGCTCGCCGAACTGACCTGGGTGCCGAGCACGGTGACGGTCCCGGAGTCAGGCCGGTGAAGCCCGTTGACGTGCCTGAGCAGTGTCGATTTCCCTGACCCGGAAAGGCCCAACAGTACGACGATCTCTCCGTGTGTCACCTCGAGGGTCACCTCGTGCAGTGCCGTGACCGCCGGCGGGAACCGCTTGGTCACGGCGTTGAGTCGCACCACCGGACGTTGGCTCATGGGCTCTGGTCTGTCTTCCGGACGATCGGAATCAGGTGCGCGGAGCACACTCATCCTCCGGTGCAGACCTGTGCGTCGGTGACACGGCACACGTCCCGGAGCGGGTCGAAGGCGCGATCGTCGATCGGGACGAATCCCCAGAAGCCTGCGATGTCCTCGACGTTCAACGCCTCGGCGTTGCCCTGCTCGGTCACGGCCGTGGTAATGGTCCGGCGGAGCCCCGGGTCCAGACGTTCGGAGACGGCCAACGGCGGGTTCATGATCGGCTGCGACGTCCACAGCTTCACGAACGAGTCCGGATCGATCTCGCCGTCTTCGGGGAGTATTTGCTCCAACATGACGTCGTTGACCGCTCCGGCGTCACAGTCCCCGTCCCGGGTCGCCAGGACGGAGGCGTCGTGGCCCCCGGCGTACCGCGACGTGTAATCGTCCTCGTGCAATCCTGCTTCGATGAGGGCGGCGAGCGGGTAGAGGTAGCCCGACGTCGAGTTCGGATCGACGAAGCAGACCCGCTTGCCCTTCAGGTCCGCCACCGTCCGAATCGGTCCTCCCGCTTTGGCTACCAGATACGAACGGTATCCCGCTGGTGCGCCGCGTCGCAGGACGGGCACCGCGACCGGTTGGATGCCGACCCCCGAATCCTTGGCCAGGACGTAGGAGGTCGGCCCGTAGAATGCGAGGTCGATCGTGCCCGCGCGTTGACCCTCGATGAGGGCGGCATAGTCGGTGACGGTCTCGACGTGCACCTCCCTCCCGGTCTCCCTCGCGATGAGATCGACGAGCGGCTGGTAGTCCTGGCTGACGGAGCTGGAGTTCTCGTACGGGATGATGCCGAAGGTGAGGGAATCGGGGTCGCTGTCGGCGGCACTGGGGCCGCACGCGGTCGCCGTGAGCGACATGATCGTCGCGCCGACGGCCAGCGCGATTGCCCGGTGCGGTGTTCTCAACATTGGTGTCAGCACCTTTCAGTCGGTGGCGGACGCGCTTTCCAACGAACGAGGGGCGTTGTCCACGGCCAGGGAGACCGTCTCGGCGCACAGCCGGTCCAGTTGTCCCGTGTCGTGTGACACGATCAAAAGCGCTCGTCGTCCGATGAGGTTCTGAAGCGTTTTCTCGACTTCCGCGACGGAGGCTTCATCGAGAGCGCTCGTGGGTTCGTCCAGGAGGATCACCTGAGGATCGAGCGCCAGGGCCCGGGCCAGGGCCAGCCGCTGTCGCTGTCCCACGGACAGCTCCGCCGCGGGGGCGTCCAGCCGGTCCGCGACCTCAGCCCACAGGCCCGCCTCGACGAGCGCGGACTGTGCGCGTTCGCGCAGCCGGCTCCGAGAGTCGCGGACCACGTGCCTGATCCCGAAGAGCGCGTTGCCGAGGATACTGTCGGGGAACACGACGGGAACCTGGGGAACGAGCACCGCACGCGCGCGCAGCGCGGCGAGCGTTCCGTGGTTCTGGCCCACCGTCTCGGTTCCCAGAACCGAGGCGCTTCCTTCCGCGCGGAGGCCGTCCGGCAACAATCCCACGAGGGCCCGGAGAACCGTCGACTTGCCCACGCCCGACGGACCGCAGAGGCCCACCGCACCGTCCGGGCGGATGTCGAAGGACACCGGCCCCGCCAGGCGCCTGGTGTCCTTGTAGATCGCGAGATCACGAACGGTAATGCTGTTCACGAGCGCTCCCTTTCCAGTCGGCGACGTGCCGGGATGACGGCGGTAAGAAGCAGCACGACGATCACGATGAGCACGGTCGCGCCGCCCCAGGCCGCTTCGAGCGCCGCGGGGTCCGCCGCGTCCTGGGCGAGCGTGAACACATGGGTCGGAAGGCTGGCGACCGGCGAATCGGTCACCCCCGTGGGCAGCGCGCTCGCTCCGGCGAACACGGTCGCGGTGAACAACAGGGGAGCGGTTTCTCCCGCGGCTCGCGCGAGTCCCAGCAACAGGCCTGTGATCAGTGCGGGCCGTGCGTGTGGAATCAGTACCGACCGGACGACCTGGTTGCGCCGGAGGCCGAGCGCCTGCGCTGTCTCCCTCCGGCCGACCGGCAGGGCCGCCAGTTGTGTCGCCACCACCAAGGCCACGACCGGAACGGCCACGATCGCGAGCAGGACCGCGCCGGCGAGCCAGCTCTTCGCCCACCCCAACATCGAACTGAAGAACCAGTACCCCGCGAGACCGAGAACGATGGTGGGAAGGCCGCCGAGCGTCACGGTCGTGACGCGAAGCCACCGGTCGGCCCGCGGCGTCGCGAACTCGCCGATCAGAAGGCCCAGGACGAGCCCGAGGAACGCCGCGATGACACCGGCCGTTCCGACCAGCAGAAGGGTGCCGATGATCTGGTTGCGCACACCACCGCCGCTCGCTCCGACCGCGGAGGTGAGCCAGAACGCGGGATCGAAGGCGTGGAGGCCCCGGCTCGCGATCGCCGCGCCGATCCCGACCGCGAGCAGGATCGGCACCGCCAGCAGCACGCGCAGCGTCAGGACGCTCCCGCGGTCTCGGAGGAATCGGAACGACGACGCGCTCGATCGCCGTCGGCGGGTGCCGCCCGGCCGATTCAGGACCCGTGACTGGGCGATCATCGTGAGCCCGGCGACGAGGCACAGCAGCAGCGCACCGAGTGCGCACAGCGCCGCCCAGTGGGGTCCAGCGGTGCCGGCGAGCATTGGTTCCGGACCGCCGAGTTTCGTCGTGATCGTCTGCCCCGGCCGGAGCAGGGAGTCCAGGAAGGACCCCGGGCCTGTGACCTGGCCGTCAGCGCGTCCGATGACGAGGAAGATGGCGATCGTCTCGCCGAGGGCGCGCGCCAAACCGAGGACGCCGGCGGCCAGCATCCCGCCGCGTGCCAGCGGTAGGACGGCGGACCGGATCACTTCGATCCGGGTGAGTCCCAGTGCCGCCGCGTTCTCGCGGACATCCCTCGGAACGTCGGCCAGCGCGTCGACCGAGACCGAGACGACCGTGGGGATGACCATCACACCGAGCAGGATTCCCGCGGCCAGAAGACTGTCGCCTCCCGGAACACCGAACAGATCCTGGATGAACGGCCGGAGCAGGGTGACGCCCAGCAGGCCGTACACGATCGACGGGACGGCGGCCAGCACCTCGACACCGGTGCGCAGCACCCGCCGCCATCGGGCGGGTGTCAGTTCGTGCAGCGCCACAGCGGCCGACCAGCCGACCGGCAGTGCCACTGCCAGTGCGAGTACGCCGACCACCGCCGTGCCCCACACCATCGACAACGCCCCGAACACACCGTGGCGCGGGCTCCACGTCGACTCGGTGATCAAAAGCCACCAGTCGACCGGGCCGGAGGACACGCCGAGCACGATGAAACCGACGGGCAGGAGCACGGCGGCGCCGAGGGCGGCAGCCCCGACGCCGACGGTCACGGACACCCACCGCGCTCGTTTCGGGCGCGAACGGGCACGGCCGGATTCGGCGCGGCCCGTGCCGAGGCTGGTCACCGTCACTGTGCTTCCAGCTTCGCCAACTCGACGTAGCCGTGCTGGGACACCAGACGCTGCCCCTCCGCCGACCGGGCGAAATCGATGAGGGTGCGGGCGTCTCCTTGCGGGGTACCATCGGTGATGAGAAGGAGCGGTCGGGACAGGGGATATTCGCCGGAGCGAAGATCCTCCCCTTCGGGAAGCATGCCTTCGACCGCGACGATGGCCAGTTCGGGTTGGTCCTCCGCGAAAGCGACCGACAAGGGAGCGACCGAACCGGGCGTGGTGGAGAGCTTCGTCCGGGTCTCCTCGTTTCCGCCCACGATCGAGTAATTCCCGCCCACCGGGTCCGGTGGGGCTTCCTTGTCACTTCCGTACAGGAACTTGTCGAGGACCTCCCGCGTTCCCCGCCCCGGTTCCTTGTTGTAGACGTAAACCGGAAGGTCCGGCCCGCCCACTTCGCTCCAATTCGCGATCTCGCCCTCGAAGATCCGCCGCGCCTGCTCGCGCGTCAGCGACCGCACACCGGCCTCGTAGACGTCATGCCGTATGACGATGGCGACGGCGTCCCGGCCGACCTCCGTTTCGACGAAGTCGATGTTCGAGAAGCGGTCGCGGTCCTCGTCGTCGATGGGTTTGGAACTCATGGCCACATCGATCTGACCGCTGGCGAGTTGGGCGATGCCGCCCGCCGACCCACCTTGGGTGTCCACGGTGATCTCCAAGCCACGTTGCCGCAGGACTTTCGCTGCGTCCGACACCACCGGATTGACCGTGGTCGAACCGCTGACCCGGAGGGCTTCGTCCTCTGCCGCGCACCCGGCAGAGGAGGCCGCAACGGCCAACGTCGATACCACGGCAGCCATGCGCAGCGCCGTCCTGCGAGAACGCGACTGAGAGCGGGCGAGGAAACGTCGGTTCGGGCCAGGTCTGTACACGGTTACTCCAGAAACGTCGGTACTGAGTTGCTGTTATCTCCTGTCGGGTCCAAGTGGGATCTCCCGGATCGCGGTCGTCCGCGGCCACGCGGTCCCGATCCGTCGAGTGGTGGTCAGAGTTACCCCAGTGCTGTGGTGAACCGTTCATTGATGGCTTGAGGGGAATGGGTGTCCGTCGCGCGTGGTGGTATCGACCCGTTGCGCCGCGCCGTCGGTACCAACAGCAGGTGGGGACCGGGCGAGTTCCGCGCGGCGTCGAACCGTGACCGCAGCCGGCCCATGCTGTCGCACCGGAATGCCGTCCGGTACCCTGTCGCCAGGGCGACTTCTTCGATTCGGGTGCCGCTCGACGTCGTGCGCTGGCCACCGGTCGACTCGTGAATGCCGTTGTCCAGCACGATGTGCACGAGGTTCTCCGGTCCGTGGTCCCCGATCGCGGAAAGTGTGCCCATGTGCATCAGCACGGCTCCGTCCCCATCGAGAGCCACGACCGTCTGGGACGGCCGTCCCAGAGCGACGCCGAGTGCGAGCGCAGCGGCGTGCCCCATTGATCCCTGCATGTAGAAATTGCGGGGGCGGTCGTCGATGCCGAACAGCTCCCGCCCGGTGTAGCCGGTGGTGGCGATGATCGGGTCACCGGCGGCGAGATCCGACACCAGCCGAACGACGTCGGCACTGTCGAGCCGCAATTGCTCGGTCTCGTCCACGACGGTGTGTGCCTTTCCGACGGCTCCCTTCTCGACGAGGACGAAGGGTGCCTGGCCGGCCGCGAGTGCTGCTTCGGCGTCCCGGAGGATACCGGTGAAGTGGTCGGCGTCGGCGTCGGCGCGGAGTATCCAGTGTGGAAGGCCAAGCATGTCCAGCATGGGCTCGGTCACGCGCCCCATCACCTCGTGCTGCGGTTCGTCGTCCTCGGGATTCGGCCATCCCCGCAGGCTGACGAAGGTCAGCACCGGGATGTGGTAGGTCATCACGAGCGAGGTGAGCGGGTTGACCAGGTTGCCCAGTCCGGAGTTCTGCAGCATGACGTAGCCACGGCCACCCGACAGCGCAACGCCCGCCGCGGTGGCGAGAGCCGCTCCCTCGTTGGCGGCGGGGACGTACTTGCCCGGCGTCCGGCTGAGCAACGCGATCGGGCCGCCGAAGAAGGAGCACGGCACCCCGCTGGCGACGGTGAAGCCGCGTTCCTCCAGTTCGTCGCAAAACAACTCCGCTGAAATCACAGACGTGCCTCCGGGTGCGGGAACTCCCGCGTGTGGTGACCTGAAAGAAGAGGTGCCGGTGTGACTGGTGCTGTATGTCCTGATTCGCCCAGGACCGCGGGCGCCACCGCGCTTACCTCAGCGCGAGCGCACGGTGTCAGCGGTAACCCGGACCCTCTGCGGTTCCCGCGCGGAGGACACCGGGTCCGTGCTGCCGTGTGCTCGATCCTGAGGGTATTCCGCCCAAGCAGGGCAGTGCTCGATCCGGACGACGATGATCGTGATGGTCGTGCCGCCACCGTGCCCGACCATGAGCACGTGGTCTCCCGGCCCTACCTGTCCGGTCTCCATCAGGTGTTGCACGCCCAAGATCTGGTCGTTGACCGTGAGGTGCCCCCAGCCGTGTCCGAAGTCGCCCAGCCCCTTGCGCGGGTCGATGCCGATGGGGTCGAGTATCATTTTCAGATAGGCTTCTCTGGCCGTGAACACGTGTGTCACCCGAGTGACGTCCTCCGGTCCGATTCCGGCTTCGGCGAGCGTGGCCAGCGCCGTCTCGGCACGCAGTTCGCCCTGCCGGTTGACCATCCACTCGACCGCGGCGTCCTCTCCGACCGACGACATCCGCTCCCGGAAATCGATCTGCGTGCGGTTGTCCACCGAAGTCGGCACCAACGGCTCGTCACCCCGATAGAGGTGTTCGAGGTCCGAGGTGGACACCGTCTTGATGGCCAGCAGTCGCGCGAAGCCCTCGTCCTTGGACAGCAGCACGGCCGTGGCACCGTCGCCGAGGACACCGTTCTGCAGGCCGAACGACCATCGGTTGAAGTCGGGGGTGCCGAGGTTGTCCGCTCCCGTGAGCAGCGCCTCCGACCGTTCGGGCACGGCCATCAGGTAGGAGGCAGCCAGCTCCATCCCGCTCATGACCCCGTTGCACGCCTGCCAGACCAGGTACGACGGGATGTCCCGATCGGTGATGTGCCGCAGCACGTACTGGTGCGCCGACCAGCCGACCGGTCCCTGCTTCCAGCTGCCCGCGTGCATGTGCAGGTCGATATCGTGCGGCGCTCGCCCGGCGCGCTCGATCGCCTGGCGTGCGGCGAGGATCGCCATGTCGGGGGCCGACAGGTCGCCGGCCACCGTCGCTCCGGTCCACCCGTACCAGTTGTAGTCCTCGGGGTCGTAGAGCCCGAGCTCGACAGCTTGCTCGGCGCTCATGACGTCGGGGAGGTACTTTCCCATTCCGGAGATGTAAAGAGGCGTCTTCACGTGCTCAGCCCTTTCCTGTCATTCAGCGGCACGTCGTTCACGCACTCGCCACGCCATGGGGAGAGGCTGCCCGGACGTTCTCGGCCACCGTCGTGATCGATCCGTTGTTCAGGAGTTTCACGGTGGGGAGTTTGATTTGGAACTCGTGCTCGACCCGGTTGCGGAACTCCATGAACATCAGGGAGTCCATGCCCATCTTCTTCAGTGGCAACGCGGTGTTGATTCGCTCCGAGCGCATGCCCAGCACCGCCGCCGCCAGCTCGACCAGCCTCCCCTCGACCTGATCGACCGCGGGCGTCGCGGGTGAGGCGGGTTCCGGATCGCGCCGCTCGGTGCCCGGGGGCTCGGGGGAACCCGGATTCACGGACCCTCCGGTGTCCACGGCTTCGGACTCGGCCCTGCGTGCGGACGCGGACTCGGTGGACAGGGATTCGCGGACGTTCTGGGCCACCGTCGTGATCGATCCGTTGTTCAGGAGTTTCACGGTGGGGAGTTTGATTTGGAACTCGTGCTCGACCCGGTTGCGGAACTCCATGAACATCAGGGAGTCCATGCCCATCTTCTTCAGTGGCAACGCCGCGTTGATTCGCTCCGAGCGCATGCCCAGCACCGCCGCCGCCAGCTCGACCACCGTGCGGTCGAGGTCGTCGGATGTGGAGGTTTCCTGGTGCGCGTCCGTCTCGGCCGGGGCATGGCGCTGCGTCGATCGGGCTTGATCCGGCAGTGGTGGTGTCTGGCTGTGCGAAGGACTCGCCGGACGTGCGACTCCGTTGGCTTCGGGGGAGTCCGGCCGCAGACGCACGGACTGGACGGCCGGCTCCTGTGCGGTGCTCCGCCGCGGTTCGGGGTGCCGAGGCGAGGGAGCGTCGTCGACGAGATGCCGCAAGTGCCGTGAGGCCGCGGCCACCGGGTAGGCCTGGGCCCACTTCTGCCAGTCCACGCGCAGGACCGCGGTCTGCGTGAGGTCGGCGGCGAGGATCTCGTCGAGCACTGCCAGGCCGTCCTCAGGGCTGAAGTACTCCATGCCGCGGGGGAGGATGCTCTGGCCCTCGTCCTGTTCCTTGCGCGCCATCATGCCGACCTCGGCCCAGTATCCCCAGTCGATGGCCGTGGCGGGCCGCCCCTGGGCCGTGCGGAGGTGGGCCAAGGCGTCGAGGAAGGCGTTACCCGCGGCATAACCGCCGAGGAACGGCGAACCCAGCACCGTGGAGGCCGACGAGAACAGCACGAAGAAGTCGAGACGTTCGTCCTGGACGACTCGGTGCAACGCCCACGATCCAGAAACCTTCGCGTGCAGCAGCTCGTCGAGTCGAGTCTTCTCCAGTTCTCCGACCGGCACGTAGTCGATGGCACCGGCCGCGTGCACCACGCCTCGCAGCGGGGGTTCACCCGCATTGTCGCGGTCTCGCAGGACGCCGCGCAGGGCGGCCTCGTCAGCGGCGTCCATGGCGACGTACTCGACGTCGACACCGCGTCGCGCCAGATCCCGGAGCAGCTCGATCTTCGGTGCCAACGGATCACTCGCGTTGATCGTGTCCCAGCCGTCGGGAGTGGGTAGCGCGGCGCGTCCGGTCAGGATCAGATACCGGGCGCCCCTGTCGACGAGCCAGGTCGCGAGCTTTCCGCCGATGCCGCCCAGGCCGCCGGTGACCAGATACGTCGCGTCGGAGCGGACGGGGTGCTCCGATCCGATCGAGCTGCGGCCCTGTGGTTCGGAGAACGTGAGCACGACACGATCACAGGAGGCTCGCCGCGCGAGTGACGGTAGCTCCTCCGCCGTTTCCGGTGCCGGCACCTCCTGATAGTCGTGCGGTCGGAGAAGCCCCGAGTCCGCCATCGCACCGATGTCGGCGATGACCTGACCGACGCGACCGTTGTCCGCGCTGCTCGCGAGGTCCGCGTAAGGCAGGGCGACGGCTTCGGCCGGATCGATCCGCTGTGGCTGATGTGCCACCTGGCCCGTCGGCACGGTGAGGTCACGCGTTGTCGGATGCCGTGTAACCGACAGGACCTCGTCGCCGACCGCGAAAGTCTCCACATCGCTTCCGACGGCCGACACGACCCCGGCGACTTCGTGGCTCCGCGTGTTGTCCACCGGATGGCTCAGGCCGACACGGCTCGCCCGGATCGCGATCTCGTCCGAACCGACCTCCGGGACGTCACCGACGTCCCGAGCGCGCCGGACCAGTCTCGCGACATGAAGGCTCCCGCCACGAAGCGCCAGTTGATCTTCTTCGTCGGGATGCGAGAGCTGGTCGAGCAGGGCCTGCACGCTGGCGGCATCCTGATCGAGGTCGACGAGCACGGGCCGCAGCTCCGGACGTTCCGCCGAGATCGTGCGTCCCAGCCCCCAGAGGATGGCTTGGAAGGGAGCGGCTACCACGTCACCGGGAACGACGCGCTGGCTCGACCTGCTCACCAACCACAGCCGTGGCTTCCCGGCGATGTCGGTCTCCTCCAAGGCTTTCACGAGGCTGACCACACTGTGACCGGCGAAGGTCTGCGCGCGGCCGATCTCGGCGGGTGTGGCGTCGAGCGGCGGTTCGGCGTCGAGAGCCCACAGGTGCACCACGCCTGCCAGCGGGGTTTCGGCGGAAACCTCCGCGAGGATCGCCGCTATGTCCGTCGCCGAGCCGGGGTCGGCCCGGTAGCGGTCCGTGCTGGTCTTGCCGGATCTGGCCGCGGAGGTGACGACGATGACGCGGTGTCCGCGGTCCCGCATGCCTTGGACGAGGCCGCGTCCCGTGGGGCCGCTGTCGGTCAGCACGAGCCACGCACCATCGGCGCGGCCCCTGTCGGCCGCTGCGGCATCGGGACTCTCTCGCGGGCTCCAGACGAGCTCGTAGAACCAGTCATCGTGCCGTCGCGAAGCGTCGTTCGCCTCGGCGGGACGGGACGCGCCGGCCGTGGAATCCGTGGTCGACTGTGAAAGGGGCGTGGTCGACTGTGACAAGGGCATCGGTACCTCCGCGAGCGGTCGGGGAGCGTGTCCGGCCAGGTACTGGAGGCGGAGTCCACGCAGTTCCGCGACGAGTCGGCGTTCCCCGTCGAACACGCTGATGTCGCCTTGGAAGGAGTCGTCCCGGTGGGAGCGGGTCAGGACGACGTGCGCCCACAGATCCGGGTCGGGTCTGCGGTACATGCGTGCCTGCTCGATACCGCCGAGGACGAACGCCGCGTCCTGTCCGGGCGCGACCTCGGGACGGGCGGCGGCGAGCGAGTGGGCGACGGCGTCCAGCACAGCCGGATGGAAGTGGTGTTGATCGAAGGCCGCTCGAATCTCCGTCCGGCAACGAAGACGCACCAGCGCCTCGCCGTTGACACGGCGTACCTCCTCGATCGCCTGGAACGCCCCTTCCCACTGATTGCCGAGCTCGGCGTACCACGGGTAGAAGTCAGCCCGGGTCTGGTACTCGGAACACCGGGAGGCGATTTCGGAGAAGGATTCGTTCAACGAACGCCTGGGATCGTGTATGCCGTGTACCCGGGCATGCGCGTGCAGCGTCCATTCGTCCTCACCGGTGCGGCTGTGCAGGCGGAAGAACAGTTCCTCGTCGCGCTTTTCCAGCGTGACGCGCACGATCGTGGTTTCGTCGTCGGTGAGGAAGAGCGCCTCACGGTACCGGACGTCGGAGACGGCGATCGGGACTTGTCCCACGATCCTGTGCGCCGCCTCGACGGCCATTTCGAGGTAGGCAGCCCCGGGCAGGATAATCGTCTGTTCGACTTTGTGGTCCCGCAAGTAGGCGTTGCGTTCGAGATCGATCGGCCCTTCCCACGACCAGACCTCCGGACCGGAGGCGGTCGGAGTCCCGAGCAGGGGATGGTCGGGTGATTCCGGCGTTGCCGGGTGTTCTTCGGTCTCGCCGACCACCGGCGTTGTCTCGATCCAGTAGGAGTCCCGTTGCCAGGGATAGTGCGGTAGGTCGACGAAACGGCCACCGTCGGCGACCGTCTCCCAGCCGATCGGTACGGCTTCGCAGTAGAGCCGTGCCAGCGAGGCGAGCATCGTCTCCCGCTCCGGTTCCTCCCGGCGAAGCGAGCCGATGGCCACACTGTCACCGCCCTCCGCCGCCGTCGCCTCGATCGCGTTGACCAACACCGGATGCGGGCTGATCTCGACGAACACCGTTCTGCCCGAGGCGAGTTCGCCCTGTACGGCACCGACGAAGTTCACAGGCTCGCGAATATTGCGCGCCCAGTAGTTCGCGTCGACCTGCGAGCCGTCGATCGACTCGTTGAGCAACGTCGAGTGGATCGGGATGCCGCCCGGCCGAGGACGAATCCCGGCGAGTGCGCTGATCAGATCCTCGCGAATGTCGTCGATCTGCGGACCATGCGAGGCGAAGTCCACGTTGATCCAGCGGTTGAAGACGTCTTGCTCGTCCAGCGTGGCGAGGATCTGTGAGAGGGCCCGGGATGCGCCGGAGAGGAGTGTGGAGGTCGGGCTGTTCGCCGCGGCGATGGACACCTCGTGCTCGTGTCCCCGGATCGCCTCGGCCGCGGCCGAGGCCGAGAGCTCTACCCACGCCATCGTTCCCTGGCCGCTCAGGCGTTTGGCGATCCTGCTGCGCCGGCAGATCACCGCCCCGGCGTCGGCGAGGCTGAGCGCGCCCGCGACGAAGCTGGCCGCGGCTTCGCCCATGCTGTGCCCCAGGACGACATCAGGCTCGATGCCCCAGGACCGCCATACGGCGGCGAGGGCGACTTCCATCGCCCAGAGCGTGGGTTGGATGACGTCGAGGTCGGCGAGTCTGTCGGCCTCCCCGTGCTGGAGCAACTCGAGGACTGACCAGCCGGCCTCCGCTCTGATCACCTCGTCGCACTCGAGTATGGCCGCACGGAAGACCGGCTCGGTGTCGAGCAGTTCTCGGCCCATGCCCACCCATTGCGAGCCCTGCCCGGGGAAGACGAACGCGATCCGCGGCCGTTCCTCGTCCACGAAGTCGGTATGTGCCAGCCCGGGGGTTTCTCCCTCGGCCGCGAAGTCGCTCAACGCGGTCGCGGCGTCCCGCGTCGAGTTCGTCGCGATCGCCAGGCGGCTGGGGTGATGCTGCCTGCGGACCGCCGCGCTATAGCAAATGTCGCGCCAGATCGCGGGTTCGTCCGGCGTTCGCCGGAGGAAGTCGGCGTAGCGGCCTGCCAGGTCCCGGAGCGCTTCCGGTGTCGTCGCGGACAGCGGCAGCAACTGGCCCTGATGCGGTATCGCAGTGGGATGGTCTTCCGTGGCCACCGGGGAATCGGCTGCGGCGAGGACGACGTGCGCGTTCACCCCGGTCAGTCCGAAGCTACTGACACCGGCAAGCCACGGTCGTGTCCGGTCGGGAAGCGTGGTCCGAGTATGGGGCAGGTGGAACGGAAGTTGGTCCCACGGGATCGCCGTGTTGGGCTCTTCCTGGTGGAGATTGGGCGGAACCTCGCCCTGTTGCAGGCACAGGACGCTCTTGATGAGGCCCGCCAGCCCCGCGGCACCTTCGGTGTGGCCGATGTTGGTCTTCACCGAACCGAGGAGGCAACCGTTTCCAGCGGGCCGCCCGGCGCCGAGCACCGCGCCCAGAGCCTGGAGCTCCACCGCGTCGCCCACCGCGGTTCCGGTTCCATGGGCTTCGACGTAGTCGACCTCGGCAGGGTCGATCGCGGCCTGCTGATAGGCGCGTGCGAGCACGTCCTGCTGCCCCTCTGCGCTGGGGGTGACCAGGTACCCGTTGCTCCGCCCGTCGCTGCCCACGGCGCTGCCCATGATCACCGCACGGACCCGGTCTCCGTCGGCTCTGGCGCGCGACAGTGGCTTGAGGACGACGGTTCCGATCCCGTCACTGCGGACGAATCCGTCCGCCCTCGCATCACCGAACTTGCACCGTCCGTCGTCGGCGAGCATGCCCGCACCCGAGTACACGGTGCCCTCTTCGGGCAACAGGACCATGTTGACCGCACCCGCGATGGCCATCTGGCACTCACCGGCACGAATCGCTTGCGCGGCCAGGTGTACCGCGGTCAACGACGAGGAGCAGGCGGTATCCACTGTGAGTGTCGGACCACGGAGATCGAAGCTGAACGCCAGCCGTCCCGAGGTCATGGCTCGGGCGGCCGCGCCGATGAGTCCGTAGAACTCCAAGGCCTCCCGGTTCTGGTACTGCAAGTGCCAGTACTCGCCGCCCTGCTGACCGACGAACACGCCGGTGTCCGATCCCGCTATGCGATCGATCGGCATGCCCGCGTCTTCGAGGGCCTCGTAGGCGACCTCAAGGAGCAGGCGCTGCTGTGGGTCGATGCGTCCCGCTTCCCGCGGAGAGATGCCGAAGAACGTAGCGTCGAACTCGTCGACCCTCTCCAGGAAGCCGCCCCATCGGCTGCTGGTGCGGCCGGGTGAGGACGGCGCGGGCTCGAAGATCGCGTCGACGTCGTAACGGTCCTTCGGGATCTCGGTGATCGCGTCGGTTCCCGAACACAGCATGCTCCAGAACGATTCGACGTTCGGTGCTCCGGGGAAACGGCCGGCCATCCCGATGATGGCGATGGGCTCGGTGCTGGTCTGGATGTGTGGAGTCGCCGTGCTTGTCGCGTTCGTCCGCATGGTTCGAAGTCCCTTACTTCCTGGCGGTCACAGACGACGACGTCTGAATGCCGCGCTCGTCGAGAGCGTCGAAGAGCGAAGGCTCGGACATCGCGTCCGGCCGGGGGAGTCCGAGAAGGTCGAGAATCGTCGGCGCGATCGAGGGCAATCTCGGCCGGCCACCCCGGAGTATCCGGCGCGGTGTGGTGTCGGATGCCGGGACCAGCACGCACGGGACCTGGTTGGTGGTGTGGCCTCCGTAGGGTTGGCGCGTCCCGTCATCCATGGTCCGGGACATCTGCTCACCGTTGCCGTGATCTCCGACGAGCAGGACCCAGCGGCCCGACTCACGAGATTCCGAGCAGATGTGCCGCACCGCACGGTCCACAGCCTCCGTGGCGCGCACCGTCGCCTCGTGGTCTCCGGTGTGGCCGACGACGTCGATGTTGGCGAGATTGGCGACGACCAACGCCACGTCGTCACGTGCGGCGGCTTTCCCGACCCGATCCGCGATACCGGCGATGTTCATCTCCGGATGCACCGTGTAGTCGGTGGATACGTTCGGCACGGCCACGTGCTCTTCCACGGTGCGCCGGCGCGCGTCGCGTCCGTTGAGGAAGAAGGTGACGTGCTCGAACTTCTCGTGCTCGGCGATGCGCACCGAGCGCGCACCGCTGTCCTCCAGCGCGTCCGCCAAGCCGCCCGATGCGTCGGCCCGGGATACGAGCGCGGGCATGGCCACGCGTGTGTCGTACTGGGTGAGGCCGACAAGCCGAACTCCGCCGCGCCCGCTCACCGAGAGACTGTCCGCCACCGTGTCGACCAGCGGTGCGGTCCGGTCGCTGCGGAAGTTCGCGAACAGGATCACGTCGCCGTCGCGCACCCCGGGGTACGGCCGAGCTTCCCCGTCGATCAGCGTGGGTGGCAGCCAGGCGTCACCGACGTCGGCACCGTCAGCGGCGGCGACCGCATCGGTCGTGGTTCGGTGACCGTGCGCGTCGACAAGGAGGCGGCATGCGGCCGCCGTCAGTTCGGCGTCGCCGCTCTTGTCCATCGCGTAGTTCCGGCCGATCACGGTGGCGTACCGGCCAACACCGACGGAGGCCGCCGCCCGCTCCCAGCGAGTCAGGTAGGTCGCGGCGGTTCCGTCAGCGACATCGCGTCCGTCGGTGATGGCATGGAGCCACACCTGGGTGAGCCCAGCGTCCGCCGCGGCACGAAGCAGTTCCACGGAGTGATCGAGGTCGGAATGGATCCGTCCGTCCGAGCACAGGCCCACCAGATGCAGCGCACGACGGTGCCTACGGAGCTCTTCACAGAGCTCCCGCAACACGGGGTCGGCGCGCAGTTCTCCGGACTCGACGCGCTGCTGGACCAGGAGGCTGTCGTAGGTCAACGGCCGCCCAGCACCCATCGCCAGGTGACCGATCTCCGAGTTGCCGACCACACCGTCGGGGAGCCCGACCGCTGACCCGGAGGCATCCAGCAGGGTCGTCGGGCAGCGACGCAGCAGATCGTCGAGGACCGGCGTGTCGGCTTCGGCGATGGCGTTGTCCCGTTCTGGTGGTGCGTGGCCCCAGCCGTCGAGGATCAGCAGCACCCCACCACGCCGGGTCATAGGTTCGTCCCGCGAAGGCCGCTGAGCCGCTGCCAGAAGGTCGGGAAAGATTTGCGGACGCAGCCCGGATCACGGATGACGACCCCCGGCGTGCGGAGTCCGGCGATCGCGAATGCCATGGCGATGCGGTGATCGTCGTAGGTGTCGATCACGGCGCCTTGCGGACGTCGCCCTCCGTGGACGGTGAGGGTGTCCGCCGTCGTTTCGACGTCGACACCCATCTTGGCCAGTTCGGTGCTGACGGCCTCGATTCGGTCGCATTCCTTGAATCGGAGGTTTCCGATCCCGGTGATGTGGGTGCGGCCCTGAGCATAGGCCGCGACGACCGCGAGCGTCGGAACGACGTCGGGCATGTTGGACATGTCGATGTCGATTCCGCCGAGTGTGCCGCCGCCGTGCACCGTGATGCTGTCGTCGTCGATATCGGCTCGACATCCCATCGAGACCAGCGCATCGACCAGCCCGATGTCGCCCTGTGCGGAATCGCCGCTGATACCGGGAATGCGCACGCGACCTTCTGTGATCGCTGCCGCGGCGAGGAAGTACGACATCCCGGACGCGTCCGGCTCGATGGTGATGTCGCCGCCACGGTAGCCCTGCCCGGACTTCACGGAGAAGTGCTCGTATCCGCGACGCGTGACTTCGACGCCCGCGCGGTCCATCGCGGCGATGGTCATGTCGACGTACGGTTTCGACAGCAGGTCGTCGAGCAGGGTGATGTCGACATCCTGCTTGGCATAGGGAGCGCTGAGCAGCAGGCTCGTGGTGAACTGGCTGCTGACGTTGCCGTGGATCGCCGTGGTGCCGCCGACGAGGTGAGGCCCTTCGACCTTCACGGGCGGAGATCCGTTGTCGCGGAGCGCGACCGCTCGAACCCCGAGTGGCGCCAACGCTTCCAGGAGATGGCCCATGGGACGCTCCCGCATGCGTTCGTTGCCCGTCAGGATCGTCGTCCCCTTGGCGAGTCCCGCCATGGTGATGAGGAGCCGGATCGGCGTTCCGGCGTTTCCCATGTCGATCTCGCTCTGGGGCGCGCACATCTCGTTCCCGTTGGGCGTGACCACGATGGTGTTCTTCTGCTCGTCGAGCTCGACCTCGACGTGTCCGAACATCCGCAGCGCTTTCGCGAGGAGCACGGTGTCCTGCGAGTGCAGCGCGTTGCGTAGGGTCGTCGGTTCACCGCACAGGCCGGCGATGGCCAGGAATCTGTTGGTGTAGCTCTTCGAGCCGAGGACCTCGACCGTGGCGTCGACGGTGTCCAGCGGGGTGATGGCCACCTCGGACATGCTGAGGACCTGCTGTTCGTCGGCAGTCGTCATCGTCCCAATCCCTTGAGTCGCGTCGTCGGACGTCGGTTCTGTGTCGCGGCCGGGTTGCTCCTGCTCCACGGTCGCCGCAGGATCAGTCCTGCCTCGCTTCGTCGACCTGGGCTCCCAGCCACACCTCCCGGAACGCCCGCAGCGAGCACATGAGGTAGTGCTCACTCGTGGAGTAGGTTTCGACTTCGCCGCTGAGGAACCGAAGTCGCGAGGGCGAGCTCAGTTCCAGGTGGTCCAGTGGTGCGAAGCTTCGTGTCGTGTCCTTTCGATTGGCGACGCACAGCACGTGCACGTCTCCACGTTCGCTGGTGCGTTTGACCGCCGACAGTCCCTCGCCGATGTCGAACGCGACAGCCGTCGAACCCGGACCGAACGCGGTGGCGAACACGAGATTCGTTCCCCGGCAGGGCTCGTCCGAGGCCGAGCCGGACATCGGGAACTCGCTTTTGAGAGCGCGTTCCAGGCGCGCTGTGACCCGTGTGGTAGGGGAATTCCCGGCGTCGGTAAGGACGCGATCGTCATCGTCTCGCGGACGACTGTCCTTCATCGCAGCTCCTCGCGTTTCGTCGATGTGGGGTGGTTCTCGACGCGCGGGGTGTTCGCAGCGCTGCTGACCACGTCGAGAAACGCCTGGAGAACCGGATGTAGGGAGTCCGGTGTGCTGGACAATTCGGGTTGGAAGAGACAGCCGACGAAAAACGGGTGGTCGTCGATCTCGGCAGCGCGGGGGGAGCCGGTGGGCTCCCAGGCGGAGAAGCGAACGTCGCCCCGTGCCGCGGCGTTCATGAACTCTTCGACGATGCCGTTCTGGCACTGCAGGAGCTCGTCGACCTCGACCGCGCCGCCGTAGATTCCGGACAGGTGCGAACCTGGCCGCAGCCTGAGGCGTACCCGGTGCTCGGTGTTGGTCGAGCACGTGCTGGGCAGGATCAGGTGCTCGATCGGGGTGAGGTCGTCCGCGAGTTCGGCGACCTCGGGCAGCCGCAGCACGTTCTGCGCATACTCGAGGACCGCGCTGAAGAATCCACCGCACGTGCCGAGGAACGGAATGTGTGCCGTCCGGGCGAACCGGATCGCTCGGTGCACTCCTTGTTGTGCGCGGTACGGCCCTCCGGGCACGACCCAGATCCCGTGGAAGGGTGTGAAGTCAGTGTGGTCGGTGATCTCGGTCGTCGGTACCCACTCAGCGTCGAATCCCAGCTCGGGCATGAGCCTTTCGATGTGGGGGTGCGCAGGCTCGTCGTGGTTGTACTGGTCGCCGACCAGTGCCACCCGGGGTCTCGCCGGAGTAGACACGAAATCCTCCCACAGTAGAATGTCCCCAGCAGAGTTGTGCGCGAGCGTCGAGGAAACTGTCAATGCCGACAGGGTCGAACGGGACCGACCGAAGGTCTCGTTCATGGCCGCCGCCGGGTCTGCTCGAGTCTGGGGACCACATTAGGGGCGAGTGCGGGCGCGGCAACCCCTATCATCACCCCTACGCCGAGGTCGACGGACCCCGATCATGGCTCAAGGGGAGGACGGGGCACGTGCCGGTCCGGAACTCGCACGGACGTAATGCACATGGTGGAATCGGGCGGCGCCTCGACGGCGTATTCACCCTGATCGGCGGGCGGTGAAGGTACGCGACGAGCCGACCCCATTACTCCGCCCGGAGTAGCCGTCGCTGCGAATCACGAAAGCGAACCCGCGTGTGAGCTTTCGTCCGGTCCTCTACTGTCGTGTGGTATAGATCACAGACGATGTGATGTGGGCTCGGCACGATGACGCGCTGTCATCATAGCGTCCCCAAAGGGCCGATTGTGCGACGCAGTTTGAGTGTCATTCAATAGGGTGATGGCTTGAGCACGCTGCGTGAACACACGGAGGTGGTTGCGTGGCTGGGGCGAACGCCGTACACGGGCGGTGCCGTGCGCCGCTACACGGCGAAAAGGGCATCGGACCTATTCGTGGCCAAGAGCGAGAAAACGGATTGACAGCTCTGCCTTTTGGGGGAATTTCGTGCTTTTCAGGGACGGTCCCGAGACCAGAGAGCGACAGATCCGCCCGCCTCACATCGGCATCTCGGCCGGTGACCAAAGGAGTCACAAAAGGCGGCAGGAGCCTGCCGCGACCCTGGTCGACCGCGAACGAGAGGTTTCCGCTCTGGAAGAATTGTTCCTCGACGCGCAGCATTCCAGGTCTCGGATAGCGGTGATCTATGGCGAAGCCGGCAGTGGAAAGACGGCCCTGCTCCACGCGGTCGCCCACAACGCGGCCAACGCCGGCGCCTTGTGGCTGAACGCGACGGCGTCGCCGGCCGAGCAGGCCATCCCCCTCGCCGTGTTCGACCAGATCTTCCGTCGGCCGGAACTCGACACCGAGCAGGTCAGGAACGCGATCGCCGTGCTCGACGAGCTGGCGTCGGGCGCTGAGCGGGCCGGTACCCGGCGCGAGGGGATCAGCGCCTCGCTCGCGCCCGCTCTGCGGGAGCTGTGGAGCCTGCTGCATGGACTGACGAGGGAACAGACCGTCATCGTCAGTGTCGACGACGTGCACTACGCGGACGAGTACTCGTTGAAGTTCCTTCTTTACCTGGTCGGCCGACTCCGCTCGGCTCCTCTGCTGATGATCTTCACCGAACGTCTTCACGTTCCCCAGTTCGAGTCCGTGTTACCAGCCGATCTTCCTGAGCAACCCTGCGCACACGTCGTCCGGCTGAAGCCCCTGTCGGTCTGTGGAGTGAAACGTCTCCTGCACGAGCGCCTGGGGCCGCGAGCGGCGAGGGACCTGGTGGTGCCCATCCACCAACTCAGTGCCGGGTGTCCGACGTTGGTGCAGGCCCTCGTCGAGGATGCGTGCGGCCACGGACAGGCTCCCGGTCACCCTGTCCCGGGCGCCGCGTTCGGCCAAGCCGTGCTGCGGTGTGTCGAACGCAGCGGCGGCCTCGTCAAGAGCCTCGCCCGGGCGGTGGCGATCCTCGGCGAGTCGGCTTCACCGTCCTTGCTCGGCAAGGTGATCGACGTGGACACCGAGTTCGCGGCCCATGCGCTCGCTGTCTTCAGCGACAAGGGCACCGTGGACGAGAGGGGGTTCCGTCAAGCCGCTGTGCGCTCGGCGATCATCGACAGTATTCCACCGAAAGAGCGCATGGCGATGCACCGCAGGGTGGCCGAGCTCTTGCACGATGAGGGAGCCGAGGCGTCTCTTGTCGCCCGTCACATCATCGCCGCCGGAAGTCCGCACGAGCGGTGGATGATCAGCACGTTGAAGGACGCGTCGGAGGAAGCGCTGGCGGAAGGCGACGTGGGCCAAGCTGTATGCTACCTCCGGCTTGCCCACCAGATCTGCGCCGGTATGTCGTGTGATCCGGCCGACCGAGCCGCTCTGACATCCCTGTTGGTCCGAGCCGAGTGGCGATGCGATCCCGCTGCCACGCTGCGCCATCTTCCGCTGCTCGAATCCGCGGCACGGGAAGGAAGACTCGAAGGACGCCATGCCGTGATGCTGCTGACCCAGCTTCTGTGGCACGGACGCATCCACACAGCCGTCGACGTGCTCGAGGGCATACTGCACCGCTTCTACGGCTCGATGACCTTCGAGAAGGCGACTCCCTCGGCCGCGGACACGTGCCTGTTATGGCTGCTCGGGCTCTATCCCGACTACCTTCGCGGCATCGCGAGCAGAGACCGCGACGACGTCGCTCCGACTTTCGAACCGCTCGCCGTGACCTCGCAATTCCAGGAAGCGGCGGTCCTGTGCAGAGAGATGGCCGAGCACAACGACGAGAATGTTGTCGAGTCGGCGGAGCGGATTCTGCAGAACGGTCGTCCGAACGACAAGGTGGCTCCACTGGTGACGGCGCTGATGTGCCTGATCTGCGTCGAGCGGATCGACGCCGCCGCCAAGTGGTGCGATTCCTTGTTGCGGGAGGTCACAGAACCGGGTGCCGCGACGTGGCAGGCCGTCTTCACCGCGTTACGCGGCATCATCGACCTCCGTCGCGGAGATCTCGTGGACACGCAACGTCACGCGGATGCGGCGCTCGGGTCGATGTCCCACAAGAGCTGGGGCGTCGGTATCGGTGTGCCGCTGGCCGCCTCGGTCTCCGCCTGTGTCGCGCGAGGAGACCTCGTCAAGGCGGAGGAACTGCTGAAGACCCCGGTGCCCGAGGAGATGTTTCTGACGCCGGTCGGTCTGCTGTACTTGCACGCCCGAGGTCATTATCACCTGGAATCCGGTCGGGCCCATGCCGCGCTCAGTGACTTCCGATTGTGCGGCAAACTCATGGTCCGCTGGGACATGGACTTGCCATCGTTCGTCCCCTGGCGTGTCGACACAGCGCAGGCGTGTCTTCGGGCAGGAGACGAGGTCACCGCGAAGCGGATCGTCGAAGAGCAGCTCGAACTCGTCTCCCCGGACCACCATCGTGCTCGTGGCCTGACCCTTCGGGTGCTGGCCGCGGTGAACCCGGTGCGAGCACGGCCCCGCATCCTCCGGGAAGCGCTCGGGGAACTACAGCTGGCCGGTGATCGCCTCGAATCGGCGCGGGTGCTGGCGGATTCGAGTCGCGTCCAGCATCTACTCGGAAATCTCGACAGAGCCAGGAAGTTCGCCAAACGGGCGCGCCTGCTCGCCGAGCAGTGCGGTGCCGACTCACTGTCCCGTTCGATACTTCCGGACGTCCCCGCGAGCATGCCGGCGACAGTGGCCGACGGCGCGATGGTGGCCAAGGCCGGTGAGTTGAGCGAGGCGGAAAGACGGGTTGCCTCCCTCGCCGCCGCAGGGCACACCAATGTCGAGATCGCGAGGAGGCTCTACGTCACGGTGAGCACGGTCGAACAACACCTGACCCGGGTCTACCGCAAGCTCGCGGTCGACCGCAGCGAACTGCCGTCGGTGCTCCCACCGTGTCACACCGATCTCACAGTCGAAGGCTCCGCGGCGGTGTGACACCGCATGCGCCTCGGCAGGCACCGAAGTGGGGTCATTAGGGGGTCTTCTACGGGTACCGTACCGACACGCCGGCCGCTAGCTTCTGAACGGTCCAGCAACGGCACGGTTCCCGTCCGGTACGGGGACGTCGATGCGGGTGTGTCGGTGCCTGGCTCCTTCCTGACGGACCACACGAACCAAGATCGGCAGGGTAGCTGTCATGAGCTGGAATTTCATGGAAGCCGCGAGTCGACAGAACATCGACAGAGTCTGGCGCCGTGAAGCGGCAGAGGCCCTCGACCTCGTCTCCGATCCGTCGATCTGGGACGAGCCGACCGCGGCCGGACACTGGAAAGTACGGGATGTCGTCGGCCATCTCGTGCACAACACCGAGGGTTACCTCCGCGCGTTCGAGGCGGCGCGCGGTGGCGCGGAGGCGAAGGACCCGATCGATCTGCACGACATGGCCAAGGTCATGGATTCCGGTGCGCTCGCGATGCGCTCCACCGACCGCGTCGAACTTCTCGATCGCCTCCGTGCGGACCTGGACCGGATGCTGGCGGTGGTCGCCGACCTCGACGACGAGGAATGGGCAGGGCTACAGGTCCCGCACGACTACCTCGGGCCGGTTCCTGCCTGCTTCTACCCGATCTGCCAAGTCCTCGACTACGTTGTCCACTCCTGGGACATCCGCCAGGGGCTCGGAGGCAACCACGCGCTCGACGGCGACGCGGCGGACCTGCTCGTTCCCGCCTGCTTCCTGTTGTGGAGCAACACCAACGACACGGTCGGTGTCGAACCCTTCAGCATCGGCATCAGCGTGACCTCGGGCCGGAACGCGGGCAGCACCCTGGCCTCGGTCACCGATGAGGGGATCACGTTCACCACGGGCGACCTCGGCGGCGTCGCCAACACGATCGAGTTCGATCCGGCCAGCTTCGTCCTCACCGCGTGCGGGCGTCTCAATGCCGGTACCTACCGCGGTGATCGCCAGGTCCTCGACCGCTTCCGCAGTCTCTTCTTCAGCGTCTGATCGAGGGGACCCCACGTTGATCGACGATGAGCTGGTCTTGTTGAATCCCGGCCCTGCCGGTACCTCACCGGCCGTCCGGAACGCACTGACGCGCGGGGATCTCTGTCATCGGGAACCCGAGTTCACCGACCTGTTGCTGTCCCTGCGATCGGCGATTCCACAGGCGCTCGGCGTGCACCATACCCACGAAAGTATCCTGCTCACGGGTTCGGGAACCGCCGCCATGGAGCTCGCGGTCACCAATTCCGTCCGCGGTGGTCGATCTGTTCTCGTCGTCGTCAACGGTGTCTACGGCGACCGCCTTGCCCAGATCGCCCGGGCGGGCGGCATCACCGTGCACGAGGTGTCACCGCCGGGGGCGGGACTCACCTCGTGGGTGACGCCCGTCGATCCGGAGATGGTTCGAGAGGCACTCGTGGCACATCCGGACGTCGATGCGGTCGCCTGCGTCCATCATGAGACCACGACCGGTCTGATCAATCCCGTCAAGGAAATCGGCGAGATCGTCGCCGGGACCGGTGCCGTCTTCGTGGTCGATGCGATCAGTAGCACGGCCAACGAGGACCAGCAGCTCTCCGAAATCCACGCGGACTTCATCTGCGGCAGCGCGAACAAGGGTTTGCACGGGCTACCCGGGCTCGCGTTCGTGCTCTGTTCCGACAAGGGCGTGAACCGGCTTTTCGAAGTCCCCGCGCGGAGCTTCTACCTCAACGCCGCCACCCACCTCAACGCCCAGCGGAAGGGCGAGGTTCCGTTCACGCCCGCTGTCCAGGTCTGTTACGCCTTGGACGAGGCGATCAGGGAGTACCACGAGGCTGGGGGGTTCGCCGCGCGCACGCGGTTGTACCGAGACCGCGCCTCGCTCGTCCGTCGTGCTTTCGACCGGCTCGGGTTGCGAATCCTCGTCGATGAGCGCTACCGCGGGAACTCGGTCACCACGTTACGGCTACCGGACGGTGTAGCGTACCGAGGGCTGCACGACGAGCTCAAGAAGCGCGGCTACGTCATCTACGCGGGGCAGGGCGGGCTTTCGGCGGACTACTTCCGCATCTGCACGATGGGCGAGATTCCCTGGTACCGCCTGGAAATGCTGGAGGACGCGCTCGAACAGTCCATCGAGGCCGTCAGGAAGCTCTGACGGCGGCGGAGCACCGAACCGAATTCACAGGATCGCGGGAGAGCGGAGCGCTTATGGGGAAAAACACGGACGAGTCACGACGTCTGTTTCTTCAGAAGTCGGTCCTCGGCAGCGCGGGTCTCGCACTGTGGGGTGTGGCGGCTGAAGCCGGGACACCGAACGCGGCCGCGGCGACCGCGCCCGGCGCTGCCGATCGGCCACGTCGCTCTGCCTCTTTCGGGTCTGCCGTGTCCGCGGCCGGGCGGGACTTCACCCAGGGGGCCGCGGCGCTCGAACCGGATCACGTCGTCGCGACGGCCTGCCAGTTCTGCAACGCGAACTGTCGCATGCACGTCAGCCTGAAATCGGAACGGATCCTCGGCGTCCGAGGCGAGCCGGAAGACTCGGTGCAACAGGGCAACCTCTGCGTCAAGGCGACGATGATGCCCGAACTCGTCTACAACCGGTCGCGCCTGACCAGGCCACTGCGTCGAGTGTCGGGGGAGAAGGGTTCCCCTGACAGTGAGTTCGAGCCGGTTTCCTGGGACGAGGCACTCGACATCATCGCACGGCGCCTCATCGAGCTGCGCGATGCCGGCGAGGCTCGTGCGATCGCCAACCGCACCACCGGCCGCCTTCCGCGTGGTGTCGATTCCCTCGTCGCCAGGCTCTTCGCCATGCTGGGCAGCCCCAACAACACCGATGTCGGCCCCGTGTGCAACGACGCCGGTGCCGACGCCCTCAAGGCGACGTTCGGGTTGGGGAATTTCACCAACGGCTACGGAAGGGATGAGGCCACCGGCGCCGAGGATCTCGGTGCGGCGCGCTACCTGCTCTTCTTCGGTACCAATCAGGCCGAGACACATCCCGTCACGTTCGAGTACCTACTGCGTGGCAGGGAGCGGACGAAGGCGACGTTGGTCGTCGTGGACCCGCGGCGCACGGCCACCGGCGAGCTCGCCGACGAGTGGATCGCTGTCAAGCCCCATACCGATCTCGCGTTGGGCCTCGCGATGCTGCATCACATCGTGTCCAACGGGTTGCACGATCGTGGTTTCGTCGAGCGTTGGGTGCTCGGTTTCGACGAGTTGCGAGCGCACCTGTCCGACAACGGCTATACGGCCGAGTGGGCCGCGGATGTCACCGGCGTGCCCGCGGCGACGATCCGGAGGATCGCCGAGGAGTACGCGACCACGAAGCCCGCCGCCATCTTCTGCAACGCGGGCATCTCCCATCAGCTCGGTGCCTTCGATACTTACCGGGTTCTGGCGTTCCTCGCGGCGGTGACCGGCAACATCGGCGTACCGGGCGGCGGATGCAACTTCATGCACAACACCTGGCCCGGGGCTCTGGAGCTGCCTGCTCTGGACGTTCCCACGCCCGACCTCGATCACGCTCTGCCGGTGGGGCCGGACTACTTCGCCGAGTCGATCCTCACGGGAAAGCCGTACCGCCTGAAGGCGGTGATCACCGAAGGGAATCCGCTGGTCTCCTCGGCCAACACCACCAAGGTCAGGGAAGCCTTCCGCGAGCTCGACTTCTTTGTCTACACCGGGCTTTTCATGGAAGAAGCAGCGTACTACGCGGACGTGGTCCTGCCCGTGTGCAGCGCGTTGGAGTTCGAAGGGGTCTACATGCGCCGCGACGACCGAGCGGTCCGGTGGCAGCAGCCCGCGGTGCTTCCGGTAGGGGAATCCAGACCTGACTGGCAGATCTGGATCGGCCTTGCCCAGGCTCTCGCTCGAAACGACCGGAGGAACCCGCCATCATACTGGACCCGGGCGTTCCCCGAGGAATGGAACGACTACCGCACGCTGTGGTCGCGGTTCGTCGAGAACACGCCGGGCATGCGAGGTATGAGCGCGGAACGCCTCGAGTCGCGCGCGGAACCGCTGCGCTGGCCATGCCCGTCACCGGAACACCCCGGCGTCAGCACACTCTTCCTCGATCACCCGTCGTGGTATGAAGCCGCGGAATCCCTGGGGTACGAGCGAAAACGGTTCCTGACGGCCAGTGGAAAGATCGAGATTCACACGCCGGAACTGGAACGGTCCTTGGCCACCGCGGGTCACTCGGCATTGCCGATGTTCTACACGCACCCGGAGGTCACCGGCGACAACCCGACGATCGGATACACCGACCGCCTCGTGACCAACCCGGTCAACCCGCATGCGCTCACTCCGGTCGTGCGGCTCGGGATCCGCGGCACCGGGGACGTCCACCGGCGGTACCCCCTGATGGGGATGACCGGGCGCCCGAGCGTGGTCCACTTCGCTTCCGTCACGCACTGGACCCACACCGGCAAGCAACTCAACGGCCTGCGATTCATCCAGGTCCATCCGAGGACCGCGCAGCGCTACGGGATCGCCGAGGGCATACCCGTGGTGGTCGAGAGCCCGCGCGGCGCTGTCACCGGAACCGCGTTGCTGTGGGACGGCATTCGGGAGGACACCGTCTTCGTCCCGAACGGGTTCGGTCCGCTTCAACGCGCCGGTGACCTGTTCAGGGCCCCGCGGTACGGTGCCGCCAACACGCTTGTCGACGACCGCTACTTCGACAACCTCTCCGGCCAGCAGGCGTACAAGTGTTTCGCGTGCCGGGTCCGGCCAGCCTGACGTCAATCTAACAGTAACCGACTCTATCACCAGTCATAGTTGGTGATAAGGCGTGGCTTGTGGTTCAATGAGAGCATGGCACGCGAGCTGGACATCACGCTGTGGGACGTGAGCGCGCCGACGGCCGCGGAACGCGCGCGCCGACTCGCGCCCATGCTCAAGGCGGTGGCCGACGAGACCCGGCTGACCCTCATGCTGCTCCTGGCCGAACGACCCCGCACGGTCCGCGAGCTCACCGACGCGACGGGCATGAGCCAGACGCTCGTCAGCCACCATCTCACACCGCTGCGCGAGCAACAGCTCATCACCGCCACTCCGAAGGGGCGCAGCAACGTGTATTCGTTGTGTTGCGACGGACTCGTCGAACCGGTACGGCTCCTTGCCTCACTCGCTGCCACAGGGCCGACACAGGAATGCTCCACCGGCGTGCCGTCGACCACCTCGACCGACAGCACCGCGTGAAGCCAGGTGCGACGGCGAGGAAGACCGCCGCGACGAGGTCGATCCTTCCCGGCTGAGCGACGATCCCGTCCGCGTGCTCGTGCCGCCGCGGGCGGTCTCAGGTCTGCGAGACGATGCTCAGTCCCCGGTACCGGTTGAGCGCGGCGTGGACCTCGTGGCGGCGGGGGAGCGCGAGGTGGCCCGGGTGTCCGCTGTGCGGGGAGAGCGCGTCGAGGCCGTCCCGCTCGATACGCTCGTAGATCTCGTCCACCGCCTCGTGGAGGGTGCGGCGTCCGTCGAGCAGGTCGGCGAGCCGGTCGAGGATGTGGGCGATGGCGGTCGTCTGGGCCGGATCGACGAGCTGGGCGACGGCGCTGAGGTCGATGGTCTGCGTACCGTACTGGACGGCGGTACGCCCGCGTGCCTTCGCGGGCTTGGTCTTGCCCCGGGGACGCAGTGATCCCGCGGTGGGAACGCGGCGTGCGGCGTGGGCGAACACCCGTGCCGACCGGTCGGCCCGGTGCTGTTCAGGGGTCTCGCGCGGGCCGTCGGTGATGGCGTGCGCGGCGTCGGTGACGTCGTGCGGCGTGTAGGCGTCGAGGGCGACGACCTGGTCGGCCACGGCGAAGAACGCGCCGGAACCGCCCGCGACCAGAACCGTCGAGACACCCAGCTCCTCGTACAGCGGCCGGATGCGGTCGACGAACGGAGTGATCGGCTCCCGGTCGGCGGGAATGAGCTCACGCATCAGCTCGTCGCGGATCATGAAGTTGGTCGCCGAGGTGTCCTCGTCGATCAGCAGCAGCGAGGTCCCGGCCTCCGGGGCCTCGACGAGGTTGGCCGCCTGCGAGGTCGACCCGCTGGCGTTGGTCGTGGTGAAGCGCGTGGTGTCGGTGCCCGAGGGCAGGTCGGTGATGAACGGGGAAATGTTCACCCCGGTCACGGCGCGGCCGTCCTCGGCGCGGATGGTCACGGCGTCGTGCCGGGTGACGACCCACTCGCGCCCGTCCCCGGACACGTGCGGATAGACGCCCCGTTCGAGGGCCCGCAGCAGGGTCGACTTGCCGTGGTACCCGCCGCCGACGACGACCGTGACCCCCTCGGGCACGCCCATGCCGGTGATCGTGCGCCCGCTGGGCAGGTCGAAGGACACCCGCAGGGAATCCGGGCCGGCGAACGGGGTCGCGCCGTCGGACATCGGCAGGTCGGAGTCGCCCGAGCGGCGTGGCAGGATCGCGCCGTCACCCACGAACGCCACCAGGCCCCGTTCGGCGAGCCGGGACCGCAGGTGCTCCTGGTCGAGGTGGAGCTCGACGTGGGCGCGCAGCGCCTCGGCGTCGAGGCGGGCGTAGCGCAGCGACGACTCGACGATCCGGGGCACCGTGCCGGTGAGGATGTCCGCAGCGACCCGCCCGAGCACCCGCCGGCCCTTCGCGGGCAGGGCGACCTCGAAGCGCGCCTCGACGCGGTCGTCGGCGATGAGGACGCTGGTGCGCGGCAGGACCTCCTGCCCGGGCGCGCCGAAGGACACGGCCCGGTCGTCGCCCGCGCCCTTCCGGGCCGCCTCGTGGCAGCGCCGGGTGAGGAAGTCGCTGACGGCGACCCGCTTGCGCGCGGTGTCGATCAGGTCGGCGGGCAGCCCGGTGGTGTCCAGGTCGAGGATGGCCCGCGCCTTCGACGGCGGCGCGTACGGGTCGACCTGCACGTGGTCGACGGCCAGCCGGAACAGGCCGAGGTCGTAGGTGCCGTGCAGTTGCTTGTACGAGCCGTACCCGCGCCCGTCGATCGAGGCGAGCGTGCGCTCCAATGCTTGCCGTGTCCGCATACCGGTCAGCTCCCAGGACCGTCGGGGAACGCGACGGACGGCCGGGGCCCGGCCGTGGCGACGGGCGAGGGCACGAGAGGTGAAACGAACGCAACCATGCTCGCCCCAGTCTGCCACACGGGGCGGTCGGCGGAGCGCGTCAGGCCGGTAGGTCGTCGTCGCGTCAGCCGGACAGCGGACGCCCGCGCCGGGCGAGTTCTGCTCTACTCAGTCGTGGGACGCCTGGGGGTCGGCCCGACGCACCGGGCGCCACCGTGCCCCCGACCGGACGAGGAAAGGGGACGAGCGTGCGCCGAGCGAGTGTGGTGGCCACTGCGGTCCTGATGGCCTGCACGATGATGCCCGCGCAGGCGGTGGCCGGGCCCGTCCCGCCCCGCGTCGTCGGGCTCGGCGTGTCCGAGTTGCGCGCGCTGCTCGACGACGGCGCGGTGACCTCGCGCGAGCTGGTCGAGCGCTACCTGCGGCGCATCGACGCCTACGACGGTGCCGACCCGCCCGGCCTCAGCGCCGTGCTCACCGTCAACCCGAGGGCCCGCGCGCGGGCCG
>NZ_KB912660.1:47938-53355 GCF_000383795.1 Saccharomonospora saliphila YIM 90502
CAGGGACACGCCGAGGTGGGGGTGGAGCGCGACAAGGCCCCCTGCCACGAGCGCGAACCGCGCCACGGGCGGGGTGCGGCCGGGCGCGAAGCCGATGAGCCCGGCCGAGACCGCGACGATCCCGGCCGCCGTCGTGGTCAGGGTGCCGAGGAAGGCGCCCACGGTCGCGTCCTGCCACAGCAGAGCGGGTTGGGTCACGAACACGAACGGCACGAGAAAGCCGGGCACCGCGAGCGTGAGTGCGGTCAGCCCGGTGCGCATCGGGTTCGCGGCGGCCAGACCCGCCCCGGCGTAGGCGGCGAGGCAGACCGGTGGCGTGATGTCGGCGACGATGCCGAAGTAGAACACGAACAGGTGTGCGGCGAGCACGGGCACGTCGAACTGGAGCAGGATCGGCGCGGCGACCGTGGCGGTGACGACGTAGTTGGCGGTGGTGGGCAGGCCCATTCCGAGCACCAGGCACGCCAGCATGGTGAACGCCAGCGCGAGGGCGAGCCAGCCCATGGACAGGTCGAGGATGCCGCCCGCGAGTTTGCCGCCGAGCCCGGTGCGCGTGACGGTGCCCGCGATGATCCCGGCACTGGCGCACGCGGCGATCACGGGCAGGGCCGCGCGGGCTCCGCGTTCGAACAGGCCGGCGAGTTCGGCCGGGCGCGGGCGGGTGTCGGCCCGCACGAGGCTCACCGACAGCGCGGTGAGAATGCCGAACAGCGCGGCGTTGGCGGGGGAGCGCCCGGCGAGCAGCAGGCCGACGATCACCGCGAGGGGAGCGAGGAGGTGGGCGCGGGCGAGCAGGGCACGCACGGAGGGCAACGCCTCGCGCGGGGCTCCGAGCACGCCGGTGCGGCGTGCCTCGCAGTGCACGCCCGCGAACAGGCCGAGGTAGTACAGCGCGGCCGGGACCACGGCGAGCAGGACGATCTCGTCGTACGGGGTGCCGGTGTACTCGGCCATGATGAACACGGCCGCGCCCATGATCGGAGGCACGAGTTGCCCTCCGGTGGAGGCCGCCGCCTCGGTCGCTCCCGCGAACCGGGGACGGAACCCCGCCCGCTTCATCATCGGGATCGTGAACGAGCCCGAGGCCACGGTGTTGGCCACCGAGCTTCCCGAGACCATGCCCTGCATGCCGCTCGCCACGACCGCCGCCTTGGCCGTGCCACCGGTGTAGCGGCCCGTGAGGCCGAAGGCCAGGTCGTTGAGGAAGCGGCCGATTCCGGTCCGCACCAGCACTACGCCGAAGAACAGGAACAGGAAGATGAAGGTGGACGACACCTGGATCGGGGTGCCGAACACCGACGTCGAGGTGTAGACGGCTTCGCCGACCAGCAGCTCGAAGGAGAAGCCGGGGTGGTCGAAGATCGGCATCGCGGGGCCGAAGTAGCCGTAGGCCAGGGCGGCCAGCGCGATCACCACGATCGGCAGTCCGACGCAGCGCCGGGTGGCTTCCAGAATCAGCGCCAGCGCGGCGGTGGCGAGCACGACGTCGAGCGGCTCGTAGCCCAGGATGACCGCCTGGGTGGTCAGGCGCTCGTAGTGCACGAGGATGTGCCCCGTGGCCCACAGCGTCAGCCCGCAGAGCACGACGTCGTGCGGCGGGACGCCCGGCCTGCGCGCTCCCGTCCTGCGGGCGGGGTAGAGCAGGTAGACCAGGCTCATCGCGGCGCCCACGTGCACCGCGCCCTGCAACAGGGAGGTCAGCGTGCCGAACAGGGCGGTGTAGAGCTGGAACGCGGTGAGGCCGCTCGCGAGCACCGCCACGACCCACCGCCACGGGCCGAGCCGCGTCCGGTACCGGCTCTCCCGGTCGTGCTCCGAGGTGGCACCGTCCGGCTCGACGGCTCCCACCGCGTCGCGCATCGTCTCACCCGCTCCCTGTGCGTGCCACCGTGCGGGACGAGTCAGTCGAGCAGGCCCTGTTCCCGGAAGTAGCGCTCCGCACCCGGATGCAGGGGTACCTCCCCCCGGCCCAGCGTGGCGTCGTCGAGCGTGATCAGGTCCTTCTGCGGGAGCGTGAGCGAGTCGGCCCCGGTGTAGAGGGCGCGCGTGATCTCGTAGCCGAGTTCCTCGCTCACCTGCGTCGTCGACGCGTACATCGCGGCGAACACCGACACCGTCGGCACCGGCTCGTCGAGGAAGTCGTAGGTGCCGGCCGGGATCTCGTACTCGGTGAGCCCGCCGTCGGTGACGATCGCGTCGATCCGCTCGTCGTCGAGCGGGACCAGCCGCACCTCCCCGGTCGTCGCCGCCAGCTCGTTCAGGCTCGCGGCGGGCACGCCGAGGATCTCGATGGAGGCGTCGGCGTTGCCGTCCTGGAGCTTGGTGCGCGCGTCGCCGAAGCCTTCCTCCAGGGCGGTGTAGGAACCCTGGTCGAGACCGTAGGCCGCGAGTATCCGCTCGGCGGCCTGGCGCGTTCCCCCACCGGGCGGGCCGATCGACACCGTGGCGCCTTCGAGGTCGGCCACGGACTCGATCCCGGTCGACTCCAGGGTGATGATCTGGGCGGCCTCGGGGTAGAGGCTTCCCAGGAATCCCACGTTGTCCACGGCCGCGCCCTCGAACTCGCCGGTGCCGGCGACGGCGTCCTGCGCGGTGTTGTGCTGGGCGATGCCGAGTTGCAGCTCGCCCCGCGCGATCTTGGCGAGATTCTCCACGGAGGCACCGGTCTCCACCGCGCTCACGCTGAGACCGTCGACGTCGATCGTGTCGGTGAAGATGGTGGCGTATTCCTGCCCCAGGGGGAAGTACACCCCGCCCGTGCTGCCCGTACCGAGTTGCAGCTCGGTGGTGAACCCGCCGCCGTCGTCCGGCCCGCCGCATCCGGCGGCCACCAGTGCGAGCACGGCGGCCACACTCACCCCACGGCCCCGCCCGGCCCGCGTCCCTGTCCGCACGTCGATCCCTCCCCGGGGGTCAGAGGTCTGGTCCACTACGGCACCCTGGCCGTTCTGGCTGCGGCGGGCCGAGAGTGCGGCGGCGATCGTTATCCGTTCGCGACCTGGAACACGGGTGTGCGACCGTTCGGGGGAGAGCCGCGAGCAGGAATCGTCCGGACGGCGTAGCGCCTTCGCGGTGTCCGTCGTGGACCATGCTGGAGGAGGTGTCGCGTCCGCGTTCGACCACGACGGAGGATCGCCGATGTCCGCAGCACTGTCCACGCCGGTACGACTCCGGGTGCCTGCCGCCGCCCTGGCCCTCGCGATGACGGCGGGCGCGCTGACCGCGCCGCCGCAGGCCAGCGCGCAGGGGTGGCACACCGACAAGAATCCGGTGGCCGTCGGCGGTGGCGGGGCGGTGAGTTCGGTCGACCCGGAGGCCACGGCGATCGGGATCGAGGTGCTGCGGCGCGGCGGCAACGCCACCGACGCCGCGGTGGCCACCGCCGCCGCGCTCGGCGTCACCGACCCGTACAGCGCGGGCCTGGGTGGCGGCGGGTTCCTCGTCCACTACGACGCCGAGCGTGGTGTCGTCGAGACGATCGACGGCCGCGAGACCGCACCGGCGGCCATGCCGCGCGACGCGTTCGTCGACCCCGCGACGGGGCGGCCGTACCCGTTCTTTCCCGACATGGTCACCAGCGGAGCGGCGGTCGGGGTGCCCGGCACGCCCGCGAGCTGGGAGGCCGCGCTGCGCGACTGGGGCACGTACTCGCTGGCCGAGGCGTTGCGCCCGGCGGCGCGGTTGGCCTCCCGCGGGTTCGTCGTCGACGAGACCTTCCACAACCAGACGCTCGCCAACCGCGAGCGATTCGCGGCCGTGGAATCCACCGCCGAACTGTTCCTGCCCGAGGGGGCCGCGCCGCGAGTCGGGTCGGTGTTCCGCAACCCCGACCTCGCACGGACCTACCGCACGCTCGCGCGGGAGGGGGTCGAGGCCTTCTACCACGGACGGCTGGCCGACGAGATCGCCGAGGTGGTTCGCACCCCGCCGGTGACCGCCGGGGCCGATCTGCCGGTGCCCCCGGGCACCATGGACCCGGCCGACCTCGCCCGCTACGAGGTGCTTCGCCCCGAGCCCACGCGGCACGACTACCGCGGCTACGAGGTCGTCGGCATGGCCCCGCCGTCGAGCGGGGGAACCACCGTGGGCGAGACCCTGAACATCCTCGAACGGTTCGACGTGGCGTCGCTGTCGCCCGAGCGGCTGTGGCACCACTACCTCGAAGCCTCCGCGCTGGCCTATGCCGACCGGGCGAAATACTCGGGCGACGCGGCGTTCGTGGACGTGCCCACCGAGGAGTTGCTCTCCGACGGCTTCGCCGCCGAACGGGCCTGCGCGCTCGATCCGGACCGGGCCGCGGCGAAACCCGTCGCCTCGGGCGTGGCGGACGGCCGGTACGACGCGTCGTGCGGGGACGTCGACGTCGGCGGGCACGCAGGGCGCCCGGACACCGAGGGCCCCTCGACGACGCACGTGAGTGTGGTCGACCGATGGGGCAACGCCGTGTCCTACACCCTGACCATCGAGCAGACCGGCGGCAGCGGCATCACGGTGCCCGGCCGAGGATTCCTGCTCAACAATGAGCTGACCGACTTCAGTCACGTCTACGACGCCGACGACCCGAACCGCATCGAAGGCGGCAAGCGGCCGCGCTCGTCGATGTCGCCGACCATCGTGCTCGACGACGGCAGGCCGTGGCTCGTGCTCGGTTCGCCCGGCGGCTCCACGATCATCACCACGGTGATCCAGACGCTGGTGCGCCGCATCGACCAGGGCGCGGATCTGCCCTCGGCCCTGGCGGCGCCGCGCGCCACCCAGCGCAACACGGCCGCGGTGTCCGCCGAGCCCGCGTTCACCGACGCCCACGGCGCGGCGTTGACCGCCCGGGGGCACGAGTTCAGCCCCGTAGGCGAGATCGGCGCGGCGACCGCCGTCGAGATCCTGCCGGACGGGACGGCCCAGGCCGTCGCCGAACCCGAGCGCCGGGGCGGAGGTGACGCCCGGGTGGTCCACCCGGAGACCGTTCCCTGACGCCAGGGCGGTGCCCGGCGCACCGCCCTGTGGGTGAGCGGGTCACCGTGCGGCAGGCACAGTGGACAGCGGCTCGGCGCGCGGGGGCGCCGTGGTGCCGCGCACGGTCAGCGTGACCGCGACGCGGGACGGCGCCCCGGCGGGACCCGAACCCAGGCCCGCCAGCCGGTGCCAGGCCAGTCTGCCGACCTCGCCCTTCGGCACCGTGACCGTGGTCAGCTCCGGATCGACCACTCCGGAGAGCGGCACGTCGTCGAAGCCGGTCACCGAGATCTCGTCCGGCACGCGCACGCCCAGCTCGCGCAATCCGCTCAGCAGGCCCAGCGCGACGTTGTCGTTGAACGCCACCACCGCGGTCGGCGCGTGGTCCAGCACGTGCGGGGCGGCGGTGTAGCCGTCGGCGACGGTGGACCCGCACGGCAGGCGCCGCACCGCGAGGCCCCGCC
>NZ_KB912660.1:53455-58267 GCF_000383795.1 Saccharomonospora saliphila YIM 90502
GGCCGACCGGCCGACGAACACCCCGATCGCGCCGGGCTCGACCACCCGCCGCAGGTCCGCGCCCGTGAAGGCGGTGCGGTCGGCGTGCAACGAGAACGACACGCGGGCTCGCTGCCCGGGGTCGAGGTCGACCCGGGCGAACCCGGCGAGCTGGCGCACCGGCCTTGTCACCTGGGCGTACTCGTCACGCAGGTAGAGCTGCACCACTTCCGATCCGGCGCGGTCGCCGGTGTTGGTCACCCGGACGGTGATCTCCACCCGCCCGTCGGTGGGGATCGCGGTGGCGTCGACGGCGAGCTCGTCGTAGGCGAACTCGGTGTAGGACAGGCCGTGTCCGAACGGATACAGCGGCGTCGGGTCGAGGTTGCTGATGCCTTCGCTGTCGCCGCCCAACGGCGGGTGCAGGTAGGTCGTGGGCTGTCCGCCCGGGTCCCTCGGGACCTGCATCGGCAGCCGTCCGGATGGCACCACGCGCCCGGACAGCACACCGGCGAGCGCGGCGCCTCCTTCGACACCGGGCATGAACGCCTGTACGACGGCGGCGGCGCGGCCTGCGTGCGCGCCCAGTGCGTAGGGCCGCCCGGACACCACGACCACCACTACCGGGGTGTCCAGCTCCAGCAGCGCGCTGAGCAGCTCGTCCTGGGCGCCGGGCAGCCGCAGATCGCCGGCATCGCAACCCTCGCCCGAGGTGCCCTCGCCGAACATGCCCGCGCGGTCGCCGACGACGGCGACGCAGACGTCGGCCGCGCGAGCCTCGGCGAGGGCGGCGGCGAAGCCGGAGGTGTCGGGTTCGCGCACCGGGCACCCCGGGGAGACGGTGACCTCGGAATGGCTCAGTTCCGCCCGCAACGCCTCGGCCAGTGACGCGACGTCCAGGCCAAGGCCCAGATCCGGGTGCCGGGGCAGCACGTGGTTCGGGTACGAATAGCAGCCGAGGAAGGCCAGCGGGTCGTCGGCGCAGGGCCCCACGAGCGCGACCCGGGCGGGTGCGGGGGCCAACGGCAATGTGCCGTCGTTGTCGAGCAGCACGACCGACCGGCGGGCGAGCGCGCCGGCCAGCTCCCGGTTGCGTGGTGAGTCCAGCTCGACCGTCTCGTCGACCGCGCCCTCCGGTGTCCAGTCCGGATCGAGCAGGCCCAGCTCCGCCTTCTGGGTCAGCAGCCGCGACACCGCGCGGTCGACGAGCTTCTCGTCCACGCGCCCGTCGGCGATCAGGTCGGCGAGCTCGGTCCCGTAGCAGAGTCCGTCCGGCAGCTCCACGTCGATCCCGGCGGCCAGCGCCAGCGCGCCCGCGTGCCCCACGTCCTCGGCGACGCGGTGCATGGTCACCAGGAACGCGATGGCCCAGTAGTCGGAGACCACCGTGCCGTCGAATCCCCACTCGTCGCGCAGGATTCCGGTCAGCAGCGCCCGGTCGGCCGCGGCCGGAACGCCGTCGAGATCGACGTAGGCGTTCATGACCGACCACGCCCCGCCCTCGCGCACGGCCATTTCGAAGGGCGGCAGGACGACGTCCCGCAGTTCCCGGGGCCCGATCGACACCGGCGCGTGGTTGCGCGCGGCGCGGGAGGCGGCATAGCCGGCGAAGTGCTTGAGCGTGGCGTGCACGCCCGCGCTCTGGAGCCCGCGCACGTAGGCGGTGCCGAGCGTGCCGACGAGGTAGGGGTCCTCGCCGAGCGTCTCCTCGACCCGGCCCCAGCGGTGGTCGCGCACGACGTCGAGCACGGGTGCGAGTCCCTGATGGACACCGACCGCGCGCATGTCGGTGCCGATCGCCGCGGCCATCCGCTCCACCAGATCCGGGTCGAACGTCGCCGCCCACGCGGGCGGGGCCGGGTAGACGGTGGCGCCGTAGGTGGTGAACCCGGTCAGGCACTCCTCGTGCGCCAGGGCGGGGATGCCGAACCTGCTCGTGCCGACCAGTCTCCGCTGGAGCTCGACCATCCTGCGCGCGCCCTCGGCGGCGCTCACGGGCGCCGTGCCGAACACCCGCGTGAGGTGGCCCAGGCCGTGCTCGGCGCGGTCGTCGAACGGCACCGCGCCCCGGGAGAACACGTCCTGCATGGGAGCGACGTTGCCCTCGACGGTCTCGTTTCCGGGCCAGGCGCCGCCGAGCTGGGCGAGCTTCTCCTCCAACGTCAGCTCGGCGAGCAGGGCACGCGCGCGCTGCCGGGCCGAGGCCGAGGTGTCCTGCCAGTCGTGGGTCGTCATCGCTCTCCTCGGGGTGCGGTCGAGTCGCGCACGACGAGCTGGGTGGCCAGTTCGACGTGGTGGGAGTCCAGGGTGTCGCCTTCGGCCAGGCGCAACAGCGTGCGCAGCGCGACCCGGCCCATGTCCGGCAGCGGCTGGCGCACCACCGTCAGCGCCGGGGTCGCCAGGGTGGCCAGGATCGTGTCGTCGTAACCGACGACGCTGAGGTCGTCGGGCACCCGCAGGCCGCGTCGGCGCGCGGCCTCCACCACGCCGAGGGCGGTGGCGTCGCTGGCCGCGAACACCGCGGTGGGGCGGGGATCGAGATCGAGCAGCCGGATGCCCATCTCCAGGCCGTCCGGGTAGCCGAAGGCGCCGTGCAGCGTCAGCTCCGGGTCGGGCTCCACCCCGGCCTTCTCCAGGGCGGCGCGGTAGCCGTGCAGGCGCGCCTGCCCGCACGAGGCGCTCTCCGGGCCGCCCGCGAACCCGATGCGGCGGTGGCCGAGGCCGAGCAGGTGCTCGGTGGCGGAGACGCCGCCGGAGAAGTTGGTGGCCCCGACGCTGGTGACCTCGATGCGGGGCAGGTTGAGCGGATCGATCACCACGAGCGGCAGGCCCGCCCGGTCGAATCCCTCGACCTGCTCCCGGGTCAGCTCCGAGGTCACCACGATGAGCCCTTCACGGCCCGCGGTCTTGAGCCGGTTCGCCCACGAGTCCGCACCCGGCACCGGACCGGACTCCGAGGGGATGCGCCCGACGACGACGTCGACACCGTTCTCGGCGCCCGCCTCGGTGACTCCGCGCAGGACGGCGAGCGAGTACGGGCTCACGAGCTCGTCGAAGACCAGGTCGACCGTCCGCGCGGGTGCCACGCTGCGCCTGCCCACCTGGGGCACGTAGCCGAGCTTGCGCACCGCCTCCTCGACGCGGGCACGGGTGGCCGAGGCGACGTCGCCACGCCCGTTCACCACCTTCGAGGCGGTCGGCAGGGAGACGCCCGCGGCGTCGGCGACCATCGCCAGCGTCGCCCGCGGCGCGGTGTCGGGTCCTGCTCCCACAGAAACCTCCGCTTGGTTTGCCGAAATGTTTCCGGACACTGTACCTGATCTGTCGTCGAAATCAGGTCTTGACCGGCTGCGCGACGAGTTCTAGTGTCCCCTAACACTCTGTAGTGCTTTTCCGAAAAGTTTCGGGACCTTCGACGAGGAAGGCACGGCATGACCATGGCTCAACGGCGGGTGGCGCTGCTGACGGCGGCGGCCACGGTGCTCACACTCGGTACGGCCTGCGGGTCGAGCGGACCCGGGGCCACGGGAGCCTCGGCGTGGGCTCTCACCGGTGGCGACGAGCAGACGATACGGCAGTCGTTCCAACGCTGGAACGACGAGAACCCCGACGCCTCGGTGGGGGCCGAGTTCTTCGCCAACGACGCGTACAAGCAGAAGATCCGCACCTCCATCGGCGCGGGCGACGCGCCCACGTTGATCTTCGGGTGGGGCGGCGGCACCCTGCGGACCTGGGTCGAGGCGGACCGGGTGGTCAACCTGTCCGAAGCGGTGCCGGACGAGGCGGCACTGACGGACAAGTTCCTCCCTTCGGTGCTGGACAACGGGATCGTGGACGGTGAGGTCCACGCCGTGCCGAACAACGGCATGCAGCCGGTGCTGCTCTACTACAACAAGAAGCTGTTCGACGCGATCGGCGCCGAGCCGCCGCGCACCTGGGGTGAGCTGCTCGAACTGGTGCCGCGCTTCAACGACGAGGGCGTGGCGCCGTTGGCGATGGGCGGCCAGAGCAAGTGGCCGCAGCTCATGTGGCTGGAGTACCTCGTGGACCGCATCGGCGGGCCGGAGGTGTTCGAGGCGATCGAGGCGGGCGAGCCCGGAGCGTGGTCGCACCCGGCCGTCGAGCGCGCGGCGACGATGATCCGGGATCTGGTCGAGGCCAACGGCTTCGTCGACGGCTTCGGGTCCATCGCGGCCGACAGCGGAGCCGACGCCGCGCTGCTCTACACCGACAAGGCGGCGATGTATCTGATGGGCTCCTGGGCCTATCCGAGCATCAAGGACTCGGCTCCCGAGTTCATCGCCGAGGGGCACCTCGGATACACCACGTTCCCGGTCGTCGAGGGAGGTGCGGGCGACCCGGGCAACATCGTGGGCAACCCTGCGAACTACTGGTCGGTCAGCGCGGAGGCCACCGAACAGGAACGCGCGGCCGCGCTGGACTACCTGGACAACGGGCTGATGAACGACGCCTACGTGGACACCCTGCTCGAGAACGGCTCCGTGCCCCCGGTGCGCGGGATCGAGGAGGAACTGGCCGGCACCGACGACTCCGGCTACCTCTCGTCGGTGTACGAGGTGGCCTCCCAGGCCCCGAACTTCCAACTCTCCTGGGACCAGGCGCTTCCGGCCGACCAGGCGGAGGCGATGTTGAGCAACCTGGAGCGGTTGTTCACCGGACAGCTCACCCCCGAGGCGTTCTGCTCGGCCCTGGACGCCACGCTCGAAAACGAGTGAGCGCCGTGTCAGGAGGTATCGAGACGGCCTCGCGCGGCGTGGACCCGGCGCCCTCGCGAGGGACCGCCCCGGCCCGCTCCCGGCCGGGGCGGCGCAC
>NZ_KB912660.1:58367-65031 GCF_000383795.1 Saccharomonospora saliphila YIM 90502
GGTGGACAGTGCCGACCCGCCCCGTTCGGCCCGGCGCGCGCACGCGCTGCTGGCGCCGGCGATCGAACGGACCCGCGACCACGACGAGGCCGACCTCAGCGCGGTGGCCGCGCCGGACGGGACGGCGTTGTTCTTCTGCCGCACCGATTCCCGGGCCGAGGGCGGGTCCACCCGGCGCCGGGGCGGTGCCGAGGCCGACGACTGGCTGTCCGACTTCATCCTCACCGGTGACGGCGGTGTGCCGCTGGCCGGGTTGACCGGGATCGACCACGTGGCGCTGGCGCAGCCGTTCGACTACTACGACGAGGCCACGCTGTTCTACCGCGCCGTGCTGGGCCTGCGTACCCGCTCCAGCGGCGAGTTCGCCGCGCCGTTCGGCCTGGTGCGCACCCGGACAGTGGCCTCCGAGGCCGACCGGGTGCGCCTGGTGCTGCACGGCACCGTGCTGCGCAGGGGAAGCTGGGCGCCCGGTGTGCCCGACCCGCAGCACGTCGCGTTCGCCACCGACGACATCGTCGCCAGCGCCCGCGCCATGCGGGAGCGGCGGGTGCCGCTGCTGTCGGTGCCGGACAACTACTACGACGACCTCGACGCGCGAGTGGAGCTGCCCGCCGAGACCCTCGCCGCGCTGCGGGAGTACGGCATCCTCTACGACGCCGACGAGGCGGGGGAGTTCTTCCACTTCTGTACCGAGGTGCTCGGCTCCCGCGTGTTCTTCGAGGTCGTCCAGCGTGTGGGGGACTACGCCGGCTACGGTGCCGCGAACGCGCCCGTGCGCATGGCCGCCCATCGCGCCGCCCGGCGGGGCCGCTGACGCGTCGGACCGGGTCAGCCGCGCGGGGAGTACATGATGATCGCGACTCCGGCCAGGCAGACCAGTGCGCCGAGCACGTCGAAGCGGTCCGGGCGGTAACCGTCGAGGAGGACGCCCCACGCGAGGGAACCCGCGACGAAGACACCGCCGTAGGCGGCGAGGATGCGGCCGAAGTGGGGATCGGGTTGCAGGGTCGCGACGAAGCCGTACAACCCGAGGGCGAGGACGCCGGCCCCGATCCACAGCAGACCGCGCTGTTCCCGCACGCCCTGCCACACCAGCCAGGCGCCGCCGATCTCGGTGAGCGCCGCGAGCAGGAACAGCGCGACCGAGCGCAGGACGAGCACCGCCGTCTCCTGACTGGCCGAACCGGTTTCGGTGCGCAGCTTACCCGCGGTCGGCCGGTCCAGCAGGCCCGCCCGCGGCACCGGGAACGCCGTCGGAGGCGTTCCCGTCGCCGGTGAGGTCCAGGCTGGTCCGCAGGTCCGCCGGTTTGAGCGCGAGGGCGGCGAGCACACCCACCACGGCGATCGCGGTGGAGAGGAGAAAGATGTGCCCGGTAGCGTCGCCGTAGGCGCCGCGCACGATCTCGCGCATCGGTTCGGGCAGTTCGGCCAGGTTGAGATTGCTCGTGTCCCCGCCCGCCGACGGCGGCACACCGGCCTCTCGCAGACCCCGGGCGATGCGCTGCTCGACCGTGTTCGCCAGCACCGCGCCGAGCACCGAGATGCCGACGGTGCCCCCGAGCGAGCGGAAGAAGGTGATGGACGCGCTGGCCGCGCCGACGTCGCGCAGCGCCACCGTGTTCTGCACCGCGAGGACGAGGTTCTGCATCGACAGGCCGACACCGGTACCGACCAGGACCAGGCCGACGAACACGGTCGCCAACGGCGTGTCCCGCTCCAGTGTGGACAGCACGGCGAACCCGGCGACGAGCACGACCGTGCCCGCGACGATGGGGAGTTTGGTGCGCCCGGTCCTGCTCACCCGCAGCCCCGACAGGGTGGAGGCCACGAGCACGCCGGCCATCATCGGCACCATCAGCAGCCCTGCCTCGGTCGGGTCGTAGCCGCGGGCCACCTGGAAGTACTGGCCGAGGAACACCGCGCCCCCGAACATCGCCATGCCGACGGCGAGACTGGCGAGAATGGCCAGCGCCGGTGTGCGCTGCCGGACGATGTGCAGTGGCACGATCGGTTCGCGGGTGCGCGACTCCCATAGCACGGCGACGGCGAGCAGGAGCACCGCGGGCCCGGCCATCGCGGCGGTCTGCCAGGACAGCCACGCGAACGAGGAATCCACGAACGACACCCAGATGAGCAGCACGCTCACCCCGGTGGCGATCAGGGCCGCGCCGGTGTAGTCGACGTGCACGTCGTCGCGCGCGCGGACGGCGGGCAGCCGCAACGTGCGTTGCAGCACCAGCAGTGCCGCGGCGGCGAAGGGCACCCCGACGAAGAAGCACCACCGCCAGCCAAGCCACGCGGTGTCGGTGATCAGGCCGCCCAGCAGCGGGCCGCTGACCGTGGCCAGGGCCATCACCGCGCCGAGAACGCCGTTGTACCGGCCGCGCTCCTTCGGCGGGATGAGAGCGGCGATCACGGCCTGGACCAGTGCCTGCAACCCGCCCACGCCGAGTCCCTGGAACGCGCGGGCGGCGATGAGCTGCCCGGCGTCCTGGGCGAAGCCGCTGATCAGTGACCCCACCAGGAAGACCGCGATGGCGAGCTGCACCAGCATCTTCTTGCTGTACAGGTCGGCGAGCTTGCCCCAGATCGGCGTCGTCGCGGTCGCGGCCAGCAGTGTCGCGGTGACGACCCAGGTGTACTGGGTCTGTGTACCGTTGAGCGCCCCGATGATGCGGGGGAGCGCGGTCGAGACGATCGTGGAGCTGGTCATCGCGACGAACAGCGCCAGCAGCAGGCCGGTGAGCGGCTTGACGACCCGTGTGCGACCGGATGCCGGCGCGGTGTTCGTGGGCGCGGTGATCGGGGAACTCACACAGCCTCCGGGGTGCGGACGGTCGGAAGGATCGCCGGACGCGGCGAAATGTTTGCCTAGGGCAACTATCCCGTGAAGTTGCCCACTGAGCAAGTTTGCGCATTGAGAAACGAATCACGTCCGGGCCTACGCTGTGCGGGATGGACACGGCGATGGGTCTGCGGGAGCGGAAGAAGAGGGCGCGCACGCAGGCGCTGCACGAGGCGGCGGTGCGGCTGGCGCTGCGACACGGCTACGACAACCTCACGGTGGAGGCGATCGCCGACGCCGCGATGGTCTCCCGGCGCACGTTCTCCAACTACTTCGCGGGCAAGCGGGAGGCGGTCCTGCACGGCGACCGCACCCGGCTGCGCCGCCTGCTCGACACCGTGGCCGCCCGCCCGGCGAGCGAGCGGCCGTGGGAGGCGCTCACCGCCAGCATCCGGGAGCACCTCATCGAGGCCGATCTGGACGACAACGATCCGGCGTGGCTGGAGCAGGCACGGCTGATCCGCGCGCACCCGGAGCTGCTGGCCGAGCAGATCGCCACGTTCGCGTCGTTCGAGCGCGAGCTGGCGCTCGAGCTGGACCGCCGTACCCCCGCGGAGTCGCGCTCGGTGACCGGCGGCCGGGTGATCGCCGGGTGCTTCCTGACCGCGCTGCGGGTCGGCACCCAGACGTGGGTCGACCGGCCCGAGGCCGGCACCCTCGCCGAACTCACCGCGCAGGCCCTCGCCGAGGCGGGACGGGCCCTGCCCTGAGAGCCCACCCCGCGCGTGCCCGCCCGCGTGAACCCGTCCGGGGTGGGTAATCGCGGGTATGGACACCGAACGGGTCCGCGCGGAGTTCGAGGCCGAGGTCAACATGTCACCGTCCGAGCTGGAGCGCTGGCTCGCGACCGGCTCGTCGGCCGAGGTGGGGCAGCACCACGGCGCCGAGGAGTCGGTCGGGCACCGCTCCGGTCGGCGAATCGTCGAGATCCTGCGCACCAACCGCGCCGATCTCTCCGCCGACGACTACGAGCACATGCGCGCCGTGGTCGGCTACATCCACCGGCACCGCGCCCAGCGGCCGTCGGGCGACGTACGCGACACCCGCTGGCGGTACTCACTGATGAACTGGGGGCACGATCCCCTCAAGGACACGCGGTGACCCCCGTCCGCCGCAGGAGCAGAGGACCGAGGCGTCCGGCTGAGGCCGGACGGCGGCGGGGGCGGAGGAAGGAGACCGAGGATGCGCGAGTTCACCAAGGGTGACCGGGTCCGCTGGGACGCGGGCAACCAGAGTTCGGTGGGCACGGTCGAGGAGAAGATCACGTCGGACACGGAGGCGGGCGGGCGCACGGTGCGGGCCTCCGCCGAGCACCCGCAGTATCTCGTGCGCAGTGAGAAATCGGGTAAGACGGCGGTGCATCACCCGGACAAGCTGCACCCGGCGGACTGAGCGCCCGTGGCGCTTCCGGCTCAGGTCAGGAACGTGAACAGCGGGCTGTCCGGGGCGATGCGCTCGACGCGGTGCGGGATCCGTTCCATCCGCGCCAGCACGGCGGCGAGGTTCTCCGCCGCGCCGAGTTCGATGCCCACCAGGGCGGGGCCGGTCTCGCGGTTGTTGCGCTTGACGTACTCGAAGAGGGTGATGTCGTCGTCGGGGCCGAGGACGTCGTCGATGAACCGGCGCAGCGCGCCCGGCTCCTGCGGGAACTCCACGAGGAAGTAGTGCTTGCGCCCCTCGTAGATCAATGCGCGCTCGACGATCTCGGCGTACCGGCTGACGTCGTTGTTGCCGCCGGAGAGCACGCACACCACGGTCGCACCGGGCGCCAGGCCCAGCTCGGGGCCGAGCGCGGCGGAGGCGAGCGCGCCCGCGGGCTCGCTGATGATGCCGTCGGCCTGGTACAGGTCGAGCATCTCGACGCAGATGCGGCCCTCGGGCACGGTCACCAGCGTCGGCCGCGTGCGGGCCGCGATGGCGTGGGTGTGCGTGCCGACAGTGCGCACGGCGGCGCCGTCGACGAACGGGTCGAGATCGTCCAGCGGCGCCGGAGCGCCGCGTTCGAGAGCCAGCGCCATGCTCGGCGCGCCCCGCGGCTCGGCACCGATCACCGAGACCTCGGGGGCGGTCTCGGCCAGCCACGCCAGCGTGCCCGCGAGCAGGCCGCCACCGCCGACCGGTACCACGACGGCATCGGGAGGATGCCCGAGCTGATCGACGATCTCCCGCGCCACGGTGGCCTGCCCCGCGATCGTGCGGGGATCGTCGAACGGTGGGATGAGCACCGCGCCCGATTCCTCCGCGTCACGGTGGGCGGCCGAGGCGGCGTCGTCGTAGGTGTCGCCGTCGACCACCATGCGCACCTGCTTGTCGCCCAGCCAGGCGATCCGGTCCCGCTTCTGCTTCGGCGTCGTGCGGGGCAGGTAGACCCGGGCCCGCACCCCGAGCGCGGCGCACGCGAAGGCCACGCCTTGGGCGTGATTGCCCGCGCTCGCGCACACCACCCCCTGCGCGCGCCGCTCCTCCGGAAGGCGACTGATCAGGTTGTAGGCGCCGCGCACCTTGTAGGAGCGCACGGGCGTGAGGTCCTCGCGCTTGAGCCAGACGTTGAGGTCGTGGTGGCGGGACAACCGCTCGTTGCGGTGCAACGGCGTCGGCGGCAGCACGTCGGCGAACCGCCGGGCGGCCTCGGTGGCGTCCGCGGCCGTGACGGCACCCACCGCGCCGTGCTCACTCACGTCGCTGCCTCCCGAGCCCCGGTTGCGTGCGCCTGCTGAAACGCCACCGACCACGCTAGCAGTACGACCGCGCCGCTGATCCCGCCCGGCCCGGTGCCGTGGCCCGCTTCTCCGGGTCACGCCCGGCGTGGTTGTCGCCCGGACGGGCGATGCGTCTCCTACGGTGAGCCGATGGGAATTCTCGGATGGATCGTGCTCGGCCTGCTGGCCGGGGTGATCGCGAAGATGCTGATGCCGGGCAAGGACCCCGGTGGGTGCCTGCTGACGATCCTGCTCGGCGTCGGAGGCGCGCTGCTGGGCGGCTGGCTCGGCCGCACCCTGTTCGACGTCGACCTCGGCACGTTCTTCGACCTGCGCACGTGGGGCCTCGCCATCGCGGGCTCACTGGTGATCCTGTTGATCTACCGCCTGGCGTTCACGCGGAACCGCTAGACCTCCCCTTCGTGCCGGCCGGGGTCGGACGTGGCGCGCCGTGCCACGCCGGCCCCGGTCGTGCGGTCGGCTCTACTCCGGTGCGCCGGCCAGCAGGGCGGTGAGCGTGTCCCGGAGCACGGCCTCCGCGTCGTCGACGCCGAGTCCGAGGTCGTCGCGGCACGCGGACCACGCGGGCCAGGAGGACGCGGTGAGCAGCGCGTGCAGCAGCCGGTCCCGCCGTGCGCCCTCCCTGGCCAGCTCCGGAGCGAACATCTCCTCGATCTCGGCACGGTGGTGCGCGGTGTGCCGGTCTCGGTTGCGGCGGATCTGCGCGGAGAACGGCAACCACAGCTGGGCGGCGCGGGAGATCCCCGCGATCGCCTCCAGCATCCGCGCACGCCTCCGGCTGAACCGCGCGACCCGCTCGGTGACGGTCCCGTCCGTGGTCAGAGGGCCGGCGTCGGCGTACTGGAGCCGCAGGGTCTTCTCGCCCGCCGCCGCGAACAGTTCCTCCCGGTCGGCGAAGTGGGTCCACAGGGCCCGCCGGGACACGCCGGCCCGCTCGGCGATCCGCACACCCGTCGGTCGCAGGTCCCCGTCCAGCAGCAGCGACACGTGCGCGTCGATGATCGCCTGACGGGTGCGCTCGGCGCGCCGGGTCCGGCCGTCCGGACTCGCGGACGACGGCGGACGCGCCGGGTCGGCACGGTGCTGGTCCGGAGACGCC
>NZ_KB912660.1:65131-69543 GCF_000383795.1 Saccharomonospora saliphila YIM 90502
CTCCGAGAGGCCTGCGAGGTCCACCCGGGCGCTCACCCGCACCGGCGTGCCGACCACCGGTGAGTCGTGGCCCTCCACAACCAGGTCCGTGGCCAGCACGCGCACCTGCGAGGAGTCGTGGGGCGAGATCCTGCTGCACCGGCTGCGCACGGCCGCACGGGCGGGGCGCACCCCGACCCGGGGCCCGATCGCCGACCTCGCCCGGCATGACGAGCGGCACCGCACCCCGTACGTGCCGACCCTGCGCGCGTGGCTGGAGGCACAGGGCGACCCGCGGGCGGCCGCGCGGGCACTGGAGGTGCATCCGAACACAGTGCGCTACCGGATGCGGCGGATGTGCGAGCTGACCAGGCTCGACCTCGACGACGCGGGGCAGCGCCTCGCGCTGCTCATCGCGCTCGCCGTGCGCTGACGGCGCCCGCCGCGGCGGGTCAGTCGTGTTCCTCCGGCGGTGCGTCGGTGTGCCGGGAGGCGTGGTCGGGCAGTACCTGGCCGGGTTCGACCTCGCGGTGCAGGCGCAGGAACTCCAGGTGCCGCTCGTACTGGTCCAGGATGTCGCCGATGAGCTGGTCGCGGGTGTAGCCGAGCACGTCGTAGCCCTGGCCGCCCTCGGGAAGGAACACCTCCATGCGCAGATAGGTGTCGTGCTCGGCGACCGAGCGGATGGCGAAGGCGGGGGTCTGGTTCTCGCGGGGCCGCAGCCGGTAGGCGAAGCCCTGCTCGGGACCCATCGGCACGCGTAGCGACAGGTGCGGGATGTCAACCCGGTCGTCGGGTTCCTCGGTCACCGTGGCGTCCAGTCCCTGCTCGCGCAGCTCCTCGGCGACCTCGGTCAGCGCGGGGCGGCACACGTCGTCGACGAACCGCCGCGCCGCCCGCCTGCCCGGGTAGCTCAGCATCCGCGTCACCCGATGTCGCCACGAGCCGGGCGCGTGGCCCCGTGTCAGCGCTCCGGTGCGTTCGGATAGCGACGACGGCAGGGTCGTGCGCAGGGCGTCGTCGCGGAAGCGTTCGATGCGCAACGCCCGGTACAGGCCCCAGATGATCGCGAACATGACGAACGAGAACGGCAGTCCCATGATGATCGTCGCGCTGGTGAGCGCGTCGACCCCGCCCACGAGCAGCATGGCCATGGTGAGCAAACCGGTGGCCAGCGCCCAGAAGATCCGCAGCCACGGCTTGGCGTCGGTGATCGGCGTGGGCAGCCGGGAGCTGAGGTTGGCCATCACCAGGGCGCCCGAGTCGGCGGAGGTGACGTACAACAGCAGGCCGACGAAGGTCGCCAGCCCCGCGCTGAAGGTGACTCCGGGATACTGGGCCAGCAGTCCGTAGAAGCCCTGTTCGGGGGTGTTCATGGCGGTCTCGCCGAACGCGGTGTTGCCCGCGCGGACGATGTTGAGCGCGCTGTTGCCGAGCACCGACAGGAACGTCAGCGTGAACAGGAACGGGATCACCAGGGTGGCGGCCACGAACTCGCGGATGGTGCGGCCCCGGGAGATCCGCGCCAGGAACAGGCCCACGAACGGCGCCCAGGCGATCCACCACGCCCAGAAGAACAGTGTCCAGTCGTTGAGCCAGCCGACCGGCTGGTCGTAGGCGAAGGTGTTGAGCGTCATCGCCGGGAACCGGCTGATGTAGTCGCCGATGTTGAGGATCAGGGCGTTGAGCAACTGGGCGGGGCCTTCGAGCACCAGCACCCAGCCCATCAGCAGGATCGCCAGCAGCACGTTGAGCTGGGAGAGCCTGCGGATTCCCCGGTCGACGCCGGCCACCGCCGACACCGTCGCCATGAGCACGGCGAGTGCGATGAGACCGAGCTGGGCGGCCACCCCCTCGGGGATGTCGAACAGGAACCGCAGCCCGTAGTTCAGTTGCACCACGCCGATGCCGAGTGAGACCGAGATGCCGAAGATCGTGCCGATGATCGCGGCCAGGTCCACCGCGTCACCGCCGCGCCCGTGGATACGCCTGCCGATCAGCGGGTACAGCGCCGAGCGGATCGCCAGCGGCAGCCGGTACCGGAAGGCGAAGTAGCCGAGCACCATGCCCATCAGCGCGTACATCGCCCAGCCGGTGATGCCGTAGTGGAACAGCGTCCACACCACGGCCTGGCGGGCCGCCTCCAGCGTCTCCGGGTCCCCGGCCGGGGGCGTGAGGTAGTGGGTCACCGGCCCGGCGACGGAGAAGAACATCAGGTCGATGCCGATGCCCGCGGCGAACAGCATGGAGGCCCAGGCGAACACACCGTAGTCGGGCGTCGAATGCTGTGGCCCGAGTTTGACCTTGCCGTAGCGGGACAGGGCCACGAAGAGCACGAAAACCAGGTACAGGGTGGCGGCGAGGAAGTAGTACCAGCCGAATCCGGAGGAGATCCACGACACCGCCGTGCCGATCGCGTTCGACGCGCCGTCGGGCGTGATGATGGCCCACAGTGAGAGCGCCACGATGAGCGTGGCGGACCCGAAGAACACCGCGCGTTTAAGCGTGCGGGTGGGCGGCTCCAGGGTGTCGGCCTGTTCGGGCCTGCCGCGCTCGGGGCCGGTGGTCGCCACGGCGCTCACCTCGTTCCGGTCAGGGGCGCGCCCCGGGTCGGCGTCCCCGGCCGGGGCACGGGCGCGTCGCTCGCGCTGTGCGGTGCGGCGTCTGCCTCTATCGTTCCCTTAGACGGTAGCGAGGTTGCTCCGAACGCGCTGACCACGCCGATCGGCGGGAGGGATCACCGCATATGTCCACTCTGTTCATCGACGGACGGTGGGTCGCCGCGTCGGCGGGAGGAACCCGCGAGGTGATCAATCCCTACGACCAGTCGGTCGTGCGCACCGTCGACGACGGCGACGCGCTCGACGCGCGCGCGGCCGTGGCCTCGGCGCGGGCGGCCTTCGACGGTGGCCACTGGTCCGGGTGGACGGCCCGGCGCCGCTCCGGCGTGCTGCACCGGGTGGCTGAGCTGCTGCAGCGCGACCGGGCCGAGATCGCGCGGCTGGAAACCCTCGACACCGGCAAGACCTTGGTCGAGGGTGGGATCGACGTCGACGACGTCACCGGTGTGTTCCGGTACTACGCCACCCAGGCCGAGTCCGACCCCGGCAGACTCGTGGACGCGGGTGATCCGTCGGTGCGCAGCCGTGTGCTCTACGAGCCGGTCGGGGTGTGCGCGCTGATCGCGCCGTGGAACTACCCGCTGCTCCAGATGTCGTGGAAGGTCGCTCCCGCGCTGGCCGCCGGGAACACGATGGTGCTCAAACCGAGTGAGACAACGCCTTTGACCACGGTCAAGCTGGTCGAGCTGGTCGAGGAGGCCGGTGTTCCGCCGGGCGTGGTGAACCTCGTGCTCGGCCCTGGTGGCACCGTGGGTTCGTTCCTGGTCGACTCACCCGAGGTCGACATGGTCTCGTTCACGGGAGGGCTTGAGACCGGGCGCGCGATCATGAGCGCGGCGTCGGCGACCGTGAAGAAGGTGGCGCTGGAGCTCGGCGGCAAGAACCCGAACATCGTCTTCGCCGACGCCGACTTCGAGGCGGCCATCGACTACGCGCTGCTCGCGGTCTTCTTCCACGCCGGGCAGGTGTGCTCGGCGGGCACCCGGCTGGTGGTGGCCGACGAACTGCACGACCGGTTCGTGACCGAGCTCGTGGCACGTGCCGAACGCATCCGGCTCGGCAACGGGCTCGACCCGGACACCGAGAGCGGCCCGTTGGTCTCCGCCGAGCACCGGGACAAGGTCGAGTCCTATGTGGAGGTCGGTCTCAACGAGGGCGCCCGGCTGCTGACCGGGGGACGCAGACCGGACGACGAGGCCCTGCGCGACGGGTTCTTCTTCCTGCCCACCGTGTTCGACGAGTGCAGCAGCGACATGCGGGTGGTGCAGGAGGAGACCTTCGGGCCGATCCTGACCGTGGAGCGGTTCACCGACACCGAGTCGGCCATCGCGCTCGGTAACGACACCACCTACGGGCTGGCCGCCGCGGTGTGGACCTCGGACGCGGACCGTGCCGAGCGTGTCGCGCGCGGCCTGCGGCACGGCACCGTGTGGATCAACGACTTCGGCCCGTATTTGCCGCAGGCGGAGTGGGGCGGATACAAACGCTCCGGCGTGGGAAGGGAGCTGGGGCACGCCGGACTCAGCGAGTATCAGGAGGCCAAGCACATCTACGAGAACACCGCCCCGGAACCGCAGCGCTGGTTCGCGCGGTGACCCCGCCCGCCGGAGGCGACCCGGGTGGGCCGGGAGGGGCGCGGAGTCCGGAGCGGAGGGCGCGGTGACCGAGTCGGACGGTGGCGGCGCCGCACGGTGACCGTGTCGTGACGCACCGGCACACCAGGTGCGGGGCGCGCGGCGACCGCGGTGCGGCGGTAGTGTTTCGGCGCAGACGCCGACAGACTGGCCGGCCGCGGCCACCGTTCGTGGCGTG
>NZ_KB912660.1:69643-72423 GCF_000383795.1 Saccharomonospora saliphila YIM 90502
GGGCCACGGGCACGGCGGCGGCCCCCGCCGTGAGGGCGAGCGCGCGGCGGCGGGACAGCGGCGTGTCGGCGGTGCGTCTGTTTCCTGCGGTGGGCTCCGGGTTGTGCCGGCCGGACGGGTGCGAATGCGAGCGCATGAGCGGCCACCTCCGAGTCGGTCTGTCGAAGCGATTCGACAGTGCTGTGGATCGTGCGGCGGAACATCGAGCGCGGTGCAGGGGACTATGGCAGCGGTCACGATCGAGGTCAACACCGCTTCCGGAGCAACAACCCGGATTCGGAAAACGCGTCTTGTGCCGCCGATGCGCCGTGCCCTACGGTCGAGTGCCGCCGCGCCGGTCGATGCGCTTCGACCGCTGTCGGCACGCGCGACCGTAGCTGGAGGCCGAAGATGGTGACCATCGCCGATGTCGCCCGGGACGCGGGCGTGTCCGCGAGCACCGTCTCGTACGTGTTGTCGGGCAAGCGCTCGATCTCGCCGGACACCCGGCGCAGGGTGGAGGCCAGCATCCGCAGGCTGGGCTACCACCCGCACGCCGGTGCCCGTGCGCTGGCCAGTAGCCGCACCAACGTCCTGGCGCTGGTGGTGCCGCTGCGCGCCGACATCCACGTCCCTGTGGTGATGCGGTTCGTGACCTCCGTGGTCACGGCGGCACGCGAGCACGACCACGACGTACTGCTGCTGACCAACGACGAGGGGCCGGACGGCCTGCGCCGGGTGGCGGCCTCGGCCATCGCCGACGCCATCCTGGTGATGGACGTCGAGGCCGACGAGCCGCGCATCCCGGTGCTGCGCTCGCTGCTGCGGCCCGCCGTGCTCATCGGCGTGCCGGACGACCCGGAGGATTTGTCCTGTGTGGATCTCGATTTCCACGCGGCCGCGGGACGGAGCGTGCACCATCTCGCCGACCTCAGGCACACCGAGATCGGGCTCGTCGGTCCCTCGCCCGCCGTCTACGAGCGGGGCACGAGTTTCGCGGGGCGGTTCCTGCGCGGATTCACCGGCGCGGCCGCCGAGCGCGGGCTGGAGACCACGACACTGCCGTGTCCGCCCGACTACGAGGCGGTCCGCGACTGTCTCGACCGGATGTTCGCCGAACGGCCCGGGATCACGGGGCTCGTGGTGCACAACGAGGCCGTGCTCGGCACGGTGCTGTCCGAGTGCCACCGGCGCGGCAGGCGGGTCCCCGACGACATCTCCGTCGTGGCGGTCTGTCCCGAGGACATGGCGCACAGCTTTCCCGTCCCGTTGACGACGGTCGCGATCCCGTCCGACGAGGTGGGCCGGATCGCCGTGGATATGGTGATCCGGAAGTTGAACGGGGTGACCGCGCCGGAGGTGCGGTTGCTGTCGCCCCGCCTGCATCAGGCGGGCAGCACGGCGCCCCGCGGGTGAGCACGAGGTTGAGTAGCGGACGCGTCGGAACCGGTTAATCGAAGCGCTTCGACAGCGAGGTCGCGGCGCACGAAGGAGTGGCAACGCGATGAGCAGAGTGGCTCGACACACGGTGATCGGCGCCGCGGCGGCGACGGCGCTGCTGGGCGCGGCGGCCTGCGGCCCCGGCGGGGACTCGTCGTCCGGACCGGCCGAGAAGATCACCCAGCTCGACTACTACGCCGACGAGCAGGGGAGTCAGGCGTGGCAGCGGATTCTCGACACGTGCGCCGACCGCACCGGCATCGCCATCGAACGGCAGACGGTGCCCACCGACCAGATGTTGCCGAAGATCCTGAACGAGGCCCGGTCCCGGGCGCTGCCCGACCTGGTCTTCCTCGACAACCCGACGTTGCAGCAGGTCGCCAGCACGGGCGCGCTCACGCCGCTGACCGACTACGGCATCCCCACCGACGGCTACTACGACAGCATCCTGCGGGCGGGCACCTACGACGGCGAGATCTACGGGCTCGCGCCCGGCGTGAACAACCTCGCGCTGATCTACAACGAGACGATGCTCGCCGAGGCGGGGATCGAGCCGCCGACGACGTGGCGGGAACTGGCCGACGCGGCCGGGCGGCTCTCCGGCGACGGCCGGTACGGACTCGCGTTCTCGGCGATCCCGTCGGAAGAGGGAACCTGGCAGTTCCTGCCGTTCTTCTGGAGCAACGGCGCGGATCTGTCCGCGCTCGACTCCGACGCCGCCGTGGAGGCGCTCGAGTACGTGACCGGCCTGGTGTCCTCGGGTGCGGCCTCGGAGTCGGTGCTGACCTGGAACCAGAACGACGTGGCCGACCAGTTCGTCGCGGGCAACGCCGCGATGATGATCAACGGCTCGTGGAACCTCGCGCGCCTCGACGAGGAGGGCCCCGAATACGGCGTCGTGCCGATTCCCGCTCCCGACGCGAGCACCGACCCGGTGGTCGCGCTCGGTGGTGAGGTCGGTGCCATCCCCGCCACGGGCGCGGGCAGCCAGGAGGCGGCGGCTCAGGTGTTGTCGTGCGTGCTGAGCGAGGACAACATGATCGAGTGGGGCGGCTCGCACGCCTATGTTCCCTCCAGGACCGGCGCGGCGGAGGCGTTCGTCGAGAACAACCCCGCGATGGGCCCGTTCGTCGAGCAGGTGGCCACCGCCCGGTCCCGTACCGCCGAGCTCGGCGAGCACTACCCGAAGGTCTCCCAGGAGCTGTCCGGGGCGTTGCAGGCGGCACTGACCGGTGAGGCCTCGGCCCGTGAGGCGCTGCGTGCCGCACAGGAACAGGCGGGCACGTCGTGACGACCTCCTCGCCTGTCTCCGCCCCGCGCGCGAACCGGGCCGAGCCCGCGACCCGCGCGCGGCGGCGGAC
>NZ_KB912661.1 GCF_000383795.1 Saccharomonospora saliphila YIM 90502
GGCCGGCGCGAAAGAGGAGTTGCGCGCCCGGGTCGTCGACCGGGCACTCCGGCTCGGTCCGGAGTGGATCGACGACCGGGGTGCGGCGCGGCTCACCGCCCTGACCACGCGCGGGCTCGACGCGCTCGACGCCTACTTCACCGACTACCTGCCCGCGCTGGTCACGGCGATGGCCCTGCCCGTGGGCATCGGCGCGGCCGTGCTGGTCGCCGACTGGCCGTCGGCCGTGATCATCGCGGTGACGCTGCCGCTGCTGCCGTTGTTCGCGGTGCTGATCGGTACCTATACCGCCGACCGTGTCGGCGCGGCCACCGACGCCGTGCACCGGCTCTCCGGCCATCTGCTGGAACTCGTGCGGGCGCTGCCCGCGCTGGTGGCCTTCCGGCGCGCCGAGGCGCAGGCCACCGCGGTCCGCCGGGTCAGCGACCGGCACCGGCGCACGACGCTGTCGACGTTGCGCCTGGCCTTCTCGTCGGCGTTCGCGCTGGAGCTGGCCGCGACGCTGTCGGTGGCGCTGGTCGCTGTCGTGATCGGCGTCCGGCTCGTCTCGGGGGACCTGAGCCTGGCCGTGGGGCTCGGGGTGCTGATCCTGGCGCCCGAGTGTTACCAGCCGATCCGGTCGGTGGGCGCGGCCTTCCACGCCAGCCAGGACGGTGTGGAGGCCGTGCGCCGGGTCGCCGACGTGCTCGACGAGCCGGAACCCGGCGGCGGCACCCACGTTCCCGGACGGGGAGAGATCGTGCTGTCCGGCCTGCGGGTGCGCAGGCGCGGCGGGTTCGCCCCGGACGGGCTGACGCGGACCGTGCGCCCCGGGCACACCACGTGGCTGAGCGCGCCCAGCGGCGCGGGCAAGTCCACCACTCTGGCGGTGCTGCTGGGTTTCGTCCGCCCAGCCTCGGGCACCGTGACGGTGGACGGCGTGCCGCTCGACGAGATCGACTGGCCGGCCTGGCGGGAGTCCGTGGCGTGGGTTCCGCAGTCACCCGCGTTCGCGGGCGGGACCGTCCGTGCCGAACTGGAGCTCGCGGCCCCGAGGGAGCACCCCGGCGTGGGGGAGACCACCCGGCTCGATGAGGACGTCACCGCTGTTCTGGACCGCGTGGGGCTCACGGGGTTCGCCGACCGGTCCGTCGGCGGCCTCTCGGCGGGACAGCGGCAGCGCGTCGCGGTCGCGCGGGCCCTGCTGCGGCTGCGGCGGGGCGCCTGGCTGCTGCTGCTCGACGAACCGACGGCGCACCTCGACGCGGCGAGCGCACGACTGGTGTGGTCGGCCGTGTCGGAGGCCGAGCGTGGCGGCGCCGCCGTCGTGCTCGCCGCGCACGCGCGTGGTGCCGACGATCAGGCACTCGTCGGTGGCGGAGACGGCGGCACCGCTGGTGCTGTCGGTGCCGGGCGCGCCGACGGCGAGAGTGCCGGGAGTGGCGTGCGCACCGCGGGTGCGCAGCGTGCCGCTGGTCCTGTCGCGGTCGGCGCCGTCGGCACCAGCGCCGTCGGCACCAGCACCGTCGGCACCAGCGGCGACGGCACCAGTGCCGACTCCCCCCGCGCTGGCGGTGACGTCGAGGCAGGGCGGACCGGTGCGCGGACCGCGTTCGCCCGCCCGCTGCCACTGCGGTCGCTGGGCGACCGGCGGCTCGCGCGCGGGGTGCTGCTCGGCGCGACGGCCCTGCTGTCCGGGATCGCGCTCACCGCCACCTCGGGCTGGCTCATCGCGCGGGCGTCGCAGCAGCCGCCGATCCTCACCCTCACCGTCGCGGTGGTGGGGGTACGCACCTTCGGCCTCGCGCGTGCCGGGTTGCGCTACCTGGAACGCCTCGCCACCCATGACGGAGCCTTCCGCGTGGCGACCCGCCTGCGGGAACGGCTGTGGCAGGCGCTGGTACGACTCGGGCCCGCCCGCACACACCGCCTGCGCCGGGGTGAGGGCGTGCGCAGGCTCGTCGACGATGTCGACGCGGTGCGTGACCTGCTGCCCCGGGTCGTGACCCCGCCGCTGGTGGTCGCGGTCGTGGCGCTCGGGGCCTGCGCCGTACAGGCCGCGGTGCTGCCGACGGCGGGAGCGGCGCTG
>NZ_KB912662.1 GCF_000383795.1 Saccharomonospora saliphila YIM 90502
GAGCGGGGACGCGCCGGACACGGGCGGCAACGCACGGGTGGACTCCGGGCCGGGCTGGGGTCCCGGCCGTGGTAGCCGCACGGTGGCCTGGTCCGGTGTCGTATCCGACGTGCCGCCGCCGTGCGCACCCCCCGACGGGTCCGCCGCACGGCGGGTGCGGACCCGGGGCAGTGATCTGGCCGCCGCCTTGGTTTTGTCCAGCGAGCGCACGTACACCTCGCTGCCCACCGTGGTCACCACACTGATCAGGCCCGCACCGAGTACCGTGCCGTACACACCCAGTGTCGAACCCAGGAACGCCGCGGTGACGGCCGCGAGTGCGGCGGCGGCGACCTGGGCGGGGCGGATGGCCGATTCCTTCGGATTCTTCGCGCCGGCCCGCTTCTCGTCCTCGGTCATGTTCTCGATTCGCTCGCGACTGACGTATCGACCCCTCAACGAACGAATCGCCCGCCACGCTCCCGGTGTTTCACGACGTGAGCACCATTACCGGCAACGAAAGACGGTGCGTCCACTGTGGATACGAGTATGCGAACACACCGCCATGGCCCGGCGTCGCACGGTGACCCCCGCGCGGCGCCCGGCTCGGCGCGGCCGGTGCGCTCAGCGACGCGACGGGCGGGTCAGCGTCGTGACGAACTTGTACCGGTCGCCACGGTAGATCGAGCGGACGTACTCCACCGGTTTGCCGTCGGCGGCGAAGGTCTGCCGGGCCAGCAGCAGCACCGGCATCCCGACGTCCGCACCGAGCAGCTCGGCCTCCTGCGGGCCCGCCAACGACGTCTCGATGGTCTCTTCGGCCCGATCCAGCTCCACGCCGTAGCGCTCGCGCAACGCCTCGTACAACGAGCCGCCCTCCTCGACCTGCCTGCGCACGCCGCGGAACCGCGCCAGCGGCAGGTGACTGCTCTCCAGCGCCATCGGCTCGTCGTCGGCGAGCCGCAACCTGCGCACCCGCAGCACCTTCGCGCCGGTACGCAGGCCGAGCAGCCTGGGCAACTCGCCCTCGGCCACGACCTCGTCGATCTCGAGCAACCGCGACGAGGGCTCGCGGCCCTGAGCGCGGATGTCCTCGGTGTAGGACGAGAGCTGGAGCCGCTGGGCCAGTTTCGGCTCCGCGGCGAACGTGCCCTTGCCCTGCACCCGGTGCAACCTGCTCTCCGCGGTCAGGTCGGCGAGCGCCTGGCGCACCGTCGTCCGGGAGACGGTGAACTCGGTCGCCAGCGACCGTTCCGTGGGGATGGCCGACCCGGCGGGAAGCGACTCCAGCAGGTCGAGCAGGTGCTGTTTGAGCGCCCAGTACTTCGGCTCCCGCTGGGTCCGCTGGGCGGGAAGCGTCTCAACCATGACCGAACTCCCTCACTGCGACACCTACCCCCTCACCTCGAACGTACCCTTCGGATAGTACGTTGAACGAGCCGAGTATTGGTCTAGACCGCTTTTAGGCGCACGCGGCGGCCCCTTCCGGCCGCGAACGGGGTGAGCAGGGTGAACGACGGCAGCCCGGGACGGCACATGCGTGCCGAGATCGACCAGCAACCGGATGTACTGGACGGCCTCGTGCGGGCCCGCGCGGACATCGCCGCCGTGGCCCGCGCGATCGCCGACCGCCCCCCGCGATTCGCGCTGCTGGCCGCGCGCGGTTCCAGCGACCACGCCGCGCTGTACGCGAAGTACCTCCTGGAGGTGCTGCTCGGCCTGCCGACCGGGCTGGTCTCGCCCTCCACGACCACGCTCTACCACGCCCGGCAGGATGTGCGGGACGTGCTGCTGGTGACGGTCAGCCAGAGCGGCGGTTCGTACGACCTGCTCGAGGTCACCGAAACCGCGCGGGCCCGGGGCGCGCTCACGGTGGCGGTGACCAACAACCTCTCCGCACCGCTGTCCGAGGCCGCCGAGCTGGCGGTGGACGTGCGCGCCGGCCGGGAACAGGCCGTGGCCGCCACCAAGAGCTACACGGCGACGCTGCTCGCGCTGTACCTGCTCGTGGACGCCGTGCGCGGAGGCTCCGGCGAGCACGTCCGCGACATCGGGCGGCTGGCCGAACGCACGCTCGCCGACTCCGCGGCCGAGGTCGAGCGCGCGGTGGACCGGTACCGCTTCGCCGACCGCGTGGTCACGGCGGCGCGCGGCTACTCGTACGCGACCGCGCTGGAAGCGGCGTTGAAGCTGGCGGAGACCAGCTACCTGTCCGCCCGCGCCTACAGCGGTGCCGACCTGTTGCACGGGCCGGTGGCCGCCGTGGACGCCGACACCGCCGTGCTGGGTGTGACCAGCGCGGGACGTGGCGGCGCCGCGATGCGGGAGGTGCTCGACGCCGTCGCCGAGCGCGGAGCCGACGTGCTCGGCGTCGGTTCGGCGGCCGCGTCGATGCCCACCGCGTTGTCCGTCCCGGTGCCCGAGACCGCCGAGGAGGTCGCACCCGTGCTCGAAGTGCTGCCGGTGCAGCGGCTGGCCCTGGACCTCGCGCTGGCCCGGGGGTTCGACCCGGACCGCCCGCGCGGGCTGCACAAGGTGACGCGCACACGGTGACCGGCGTCCTGCTTGCTAACATCGGGTTGTCCCACAAAGCGATACTACAATCTCGCGATTTGGGATGTCCACATTCCGAGAAGTGAGTCCGCTCGCTACGCGACACGGTTACGGAGGAGCCCTGATGACCGAAAGGCGGGGCCGCACACTGGCGG
>NZ_KB912663.1 GCF_000383795.1 Saccharomonospora saliphila YIM 90502
CCGGCCCCCGGCAGCCGGTCCGCGGCGGGACGCGGGTCGCGGCAGAACTCCACCAGGGGTTCCAGCACGGTCGGCCACGCGAACCGCTCCGCCACGGCGGCCATCCGGCGCGTGCACTCCCGGGCGAACTCCGTGTCGTAGAGACAGCGTTCCAGCGCCTCGGCCAGCGCCTCGACGTCCTCCGCGGGCACGACCACGCCGAGTCCTTCCGCGCGCACCAGGTCGGCGAAGGCGTCCCCGTCGGTGGTCACGATCGGCAGGCCCGCCCACAGGTAGTCCAGGACCCGGGTGCGGAAGGCGAAGGTCGTCTCGACGTGCTCGAAGTGCGTGGTGACACCGCAGTCGGCGTCGAGCAGCCAGTTCTGCCGCCGGTCGTAGGGCACCCACTGCTCGTTGAAGAACACGTGCTTGCCGGTCAGGCCGAGCGAGTCGGACAACCGCACGGTGGCCGCGCCGATGTCCATCTCGCCGACCTCCGGATTGGGGTGGCGCATCCCCAGGAACACCAGTCGCGCGTCGGGGCGGCGTGTGCCGAGCAGGCCGAACGCCCGCACCAGCGTGAGCGGGTCGAACCAGCTGTAGACCCCACCCGCCCACAGCACCACACGGTCGTCGGGGCCGATGCCGTCGACGGTCTCCCTCGGGCCGGGGCCGGTCCGGCGGGGCGCCTCGGGGGGAAGGCCGAACGGCACCACGGCGAGCAGCGAACGGGTCGTCGGGTCGGCGTCGTAGAGCCGGGGCGTCAGCCTGCCGATCGCGGTGAGGTGGCCGAGCCAGAGGTGGCGCTGCCGCTGGGAGGCGCACAGAAAGAAGTCGCCGCGTTCGAGTTGGGCGTCGAGCACCCGGCGCACCCCGTCGAGGTCGGCGGCGCGTTCGACGTCCGGGGTGTCGCGGCCCTGCTCGAGCAGTTCGAGGTGCATCGGGTCGTACAGGTCGCAGACCACGATCTTGTGCGAGTGCTCGCGCCGCAGCGCCGGTGCCATCTCCAGCACGTGCCCCTGCAACACGACGATGTCGGCCCAGTCGATCGGTTCGCCGAGGTCGCGCCGCCGGGCCGCGCTCACCGCGAACGGTGCGGGCGGCGGGTCGGCGACCGGGTTCACCGTCACCAGGCGCACGTCGTGTTCCCGCGCGAGCACGTCGGCGATGTTCCAGGCCCGGATCGCCGGGCCCGCCATCCGCTCGGTGATCGCGTCGCCGGTGAGCACCAGCACCTTCCTGCGGGCCCCGAACGCGCGCTCGATGCCGAAGGTCTCGACCAGGATCTCGTGCGCGGCTAGGTAGCGCGGCAGTGGATAGGCGGGTTCGAGCGCCCGGCGCAGCAGCGGCAGCAGGTCGGCGTCGGTGCGTACCCGGGCGGCCTGCTCGGCCTCGCGGGCGCGGGTGAGAGCGGGAAGCCGTTCGACGAACCGGTCGATCGCGAGCACCCCCGCCAGCGCCTCGCGCGG
>NZ_KB912664.1:0-2332 GCF_000383795.1 Saccharomonospora saliphila YIM 90502
CGCACCCCGAGCACGCTCGGTCGGAGGGTCCGCCGCGGCGCGGCCGGGGCGGGATGCTCGCGCTTTCCGGTGGCGCGCTCGCCCTCGTGGCACTCGTCGTGGGGGTGCTGCTCAGCTCGGGCGACGACACCGGCAACGCCGCCGCACCGGTGACGACGACGCCGGAGACCAGCAGTTCCGCGCCACGCCCGCTCACCGGGGACGAGATGCGCACGGTGGTCGCCGACTACTACGCCCTGCTGCCCGACGAATCCGGTGCCGCCTGGGCCCACCTCGGCCCCGACCTCCGCGCCCAGGGCCGCGAGGCGTTCACGGCCCGGTGGGACGGCGTGCGCCGCGTGGAGGTGATCTCCCAGCCCCGTGTCACGGGCGCGGAGACGGTACACATCGGCATCCGGCTGCGCACCGCGGACGGGGCCACGGTCACCGAGTTCCACCAGCACGAGATGGTGCGGCTCGACGCGGCGGTGCTGCTGAACACCGACACGCTGCTGCACTCCGAGACCAGCACCCCGCCGAAGAAGGACGACAGGAACCGCGGCAACGGGGACAAGGGCGACGGGAAAGACGAGAAGAAGAAGGACGACAAGAAGGACGACGACAAGGAACGCGACCGCGGCCGGGGCGAACGCGAGAAGAACGAGAAGAAGGACGAGGACGACGACTGACCCTGTCCCCGCACCCCGACAGCGCCCCGGTCCGCTCGTGCCGGCTCAGCCCCCGGCGCCCCGGCCCAGCGTGTCGATCAGTTCCCGGCAGGCCTGCTCGCACCGGCGGCAGGACTCCGCGCACACCCGGCAGTGCTCGTGCTCGGAGGCGTGCGCCTCGCACTCGTCCCCGCACGAGCGGCACACCGTGGCACAGGCCTCGAGCACGGCACGGGTGATGTTGGCGTCGTACCCGGTGTGCCGGGACAGCACCCTGGCCGTCGTCTCACACACGTCGGCGCAGTCGGTGTTGGTGCGGACGCACTTGCGCAGGCGCGGCAGCATCTCGTCGGACTCGGACAGACACGCGTCGGCGCACGCCGTGCACGCCTGAGCACACGCCACGCACTCCTCGATACAGCGCCGGAGCGCGTCCCGGTCGACGCCACCCAGGTCGGCCGGGTACGTACGGAGCATCTCAGCGACGGGCATGATCCCTCCTCGCTCGACGAGCCGGTCCACGCCCTGGGGGATCACCCGCGCGGGAGGCGTCCAAACCACGAGCCGCTCAGCGCGACGGCGACGGGCGGCGCGACCACGACACGGTGAGCAGTCCGTCCGCGCCGCTGTCCACGTGGGTGCCGAACGGCCCACTGCTCGATCCGAGCACGGCCGCCAACCACTGCCGGTCGCGGGAACCGGCCGGCTGCAACCGCAACCGCCGCGACTGCAACGGCAGCAGGCGCAGCGCGGTCAGCTCCGCCGTGTCCGGGTCGAACGACGGGAAATACAGCAGGCGCAGATCACCGCGATAGCGCTCGAATCCGCTGATGCCCTCGTAGTCGTTGAGCAGGTCTCCGCAGCCGTAGAGGATCAGTCGTCCCCGGTGCACCTCGATCGGGCGCGGATGGTGCGACGAGTGCCCGTGCACGACGTCCACCCCGCCCTCCACCAGCCTGCGGGCGAACGCGACCTGCTCGGCGGGCACATGGTAACCCCAGTTCGATCCCCAGTGGACGGAGAACACCACCAGGTCCCCGGGCCGGCGCACGGCGTGGACCTCGGCCAGCACGGTGTCGGCCGTGGCCGCGGACAACTCGCGCAGGTAGCCGAGTTCTTCCGGTTGCCCTTCCAGTTCTTCAGGTCAATCTCGGCATGGGCGATGTTCCAGTCGCCCAGGACGAGCACCTCGCGCCCGTCAGCCGCTGCCTTGTCCCGCACCTCCCCGAGGTAGGGCAGGAAGCCGTCCATGAAGCGTTGCTTCTCCTCCTGCCGGGGGGTGCCCACGTCACCGCTCGGCAGGTACAGGCTGGCCACCACGAGCCCGGGCAGCCACATCTCGACGTAACGACCGGCGTCGTCGAACTCGGCGAGGCCGCACCCGACCCGCACCGCCTCGGGTTCGATCCGGCTGTAGAGGCTGACACCGTTGCGGCCCTTGACCGCGCAGTCGGCGTGCGCGGCGTGCCAGCCGTCCGGCTCACGGAGCCCGGCGGGCAGCAGATCCGGGCTGGCCCGCACCTCCTGGCAGGCCACGACGTCGGCCCGGGTGGCGGCGAACCACTCGGTGAAGCCCTTCTTGGCGGCGGCCCGCAGGCCGTTGACGTTGACGGTCGACACGGTCAGCACGCCGGGCAGGGTACCCGCCGCGCAGGGCGGGAGAAGCGGACGCGGGCGGCGCGCAT
>NZ_KB912664.1:2432-5699 GCF_000383795.1 Saccharomonospora saliphila YIM 90502
CGTCACGTAGACGGCGATCACGAGCCCTCCTCCGATGGGGTCTCCGGCGACTTCTCCGGGGAGCCGTGCCCGCCCGCGCAGCCGGGATACCAGGGACGTCAGACCCGGCGACCCGCGGCGGGACGGGCCGAGGCGTCCGGCGGCGGCGTCATCGAGCAACGCACCGACGGTGTCGGCGGCGCAGGCCTTGTTGGCGCCGATACCACCGGAGGGTCCTCGTTTGATCCAGCCGACGACGTAGGTGCCGTGGCGTCCCGCGACCCGGCCTCGTGAATGCGGCACCGTGCCCGTGTCCGCATCGAATGGGAGTCCGGGCAGCGGCGTTCCCCGGTGCCCGACGGCCCGCACGAGTTGACCCGCCGACAGTTCCTCGTCTCCGTCCGGACCGGTCACGCGTACACCGCGCATCCGTTGCTCCCCCACGACCCGGCGGGGCGCGGAGTGGAACCGAAAGACGATGCGCGGCGGCCCGGGCGTGGGCGGGGCGGACCAGTCGACCCGCTCGCGGCGCACGTCCCGCAGCAGAGCCGCCTTGTCGGCGGGCTCCGCGGCGTCGAGCGCCCGGGTCGTGGCCGGGTCGGCCGTATCCACGACCAGGTCACGGCCCTCTCCCCCGGTCAGCGCGAGCAGCTCCGGCCTGGTGAACGCGGCGGCCTCGGGTCCGCGCCGCCCGAGCAGCACCACCTCGCGCACGCGACTCGACCGCAGCCGGGCCAGGGCGTGCGGCGCGATGTCGGTGCCCGCCAGCTCTTCCGGATCGGCGGTCAGAATGCGCGCGACGTCCAGCGCGACATTGCCGTTGCCGACGACAACCACCCGTTCGGCCGACAGATCCACGGCGTCCTCAGCGATGTCCGGGTGGCCGTTGTACCAGCCCACGACGGTCGAGGCGGCCACACTTCCGGGCAGTTCCTCCCCGGGGATGCCGAGTTCCTTGGCCGCCGACGCCCCGACCGCGTAGATCACCGCGTCGTACCGGGCGCCCAGCTCATCCACCGTGACGTCGGCGCCCACCTCGACGCCGAGCTTCAAGCGGAGCCGGGGGTGCTTGTGGAAGCGCGCGAACGTCTCGCCGATCTTCTTCGTCGACGGGTGGTCGGGCGCGACACCGTACCGGACGAGCCCGCCCGCCACGGACAGCCGGTCGATCAGCGTGACGCGCGCGTTGGTGTGCAGCAGCAGGTCCTCCACCGCGTACATCCCGGCCGGTCCCGTGCCGACCACCGCGACGTCCAGCGGCGTCATGTCACTGGGCACGGTCCGGCTGAACGTCGGCGGGCCCCATGCGTGGAAGTTCGGAGCGACCTCGGCCTCGGCCACGGGGTCGCGCTCGGCGTAGTACCCGGCGTTGAGCTCGGCGTAGACCGAGAGCGAACCGGAAAGGGCGTCGACCGGAACGATCGCGTCGACCGGACAGGCGTCGGCGCACGCGCCGCAATCGATGCAACTACGCGGGTCGATGTAGAGCATCTCGGTGGTGCCGAACTCCGGTTCGTCCGGCGTCGGGTGGATGCAGTTGACCGGGCAGACCGTCACGCACGACGCGTCGTTGCAGCAGGTCTGGGTGATCGCGAACGCCATGGCCTCAGATGAGGTTCGCGCGCTTGTAGACCCGCGTCGCCGCCGCGGTCAGCAGTCCCGCGGAGTCGAGGAACTCCATCAACCCCGCGCAGCTCGACCGCAGCATCGACTTGTGGTGCTCGTTGGCCCGCGCCTCCCGCACGGCGCGCCGGGTGTCCAGACCGGCGTTGGCGTAGACCTCGCGGCTGACCATGCTGGTGACGATGAAGTAGGCCGCGATCGACACGACCAGCGCGATGCCCTGCCTGCGCACCCGGCCCACACCGCGCATCCGCTCGCGGGTCTCCTCCCGGGCGAACTTCATGTGCCGGGACTCCTCGACCACGTGAATGTTGTTGACGGTACGGACGAACGGGACCACCCGTTCGTCGCGCATCCAGTCACGCTGCATCACGTCGAGGACTTCCTCGGCGACCAGGATCGCCGCGTAGGCGGCCTCCCCGCCCGCGACGGTCTTGAACGCGCGGCCGAGTTCGACCACCGCCCGACGCGGCCGGTAGGCGGGAGCGCGCAGCTTGGCCGCTCCCCGCGCGAACATGATCGAGTGTCGGCACTCGTCGGCGATCTCGGTCAACGCCCACTGGAAGGCCGGGTCGGTCGGGTCCTTGGCGTAGAAATCCCGCAGAACCATCTGCTGCAGGATCATCTCGAACCAGATGCCGGTGCTCGCGACCGAGGCCGCTTCCTGGCGGGTGAGCTCGCGCTGCTGCTCGGCGGTCATCTCGGCCCAGTACGCCGTGCCGTACAGCGTGCTCCACTCCGGACTGGTGCCGTGGTAGTCCGTGTCGAGCGGGGTCTCCCAGTCGACCTCCCGGGCGGGGTCGTAGGACAGCGTCTCCGACGAGTCGAGCAACCGCCGTGCGACGGTCTCCCGGTCCGAGGAGGGCGCGTCCGTCCGCTCACGGGTGCCTTCGACGCTGGTCATGGGACGCCTCCTGACGACGACTTACCTGTTACCGCGATTTACAGTTACCAAAGGTAACACGTGCTGCGGCGGTTGCCCAGGGGTCGGTGAGGACAGGTGGGCGCGGTGCGAGACCGCCGAGACAGGAGAACGAAGACAGGCAACGAAGACAGGCGTGGAGACACGAAAAAACCCCAGGCCCGTCGGACCTGGGGTTCACTGAGGCTCCCCCGGCTGGATTCGAACCAGCAACCCTTCGGTTAACAGCCGAATGCTCTGCCATTGAGCTACGAGGGATCGCTCGCGCCAGCCGGAGCGCTCCGGGCTGACGGATCACTACTCTAACGCATCCGCCATGCGCGGCACACACCCCCCCCTCGCCGCCCGGCGACCGGCACGAGCGGCCGCGACCGGAACGGCACCCAGCACGGGGGGCCGGTCTGCGGGACAATCATGGTCGCACCGCCTGTGTCGAGGAGGCATCACGAGATGAAGGCATTCCTGATGGGCGCCGCCGCCGGGTACGTGCTCGGTGCCCGTGCCGGGCGGGCCCGGTACGAGCAGATCGTGCGCACGTACCGCAGGCTGGCCGACCATCCCGCCGTGCAGGGCGCGGCCGGGGTGGCACGGGCGAAGCTGGGCGAAAAGATCGGGGGACGGCTCCCGTTCACCCCGCGTCGCAGGCCGACGCCGCACGGCCACGACGGTTACGCCACAGCCGCGTCCCCGACCGGGCACCGACCCGGCTGAGCGGCCCCCGCACCCACCCGCCGGGCCGCCGG
>NZ_KB912664.1:5799-9322 GCF_000383795.1 Saccharomonospora saliphila YIM 90502
CCCTCGGCGGCGGGTCGGCCTCGGCCACCGCGCGCCTGCCCCGGGAGGCGTGCTGCCGCGCCGACGCCGACGTGCACCCGAGGATCTCGGCGATCTCCGCGAACGGCACGTCGAACACGTCGTGCAGCACGAACGCCACCCGTTGAGGTGGCGGCAGCGTGTCGAGCACTACCATCGCCGCCAGCCGCACCCCGTCGTCGCGCACGACGGTGTCGAGTGGGTCCTCGCTCCGTGGCGTGCCGAGTTCCGTCACGATCGGTTCCGGGAGCCACTGGCCGACGTACGACTCACGCCGCGCGGCGGCCGACCGCAACCGGTCCAGGCACACGCGCCCCACCACGGTCGTCGACCACGCACGCAGGTCCCGAATCCGCCCGCGCCGCTCGGCGGCCATCGTGCTCAGGCGCAGCCACGTCTCCTGCACGGCGTCCTCGGCGTCCGAGACGGCCCCGGTGAGCCGGTAGGCCACCGAGCGCAGGTGCGGGCGCAGCTCGGTGAATCGGTCCGCCCACTCGTCGGCGGAGGGCTGCGGGGAGGTCACCACGCCGAGTATGCCGCACCGGCACGGTCAGTCGCAGACATGACCATCCTGTCGACGAGTCGGTGTTGTCTCGGCACACGAGCCCCGATGGGGGCATTCACCGGCGTGCCCGGCGGGCAACTCGCGGGCACGCGGGGGCAACTCGCGGGCACGCAGGGGCAACTCGCGGACACGCAGGGGCAACTCGCGGGGACGCGGGGGCAACTCGCGGGGTGGGGCGGGGTGGGGCTCAGCGGGTGGGCCAGAGCCAGACGTCGTCGACCAGGCGGGGTGGGTGGTCGAGCAGGGTGGTGACCGTGGTGCGCAGCTCGTCCTCCTGTGGCGTGCCGAGTGGAAGCACCAGGACGTCCGCACGCCAGTACCGCAGGTCCACCCGCGCGTCGGCCCGCTCGTCGGCGCCGATCTCGGGCACCTCGCCGTCCTCGGCGACGGTCTCCAGCAGCGCCGAGGTGGGCCTGCGCACGGCGCCGTAGATGCCGTCGCCGTCGTCGTTCGGCCCGACGAAGTACCCCTCGGCCAGCGGGAACCCCAGCCCCGCGCGGACCTGCCAGTGCAGCGGGTCCGCATCCCCCGGGTCCGGTGGCGGCACCATCACCACCGAGCCGTCGTGCACGTGCTTGCGCCACGTGCCGTCGGCGAAGAAGTCCGGTGCCGGTGCACGTTCGCTGACCCGCAGTTCGGTCGGCGCGATCGGCACCAGCGCCAGCGCCAGCGCGCCGCACCACACCAGCACCGCCGCGTGCCGCCACTCGCGACGCACCGGCAGCCGCGGTACCCGCTCGGTGGCCATCGCCAGCAGCACACCGATCACCGGGACACAGCCGAGCGCGAACCGGGACTCCAGCACGGAATCGAAGAGCGGCACGTCGAACAACAGCATCCACGGCCCCGGGATCGCGGTGGCCGTACCGTCGACCACGAGCAGCACGCCCATCGACAACCACGCCATGACCAGCATGGTCACGGCCAGCGCGCGGGCAACGACGACCCGCCACAGCCCGGCGGTCACCGCCAGCATCAGCAGCACCAGCGGCCACCCGAAGAACGCGTTCTCCTCGGTACGGTTCATCGACAGCCCGACGGCGCTCTCGTCGGTGCCCGCCAGCGACTCGGTGGCGAACGCCGTGAACGCGGCGGCGTCGTTGCCACGCAGCCCGTGCTCGATGCCCGGGTAGCTCTGCGGGCCGAAGAACTGCCACCACAGCGGCACCGCCACCAGCACCAGCGACACCAGGGCACCCACCCCGAGGCCGGTTCCGAGCGGCCGCGCCAGCGCCACGGCGTGCGCGGGCCGCATCAGCGCGTAGGTCACGGCGAACACCAGCAGGGTCGTCGCCATGATCAGCAAGGCTTCCTTGCCCAGCGCGATCTGGTACGACACCAACAGCCCGAGGACCACCCCGGCCCGCGCGGGCGGAGCCCCGCGCACGATCTTGAGCAGGCACAGCACGATGAACGGCGGCACGAACAGGGCCACGAAATTCGGATGCGCGTTGGCGTGGGAGATGTTCGGCGGCGCGAACCCGCAGAACGCCGCACCGACCGCCGCGCCCGCGCGGGTGTCCACCAGATGCCGGGAGAGCACCCAGTACCAGGCCGCCGCCGTGCCCGCGAGACCTCCGGTGAGCACCAGCGCCCAGGTCACGGTCGGTCCGAAGAGCACGGTGACCGGAGTCAGCGGTACGCCGATACCGAACATCGCGGTGTTGGCGGCGAGGTTCACCCCGAGCGGATGATTCTGCAGCGTGCTGACGAACGGATTCTCGAAGTGCAGCACGGCGTCGGCGGTGACCGCGAAGAACCACTCCCACATGTTCTGGTCCTGCCCGCTGTGCAGCAGGTAGCCCTCGGAGAGGTTCAGCCAGAGTGGACGGTAGATCGCGAACGCCGCGACGACGAAGACGGCCAGCACCACGGTGTCGGCCACCCTCGGCCACGGCGGGCGGCGCCGCGCCACGGCCGGTTCCGGCGGGGTCTCGGGCGTGGCCGTCGTGGCGCTCACGGTTCGACGACCCGGGACAGGAAGTACACCACCCCGGTGGCCGCGTGCCGCACCAGCAGCAGGAACGGCCGGTCCACCCGAACGGTGACGGGTTCACCCGCGGGCATCGACACCAGCCGCATCATCGCGGCCGTGGCCGCCGCGCCTTCGAGTCCGCTCTCGTCCACGCGCAGCACCGACTCGTGCAGCACGTCCGACACGGTCAGCCTCGGATCGTCGGACAGTTCGCCGAAGTCGGAGGCGGGGTCGAACATCGTGCGCACGCCCAGCGACAGCAGCGCGGGCCGCAACGCGGCGCGGGTGTCCAGCGCCAGCCGGGGCAGCGAGAGGCTCACGCGCGTCTCGCGCTCGGCGTCGAGCAGCTCGGCCAGGGTGTCGGCGTCGAGTTCCGGCTCGTGCTCGGACAGCGGCCGGTCGGGCAGCAGGATCGTGGCCGTGACCCCGCCGTCGGCGGGCAGGGTGACCAGCCGCCAGCCCGCGCGGGCGGCATAGCCCAGCGTCTCCGACTGGTGCATCATCGGCACCCGCCGGACCCCGGAGGGCGCGTGGAAGTCGGCCTCCTCCGTGTCGGCCGCCCGGAAGGGAGTCGACCACGGCACCCGCAGATACAGCGCGTTGACGACGCTGGCGACCGTGTCCGCGCCCACGGTGCCGGGCGGCAACAGCTCCGGAATCAACTCGCGCGTGGTGCGGGCCACGTCGGTGTTGATCTCGGCACGGGTGCCCTCCGGGTCCTCGGGGAACGGCGCGGTCACGACCCGGCCGGACGGCCAGTCGGCCAGAACGCGGGTGAAGTCGGGCTTGACCGGCAGGTCGCGCCACACCCAGAGCGTGTTCGACACGGCCAGCTTGGGAGCGGCACCGTCCACGTCCGTGGTGTCACCAGGAGCGGTGTCCGCGGCGGGCGCCGCCTCGTCCAGGGTCGCCGCGGCGCGCAGCAGCTCCGCCAGCGCGGCGACGGACTCGGCGGGCGCGGTGTC
>NZ_KB912664.1:9422-12830 GCF_000383795.1 Saccharomonospora saliphila YIM 90502
GCGACACTGCGCGCGGCACGCCAGGGCAGCACGCCGTCGGCGCCCGCCTCGGTCGCCAGCTCGACGGCCAGCTCGCCCCGGTCACCCTTGGCCAGCGCCTGCGCCACGACCACGCGCAACGCGGGCGGGGGCTCACGCCGGACGGACTCCACTCGCAGATCCAGGACGGGCCTGCGGCCAGGATGCACGGTTTCGACGACGCACTCGGCGACCGCGCCCGCGCCGTCGGAGACCGCGAGCCGCTCCCCCGGCCGCGTCCGCCGCACGGTGGCGGCGTGGTGCGCCTCCTCGCCGTCGAGCCTGGCGGTCGGCCCCTCGGGGACCGACGGCACCAGGTAGATCGGCGGGGTGGTCCCGGCCTCGTCGGTCACGTCGTCACCACACCCGGAGACGGCCTCAGCGCTTGGCGCGCAGCTTGGAGAACAACCCGCCCGGCTTGTGGCCGTTCCCGGCGGGGGTGGGCGCCTCCTCACCGCGCAACCGGGCCAGCTCACGCAGCAGGTCGGCCTGCTCCTCGTCGAGCTTGGTCGGCACCACGACGTCGATGTGCACGTGCAGGTCGCCCCGGCCGTCGACCCTGCCCGACGAGCGCAGGCGCGGCATCCCGAGCCCGGACAGCACGATCGTGCTGTGCGGCTGCGTACCGGCCTCGATGTCGAGCTCGTGCTCGCCGTCGATCAACGTCTCCAGTGGCACGACGGCGCCGAGCGCGGCGGTCGTGGCGGGAATGCGCAGGTGGCAGTGCAGGTCGTTGCCCTGGCGCTCGAAGTCCTCGTGCGGGGCTTCGTCCACCTCGACGTAGAGATCACCGGCGGGTCCGCCGCCGGGACCGACCTCACCCTGGCCGGACAGCCGGATGCGCATGCCGTCGCCGACGCCCGGCGGGATCTTGGCGGTCACGTCCCGGCGCGCCCGCACGCGGCCGTCACCGCCGCACTGCTGGCACGGGTCGGTGATGACCTCGCCGAAACCGCGGCAGGTCGGGCACGGGCGAGCGGTAACGACCTGGCCGAGGAACGACCGCTGCACCGACTGCACCTCACCCTGGCCCCCGCAGGTGTCACAGGTCACGACGCTGCCGCCCTCGGCGGTGCCGCCGCCCCGGCACCGGTCGCACAGGATCGCCGTGTCCACGGTGATCTCCCTGTTCACGCCGGTGGCGCACTCCTCGAGCGTGAGCTGGAGCCGGATCAGAGCGTCCGAACCGGGCTGCACCCGGCTGCGGGGACCCCGGCCGCGGGCGCCACCGGTGGCGGCACCGAAGAAAGCGTCCATGATGTCGCCGAGACCGCCGAAACCGGCGAACGGGTCGCGCCCGCCACCCGCGGCGGCCCCGTTGTCCATCGGGTCGCCGCCCATGTCGACGACCTTGCGCTTCTGCGGGTCGGACAGCACCTCGTAGGCGGTGGTGACCTCGCTGAACTTGTGCTGCGCGTCCTCCGAGGGGTTGACGTCGGGGTGGAGTTCGCGCGCGAGCTTGCGGTACGCGCGTTTGATCTCCTGGTCACTCGCGTTCTTGGACACCCCGAGGATGCCGTAGTAGTCCTTGGCCACCGTCTTGCCGTCCTCCTCGCGCAGAAGTCTTCGCGGCCTCGTGTCGTGCGGGCCTGGTCACTCACTCACCGGACAGGATCTGGCCCACGTAGTTCGCCACCGCCCGCACGGCAGCGATCGTCCCTGGGTAATCCATCCGGGTCGGGCCGACCACGCCCATGCCCCCCAGCAACATCGCGTCCGAGCCGTACCCGATCGACACGACCGACGTGCTCCGCATCTGTTCGTCTTCATTTTCCTCCCCGATGCGCACCGTGACGGCACCGGGGTCGCGTGCTGCGGCGAGCAGTTTCAGGACGACGACCTGCTCCTCAAGCGCCTCGAGCACTTGACGCAGCGAACCGGGGAAGTCTGCCACATTGCGGGTCAGGTTCGCGGTCCCGCCGAGCACCAGCCGCTCCTCGGGATGCTCGACGAGCGACTCGACCAACACGGTACTCACCCGGGTGATCGGATCGCGCAGCTCGACGGGCGCCTGCTCGGGCAGTTCGGCCACCTTGGCCGCCGCGTCGCCGAGGCGGCGACCGGACAGCGTGCTGTTGAGCATGTCCCGCAGCCGCGCGACGTTGTCCTCGGTGATCACGTCGCCGAGGTCCACGGTGCGTTGGTCCACGCGCCCGGTGTCGGTGATCAGCACGATCATCAGCCGCGCCGCGGTGAGGGCGACCACCTCGACGTGCCGGACCGTGGAGTTGGTCAGCGTCGGGTACTGCACGACCGCGACCTGCCGGGTGAGCTGGGCCAGCAGCCGCACCGACCGCCGCAGCACGTCCTCGAGGTCGACCGCGCCTTCGAGGAACTGCATGATCGCGCGGCGCTCGGCGGGCGAGAGCGGTTTGATCTCGGAGAGGCGGTCCACGAACATCCGGTAGCCCTTGTCCGTGGGGATGCGCCCCGCGCTGGTGTGCGGCTGGGCGATGTAGCCGTCCTCTTCCAGCGCCGCCATGTCATTGCGCACGGTGGCGCTCGACACGCCCAAGTTGTGCCGGTCCACGAGCGCCTTCGACCCGACCGGCTCCTGATTCGAGACGTAGTCGGCAACGATCGCCCGCAGCACCTCGAAACGGCGCTCGTCCGCGCTGGCCACACCGACCTCCTCTCGTCGCCTGCCTGCCCGTGTCACCCGCTTGACCACGAGTTTACGTGGGACGGGCACGTCCGGACCGCGCCGTGGCGGACGCCGGGCGGTATCATTCACCGAAAAGTGATCTTGCTCACGAATCCGTGTCGGCCGTCACCCGAACGAGCGAAGTCAATCAGCCGATCGAGTACGCAGGTTCGCTCGGCAGCGTGCCGATAACCCGGAACATGGCCATGTTCTCAGCGACCTCACTGACCGTGTGCACGATCGCCGCCCTGTGCTCGGGCGGCCCGGCTCCCGCCCCCGAGTCGGCATTCGACCTGACCATGCGGGGCACCGACGGCGTGGAGCGTGTCGTCCGTCTCACCTGCGCTCCGGACGCGGGAACGCACCCGCGGGCCCGCCAGGCGTGCGCGGCGCTGACCGAGGCGGAGGGCAACTTCGACCGGCTGCCGACCAAGCAGACCGCCTGCACGATGGTCCACTCCCCCGTGCGTGCCCACGCGGAGGGGAACTGGCGCGGTTCTCCGGTGGACTACGCCACCGAGTACTCCAACCGCTGCCTCGCCGACGCCCGCTCGGGCGGCGTTTTCGCGTTCTGATCCCACGGCGGCGCAGCGCCTGAGCCCGGGTGGCCGGACGCTGAGGCCCACGGCGGCGGAGCCGGCAGGACCGACAGCGTCGGCAGGGCTGACGAATTCGGCAGGGCGGCAGGGCGGGCGGGTTCGGCAGGTCGGCAGGGCGGCGGAGTCGGCAGGCCGGCGGAGTCGGCA
>NZ_KB912664.1:12930-14471 GCF_000383795.1 Saccharomonospora saliphila YIM 90502
CGGGCGCGGCGTCACGGCGCCCGCGCCGCCGCGTCAACGACGGTGCCCGTGCCGCGTCACGACAGGGACGTGCGCAGGACCTTGCCGGTGGCGTTGCGCGGCAGCGCAGGCAGGAACTCGACGTCGCGGGGCACCTTGTACCGGGCGAGGTTGCGCTTGACGTGCTCGCGCACCGCCTCGGCGTCCACCGAGGCGCCCTCGGTGAGCACGACGAAGGCTTTCAACCGTTGCCCGAACTCCGCGTCGTCCACGCCGATGACCGCGGCCTCGACCACCTCCGGATGGTCGGCGAGGATGTTCTCCACCTCGACCGGGTAGACGTTCTCCCCACCCGAGACGATCATCTCGTCGTCCCGGCCGTCGATGAACAGCAGGCCGTCGGCGTCGAAGTGCCCGACGTCCCCGGTGGCCAGCAGACCGTCGATGATGTCCTTGGTCCTGCCGTCGGTGTAGCCGTCGAACGCGAGACCACTGCCCACGAACACGCGTCCGGTCACGCCGGGTTCGGTGATGCGGTGACCCCGCTCGTCGTACAACGCCACACGGCACCCGACCGGCGGCTTGCCGACCGTGCCCGGAGCGCGGCGCCAGTCACGGGGCGTGGCGACCGTGGCGACGGCCACCTCGGTCGAGCCGTACAGGTTGTGGATCACGTCACCGAACAGCTCCGTGGCCCGGTTGCCGACGTCCGGCGGCAACGCCGAACCAGCGACGAACACCACGCGCAAGCTCGCGGTGTCGTACCGGGCGAGCACCTCCGGCTCGAGGTCGACGATCCGCTGCAACATCGTGGGCACGACGACCAACGCGGTGCACCGGTGCTCGGCGATCCCGGCGAGTGCGGCTTCGGCGTCGAACTTGCGCCGCAGCACCACCGTGCATCCGAGGGCGCAGGAAAGGATGAACTGCGAGATCCCGGTGGCGTGGAAGAGGGGGGCGCCCATGTAGGTGGCCTCGCCGACGCGTAGCGGGATGCGGTCGAGGAACTGGGCGGAGTCGAGCGGGGAGACCTTCGGCCGGGGCGCGCCTTTCGGGGTGCCGGTGGTACCACTGGTCAGCAGGACCAGACCGCCCGGTTTCGGCGGCGCGGGGACGGTGTGGTCGTCGGTCGCGGCGATGATCTCGTCGAGGGTGGGTGCGTCCGTCGCACCGGTCTCGGTGTCGGTCCAGGCCAGGTAACGATCGACGCCGGTGATGTCGGCGAGCAGCTCGCCGAACTCCTCGTCGTGGACGAGCACGCGCACGCCTTCACGCTCGGCGACGGCGGTGAGCTGCGGTTTGGCGAAGCCGGTGTTCATCAGCAGCACCGGAGCCCCCAGTTTGCCCGCGGCGAGCAGCGTGAGCACCAGCCCGCGGTGGTCACGGCAGAGAGCGGCCACCGGCGTGCCCGGGCCGACACCGCGCCGCGCCCAGGCCCGGGCGAGGGCGTTGGAACGGAGGTCGAGTTGGGCGAAGGTCAGCGAGCCCCGCTCGTCGACCAGACCGACCGCGGTCGCGTCGCGGCGTGCGGCGACCCGCACGGCCCCGGCCAGGGGGCCGTA
>NZ_KB912665.1 GCF_000383795.1 Saccharomonospora saliphila YIM 90502
GACGCGGGCGGAGCGGCGCGCGACGCGGGCTGCGTGCCGCCGGAGTCGTCGCGCCGCGTGGTCTCCGGAGCGAACGACCCTTCGACGCCGGGAGGCCGTCCGAACACGGCCTCGGCCGCCGGGTCGACGGGAGGCCGGGAGACGGGGCGCGGCGTGAGCCGCTGCTCGTCCGGCTGGCCGGACTCCCGGCGCGGCGTGGATCGCTCGTTCATTCTTCCCCGGTGGACAGCTTGGTGATCGCTCGGCGTGACCCTACGTCAAGCTTCTCACGCCGATGCTGCCGTCGGGGCGGTGAAGTCAGCGTGGGCCGTGCACGGGCGCGGTGAGCGCCTCCGACGCCGCCGTGTCCGGGGACCCCGTCGTTGACGGGGAAGCCGACGTCGAGGACGACGGCCCCGGAGAGGACGCCGGGGACGGCATCGCCGGCCCACCGGAGTGCGGACCTCCCGCCGAGGTGGAGGGCGGCGCGGTCGACGCCCGGGTGGAGGACGCCTGGGTGGAGGACGCGGCCGGAGTCCGGGGCGTGGCCGCGACCCCGCCCTGGGCACCGAACTGAGCGCGCCACACGCCCGAGGCGGGCGGACCGGGCGCCTCACCGTCGTTCTCGGTGTCGGCTCCACCACCGCCCACGCTGGAGGTGGCGACGAACGCCAGGGCGCTGAGTACGAGTCCGGAGACCACGACACCAGCGCCCTGGGTCGCTCTCCGGCGGGCGGCCCCCAATCGCGGGCCGTTACCCAGGACCGTGGGGGCGGTGCCGAGTGGCGCCGAGGTGCCGAGCGCCCCGTCGCCGAGACCGTCCCGGAGCCCCGCCACGCGGTCGGGACGCTGCACGGCCACGATCTGCCCGTCGGAACCCACGGCGAGGTTGTCGGGCATCGACGGCAGGTCGGTCTGCTGGGGGATCGCCCGCAGGTTCGCCAGGAAGCCCGCCGAGATCGACGGCGTTTCGGCCCCACGAACCGCGGAGCTGGCCGCCCGCTGGGCGGAGACCTCCGCCGCGCAACTGGGGCAGTGGGCCAGGTGCGCGGCCGCGCGCTCCTGAGCGCCGAGCGAGAGCTCCTGATCGACGAACGCCACCACGACGTCCGGCAACAGATGCGACTCGGGCACCCCCCATCCCCTGTTCAGGGTCATACCTGCGCCTCCTGTTTGAGCGCTCGCCTGCGCTCGAGGGACGACTTGAGGGCCTGCCTCCCGCGGTGGATGCGACTGCGCACGGTGCCCAGCTTGACACCGAGCGTGGCCCCGATCTCCTCGTAGGACAGGCCTTCGACGTCACACAGTACGACCGCGGCCCGGAACTCCGGCGGGAGCTCGTCGAGCGCGGCCTGCAGGTCGGGGTCGAGGTGCGTGTTGGAGTAGACCTGCTCGGGGCTCGGATCGTCCCCGACGATGCGGTCGGTGTCGTCCGGCAGGCCCTCCATGCGCACGCGCGACCGGCGACGCGCCATGTCGAGGAAGAGGTTCGTGGTGATCCGGTGCAGCCACCCCTCGAACGTCCCCGGCTTGTACGAGGCGAGCGAGCGGAACACGCGGATGAACGTCTCCTGCGTCAGGTCCTCGGCGTCGTGGGCGTTGCCCGCGAGCCGGTAGGCGAGGCGGTAGACGCGGTCGGCGTGCTCCCGGACCACCTCGTCCCACGTGGGCGGCGTCCACCCGGCGTCGGTGTGGTCCTCGACCGGAACCGGAGCGGTCTGCGTGCTGTCGTTCGGCAGCGGAGGCACCTCCATCGGCCCGTTCCCCTTCACTACTCGCACCAACGTGGCGCGCCCGGCGGGAGTTCCCTCGTCGGCACCCCAGTGTTACCCGTTTTCCTGTGGTTGTAGTGAGGTTGTGCTGAGAGCAGACTGAGAAGCTCCCGTCGAAGCGGTGACCTGCACCGATGTCCGGCCGGACGCACACGCGCGCCTCGGCGCTCGGGCGCGTGGCGGGGCACACACTCCGGGATCACCAAGCGCGCTGCCCGACCTACACGGCGGAGTCACCCCAGCCTCCACGCTAACCTCTGGCGCGTGGACTCCGAGACGCACATCACCGGTTCGGTCGATCTCGGCGAATTTCTCGAGGCGTACCTGCCGGAGGACGAGGCCCTTGCGGGCGCGCGGCTGCGTGCCGAACAGCTGGGGTGCCTGCCGGTGTCGTGCGCGGCCGGGTCCGCGCTCAGCTTCCTGGCCGCGGGGCTCCAGGCGAAGGCCGTGGTCGAGATCGGAACGGGCGCGGGCGTGTCCGGGCTGTACCTGCTCAGGGGCATGACCCGCGACGGGGTCCTCACCTCGATCGACCTCGAACAGGAGTTCCACCGCAGCGCGCGGCGGACGTTCCTCGACGCGGGATTCCCGGCCGGGCGGACGAGACTGATCATGGGAAGAGCCCTCGACGTGCTGCCTCGCCTGACCTCGGGCGGGTACGACTTCGTCTTCGCCGACGCGGCACGGCTGGAGTACCCGCACTACTTCGAGCAGGGCGTCGAGCTGCTGCGTCCCGGCGGGATCATCGCGTTCCACAGCGTGCTGGCGGCGGGCAGCATCGCCGACCCCACCCGGCGTGAACCGGAACTGCTCGCCCTGCGGGACGTGGCCAGAGCGGTACGCGACGACCCCCGCCTGGTGCCGACGCTGCTGCCGCTGGGCAGCGGCCTGCTCGTGGCCGCCGTGGCCACCCCCTGACCTCCTGTACCCCGCCCTGGCGGCGACGGTGGTCACCCCGGACAGGTGGTCAGCACCAAACGGCGCATCCCGAGCCGGTCGAACAGGGGCAACATCGCGGAAGCCCGGCCGGGCGCCGGTCACCCGGGGCGGGCGTGGCCGCGCCCGCCGAGCATCCCGGCGCCGCACGCGGCGAGCGTCAGCCACACGGCGACGGTGCCGACCAGCCATCCCCACCCGGCCCGCCCGTACACGACACTGCCCAGCGTGCCGCCGACGCTGCTGCCGAGGTAGTACGCCAGCGTGTAGAGGCTCGCCGCCGAGGCGCGGGCCCGCGCGGGCGCCTCGACGGCGATCCAGCCGTTGGCCACCGCGTGCGCGGCGAAGAACCCGCCCGTGAAC
>NZ_KB912666.1:0-2976 GCF_000383795.1 Saccharomonospora saliphila YIM 90502
ACGAACGCTACGACACCGGCGGTTACGCCCCCGGCCAGCGGCGCGCGGCGTTCGACGCGCCGGAATCGCGGGACGAGACCACGACCCGGCACGGGTTCGACGCGGCCGAGGCCCCTGCCCGCATGCCCAAGAAGCTCACCGTCACCCGGGTCGCGGCACTCCGCGGGCGTGAACTCGGCGGGAACGCGGTCGCGGCGTTCCAGCGCGCGACGAAGGCCGACGGCGCCGACAAGTCGGGCCTGACCTCGCTGACCTACGCGGTGATGCTGAACTACGCCAGTGACGCCGCGATGGCGGTGGCACTGGCCAACACCTTGTTCTTCGCCGCCAGCAGCGGCGAGAGCCGGGGCAAGGTGGCGCTCTACCTGCTCATCACGATCGCCCCGTTCGCGCTGGTGGCGCCCGTGATCGGCCCCGCGCTCGACCGCATCCAGCGCGGCCGCAGGCTGGCGATGTGCGTCGCCTCGGTGGGGCAGGCACTCATGTGCGTGGTCATGGCGCTGAACTTCGACACCTGGATGCTCTACCCGGCCGCGCTGGGCAAGATGGTGCTGTCGAAGTCGTTCATGGTGCTCAAGGCGGCCGTCACACCCAGAGTGCTGCCCCCGGAGATCGGCCTGTCCACGACCAACGCCCGGCTCGCCGTGTTCGGGCTGGCGGCGGGCGGCGCGTTCGGCGCGGTCGCCAGCGGCTTCAACTGGGCGTTCGGTTCGGCGGGGGCGCTGTGGTTCACGGCCGTGCTCTGCGCGGCGGGGGCGGCGCAGGCGATGCGCATTCCGGCCTGGGTCGAGGTGACCGAGGGCGAGGTGCCCGCGTCGCTGCGCACGGCACGGCCCGCGGTGTCCAAGCGCGCGCCCATGGGGCGGCACGTCGTGGTCGCGCTGTGGGGCAACGGGTCGGTCCGGGTGCTCACCGGCTTCCTCATGATGTTCGCCGCGTTCGCGGTCAAGGCGCAGACCGAGACCGAACAGCAGAGTCCGTTCGTGCAACTGCTGCTGCTCGGCGTGATCGGCGCCGCGGCCGGGGCGGGCGGGTTCCTCGGCAACGCGCTCGGGTCCCGTCTGCACTTCGGCAAGCCCGACCAGGTGATCGTCGGCTGCCTCGCGGGCGCGTTGCTGTCCACCGTCGTCGCCGCGGTGCTGTCCGGTCTGGCCACGGCGGCGCTGGTCGGCCTTGTCGGCGCGACGGCGAGCGCGCTGGCCAAGAACAGCCTCGACGCGGTGATCCAGCAGGACATGCCCGAGGAATCCCGGGCCTCGGCGTTCGGGCGGTCGGAGACGGTGCTCCAGCTCGCGTGGGTCTCCGGCGGCGCGGTCGGCCTGCTGCTCCCGCCGACGTACTGGATCGGGTTCCTGGTGATCTCGGTACTGCTCGCCCTCGGGCTCACGCAGACCTGGCTGGCCCGGTCCGGATCGTCGATGCTGCCCACGCGCCGTCGCGCCCGTGCGGGGCGACCCGAGGCCGCGCCCGTGGGAGGCGACTCGTAGTCTCGCCGACATGCGACGTTCAGTAGTAGCGCGGGTGGCGCTGCTGGCCGGTGCCGTGGCGGCCGTGGCGGGATGCTCGGCCCCGCCCCAGCCCGAGGTCACGTTCTTCGCCGACGGAGACACCGAGCGCGCCGCACCGCTGCGGTACTGCGACGCGCTACTGACCTCGTGCGAACCGACCCGGGGCGAACCCGCGACACTGGACGTGCGGCCGGGCATGCCCGTGCAGGTGTCGGTGCCCAGCGAGGTCGCGCGGACGCCGTGGGTGGTCAACATCCAGTACCTCGACGACCAGGGGCGACCCCAGCCGGTGCGCCAGGAGGTGTTCACCAGCGGCGAGCGGCACGCCTACACCGCGCTGCCCGAGGCGCCCGGCGACCAGTTGCTCGTGGTCGAGGTGCAGCAGCTCGGCGCGGCCTACGCGGCCGACGCGCAGGGCGACCCCATCCTCGACGAGGCGGGGGAGCCTCAGCTCGTCGCCCGCGCGGTGTGGTCGCTGCGAATCCAGCCCTCCTGAGCCCCGGCGCACCCCCGCGCGGCGGTGCCGCACACGGGCCGGGACAGGCGTCACGGGTCCAGGTCGCGGGCCACCGCGCGCATCACCTCGGCGATGCGCTTGGTGTACTTGCGCTCCGGGTAGCGGCCCTTGCGCAGGTTCGGCTGCACCCGCGCCTCAAGCAGCTTGATCATGTCCTCGACCATGCCGTGCAGTTCCTCGGCGGGCCTGCGCCGCGCCTCGGCCACCGACGGCGGCGGGTCCAGCAACCGCACGGAGAGCGCCTGCGGACCGCGCTTGCCGTCCGCGACCCCGAACTCAAGGCGCTGACCGGCCTTGAGGGCTTCCACACCCTGCGGTAGCGCGGACTTGCGGATGTAGACGTCCTCGCCTCCGTCCTGCGTGACGAAGCCGAACCCCTTGTCCGCGTCGTACCACTTGACCTTGCCGGTCGGCACTGCCCTCACCGTTCCTTCGCTCTCCTGCAACTCCGCCCCCACCGGCGGCCTCGCACGACGAACGCGCCCCAGGCGTACCCAGGACGCGCACCGGACAAGCCTATCTCGCCGGACGCGTCACGGCGAAGGTGATCGCGTCGCTCTAAGATGTCCGGCATGGAGACCGCTGTCCACGACAAGGGTTCGACCGCCACGGGAAAGACGTGGCTGATGCGGGTCGGCATCGGGTTGTTCGCGCTCGGCATGGTGGCCGTGGTCGCGGTGTTCGTCCTGTTCGCGGCGGGACTGTCGGACCTGCCGGTGTGGCTGTCCGCGTTCGCCGGTGTGGTGACGCCGTTGGGCCTGGCGCTGGGCCTCATCTCCCTCGTGCGCGAACACCGTCGCCCGTGACACCGGACACACCGTCGGCGGCGCGAGCCTGAACGGTGGCGAGCCAGGCGGGGAACTCGGCCAGCGAGCCGAGCACGACGTCCGCGCCCGCGTCGAGCAACTCGGCCCGGTCGCAGGGGCCGGTGGTCACGCCGACGGCGAGCGC
>NZ_KB912666.1:3076-5522 GCF_000383795.1 Saccharomonospora saliphila YIM 90502
CGGCCGGTCCCGCCCGGACCGGCCCGGCCCGAGCCGAGGAGCCGCCGATGAACACGCCGGACACCGGCCCGACCGTGCACCCGGACACCGCGGACCTGGCACCCGCCGACGAGCACGTCGTCACGGTGCTGGTGCGGTACTTCGCCTCGGCGCGCGCCGCCGCGGGCGTGGACTCGGAGCTCGTGCGCCTGCCCGCGTCGGCCTCGGTCGGGGACGCCGTCGAGCACGTGCGCCGACGTCACACCGACCGCCTGCCCCGCGTCCTCGACGCGTGTGGCTTCCTGCTCGACGGCGTCGCCGTGCGGGACATGACCCGCTCGCTGCCGGACGGCTCCGAACTGGACATTCTCCCGCCGTTCGCGGGCGGCTGACCCCCCCCACCCGCGTCCGAGTCCGCCACCGCGGAGTCGCGTCACGCCCACCGCCGCCGCGCGCCCACCGCACCCGCCCGCCATACGCCGTGCGCCGTGCGAACGGCACCGGAGCACCACCGCGCCGGAGGGAAACGACACCTGTCGCGGCGGTGCGGGCGATGGACCGGACCGGATTGGTGAGTCCTTTGGTACTCGCGCCCCCGCCGTGCGCGCGTCCGCCCGCATTGGTTTGGACACCGCGTGGTTCCGGCCCCGCCTGGTTCGGAACCCCGCTTGGTTCGAACCCCGCTCCCCGATGCTCGTTCCCGACCTCGCCGGGGGGCCACGGTGAGCGTGCGCGAACGGAGTAGCCGGGTCTCCGAGCGCGTGACCCAGACCTCACTTTGGGTGAAAAGTTTCGAGAAGGACACGGACCGGTAACGTCCGTCTGATCAGGGAAAATACCACGATCGCAAAAGGTTGCGTGCCGTTACTGTGGCCTAGCTCACGTCTCCATTAATTTCCGATCACGCTCAGCGTTACGTACCGTCGCATTCCGGTTGGCCCCGACCAACCACAGCACAACCGGGATGCCGTTGCGCCGAGCCCAGTCCGGCGGAATCCCGGCGAACACAAACCCCGAGCGAAATGAACTTCTCGGACTGGGACGAGAGGGAGGCGGCATCCCCCGGTGCCGCCTGCCGGCCGGAGACGGTCGGCCCGGCCGTGCCGCCTGCCCGATTTCTCGAAGGCGCGGAAGTCGAGACCGAGTCGAAATGGCTTACCGAGGCAAGCACCGCAAACCGTCCGCCGCCACGCGCCACATCGCTCGCGTCGCCGTCGCGGGCATCGCCGTGGGGGCGCCGCTGTCTCTGGCCGTGACCCCGGCGCAGGCGGACAGCGTCAACTGGGACGCCATCGCCGAGTGCGAGAGCGGTGGCGACTGGAGCATCAACACCGGTAACGGCTACTACGGCGGCCTTCAGTTCAAGCTGAGCACCTGGCAGGCTTACGGCGGCACCGGTATGCCGCACGAGTCCTCGCGTTCCGAGCAGATCGCCGTGGCCGAGCGCGTTCTGGACGGCCAGGGCATCGGTGCCTGGCCGGTGTGCGGTGCGCGCGGCTCCTCGACCGCGAGCTACGACGGCACCAACACCCAGGGTGCGGCGGGTTCCGGGTCCGCCGAGCAGGAGAGCAGTGACCCGGCGCCCGTCTCCGAGCCGGAGCAGGAGTCCGCGCCCGCGCCCGCCCGGGTGGCCAAGTCCAACCCGGACGGTGACTACACCGTCGAGAAGGGCGACACGCTCAGCAAGATCGCCAAGGAGCAGGACGTCGACGGCGGCTACACCACGCTCGTCGAGCTGAACGACGGCTACATCTCCGACCCCGACTTCATCGTCGTGGGCCAGAAGATCGCCACGGAGTGACCCGCCGTCGGCTGCGTCCGACGGTGTGACGTGCCCGATCGGGCACACCAGTGCACCACGAAAGGCCCCACCGCTGTCCCCCGGGCGGTGGGGCCTTCGTGTGTCCGGCCACCGCTCACCGCGCGGAGCACCTGCTCAGCCGGTGCGGACCACTTCGGCCGGGACGTGGTCGCGACCGACCCAGGTCGCGGCCGACTCTCGGCTCCGAACGGGCGACTCGGCCTCTCCGGACGGGCAACTCGCCTATTCGAAGGGGCAATTCGCGGTCGCGAAGGGGCAACTCGCGGTCCGGAAAGGGCAACTCGCGGGTGGGTGGGTGGGTGGGTGGGGTGGGCGGGTCAGGGGGAGTTGACCCACTCGTCGGTGCCGTCGCTGAAGTGCTGGTGTTTCCACACCGGCAGCCGCGCCTTGACCTCGTCGACGAGGTCGCCGCAGGTGGTGAACGCTTCGGTCCGGTGATCGGCGGCGACGGCGCAGGCCAGCGCGACATCCCCGATCTCCAACGCGCCGAGCCGATGGCTCACGGCCACGGCGCGGACCTGTCCGTGGCGTCCCGCCACCTCGGCCACGACCCGGGCCAGCACGTCCGCCGCGCTCGGGTGGCCCTCGTAGTACAGCGCGGTGACCGCCCGGCCGCCGTCGTGATCGCGCACGACACCGCCGAAG
>NZ_KB912667.1:0-3583 GCF_000383795.1 Saccharomonospora saliphila YIM 90502
CGTCCTCGGCCAGCTCCGGCACCCGCGTGCGGGCCAGCCTCCGCCACTGCTCCCGGGCGGCGGTGGCCAGCCGCGCGGTGAGGTTCGCGTCCCCGGCGAGATGCCGGGCGTCGAGCAGTGCCGTGGCGGTGCGCAGGTCCTCAACCGCCACCCGCAGCGCCTCCTCCGGCGTGCGCACCGAGTGGTCCAGCCCGATCCCGGCGTCCCACAGCGGATACCACAGCGCGTCGGCGATGGAGGCCACGCCCGGATGGCCGTCATGCACCAGCATCAGGTCGAGATCGGCGAACGGCACCGTCTCGGCGCGGCCGAGGCCGCCGACGGCCACCAGCGCGACACCGGGTTCGGCGGTGTGCACGCCCGCGGCCGTGGCGGCCCCGCGCAGCCACAGCTCGTAGAGGTCGGACAGCGCCGCACGCAGCCCCGCGGGCCCGACGCCCCCGTTGTGGCCCTCCAACAGCCGGTCGACGGCCTGGGCCAGTCCCCCCACGGCCACGGGCGCCCCTACAGCGCGTCCGGGCCGCGCTCGCCCGTGCGCACCCGGACCACGGAGTCGACGGGGGTGACCCACACCTTGCCGTCGCCGATCTTGCCGGTGTGCGCGGCGTCGACGATCGCGTCGAGCACCGTGTCCACCCCGGCGTCGTCGGTGACGACCTCGATCTTGCACTTGGCCACGAAGTCCACGGCGTACTCGGCGCCCCGGTAGACCTCCGTGTGGCCCTTCTGCCTGCCGTAGCCCTGCACCTCGCTGACCGTCATCCCCAGCACCCCGAGCTGTTCGAGTGCGGAGCGGACGTCGCCGAGCGTGAACGGTTTGACGATCGCGGTGACCAGTTTCATGACGTGCTCTCCTCGAACTTCCTCGCGGGGGACGCCGCCGCGGACGCGGCCACACCGGCTCCGGGCGCGGCCACACCACCGACCGAGGCGGCCCGGCCGCCGTGGCCACCGGCGAAGTCGTAGGCCGACTCCGCGTGCTCGGCCTCGTCGATCCCGGAGACCTCCTCCTCGGCGCCGACCCGGCCGCCCGTGACCGCCTTGACCAGCAGGCCGAGCAGCACGGCCAGCACACCCGAGTACGCCATCACCGCGACCGCGCTGAGCACCTGGACACCCAACAGCCCGGCGCCGCCGCCGTAGAACAGTCCGTTGTCCCCGTCCTCTCCGACCACGCTCGCGGTCGCCACGAACCCGAGCATCACGGTGCCGACCAGACCGCCGACGAGGTGCACACCGACCACGTCGAGCGAGTCGTCGTAGCCGAGGCGGTACTTGAGCCCGACCGCGACGGCGCAGAGCACGCCCGCCACCGCGCCGATCGCGAGCGCACCCCAGGTGTCGACAAAGGCACACGCCGGAGTGATCGCCACCAGCCCGGCCACCACCCCGGAGGCCGCGCCGAGGCTGGTGGCCTTGCCGTCGCGAAGCCGCTCCAGCAGCAGCCAGCCGAGCATGGCGGCGCACGTCGCCGTGACGGTGTTGACGAACGCGATCCCGGCGACGCCGTCGGCGGCATAGGCCGATCCGGCGTTGAACCCGAACCAGCCGAACCACAGCAGCCCGGCGCCCAGCATCACGAACGGAAGGTTGTGCGGCTTCATCGGCTCCCGTGGCCAGCCGACCCGCGTGCCGAGCACGAGCACGAGACCGAGCGCCGCCGCGCCCGCGTTGATGTGCACCGCCGTGCCGCCCGCGAAGTCGAGCGCGCCCAGCTCGTCGATCCAGCCGCCGTCACCCCATACCCAGTGGGCCACCGGGAAGTAGCCGAGCGTGGCCCACAGCCCGGCGAACAGCATCCACGACCCGAACCGCATCCGGTCGGCCACCGCCCCCGCGATCAGGGCCGTCGTGATGATGGCGAACATCGCCTGAAAGGCCACGTCGACCGTGCCCGCCGTCGGGTCGCCATCCGGAGTCATCAGCCCGGAAAGGCCGAGGAACTCGAGCGGGTCACCGACGAGTCCGGCGATGTCGCTGCCGTACGCGGCGGAGTAGCCGAAGACCACCCACAGGACGCCGACGAGCCCCATGGCACCGAAACACATCATCAGCATGTTGAGCACGCTCTTGGCGCGCACCATGCCGCCGTAGAAGAACGCCAACCCCGGTGTCATCAGCAGCACCAGCGCGGCGCTGGTGAGCAACCAGGCCGTATTTCCTTCCACGCCTGCCTCCTTGGGAAGTCTCGGGCGAACATCTCGCGTCGCCGCACAGACTCGGAAAGGCGTGTTGCACCCGGTGTCGTCCACCGTTTCGGCGCTGTGAATCCTGCGGGACCCCGTGTTACGGGTGCGTTGCGCGGTGGCGGTGCCGATTCGTCCTGTCCGGAAACCTCGTGGTCGAATGAGCCGCATGGCCACCACGACCTCGTCCGCGCCCGGCCCGCCCTCCGCGGTGGTGGCGGCGCTGCGCTGCCCGTTGTGCGAGGCCGAGTTCACCCCCGGTCAGGACGCCCTGCGGTGCGCGCGCGGCCACGCGTTCGACCTCGCGCGGCAGGGTTACGTGAACCTGTTGCACGCGAAGGTGCCCGCGGACACCGCCGACACCGCCGAGATGGTGGCCGCGCGCGCCGAGTTCCTCGACGCCGGGTTCTACGCGCCCCTGGCCGACGCGCTGGCCGCACGGTCGTCGGGCCGGTTGGTCCTCGACGCGGGCGCGGGCACGGGGTACTACCTGGCACGGGTACTGCGGTCGCTGCCGGAGGCCACCGGACTGGCGCTCGATCTGTCGGCCCGGGCGGTGCGCCGGGCCGCTCGGGCACACCCCCGGGCGGGCGGGGCCGTGTGGAACGTGTGGTGGCCGTGGCCCGTGCGCTCCGGGGTCGCCGACGTGGTGCTGGACGTGTTCGCCCCGCGCCACGTCGACGAGTTCCACCGCGTGCTGCGCGACGACGGCACCTTGCTGGTGGTCGTGCCCGGTGAGGAACACCTGCGGGAGCTGACGGAGCTGTTCGGTCTGCTCGCCCCCGACGAGCACAAACTCGACCGGCTCGACTCCGCGACCCGGGGCCGGTTCGCGCTCACCGACCGCGTCCGGGTCGGCGGCCCGGTGACACTCCCGCCCGACGACGCGCGGCGGGCCGTGCTGATGGGGCCGAACGCCCACCACCTGCACCGCGACGACCTCGGGGCCCGCCTCGCCGGGTTGAGCACTCCCGTGACGGTGACGACGTCGTTCACGGTGTCGGCCTACCGGAAGGTGCGGCCGTGAGCGCGGCGGCGCCCGGGCCCGGACCGGTGCCCCCCGAGCTGCCCGCCACCGTGCTGGCCGACCCCGCGTGGCTGACCGAGGACCTGCGCAGGGCCGGACGCCTCTACGGCACGGCACCACCGCGGGTGCTCGGCACGATCCGGTGGTACTCGGCGTCGTCGGTGCTCGTCGCCCCGGCGCTGGAACCGTGGGCACACACCGGCGTGGCGCGCGACCCGGCACTCGACGCGGTGACCCTGGACATGCACCCGGACGGACGGTTCCTCGACGCACGGTCGAGCCGGGTCCTCGGCTCCGACCCTGCCGTCACCGAACAGGTCAAAACGGCTCTCCGCCGCCGAGGAGCTGCGCGAGGCCGCCACGGCGGCAC
>NZ_KB912667.1:3683-7311 GCF_000383795.1 Saccharomonospora saliphila YIM 90502
GCCACCGTGCCGGGCGCGACCGGGGCGCGGGGCCCGCGCCTGCTCGGCAGCATCACCCCCGGCTCCACCCCACCCTCCCTGCCCACCGCGCCCGCGCACCCGGTCACCCGGCTGCGCCTCGCGACCACCCCCGAGTAACTCCGAGGAGAAACCCATGCGCGCACTGGACCTCGCGATCATCGCGATCTTCCTGGTGGGCACCCCGCTGCTGGGGATCGCGCTGAGCGGAAAGCAACGCTCGTCGACCGACTACTTCGTCGGCGGCAGACAGGTGCCCTGGTGGGCGGTCACGTTCTCCGTCGTGGCCACCGAAACCTCGACGTTGACCGTGATCAGCGTGCCGACGGTGGCCTACCTCGGCGACGTCACCTACCTCCAGCTCGCGATCGGCTACCTCATCGGCCGCGTGATCGTGGCGTTCGTGCTGCTGCCCCGCTACTACGCGGGCGAGATGGTCAGCGCCTACGGCTTCCTCGGGAAGCGCTTCGGCAACGGCATGCAGGGAACGGCGTCGGTGACGTTCTTGATCACCCGCCTGCTCGCCGACGGCGTGCGGCTGTTCGCCACGGCAATCCCGGTCAAGATGGTGCTGGCCGCGCTCGGCATCGACGTCTCCTACTGGGTCATCATCGCCGCCATCGCCGTCGTCGCCGTGCTCTACACCTACCTCGGGGGCATCCGGGCGGTGATCTGGGTCGACGTCGTGCAGATGAGCATCTACGTGCTCGGCGCCGTGGCGGCGGTGTTCATCCTGGCGGGCAAGCTGCCCGACGGCTGGTTCTCGTCGCTGGCCGACGAGGGCAAGTTCCAGCTCTTCGACTTCTCGTCCAACATCATCACCAGCCAGTACGCGTTCCTCACCGCCGTGGTGGGCGGTGCACTGTTCGCGATGGCCTCGCACGGCGCCGACCAGCTCATGGTGCAGCGCCTGCTCGCCTGCCGCACCGTGCGGGACAGCCAGAAGGCCGTGATCGCCAGTGGTGTCGTGGTGTTCGTGCAGTTCGCGCTGTTCCTGCTGGTCGGGGCCATGCTGTTCGCGTTCTACGACGGCGCCGACCCGTCGGCGCTGGGGCTGGCCAGCAACGACGAGCTGTTCCCCAAGTTCATCGTCGAGCAACTGCCCACCGGCCTGTCGGGCCTGCTGATCGCGGGCATCGTCGCCGCCGCCATGAGCACCATCTCGTCGTCGCTGAACTCGCTGTCGACCTCCACGATCAGCGACATCTACCGGCACGTCGCCAAGCGCGAGCCGTCCGACGCCACGATCCTCAAGCGGGCCAAGCTGTGGACGCTGATCTGGGGAGTCGTGTTCGTGCTGTTCGCGTCGATGTTCACCAGCACCGACCAGCCGGTGGTCGAGGTCGGGCTGAGCATCGCCAGCTACACCTACGGCGCGCTGCTCGGCGCGTTCGCCCTGGGCATCCTCGTCCGGCGCGCCCGGCAGGCCGACGCGATCGTGGCGTTCGTGAGCACGGTCGTGGTCGCGGCGGTGTTCGTGCTCGGGGTCGAGTTCACCGTGGACGGCGAGGCTGCCTCGCTGGCGTTCCCGTGGTACGTGCCGCTGGGCGTGCTCGTCACCCTCGTCGTCGGTGGCCTGCTCTCCCTGCGTCACCCCACCCCCGGCTCCGGGGAGACGGAACCCGCACGCGAGCAGGAAAGCGTCTGACACGCCCCCGCGCCGCTGTTGGCATGCCGTCAAGGCCTCCTTCACTGCACTCAACGCAGGCAAGGAGGCCTTGACGGCCGTTCAACGCGGGGAGCGGGTCAGGCGGAGGCGGGTTCCTCCACGCCTTCCTCGGTGCGCAGGCGCTGGGAGATGACCTGGGTGATGCCGTCGCCTTGCATGCTCACACCGTAGAGCGCGTCGGCGATCTCCATCGTCGGTTTCTGGTGGGTGATGATGAGCAGCTGCGAGTTGGCGCGCAGCTGTTCGAGCAGTCCGATCAGCCTGCGCATGTTCGTCTCGTCCAGGGCGGCCTCGACCTCGTCGAGGACATAGAACGGCGAGGGCCGCGCACGGAAGATCGCCACCAGCATCGCCACCGCCACCAGCGACTTCTCCCCACCGGAGAGCAGGGACAGCCGCTTGACCTTCTTGCCCGGCGGACGGGCCTCCACGTCGACCCCCGTGGCGAGCATGTCGCCGGGCTCGGTGAGCACCATGCGCCCTTCCCCACCGGGGAAGAGCACGGAGAACACCGTCTCGAACTCGCGCGCCACGTCCTCGTAGGCGCTGGTGAACACCTCGAGGATCTTCTCGTCCACCTCCTTGACCACGGAGAGCAGGTCCTCGCGGGTCTGCTTGAGGTCCTCCAGCTGGGTGGACAGGAACTTGTAGCGCTCCTCGAGCGCGGCGAACTCCTCCAGCGCCAGCGGGTTCACCTTGCCGAGCTGGTTCAGGTCCTTCTCCGCGCGCTTGGCGCGGCGCTGCTGGGTGTCGCGGTCGTACGGGATCGGCTGCGGGGCCACGACGTCCTCGCCGCGCTCCTTCGCGGCCTCGTACTCGGCCATCTCGCCCGGCCCCGGCGGCACGTCGACGTCCGGGCCGTACTCGGCCACCAGATCGTCCAGCGCGATGCCGAACTCCTCGGTGATCTTGGATTCGAGCTGCTCAAGCCGCAGCCGCTGCTCCGCCCGCGCCACCTCGTCGCGGTGCACGGCGTCGGTGAGCTTCTCCAGCTCCACCGTCAGCTCGCGCACGCGCGTGCGCACACGGCCGAGCGCCTGCTCGGTCTCCTCCCGCCGGGCCTGGATCGCGTCCCGCTCGGCGGCGGCGCGCCGCAACGACGTGTCGATCCGGTCGAGGGCCGTCTCACCGCCCTCCACGACGGCGGTGGCGATCTCCGCGCCCTTGGCGCGGGCGATGCGCGCCTGTTCGGCCCGCTCGCGCGCCTGTCGCTCCGCTTCGGCCTCCCTGCGCAGCGCGTCGGCCCTGCCCGCGATGCCCCGGGCGCGTTCCTCGGCCGTGCGCAACGCCAGCCGCGCGTCGACCTCCTCCTGCCGAACGGCGGTCAGCGATTCGGCGGCCTCGTCGCGCTCGGTGGTGTCCGGGTCTTCCTCGACCGGCTCGTCGGAGACGGCGGCCAGGCGCTCCTCCAGCTCGGCGAGCTGAGTGAGGATGTCCTCGCGGTTGCGTTCGACCTTCGCCCTCTGCTCGCGGAGGCGCTCGACCTCCGACTCGGCCGAGCGCGCGGCCTGTTCGAGGCTGCTCAGCCGTTCCGACGAGCGCGCCTTGCGCACCTTCGCGTCGTTGAGGGCGTCCTTGGCCTCGGCCACCTCGGTGCGGCGGTCCTGCTGCTCGGCGCGGGCCCCGTCCAGCTCGGCCGTGGTGCGTTCGAGGGCGCGTTCGGCTTCGGCCAGCCGTTCCCGAGCCTCGTCCACGGCGGCCTGGGTCTCGATCACGCTCTCGTCCCGCGCGGACCCGCCCGTGGCCCAGTGGGCGCCCAGCACATCACCGTCCTCCGTGACCGCCGTGACCTCTGGGTGCGCGGTGACGAACACCCGGGCCTCGTCCAGCGTGCCGACCAGGGCGACGCGGTCGAGCGCACGCTCGACGGCGGGCCGCAGCGCCTCCGGCGCGTCGACGACCTCCCGCGCCCAGCGCGCGCCCTCCGGCAGAGCGGGCCAC
>NZ_KB912667.1:7411-19271 GCF_000383795.1 Saccharomonospora saliphila YIM 90502
ACCCGGAAACGCACTCGGTGTTCGACTTCGTGCTCACCAACAACACCCTCTACGCACTGTACGAACGGCTGAAAGAACCCGGAACCGAGCACGCCGGATTCACTGTCGGCGCGCCACCGAGCAGCAGCCCGGCGCGGCCGGACTCGGTGTCCTTGAGGTAACGCAACGCCGGAACCGCGTCGTCGCCCGCGGCGACGGCGACCGCGTCGGCGACCGGGCCGAGAGCGGCGGCCAGTGCCACCTCGTGCCCGGGTTCGACCGTGAGCAGCGCGGCCACCGAGCCGAGCAGTCCCGGCACGTCGTCGGCCGCCCCCAGCAGGGCTCCCGCGCCGTCCTTGCGGGACAGGCTCATCGACAGCGCGTCCAGCCGCGCCTTTTCCGAGGCGATGTCCCGTTCGGCCGTGCGCTCGGCCTTGACCAGCTCCTCCACGCGGGCCTTGGCCGCCTTGTTCGCCTCCACCGCGCGGTCGTGCCGCTCGCGCAGGGTCTCGTCGCCGGAGTCTTCCACCCCGCCCTCGGCGCGGGCGGTCTCCAGCTGTTCGGCGGCCTCCTCCGCGCGGGCGATGGCCTCCTCGATGCCGTCGGTGAGCCGCTCGACCTCGTCGGCGGTGGCGTTGCTCTTACTGCGCAGTGCCTCGACCTGGCCGGAGAGCTTGGCGATGCCCTCACGCCGGTCGGCGATGGCCCGCACCGCGGCCAGATGCGCCCGCTCGGCCGCCTGCACGACCTGTTCCAGTTGCTCCCGGCGTTCGACGGTCTCGGTGAGCAGGGAACGGGCCTCGGTGACGGCCTCGGTCAGCTCCTCCTCGCGCGCGGCGACCTCGTCGGCCTCGGCGAGCAGTTCCTCCGGGTCACGCCCGGTGCCACCGGTCTCCACCTCGGCCGAGAGGTGGCGCCTGCGCTCGGCGGCCAGCCGCACCGTGCCGCGCAGCCGCTCGGCCAGGGACGACAGCTTGTACCAGGTGTCCTGCGCGGCGGTGAGCTTCGGCGCGTCCTCGGCGAGCACGGCCTCGAGCTCGGTCTGTTCCGAGGTGACCATCTCCAGGGTCTGCTCGACCTCGGCGCGGCGGGCGCGGGCGGCCTTCTCGTCGGCCTCGTCCTTGGCGATCTCGTTGCGCTGGGTGACCAGGTCGTCGGCCAGCAGCCGCAGCCGCGCGTCCCGCAGTTCCGACTGCACGACCTGCGCCTTACGCGCGATCTCGGCCTGCTTGCCCAGCGGTTTGAGCTGGCGGCGCAGCTCGGCGGTGAGGTCGTTCAGCCGATCGAGATTGCCCTGCATCGCGTTCAGCTTGCGCAGGGCTTTCTCCTTGCGCTTGCGGTGCTTGAGCACCCCGGCGGCCTCTTCGATGAAGGCGCGCCGGTCCTCCGGCTTGGCCTGGAGGATCTCGGAGAGCTGGCCCTGGCCGACGATGACGTGCATCTCCCGGCCGATTCCCGAGTCGGACAGCAGCTCCTGGATGTCGAGCAGCCTGCACCCGCTGCCGTTGATCTCGTACTCGCTGGCGCCGTCGCGGAACATCCGCCGCGTGATCGAGACCTCGGTGTACTCGATGGGCAGCGCGCCGTCGGCGTTGTCGATCGTGAGCGTCACCTCGGCGCGGCCCAGCGGCGAGCGGCCGGAGGTGCCCGCGAAGATGACGTCCTCCATCTTGCCGCCGCGCAGGTCCTTGGCTCCCTGGGTGCCCATGACCCAGCGCAGCGCGTCCAGCACGTTCGACTTGCCGGAACCGTTCGGCCCCACCACACAGGTGATGCCCGGCTCGAAGCGCAGCGTTGTCGCCGACGCGAAGGACTTGAATCCCTTCAGCGTCAAGCTCTTCAGGTGCACGCGGCGTAGACCTTTCGCTCACCGACGTCGGTGTGTCCGATCGGATGATGCTACCCGCGCCGACTTGACGCACCTGGGAGCCGGTCTCCCGGCGTGGCAGCGGACGACCGGGCGCGGCGGGAAGCGGCGAGGCGCTCCGACCCCACCTCGGCACCCCGCGAGCGGCACACGGTAATCGGCTGCGGCCCACCCCCACCGGCCGACATGCTGACGCGCATGGAGCACGCGCGTGAACCCGCGCCGGGGGACGCCTTCGGTGCGGATCCTGAGCCGATGCTGGAGCGCCGGAGGGGCGGAGGGCAAGGCGTTCGAGCTCGTGGAGCGCGATGACGGCCACCTCGGCGTCGCCGATGCCGCGCGCCACGTCGCGGGTGCCGAATCGTGGTCTCCCGGCGAGCGGTGGGCACTCGGGCAGGTCGCGGGCCGTGTGCTGGTGTTGGGCTGTGCGGCCGGCCGTCACGCGGTGCCGCTGGCACAGGCGGGGCACGAGGTCGTCGGCCTGGACTCCTCCGCCGGGGCGGGTGTGGAACCGACGGGATCGCGGCCCTGTCAGCGCTCGACGAAGCCGGTCAGACCACCACGCGGATCGGACCAGCGCTCCACGACGTGGTCCACACGACCGGGTGATTCTTCCGAGCGGAGGCTGTCCAACAGCCGCTCGCAGTCCGGTCGCGACCCCTCGGCGATCACCTCGACCCGGCCGTCGGCGAGGTTGCTCGCGCTGCCCACCAGCCCCAGTTCGAGCGCTTTGCTCCGGGTCCACCAGCGGAATCCGACGCCCTGCACCATGCCGTGCACCCAGGCGGTCAGGCGGGCGGTCTCCGTCTCGTCAGCCACACCCTCATCGTGCCGCACCGGCGCGGTCGCACACGGCGGTGGTCCGCCTCCTGGGTTCGCCAGCGTCGGCGCGGTGGTAGTGTCCCGCGCGAACACGCAGGTCCGCAGGGTCTCACACCGGGCCGCCATCGAGGATTTTCCCGAAGGAGCCGTGCATGACCACCTCGCCAGGGGAACCACCGCGCACCGAGGTCGCGCCGCCCCGCGAATCCACGGGACGACCGCACCACACCGGTTACCTGGCGCTGGCCGCGAGCGGGCTGGTGGTGTGCACCGCGTTCGCGACGGTCGCGCAGGTCACCAGCCCCGGTGGCGACGAGGACGGGCGCACGACCACCCGGACCGAACGTGAGTACAACGCGACCGGCGGAGGCGGCGGTACCGAGCTGATCCCGGGGGAGGCGATTCCCGCCGACGCGACCGTCGTCGTCGACGGCGAGGCGGTCACCGGCACGCTCCCACCGTCGAGCGACGCGCCCACCACGGTCGTCAGCGTGGGCCCCGACGGGGAGCAGACGACCTCCGTGGTCACCCGCAGTGAAACCCGGCGTCCGACGGGCCCGGTCCCCGACGACGACCAGAACGACACCCCGCCACCCCCACCGGAGCCGACCGATCCCGGAGGCGATGGCGACGGCGGCACCGGCGACGGTAACGACGGCGGCGACGGTGGGAACAACGGCGACGACGGGGACAACAACCCCGGCGACGGTAACGACGGCGGCGACGATGGCGACAACGGCGACGGTAGCGGGGACGGCACCGGCGACGGTGATGACGGCGGCGACGAGAGCGGGAGCCCGTCGTCCAGCCCGGCTTCCACCTCCGGCGGCGGTTCGGCTCCGCCGAGCAGCACGACCACGACCACCGGCACCACGACATCCGGCACCACGCCGGGTGTGACCACCTCCGGAGCCACCGGCACAAGCGACAACACGACCAGCCGGTCGACCTCCGCCCCGGGCGAGACCGACGACACCCAGGGTTCCGCCCCGGTCGGTGGCGGGGGCACGACCAGCCGCCCCAGCTCCTCCTGAGCGCACGCTACGACCACAGCGCGTCACACGCGGCGGCTCTCCAGCCGGTATCACCCGTTCGGGTGCAACGCCGGTCGGCCGTATTGGCCCCCCTGAGCTGCGGTTTTTCAGTGGATGGCATCCTTAGGCCTTCGATCTACCCTCTAATGTCTGAAACAAACAGAAGTTTGTCATGTTCGGCGTTAGCATGAGGGGAAGGACGGCATAAGGGGGTCCGCTGGTGACGGAAGAGCCAAGCGCAGAACTGCTGGAGAGCTACGCCAGGTTGCTCGACCTCGTGCGCAGTGGCGCGGCGGACACCAGACCGGCGTTGAGCTACCGCACCGGGCTCGGACGTACGGCCATCACCCAGCGCACCACCACACTGCTCGACGCGGGGCTGCTGGAGGAGGGCGACCTCAACCCCTCGACGGGTGGCCGTCAGGCCCGGACGTTGCGCTTCCGCAGGGACGCGGGCCGCGTCCTCACCGCCGAACTCGGTGCCACCGGCTACACCGCCGGGGTCACCGATCTCATGGGCACCGTCCTCACCATGCGCCACTGCGACTCCGACATCGCCCAGGGCCCCGACCCGGTGCTGGACGACGTCGAGGCGACGCTGCACGACCTGCTCGGCGACGTCGGCAGCACGCTCGACGACGTGTGGGGCGTGGGCCTCGGCCTGCCCGGCCCCGTCGAGTTCGCCACGGCACGCCCGTCCGAGCCGCCGATCATGCCCGGGTGGAACAACTACCCCGTGCGCGAACGCCTCACCCGCCGCTTCGAGGCGCCGGTATGGGTGGACAACGAGGTCAACCTGCTCTGCCTGGGCGAACTGCGCACACCGGGCTGGTCCGGCGATCTCGGCGATCTGCTCTACGTCAAGATCGGCACGGGCATCGGTGCGGGCATCAGCCACGGAGGACGCCTGCACCGGGGCGCGCAGGGCTGCGCGGGCGACATCGGGCACGCCGCCGTATCCGACGACAGCGGTGTCGTGTGCCGATGCGGCAAGACCGGCTGCCTCGAAGCCGTCGCCGGAGGGGCTGCCCTGGCACGCGACGGCGACGCTCTGGCGCGCTCCGGCGCGAGCCCGGCGCTGGCGGCCGTCCTGCGCGAGAACGGCGTCGTCACGGGCGCCGACGTCACCGCCGCCGCCGGGACCGGTGACCACCACGCCGTGCAATTGCTGGTCGGCGCGGGCAGGCGGATCGGCGCCATGCTGGCGACGATGGTCAACTTCTACAACCCGTCGACCATCCTGCTGGGCGGCAAGGTCGCCGGAGCCGGTGATCTCTTCCTCGCCACGATCCGCGAGACGATCTACCGCCGCTCCCTGCCGCTGTCCACCCGCGAACTGCGCATCGAGAAGGCGCGGCTCGGCGAGGAGGGCGGCCTGGTCGGTGCCTCCTACATGGTGCTCGACGAGCTGTTCTCGATCCGGTACTTCGGCAAGTGGCTCCACGCGGGCTCGCCCAGCGGCATCCCCGACATGCACTCGTCCGGCAACGGCCTCGTGCAGCGCGCCTGAACCGCCTCGTCGGCACGGGAGACCGAGACCTCACTGTGATTCACGCACACCGGGCACTTCCGGGCCCCGTCAGTACGTTCCACCGGGTGGAGCATTTTTCCAACCCGAAGGTGTGAACACATGACGACAGCGTTCTCCCCGGCCGCGTTCACGAGGGCGCCGAAGGTTCCCCAGCTGCCGACGATGCCGACGGGGTGGCCGATCGGCTCGTACGACACCTACGAGCAGGCGCAGCGGGCCGTCGACCACCTGGCCGACCAGGAGTTCCCCGTGCAGGACGTGACGATCGTCGGGGTCGATCCGCTGGTGGTCGAGCGGGTGTCGTCCCGGCTGACCTGGGGCAAGGTGCTCGGCAGCGGGGCGATGTCCGGCGCGTGGTTCGGTCTGTTCGTCGGGTTGCTCCTCGGGTTGTTCACCCCGGGGCCGAGCCTGCTGCCCATCGTGATCGGCCTGATCTCCGGAGTCGGCTTCGGCGTGGCCGCCGCGGCGGCGGGCTACGCCGCGACACGCGGACGCCGCGACTTCGTCTCGCAGAGTCAGCTCGTCGCCCGCCGCTACGACGTGCTCTGCCAGCCGCGTAACGCCGAGAGCGGCCGGGACCTGCTGGGCAAGCTGGCGATGTCACACCAGTCCGGGTTCTGATCCGGCGACGCCGCCCCCGACGCGGCGTCGCCGTCCGTACCCGCCCCGCCCGGCACCGGGCCCGGGCGGGTCAGTTACCCGGCTTCTCGCTCGGCACGGCCACCGTGAACGGAACACCCTCGATGACCTCGCAGTGCGGCCGGTAGCCGTTGTACCCGTTGACCACGCCCCGCTCGTCCACCGCACCCGTCTCCACGCGAGGACGGGGGAACAGGTTGTCCTCGCCGACCTCGATCTCGGTGCCGGTGGCCCGCTCACAGCCCTGGCGCGGCACGATCAGCGGACTGCCGTCCTCGGTGTAGACGTAGACGTCGGTCAGCGGCTCACCGTCGGCATCGAACAGGTACAGGTTGTCGAGGCGCTGGTCGCCGTAGAACAGGGCGGGGTCGCCGTCGGCCGTGGTGTTGTGCCCGTACGGCGCATAGCCGTACGGGGAACCGGCCGGCACTCTCTCGACCTGCTGCACCACATACCCCGCCAGTCCCAGGCCCGCCCCGAGCACGAACGCCGAGACCGGGAGCGAGGCCCACAGCATCCTGCGGTCACCGCGCGAGCGCGGCCCCGCCCAGAGCACCAGGCCGGCGAGCCCGAGCGCGAGCGGCAGGCCCAGCACGCTGTTGCCGCGTTCGGCGACGAGCACGATCCCCACCAGCAGCAACAGCACCGCGGCCACCACCCACCACACGGGATGCAGCACGCGCAGCGACGCGGCGATGCGGTCGCGCCACACCTGCCCGCTGCCTGCCAGGATCCAGCGCACCTCCGGCAGCGCGCGCACGCCGTCGGTGCCCCGCCGCCAGACGTGCAAGGCTCCCGCGCCGATGACGGCGGCCAGGAGCAGGATCACCGCGATCGCCTCGTCGTTGTGGGCGGTCCCGACACGCAGTCCCACCAGGAGCGCCCCCAGCGCGCCGAGCACGAGCCCCCAGAACGCGAACCGTGCCCCCCACGCGGATGTCGCCGCGGTGCGCTCCCGCTCGGGTTCGGGTGGCGGTGGGTACTCCCCGGCCGCCCTGACCTCGGCCGCGTAGTCCTCCGGCGCGCCGAGCTCGGCGGTCATCGCCTCCACGCTGGCCCGGTCCCCCAGCGCGTCCGCGATCTCGGCGAGGTGCGGGCGCACGTCCTCGACGATCTCGTCGACCTCGGCGGACGGCAGGTCGGACAGCGCCGTGCGCACCCGTGCCAGGTAGGCGCGGACGGCGGGCTGGCTCTGTGAACTCATGCGGGCTCTCCCAACAGGCTGTCCATGGTCGCCGCGAAGCCGCGCCAGGTCCTCGCCGACTCGGCGAGACGCGCGCGGCCCAGCGCGTTGACGCTGTAGTACTTGCGGTGGGGTCCCTCCTCGCTGGCCTCGACGTAGGAGGTCAGCAACCCGGACTTGTACAGCCGCCGCAGCGTGCCGTACACGGAGGCGTCGCCGACCTCGTCGAGCCCCGCCTGCCGCAGCCTGCGCAGCACGTCGTAGCCGTAGCCGTCCTCGTCGCGCAGCACCGCGAGGACGGCGAGATCGAGCACGCCCTTCAGCAGTTGACTGGTCTCCACCGGTTCCTCCAGAAGTTACGCCAGAGACACTACCACGCGATACGTAATAGTGTGCACACAACGGAACCGGGTGGACCGGATGAGAACTCGCGGGCGAACTACCGTCGCGACGCGGCCCGGGACCGGGGCTTCGGCTGGCAGCGGGGACAGCTGTACGAGGAACGGTTCATGAACGGCTCGCGCACCAGCGGACTGCCGCAGCGCCGGCAGGGCTCGCCCTCCCGGCCGTAGACGTCCAGCGAGCGGTCGAAGTAGCCCGACTCACCGTTGACATTGACATAGAGGGCGTCGAACGACGTGCCACCCGCCGTCAGCGCCTCCGCCATCACGTCGGCGGCGGCGGCGAGCACCTCGCGCGCCTGCCGTGCGGTGAGGCGGTCGGTGGGCCGGGAGCCGTGCAGCCGGACCCGCCACAACGCCTCGTCGGCGTAGATGTTGCCGACGCCGGAGACGAGAGTCTGATCCAGCAACGCCCGCTTGATCTCGGTGCGGCGACGGCGCAGCGCGCGGGCCGACGCGGCGGCGTCGAACGCGGGGTCCATCGGGTCCCGTGCGATGTGCGCGATCGTGGACGGCACCCGCGTACCGTCGGCCTCCACGAGGTCGGCGGGTTGCAGCCCACCGAACGTGCGCTGATCGACGAAACGCAGCTCCGGTCCGTGGTCGGCGAACGAGATCCGCACCCGCAGGTGCTTCTCATCGGGGCTGCCCGGGGTGCGCATCAGCATCTGACCGCTCATCCCGAGGTGTGCCAGCAGCGCGGCGTCCTCGCCGAGGTCGAACCACAGGTACTTGCCCCGGCGTCGTACGGCGGTGACCGTGGTCCCGAGCAGACGCCCCACGAAGTCCGAAACCCCCGGCTCGTGCCGCCGGACGGCCCTGGGGTGCAGTACCTCCACTGCGGTGATCACCCGGCCCGCCACATGCTGTTCGAGACCGGCGCGGACCACCTCCACCTCGGGAAGCTCGGGCACCGCGTCGCCGCCTACTCCTGGTCCCCGCCTGTGGCGGCGCCGTCGCCGGAGCCGTCCTCGGACCCCGCGGTCGTGGCCTGCTGAGTGGCCAGTTCCTCCGTCAGGGACCGCCAGGCCGACTCGGCGGCCTTCTGCTCGGCTTCCTTCTTCGTCGTGCCGTCACCGTGGCCGAGGTCGCGCCCACCGACGAGCACGATGGCGTTGAACTCCTTGCGGTGGTCCGGCCCCGTGTCGGCGACCTTGTACTCCGGAACGCCGAGCCCCGCCGAGGCGGTGAGCTCCTGGAGACTGGTCTTCCAGTCCAGCCCGGCACCGCGCAGCGGCGCCTGGGCGAGCAACTGCCCGAACAGCCGGTGCACCAGCGACCGGGCGGGCTCGATGCCGTGCGCCAGGTAGACGGCCCCGATGACCGCTTCGAGGCCGTCGGCGAGAATGCTCGCCTTGTCCCGGCCGCCCGTGAGTTCCTCGCCCTTGCCCAGGAGCAGGTGCGCACCGAGACCGCCGTCGCCCAGTTCGCGGGCGACCCCCGCCAGCGCGTGCATGTTGACCACGCTGGCCCGCAGCTTCGCGAGTTGCCCCTCGGGCAGGTCCGGGTGCCGCCGGTACAGGTGATCGGTCACCACCAGGCCGAGCACGGCGTCGCCGAGGAACTCCAGCCGCTCGTTCGGCGGCAGGCCGCCGTTCTCGTACGCGTACGAGCGGTGGGTCAGCGCGAGGGTCAGCAGCTCGTCGTCGAGGTCGACGCCGAGCGCCTCAAGAAGGGATGCGGCATCAGGTGCGGGCCCGGTTGGTGAGTTCCCCCCCATACCGACGACCTCAGGCCGGCTCGACGACCTGCCGACCGGCGTACTGGCCACACGTCGGGCAGGCGACATGCTGCGGCTTGAGCTGCCTGCAGGCACGGTTCTGGCAGGGCACCAACTGCACCGGGGTCGCCTTCCACTGGGACCGGCGCGTGCGGGTGTTGGAGCGCGACTTCTTCCGCTTGGGGACGGCCACGACTGGGTCTCCTCATCCGGGTCTGCCCGCGGCTGCGAGCGTTCGTGCGAACTGGTCGAGCAGGACTCGACAGCTTTACCGGTCAGAGCCGCCCGCCGCGTCGCCACCCGGAGTGTCCTCCAGGCGGTCCAGCAGCGCGGCCCACCGAGGGTCTATCGTCTCATGCCCGTGTCCGGGCTCGAGATCGGCCCACTTCACGCCGCACACCGAGCACAGACCCTCGCAGTCGTCGCTGCACAGCGGCACCAGCGGAAGGGCGAGGACGATGGTGTCGCGCACGAGGGGTTCGAGGTCGATCCAGTCGTCGACGATCCGGGAGACCTCGTCGGCGTCGGTGGTTTCGTCCGTGGTCGAGTCCGGGTAGGCGAACAGTTCGGTGAGCTGCACCTCGACCTCGTCGGTCAACGGGTCGAGGCACCGCGAGCACTGCCCCCGCGTGCCGGTCGACGCCGTGCCGGTGACCAGCACGCCCTCGACGACGGACTCCAGGAGCAGATCCACGGTGACCGACGTGCCCTCGGGCACCTCGACCACGTCGGGAATGCCCAGGGCGGCGCGCACCGGAAGGTCGCGCCGCAGACGGTGACTCGAACCGGGGCTGCGGCCGAGCTCATGGGTATCGAACAGCCACGGGCTGCGCGCGTCGGCGCGCTGCGGGCTGGAACTCTCCTGTGACATCGAAGCTTTCTGCGCGGAGCGGACACGTCTGTGGGCGGGGTCGCGCGTGGCGGGACACACCCGGCGACACCCGACGGGCTCCAGCCTACGCCACCACGGCGGCCGGCGTCCCCTCCTCGGGCGACCCACGACGGCCCCGGGGCACCCACGAGGCCGGTGGCGTGGGTGGCCGGTGCCGGTCGGGCGCGCGGCTACTGCTGCTGATAGTCGTAGACCGGCGTGCGCGAGGCGGGCGAGACCGTGGCCCGCAGGTGGTTGCGGCCCGAGTCGACCGTGCGCAGGGTCGTCGAGAGCAGGTCCGAGAATTCGGCGAGCTTGTCGTCGACGTAGGCGTCACAGTCGGCGCGCTGCCGGTCGGCCTCGGCGTGGGCCTCGTCGACGATGCGCGCGGCCTCGTTGTGCGCGGCCTGCACGACCTCGGTCTGGGAGACGAGCCGCTCCTGTTCGTGCTTGCCGTCCTCGACCGCGCGCTCGTAGGCGTCGCGGCCCGCCTGCACCATGCGCTCGGACTCGGCGCGGGCCCGCTCGGTGAGGTTCTCGTACTCGGTCTGCCCCGCGCTCACGGTCCGGTCGGCTTCGGCGCGGGCGTCGGCGACCAGCTGCTCGGCACGGGCGCGGGCCTCGGCCACCAGGCGTTCGGCCTCCTCATTGGCCGACGAGACGGTCGAGTCGGCCTGTTCGCGCGCCGCGCGGATGATCTCGTCGCGCTTGTCGAGCACGTCCTGGGCGTCGTCGACCTCGCCGGGCAGGGCGTCCCGCACGTCGTCGAGCAGCTCGAGGACGTCGCCCCTCGGCACGACGCAGTTCACCGTCATCGGGACTCCACGAGCCTCCTCCACGATCGTGACGAGCTCGTCGAGCGCCTCGAACACCCGGTACACGGCAACTCCCTCACGGCCTTCGACTCCCACGCGACGGCCCCAGTCTGCCCGGTGACATCGCCGAGTGGTGGCACCGTCATGCAGCGTGTCCCGGTCAGCGGCTCGTTCCCGCTGTTGCCGTGCCGTCAAGGCCCCCTTTACTGCGTTGAGTGCAGTGAAGGAGGCCTTGACGACATGCCAACGGCGAGCGGCTCAGGACCGGGGGTGGGGCAGCTTCTCCCTCAGGCGGTCACGGACCAGGTCCGGGACCATGCCGGTGACGTCGCCGCCGTAGGTGGCGACCTCCTTGACCAGCGAGCTGGACAGGAAGCTGTACGCGGGGTTGTTCGACATCAACAGGGTCTCGACGCCGGAAAGCTCCCGGTTCATCTGCGCCATCTGCAACTCGTAGTCGAAGTCGCTCACCGAGCGCAGCCCCTTGGCGATGGCGGCGATGCCGTGGTCGCGGCAGTAGTCGACGAGCAGCCCGTGCCACGAGTCGACCCGCACGTTCGACAGGCCCTTGGTGGTCTCGCGCAGGATGTCCATCCGCTCGTCGACGCTGAACAGGCCCTGCTTCTTCTTGTTGACCAGGACGGCGACCACGACTTCGTCGAACAGCTCGGCGGCCCGTTCGATGATGTCGAGGTGTCCGTTGGTCGCGGGATCGTAGGACCCGGGACAGACCGCGCGCCGCATGGCGCGGACGCTACCAAGCGTGGCGGTCCAGCGCGCAAGACGCGCGCGAAGCGCCGTTGATCACACTTCGCCGCGCCGTCCGCCCGCTCACCCCCGGCTCACACCGGGTCGCCGGGGTCCTGCCCGGCCCGGGGCGGTGCGGTGTACTCGGCCCGGTGCAGGGCGGTGTCGCCGTAGCGTCGGGTGCGCAACGCACGGCACGACGCGGGCCAGGGCGGGGCGCCGTCCCGCGCGGCACGCTCGACGACCAGCAA
>NZ_KB912667.1:19371-35799 GCF_000383795.1 Saccharomonospora saliphila YIM 90502
CCCAGGCGTCCTCTCCGTCGCTGGTCATCGCCGTGGTGGCCGCGATCGGGTCCGTCGTCGCCGTCGGCGCCTGGGCAGCGTGGTCCCGTGCCGCCGCGTCGGAACCCGACACGGTCGGCTGAGTAACGGTCGCGCCGTCGTCACCAGTTGTTGTCACGCATGGGGATCCCTCCTTTCGGCTGTCCGGGGGTACCGGGTCGCGCCACGTCCCTGGCATGCCGCGTGGGTCAGGCCCCGTGGTCGCCGTGCATGGTCGCTCCCTTCGGTCGTGACCACGCCCGTGGCTGAAGGCGGGCCAGGCGCGACGGTACTGCATTAGGCCTTTCGTGTGCTGTGGCCGCTCGAAACATCGCTAAACCGCCGTTCCCGCCTACGGTGACTCGAAAGGTGCGGGCGAGACGGAGGGGCGGCGCTGTGACGGTGGTGACAGGCCCCGTACTGGTTCCGCGGGTGGTCGCTGTGGTCCACACCGGCAACGCTCCGGCGCTACGTCGTGGCGGTCGTCGCACTGGCGGTCGTCGCGAGCTGAGCCAGCCGCCGTCGGCCAACGCGGCCAACGCCGTCGCCAGCCGCGCCGGGTCCACCGCGTACGGGGGGTCGGCCAGCACCAGGTCGAACCGCTCCCCCGTGGGCCGGGCGAGCACACCCTCCACGGTGCCCTGCCGCACCCGGCCGCCCAGCCCCACGTCGGTGATGTTGCCCCGCAGCACCTCCGCCGCCGCAGGGTCGGACTCGACGAACAGCGCGTCGGCGGCTCCCCGCGACAGCGCCTCGAGGCCGAGCGCGCCCGACCCGGCGTAGAGGTCGAGCACCCGGGCTCCGTCGAGTTCGCCCGCCGACTCCAGCGCGTTGAACAGCGACTCCCGGACCCGGTCCGACGTGGGCCGGGTCCCCTTCGCCGGCACCCGCAACGTCCGCCCGCCCGCGTGTCCGGCCACGATCCTGGTCACCGCACCATCGTCCCAGCAGGCCCCACCCCGCGGCGGCAGGACGTGGTACTCCCGCGCACGCCCGTCGCGTAAAGTCGTTCTTCCCCCTTCTGTTTTCTTTGAGGCGATTGAGCTTTCAGGAGCGCCGAGTGTCGGAACCCCGGACCAAGCGGGCCGAGATCGCCGTCGAGCAGGCACACGTGGACAGGGTCTACGCCCGGCTGGCGGAGCTGCGCGACCAGGCGGAGTCGATGCGAGCCAAGGGCTACGAACTCGGCCAGGGCGCGCAACACGAAGCGGTGTTCGAGCAGGCGTCGATGCTGTTCGAACGCGACATGATGGTCTTCCACGCCAACCAGACCTTGCAGACGCTCGACGCCGAGTACGAGGGCCTGGTGTTCGGCAGGCTCGATCACACCGCGTCCGAACCCGTCCACGTCGGCAGGCTCGGCATCCGGGACGCCGACTTCGACAACCTCGTCACCGACTGGCGCGCCCCCGCGGCGGCGGCGTTCTACCAGGCCACGGCCGAGGACCCCATGGACGTCGTCCGGCGCAGGGTGATCCGCTGCTCCGGCCGGTCGGTGCTCGACATCGACGACGACGTGCTGATGCCCGAAGCCGTGCCCGACGACATGCCCGTGGTCGGTGAAGGCGCGCTCATGGCCGCGCTGGGCCGCGCCCGGGGCGAGACGATGCGCGACATCGTCGCCACGATCCAGAAGGAACAGGACGAGGTGATTCGCGCTCCGTGGCGCGGCGTGACTGAGATCACCGGAGGCCCGGGCACCGGGAAGACGGCGGTGGCCCTGCACCGGGCGGCGTATCTGCTCTACCGCTACCGGCGGCAGCTCGGTGGTGCCGGAGTGCTGGTGCTCGGCCCGTCCGGGGCGTTCACCACCTACATCTCGCGGGTGCTGCCGTCGATGGGAGAGACGGCCGTTGAGCTGCGCGCGCTGGGGCAGGTGCTCGACGGGATCGAGGCCACCACGTACGACTCCGCGCCACTCGCGGCGATCAAGGGATCGCTGCGGATGCGCAAGGTGCTTTCTCGCGCGCTGCGCCAGACCCCGCCGGAGGCACCCACCGAGCTGCGTATCGTCTACCAGGGCGAGGTCCTCGTGCTTCCGGCGAAGGAGCTCGACCGGCTCCGGCGCAAGCTGCACAACAGCGCCCAGCCGCCGAACCGCTCGCGGGTGCGGGTCGCCGAGGCACTGCTGGAGGCGCTGGCCGACAAGGCCGAGGAGTACGCCCGGGCGGACGGCGGCACGGTGGACCGGGCGGAGCTGATCACCCGCCTCGGGGAGCGGATCGACTTCCACCGCTTCCTGGTGGTGTGGTGGCCGGTGCTCTACCCGGCGCAGGTGCTGCGCTGGCTCGGGGACCGGAGCAGGCTCGCCCGCGCCGCGCGGGGCGTACTCACGGCCGACGAGGTCACGCGGCTCGCGGCCTCGCTGGCCGACACCGGACGGGAGTGGACGGTCGCCGACATCGCGCTGCTGGACGAGCTGCGTGTCCTGCTCGGGCCGCCGCCCAAGCGGCGCAGGCGCGCCGAGGAGATCGAACTCGACGCCGAGCCGAGGCGGGACTCGACGACCACGCCCGCGCGGCAGCGGCCCGAGCACTACGACGAGTACTCGCACATCGTGGTGGACGAGGCTCAGGACCTGTCGCCGATGCAGTGGCGCATGGTGGGCAGGCGCGGCCGGTACGCGAGCTGGACCGTGGTGGGCGACCCGGTGCAGAGCTCGTGGCCCGACGTGGAGGAGGCGCGGCAGGCGCGGGACCAGGCGTTCGGCCCGCGCACCCCGCGCAGGCGCTACACCCTGCGCACCAACTACCGGAACTCGGCGGAGATCTTCGAGCTGGCGGCCCGCGTCGTGGCCGGGCACGCGGAGCCGGGCGACCTGCCGCACGCGGTGCGGACCACGGGTGTCGAGCCCGAGGTCCGCCGGGTCGAGACGGGCACCCGCCCGGGAGCGGTACGGGCCGCGGCCAAGGAACTGCTCGACGCGGTGGAGGGAACCGTGGGCCTCGTCTGCGCGATGGACCGCGTGGACGAGGTGCGCGGGTGGGTGGCCGAGCAGGAGGACGAGCGGCTGAAAGTGGTGGGCAGCCTCGACGCCAAGGGGTTGGAGTACGACGCGGTGGCGCTGGTGGAGCCCTCCGAGCTGATCGCCGAGTCGGTGACGGGCAGGCGGGTCCTCTACGTCGCCCTGACGCGGGCCACCCAGCACCTCGTCGTGCTGTCCTCGACCGACACCTGGCTCCCCTGACCCGCGAGTTGCCCCCCACTGCCCGCGAGTTGCCCCCAGCCGACCCCGAGTTGCCCCGAGCGGCCCACGAGTTGCCCCGTGGTTCGCGGCCCGCCGTGACGCGGTGGCCGGGGTTCCGCCGAGCGTGCCCGCGAGGCCCGGCGTTCTCGGAGCCCTGTCGGAGCCGGGCCTCCTTCGCACCTCGCCCGCGAATCGCCACGCGATGTGCGTTCTCCGACGGAAGCGTGACACAGAACCACTCGAAAGTATTACGATGCGGCCGTGTCCGGTGACGTGGAGAAGCGACAGGAGCCGTGGTGAGCGGCCGCGAGATCACCGAACGCGCTCTGGCGGTGCACCGGCTGCTCAACGCTCAGCGTCCCGGGCCGACCAGGTCGCTGCCGCACTACCGGCGTATCCCGTTGCCGGACGTCGAACCACCCCGGGACGGGCTGGTGGCCACGCTGGCGCGGCGACGGTCGCAGTACGCCTACGCCGACCGCCCGATCGAGCTGGCCACGCTGAGCGCGCTACTGCGGTTCTCGATGGGTGTGCAACGCTTCGTTCCCGCCTACGGCGTCGACGAGTACCCGCTGAGCATGGCGCCGAGCGCGGGCGGTCTGGACATCCTGCGGGCCTACGCGGTCATCCAGCGTGCCGAGCGATTCGATCCCGGCGTCTACCGCTACGAAGCGGTCCCGCACGAGCTGGTCGAGCTCAGCGACACCGACCCCGCCGAGACGCTGGAGCAGGTGTATCTCCAAGACGAGTTCGGACAGGCACCGGTGACCATCGCGCTCACGGCGCGGCTCGACGTGGCCTTCGACAAGTACCCGCTGCGGCACTACCGCACGCTGCACGTCGACACCGGCATCGCGGTGCAGAACCTCTGTCTCGTGGGAACCGCGCTCGGACTGGCCTCGTGCGCCGTGGCGGGTTTCGACGACGCCGCCGTGGCACACCTGCTCGGCCTGTCCGAGAACGAGATCCCCACCATGCTCCTGGCCACGGGACACCCGGCCTGACCGCGTTCGCCTCCGGATTGGCACGTCGTCAAGGCCTCCTTCACTGCGTTGAGCGCAGTGAAGGAGGCCTTGACGACATGTCAAAAGAGTCGTGGGCGGAGGTCAGTTCGACGCGGCGTGCCAGTGGTCGGCGAGCCTGCGGCCCTGGTCGGGGGTGAAGTTCTCCGGGGTGTAGAAGCCGCCCGTGGTCGTGGTGGCGCTGTGCAGCACGAGGCTGTTGGCGCCCTCCGGCGAGGGCAGGCCGAGCTGGGCGTCGACGGCCCAGTCCAGGGTCCCGAACAGGCCGCAGCCGTCCGCGCCCGGCACCGAGAACGAGTCGTCGACCTGGTCTGCGCCGGTGAGTGCGATGTTGCTCATCACCCCGGTCGGGTCCGTGGTGCCGTCCGGTGCGTAGCGGGTCAGGCCCAGCGTCGGCTGCGCGGCGTTCGCCGGGTGCAACACGATCGGGTTCTCATCGGTGCCCAGGTAGCAGTTCCCGCCGAGCAGCGGGTTGTCCAGCTTGATCTTCACCGGCAGCGTCACGATGGGCGCCCCGGTGGTGAGCCCGGCATCGAGGCTGAAGTCGCTGGGCTCGCCCGCAGGCTCCACGGTGGCGACCACGGTGTTCAGCGAGCTGTCGGCCGCCTTCTCGCACAGGGCGGTCAACACCGGGATGTCACTGGGGCACATGAGGTTGAGCAGCCCACCCGGCACGGTCACCGGGTCGGCCACGATGCCGGTGCCCTCGGGGGACACGGCGGTGTAGTTCACGCCGTCCCCGAGAAGTCCGAACTGGAGGTTCGTGCCCGCGGTCGGCACCGTCTTCTCCCCGATCGTCATCGTTCCGGACTCCGACGACGAGGCCAGGCACAGCGCCGCGAGCTCGTCCCCGTCGGCGGCCAGCATCGCCGGATCGTCCACCGGACACCGGTCGAACGGAGCCCAGTTCCCGGCGAGCTCCGTCACGGCCGGCGTGCCGGGCTCCGCCGACACGGGAGCCACGCCGGCCACCACGGTGGCCGTCGCCGCCGCCGCGCCCACGGCCACGCGCAGCCACCGGCGCGAGATTCCGGGTCTGTATCCGTTTCCCTTGTCGGGCGCCATGGTCATCGTCACCACTCCTTTCCTGCACCAGGTTGTCGCCGCACGGCCCTCGCCGCGTCGTTCGCCCCCGTCATCGTTGGAGTTCGGGAACCTCGGGCGGGCAGTCGAGATTCCGTCTGATGTCACAGATCCGGCCCTGGGTCATCTTCACGTAGTACCGCTCGCCCGAGACCAGATTGGTCATGAGCGGGTCGAGGTCCTCTTCGGTGCCGCAGCCGGAAAACGGTGGAATGTCGAGGAATCCGTCGAGGAACCCGCCCTGGTCGGGTGTGTAGTCACCGGGATAGTCGGCCGTCAGCGACACATCGAGCGGTGTGCGAGTGCGACAGTCGTCGCCGACGTCCAGCGGGGTGCCGTTCACCGTGACGTCGTCGAGCCGCAGCGACAGTGACGCCCGCGCGACGACGGACCCGTCGTAGGGCGCGATGACCTGCGATCGGACGGCGATCTCCAGGTCGCCGACCTGAGTCAGCTCCACCGTGACCGAGGTCGGCATGAAGCCGAACGCGTGGAAGGTGTTGCGCGTGGGCGGCAGCCGTCGCTCACCGTCGTGGTCCAGGCGTGCGGTGACGGTCTGGCAGAACCAATACCACTCCGACCCGTCGCCGCACGGCGTGATGTTGGGAACGGCCAGGTTCACGATCCCCGGCTCGACCTTCGCCGCGGCGTCCAGTGCCTCGACGTTGGTGTATCCGCCGAGCCGCGCGCACCAACCCATCTGCGCGTCGCCGAAGTCGTCGCACTCGCCGGGCGCGTCGGCCCCGGTGGCGGGCCCTTCGGTGTCGAGCGGCAGCCGCGCGCCGTCCTCGGAGGGAGGGCCGTCCTCCCTCCCGGCCCCCTCACGGCCCGGAGCCGTCGCACCCGCGCCGACGGTGAGCGCGCCGATCGTGGTGTCGGCCTCCGGTGCGGGGACACACTCGAGCACCAGCACGGGCGTGTCCTCCTCCGCTCCCCGCGTCGCACCGCCACCACCGCCGGTACCCGGTGGCCGGCTGCCGGCCGTCGTGCCGGGAGGAGGCTCCACGTCCCCGTCGGACCCGCCATCGGCCCCGTCGGACCCGCCGTCGGCCCCGTCATCCGAGCCGCCGTCGGGGTGCTCACCGCCACCGGTCCCGGGGGCCTCGTCGTGGGCGCCCTCCTCGTCCCACGCGAGAAGCAGGGCGAGCTCGCCCCCTCGGAACACGAGCTCGCCCGGCACGGCCGGTGTCAGTGGCGCGCCCGTGCCCGCCGCCGTCAGTTCGAGGGGGCCGTCCTCGGGAAGCGACGTCGACGGCACGACGAAACGCCGCCACGCCACACGGTCGCGCTCCCCGGCATCGTCCTGACCGCCGAGCTCCGTGCGGATGGTGAAGTCGGCCGTTCCCTTCACCGCGGACGCGCCGCGGGCGGCGAGGTCGGCGACCCCGGAACGGTCGAGCGTGACCGTCAGCGTGGGATCGGTCTGCCGCACGGGTTCGCCCGCCCGCACCGGTCCGGGCACCGACCACGTGACCCGCACCTCGGCCGTGTGGGTGGCCGAGGTGGTGTCACAGCGGTACGCCAACGCGGGACTCCGCACCACGACGGACTCCTCGTCCGGCTGCCCTCCCGAGGTCGCGGGCGCGAGCAGCGCACCCGCCAGCACGACGGCCCCCGTCGCGGCGGCCCGCTGAAGCGGGCGTAGGCCCTCGGAAGCGGTGGTGGTCATGGCCTTCATCCCGTCTCGTCGTCGCGTCATCCGGTCACGCGGTGCCGCACGGCGTGCGGCACCGGGCCGGACGTGTGGGACGGGCTCGTCCGGCCGAGCGCGTGTCGTGCGGCCGGACGAGCCCGGATTCAGTCACCCGCGTGGCGGGCCGGAACCGTCACTGGACGCTGACGTCCTGGCCCGGCGTCACCTCGTAGGCTCCCTCGAACGTGACCACGTCGCCCTCGTTGATCAGCCCGAAGCAGTTCGCGCCCGGGTCGACGAAGGTGACCACGAGCTCGTGCGCCGAGCCGTCGATCGGCTGCGGAGCGAGCGTGTTCGAGGCGTTGTCGAAGGTTCCCGGTGCCGCGCCCTCGACGGTGGCGTCACACCCGCTGCCGGCCAGGTTCGCGACGACACCACCGATGTAGCCGGTGGTGACACCGTCCGAGTAGGACTCGCCGTTGATACTCCACGGCAGGTTCTGCGGCGTGACCTCGAACGTCAGCCCCAACGGGCCCGAGCAGTTCTCGAACCCGATGCCGGCGATGCCGCCGATCTGCGCGGGCGTCCCGCTCGCGCTGCTCTGCAATGTGCCGCTCGCGTCGGAGCCGGAGCAGTTGAGGGTCACCCCGTTGGCGGTGTTGGTCAGAACCGTCGTGCCCGAAACGGCCGTGTAGTCCCCACCGGGATCGATGACCCACTCCTGCTGCTGGGCAGAAGCGGACATCGCACTGAGACCGAGGGCGAGCGCCGCCGCGGCGCCCGTAGCGACGATGCTCGTGATGCGCCTACGCATAGCGTTTCCTCCGAACTGGCTGTGGACAGTGAGAGCAAGCGACGCGGACATCGAACTGCGGATATCCGCGAGAAATCGGCCGACATGCTTGCCGGTAGATAGCGACCCGCGATACCTACCGACGAGTACGGTAGCGGCTGCCTCTCCCGGTCACAAGAACGAACAACGCACACCCGCCCTCGTCGTCGCCCGTTCGGCCGATGAACTGTCCGAAAAGCAGCGAAGCACGTCCGGACTTTGCCTCCGTGGCACGAAACCGCGCAGCGCAGGGGCCAGAAAGACGGAACACTCGGCCACGCAACAACCGATCGGCGAAACTTGTCATCAATCCACGAAGAATCGGTCGTAACCGCGAGCATCCCGCGCCGTTGATGTCAGCACACACATCGAACAGAAACGTACCGACAATCGAAACGAGGATTTCACGCCGAAGGCGGGAGAGCGGCGCCACCGGTGCGCCGGAACAGGAGACGCAGTGGCACTCGACGTGCATCGCCGCCGCGGCGGCGCGTTTCCGGGCGCCGCCGCGCTCCGGGAGACGGGCAGGCTCTACGCCCTCGGACTCGACGTCCTGCGCTGCCTGCCGCGCAGACCGTTCCAGTTCCGGGAGTTCGTGCAGCAGTTCTGGTTCATCGCGAGCGTGTCGATCCTGCCGACCGCTCTCGTCGCGATCCCGTTCGGCGGCGTGATCGCTCTGCACGTCGGGTCCCTGACCACCCAGATCGGCGCGCAGTCCTTCACCGGCGCCGCCAGCGTACTGGCCATCGTGCAGCAGGCCAGCCCGATCGTCACCGCCCTGCTCATCGCGGGCGCGGGCGGCTCGGCGATGTGCGCCGATCTCGGCTCGCGCACCATCCGCGAGGAGATCGACGCCATGGAGGTGCTCGGCGTCTCCCCGGTCCAGCGCCTCGTCGTGCCCCGGGTGCTGGCGGCCATGGCCGTCGCGGTGTTCCTCAACGGCATGGTCAGCGTCGTCGGCGTCTGCGGCGGCTATTTCTTCAACGTCGTGTTGCAGGACGGCACACCCGGCGCCTACCTCGCCAGCTTCTCCGCCCTCGCTCAGCTCCCCGACCTGTGGATCAGTGAGATCAAGGCGCTGCTGTTCGGGTTCGTCGCCGGGGTGGTGGCCGCCTACCGGGGGCTGAACCCGGCGCCCGGTCCCAAGGGCGTGGGCGACGCAGTGAACCAGTCCGTCGTCCTCACGTTCCTGCTGCTGTTCCTCGTCAACTTCGTGCTCACCACGCTGTACCTCCAGATCGTGCCGCCGAAGGGGATGTGAGCGCCATGGTCACCACCACCCCCGCGCGGCGCGCCGCCGAAATCGCCGACCGGAGGCTGTCCTTCCTCGACACCCTCGGGGACTCGATCCTGTTCAGCCTGCGTGCCCTGGCCTGGACTCCGCGCGCGCTGCGGCGGTACTCCCGCGAGATCGTCCGGCTGCTGGCCGAGGTCAGCTTCGGCAGCGGTGCGCTCGCGGTCATCGGCGGCACGGTCGGCGTGATGATCGGCATGACCCTGTTCACCGGAGTGGTGGTGGGGTTGCAGGGCTACACCGCGATGAACCAGGTCGGCACCGCCGCGTTCGCCGGATTCGTCTCCGCCTACTTCAACACCCGCGAGATCGCGCCCCTGGTGGCGGGCCTGGCGCTGTCGGCCACCGTCGGTTGCGGGTTCACCGCGCAACTCGGGGCGATGCGCATCTCCGAGGAGATCGACGCGCTGGAGACCATGGGCATCCCGAGCGTGCCGTATCTCGTCACGACCCGGATCATCGCGGGATTCTGCGCGATCATCCCGCTCTACGCGGTGGGACTGCTGACCTCCTACCTCGCCTCCCGGCAGATCACGGTGTGGTTCTACGGCCAGTCGGAGGGCACCTACGACCACTACTTCGAGCTGTTCCTCCCACCGGAGGACGTGCTCTGGTCGTTCGGGAAGGTCCTGCTGTTCAGCGTGGTCGTGGTGCTGACCCACTGCTACTACGGCTTCCGCGCGAGCGGAGGCCCCGCGGGGGTCGGTGTCGCCGTGGGCCGCGCGGTCCGCACCGCGATCGTGGCCGTGGCCCTGCTCGACTTCTTCGCCAGCCTCGCGATCTGGGGCGCGACCACGACGGTGCGGGTGGCCGGATGAGACAACGCTGGATACGCAAGCTCGGAGTGCGCCTCGCCGGGACGGTGTTCCTGCTCGTGCTGGCGCTGCTGGTGTCGTTGTCGGTGCGGATCTACAACAAGGACTTCACCGACTCGGTCTCGGTGACCCTGCGCACCGGCCACGTCGGCAACCAGCTCCGCGAGAACTCCGACGTCAAGGCACGCGGGGTGCTGGTCGGCGAGGTGCGCGGCATCCGCGCCACCGGCGACGGCGCCGAGATCGACCTGGCGCTCGAACCGGACAGTACACCGATGCTGCCCACCGACGTCACGGCCCTGCTCGTGCCGAAGACCCTGTTCGGCGAGCGCTACGTACAGCTGTCGATCCCTTCCGAGAGCACGGCAGCGCCGCTGACCGACGGCGACGTCATCACGCAGGACCGCTCGGCGAACGCCGTCGAACTGGAACGCGTCTTCGACGAACTGCTGCCCGTGCTGCGGGCGGTACAGCCGCAGAAGCTGGCGAGCACGCTCGGTGCGGTGGCCACCGCGCTCGACGGGCGCGGCGAGCGGATCGGTGACACGCTCGGCGCGGCGGCCGACTACCTGCACGAGTTCAACCCGAACCTGCCGAAGCTGCACCAGAACCTGCGGGATCTGACCGAGGTTTCCCACGTCTACGGTGACATCGCGCCCGACCTCCTCGACGCGCTCACCGACACCGCCACGACGCTGACCACCGTCGACGAGCGCGGAGACGATCTGCGGGGCCTCTACGAGCGCGTGGACACCACCAGTGCCGAGGTCACCGGATTCCTGCGCCGCAACGCCGACAACCTGATCCGGCTGTCGGCCACGAGCAGGCGAGGACTGGAGCTGGCCTCGAAGTACTCCCCCGCGTTCGCCTGCACGTTGACAGCGATGGAGCAGCTCAAACCGGCGATGGACGCGGTGCTCGGCGCGGGCACCGGCGAACCCGGACTCCACCTGGAGGGCACCATCACCACCGAACCGCGAGGTGCCTACGAGCCGGGCCGCGACACCCCGTCGTACACGGCCACGGGCGGGCCTCGCTGCTATCCCAGCGGGCTGGACCCGTCGTCCTCGAACGGCGTCCTCCCGCCCGAACACAGCGGCGCCCACCCTCTGCTCCCCGCCGAGACCGGCGGCCCGGACGCCACGGGTGAGTCCGAACTGCCCCACTCGCCGCAGGAACGCCACCTGCTGTCCACTCTGCTCGCCCCGGAGCTCGACGTGGAGGCCGGCGCCGTGCCGCAGTGGAGCAGCGCGCTGGTCGGCCCGCTCTACCGAGGCAGGGAGGTGACAGTGGAGTGAACCGCCACGGAACCGGTCGCGGCCCGCGCACAGGAGAGGGGTGCCGAAGGTGAGAGGAATCGCCGCCCCGCTGACCAAAGGACTGCTGTTCGTGTTTGTCACCACGCTGGCGACCACGCTGCTGGCCGTCTCCATCAGCAACACCGGCGTCGGCGACCGCGTCGCCTACAGCGCCCGGTTCGTCGACGCCACGGCCGTGCGGCCGGGCGACGACGTGCGCATCGCCGGGGTGCGCGTGGGCCAGGTCGAAGAGCTGGAGATCGTGGACCGGCACCTGGCCCGGGTGCACTTCTCGGTGCGCAGGCAGCGGGACCTGCCCGCCGACGTGACCGCCACGATCCGCTACCGCGACATGCTCGGCCAGCGCTACCTCGCCCTCGAGCGCGGCGAGGACCCGAGCACGGAAAACCTCCCGCCCGGCACGGAGATCCCGTTGGAGCGCACGAGTCCTGCGCTCGATCTGACCGAGCTGTTCCAGGGGTTCCGGCCGCTGTTCGAGGCCCTCGATCCCGAGGACGTCAACCGGCTCTCCGGCGAGATCATCCAGGTGTTGCAGGGCGAGAGCGGCACCGTGGAGAGCCTGCTGGCCCACACGGGCTCACTCACCCGGACCCTGGCCGACCGCGACCGGGTGATCGGCGAGGTCATCACCAACCTCAACACGGTGCTCGACACGATCAACGGTGAGGGCGACGCACTGTCCACACTGGTGTCCACGACACGCAGGCTGGTCAGCGGGCTCGCCGAGGACCGCGCCGCCATCGGCGAGTCGGTCGAGGGCATGGCGGCGTTGACCACCGCCACCGCCGACCTGTTCACCGATGCCCGCGCCCCGCTAAAGGAGAGCATCACGGGTGTCCGGGAGCTGTCGACGACCCTGGCGGCGGGGACCGACGACCTGGAGCGCTTCCTGACCACGACCCCGGAGAAGTTCACCGGACTGGGCCGCGTCGCCTCCTACGGAAGCTGGATGAACTTCTACCTCTGCGACGCGGTCCTGCTCACCGACCCACCGACCGGCGTCCGGCAGGGCGAACTCCCCGCGAGGTGCACCCGATGAAACCCTTCTCCGAGCGCGGCCCGATCACCCTGGGCGTCGCGGGCACGGCGGTGCTCGCCGCCGTGGTGACGGCGACGTTCCACCACGACAGCCTGCCGATCGTCGGCGGCGGGACCACCTACACCGCCGAGTTCGGCGAGTCCGCCGGGATCACGCCGGACAACGAGGTGCGCGTGGCGGGCATCAGGGTCGGCGAGGTCACCGACGTCGACCTCGCCGAGGACCGGGTGCTGGTGTCGTTCCGCGTCTCGGACGCCTGGATCGGCGACCGGACATCGGCCGAGATCAAACTCAAGACGCTGCTGGGCCAGAAGTACCTCGCGCTGCGCCCGGCGGGCGACGACGTGCTGAACCCGGACACCCCGATTCCGTTGCGCCGCACCACCACGCCCTACGACGTCACCGAGGCGTTCGAGACGCTGGCCGACACCGCGGGCGAGATCGACACCGACCGGCTGGCCGAGAGCTTCCGCACGCTCTCGGCCACTCTCGACGGCTCGGCCGACCACGTGCGCGGCGCGCTCGACGGGCTCTCCGCACTGTCCCGGACGATCGCCTCCCGGGACGACGAGCTGGCCGACCTCCTCGAGGGCGCGCGGGCCGTCTCCGGCACGCTCGCGGACTCCGCCGAGGACTTCGACCGGCTCATCAACGACGGCAACCTGCTGCTGACCGAGCTGAACCACCGCCGCGAGGCCGTCCGCGAGCTGCTGACGGGAACACGGCGGCTCGCCGAGCAGATCTCCGGGGTGGTGGCGGACAACCGGGACCAGCTCACCCCCGCGCTTGAGCAGCTCGGCGTGGTCACCGACGTGCTCCAGCGGCACACCGACGACCTGGACCGCACGCTCGAACTCGCGGGACCGTACTTCCGGGTGGTGAACAACACCGTCGGGTCCGGGCGCTGGATCGACCACTACCTGTGCGGCCTGGTGGAGGACAACCGCGCTCCGTGCCGGGCGCCGTGGATCGGAGGGCAGCGGTGACGACAGCGACGACCACCCGCCTCGGGCTCCGGCTCGCACGGATCGCGAGCCTGGCGCTGGCGCTCGCCGTGGGCGTGGCAGGCGCACTGTGGTGGATCTTCTCCGGGCCTGGCGAGAAGTCGGTGACCCTGTTCTTCGAACGCACCGTGGGCGTGTACTCCGGCTCCGACGTGCGGGTGCTCGGTGTCCGCGTGGGTGAGGTCACGTCCGTGGTGCCCGAGGGCGACCGGGTGCGCGCCACCGCGACGGTCGCGGCCGACGCGCCCGTGGCGGCGGACACGCGCGCCGCGGTGGTCTCCCCCAGCGTGGTCGCCGACCGCTACGTGCAGCTCACCGATCTCGCCCGCGGGGGCGACCGGCTCGCCGACGGGGCGGTGATCCCCCGCGAGCGCACGGCCGTCCCTGTCGAGCTGGACGAGCTCTACGGCAGCATGAACGACCTCGTCACCGCCCTCGGCCCGGACGGGGCCAACGGCGACGGAGCGCTGTCCGAGTTGCTCGACTCCGGCGCCGACTCGCTCGAGGGCAACGGCGACGCGTTCGCCGACAGCGTGCGCGACTTCGCCGCGCTCGCACGCACGCTGTCCGATTCCGACGACGACCTCTTCGGCACGGTCGAAAGCCTCCGGGAGTTCACCGCCGTGCTCGCGGGCAACGACGAACGGGTCCGGGAGGCCACCGAGCAGCTCTCCGAGGTCTGGCGCTCGCTGTCGGCCGACCGGGACGAGCTCTCCGCCGCACTGGACACGCTCGGCACGGCCCTCGCCGACATCCAGGGCTTCGTGCGCGACCACCGGGCCGCGCTCGCGGAGAACGTGGACAAACTGGCGCACACCACCGGGCAACTGGTCGAGCACCGCGAGTCGGTGGCCGAGGCGCTCGACGTCGCGCCGCTGGCGGTGGAGAACGCCTACAACACCTTCGACCCGCGCAGCGGCACGATGCAGGGCCGCACGAACGTGCTGGAGTACCTCGGCGAGGACCTGCCGCTGCCGCTCATCACGGGAGGCGACTGATGCGGGGCGTGCGGGGATGGACCGTGGCGGCCACGCTGGCGTTGTGCGTGACGGCAGGCGCGTGCGCGCCACCCGGATTCGACGGCGCGCACGACCTGCCCCTGCCCGGCGGGGCCGACCTCGGTGACGATCCCTACCGGGTGACGGTGCGTTTCGAGGATGTGCTCGACCTCGTGCCGCACGCCGCGGTGAAGGTCCACGACGTGCCGGTCGGCCGGGTGGAGTCGATCGAGCTGGGCGGCGCCGACGGGTGGCAGGCCGAGGTGGTGCTCGCCGTGCACGGCGACGTCGACCTCCCCGCCGACGCGCGGGCCAACATCCGGCAGTCCAGCCTGCTCGGCGAGAAGTTCGTCGAGCTGGCCGCACCGCGCGCGGAACGCGGCGCCGAGGCCAGGGCGCCCCTGTCCGACGGCGATCTCATCCCCGTCTCCCGCACGAACCGGCACCCGGAGGTCGAGGAGGTGTTCGGCGCGCTGTCGCTGCTGCTCAACGGCGGCGGCATCGCCCAGCTCCGCACGATCAACCGCGAACTGACCGACGCGATGAGCGGCAACGAGGCCGACATCAAGCGCTTCCTCTCGGGCGTCGAGCACCTGGTGTCCGACCTGGACGCGCACCGCGACGAGATCACCGACGCCCTCGACGGGATGAACCGGCTCTCCGCCACGCTCGCCGGGCGGCGGGAGCAGATCACCACGGCGCTGAACGACCTCACCCCGGGTCTCGACGAGCTGGCCGGCCAGCGGGAGGCGCTGGTGTCGATGCTGTCCTCGCTGGACGAGCTCTCCGGCGTCGCGGTGGACGTGGTCACCCGCACCCGCGAAGACCTGGTCGCGGACCTGGAGGCGCTGGCGCCGGTGCTGCGGCGGCTCGCCGACGCCGGACAGGCCCTGCCCCGCGCCCTGGAGATTCTGCCGACGTTCCCGTTCACCGACGCCGTCCTCGACGGCATCCACGGCGACTACCTCAACACCTACATCGACGTGCTGCCGCACGCCGGCCACTCCGAGCCCATCGCGCCGCTGCCGCTGCCCACCACCGACACGCCGCGGCCCGCCGACGAAGGGACGCCGTGATGCTCACGCGCAGGGTCCGCGCCCAGGTGCTCGCGTTCGTGGTGGTCGCCGCCGCCGCGGTCTCGTTCGTCGGCGCCCAGTACGCCGGGCTCGGCAGGCTCGTCGGCGACGAGAAGGTCGTCCACCTCCGCCTTGATTCCAGCGGCGGACTGTTCACCGGTGGCGAGGTCACCTACCGGGGCGTGTCCGTGGGCCGCGTCGGCGAGCTACGGCTGACCGAACACGGGATGGAGGCCGAACTCGTCCTCGACGACGACGCCCCGCCCATCCCGGCGGACTCGCGGGCCGTGGTCGCCAACCGCTCCGCGGTCGGTGAGCAGTACGTCGACCTCCAGCCGCGCTCCGACGCGGGCCCCTACCTCGACGACGGCTCGGTCATCCCGCGCGCGGCGACGACACTGCCGATGCCGGTGCACACGCTGCTGGGCACGCTCGCGGACTTGACGGAGTCGGTGCCCACCGACTCGCTGCGCGTGGTGGTCGACGAGCTCTACACCGCCCTGCGCGGCACCGGCGACGATCTCCAGCTCCTGCTCGACTCCGCCGACGACGTCACCCGCACCGCGACCGAGCACCTGCCGCAGACCGTGGGGCTGCTCGACGACGGTGCCACGGTGCTGCGCACCCAGGCGGAGTCCGCGCGGGCGTGGCGCTCGTTCGGGCGCGACGCGAAGCTGCTCGCGCGGGAACTGGCCGAGGCCGACACGGACCTGCGTGAGCTGATCAGCACCGCACCCGCCGCGGCGACCCAGATCAGCGGGCTGCTCGACGACACCGACCCGGGACTGTCGGTATTGCTGGCCAATCTGCTCACGACCGCCCGGCTGGTCGAGGCGCGGACGGACGGGCTGGAACACCTGCTGGTGTTCACCCCGAAAGCGGTGGCCTCGACCACGGCCGCGCTCAACGCCGACGGCGACCGGCTCTCCCAGGCGCTGACCTTCTTCGACCCGGCGCCGTGCGTGCGCGGCTACTCCGGCACCGAGTACCGCCGCGGCGAGGACACCGCCGAGGCGCCGTTCAACACCGAGGCCGTGTGCGCGCTGCCGTCCGGCGATCAGCGCGTGGTGCGAGGCTCCCGCAACGCCCCCGCGGGCGGCTCGCCCGA
>NZ_KB912667.1:35899-45258 GCF_000383795.1 Saccharomonospora saliphila YIM 90502
CCCGACGGCACGCGGTCGCCGGGCGGCCGTGTCCGCGCCCGCGTCCACCGGGTGTCCGGTGCGCTCTCCGCCGCGGAGGCCGCCGTCGGCGGGCTGCTGCTCGTCACCATCTTCGCGTTGATGCTGACCCAGGCCGTACAGCGGTACCTGCCCACCGGCGGGTGGGTGTGGACAGGCGAACTGGCCCGGTTCGGCCTCGTCTGGCTGACCTTCGCGATGGCGGGCTACCTGGCCGCCCGCGACGAGCACGTCACGCTCAAGCTGATCGACTACGTGGTGCGCGGCGTGCCGCACCGCCTCGTGCTGGTCTTCGCGAACGTGATGGTCGCCGTCGTCTGCGTGAACCTGGCCTACGAGGCGTTCGGCCTCGTCGCGGAGCCGACCGCGCAGGTCTCGCCCGCGTTGGGCCTTCCGATGAACTACTTCTACGTGATTCCCCTCGCCGGGCTGGTGCTGACCACCGTGCGTTCGGCGATGGCCGTCGTGGCGCCTCCGCGGCCGTCCGGAGAGGAGCAGTCCGCATGAGCATGACGCTGCTGGCGGTGGCGATCATCGCGTTGCTCGCGCTGCGCGTGCCGGTCGCCTTCGCGCTGCTCGGCCCGTGCCTGACCTACGTGACGCTGAACGGGCAGTCGTTCGGCCTGAGCGTGCGCGAGGTCACCGGCGCGATCGACAGCTTCCCCCTGCTTGCCGTGCCGCTGTTCATCCTCGTCGGCGTGGTCGCCAACCACGCCGGCATCGCCGACCGGCTCTTCGACTTCGCCCAGTCGCTCATCGGACGGGTCAAGGGCAGTCTCGGCTACGTCAACATCGGCGTCAGCCTCGGCTTCTCGTGGATGAGCGGGTCGGCGCTGGCCGACGCCGCCGGGCTCGGCAAGGTCGAGGTTCCCGCGATGGTGCGCAAGGGCTACTCCCGCCGGTTCTCCGTCGGCATCACCGCCGCCTCCAGCCTCATCGGCCCCGTGATGCCGCCGAGCATCCCCGCCGTGATCTACGCGTCGATCGCGGCGGTGTCGACCGGGGCACTGTTCGCCGCGTCCGTGGTGCCCGCCTTCCTGCTGGCCTCCGGACTGGCGGTGGCCGTGTTCGTGTGGGCCCGCAGGCAGTCCGGTCTAAAGGCGCAGCCGTTCGACCGGGCGCGGCTGCGCACCGCGTCACGGCGGGTGCTCGGCCCGGCGCTCGCACCGGTGATCATCCTCGGCGGCATCCTCGGCGGCCTGTTCACCCCGACCGAGGCCGCCGCCGTCGGGGCGGCCTACGTGCTCGTGCTCGGCTTCGCCTACCGCACCGTGCGACCGCGCGACCTCGGCGCCATCCTGCGCGACACGGCGTCGACGACCGCCTCGATCACGCTGATCCTCGGCGCGTCGGGCCTGCTGGCCTGGATTCTGGCGCGCGAACAGGTGCCCGGCGCGGTGGCCGAGTTCATGCTCGGGATCACCGACAACCAGGTCGTGTTCCTGCTGCTGGTCAACGTCGCGCTCATCCTGCTGGGCGCGGTGCTCGAGACCACGTCGGTACTGGTGATCACGGTGCCGATCCTGCTTCCCATCGCCGTCGAGTTCGGTGTCGACCCGCTGCACTTCGGCGTGCTCACGATCGTCAACCTGATGATCGGCCTGCTCACCCCGCCGATCGGGGCGGTGCTCTACGTGCTCAGCCCGGTCACGAAGTTGCCGGTGCACGAGGTCTTCCGGGGCACGGCGCCGTTCCTCGTCCCGCTGGTCGCGGTGCTGCTGCTGATCACGTTCGTGCCCTCCGTGGTCACGTTCCTGCCCACCGCACTCGGACTCTGAAAGCCCCACCCGACAACCACCAGGAGGCAACGATGCCGACTCCGAAGACCCGCCGCGGCCTCGCCGCGCTGCCCGCCGTGGCGCTGCTGGCCACCGGCTGCACCGCGATGAACGACCCGGGCGGCGACGGCGGCGACGGCACGATCACCCTGTCGTTCGCCAACAGCTACACCACCCAGCACCCGCACACACGGTGCGGCATCCAGGCCGTCGCCGACGAGATCAACGGGATGGACAACGGCGTCACCATCGAGACGTTCCCGAACAGTCAGCTCGGCGACGACACCGAGCGCTTCACCTCCGTGATGGAGGGCGATGTCGACATGGACGTGCAGGGTTCGTCGGCGCTGGCCTCCACCTACGACCCGATCGGCGTGCTCGACATGGCCTACGCCTTCGACGGTGCCGACCACCTCTTCGAGTTCTTCGACAGCGAGTCCGCCGAACGGCTCAAGGACGACTTCGCCGAGCAGACCGGCACCCGCATCCTCGACGTCTGGTTCTTCGGGATGCGCCACTTCTCGGCCAACACCGCGATCCGCGAGCCCGCCGACCTCAAGGGCCTGCGCATGCGCTACCCCGACTCGCCGATCTACCTGGAAAACGCCAAGGCCGTCGGCGCCGATCCCACGGCGGTGGCCTTCGAGGAGGTCTATCTCGGCCTCCAGCAGGGCATCATCGACGGTCAGGAGAACCCGATCCCGACCATCGCCGAGCAGAGCTTCGACGAGGTGCAGAGCCACGTGAGCCTGTCAGGGCACCAGACCGGCTCGCAGCTCATCGTGGTCAACGAGGACCGTTGGCAGCAGCTCTCCGCCGACCAGCAGGACGCGCTGCGCACCGCCGTGCACGAGACCCGCGCGGACAACCGGGACTGCGTCGAGGAGGAAGAGCAGCGGATTCTCGACGAGTGGAAGCAGAACGGCCAAGTCACCGTCGTCGACGACGTCGACCGGGAGGCGTTCGCCACGCGGGCCGAGAACCACTTCACCAGCACGCTCTCGGGCGAGCAGCTCCGGCTCTACGAGCAGGTGCGCGCGGCGGCCGAGTGACGGGAGGACGACCATGCGGGTCCGCGTGCTCAACGGGCCGAACCTGGGACGGCTCGGCCGCAGGGAACCGGCCAAGTACGGCGGAACGACCTACACCGAACTGGCGGCCTCGTGCCGGGACCTCGGAGCCGAACTCGGGCTCGACGTTCTCGTGCGCCAGACCGACGCCGAGCACGAGATGCTGGGCTGGGTGCACGCCGCCGCCGACGACGGCGCGGCGGTGGTGCTGAATCCGGGGGCGTGGACGCACACCTCGGTGGCGCTGCGCGACGCGTGCGCGATGCTGACCGCACCGCTGGTCGAGGTGCACATCACCAACGTGCACGCCAGGGAGTCCTTCCGGGCGCACTCCTACATCTCCCCCGTGGCGACCGCCTCGATCATCGGCTGCGGCGTCGCGGGCTACGGGCTGGCGCTGCGCTGGCTTGCCGGGACGGCGGCGTCATGACCACGGTGCGGATCGCGGTCGTCGGCGCGGGACTGATCGGGCGGCGCCACATCGGCCTGGTGCGCGAGCATCCGGGTTGCGAACTGGTGTCGGTGGTGGACCCGGACCCCGCGGCGCGGGACGGGCACGGAGTCCCGGGCCACGCCGACGTGGCGGAGATGCTGGCGCGGACCGCCCCGGACGGGGTGATCGTCGCCTCGCCCAACGCGTTGCACGTCGAGCACGCGCTCGCCTGTGTCTCGGCAGGGGTGCCGGTGCTGGTGGAAAAGCCGCTGGCCGACACCGTCGCCGAGGCCGAGACCGTGGTCACCGCCGCCGGCGCGGGGGGCGTGCCACTGCTGGTGGGACACCACCGCAGGCACAGCCCGCTGATGGCGGCGGCGTGCGAGGTGATCCGCCGGGGCGCGCTGGGCAGGCTCGTCGCGGTGCAGGGCGCCGCGCTGTTCCGCAAGCCGGACGACTACTTCGACAAGGCCCCGTGGCGCCGCGAGCCGGGCGGTGGCCCGATCCTGATCAACCTCATCCACGAGATCGACAATCTGCGGGCGCTGTGCGGGGACCTCGTCGAGGTGCAGGCGAGCACGTCGAACGCCGTGCGCGGGTTCGACGTCGAGGACACCGCCGCGCTCACCCTGCGCTTCGCCTCCGGGGTGCTCGGCAGCTTCCTGCTCTCCGACACCGCGGCGGCGGCACGGAGCTGGGAGCAGACCTCGCGGGAGAACCCGGACTATCCGTACTACCCCGACGAGGACTGCTACGTCGTGGCGGGCACGGACGGGTCGCTGACGATCCCGACCCTGCGGCTGCGCGTGTTCTCCGGCGAGCGGTCGTGGTGGACGCCGTTCGAGACCTCGGTGCTCGAGGTGGCCCGGCGCGACCCGCTGGCCGCGCAGCTCGATCATTTCCGCGCGGTCGTGCTCGGCGAGGCCGCCCCGCTGGTGGACGGCCACGAGGGCCTGCGCACCCTGCGCGCCACCCAGGCCGTCGCCGAGGCCGCCCGCACGGGCACGCCGGTGGCGGTGTGACCACCGCGGGCGCCCGCCGCGGCCTCCGGCGACGATCCGAGATCGGCTTCGGCCTCGAACGCGTCCTCGACAGTTTGGATCGTCGCGCGGGCTCCTGCTCTGAGCCCGGCAGGGGCCCGCGCGGCACCACGGAGGGACCCGGGGTCAGTCCAGCACGACCAGCAGGTCGCCGCCCTCGACCTGCTGCACCGAGTTGATCGCCAGGCGGCCGACCGTGCCCGCCTGCGGGGCGGTGATGGCCGCCTCCATCTTCATCGCCTCGATGGTGGCCACCGTGTCGCCCGCCTCGACGGTGTCGCCCTCGGACACGGTCGCCGTGACCACCCCGGCGAACGGCGCGGCGATGTGCTTCGGATCGTCCTTGTCGGCCTTCTCCTTCGCGGGCAGGTCCGAAGCCACCGAGCGGTCGCGCACCTGGATCGGCCGGAGCTGCCCGTTCAGCGTGGACATCACCGTGCGCACGCCGCGCTCGTCGGCCTCGCCGATCGCCTCCAGCTCGATCAGCAACCGCACACCCGGCTCCAGGTCGACCGCGTACTCCTCGCCCGGGCGCAGGCCGTAGAAGAAGTCCTTGCTCGGCAGCACGCTGGTGTCGCCGTAGGCCTGCCGGTGCGCCTCGAACTCCTTCGTGGGCCCGGGGAACAGCAGCCGGTTGAGCGTCATCCTGCGGTCGGAGGCCAGATCCCGGCGGTCCTGCTCGGTCAGCTCCTCGGTCTCGCGCGCCTCGGCCCGGCCCGCGAGCGCCTTGCCCCGGAACGGCTCCGGCCATCCGCCGGGCGGGTCACCCAGCTCACCACGCAGGAACCCGATCACCGAGTCCGGGATGTCGTAGCGGCCGGGGTCGGCCTCGAACTCGGCGGGCGAGACCCCCGCACCCACCAGGTGCAGAGCCAGGTCCCCGACCACCTTGGACGACGGCGTGACCTTCACCAGCCGTCCGAGAATGCGGTCGGCCGCCGCGTACATCGCCTCGACGTCCTCGAACCGGTCCCCCAGACCCAGCGCCCTGGCCTGGGTGCGCAGGTTCGACAACTGCCCGCCGGGGATCTCGTGGTGGTACACCCGGCCCGTCGGCGAAGCCAGTCCCGCCTCGAACGGCGCATAGATCTTGCGCACCGTCTCCCAGTACGGTTCGAGTTCGCCGACCGCGCCGAGGTCGAGGCCGGTGGGCCGCTCGGAGTGGTCGGTGGCGGCGACGATCGCCGACAACGACGGCTGCGACGTCGTGCCCGCCATCGAGGCCACCGCACCGTCCACCGCGTCCGCGCCCGCGTCGATCGCGGCCAGATAGGTCGCCAACTGCCCACCCGCCGTGTCGTGGGTGTGGATGTGCACCGGCAGGTCGAACTCCCGGCGCAACGCCGTCACCAGCGTCCGCGCGGCGGGCGCGCGCAGCAGCCCGGCCATGTCCTTGATCGCGAGCACGTGCGCGCCCGCCCCGACGATCTGCTCGGCCAGCTTGAGGTAGTAGTCGAGGGTGTAGAGGGTCTCGCCGGGGTCGGACAGATCCGAGGTGTAGCAGAGGGCGACCTCGGCCACGGCCGAGCCGGTCGCTCGCACCGCCTCGATCGCCGGACGCATCTGCTCGACATCGTTGAGGGCGTCGAAGATGCGGAAGATGTCGATGCCGGTGGCCGTGGCCTCCTCGACGAACGCCTCCGTCACCTCGGTCGGATACGGCGTGTAACCGACGGTGTTGCGCCCCCGCAGCAGCATCTGCAGGCACAGGTTCGGCATGGCCTCCCGCAGCGCCGCCAGCCGCTCCCACGGGTCCTCGGCGAGGAAGCGCAGTGCGACGTCGTAGGTGGCCCCGCCCCAGCACTCCACCGACAGCAGCCGCGGCAGCGTGTGCGCCACGGCGGGCGCGACGGCGAGCAGGTCCCTCGACCGCACGCGCGTGGCCAGCAACGACTGGTGCGCGTCGCGGAAGGTGGTGTCGGTGACGCCGATGTGCGGCGAGGAGCGCAGCCACCGGGCGAACCCGTCGGGGCCCAGCTCGGTCAGTTTCTGCTTCGACCCTGCCGGAGGCGGACCGTCGGGAACGGCGGGCAGTTTGCGCACCGGGTCGATCAGCCGGGGTCGTTCGCCGTTGGGCTTGTTGACCGTCACGTCGGCCAGGTAGGTGAGCAGGCGGGTACCCCGGTCGGCCGAGTGCCGGGCGGTGAGCAGGTGCGGACGCTGCTCGATGAACGACGTGGTGACCCGTCCCCGCTGGAAGTCGGGATCGTCGAGCACGGCCTGGAGGAACGGGATGTTGGTGGCCACCCCGCGGATGCGGAACTCGGCCACCGCGCGCCGGGCGCGGTCCACGGCCGTGGCGAACGTCCGCCCCCGGCAGGTCAGCTTGACCAGCATCGAGTCGAAGTGCGCGCTGATCTCGGTGCCGGAGAAGGCCGTGCCGCCGTCGAGCCGAATTCCGGAACCGCCGGGCGAGCGGTAGGCGCTGATCATCCCGGTGTCCGGGCGGAACCCGTTGGCCGGGTCCTCGGTCGTGATCCGGCACTGCAACGCCGCACCGCGCAGATACACCCGGTCCTGGGTGAGGTCGAGGTCGGTCAGCGTCGAACCGGAGGCGATCCGCATCTGCGACTGCACCAGGTCGACGTCGGTGACCTCCTCCGTCACCGTGTGCTCCACCTGGATGCGGGGGTTCATCTCGATGAAGACGTGGTTGCCGTCGCGGTCGACGAGGAACTCCACCGTGCCCGCGTTGCGGTAGCCGATCTGCCGGGCGAAGCGGACCGCGTCCTCGCAGATGCGCTCCCGCAGATCAGGGTCGAGATTCGGCGCGGGAGCCAGCTCGATCACCTTCTGGTGCCGCCGCTGCACCGAGCAGTCCCGCTCGTACAGGTGGATGACGCCCTCGTCGGTGCCCGTGCCGTCGGCGAGGATCTGCACCTCGATGTGGCGGGGCTCGACCACGGCCTTCTCGAGAAACACGGTCGGGTCGCCGAAAGCCGACTCGGCTTCCCGCGAGGCCGCCTCGACCGCCTCCCGCAACCCGGCCGGGTCCTCGACCAGCCGCATGCCGCGCCCGCCGCCGCCCGCGACGGCCTTGACGAAGACCGGGAAACCCAGCTCCTCCGCCGCGGCGACCAGCGTGTCCACATCGGAGGTCGGTGCCGAGGAACCGAGGACCGGGACACCGGCCTCCCGGGCCGCGGCCACGGCACGCGCCTTGTTCCCGGTCAGCTCGAGAATCTCCGCGTCCGGGCCGATGAAGGTGATCCCGGCGTCGGCGCACGCGCGGGCGAGGTCGGGATTCTCGGACAGGAAACCGTACCCGGGGTAGACGGCGTCCGCCCCGGCGCGCAGCGCCGCGCCCACGACCTCGTCGACCGAAAGGTAGGCGCGCACGGGATGTCCCGGTTCGCCGATCTCGTACGCCTCATCGGCCTTCAGGCGGTGCAGCGAATTGCGATCCTCGTGCGGGAACACCGCGACCGTGCCCGCGCCCAGCTCGTAGGCGGCGCGGAAGGCGCGGATCGCGATCTCACCGCGGTTGGCGACGAGTACCTTGCGGAACATGCCCGGTCCTTCCTTGGGTCTCGGATCGGTCGGCAGGCACGTTACCCCGGAATTCCCGCTGAGCGGGAGTACACACACGGCGTGACGGAACTCATGCGCCCATTCGCCGAACGGTCCCACCGGGCACGGTCGCGCCCGACGAGGTCGTCCTGTGGCGCGGAGGTCACGACTTACCCAGGTAGTCGAGCCGGTCGGCGTCGAGCGTGTCGGCGACCAGAGCGGCCAGCGCGGGGTGTGCTGTGAGGTCGGGATCGCCGTCGACCATGCGTTGCGCGGTCTCGCGCGCCCGCGCGATCACGTCCTCGTCCCGCAGCAGCGAGAGCAACCGCAATCCCGAGCGCGTCCCCGACTGCGCCGCACCGAGGATGTCGCCCTCCCTGCGCAGTTCGAGGTCGAGCTTGGACAGCTCGAACCCGTCGGCGGTGGATTCCACGGCCTCGAGCCGCGTTCGGGTGGCGGTCCCCGCGACCGCCTCGGTCACCAGCAGGCACAACCCCGGCTTGGCCCCGCGGCCCACCCGGCCGCGCAGCTGATGGAGCTGGCTGACGCCGAAGCGGTCGGCATCCATGATCACCATCACCGTCGCGTCGGGCACGTCGACGCCGACCTCGATCACGGTCGTGGCCACCAGGACATCGAGTTCACCTCCGGCGAAGGCGCGCATCACGGCGTCCTTGTCCTCGGCGGGGAGCCTGCCGTGCAGCGTCCCGACGCGCAGGCCCTCCAGCGGTCCCTCGGCCAGTTCCGGCGCCAGGTCGAGCACCGCGACCGGTGGGCGCTCGGTCTTGTCGGACGGCGGCTCGTCACCGATGCGCGGGCACACGACGTAAACCTGATTGCCGCCGCCGACCTCCTCCCGCACCCGGTCCCACACGCGGTCGAGCCATCGTGGGCGCTCGGCGACGGGAACCACGGTGGTGGAGATCGGCGCGCGCCCGGCGGGCAGCTCCCGCAGCGACGAGGTCTCCAGGTCGCCGTAGACGGTCATCGCCACCGTGCGCGGGATGGGCGTCGCCGTCATCACCAGCACGTGCGGGCTCGTGGCGTCCGCGCCCCGGGAGCGCAGCGCGTCCCGCTGTTCGACCCCGAACCGGTGCTGTTCGTCGATCACCACGAAGGCGAGGTCGGCGAAGGTGACGTGTTCCTGCAGAAGCGCGTGGGTGCCTACGACGATCCCCGCGTTCCCGCTCGCCGCGTCGAGCAGCGCCTGCTTGCGCTGCTTCGCGGGCAACGACCCGGTGAGCAGCGTGACCCGGGTGGCCTGCTCGGCGGCGTCGAGTTCGCCCGCCCGTCCCAGCCCGCCAAGGAGTTGGCGCAACGAGCGCGCGTGCTGGGCGGCCAGCACTTCCGTCGGCGCGAGCAGCACCGCCTGCCTGCCCGCGTCGACGACCTGGAGCATCGCGCGCAACGCCACCACCGTCTTGCCGCTGCCGACCTCGCCCTGCAGCAGCCGGTTCATCGGGTGCTCGCCCGCCAGGTCGGCCGCGATCGCCTCGCCGACCGCGGACTG
>NZ_KB912667.1:45358-48151 GCF_000383795.1 Saccharomonospora saliphila YIM 90502
GAGCCCGCCCCACCGGCGACCGTGGCCTGGGGCGCGCCGAACCCCGTGGTGCTGCGCTGCGGGCTCGACCGCCCGCCGGAACTCACGCGCGACGCGTCACTGCGGGTGGTCAACGGGGTGCGGTGGCTGCACGTGCCCGGACAGGGCTCGGCGACGTGGTACGCCGTCGACCGCCCCGTCTACGCGGCCCTGACCGTGCCCGCCGACGCGGGCACCGGCCCCCTGCAACAGATGTCGGACACCCTGGCGGACACCCTCCCCGAAACCCCCCTCCGCTTCGACTGACCCCACCCCGCACGGCCCCACGCCCCGCGAGTTGCCCCTTCCTGCCCGCGAGTTGCCTCTCGTGACCCGCGAGTCGCCCCCCACGGTCCACGAGTTGCCCCTTCGGGCCCGTCAGTCGCCCCGGAGGCTTAGGGGCGAGATGCCCGCGGGATGGCCCGGGTCGCCACGAATCCCGCTCGCAGGAGCCGACGCCACGACCGGCTCCACCGAGATTCGCCCATGGTCGTCGGCAAGTGCTCGGACAGTCGTGGCCTGTGGGAGCAAGCCACGCGCACCGACGGCCAACTCGCCGACTGTGAGGGGCAACTCGCGAACCGTGAGGGGCAACTCGCCGACCGTGAGGGGCAACTCGCGGGTGGGGCGGTGGGTGGATCGGGGGCGGGAGGAGTCAGCGGAGGCCGGTGCCGCGGGAGAGTGCGGTGTCGAGGAGCGTGGTCAGCAGGGTCGGGTAGTCGAGGCCGGTGACCTCCCACATCTTCGGGTAGGCCGAGGTGGTGGTGAAGCCGGGCATGGTGTTGACCTCGTTGACGGTGAGCGCGCCGTCGTCGCCGACGAAGAAGTCCACCCGCGCGAGCCCCTGGCAGTCGAGCGCCTCGAACGCGCGCACCGCGCAGGCCCGCAGCCGCTCGGTGACGGTGTCGTCCAACTTGGCCGGAATGTCCAGCTCGGCCGCCTCACCGAGGTATTTGGTCTCGAAGTCGTACCACGCTCCGGCGTCGTCGGCCACCACGCGGATCTCGGCGGGCAACGACGCCTCGACCCGCCCGTCGGGAAACTCGAGAACGCCGCACTCGATCTCGTGGCCGCTGACGGCCGCCTCCACCAGCACCTTCGGATCGGTGCTCCGTGCGGTGGCGATCGCCTCGTCGAGGTGGGACCAGTCGGTGACCCGGCTGATGCCGATGGAGGACCCGCCACGCGCGGGCTTGACGAACACCGGCAGCCCGAGCCGCTCGCGGTCGGCCTCGCCGAGTGTCGACTGTCCACGCCGGAGCGTGGCGTACTCGCCGACCGGCAGGCCCTCGGCGGCGAGGAGTTTCTTGGTGTATTCCTTGTCCATCGCCACGGCGCTGGCCAGCACGCCCGCACCGACGAAGGGCAGGTCGGCCAGTTCGAGCAGCCCCTGGATGGTGCCGTCCTCGCCGAAGGGCCCGTGCAACACGGGAAAGACCACGTCCACCCCCGAGAGCACCTCGCCGCGCTCACCCGGCGCCAGGGTCACGACTCCGCCGGTCGTGGGGTCACCGGCCAGCACCAGTTCCCGGCCGCCGTCCACGGCGGGAAGCGTGCGATCCCGGATGCGCAGCTGTTCCGGGTCGCTCGTCCCGAGCACCCAGCCCCCCTCCGGTGTGATCCCGAGGGGCACGATCTCGAACCGGTCGGGATCGAGGTTGGCCATGACGCTGCCGGCCGACACGCAGGAGATGGTGTGCTCGGTGCTGCGGCCCCCGAACACGACGGCTACTCGGGTCTTGCGGCTAGTCATGCGCGGCACCCTACCCTCGCGTCGGTCGGAGCACCTCGACCAGCACCCCGAGCACCTCCCGCAACGCCTCGCGCGAGCAACCCGCGTATCCCACGGCGATGCCCGCCGCTGTGGGAGTGCCCGCGAAGTGCCTGCCCAACCCGTCGAGCAGCAGACCGCGTGCACGGCCCCACTCCCGGCGGCGGCGTTCGTCCTCGCCGGAGGCCAGCGGCACCACCAGGTGCGCGCCCGCGTCGTCGCCCACGTAGGGAACTCCGGCCCGGCTCAGGGTCTCCACCAGCATCGACCGGCGCTCCGACAGTTCGCGGCGCAGCTTGCGCAGATGCCGCCCGAGGTCCCCGTGCCGAGCCAGCTCCACGAGCACGCGCTGGCCCGCGGGTGAGGCCCGCGTGCCGGTGGCATCGCGGTAGTCCAGCACGACCGAGGTGACCGCCGCGGGCGCCACCATCCAGCCCGCGCCGAGTGTCGGAGTCAGGATCTTGCTCGTGGTGCCCAGGTGGACGACGACATCCGGAGCGAGCGAGGCCAGCAGCGGCAACGGCGCCACGTCGTAGCGCAGCTCACCGTCGTAGTCGTCCTCCACCACGAGGAACCCGTCCTCGCGGGCACGCTCCACCAGCTCCACCCGACGCGAGGCACTCATCCGGCAGCCCATCGGATACTGGTGCGCGGGCGAGCAGTACACGGCGGACACGCCCGCCGGGATGTCGTCACACCGCAGGCCCTCGGCGTCCACCGGCACCGGCACGACGCGCATCCCCGCGTGCCGGAACGCCTGCACGGCACGCTGATACCCCGGCTCCTCCACGGCCACCAGCTCACCCGGCCGCAGGGCGGCCGCGGCGAACTCGACCACGGCGGCGGTGGTGCCGCCCGTGGCGAGCACGGATTCTTCGGCGGCGTCGAAACCGCGGTGCCGCAGCAGGTGCTCGGCGATCACGGAGCGGTACTCGGGCAGCCCCGCCCGCTGCGTCCACCACAGCGGCGGCGTGTCGGCCGCCGCCCGCCAGGCGCGGCGCCAC
>NZ_KB912668.1:0-6810 GCF_000383795.1 Saccharomonospora saliphila YIM 90502
GGTGGCCGGGGCGCTCCCGGCGGTCGTGGCGGCGCCGCGGGTGCCTTCGGGCGTCCCGGCGGTCCCGCGCGCAAGGGCCGCAAGTCGAAGCGGCAGAAGCGCCAGGAGTACATGGAGAACATGCAGGCGCCGTCGGTCGGTGGTGTCCGGCTGCCCAAGGGCAGTGGCGAGACCATCCGGCTGCCGCGCGGTGCCTCGCTGACCGACTTCGCGGAGAAGATCAACGCGAATCCGGCGTCCCTGGTGCAGGTGCTGTTCCACCTCGGTGAGATGGTCACCGCGACGCAGTCCGTCTCCGAGGACGTGCTCGAGCTGCTCGGCACGGAGATGAACTACGACGTGCAGGTGGTCAGCCCCGAGGAAGAGGACCGCGAGCTGCTCGAGGCCTTCGACATCACCTTCGGCGAGAACACCGGCACCGACGAGGACCTGCAAGCCCGGCCGCCGGTGGTGACCGTGATGGGTCACGTCGACCACGGCAAGACCAAGCTGCTGGACACGGTCCGGCAGACGAAGGTCGCCGAGGCCGAGGCGGGTGGCATCACCCAGCACATCGGTGCCTACCAGGTTGAGACCGAGGTCGAGGACGAGAAGCGCACCATCACCTTCATCGACACCCCGGGCCACGAGGCGTTCACCGCCATGCGTGCCCGTGGTGCCCAGGCGACCGACATCGCCGTGATCGTGGTCGCCGCCGACGACGGCGTGATGCCGCAGACGGTGGAGGCGATCAACCACGCGCAGGCGGCGAAGGCGCCGATCGTGGTCGCGGTCAACAAGATCGACGTCGAGGGTGCCAACCCGGCCAAGGTGCGCCAGCAGCTCACCGAGTACGGGCTGGTGGCCGAGGAGTACGGCGGCGACACGATGTTCGTCGACGTGGCGGCCAAGCCGGGCCTCAACATCGACGGGCTTCTCGAGGCGATCGTGCTGACCGCCGACGCGTCGCTCGACCTGCGGGCCAACCCGGAGATGGAGGCCCAGGGCGTGGCGATCGAGGCGCACCTCGACCGGGGTCGTGGCCCCGTCGCCACGGTCCTGGTGCAGCGCGGCACGCTGCGCGTCGGCGACTCGGTGGTCGCGGGCGACGCCTACGGCCGTGTGCGCCGGATGGTCGACGAGTACAACCGCGACGTCACCGAGGCCGCGCCGTCGCGGCCGGTGCAGGTCATCGGTTTCACCTCGGTGCCGAGGGCGGGCGACACGTTCCTCCGCGTCGAGGAGGACCGGGTGGCCAGGCAGATCGCCGAGCGCCGCCAGGCCCGCATCCGCAACGCGGAGAACGCCGCCAAGCGCAAGCGGGTCAGCCTTGAGGACCTCGACTCCGCGCTCAAGGAGACCAACACCCTGAACCTCATCGTCAAGGGTGACAACTCCGGTACGGTCGAGGCGCTGGAGGCGTCGCTGATGCAGATCGACGTCGGCGACGAGGTGGACCTGCGGATCGTGCACCGTGGCGTCGGTGGCGTCACCGAAAGCGACATCGACCTGGCCACCGCGTCCGACGCGATCGTGCTCGGCTTCAACGTGCGGGCCCAGGGCAAGGCGACCGAGCGGGCCACCCGCGAGGGCGTCGACGTCCGGTACTACACGGTGATCTACCAGGCGATCGAGGAGATCGAGCAGGCTCTGAAGGGCATGCTCAAGCCGGTGTACGAGGAGGTCGAGCTCGGCCGCGCGGAGGTCCGCGAGGTGTTCAAGTCCTCCAAGGTCGGCACGATCGCCGGGTGCATGGTCAGCTCGGGTCACATCCGGCGCAACGCCAAGGCCCGTGTGCTGCGCGACAACGTGGTGGTGGCCGAGAATCTCCCGGTCAACTCGCTGCGGCGGTTCAAGGACGACGTCACCGAGGTCCGCGACGGCTTCGAGTGCGGTATGACGCTCGGCAGGTTCTCCGACATCAAGGTCGGCGACGAGATCGAGACCTACGAGTTCCGCGAGAAGCCGCGCGACTGAGCCGCACCGGCCGACCGGGCGCCCCAGTGGTGGCCCGGTCGGCCGGGCGGGCGGGGATGGACATGTTCGTCGGAGCATTGGAACTGGACCTCCTGCTCGGGGACGTCCGTTCCCTCAAACAGAAGCGGTCGGCCGTCCGCCCGATCGTGGCGGAACTGCGCAGACGGTACGAGGTCGCGGTGTCCGAGGCGGGCCACCACGACCTCTACCGGCGTGCGCTGATCGGCGTGGCGGCCGTGTCGGGGGACGGCGGCCACGTGCGGGACCAGCTCGACGCGTGCGAGCGGTGGGTGGCCGCCCGGCCGGACGTGGAGCTGCTCTCGGCACACCGGCGGCTGTTCGGGCCGGACGACGAGGCTGGTGACTGACGGGAAGGGGAAGCGCGGTGGCGGATCAGGCACGCGCACGGAGGCTGGCCAAGCGGATCGCGCAGATCGTCGCGTCCGCCCTGGAACACGAGATCAAGGACCCGCGCCTCGGTAACGTGACGGTGACCGACGCGCGGATCACGGGCGACCTGCGGGACGCGACCGTGTACTACACGGTGCTGGGGGAGAACCTGGACGCCGCGCCGGACTTCGCCGGGGCCGCCGCCGCGCTCGAATCGGCGCGCGGTGTGCTGCGCACGAAGGTCGGGCAGGGCACGGGTGTGCGCTACACCCCGACGCTGACGTTCGTGCCGGACAACCTGCCGGGTGAGGCACGGCACATCGACGATCTGCTCGCCCGGGCGCGGGAGGCCGACGCCGAGGTGGCCCGCCAGGCCACGGGCGCGCAACCCGCCGGGGAGCCCGACCCGTACCGCGAGCCCCGCGAGGAGGACGCGGAGAGCTGATGTCGTGCCGCTCCGTCAGCGGCGGGCGATGAGGACGTCGCGGAGGATGGACTGGTCCACGCGGTGGGCCAGCCCGGTGTAGCCTGCGCTGTCGACCACGTCCAGGCCCGCGTCGGTGACGATGCCCGCGAGCTCGTCGCGGCCCAGGACGTGGGTGTTGTACGAGATCCCCAGCGCGCCGCCCGGGCGCAGGACGCGGGTCCACACCGGAATCGCCGCCGCCAGCAGCTCGCGCGGGCTGCGGGACAGGCTCTCGTCCCGTGCCTTGCTGCCGTGCTGCACGCCGTAGGGCGCGTCGGTGACCACCACGTCGACCGAGCGCGGGCGCAGCAGCTCGTCGGTGCGCAGGGTGTCGCAGTGGTAGAAGGTGACCGTGCGGGTGTCGCCCGCCTTGTAGGCCCGCTTGTCGGCGCCGTACTCGATGTCGAGCCGTTGCCCCAGGCGTGCCTTGTCGCGGCGCAGCACGCCGGACTCGGCGGAGTGCTTGATTCGCTTGGTGCGCAGCCACGTCTTGATGAACCGCTCGTAGGCCTCGAAGTCCTTGCCGTCGGTCTCGACGCCGGTGGCGTCGAAGCCGTACATCATGGCCTGGTTGAGCGTCGTGCCCCGCCCGCACAGCGGGTCGAGCAGCCTGGGCGGGCGCCGCTGGTCCGGGCGCCGGGCTCCGCGCAGCAGGTCGGCGGGCCGGTCGGTGGCGAGCACGGTGAGGTTGACCAGCAGCTTGGTGAACAGCTCGTTGGTCTTGCCCGAGTACTTCTGGATGGTCAGCAGGTCGGAGTCGAACGTGGCCACCGGCGTCAGCGTCAGCGGGCGCAGCAGTTCTCCGCGCACCTCGAACAGCGCGTACGCCGAGGACAAGGTGGACAGAAAGACCACGTCATCGTCACTGAGCGGGCCGTCGGTGTCGAGCGTGACGTAGTCGACACCGCCGATCGTGCGGGTGCCCGTCGCCGTCACGGGCGTGGTCAGCACCGCCTCGCCGAAGGCGGCCAGTTCGCCGCGGAGCAGGCGGGGCGCGGTGTCGGTGTAGACGCGGTTGGCCGACGGCAGGACGAGGATCGCGTACTCGGGCATCGCCTGTGACCTTAGCCGTGTGCCCGGCGTCTCGGCCGGGCGCGTCGGTGCCGCCGGTTACGCTCGTCGGCGTGGTCGAGACGGTGCAGGAGCGCGTGCCCGCGCGAGCGGTGTTCCGGCTCGCCGTCCCCGCTCTCGGCGTGCTGGCGGCGGAACCGCTGTACGTGCTGGTCGACACGGCCGTGGTGGGCCACCTCGGGGCACTGCCGCTGGCGGGCCTCGCGCTCGGCGGCACACTGTTGTCGCTGGTCTCGACCCAGCTGACGTTCCTGTCCTACGGCACCACCGCCCGCACGGCCCGGCTCCACGGCGCGGGCAGGCGCGCCGAGGCCGTGGGCGAGGGGATGCAGGCCACCTGGCTGGCGCTCGCCGTCGGTGTGGTCATCCTGGTGGCCGGGCAACTGGCCGCCGAACCCGTGGCGCGCGCCCTTTCCGGCGACGACGCGATCACCGAGCAGGCCGTGTCGTGGCTGCGCATCGCGTTGTTCGGCACGCCGATGATCCTCGTGACGATGGCGGGCAACGGCTGGATGCGCGGCGTGCAGGACGCCGTGCGTCCCCTGCGCTACGTCCTCGCGGGCAACGCGCTGTCGGCGGTGTTGTGCCCCGTGCTGGTGTATCCGGTGGGCTGGGGCCTCGAGGGCTCGGCCGTGGCCAACGTCGTGGCCCAGGCCGTGGCGGGCGGGTTGTTCCTGCGCGCTCTGCACACCGAGCGCGCGGGCAGGCGCCCGGCGCCGTCGGTGATGTGGGCGCAGCTGCGGCTCGGCCGCGACCTCGTGCTGCGCAGTCTCGCCTTCCAGGCGTGCTTTCTGTCGGCCACGGCGGTCGCCGCGCGCACGTCCACCGAGGCGGTCGGTGCGCACCAGGTGGTGTGGCAGTTGTGGACCTTCCTGTCGCTGGTGCTCGACTCGGTGGCCATCGCGGCGCAGTCGCTGATCGGCGCGGCGCTCGGCGCGCGGGACGCGCGGCGGGCGGGCGGCGTGGCCGCGCAGATCACCCGCTACGGACTGATCCTCGGGTGCGTGCTCGGGGTGGTCTTCGCGGCCGTGTCCCAGGTGCTGCCGAAGGCGTTCACCACCGATCCCGGAGTGCTGTCGACGATCCCGCAGGCGTGGTGGTTCTTCGTCGCTCTCCAGCCCGTGGCCGGGGTGGTGTTCGCCCTCGACGGCGTGCTGCTCGGCGCGGGGGACGCCACGTTCCTGCGCAACGCCACGATGGGCAGCGCGGTGCTCGGCTACCTGCCGCTGATCTGGGTCTCCCTCGCCGTCGGCTGGGGGCTCACCGGGATCTGGACGGGCCTGACCCTGTTCATGGTGCTGCGGCTGGCCTTCGTCGTGGCGCGGTGGCGCTCGGGCCGGTGGGCCGTCGAGGGCGCGGTCCGATCCTGACCGGGTCCGCGGGGGATCGGTGCGCGGTCGCCTCGGTCTCCCGCGGAGTCGGCCTCGTTGAACGGGCAACTCGCCGTCGGGAAGGGGCAACTCGCGGGTTGTCGGAGGGGTGTGGGCAACGACACCGAGGTCACGGGTAAGTCTCGGGAACGCTTAGGCGATACAACGAATGGGGTCGACAGTGTCGTGACCCGCGTGAGCCCACGGTCACCCCGTCGCCGCCAGAGGAGGAGCCCTTGCCGTCCCGACCCGCCACGGCCGTCCCCGTCCGGTCGTGGTTGATCTGGTTGACCGCCGCCTTCGTCTACGTCCTCGCCGTATTCCACCGCACCTCACTCGGGGTCGCCGGGCTCGACGCCGCCGAACGCTTCGGCGTCGGCGCCGCGGCGCTGTCGACGTTCACGGTGCTCCAGGTCGGCGTGTACGCCGCGATGCAGATCCCCACCGGGGTGCTGGTCGACCGGTTCGGGCCGCGCCGGGTGCTGACCGCCGCGCTGCTGCTGCTCGGGCTGGGACAGATCCTGCTCGCCGTCGCGGAGTCGTATCCGCTGGGCCTGCTCGCCCGTGCCGTGCTCGGCGTCGGCGACGCGCTCACCTTCGTCTCCGTGCTGCGGGTGGCCGCGAACCACTTCCCCGCCCGCCAGTACATGCTCGTCACGGCGCTGACCGGGGCGCTGGGTTTCGTGGGCAACCTCGCGGCCACGCTGCCGCTGACCCTGTTGCTGGCCGGGCCCGGCTGGACGCCGACGTTCCTGGTCGCCGGGCTGGTCACCATGGCTTTCGTCGGCGTGCTGCTGGCGCGGGTGCACGACACGCCGCAGCGGCGCACCACCGAGTCGCACGCGGTGCCGATGCGGGAGGTGGGCAGGCGGCTCGGTGCCGCACTGCGCGTGCCGGGGACGCGGCTCGGGTTCTGGACCCACTTCACCACCCCGTTCAGCCAGAACACCATGGTGTTGCTGTGGGGCGTTCCGTTCCTCGTCGAGGGGCAGGGCTACGTCGCCACCACGGCGAGTTCACTGCTGATGGTGTTCGTGATCGGCGCGATGCTCGGCGGGCCCGCGCTGGGCGCCGTTCTGGGGCGCAGGCCGAGCCTGCGCATGCCGCTCGTGGTGACCTACCTGACGGCCACCGCTTTGACCTGGACCGTGCTGCTGGTCTGGCCGGGTCAGGTGCCGGTGGCGGTGCTCATTCCCGCCTTCACCGTGCTCTCCCTCGGTGGTCCCGTCTCCACCATCGGGTTCGCCCTGGTGCGGGACTACAACCCGCTGCCGAGGGTCGGCACCGCGACCGGCGTGGTCAACGTCGGCGGGTTCGTGGCCACCACGGTGGCGTCCCTGCTGATCGGGGTGCTGCTCCAGGTGACCGGCGGCGACTATCGGATCGCCCTGCTGACCATGGTTGCCGTGCTGGCGTTCGGGTCGTGGCGGCTCGGCGTGTGGTGGCTGCGGGCGCGGGCGGCCGTGTTCGACGCCCAGGAGCGCGGCGAGGAGGTTCCGGTGCGGTTGCGCAGGCACCGCTTCGATCTCGGCCGCGCCGCCTTCGAGCGCCACGCCG
>NZ_KB912668.1:6910-10022 GCF_000383795.1 Saccharomonospora saliphila YIM 90502
CGCCGCGTTCGTCGGGCCGGAGTGGACGGCGACGGAGGTCGTGCTGCTGCGCAGCGACCCCGGACCGGCGCCCGGGTCGGGGCCCCGCTACACGCCGGTGGCCCGGTTCGGGCTCGACGCGCCGTCGGGACCCGCGTGCACCGGTCCCGACGGCGACGGTACTGATATCCTCGACAGTTGAGTCCGGCTGCGGTCCGTGGCGGCCGGCACCGTAGACACACCGACACGGCACACGACCCGAGGAGTTGACGCGTGGCTCTGTCCACCGACGAGAAGAAGGCGATCCTGTCCGAGTACGGACTGCACGACTCCGACACCGGATCGCCCGAGGCCCAGGTGGCCCTGCTGACGAAGCGGATCATCGGCCTCACCGAGCATCTCAAGATGCACAAGCACGATCACCACTCCCGTCGCGGCTTGTTGCTGCTGGTCGGCCGTCGTCGCCGACTGCTCAACTACGTGATGCGGGTCGACATCGCGCGGTACCGTTCGCTGATTCAGCGGCTCGGCCTGCGCCGGTGAGAGACGTCGAGGGGGAGTGACCCGCCGGGTCGCTCCCCCTCGGTACAAGAGAAACGAACACGGGCGAGGGCGCACCAGCGCGCGGGGACGCCACAGCCGGTCCTCGGTAGTGGCCGCCGGGGGAGAAGACTCCCGTCGGCTTCGATCGATGGCCGGCCTCGTACCTCGGGCGTGCCCCCGAAGGGCGGGGGATGCGCGGCCCATCACGCACGAGGAGTAACACTTTCATGACTGAGGCAAGCGGCAACGCCGTGCACGAGACGGAAGCCGTCCTGGACAACGGCCGGTTCGGTAAGCGCACGGTCCGCTTCGAGACGGGCAGGCTGGCCAAGCAGGCCGCCGGCTCGGTCGTGGCCTATCTGGACGACGAGACGATGCTGCTGTCGGCGACCACCGCCTCCAAGCAGCCCAAGGAACAGCTCGACTTCTTCCCGCTCACGGTGGACGTCGAGGAGCGCATGTACGCGGCGGGGCGCATCCCCGGTGCGTTCTTCCGCCGCGAGGGGCGGCCGTCCACGGACGCGGTGCTGACCTGCCGACTGATCGACCGGCCGTTGCGGCCGTCGTTCGCCGACGGCCTGCGCAACGAGATCCAGGTCGTGATCACGGTGCAGAGCCTGCACCCGGAGGACCCCTACGACGTGCTCGCGATCAACGCGGCGTCGGCCTCCACCCAGATCGGCGGCCTGCCGTTCTCCGGCCCGATCGGCGGCGTGCGCGTCGCGCTGATCGAGGATCAGTGGGTGGCCTTCCCGACCTGGTCGCAGTTGGAGCACGCGACCTTCAACATGGTGGTCGCGGGCCGTGTCGTCGGGGACCGCCCCGAGGACGTCGCGATCATGATGGTCGAGGCGGAGGGCACCGAGAACACCCTCGACCTCATCGCGGACGGCGCCACCGCCCCCACCGAGACCACGGTGGCCGAGGGCCTGGACGCGGCGAAGCCGTTCATCCGCGCGCTGTGCGAGGCCCAGCAGCGTCTGGCCGATGCCGCCGCCAAGCCGACCGGGGACTACCCGCTGTTCCCCGCCTACCAGCCCGACGCCTACGACGCCGTCGCCGCGCTGGCCACCGACGAGCTGACCCGGGCTCTGGCGCTGCCGGGCAAGCAGGAGCGTGACGACGCGGTCGACGAGGTCAAGGCCTTGGTGCTCGAGCGCGTCGGCGTCGGCGAGGGTGAGGCGTTCGAGGGGCGCGACAAGGAGGTCGGCGCGGCGTTCCGCGACCTGACCAAGAAGCTGATCCGCCAGCGCATCCTGCGCGACAAGGTGCGCATCGACGGGCGCGGCCTGACCGACATCCGGCAGCTCGCCGCCGAGGTGGCCGTGGTGCCCCGGGCGCACGGCTCGGCGTTGTTCGAGCGTGGGGAGACCCAGATCCTGGGCATCACCACGCTGAACATGCTGCGCATGGAGCAGCAGCTCGACACGCTGTCGCCGGAGACGTCGAAGCGCTACCTGCACCACTACAACTTCCCGCCGTTCTCCACCGGCGAGACCGGCCGTGTCGGCACGCCGAAGCGGCGCGAGATCGGCCACGGGATGCTGGCCGAGCGGGCGCTGGTGCCGGTGGTGCCCAAACGGGACGACTTCCCGTACGCCATCCGCCAGGTCTCCGAGGCGCTCGGCTCCAACGGCTCCACCTCGATGGGCTCGGTGTGCGCGTCCACGATGAGCCTCTACAACGCGGGCGTGCCGCTGCGTGCGCCAGTCTCGGGCATCGCGATGGGCCTGGTCTCCGACGAGGTCGACGGCAAGACCGAGTACGTGGCGCTGACCGACATCCTCGGTGCCGAGGACGCCTTCGGCGACATGGACTTCAAGGTCGCCGGGACCAAGGACGTCATCACCGCCCTTCAGCTCGACACCAAGTTGGACGGGATTCCCTCCGACGTGCTCGCCGGGGCGCTGAACCAGGCCCGCGACGCGCGGCTGACCATTCTGGACGTGATGGACGAGGCGATCGGCTCGCCCGACGAGATGAGCCCGTACGCGCCGCGCGTCACCAGCGTGAAGGTCCCGGTCGACAAGATCGGTGAGGTGATCGGGCCGAAGGGCAAGATGATCAACTCGATCACCGAGGAGACCGGCGCCGACATCTCCATCGAGGACGACGGCACCGTCTACGTCGGAGCCGCCGACGGTCCCTCGGCCGAGGCGGCGATCGACAAGATCAACGCGATCGCGAACCCGCAGTTGCCGAAGGTCGGCGAGCGGTTCCTCGGCACCGTGGTCAAGACGGCCGCCTTCGGCGCGTTCGTCTCCCTGCTGCCGGGCAAGGACGGCTTGGTGCACATCTCCAAGCTCGGCAACGGCAAGCGCATCGACAAGGTCGAGGACGTCGTCAACGTCGGGGACAAGCTGCGGGTCGAGATCGCCGACATCGACAGCCGGGGCAAGATCAGCCTGGTCGTCGTGCAGGACGAGGACACCGACGCCGGTGAGGCGCCCTCCACCGGCGCCGTGGGCGGCACCGGTGGCGGTAGTCCCGCCGACACCGAGCCCACCGTCGACAAGGCCGAGCAGGCCGAGGCCGGTGGCGAGGCGGCGGACAAGGGCGACAAGCCCGCGCGGCAGCGCACCCGCCGGGG
>NZ_KB912668.1:10122-21401 GCF_000383795.1 Saccharomonospora saliphila YIM 90502
GGCGAGCCGCCCGTCGACGGCTCCGGCCGAGACGGCAAGGCCCGCGATGACGATGGAGACCTCCCCTCGGGCGACCAGGGCGGCGCCCGCCCGGGCACGTCCGAGGGACGCGACACCGGCCCGGCGCGCGGCCCACCAGCCCGTGCCGACTTTCGTCGCGGTGGTGACCAGCGCCAGCACCACCGCCCACAGCAGCACCAGTGGGATGGCGCCGGGGTCGGTGTGCAGGCCGAACACCACGAAGAACACCGCGGCGAACAGGTCGCGCAGCGGTTCGAGCAGTTTCGTCGCGTTCTCCGCGGTGGGCCCGGAGATGGCGATGCCCAGCAGGAACGCGCCCACGGCCGCCGAGACCTGCATTGCCGAGGCGATGCCCGCCACGAGCAGCGCCGAGCCGAGGATCTTGAGCAGGAACACCTCGCGGTCGGCGCTGTCGACCACCGTCGAGACGTACCTGCCGTACCGCAGCGCCACCAGCAGGACGACGCTGACCACGGCGAGTGAGACACCCACGGCCTTGAGCCCGCCGAGCAGGCTGACCCCGGCCAGCAGGGCCGTCAGGATCGGCAGGTACAGCGCCATCACCAGGTCTTCGAACACCAGGACCGACAGCACGACCGGGGTCTCCCGGTTACCGAGCCTGCCGAGGTCACCGAGGACCTTGGCGATGATGCCGGAGGAGGAGATGTAGGTGACGCCGCCGAGCACGAGGGCACCGAGCGGGCCCCACCCCAGCAGCAGCGCCACGGCGGCGCCGGGGGCGGCGTTGAGCACGATGTCGAGCAGCCCCGCCGTCCAGGACCGGCGCAGGCCGGTGAACAGTTCGTCGGCCGTGTACTCCAGCCCCAGCGTGAGCAGCAGGAGCACGACGCCGATCTCGCTGGCCAGCGAGGTGAACTCGGAGATGTCGCCGAGCGGAAGCAGCCCGCCCTCGCCGAAGGCGAGGCCGCCGAGCAGGTAGAGCGGGATCGGGGACAGGCCGATCCGGCCCGCCAGCCTGCCCAGCACACCCAGTCCGAAGAACACCGCGCCCAGTTCGAGCAGTGCGAGGGCTGTGTGGTCCACGGGCGGCCTCAGCCGTGTCTGAGGATCGTGGCGGCCTGGTCGAGGCCCTCGGTGGTCCCGACCGCCACGAGCACGTCACCCGCGGTGAACACGAACTCCGGATGGGGCGAGGGGTGCACGTGGCCTGCCCGCATCACCGCCACCACCGAGACCCCGGTGCGGCTGCGCAACGCGGCGTCGCCCAGCGTGCGGCCGTCGAAGGGGGATCCGGTCCGGACCGGGAGCTGCCGGGTGCTGACGCCCGCCAGTTCCCGGTGTTCCTCGGTCAGTCGCGCCACGAGCTGCGGTGCCCCGAGCAGGTTCGCCAGCGTGCCCGCCTCCTCGGCCGTGAACGGCAGCGAGGCCAGGCACGCGTCGGGGTCGTCGGCCTTGGAGACGATGAGTTCGATGTGCCCGTCGCGGTGGGTCACCACTCCCACCCGGCGGCCGCTGGACAGGGCGAAGTCCTTGCGCACCCCGATTCCCGGAAGAGGCGTCACGTCGACGTTCACGATGCCAACGGTAACCGACGCCGTGCCGCCGTTTGCCGTCACCGTGCCCGGGGTAGCCGGGCACGGTGCTGATCGCGGTCGTCGTCCATCTGGCGGTGGCGGCGGTGCTGCCTGCGCTGGCGCGGCCGTTGGGGCGGCAGGCGTTCATGCTCGGCGCGGTGCCCCCCGCCGCCGCGCTCGTGGTGGCGCTGACCTGGCTCGGGTCCCTGCCGAGGACCGAGTCGGTGGCGTGGGCCCCTGCCGTCGGCCTGGAGTTCACCACGCGCCTGGACGCGCTGGCGATGGTGATGGTCGTGCTGGTCACCGGCATCGGGACGATCGTGTTGGTCTACTTCGCCCGGTACGCGAAGCCGGGTGAGGAAGGCATCGGCCGCGACTCGTGCGTGCTCGTGCTGTTCGCGGGCGCGATGCTGGGCCTGGTCCTGGCCGACGACATCTTCTCGCTCTACGTGTTCTGGGAGATCACCACCGTCTGCTCGTTCCTGCTCGTCGGCGGCAGCGGGCGCACGCGGGAGGAGCGCCGGTCCGCGCGCCAGGCCCTGCTGGTCACCGTCCTCGGCGGTCTGGCCCTGTTGCTCGGGTTGATCCTGCTCTCGACCGCCGCCGGGACGTTGCGGATCTCCGAGATCGTCGCCGACCCGCCCGGCGGCGCCGCCGCCACGGCCGGGATGGCGCTGGTACTGGTGGGCGCGTTCACGAAGTCCGCGCAGGTGCCCTTCCACCCGTGGCTGCCCGCCGCGATGGTCGCGCCCACACCGGTCAGCGCCTATCTGCACGCGGCGGCGATGGTCAAGGCAGGGGTGTACCTGGTGGCGCGCTTCGCCCCCGCCTTCGCCGACCGGCCCGAATGGTGGGTGCCGCTGGTCGTGGTGGGACTGTGGACGATGCTGCTCGGCGGCTACCGGGCACTGCGGCAGTACGACCTGAAGATGTTGCTCGCGTTCGGTACCGTCAGCCAGCTCGGCTTCCTCATGGTCCTGCTCGCCGTCGGCACGCGGGTCGCCGAACTGGCGGGGGCCACGATGATCCTGGTCCACGGCTTGTTCAAGTCGGCGCTGTTCCTCGCCACCGGCGCGATCGACAAGGGAACAGGGACCCGGGACCTGCGCAGGCTGTCCGGGCTCGGCAGGCGCTGGCCCGTGCTCGCGGTGTTCGCCACGCTCGCGGCGGCGTCGATGGCGGGGGTACCGCCCCTGCTCGGTTTCGTCGGCAAGGAGACCGCGCTGGAGGCCTTCACCCACGCCACGACGAAGGATCTGATCATTCTCACCGGTCTGGTCGTGGGCTCGGTGCTGACCACGGCCTACACCGTGCGCTACCTGGTGGGCGCGTTCGGCGGCTCCGGCCCCGCCCCCGGTGAGACCGATTCCTCCCCCGGAGTGGGCGAAGGCGGCTCCGGCGCGGTGCGCACGCCGGGCGCGGTGTTCACCACGGCCGTGGCCCTGCCCGCCGCGGCGGGACTGGTACTGGGCCTGGCACCCGGACTGGTCGAGCGGTTGACCGGACCGTTCGCCGACCGCTTCGCAGGCAAACAGGACTACCACCTCGCGCTGTGGCACGGCTGGACCCCGCCGTTGTTGCTCTCGGTGATCATCCTGGTCGGCGGGTACCTGCTGTACCGGGGCAGCGCGGTGTTCGACCGCACGGCGGGACGGCTTCCCCCGGCGCTGCGGGCCGACGACGGCTACCGCGCGGCCCTGCGCGGGCTCAATCGCGTGGCGGCGGGGTTCACCGCCCGGGTCCAGACCGGATCGCTGCCGGTGTACCTGGGCACGATCCTCGTCGTGCTCGCCGTCGTCCCGACCTGGGGACTGGTGACGGACTCCGTGTGGCCGGGCCCGCTGCGGCTGGTGCACACCGAGATGCAACTCCCGTTGTCGGTGCTGGTGGTGATCGCCGCGCTGACGCTGCCGCTGGCGCAGCGCAGGCTCACGGCCGTGCTGCTGACGGGCCTTGTCGGCTACGGGATCGGCGGGCTGTTCCTCGTTTACGGCGCGACCGACCTCGCCCTGGCCCAGTTCCTGGTGGAGACCCTCACGCTGGTGGTGTTCGTGCTGGTGCTGCGCCGGGTCTCGGCGCCGTTCGTGCGCACGCACGTGACCACCCGCCGTGCCGACATCGGCAAGGCCGTCGTCGCCGTGGCGGCGGGCGGGTTCGTGGCCGTGTTCGCGACGGTGTTCTCCGGCCTGCGCGAATCGCGGTCGGAGATCGGCGCGGCCTACGCCGCGTGGGCCGAACCCGAGGCCGGGGCGAGCAACGTGGTCAACGCCATCCTCATCGACTTCCGGGCGCTGGACACCGTCGGGGAGATCACCGTGCTGCTGGTGGCGGCCACCGGCGCGGCCACGCTCGGCCTCGCACTGGCCCGGGGCCGGCACCGTACGATCCCCGTGCCTTCCGAGGCCGCGCCCGAGGCGGGCGAGGACGGCGACGGTGCGGGGTCCGGCCACGCCGACGGGACAGAGGACGGCACGCGCGGCGCCGGTCCGGAGGTGAGCCGGTGAGCGAAGGGTCCCGCGAGGCGGAGTGGGAAAGCCTGGATGTCCCGAAGCAGCGGTGGTTGCGCAGTGGGCGCAGCCCCGCGGGCTGGCCCAGGTCCTTGCAACTCGAGGTCGGGGTGCGCGTGGTGTTTCCCACCGTGCTCGTGTTGTCGGTGTACCTGCTCTTCGCCGGGCACCACCACTCGGGAGGCGGGTTCACCGGCGGACTCGTGGCCGGACTCGCCTTCGTGCTGCGGTACGTCGCGGGCGGAAGCATGGAGCTGGCCGCTGCCGTGCGCCTGCGGCCACCCGCGGTGATCGGTGCGGGTCTCATGCTGGCGACGGTGACCGCGCTGGTGCCGATGCTGTTCGGGTACCCGGCGCTGACCAGCGCGAAATGGCAGGCGCACGTGCCTGTGTTCGGCGAGGTCGCGGTCGGCAGCAATCTCGCCTTCGACATCGGTGTCTACGTGCTGATCATCGGGGTGGTCCTCGACCTGCTGCGGACGCTCGGCGCGGGCATCGAGAAGCGCGAACTCGAACGAGAGGAACGCGAGGGGCTGCTGGGGCGCGGCGAGTTCCTCGGGGAAGAGCAGGAGGCCGAACCGGATGCGGGGCGGCACCGGCGGGAGGGAGATCAGCGGTGAGCATCGACCTCGTCACCACCGTCGTGCTCGGCGCCGTGTACGCGGCCGGGTTCTTCCTGCTGATGCAGCGCTCCCTGATGCGGGTGATCCTCGGGTTCGTCGTCGTCGGACACGGTGCGAACCTGTTCCTCCAGGTCGCGGGCGGCCCGCCGGGTTTGCCCGCGTTCGTCGGGCTGGTCCCCGGCGCGGCGATGTCCGACCCGCTGCCCCAGGCACTCGCGCTGACCGCGGTGGTCATCACCTTCGGCCTGACGACGTTCCTGCTCGCCCTGGCCTACCGGGCGTGGGTGCTGCTCGGCGACGACGAGGTGCAGGACGACCTGGAGGACCGCCGGATCGCCCAGGCGCTCGCCGAGGCCGACGCGCGACAGGCCGAGGCGGACGCCGAGGTCGCCCCGGGCTCACGCGACACCGGTGCCGGGCGGGAGGAAGGCCCGGTCGACGCGCGCACCGAGGGGGGACACAGCCGGTGAACATCCTGGTCGCGCTGCCCGTGCTCGTGCCGCTGCTGGCGGCGGCGCTGTCGCTGACGGTGTCGCAGGTCCCGGCCGCCCAGCGGGTACTGAGTCTGCTCGTGCTGGCCTTCATCGTGGTCGTGGCGGGCGTGCTGCTCGTGCGAGCCGACACCACCGGCCCCGTGGTGCTTCAGCTCGGCGGATATCCGCCGCCGGTCGGCATCACGCTGGTCGCCGACCGGCTCGCCGCGCTGTTGTTGCTCGTCTCCATCGTGGTGATGCTCGGCGTGCTGGTGTTCGCGATCGGCCAGCGGGTCACCGACACCGGCCGCGCCTCCACCACCACGGCGTTCCACCCGATGTATCTGGTGCTGTGCTCCGGGGTCTCGCTGGCCTACCTCACCGGCGATCTGTTCAACCTGTTCGTCGCCTTCGAGATGATGCTGTCGGCCTCGTACGTGCTGATGACCCGGCACACCACCGCCGACCGGGTGCGGCCGAGCATGACCTACGTCATCGTCAGTCTCACCTCGTCACTGCTGTTCCTGACGATGGTGGCGCTGGTCTACGCCGCCACCGGCACGGTGAACCTCGCCGACCTCTCGCACAGGATCGCCGACCTCCCCGGCGGCATGCGCACCACGCTGGGCCTGCTGATGGTGGTGGTGTTCGGGATCAAGTCCGCCGTGGTGCCGCTGCACTTCTGGTTGCCGGACAGCTACCCGACCGCGCCCGCGCCCATCACGGCGGTGTTCGCGGCGCTGCTGACCAAGGTCGGCATCTACAGCGTCATCCGCACCCAGACCCTGCTGTTCTCCAACGCCGCCGACTGGAACTTCCTGCTCGCCGTGGCGTTGCTGACGATGCTGGTCGGCGCGCTCGGCGCGATCGCCCAGAACGACCTCAACCGGTTGCTGTCGTTCCTGCTCGTCAGCCACATCGGGTTCATGCTGTTCGGGCTGGCGCTGTTCTCGGTGCTCGGGCTCGTCGGCGTGATCCTCTACATCCTGCACCACATCGCCGTGCAGGCGGCGCTGTTCCTGGCCAGCGGCCTGCTCACCCGGCACACCGGCACCGCGTCACTGCGTGACATGTGCGGCGCCGCGTCGAGTTATCCGCTCGTGGCGTTCCTGTTCGCGATTCCGGCTCTGAGCCTGTCCGGAATCCCGCCGTTCTCCGGGTTCGTGGCGAAGGTGGCGCTGCTGCGCGCCGGGATCGAGGTCGCCACCCCGATGGCCTACCTCGTCACCGGCGGCGCGATCCTGACGAGCTTTCTCACCCTGTACGCGATGAGCAAGGTGTGGACGTCCGCGTTCTGGGGACGGCCCCGGCCCCCGGTGCCGGACCCGGACCCCTCGGACACGCTCACCGTGGGCACGGGTAGGACCTCGCCCGCCATGCTGCTCGCCGCCGCGGGGATGGTGCTGACCGGTCTGCTCATCGCGGGCAGCGCGGGACCGGTGTCGGACATCGGGGAGCGCGCGGCGGGAGACCTGCTCGCCCGCTCGCCCTACCGGCAGGCCGTACTCGGCACCGGAGGCGGGTCATGACCGACAGGTTCTCGCTCGCGCTGTTCCTGTGGCTGGTGCTGGTCTGGATGATGCTGTGGGGATCGGCCGCGCCGGGCACCGTGCTGATGGGTGTGCTCGTGGCGATCGGGGTCCTGCTGCTGTTCCCCCTGCCGACCCGGCGGCTGCCGCGATTCCGGCCGGTGTGGCTGCTGCGCCTGTTCGGCTTCGTCGCCGTCGACCTGTTCGCCTCGGCCCTGCGCACCTCCCTTGAGGTGCTGCGCTACGGCCCGCGCGTGCGGGCCGCGGTGGTCGCGGTGCCGTCGCTGTCGGACACCGACCACGTGGTCGCCGCCTCGGCCGGGGCCGTCTCGCTGACCCCGGACACGTTCGTCATCCAGATCGACCGGGACAACGGCGTCTACTACGTCTACTCGCTCGGAGTGCGGACCCGGGAGCAGGTCGACCGGGTGCACGACCAGTCGCTGGAGCTCCAGGTCCGGGTCGTGCGCGCGCTCGGCCCTGCCGAGGAGGCCGACGGGATCGCCGAGCGTGCCCGCGCCCGGCGGCGCGGGCGGCGCCCGGTCTCCCCGGAGAAGTCGCCGGAGACCCCATCGGAGGAGGGCTCGTGATCGCCGTCTACGTGACGACCTACGTCCTGCTCAGTGTCGGGGGGCTGCTGACCCTGTGGCGGATGCTGCGCGGACCGAGCGTCCTCGACCGCGTGCTCGCGCTCGACGTGCTGCTCGTGCTCATCGTCGCCGGTGTCGCGGTGGGGATGGCCTGGTCCGGGCTGGACCTTAACGTGGCGCTGTTGCTGTCGGTGGCGCTGCTGAGCTTCATCGGCTCGGTCAGCGCCGTGCGCCTCGTCGAACGGTGGGGAGGCCGCGGATGATCGTGCTCGACGTGCTCACCGCCGTGCTGCTGCTGCTCGGCGGGCTGTTCTGCGCGCTGGGCGGCCTCGGCGTCGTCCGGTTCCCCGACCTGGCGACACGGCTTCAGGCGGCGACCAAGCCGCAGACGCTGGGCCTGCTACTGATCCTGGTGGGCAGCGCGTTGCAGCTGGAACCGTCGAACGCGGCGGGTATCCTGCTCGCCGGCCTGTTCCAGGTGATCACCGCTCCAGTGCTCTCCCAGCTGTTCGGCGGTGTCGCCTACCACCTGGGGGCGGTGGAGGAGGACACTCTCCTCGTCGACGACCTCGCCGAGCGCCTGGATGCTTCCCGCCGCTGACCGCCAGGCAGAATGGGCCGCGCAGGTAACCACATCAGGGGAAGGATCGGTCTCGGTGGCGGGAGCCCTACGCGGGGTGGTAGCACTCGACGGCCCTTCGGGGACCGGCAAGACCACGGTCGCACGCACACTGGCCGCCACGCTGGGGGCGGAGTACTTGGACACCGGCGCGATGTACCGCGTGCTCACCCTGGCGGTGCTGCGCGCGGGCATCGACCCGGAGGACGCGGAGGCCGTCGCGTCGCTGGCCCGCCGCACGGAGGTGGGTGTGGGCACGAGCCCCCACACCCCCACGGCGTCGCTCGACGGCGCCGACGTGGGCGAGCGGATCCGCACCGAGGAGGTCAACGGCGCGGTGTCGGCGGTGTCCGCCGTGCCCGAGGTGCGCGGCCTGCTCGTCGCGCACCAGCGCCGGATCATCGCCGAGGCCGTGGCCACCACGGGCGGGATCGTCGTCGACGGCCGTGACATCGGCACGGTGGTGGCTCCCGAGGCGCCGCTCAAGGTGTTCCTCACCGCCTCGGCGGACGTGCGGGCGCGGCGGCGCAGCGCTCAGGACTCGGCCGCGGGCAGGGCCTCGACTCCGTCGGACGCGAAGGCCTCCGTCGAACGCCGCGACCAGCTCGACAGCACCCGTGCCACCTCGCCGCTGCGGCCCGCCGAGGACGCGGTGTCGCTGGACACCTCCGAGCTGACCGTGGAGCAGGTGATCGAGGCTCTGCGGGCACTGGCGGACCGGCACGGCATCCTCACCCACGCCTCCGGCGGGATCGCGGAGACCCGCCGGTGACCGGGACGACCGGACTGCCACCCGGGGCGGTGCCGTGGCTGCACGAGACGGCCCGCACGATCGCCCGCCACCTCTACCGTCCGGTGTACCGGGTGCGGGTGGAGGGCGCGGACCGTGTGCCGCGCACGGGACCGGTGGTGCTGGTCGCCAACCACAGCACCCTGATCGAACCGCAGCTGATCTTCGGAATGCTGCCGCGCCGCTCGGTGTTCCTGGTCAAGGACGAGTTGTTCACCGGGCCGGTGGGCGCGGCCCTGCGCCGTATCGGGCAGGTGCCCGTGCGCCGGGGCGAACCCGACCGCACCGCGCTGCGCATCGCCACCGGGGTCCTGCGGGACGGCGGCGTGGTGGCCGTGTTCCCCGAGGGAACCCGAGGAGCCGGGGACGTCGCCTCCGCGCAGCGGGGCGCGGCCTGGCTCGTGCGGACGACGGGGGCCGTGGTCCTGCCGGTGGCGGTGCGGGGGACACTACGGGCACGGGGAACACGGGCACCGGGAACACGGTGGCCCGCCCGCACCCGGGTCGACGTCCACGTGGGCGAGCCGTTCGCCCTCGATGTCGGCCCCGGCCGGGCGGGACTCGACGAGGCCACCGAACGCCTCCGCTCCGGACTGGCCGAGCTGGTGGCCGCGGTGGACCGGCGCCGGGGCGACTGACCGCCAGGACGCGGATTCCCCGCGCGAAGCCAGGGTGGCGCCGCGAGCGCACCCCGATCGAGGAAGAGACACAGACACCCATGACCGAACACGACGGCGTCCTCGACGGCGCTCTCGACGGCGCTCTCGCGGGGGCGGACGGCACCTGGTCCGACGAGTCGGAGTTCGCGGTGCTCGACGCCGACGGCATCGCCGGCGACACCGTCGAGACCGACGGCGACCAGGCCGCCGCACAGCCCGTGGTGGCCGTCGTCGGCAGGCCCAACGTCGGCAAGTCCACGCTGGTCAACCGCATCCTCGGCCGACGCGAAGCGGTGGTGCAGGACACCCCCGGCGTGACGCGGGACCGGATCGCCTACGACGCCACCTGGAGCGGGCGCCGGTTCACGCTGGTCGACACCGGCGGCTGGGAGCCCGACGCGGTCGGGATGCGCTCGTCGGTGTCGGCTCAGGCCGAGCTGGCGATGTCCACCGCCGACGTGGTGCTGCTGGTGGTGGACGCCACCGTCGGTGCCACCTCCACCGACGAGGCGGTGGCGAAGGTCCTGCGCCGCGCGCGGCGTCCCGTGCTGCTGGCCGCGAACAAGGTCGACGACCAACGCCTGATGGCCGAGGTCGCGTCGCTGTGGTCGCTGGGGCTCGGGGAACCGCACCCGGTCAGCGCCCTGCACGGCCGCAGCTCCGGCGACCTGCTCGACGAGATCGTCGCGGCCCTGCCCGACGCGCCCCGTGAGCTCGACGGGCCCGTGTCCGGTCCCCGCCGGGTGGCGCTGGTCGGCAAGCCCAACGTCGGCAAGTCGAGTTTGCTGAACAAGCTCACCGGACAGGACCGGGCCGTGGTCGACGAGGTCGCGGGCACCACCGTGGACCCGGTGGACTCGCTGGTGGAACTGGACGGGCAGACGTGGCGGTTCGTCGACACCGCCGGGCTGCGCAAGCGGGTGCAGACGGCCAGCGGCACCGAGTACTACGCCTCGCTGCGCACGAAGACGGCGATCGACGCGGCCGAGGTCGTGGTCGTCCTGCTCGACGCGGGGGAACCGTTGTCCGAGCAGGACCTGCGGATCGTCTCCACCGTCGCCGAATCCGGCCGCGCGCTCGTGCTGGCGTTCAACAAGTGGGACCTCGTCGACGACGAGCGCAGGCGGCGACTGGACAGGGAGATCGACCGGGGGCTGGTGCGCGTGCCGTGGGCCGAGCGGGTCAACGTCTCCGCCCTGACCGGCCGTGCCGTGCGCAAGCTCGCGCCCGCGATGCGCACCGCACTCGACTCGTGGGACCAGCGGGTTCCCACCGGCCAGCTCAACGGCTGGCTGTCCGACCTGGTGGCCGCGACCCCGCCGCCGGTGCGGGGCGGCAAGCAGCCCAAGGTGCTGTTCGCCACGCAGGCGGGTATCCGGCCGCCCACGCTGGTGCTGTTCACCACCGGATTCCTGGAAGCGGGGTACCGGCGCTTCATCGAGCGCAAGTTCCGCGAGCGGTTCGGCTTCACCGGAAGCCCGGTGCGCTTGGGTGTCCGCGTCCGGGAGAAGAAGCCGCGCAAGGGCCGCTGACCCCGCGCGGGCGCGTCACAGCGGTTCGCGCAGCGGCACCCCGACCAGCTCGGGAGCGCCCGTCGGGCTGCCGCGCTCGACCCAGCGCGCCAGCCGTTCGGCGGTGAACAGCTCGTCGAGCACCATGAACGCCGCGCCGACGAGGCCTGCGCGGTCGCTGAGCGTCGAGCGGTCCAGGCGCAGTTCGCGCGTGGCCAGCGGCAGCGAGCGCCGGTAGACGGACTCGCGCACGGCCGCGAGCAACAGATCCCCCGCACCGGCGACGCCGCCGCCGATGATGACCAGGGCGGGATTGTAGAAGCTGACCAACGTGGCGAGCAGGCTCCCGACCAGCCGCCCCGCCCGGGTCAGCAGCTCGACGGACACGCGGTCGCCCGCCGCCGCGGCGCGGGCGAGGTCGG
>NZ_KB912668.1:21501-33225 GCF_000383795.1 Saccharomonospora saliphila YIM 90502
CTGCGTCCCTGCTCGGCGGCGGCGACGCCGTCGCGGGCCAGGGCCGCACCGCCCGCGTAAGCCTCGAGGCAGCCGGTGTTGCCGCACCGGCACACCACGTCGGTGTCGTCGGACACGGCGGCGTGCCCGATGTCGCCCGCGCAGCCCTGGCTGCCCCGGTGCAGTGTGCCGCCCGAGACCAGGCCCGCCCCGATCCCGGTGCCGATCTTGACGTAGAGGAAGTCGCGGGTGCCCCGGGCGGACCCCGCCCGCAGTTCGCCCAAGGCCATCACATTGACCTCGTTGTCCACCCACACCGGCGTGTCGTACCGGGCGGCGAGCCGGTCGCGCACCGGGTAGCCGTCCCACCCCGGCATGATCGGCGGCGCGCTGGGCCTGCCGGTCGCGAACTCGACCGGCCCGGGCAGCCCGACCCCGACGCCCCAGACGGCGGCCTCCGGCACCTGCTCGGTGCGCACCCGGTCGAGCAGGTCGTCGAAGAGCGCCTCCACGCGGTCGAGCACCGGGTCCGGCCCCTGGGCGATGTCGGCGGGCTCGGCGTGCTCGGCCAGCACCGTGCCCGCCAGGTCGGTGACCCCGACGCCGAGGCTCGTGGCGCCGAGCTCGGCGGAGAGGACGACCCCGGCCCGGGCACGGAACCGCAGCTCACGCGGAGCGCGGCCACCGCTCGACGGACCGAGTTCGCCCTCCTCGACCAGCCCCCGGTCGGTGAGCTGGCTGATCCGCTGGGTGACCACGGTGCGTCCGAGGCCGGAGAGCCTGCCGATCTCGGGACGGGTTCGGGCCGCCCCCGAGCGCACCAGGTCCAGCACCGTGGCCAGGCTGTCGAAGTGTTCGGTCACGGGCATCGTCCGCGCGGTCGGTCCGGGTTGAGACACCTGCACCCGCACCATCTTCCACCATGTGCCGGGCCGCGCATCCCACCGGCGTGATGTGGTGGGATTGACCGAGCGCCCACGGGCGTTCCATACACGGGAGACGAACGTGGCAAGGTCAGGAGGATGACGGTGAGGCGCGATCCCGAGCGGTTGTACGACCTCGACTCCGGGGTGCCCGTGCCGGAGGGCGCGGTGCTGCTGTATCACCTCGACGGGTTCGTGGACGCGGGGTCGGCGGGCGAGGTGCTCGCCGAGCACCTGCGCGCGGAGTTCGACAGTGAGGTGGTCGCCCGGTTCGACGTCGACCGCCTGATCGACTACCGCTCGCGGCGGCCGGTGATGACCTACTCCGCGGACCACTGGGCCGACTACGACGCTCCCGAGCTGGTCGTGCGGCTTTTCCACGACGCCGACGGCACCCCGTTCCTGCTGTTGACCGGCCCCGAGCCGGATCACGAGTGGGAGCTGTTCAGCGAGGCGGTGCGGGGGCTGGTGGAACGCTGGCGGGTGCGGCTGAGCGTGAACTTCCACGGCATCCCCATGGGCGTGCCGCACACCCGGCCGTTGGGCGTGACCGCCCACGCGACGCGTGCGGAGCTGGTGCGCGGCTACCGTGCGATGTTCACACAGGTGCAGATCCCGGGCAGCGCCGCCGCGCTCGTGGAGTACCGGCTGGGCCAGTCCGGGCACGACGCCGCGGGCTTCGCCGCGCACGTGCCGCACTACCTGGCCCAGTCGCGCTACCCCGCGGCGGCGCTGACCCTGCTCGACGCGCTGAGCGAGGCCACGGGCCTGCGGGTCTCCTCCGACGAGGTGCGCGAGTCGGCCCTGCGCGCCGACGAGGAGGTGGAGCGGCAGGTCCGGGACAACGACGAGGTCGCCGAGGTGGTCGCCGCGCTGGAGCGGCAGTACGACACGTTCTCGGAGACCGGGCCGGAGGACAACCTGCTCGCCGACGTCGACGAGATGCCCACCGCCGACGAACTGGCCAGCCAGTTCGAGAAGTTCCTCTCCGAGCAGCGCCGCGACCAGGGCGAGTCCTGACCCCGCGGCGCCGCCGTGTGATCTCCGTCGGGGAGTGGCCGCGCGCGTGACCCGCGCGGCCACTCCCCGATGTCGTTCAGCGGTGGTCGTCGGCGGCGTACTGGCGCAGGAGCTCTTCGGTCTCGTGTTCGGCTCCGACGGCGGATGCGGAGAACTCGGGGGTGTCGAACACCTCGCCCGCGATGGGGTCCTGGGCGAGGGAGTCCTCGTTCCACTTGATGGCGCCGGTATCAGTGTCCACTGTGGTGGCGTGAGCCGGGACCTCGTGGACGGCCAGCACCGTGGCGTCGGCACCGCTGGTGCCGTTTGTCGTCGGCGCGGACGGTGTCCCGGCCGTGACCCCCTCGAGTCCGCCGAGTGCCGCCGAGGCACCCTTGAGGCTGTTCCGCGGTCGCGTGCCGTTGCTGTGCGCCTTCAGCAGTTCGCGGAGGCCGCGCTGGAGCTCTTCCTCGTCGGCGGCCTGTCGGCGCGCGGTCGAGACGAGCGCGGACGGAGTGGCTTGCGGGCGGATGCGTACGTATCGGGGCATGGTCGCCACCTCGTAGCGGAACATCCGCACCAGTGCGAGCACCGTGAGCGCGTAGACAACGGACAGCGGTACCGCACCGGCGATCGAGCTGACCTGCAACACGGTGAGTGCCGCCTCGCCGCCCGCGAGCAGCAGCAGGGCCGCCGCCATGCCGAGAAGCACGGACCAGAACAGCCGGGTCTTCCGCGGGGTATCGGTGCGGCCTCCGTGCGCGAGGACATCGACGACCAGGGAACAGGAGTCGGCCGAGGTGACGAAGAACAGCGTGATCACCAGGATCGCGACCACGGAGATGGCGACGGCGATTCCCCCGCCGACGGGAAGGTTCTCGAAGAGCTGGAACAGGGACGTGTCGGTGTCGATGGTGCCGTCCTCGCCGGTCATCGTGCCGTTGCTCAGCTCGTAGAGGACCGCTGTGCTGCCGAAGATGGTGAACCACAGGATCGCGATGACCGTGGGCGCCAGCAGAACGCCGAGGACGAACTCCCGCACGGTGCGGCCGCGGGAGATGCGGGCGATGAACATGCCCACGAACGGTGCCCAGCTGAGGAACCATCCCTGATTGAACAGGGTCCAGCTCAATGTCCAGCCGTCGTCGGCCCCGGCGCCGGTGACGAACATGAGCTGCGGGATGACCTGGACGTACTCGCCGGTGTTCTGCACCACCGACTGGAACAGGAAGATCGTCGGGCCGACGAACAGGACGCAGATCGCCAGCACCGCCGCCAGAGTCATGTTGGCGTTGGAGAGCCAGCGCAGGCCCCGGTTCAGGCCGGTGATCACCGAAATGGTCCCCACCGCGGTGATCAGCCCCACCAGCCCCAGCAGGAGAGTGTTCGACGGATCGAACCATCCCAGGTGGGCCAGACCCGCCTGGATCTGCAAGGCTCCCTGCCCCAACGAGGTGGCGACGCCGAAGATCGTGCCGACGATGGCGAAGACGTCGATGGCGTGGCCGACCCAGGATTCGATGAGCCTGCGGCCGAAGATCGGCTCGAGCAGCCACCGGACCGAAAGCGGTCGGCCACGGCGGAAGGACATGTAGGCCAGTCCGAGGCCGACGATGGCGTAAATGCCCCAGGCGTGCAGGCCCCAGTGGAACAGGGCTTGTCCGATCGCGGCGCGGCCGGCCTCTGTGGTGCCTGCTTCGACGTCGGCGATCTCCGGTGGGGACATCGTGTGGCTCAGCGGCTCCGCCACACCCCAGAAGACGAGGCCGATGCCCATACCGGCGGAGAACAGCATGGCGAACCAGGAGAACAACGAGAACTCCGGCTTCTCGTCTTCCCGTCCGAGCCGGATGGTGCCGGCCTTGGACAGCGCGACCCAGAAGGCGAAGATCAAAAACGCCGTGACCACAAGGATGTACCACCAGCCGACTGTCCTGCCGATACCGTCTCTCAGGTTGGTGAACGCGGTCTCGGCGTCGTCGCCGTAGGCGGCTCCGTACCACGTGGCGAAGGCCAGCGCGGCGAGGATGATCAGCAGGGCCGGGAGGAACACCGGTTTCATCGGGCCGCGCCGGCCTGCCGTCGGATGGTGGGTCGTGTGTTCTCCGTTCGCTGGAGAAGCCACAGGTACTCCTAACTTCGCGCGCCGCACCGCGCTGCCGTGGTGCGCGATCGTGCCGGTGGACGGCGGGACACGGGGCGGCGAGCGCGGCACCGGGCAGCATATGGCCCGCGCCACGGGCATGGCCGGGCCGGGACCGGTGGTCCCGTTGCCGCCACCCACTGTCGGCGCGGCCGCGCGACGAACTCCGTGCGCGTGTCCGCGCCATCGCGACACAGCAGCGCTATACTGATCTGTGTAATCCGGACCAGGATATTTACACAGACCTGTGAAGGTCAAGGTGATGTGCGTGGAGCACGAAGCCAACGTTGTGGAGCTGACCCCGAGGGCTCGGCGGATACTCGAGGTCGCGTCCACGTTGTTCTACGAGCGCGGCATCCACGCTGTGGGTGTGGACACGATCGCCGCCGAGTCCGGCGTGACCAAGCGCACCCTCTACAACAACTTCGGCTCCAAGGACAGTCTTGTGGCCGTGTACCTGAAGAGCCGCCACGCGCGATGGTGGCAGAGGTTGGAAGAGCGTCTCGCCGCTGCCGACTCACCCCGCGCGCTGGCGGTCTTCGACGTCTACGCCGAAGACGCGCGCACCATCACGCGGGGATGCGCGTTCCTCAACGCGGCGGCCGAGCTGCCGACGGAACACCCGGCATACGCCATCATCCGTCACCACAAGCAGGCCGTCGAAGAGCGCCTCGGTCAGCTCATCGCCGAGGACCAACCGGCGGCGGAGGATCCGAAGCGCCTGGCGCGGCACCTCTTCCTGCTGCTGGAAGGGGCGTTCGCCCACCACGGCATCCACGGCAAGGGGCTGCTCGCCGAGGCGCGGGAGAGCGCACGGGAGCTGCTCGCGTAAGCCCCCGGCCCGACCTCCGGTGCCGGGGCCGTGCGCTCGCCGATCGACAGCCCGAGGAGGGCAGGCGGTCGGCGCTATCCGGTGCCGTCGTCGCTCGCGACGGCCCGCTCGATGTCGTCGGCCAGCAGGTGGTGGTTCAGCGCGATCGCGGCCTTCGACCCCGCGCCTGCCGCGTTGATGAGCTGGGCCGGGCTGTCCACGACGTTGCCCGCCGCCCACACACCCGCGACGCTGGTCCGCCCGGACGGGTCGACCCGCACCCAGCCGTTGTCGTCGACCTCGCAGCCCAGCGAGGTCAGCAGCCGGTCCCGGGGCACGAACCGGGGGCCGACGAAGACCGTTCGACGCGGGACGACGCGCCCGTCGGCGAGTTCCACCCCGGATACGGCTCCGCCCTCGAGCACGATCCGCGTCACCTCGCCCTCGACGATCCGCACGCCGCGCGCGCGAAGCCGGTGGCGTTCGTCGTCGGTCGGCGTGATCCGGTGCGGGAAGAAGACGACGTCGTCGGACCACTGCCGCACCAGCTGCGCCTGGTGCAGCGTGAAGGGCCGGTTGTCGCCACCGAGGACGGCAAGCGGGGTGTCGCGCACCTCGAACCCGTGGCAGTACGGGCAGTGCAGCACGTCGTTGCCCCAGCGCTCGCGCAGGCCGGCGATCTCCGGCAGCTCGTCCCGCAAACCGGTGGTCACCAGCACCGCGCGCGTGGTCAGCACGCCACCGTCCTCGACCTGGACCGCGAATCCGCGCTCCTCGGTGCCGTCGAGGCCGGACACCCGTCCGGTGCGGATCTCGACACCGTAGTCGCGGACCTCGTCCCGGGCGAGCGTGGCCATCTCCGCCGGGTCCGCCCCGTCCCTGGACGGGAACCCGTGGAGGTGCGCGGAAGGCGCGTTGCGTGGCTCGCCGGCATCGATCAGCGTGACCCGTCGGCGGGACCGGCCCAGCACCATCGCGGCGGTCAGGCCCGCCGCGCCACCGCCGATCACCACCACGTCGGTGTCCAGCACGATCAGCTCCACGGTCTCGGTCTCGTCGTCGGTCACCGGCCGAGCACTCACAGTCCTCGCCCCGAGGCGCACCGCGACCGAGTGGCTCGTCATGTCCCCGAACAGCAGCGAGCCCCGTCGGCGACGGACGCCGACGGGGCTCGGGAATGCTGACAGGTGGTGCGCGATACTGGGATCGAACCAGTGACCTCTACCGTGTCAAGGTAGCGCTCTCCCGCTGAGCTAATCGCGCGAGGCGGAGACGGGAATCGAACCCGTGTACAGGGCTTTGCAGGCCCTTGCCTGAACCACTCGGCCACTCCGCCGTGTGTGTGGATCGGGCACGAAGCTCGATCCAACTGCGGAATGCCGCCGCAGTCGAGCGGACGACGGGATTCGAACCCGCGACCCTCACCTTGGCAAGGTGATGCGCTACCAGCTGCGCTACGTCCGCAATTTCCGGCGCCGTGTCGTCCGGCTCGTCGCCGTCCGGCCTGTCGTCGCCGTGTGTGGAGAACTGTATCGGATGTCCGTGAGGCCACTCGCACGGGGGGTGGTCATCCGCCTGCTCGCCCCCGTGATCAGGTCAGATCGTTCGGGATGAGGCGGGTCAGCGCGTCGTCCACGTCCACCCACAGGTGCTCGTTGCCCGGCAGCACCACGTCGTAGGTCCGGTCGAGGAAGTCGGCCAGTTCCTGGGCCGAGGCCTCGAACATGGCGTGCCCGGAGGGCGAGTTCAGCTCCACCAGCACCGATTCGGGGTCCTCGATCGACGGGCGGATGCGCACGTCGCCGTCGCCCGCCTCGCCGAGCAGGCCGTCGGCGAGCAGGTCGCGGGCGTAGACCCACTCCACCCAGCCCGCGCGGCCGGTGCGGAACGCGGCCACCACCGCGTACGGGTCGCGGGTGTCGTAGCGCAGCTCGACCTTCACCGGCACCGGCGGCGTCCGCGGTGCCAAGAGGTCGAAGACCGCCGTGGACCGGAGCGTTACGTGATCGTTTCGCATGGTCGTTACCCTTCTGCTCCTTCCCGGCCGGCTTCGGCCGTGTCTCTTGGTGAGACGCGTCCCGGCGTCGGCTCGCTCGCCGGATCACCGAACTTCACACGCACGTGTGGCGCGCGCGGCCGGTGCCCCGGTACATCCTGCTTGGTTCACCGGGCGGACGATAGGTCTTGTCGCGGGATTGTTGCAGGTGACACGCGAACTTCCCGCTCGCGGTACCCCCGCGGCACGGCTCCCGGTGCCGTCCGTGTCGTCCGGATGGCGCACCGTGGCGGGTCCGGTGGGGACCCCCCTTCCCGGGGCCCGTTCGGTGTCCGCTAGTGTTGTGCACACACCGCGAGGGGGCGATTAGCTCAGCGGGAGAGCGCTTCGTTCACACCGAAGAGGTCACTGGTTCGATCCCAGTATCGCCCACCATCTTGTTTCAGTTGTCTCCACGCCGGTTTCCCGGTGCGAGCGCACCGGCCTGTGCCGTGGATGACGGTGCTCGCCGATTCGATTGTCCGGTCGGCCCGTGGCCGGTTTCCGCATTCGTGTTCCCGGCGCCGGTGGTTCCAACCAGCACCAAGGGCCGATTGGACCCGGCTCGGGTGACCGTACGGGGGAGTAGGCGCGCCAGAAGCGGCTACCCACCGTCGTCATCGTGTCCCGGACCATGGTGGACGCCACGTGAACGGCGTGTGTCCGGGCAACGGCCACCACTTTACAGAGCGCGTCCTGCGCTGCGGCGTCGCTGTAACGCCGCACACGCTGTGACGGACGCCACGATCGTGGGTCGGGTCGGCGGGTCGTGCAGCTCCGCGGCCACGACGATCACGGAACGGAGTCGGCGGCGACGGTAGACATCCCGCACTGAGGTGATCGCCCGTGCGGGGGAGAGCAGGATCACGTCGACACCGGGTCGCCGCGCGTGACCCCGGGCGGGCGGGGCGGGTGCGGCGGCTAGCATCGAAGGGTCACACCCCGTTCGTTCTCTTCCGAGGAGTATCCCGTGTCGCAGCCCTCGTCCGCCGCAGTCTCGTCCGCCCCGCGCGTGGTGGTGCGGGCAGGCACTACGGCGGGTGCCGCGGTGCGCGAGGCGGGATTGCCGGGCAAGGGGCCCGAGGCCGTTGTGGTCGTCCGCGACGCCGACGGCGCGCTCCGCGACCTCGCCTGGGCTCCGGAGACCGACACCGAGGTCGAGCCGGTGGCGGCCAACACCGAGGACGGCCGGAGCGTGATCCGCCATTCGGCCGCGCACGTGCTCGCCCAGGCGGTCCAGGAGCAGTTCCCGGGGGCGAAGCTGGGCATCGGCCCGCCGGTGCGGGACGGCTTCTACTACGACTTCGCCGTCGACGAGCCGTTCACCCCCGACGACCTGCGCGCGCTGGAGAAGCGGATGAAGCAGATCGTCAAGGGCTCGCAGCGATTCTCCCGGCGGGTGGTGGACTCGATCGAGGCCGCGCGCGAGGAGCTGGCCGACGAGCCGTTCAAGCTGGAGCTGGTGGAGCTGAAGTCGGCCGCCGACACCGACGCGGTGGACACCTCGGAGGTCATGGAGGTCGGCGCGGGCGAGCTGACGATCTATGACAACCTCGACCCGCGCAGCAAGGAACGCGTGTGGAGCGACCTCTGCCGGGGCCCGCACGTGCCGACCACCAAGCACATTCCCGCGTTCACCCTCACGCGGGTGGCGGCGGCCTACTGGCGCGGTGATGAGAACAATCCCCAGCTCCAGCGCATCTACGGCACCGCATGGGAGTCGGCCGAGGCCCAGGAGCGGTACCTCGAGATGCTGGCCGAGGCGGAGCGGCGGGACCACCGCAAGCTCGGCGCGGAGCTCGACCTGTTCTCGTTCCCTGAGGAGCTGGGCTCCGGCCTGCCGGTCTTTCACCCCAAGGGGGGAGTGATCCGGCGTGAGCTGGAGAGCTACTCCCGGCTCAAGCACGAGCAGCACGGCTACGAGTTCGTCAACACCCCGCACCTGTCGAAGTCGACCCTGTTCGAGACCTCGGGGCATCTGCCGCACTACGCGGAGAACATGTTCCCGCCGATGCACTTCGACGGTGCCGACTACTACGTCAAGGCGATGAACTGCCCGATGCACAACCTGATCTTCTCCGCGCGCGGGCGCTCCTACCGGGAGCTGCCGTTGCGGATGTTCGAGTTCGGGTCGGTGTACCGGTACGAGAAGTCGGGCGTCGTGCACGGGCTGACCCGGGTGCGGGGGATGACCCAGGACGACTCGCACATCTACTGCACCACCGAGCAGATGCCGGGTGAGTTGCGGTCCCTGCTCACCTTCGTGCTCGACCTGCTGCGCGACTACGGGCTCGACGACTTCTATCTCGAGTTGTCGACCCGGGACGACTCGCCGAAGTTCATCGGCGAGCAGTGGGAGTGGGACGAGGCCACCGAGACGTTGCGGGCGGCCGCCGAGGAGTCGGGGCTCGAACTGGTGCCCGACCCGGGCGGCGCGGCCTACTACGGGCCGAAGATCTCGGTGCAGGCCAGGGATGCCATCGGCCGGAGCTGGCAGATGTCGACCATCCAGCTCGACTTCAACCAGCCGAAGCGCTTCGGCCTCGAGTACCAGGCCGCCGACGGGTCGCGACAGCGGCCGATGATGATCCACCGCGCCCTGTTCGGCTCGATCGAGCGGTTCTTCGGCGTGCTGACCGAGCACTACGCGGGTGCCTTCCCCGCGTGGCTGTCGCCGGTGCAGGTGGTGGGAATTCCGATCGCCGACGAGCACGCCGAGCACCTGCGCGGGGTGGCCAAGGCGCTGCGGAGCCACGGTGTGCGCGTGGAGGTGGACACCTCCGACGACCGGATGCAGAAGAAGATCCGCACCCACACCACGCAGAAGGTGCCGTTCCTCCTGCTGGCGGGGGGCGCCGACGTCGAGGCGGGCGCGGTCTCGTTCCGTTTCCGCGACGGCGGTCAGCTCAACGGGGTGCCCGTCGCCGCGGCGGTCGAGGCCGTCGCCGACTGGGTGAGCCGCCGCGAGAACGCCTCGCCCACGGCCGCCGCGCTGGAGGCGCTCGTTGGGCGCTGAGTACGATGCCGCCGACGACTCCGGCGCCGAGTTCGTCGGCCAGGACGGGGTCGGGGTCACCGACCAGCTCCAGCGGTTGTGGACGCCGCACCGGCTCGCCTACATCAAGGGGGAGAACAAGGCCTCCGACGACGAGCCGGGTGGCTGCCCGTTCTGCCGGTTGGTCGATCTGGACGACGACGAGGCACTGATTCTCGCGCGGGGCCGCGCCGTCTACGCGGTGCTGAATCTGTACCCGTACAACCCCGGGCATCTGATGGTCGTGCCGTATCGGCACGTGGCCGACTACACCGAGTTGACCGAGGCCGAGACCGCCGAGACGGCCACCTTCACCCAGCACGCCATGGCGGTGATCCGCTCGGTATCGGGTGCGCACGGATTCAACATCGGGATGAACCAGGGCGTGGTGGCAGGCGCCGGGATCGCCGCCCACCTGCACCAGCACGTGGTGCCGAGGTGGGGCGGCGATTCCAACTTCATGCCCGTGGTCGGCCACACCAAGGTTCTGCCGCAGTTGCTCGGCGAGACCCGCGCGCTGCTGGCCGACGCCTGGTAGGCGCGCCGGACGCGGGGTCGCGCCGGTGCGGCGCGGCGGGTCAGGACTCCTGGATCGCCTCGATGTCCAGCTCGATCTTGATCTTGTCGCTGACCACGGCGGCCGGAACGCCCTCGCCGATGCCGAAGTCGGTCCGGTTGATCTCGGTGGTGGCCGACACGCCGATGACCTTGCTGCCCTCGGTCATGCCGTCGCCGAAGCCGCCCAGTTCGGCGGTCAGCGTCACCGGCTTCGTCACGCCGTGCAGGGTGAGTTCCCCGTCGATGAGGTAGTCCTCGCCGTCGGTCCGGATACCGGTGGAGCGGAACGACAGGGTCGGGTAGTTCTCGACGTCGAGGAAGTCGGCGTTGCGGACGTGCTCGTCGCGCTGCTCGTTGGTGGTGTCGACGCTGCCCGCCTTGATCGTGGCGCTCACCGTGGAGTCGAGGACGTTCTCGGCGGTGACGACCTCACCCTCCAGTTCGGTGAACCGTCCGCGCACCTTCGAGACGCCGAGGTGGCGCACGACGAAGCTGACGTTGGAGTGGACCGGGTCGATGGTCCAGGTGCCGGTGAGGTAACCGGGGATGTCGGTCGTGGTGGTGGTCATGTGTTTCCCCTTCGTACGGGTTGGTCTGCCGGGTTCTCCGGGGTGGCGCTCGGTTGTTGAGCGCTCAAGCACCACTGTAACGCGGACTGATTGAGGGCTCAACTAGAGGGGGGTCACACCCGGCATCCCCCGTGCGCATGCTGGTTGAGTGCTCAATCAGCGTTAGAATGGCGGCATGTCCGAAATCCGGTGGCTCAGCGCCGAGGAACAGCGTGTGTGGCGCGACTTCTCGGCCGCCGTCGGCATGCTCAACGCCCACCTCGAGGCGCAGCTCCAGCACGAGGCCGGTATGCCGGCCACCTACTACGACGTCCTCGTCGCGCTGTCCGAAGCCGACGGGCACGTGTTGCGGATGAGCGAACTGGCGCTGGCGACCCGGTCGTCGCGCAGCAGGCTCTCGCACGCCGTCTCCCGCATGGAGGCGCAGGGCTGGATCAGGCGCGAGGTGTGCCCCACGGACAAGCGTGGCGCGTTCGCGCACCTGACCGCCGACGGGCTCGCCGCGATCGAGGCCGCCGCGCCCGGCCACGTCGAGGCGGTCCGCCAGGGCCTGTTCGACGCGCTCACCGACGACCAGGTGCGCGAACTCGGCCGGATCAGCGCGTCGGTGCTCGCGCGGCTGGGCCCGTCGTGTCGTCGCGCCGAGGCCGAGATGGAGGCCGGGCTCACGCCC
>NZ_KB912668.1:33325-36201 GCF_000383795.1 Saccharomonospora saliphila YIM 90502
CAGCGCCACGGTGGCGGCGTCCACGCCCTCGCCCGCGCTGACCACGAACAGCGCGGCGTCGGCCGCGCGCAGGCCCGCGCGCACCTCGCCGACGAAGTCGGCGTAGCCGGGCGTGTCGATGAGGTTGATCTTGATGTCGCCGTGCAGCAGTGGCGCGACCGAGAGGCCGACGGAGCGTTGCTGGCGGACGGCGGCGGGGTCGTGGTCGGACACGGTGGTCCCGTCGACGACCGAGCCCGCGCGCGAGATGGTGCCCGACGCCACCAGCAGGGCCTCGACGAGCGTGGTCTTGCCCGAGCCGGAGGGACCGACGAGTGCGACGTTGCGGATGCGGCCGGGGTCGTCCACGGCGACCGCGGCCCCGGTCTCGGTGATGCGGGTGTTCTTCTCGGCCATCGGGGGCCTCCCTGATGCAGGTGTGGGCGGCCGGGTCCGTCGGCGGTTCCGGGCCGGTACCGCGAGAAGAGAAGGTTGTGCCCCCGATCACACACCGGATCGCGCGACGCGGCAACAGCGCGGGCCGACGAGCTGAAGTGGCCTGGTGAGATTGGCGCGAACTGGCCCGCCTTCGCGGTCCACGTGGGCCGTACGCTGGAGGTGTACTCACCCGTATGTGTGAAAGGCTGTGCAGTGTCAGACGTCCGAGCCCAGAACTCCCCGCGCCCCGAGACCGGCACCGCCCGCGTCAAGCGCGGCATGGCCGAGATGCTCAAGGGCGGCGTGATCATGGATGTCGTCACCCCGGAGCAGGCCAAGATCGCCGAGGACGCGGGTGCGGTCGCCGTGATGGCGCTGGAGCGCGTGCCCGCCGACATCCGCGCGCAGGGCGGCGTCGCCCGCATGAGCGACCCCGACCTGATCGACGGCATCGTGTCGTCGGTGTCGATCCCGGTGATGGCCAAGGCGCGCATCGGTCACTTCGTCGAGGCACAAGTGTTGCAGTCGCTCGGCGTGGACTACGTCGACGAGTCCGAGGTGCTCACGCCTGCCGACTACGCCAACCACATCGACAAGTGGGCCTTCACCGTGCCGTTCGTGTGCGGGGCCACCAACCTCGGCGAGGCGTTGCGCCGCATCACCGAGGGCGCCGCGATGATCCGCTCGAAGGGGGAGGCGGGCACCGGCGACGTGTCCAACGCCACCACCCACATGCGGGCCATTCGCGCGGAGCTGCGCAAGCTCTCGGTGCTCTCGCCCGACGAACTCTACGTCGCGGCCAAGGAACTGCGGGCCCCGTACGAACTGGTCGCCGAGGTCGCCCGGACCGGGAAGCTGCCCGTGGTGTTGTTCACCGCGGGCGGGATCGCCACGCCCGCCGACGCGGCGATGATGCGGCAGCTCGGCGCGGAGGGCGTGTTCGTCGGCTCCGGGATCTTCAAGTCCGGCGACCCCGCCAAGCGGGCCGAGGCCATCGTCAAGGCCACCACCTTCCACGACGACCCGGACATGCTCGCCAAGATCTCGCGTGGCCTCGGTGAGGCCATGGTGGGCCTCAACGTCGACGACGTCCCGGAACCCCACCGCCTCGCCGACCGCGGCTGGTAACCCCGGCACCACCCTGTCGGCCGACCGTCAAGGCTTCCTTCACCGCACTCGACGCGGTGACGGAGGCCTTGACCGCGTCGAGTGCCGACCGTGCCTGCTCAGCGGTGCTCGGAGACCATCACCGCCATCGTGTCCGGCTCGAGGGCGCGGAAGACGTGCGGCGCGTCGCCGGGGTAGGCGATGTAGTCGCCGGGGCCCAGTTCGACCGGGTCCTCGATGACGCCGACCTGCGCCCGGCCCGTCGCCAGAATCACGTGTTCGGTCACGCCCGACATGTGCGGGTCGGACTCGCGGGGCGCCCCCGGGTGCGCCGTGATCAGGTACAGGTCCCGCTGGGCGTGCGGAGGGCACGACGCGAGCAGGGTGGTGACGTAGTCGGCGTGCTCGGCGGCCACGGCGGGACCCTCGCCCCGGCGGATCACCTGCACCGCCGGGCGCGCGGGCTCGACCAGCCGGGCGAACGGCACGTCGAGCGCCACCCCGAGTGCCCACAGTGTCTCCACGCTCGGGTTCCCGGTGCCCGCCTCCAGTTGGGACAGCGTCGACTTCGCGACGCCCGCGCGCCGGGCGACCTCCGCCAGGGACAGCCCTGCCCGTCGGCGCTCCCGGTGCAGGGACGCGGCGATCACGTCGAGCGGGGCCTTGGTGCCGAGGTCGCGGTCGGTCATCGTTCGCTACACGCTCCTTCTCGTTCGATTTGACGAACGCCTTGGTGGGGTCCAGTATGGAAGTCTATGCGTTCGATCTGGCGAACACTCGACCGTGACGTGGCGCGCGACATCGCGCTCGTGTGCGTGGCCGATGCCCTGGTGGGGGTCTCGTTCGGCGCGATCACGGTCAGCTCCGGACTGCCGGTATGGCTGCCGATGCTGCTGTCGGTCCTCGTGTTCGCCGGAGCGTCCCAGTTCATGTTCGTCGGCCTCGTCGTCTCGGGTGGCAATCCGGTCGCGGCCGTGCTCGCCGCTCTGCTCATCAACGCGCGGCACCTGCCCTTCGGGTTCGCGGTGGGAGACGTGCTGGGGCGCGGCTGGCCGAGCCGCCTCGCGGGCAGTCACCTGATGATCGACGAGACCGTCGCCTTCGCCCTCGCCCAGCGCGACGCCGACCGGCGCAGGGCCGTCTACTGGGCGTGTGGCGTCACGCTGTTCGTGCTGTGGAATCTCGGCGTCGTCGTCGGCGCGTTCGCGGGCACGGTCGTCACCGACACCGACGCCTTCGGCCTCGACGCCGCCTTCCCGGCGGTGCTGCTGGCGCTCGTGCTGCCGTCGCTGCGGGATCGGGCGACCCGCGACGCGGTGCTGGCGGGCGTGGTGATCGCCGTGGCCGCGGCG
>NZ_KB912668.1:36301-38915 GCF_000383795.1 Saccharomonospora saliphila YIM 90502
GGCCGCGCTGGAGCGCGCCGGTGCGCGTGCCCGGCCGGTGCGCCGCGCCGGGGAGCTGGCCGAGGTCGACGGTCTCGTGCTGCCCGGCGGCGAGTCGACCACGATGTCGCGTCTGCTGGCCTCGTTCGAGCTGCTCGACCCCCTGCGGGAGCGCGTCCGGTCCGGGATGCCCGCCCTCGGTTCGTGCGCGGGGCTGGTGCTGCTCGCCCGCGAGGTGCTCGACGGCAGGCCCGACCAGCACCAGCTCGACGGCCTCGACGTCGTGGTACGGCGCAACGCCTTCGGCAGGCAGGTGGACTCGTTCGAGACCGACCTCGCGGTCCGGGGTGTCGACGACGGGCCGGTGCACGCCGTGTTCATCCGCGCCCCGTGGGTGGAGAAGGCGGGTGACGACGTCGAGGTGCTGGCGCGGGTGCCCGACACCCCCGAGGCCGGTGCGGCGGCCGATAGGATCGTGGCCGTCCGGCAGGGGCGGGTGCTCGCCACCGCGTTCCACCCCGAGCTGACCGGCGACGCGCGGGTCCACGGGTTGTTCGTGCGGACCGTGTCCGAGGTCGCGTAGTCGCGCCGAGAGAGTTGGAGGAGAGATGAGCGGCCACTCCAAGTGGGCCACCACCAAGCACAAGAAGGCCGCCCTCGATGCCAAGCGTGGCAAGCTGTTCGCGAGACTGATCAAGAACATCGAGGTCGCCGCGCGCACCGGCGGGGGCGACCCGGACGCGAACCCCACGCTGTACGACGCCATCCAGAAGGCGAAGAAGAACTCCGTCCCGCAGGACAACATCGAGCGCGCGCGCAAGCGCGGCAACGGTGAGGAGGCCGGCGGCGCCGACTGGCAGAACATCACCTACGAGGGCTACGCGCCGAACGGTGTCGCGGTGTTCATCGAGTGCCTCACCGACAACAAGAACCGCGCGGCCTCCGAAGTGCGGACCGCGCTGACCCGGCACGGCGGCTCGCTGGCCGACCCGGGTTCGGTGGCGTACCTGTTCAACCGCAAGGGCGTGGTGCTCATGCCGAAGAACGACCTCACCGAGGACGACGTCCTGATGGCGGTGCTCGACGCGGGGGCCGAGGAGGTCAACGACCTCGGCGACAACTTCGAGATCACCTCGGAGGCCGGTGACCTGGTCGCGGTGCGCACGGCCTTGCAGCAGGCGGGCTACGACTACGAGTCCGCCGACACGAGCTTTCTGCCGACGGTCACGGTGCCGCTGGACGCCGACGGCGCGAGGAAGGTGTTCCGCCTCATCGACGCGCTGGAGGACTGCGACGACGTGCAGAACGTCTACGCCAACTTCGACGTCGGCGACGACGTGCTCGCCGAGGTCGGCTGAGTCGCGCCGGTGCCCTCGCCGGGCCGTGCCGGGGTGGTTCGCGACGCCGCACCGGCACACGAGCCCGCCCGGTGCGACACGGCACCGACAGGTGTGTCCGCGCCGGGCGATGCGGCACAATGTCGGCCGTGACTGTGGAGCCCGCTACCGACGACGGTCAGGAGACCGAAGCCGACCAGCGACTGCGTGAGTGGATCGTCGCGCAGGCCGAGGCGCGCGGCAACGCCGTGGTCGCGGTCCCGCCGGACGACCACGGCGCGGGATACGCGTTCACCGTCTGCGCGTGGGCGATGCACGGTGTGCCCGAGGCGGTCGTGGTCGGCCTGCCCGACGAACTGGCCACCGTCCTGCTCGACGCCTACGTCGACCGTGCCGCCAACGGGGAACGCTTCGAGTTCGGCGTGCTCTACGACGACTTCTTCGACGGCGTGCCCGTGACCTTCGAAAAGGTCGCGCGGGGCCACTACCCGGAGTTCTTCGGCAGTGCCTTCCTGGTCTACCCGGAGGGCGACTTCCCGGCCGTGCAGATCATCGTGCCCACGCCGGACGGTCACTGGCCGTGGAGTCCGTCCGCGCCGCGGGGTTTCGCGCAGTGGCAGCCGGTGCTCACCGTCAACGGTCTGCCGGAGAACTGGACCCCGGGCACCGACGGTCCCTGACCGCGCCGCGTGGCGTCGGCGTGTGCGCCGCCGACGAAGCCGGGCGGGAGGGTAGTGTCCGGCGTCGAACTGGTGTTCGTGGAAAGGACCGACTCGTGCGCGTGCTGGGTGTGGACCCCGGACTGACCCGGTGCGGGCTCGGGGTGGTCGACGGCGGACTCGGCCGCACGCTCTCCTGCGTGGCCGTCGACGTGGTGCGCACCCCGGCGGAACTCGACCTGGCCGCCCGGCTGCTGCGCGTCAGCGAAGGGGTGGAGAGCTGGCTGGACACACACCAGCCGTCCGTGGTCGCCGTCGAGCGGGTGTTCAGCCAGCACAACGTCCGGACCGTCATGGGCACGGCGCAGGTGGGTGGCGTGGTCGCGCTGGCCGCCGCCCGGCGTGCGATCCCGGTCGCCTTCCACACCCCCAGCGAGGTCAAGGCCTCGGTGACCGGGTCGGGGCGCGCCGACAAGGGCCAGGTGGGCACGATGGTCGCCCGGCTGCTCGGCCTGGCGGCCAAGCCGAGCCCCGCCGACGCGGCCGATGCCCTGGCGCTGGCCATCTGCCATCTCTGGCGCGCGCCGATGCGCTCGCGGCTGGCCGAAGCGGAGGCGAAGGCGGCCGAGCTCGCGAAGG
>NZ_KB912668.1:39015-48388 GCF_000383795.1 Saccharomonospora saliphila YIM 90502
GGGGGCGGTGCGCCCGCCGCGGCGGCCCAGCCCGCCGGGGACGGTGACCAGAACCAGCCCGGCGAAGGCCAGGATTCCGACGCCGAGTCCGCCGCCCAGGGACAGGCCGGTGCGCCCGCCCAGAACCAGGACGACTCCGCCGACCGGGACGAGGTCGCGCAGCGCATCCAGGAAGCCCGGCAGCTCCGGCAGAACCCGCGGATGCTGCCCGGCGACCCGAGCGATCAGACCCAGGTCCAGGCCGCGCAGATGGCGCAGCAGCAGGCGCTGAGCCAGCTCACCTGCGACCCCGACCGGCCCGACCCGCTCGCGGGCAACGACGACCCGAAACTGCCCCTGGCGACCTGTAACCAGGACGGCACCCAGAAGTACGTGCTCGGCCCGGTGTTCCTCCAGGGAACCCAGATCGATACCGCCTCGGCCGTCTACGACTCCCAGCAGGGCAACGGCTGGCTGGTGAACCTGTCGTTCAACGCGCAGGGCGCCGAGACGTGGGCCAACTTCACCTCGGCCAACGTCAACGAGCAGGCCGCCTTCGTCCTCGACACCGAGGTCGTCTCCGCGCCGAGCATCAACCAGGCGATCGTGGGCGGCGACACGCAGATCACCGGCCAGTTCAGCCAGAGCGAGGCCCAGGACCTGGCCGACGTGCTCAAGTACGGTTCGCTGCCGCTGTCGTTCGACTCCTCCGACGCCACCACGGTCTCGGCCACGCTCGGACTGGCCACGCTGGAGGCCGGGCTGATCGCGGGCGCGGTCGGCCTCGCCCTGGTGTTCGTCTACTGCCTGTTCTACTACCGCATCCTCGGCGTGCTGACGATCCTGTCGCTGGCGCTGTCGGCGACGATCATCTACGCCACGCTGGTCCTGTTGGGCCGGTGGATCGGCTACACCCTCGACATCGCCGGTGTCGTCGGGTTCATCGTCGCCATCGGGGTCACGGCCGACTCGTTCGTCGTCTACTTCGAACGCCTCAAGGACGAGATGCGGGAGGGCAGAACGTTCCGTTCGGCGGTGCCGAGGGGCTGGGTGAAGGCCAGGCGCACGATCCTCGCCTCGGACGCGGTGATGTTCCTCGCCGCGGCCGTGCTCTACGTGCTCGCCGTCGGCGAGGTGAAGGGTTTCGCGTTCACCCTGGGACTGTCCACGGTGCTCGACCTGGTCGTCGTCTTCCTCATCACCCACCCGCTCGTGGCCCTGGTGGCGAAGTCGAAGAAGCTGTCGAGCCCGAAGCTCTCCGGGCTGGGTGCGGTGCAGCGGATCGGGTCGAGCCGTCGCACCGCCAACCGCCTCGGCACGGCCGCGAAGGAGGCGTGAGGTGGACTCCAACAACCCGCGTCGCACGAACGCCATCGGTGAGACCGCCACGGAAGGGTCACTGCTCCAGCGCCTCTACACCGGCACCGGCGCGTTCGACATCGTCGGACACCGCAGGCGCTGGTTCCTCGTCTTCGGGGCCCTGCTGCTGGCGTGCGCGGCCACGATCGGGATCAAGGGCTTCAACTTCGGCATCGAGTTCGAGGGCGGGACTCAGATCCAGATGCCCGCGCGGGGCGCCGACGGCCCGATCACCGTCGACGAGGCCCAGAGCGCGTTCTCCGAGGCCCTCGGCCGCAACCCGTCCGAGACGCAGCAGGTCGGCGTCGGGGACGCGGCGTCGGTGCAGCTGCGCTCGGAGAGCCTCGACCCGGGGGAGGTCGCCGAGGTCAAGCAGGTCTTGTTCGACGAGCTCCAGCCGCTCGGACCGAACGGCCAGCCGAGCCAGCAGGTGATCAGCGACAGCGCCGTGAGCGCGTCCTGGGGCGGGGAGATCTCCCAGCAGGCGCTGATCGCGCTCGCGGTGTTCCTCGTCCTGGTGACGGTGTTCCTTGTCATCTACTTCGAAAAGTGGATGGCGGTCGCCGCGCTCGTGGCGCTCGTGCACGACATCGTGGTCACCGCCGGTGTGTACTCGCTGGTCGGCTTCGAGGTGACCCCCGCGACCGCGATCGGGTTGCTCACCATCCTCGGGTACTCGCTCTACGACACCGTCGTGGTCTTCGACAAGGTCAAGGAGAACACCCGGGGACTGCTCAACCTCAGCCGGCGTACCTACCCCGAGGCGGCCAACCTCGCGGTGAACCAGACCCTGATGCGCTCGATCAACACGTCGTTGATCGCGTTGCTGCCGGTGGTCGGCCTGCTGGTGATCGGCTACATCCTGCTCGGTTCCGGCACGCTCCAGGACCTCGCGCTGGTGCTGATGACCGGCCTGATCGCGGGAACGTTCTCGTCGATCCTGCTGGCCACGCCGATTCTGGTGTCGGGCAAGATGCGCGATCCGAAGTACCTCAAGCAGGCCGACAAGGTCCGTGCCCGCCGCGAGAACCAGGCACGCAAGATGAACGGCGCCACCGCCGACGACGACTTCGACCCGGGCGACGACGAGTCGCTGGCCGCCGAGCTGCGCAAGGAGAAGGCGCTCGCGGCGGCGGCCAGCGTGCCCGACCGGCACCCGAGGAGCAAGCGCGGTGCCCGCGACTCGGGGCAGGGCGGTGCCGGGCGGCCGACCGGGAAGCGGAAGCGGTGACGGCGCGCAAGGTCGACGAGGCCCTCGACCTCATCACCGAGATCCCGGACTTTCCGGAGCCGGGTGTGCTGTTCCGGGACCTCACCCCGCTGTTCGGGGACCCGGGCGCGTTCGCGCTGGTGATCGACGCGCTGGGGGAGGCGGTCGGGGACGTCGACCGCCTCGCCGCGGTGGAGGCCCGCGGGTTCGTGCTCGCGGCGGCCCTCGGGTACGCCCGGGGGCTCGGGGTGGCGCTGGTGCGCAAACCGGGCAAGCTGCCGCAGGTCGCGGGCCGGGTCGATTACACGCTGGAGTACGGCACCGCGACCCTCGAACTGCCCTCCGGTTCGGTACGCGCGGGCGAGCGGGTCGCCGTGGTCGACGACGTGCTGGCCACCGGCGGTACGGTGGCGGCCACGACCGAGCTGTTGCGCTCGGCGGGCGCCGAGGTCACCGGGATCGCCGTCGTACTCGAACTGGCCGAGCTCAACGCCCGCGCCCGCATGCCGGGCGTCGAGGTCCACGCCCTCCGCACAGTCTGACCCACCCCGCGAGTTGCCCTTCACGGCCCGCGAGTTGCCCCTCGCGGCCGGTGAGTTGCCCCTTCCAGTCGGCCCCGGAGGCGTTCTCCCACCCGGTCGCGGGCGGTCGGCATGACCGCCGTGTCCACCACCGGGTGTGCGCCGGGCGTGCCCGTGCGCCCACCCGGCGCGGTTCGGGCGTTACGCTGGTAAGCGATGTCGTCCTGACATCCGCGTGACGCTGGAGGTGTTCGGGTGAGCCAGGAGCTGGATTCCGTGGCCGCTGCCCGTTCCGACGCCGGCGGGTCCACGCGCGGCGGGCAGAACTCCGACGGGGCCGCGGTGCGAGCGCCGTCCGCGACCCGGCGGGTGCGCGCCCGGCTCGCACGGCGTATCACCGCGCAACGGCCCGCGTCGGTGAAGCAGGTGCTGGAGCCGCTGGCCGCCATCCACCGGGAGTTGCACCCGAGTGCGGACATGGCGCTGTTGCAGCGCGCCTACGACGTGGCCGAGGAGCTGCACCGTGAGCAGCGCCGCAAGTCCGGCGATCCCTACATCACGCATCCGCTGGCCGTCGCCACGATCCTGGCCGAGCTGGGCATGGACACCACGACCCTGGTGGCCGCGCTGCTGCACGACACGGTCGAGGACACCGGGTACTCGCTCGCGCAGCTCGGTGAGGACTTCGGCGAGAAGGTCGCCCAGCTCGTCGACGGCGTGACCAAGCTGGACAAGGTCAAACTCGGGACGGCCGCCGAGGCAGAGACCATCCGCAAGATGGTCATCGCGATGGCGCGCGACCCCCGGGTGCTGGTGATCAAGCTCGCGGACCGGCTGCACAACATGCGGACCATGCGGTTCCTGCCGCCGGAGAAGCAGTCCCGCAAGGCCAAGGAGACCCTTGAGGTGCTGGCGCCGCTGGCACACCGCCTGGGCATGGCCACGGTGAAGTGGGAGCTGGAGGACCTGGCGTTCGCGATCCTCCAGCCGAAGAAGTACGACGAGATCGTGCGCCTCGTCGCCGACCGGGCGCCGTCCCGCGACACCTACCTACGGTGGGTGGTCGGGGAGCTGAACAAGCAGCTCGACGAGTCGCGGGTGAGCGCGCAGGTCGAGGGAAGGCCGAAGCACTACTACTCGATCCACCAGAAGATGATCGTGCGAGGCCGCGACCTCGACGACATCCATGACCTTGTCGGGGTCCGCATCCTCGTCGAGGACGTGCGCGACTGCTACGCGGCGATGGGCGTCGTGCACGCGCTCTGGCAGCCGATGCCGGGGCGGTTCAAGGACTACATCGCCCAGCCGCGCTTCGGCGTGTACCAGTCGTTGCACACCACGGTGATCGGGCCCGACGGCAAACCGCTCGAGGTGCAGATCCGTACGCACGAGATGCACCGCACCGCCGAGTACGGGATCGCCGCGCACTGGCGGTACAAGGAGACCAGGGGCACGCACCGCGGTAACGCCGTGGACATCGACGAGATGGCGTGGATGCGGCAGTTGCTCGACTGGCAGCGGGAGGCCGCCGACCCGGGTGAGTTCCTGGAGTCGCTGCGTTACGACCTGGCCACCCGCGAGATCTTCGTGTTCACTCCGAAGGGTGACGTGGTCACGCTTCCCGTGGGCTCGACGCCGGTGGACTTCGCCTACGCCGTGCACACCGAGGTGGGGCATCGTTGCATCGGGGCGCGGGTGAACGGCAGGCTCGTCGCGCTCGAACGCAAGCTGGACAACGGCGAGGTCGTCGAGATCTTCACCTCGAAGGCCGAGGGCGCGGGCCCGAGCCATGACTGGCTGTCGTTCGCGGGGTCGCCGAAGGCGCGCGCCAAGATCCGTCAGTGGTTCGCCAAGGAGCGTCGTGACGAGGCGATCGACTCCGGCAAGGAGGCCATCGCCAAGGAGGTCCGCAAGATCGGGTTGCCGTTGCAGCGCCTGGTCTCGGCCGACACGATGGGCTCGGTCGCGAAGGAGTTGCGGCACACCGACATCAGTTCCCTGTACGCCGCGGTGGGCGAGCGTCAGGTGGGCGCCAAGCACGTCGTGCAGCGGCTCGTCGCGCTGATCGGCGGGGTCGAGGAGGCGGAGGAGGAGCTGGCCGAGCGGGCCACGCCGTCCACCGTCACCCGCAGACGCGGCACCGGGGACGTCGGTGTGGTGGTCAAGGGTCAGACCGACATCTGGACCAAACTCGCGCGGTGCTGCACTCCGGTGCCCGGAGACGACATTCTCGGATTCGTCACCCGGGGCGGCGGGGTGAGCGTGCACCGCACGGACTGCACCAACGCCGACGACCTGCGCAGGCAGCCGGAGCGGCTGCTCGACGTGGAGTGGGCGCCGACCGAGTCGTCGGTGTTCCTCGTGGCGATCCAGGTGGAGGCGCTCGACCGCCACCGCTTGCTCTCGGACGTGACGAAGGTACTCGCCGACGAGAAGGTGAACATCCTTTCGGCGTCGGTGACGACCTCGCGTGACCGCGTGGCGGTCAGCCGGTTCACGTTCGAGATGGGCGATCCCAAGCACCTCGGCCACGTGCTCAAGGTCGTCCGCAACGTCGAAGGGGTCTACGACGTCTACCGCGTGACCTCGGCGACCTGACCCCGCTCGCCCGCGAGTCGCCCCGAGGCGTCCGGCGAGTCGCCCCGAGGCGTCCGGCGAGTTGCCCCGGGGCGTCCGGCGAGTTGCCCCCCGCCGGTCCGCCGGAGCAACCGCGGGGCGCGGGTGGGGTTGCTTTCCCCGCTCAGGCGAACCGTGGTGGGCGGCGCTCCAGGAACGCGGACACCCCTTCGGCGTAGTCCGTGCTGTGCACGGCCGCCGCCCGGATCGCCGCCACGTGCTCGTCGCTGTGCTCCTGGCCCGCGGTGATGCGCTCGATGATCTCGTTCATGCCGCGCACCGACGTCTGGGACCGCGTGCACAGGGTGTGCGTGAATTCGGCCGTGACCGCCTCGAGGTCGGCGGGGTCGGCGACGTCGTTGACGAGTCCGATCTCGCGGGCGCGGTCGGCATCGATCAGCCGCGCGGACAGCAGCAGGTACCGGGCGTGTGCCGGGCCGACGAGTGCGACGAGCTGGCGGGTCGAGGTGAAGTCGTAGACGATGCCGAGCTTGGCCGGGGTGATGCCGAACCGCGATCCCCGTGCGGCGAACCGGACGTCGCAGGCCACGGAGAGCTGGCAACCGCCTCCGATGCAGTTGCCCCGGATCATCGCCACGCTCGGCTTCCGCATCTCCGTCAGCGCGCGCACGGCCCGCTCGACCGCTGTGTCGTAGGCGGCGGCGCCGTCCGCCGTCGAGCGCAGGTTCCGGAACTCAGCGATGTCGGCCCCCGCCGAGAAGTGCTCACCGGCGCCGGTGAGCACGAGAACCTTCAGCGTCGGGTCCGCTTCGACCTCGGCGACCACGTCGGGCACCGCCGACCACATCGCATGGCTGATGGCGTTCATCTTGCCGGGGCGCGCGAGGGTGAGCCTGGCGATCTCGCCGTCCCGGTCGAGTGCGATCCCGTCGGTCACCGGGACACTGTAGGGCTCCGCGTCCCACCGCGGGGCCGGAGGTGGCGTGGATCGCGCGAACGATCTCGGCTGCGCGGAACGGCTCGCGGGCGTCCAGGGGCAACTCGCGGGCGGTGAAGGGCAACTCGCCGACCGGGGGAGGGCAACTCGCCGACCGGGGAGGGCAACTCGCGGGCGGCGAGGGGGCGACTCGCGGGCGGGGGCTCAGAGCGGGTCGGAGGGGATGCTCGCGTAGGCCCGGCGGAGTGTCTCGGTCCAGGACCCGGCGTCGGGCAGCGGAGTGCCGTCCACGGCGGCGACCGGGCGCACCGGTTCCCCCGCGTTGCACACGAAGGCGGCATCGCAGCCCGGGACCTCGTCCAGCGTGACCGCCCGGTGCGTGGTCGGCACTCCGGCCCGGCGCAAGCCCTCGTCGAGGACGTGCTGGGTGACGCCAGCCAGCAGGGGACCGCGCGGCCAGACCACCGTGCCGTGCTCGACGAACCCGATGGTGCGGACGGAGGTCTCGGTGACCAGGCCGTCGCCGGTGACGAACAGGGCGTCATCGTGGCCGGCCTGCCGGGCGCGGCGGGCGTGGAGGTGCTGGGCGAAGGTGCCGACGTGCTTGACCTCGGGCAACGGGCGCTCGTACCGGGTCGAGCGCAGGCGCACCGGTGTCTCGGCGGGCGCCGACTCGCGCACCGTCACCAGCACGTCCGGCTCAGCAGGCACCGCGACCGGGGACCCGACGACGGTGACCCGCGCGACGACGTCACCGGAGCCGGGCACGGCACGCCGCAGGCACTCCCGGACGAAACCGGTGTCGAGGTCGGCGTCGAAGACCACGCGGTTGCCGTGCGTGAGCCGGTCGAGGTGGGAGCCCAGGCCCCGCACGCGCCCGTCGGCGACCCGCATCGTGGTGAAGTGGCCGTAGCCCGCCACCGCGGCGGCGGCGAGCCGTTCCGCGGTGGCGGGTTCGCCGTTGAGGTAGGCGCGCACCGGCGACACTCCCGCCTCGTGTCCCACCGGGGGTCCTCAGTTCCCCCCGACGGTGACCTCGGTGAAGGTGACGTCGGTGTGCGGTGTGCCGCCGCCCGCCTGCGAGCTGTTGTCGTGGCCCGCGCGCGCCACCTCGTCGATGACGTCGAGACCCGAGTCGGAGATCGTGCCGAACACCGTGTAGTCCGGCGGCAGCGGCGCCTCGCCGTAGACCATGAAGAACTGGCTGCCGTTGGTGTCCGGGCCGGAGTTGGCCATCGCCAGGATGCCCCGCCCGTAGGTCAGGCCCTCGAACGTCTCGTCGGCGAAGCTGTACCCGGGGCCGCCCGTGCCGTCGCCCTTCGGGTCGCCGCACTGCAGCATCTGCAGGCCCTCGGTGCTGATCCGGTGGCACGTGGTGTCGGTGTAGAAGCCCTGCTCGGCGAGGTTGACGAAGCTGTGCACCGTGCACGGGGCCAGCGCGCGGTCGAGTTCGAGCGGGATGTCGCCCACCGACGACTTCAGGGTCACGGGCACCGTGCCGGAGGCCGGGACCTCACCGCCCGACGGCGGGTCCACCTCCTTCGCGGCCTCCCCTGATTCGGGATACTCGCACGTCGTGGGGTCGGGCAGCGGCTCGGGACGCTGCGGTGCCGCCACGCGTTCGGTCGGGATCTCGATCGGTGTGCTCTCCGGCGCGCTGCCCTGGGTGCTGCCCGGGTCGGCGCCGGTGTCCTCCGCCGCGCTGTCGTCGCCGCGGGTCGCCAGGATCACGACGAGCCCGGCGACCACCACCACGGCGCCGACGGTCACGCCCACACCGACGATCCTGCGTCGCTTCGCGCGTTCGGCCCGACGGGCGAGTTGCCGTTCGAGCTTGCGTTTCGCGGCCTCGCGGCGCTGCTGGTTGGTGGCCACCTGCCCTCCCAAGGTTGTCGTCCGACCGGCTGCCGGTGGCCGCAGTCTATGGGCACTGTCTGTGAGGACCCTGTACAGGGGCGGCTAGGGTGAAGTGAATCCCAGCGAAGGCGGAGGTGAGTCGTGCTCGTCGTCGGGTTTCCGGTCGGCGCGTTCCAGGCGAACTGCTACCTGCTCGCCCGCGAGGCGGGTACGGAGTGTGTGCTCGTCGATCCCGGACTGGACGCGGCGCCAGAGGTCGAGCGGGCGTTGTCCGAGCACGACTTGACCCTTTCGGCGGTCCTGCTCACCCACGGCCACGTCGACCACATCGCCTGCGCGGCCACGGTCGCCGACGACCACGGCGTCGCCGTCCACATCCGGAGTGAGGACCGGCATCTGCTCACCGACCCGGCCGCCGGGCTCAGCCCCGAGCTGGCCCGTGGCGTCGGCGGGCTCCGGCTCGCCGAGCCCGCCGAGGTCGTCGAGCTCGACACCGGTTCGCTGACGGTGGCGGGGCTGCCGGTCCGGGTGGAGCACACGCCCGGGCACACCCCGGGGTCGGTGGTGTTCCTGCTGCGGACTCCCGAGGGCGGGCAGGTCGCCCTCACCGGCGACACGCTGTTCGCCGGGTCCGTCGGGCGCACGGACATGCCGGGTGGCGACGCGGCGGCGCTGCGCACGTCGTTGACCGCCTCCCTGCTGACGCTGGACGACGAGACCGTGGTGCTGCCCGGCCACGGTGGCAGCACCACCATCGGGCGTGAACGCGCGGCCAATCCGTTTCTCACCGGGGTGCGGGCATGAACGAGCAGGAACCGACGGGCCCCGACTCGACGGGTCCCGACTCGCCCGGGCCGGGAGCGAGTGGAGCGGAACCGACGGGCCGGGATGCCGGGGCGGGCCCGGCGCGGCGGCGTCGGGCCGGGGAGCCGG
>NZ_KB912668.1:48488-52286 GCF_000383795.1 Saccharomonospora saliphila YIM 90502
ACCCCGCGCCCCGATCTGCCCGGCATCGCCTCGGCGTCGGGACACGCGTGGGGCCGCACCGTGGAACGAGCCTCCGAGTTGCCGGAGGCGCTGGCCGACGCGCTGGAGGCGGTGCGATCCGGGCGGTCGGCGGTGCTCGCCGCCCGGGTTCCGGGCGTGTAACCGGACCGCCGTGCGGTGGCCCGCGCCCCGGGTGCGGCCTCCGCCGCGCGCGGTGTGCCCGGGTGTTCGCCGGCTACCGATGCGAGGGAGCGGCCCCGAGAACCCCGCCGAACCTCGTACCATCAACGCCCGTGGGTGCGGACAACGAGCGCGGTGCCGGTGGGCGCAGCCGGTCTGTGTTGGCTCGGGGGCTGTCGGTGCTGGACGCCTTCACCTCCGGCGAGCCCGAGCTGAGCCTGGCCGAGCTCGCCGCGCGGACCGGGCTGCCGAAGCCCACGGTGCACCGGTTGCTCGGCGACCTGGTGGACTGGGGTGCCGTCGAACGTTCCGGAGCGGGTCACTACCGGCTGGCCACGAAGCTGTTCCGGCTCGGGCAACTCGTGCCCCGCCACCGGCTGCTGCGGGAGGCGGCGCTGCCGCAGCTCGAACACCTCCACCAGGTCAGCAGGGAGAACGTGCACCTGGCCGTGCCGGACAGCGTCTACACGCTCTTCGTGGAGAAGGTCACCGGCAGTCAGGCCACGGCGATCCGCTCGCGGGTCGGTGGCAGGCTGCCCTCGCACTGCACCGCCACCGGCAAGGTGTTCCTCGCCTGGGGCGGGCAGGAGCGCTTGCGCCGCGTCGTGGAGGCGGGCCTGCCCCGGCTGACCCCGCGCACGATCGTGCTGCCGGGCCTGCTGCACCGCGACCTCGAACGGACCATGGAACGCGGTGTGGCCGTGACCTGGGAGGAAGCCGAACACGGTGTGTCGGCCGTGGCCGCGCCGGTGCTCGGGGCCGGAGGGCGTGTCATCGCGGCGGTGTCGGTCACCGGCCGCACCCAGGCGCTCGACGTGGACCGCCTCTCCCAGGCGGTGCGCTCGGCGGCGAACAGCACGTCCACGGCGTTGTCGGCCGGTTTCTGACGAGTTTCCGGCCGTGCGTTCCGGGCCCGCCACAGGCGTGCATGGCCTACCCCGTTCGGGGAAACCTGGTGGCGGCCGGACGCGCCGTGTTCGTTAACCTGTGCTGTCGGTGGCCCGCCCGGACCGCGACCGACGTCCGCACGCGACACGGTGTCCGCACCGGGCACGGTGTTCGGGCCACGGACGGCGCACAGACCACAGACCTCACCGGAAGGACTCCGCGGGTGCTTCGCACGCATGACGCCGGCACACTCCGTGCCGAGCACGTTGGCCAGACCGTCACCCTCACCGGCTGGGTGGCCCGGCGGCGCGACCACGGCGGGGTGATCTTCATCGACCTGCGCGACGCCAGCGGCGTGGCCCAGGTGGTCTTCCGCGAGGGCGAGATGGCCGAGCGCGCCCACGCGTTGCGCGCCGAGTACTGCGTGCGCGTGGTGGGCGAGATCGCCCACCGGCCCGAGGGCAACGAGAACCCCGAGATCCCCACCGGCACGATCGAGGTGCTCGTCACCGAGCTCGAGGTGCTGTCCGAGTCGGCCGTGCTGCCGTTCCCGCTCGACGAGCGGCTCGAGGTCGGCGAGGAGGCCCGGCTGCGCTACCGCTACCTCGATCTGCGCCGCGCGGGCCCGGCGCGGGCGATGCGGCTGCGCAGCGAGGTCAACCGGGTCGCCCGCGAGGTGCTGCACGCACAGGACTTCGTCGAGGTCGAGACGCCCACGATGACCCGGTCCACGCCCGAGGGCGCGCGCGACTTCCTCGTGCCCGCGCGGCTGCGCCCGGGATCGTGGTACGCCCTGCCGCAGTCGCCGCAACTGTTCAAGCAACTGCTCATGGTCGGCGGGCTCGAACGCTACTTCCAGATCGCGCGCTGCTACCGCGACGAGGACTTCCGCGCCGACCGGCAGCCGGAGTTCACCCAGCTCGACGTCGAGATGAGCTTCGTCGACCAGGACGACGTGATCTCGCTCGCCGAGCGCATCCTCGCGGCGCTGTGGAAGCTCGTCGACGTCGACGTGCCGACGCCGATGCCGCGCATCAGCTACGCCGAGGCCATGGCGAAGTACGGCACGGACAAGCCCGACCTGCGCTTCGGTCTCGAACTCACCGAGCTGACCGACTACTTCGCCGACACGCCGTTCCGCGTGTTCCAGGCGCCCTACGTCGGCGCGGTCGTGATGCCCGGTGGTGCCGACCAGCCCCGGCGCCAGCTCGACGCCTGGCAGGAGTGGGCCAAGCAGCGCGGGCACAAGGGACTGGCCTACGTCCTGGTCGGCGAGGACGGCACGCTCGGCGGCCCGGTCGCGAAGAACCTTTCCGAGGACGAGCGCGCGGGCCTGGCCGACGCGGTGGGCGCGACGCCCGGCGACTGCGTCTTCTTCGCCGCGGGCAAGCCCGCCGACGCCCGGCACCTGCTCGGCGCCGCCCGGGTGGAGATCGCCGAGCGGCTCGGCATGATCGACGAGAACGCCTGGTCGTTCGTCTGGGTGGTCGACGCTCCCCTGTTCGAGGCCGCCGAGGACACCGAGGACGTCACCGTCGGCTCGGGGCAGTGGACGGCGCTGCACCACGCCTTCACCTCACCGACCCCGGAGTGGATCGACAAGTTCGACGCCGACCCGGGCAACGCCTTGGCCTACGCCTACGACATCGTCTGCAACGGCAACGAGATCGGCGGCGGGTCCATCCGTATCCACCGCCCGGACGTGCAGAAGCGCGTGTTCGAGGTGATGGGCATCCCGGAGGACGAGGCGCAGGAGAAGTTCGGGTTCCTGCTCGACGCTCTGCGGTACGGCCCACCGCCGCACGGGGGTATCGCCTTCGGCTGGGACCGGATCGTCATGCTGCTCGCCGGGGCCGACTCGCTGCGCGAGGTCATCGCGTTCCCCAAGTCCGGGGGCGGTTTCGACCCGCTGACCGGTGCGCCCGCGCCGATCACCGCGCAGCAGCGCAAGGAGGCAGGCGTGGACACAACACCGGATCAGCGCCAGTCCGGCTGAGCAGGTCGTCTCCCGGTGCTTCACCGCACTCGGCCCGCGCCCCGGTCCCGTGCCTGGGCGTGTCGTCGATTGTGGTGGGCGCCGCTTTCCGCCTAGTAGGGTCGTAGACGATGATTCTGGATGCCTCCTCCACCGACGACTCGACGGTCGGGTCTTCCACAGTCGGATCAGGAGAGGAACAGTCCCCGGTCGAGGTCGCGGTGGCGACAGCCGAGTCCGTTCTCGCGGCGCGGTTCGGCAGCTCCATCCCGCTGGCCGACCCCGAGGACCTCGCGGGCAGCGGTCCAGCCACGGTGGTCCGCGCGAGGGTGGCCTCCTCGGCGTTCGCGCTGCCCCGCACCCTGGTGGTCAAGCACTACCCGGAGCCAGCGGACGACGACGCCCAGGACTCGTTCGCCCGGGAGGCGGCCAGTTATCAGCTGTTCACCGCGCTTCCCCCTGAGGAGCGGGTGTGCCCCGAGCTGCTCGCGCACGACGCCGAGCGGCGCGTGCTGGTGATCGACGACCTGGGCAAGACACCCACCCTCGAGGACAAGCTGTGCGGCTCGGACTCCCGCGCGGCCGAGACGGCGCTGTTGTCCTGGGCCCGGTCCCTCGGCCGGATGCACGCCAGCACCGCCAGCAGGGAGGCCGACTTCCACGCGTTGCTGCGCAGGCTCGGCGGCGCCAACCGGGGCGACGAGGGCGGCGGCAACGAGGGCGATGACGCGGTGCCCCGGGCGGCGCTGACCGAG
>NZ_KB912668.1:52386-54808 GCF_000383795.1 Saccharomonospora saliphila YIM 90502
GTCCGCGCCGTCCGGCTGGTCGTCCGGGACCCGGGGCGCGCCGCCGCCACCGAGGCGGTAGCGCGCGGGTGCGGGATGGCCGTCTCGGTGCACCGGTGGGACGACACCGACATCGCCGAGCTGGTCGCCGGGGCGTCGGTGCTGGTGAACACCGTCCCGGCCGAGGCGGTAGCCGCCTGGCTGACCGAGCTTGCCCGCGTGCCGTGTGTCCTCGACGTGATCTACCACCCGTGGCCGACCCCGCTGGCGGAGGCGGTGTCCGAGCGGGGTGGCCGGGTCGCCACCGGTCTGGACATGCTGCTGCACCAGTCCTTCGGCCAGGTGGAGCAGTTCACCGGCGCGGTGGCCCCGCGGGAGACCATGCGGGACGCCCTGCGGGCCGCGACCGGGCACATCATCCCGCTGCCCCTGGAAACGCCTCAGGGGTGACCGGCCCGCAGCCGGAGGTCGGCCTCGATCCGCCCGACGGTTCGCACCAGCATCGGAACCACCGTGGCCCGGACGTCGGACGCGCTCAGGGCGTGGGCGTCGAGCGAGATGTTCGCCGCGGCGACGACCTGCCCGTCCCGGTCGCGCACCGGCACCGCCACCCCGCGCAGTCCCTCTTCGAGCTCGCCGTCCGAGAGGGCGAAGCCCTCGCGCCGGATCGTGGCCAGCTCGGCGAGCAGGGCCGCGCGGTCGGTCACCGTGTGCCGGGTGAGCGGGGACAGCGCCCGGTCGCCGAGCCTCCGTTGCAGTTCCTCCGGGTTGAGCCCGGCCAGCAGCGCCTTCCCCAGCGAGACGGCGTGCGCGGGAAACCGGGTGCCGACGGGGATCGTCACCGACAGCAGCCTCGGGCTCGGCACCTGGAGGACGTAGCGGACGTCGACGCCCTCCAGCACGCCCAGCGCGGTCGTCTCGCGGACGGTTTCACTGAGCTGATGCAGATGAGGCCGGGCGAGCTGGGGCAGTGACCGGTTCGACAGGTAGGCATAGCCGAACTCCAGCACCTTCGGGGTGAGCGAGTACTGCCGTCCGTCGTGGTGCAGGTATCCGAGTTCGACCAGCGACAGCAAAATGCGCCGGGCGCTCGCGCGATCGAGTCCGCAGGTGGTGGCCACCTCGGTCAGGGTCAGCTCGGGAGACCGCGCCGAGAAGGCGCGCAGGACCGCCACCGTTCGCTCGACCGACCGCACGAATCACTCCCACCGGGTACGCACCTCGGCCGATCCTAGGGCGCCCGGGCTCGGCGCGGGTGCGCGTGCGACGACGACCACGTGGCCGGGGCGTCCCGGTGGACGCCCCGGCCGGCTGGGTCAGTCCGCGCGGCCGGACGCGGCGGGTTCGCCCGCGATCTCGTCCGTTCCGCCGTCGGTGTGCTCGACGCTCTTGCGCGCCACGTGGATGAAGTAGTCCGGCTGGTCCTCGCCGTCGACGGCGCGGAAGTCGCCGTAGGTGTCGACCCGTCCGAACCCGGCCTCGCGCAGCAGGCGCCGCACGTAGTCCCGGCGCACCGGGCACATGTTGAGGTGGTACTCGTCGCCGTCGGCGAAGGTGTAGCGGTACCGGGCCAGGCCCTCGTCGACGTGCTCGGGCGCGGCCGTCACCTCGGTGCCGCAGTAGTAGTAGGTGCGGTTGCCGCCCGCGTCGCCGTCGAGGATGGCGTCGTAGTTCCGTTGGTCGAGCACCAGCACGCCGTCGTGGTTCAGCGCCGCGTAGAACTCGGCCAGCGCCTTGCGCCGGTCGTGCTCGGCGAACAGGTGGGTGAACGAGTTGCCCAGGCAGACGAGCGCGTCGAATCGGCCCGCCACGTCCCGGCCCAGCGTGCGCCAGTCGGCGTGCACGGTGCTCAGCACGTGACCGCGCGTGAGCCCGTTCGAGAACGCGCGGGCCAGCATGTGCGCGCTGCCGTCCGCGCTGACGGTGTCGAATCCCGCCTCGCGCAGCCGCACCGAGTGGAATCCGGTGCCCGTGGCCACGTCGAGCACGGACCGTGCCCCGTGGCGGCGCAGTTGGTCGACGAAGAACGTGCCCTCCGCTTCGGCGCGCCGGTCCCAGTCGATCAGCTCGTCCCACTTGTCGACAAGGCCGCCGACGTACTCGCGGGTGTAGTGATCGGTCTCGCGGACGGCGAGCGGGTCGTCGCCGAAACTCTGCCGCGCTGTCTCCGGTGCGTCGAGTCGGCCCCGGGTGGTCGCGGACGTCGGTGCCACTGGTGGTCCTTTCTCGTCGGGTGTGGTGTTCTTCTCGGTCGCCGACCGGCCGGTCACGTCGGACACTAGGCACCCGACGCGGACGGTCAACCGGACGCGGAGTGACCGGGACGACACCGGGTCACCACCGCGGGGGCCGCCCGAGGCCGCCGACCACGTGGTTTCCGGTCCGGCCGGGCGGCCGGGGCGATGCGGGGCGGGACGGGCGGCGCTTTCGCGGAGATCGGAAG
>NZ_KB912668.1:54908-59946 GCF_000383795.1 Saccharomonospora saliphila YIM 90502
CCGTGCCGCTGCTGGCCGCCGCGCTGGCCGTGCCGTTGGCGGCGGCCGACCTGGCACATCGGAGACTGCCCGATGTGCTGACCCTTCCGGCCTGTCCGGCGGCGGTGGTCGCCGTCGCGGTCGCGGCGGCCTACGGCCCCGGCCCACCGCTGGTCGGTGCAGCCGTGGCCGGGGCTGTGGTCTTCGCCGGTGCTCATGCGCTGGTGCGGGCCGTGGCGCCCGGATGGCTCGGCGCCGGGGACGTCAAGCTCGCCGGAAGCCTCGGCGCACTGCTCGGCGCCGTGGGGTGGGCCGCGCTGGTGACGACGGCGCTCGCGGCGGCGGTGTTCACCGCCGTGCTCGCCCTGGCGGCGGTCACGCCACGGTGGCGCCACTGGCGTTCCGGCGTCCCGCACGGCCCCGGCCTGCTCGCCGTGACCTGCGTGGCGGTGCTGTTTCCCGGTGCCGCGCTGGAGGGCCTGTGACCACCGCCGCCCTCGGGTACCCGTACGGCCGGCGCGCGCACGTGACAGGATCATGGGTGTGTTGCGCTGGATGACCGCAGGTGAATCGCACGGTCCCGCCCTGACCGCCGTCCTCGAAGGCATGGTCGCGGGCGTGGAGATCACGACGGCCGACGTGGGCGAACAGCTCGCCCGCAGGCGGCTCGGCTTCGGCCGCAGTCCGCGGATGGGTTTCGAGACCGACCGGATCGAGTTCGTCGGTGGCGTCCGGCACGGGCTCACCCAAGGCGGGCCGGTCGCGGTCCACATCGTCAACAGCGAGTGGCCCAAGTGGGAGAAGGTGATGGCCGCCGACCCGGTCGACGCGGCCGAACTGGAGGGCCTGGCCCGCAACGAGCCGCTCACCCGTCCCCGTCCGGGCCACGCCGACCTGCCGGGCATGCAGAAGTACGGCTTCGACGAGGCGCGGCCGGTGCTGGAACGGGCCAGCGCCCGCGAGACCGCCTCACGCACCGCACTGGGCACGGTGGCGCGGGCGTACCTGCGTCAGGTTCTCGGGGCCGAGATCGTCAGCCATGTCGTATCCATCGGCCGCGCGGAGGCGCCGGACGGGCCACCGCCCGGACCCGGCGACCTGGACGAGGTGGACGCCAGCCCGGTCCGGGCCTTCGGCCAGGAGGCCACCGACGCCATGATCGCCGAGGTCGACGAGGTGAAGAAGGCGGGTGACACCGTCGGCGGCGTGCTGGAGGTACTCGCCTACGGCCTCCCGCCCGGTCTCGGCTCGCACGTGCACTGGGACCGCAGGCTGGACTCCCGGCTCGCTGGCGCGCTCATGAGCGTGCAGGCGATGAAGGGCGTCGAGGTGGGCGACGGGTTCACCACCGCGCGGCGGTGGGGCAGCGAGGCACACGACGAGATCGACCGGGACCCCGGGTCGCGCGCGGCGGGCGTCACCCGGCGCAGCAACCGGGCGGGCGGACTGGAGGGCGGCATCACCAACGGCGAGCCCCTGCGGGTGCGCGTGGCCATGAAGCCGATCTCCACCGTGCCGCGCGCCCTGTCCACCGTGGACGTGGTCACGGGCGAGACCGCCGAGGCCATCCACCAGCGCTCGGACGTGTGCGCGGTGCCCCGCGCCGGGGTCGTGCTGGAATCGGTGGTGGCGCTCGTGCTCGCCGACGCCGCGCTGGAGAAGTTCGGCGGCGACTCGCTGGCGGAGAGCAGGCGCAACGCCGAGGCGTACCGCGCCCAGCTCGACGAGTTCTGGCGGTGACGACCACACCGGTGCGCGCGGCCGCCGGGCGGGTGATCCGGTGCGTGCGCCGTCGCGGCCCACGGATACCGTGAGTGCCATGAGTGATCGCGGTCCCGTTGTCGTCGTCGGGCCCCCCGGCTCGGGGAAGAGCACCGTCGGCCGGTTGCTGGCCGAGCATCTCGGCGTCGCCTATCACGACGCCGACGAGGAGATCGAAGCCGAGCAGGGGCGCGCGATCGCCGACATCTTCGCCGCCGACGGCGAGGACGCGTTCCGGGCGATCGAGGAGGACGCGATCGCCCGGGGGTTGCGCGACCACACCGGGGTCTACTCTCTCGGGGGCGGTGCCGTGTTGTCCGAGTCCACCCGGGCGCGGCTCGTGGGGCACACCGTGGTGTTCCTCCACGTCGGCATGGCCGAGGGCATTCGCCGCGCGGGCCTGTCCACCGCGCGACCGCTGCTCGCGGGCGTGAATCCCCGCGCGACCTACAAGGCCCTGCTCGACGCCCGGCTGCCGATCTACCGTGAGCTGGCCACCGTCGAGATCGACACCGACGGCCGCACGCCGGACGAGGTGGTGGCCGCTCTGGCGGAGCGGCTCGCCGCCGACCGGCCGGCCGAGATCCGTTCCGAACGAGGTGGCGCATGACCGACGACCCCGTCCGCATCCCGGTGCGGACCGCCCAACCCTATGACGTGCTGGTCGGCCGTGGCCTGCTCAGCGAGCTGACCCGGACCGTCTCCGGTGCCTCGACCGTGGCGATTCTCCACCCGCCGACACTGACCACCACGGCCGAGGCCGTGCGGTCGGAGCTGGCCGAGGCCGAGCTCGACGCGCACCGGGTGGAGATTCCCGACGCCGAGGACGGCAAGGCGCTGTCGGTGGCCGGATTCTGCTGGGAGGTGCTCGGCCGGATCGGCCTCGACCGCGACGGCGTGGTCGTCGCACTCGGCGGCGGCGCGGTGACCGACCTCGCCGGGTTCGTCGCGGGCACGTGGATGCGCGGCGTGCGGCTGGTGAACGTGCCCACCACGCTGCTCGGCATGGTCGACGCGGCCGTCGGGGGTAAGACCGGCATCAACACCGAGGCGGGCAAGAACCTCGTCGGTGTGTTCCACGAGCCGACCGCGGTACTGGCCGATCTCGCCACACTGGAGACCCTGCCCCCGAACGAGCTCGTCGCGGGAATGGCCGAGGTGGTCAAGGCCGGGTTCGTCGGCGACCCCGGGATCGTCGAGCTGATCGAGCGGGACCCGGCCTCGGCGGTCGACGCCACCGGTGACCTGCTCGGCGAACTGGTGCGCCGGGCGATCCGGGTCAAGGCCGAGGTCGTGGAAGCCGACCTGCGCGAGTCGCACCGGCGCGAGATCCTCAACTACGGCCACACGCTCGGCCACGCGATCGAGCGCCGCGAGCGGTACCGCTGGCGGCACGGGGCGGCGGTCAGCGTCGGTCTCGTGTTCGCCGCCGAGCTGTCCCGGCTCGCGGGCAGGCTGGACGACGCCACCGCCGACCGCCACGCCGCGGTGCTGCGCGCGCTCGGCCTGCCCACCACCTACGACCCGGACGCGCTGCCGCAGCTGATCGAGACCATGCACTCGGACAAGAAGACCCGCTCGGGCACATTGCGTTTCGTCGTGCTCGACGGCATGGCCAAGCCGGGCAGGCTGGAGGGCCCGGACCCGTCGCTGCTCGCGGCGGCGTACTCGGTGGTGGCGGGCGGATCGGCACCGGAGGGGAAGGTTCTGCTGTGACCGTGCTCGTGCTCAACGGGCCGAACCTGGGCAGGCTCGGCACGCGGGAACCGTCGGTGTACGGCTCGACCACCCACGACGACCTCGTGCGGTTGTGTGTCGACACGGGAACCGAACTGGGCCTCGATGTCGAGGTGCGCCAGACCGACCACGAGGGTGAGCTCGTCGGCTGGCTGCACGAGGCTGCCGACCGCGAGGCCGCCGTGGTGCTCAACGCCGGGGCGTGGACCCACTACTCGATCGCCGTGCGGGACGCGGCGGCCCAGGTCACCGCGCCGCTGATCGAGCTGCACATCAGCAACGTCCACCGGCGCGAGGCGTTCCGGCACCACAGCGTGCTCTCCGACGTCGCGACGGGTGTGATCGTGGGACTCGGTGTCGACGGCTACCCGCTCGCGCTGCGGTGGCTGGCCTCGCACAACCGCTGAGCGAGCCGGGGGAGCACACCGCCATGCGCTCGCGCCGGGTCCGGACCGCGTTCGCGATCCTCGCCGCCGCGATGGTGGCCACTTCCTGCACCGCGGGCGAGGTGTCCGATGGCCCCGCGGAGGGGGCACCGCACGGTGAGGGGGCCGCGCCGGGAGGCACGCCGCCCGGCGAGAGGGCCGGGACTTCGACACCACAGCGGCTCGCGGTGGACTCCCGGAGGAGCTCCGACGGCGTCGTCGCGGCGGGCGGCGCGGACGCCCCCTACAACTACGGTCCCAGTCTGCTCGTCGAGAACGGGCGCGTGCGGATGTGGTGGTGCAGCCAGTACGGCAGCGCCGAGCCCGCGGGGGACGACATCCTGCACGCGGAGGCGCCCACTCCCGACGGACCGTTCACCGGCCCGGGCGGAGGCATTCCCCGTGCGGTGTTCTCGGGCGATCCCGGTGGGTTCGACGCCGTGCACACCTGCGACCCGTCGGTGCTCCGGGTGGACGGCACGTACTACCTGTACTACACCGGCGCGGCGGGCGAGACGGCCCACGGTAACGCCATCGGGCTGGCGACCAGCGACGACGGCGTGCACTGGACCCGCGTGGGCGACGGGCCGATCGTCACACCCGCGCACGACACCCATCGCGACAACACCTACGGCGCGGGCCAGCCCGCCGCGGTGCACGTCGACGGCTGGTTCTACTTGATGTTTACCGACACCACCGCCCGCGCGGCGGGGTGGAACGGGGCGGGGCAGTTCGTGCTCCGCTCGCCCGACCCGGCCTTCGCCGACGGCGTCGAGGCTCTCGGGCCGGACGGCTTCGCGCCGGTGCCGGGCACCGATGCTCCCCGCACGGCCTCGGTGGTGGACGCCTTCAGCGCCGACCTGGTGTTCTCCGACGCGCTCGGCGCCTTCGTCGTCGCCCACCAGACCGACCAGGGTACCACACTGACCTTCACCGGCCGCGACTTCACCGGCACGCCGTACGAGCCGGTGGTCATCGACAGCCGCTGGCAGGAGGGCCCCGGTCTGCTCCGGCGTCCCGACGGGCACGCGCCGGTCTCCGAGCGTGCCGTGTGCGGGCGGGTGCCGTTCGACGTCGTGCACGCCACGGTGCTCGGCCGGGGTCTGACGGTCGGTCTGGAACACGTCCTCGACCTG
>NZ_KB912668.1:60046-69671 GCF_000383795.1 Saccharomonospora saliphila YIM 90502
GCCCCGGCGCGTCCGGACGGGCCGGGGCGCCGTGGCTGCGCCCGCTTGCCGGGCGCTCGCTGTCGCTGTCCGGGTCACGTCCGGCTGGGCCCCGAGTGAGCCGTGTCCGGCTCGGGACCCGGATGAACCGCCTCCGGCTCAGGACCCGATGAGCGCGCTGCGCTGACCGTCTCCGGTGGGGGAGGCCCTCCCCGAGCTTTTCCTCCGCCCTCCGGCCCGGCACCGACGCGCTGGACTCTCGCCGCCGCTTCAGTCCTCCTTCGACGGGCGCGCCTCGGGAGGCAGCACGCCCCAGTCGATGAGCTGCTCGGTCAGCTCACCGGGGGTCATGTCGTAGATGATCGCCAGCGAGCGCAGGTCCTCGGTGCGGATCGAGAGCACCTTGCCGTTGTAGTCGCCGCGCTGGCTCTGGATGGTCGCCGCGTAGCGGGCCAGCGGGCCCACCTTCTCCGCGGGGAGTTGCTGCAACCGTTCGAGATTGATCACAATCTTCGTGGCGGGCTCCGCACCGGAGGGCACACGTCCCTCCGGCAGCAGCTCGACCACCGGAACACCGTAGAAGTCGGCGAGCTCGGCCAGCTTCTGCACGGTCACCGCGCGATCTCCCCGCTCGTACGAGCCGACGACGACGGCCTTCCAGCGGCCGCCCGACTTCTGCTCGACACCGTGCAGGGACAAACCCTGTTGCTGGCGGATGCCGCGGAGCTTGGCCCCGAGCGCCTTGGCGTAATCGCCCATGTGGTGGTTCTCCGTTTCCTCGCCCCGATACGGCCGCCGTGGACCGACAGGGTATTTCCAGGCCGAATACTCAGAGTAATGGTTACGCCTCGTCGTCACCAGGTCAAGCAGATCATCGCTGGAGGGTGTTACCGAGCGAGACAGACCACCCGTAAGGGCGAGGTCCGCACACCTGCTAGTGTCGACGCAGTTCGCCTGCACATGCAGGGTTTCGACATCCTTTAAGGACCCGTCCGGTGAGGCGGGGAAGGAGGTCCCGCCGTGGCGCCACGCCCGCGTGGCGCGACGGGTCCGGCCGGGGAGCGCGAGCTGCTCTCGGCCGGAGACGTCGCGCGCACCATCGCCCGAATGGCCCATCAGGTCATCGAGAAGACCGCGCTCGGTGCCGAGGTGATGACTCCACCCGTGTTGGTGGGCATCCCCACCCGAGGAGCCACACTCGCCCACCGGCTGAGCGCGAAGGTCGCCGAGTTCTCCGGGGTCGACGTGCCGAACGGCACCCTCGACGTCACGCTGTACCGCGACGATCTGCGGCACAAGCCCACCCGTCCCCTCGAGCAGACCCAGATGCCCGGAGCCGGGATCGAGGACCGGGTCGTGGTGCTCGTCGACGACGTGCTCTTCTCCGGCCGCACGATCCGTGCCGCGCTGGACGCCCTGCGCGACCACGGCAGGCCCCGATCCGTCCAGCTCGCCGTCCTGGTCGACCGCGGCCACCGCGAACTTCCCATCCGTGCCGACTACGTGGGCAAGAACGTGCCCACCTCCCGCACGGAGGAGGTCTCGGTGCTGCTCGACGAGGTCGACGGCCGCGACGCCGTTCTGCTCAGGGAGCGCCGATGAGGCACCTGCTGACCACCGACGGGCTCGACGCGGGCGTGGCGACCGCCGTGCTCGACACCGCCGACGAGCTCAAGCGCACGCTGCTCGGGCGGCAGGTGCGCAAGCTGCCGACGCTGCGCGGGCGGACCGTCGTGACGATGTTCTACGAGAACTCCACGCGCACGCGCGTGTCGTTCGAGATCGCGGGCAAGTGGATGAGCGCCGACGTGGTCAACGTCTCGGCGGGCGGCTCGTCGGTCGGCAAGGGCGAGTCGCTGCGCGACACCGCGCTGACGCTGTCGGCCGCGGGCGCGGACTGCGTGGTCGTGCGCCACCCCGCCTCCGGAGCGGCGCACCGGCTCGCCGGGTGGCTCGCCGACGCGGGCACCTCGGTGGTCAACGCCGGCGACGGCACCCACGAGCACCCCACACAGGCGTTGCTCGACGCCGCGACGCTGCGGGAACGCCTCGGCACGCTGTCCGGGCGCCGGGTGGCCATCGTCGGCGACGTGCTGCACAGCCGGGTGGCGCGCTCGAACGTCCACCTGCTCGCCACGCTCGGGGCGGAGGTGGTGCTGGTCGCGCCGCCGACGCTGCTGCCCGCGGGCGTCGGGTCCTGGCCCGTCACCGTCGCCTACGAGCTGGACGCCGAACTGCCCGCCGTGGACGCGGTGATGATGCTGCGGGTACAGGCCGAGCGAATGCACGGCGGGTTCTTCCCCTCGGCGCGGGAGTACTCGATCGCCTACGGGCTGAACGAGACCCGCCTGGCCATGCTGCCCGAGCACGCCGTGGTCCTGCATCCGGGCCCGATGCTGCGCGGCATGGAGATCGCCTCCTCGGTGGCCGACGCGCCGAACGCCGCCATCACCGAACAGGTCCGCAACGGCGTGCACGTGCGCATGGCCGTGCTGTATCACCTTCTGGCCGGAGAAGAGGAATCGTGACAGGCTCCGAGGGCACCGAGGTACTGATCAAGGGAACGCGGCTCTACGGCGAGGGTGAGCCGACCGACGTCCGCGTGGCCGACGGCGTGATCGCCGAGATCGGCGCGCTCACGCCGGGCTCGGCCACCGAGGTGATCCCGGCCGACGGGCAGGTGCTGCTGCCGGGATTCGTCGATCTGCACACCCACCTCCGTGAGCCCGGCCGCGAGGACGCCGAGACCGTGGAGACCGGTTCGGCCTCGGCCGCGCTCGGTGGCTACACCGCCGTGTTCGCCATGGCCAACACCGACCCGGTGGCCGACAACGCGGTCGTCGTGGAACACGTGTGGCGCCGGGGCCGCGAGACGGGGCTGGTCGACGTGCACCCGGTCGGCGCGGTCACGGTGGGACTGGCGGGTGAACGGCTGGCCGAGATGGGCACGATGGCCCGCTCGGCCGCCGGGGTGCGCGTGTTCTCCGACGACGGGCACTGCGTGTCCGACCCGCTGCTCATGCGCCGCGCGCTGGAGTACTCGACCGCGCTCGACGTGGTCGTGGCCCAGCACGCCGAGGAACCCCGGCTCACCGTCGGCGCCCAGGCGCACGAGGGAGAGCGGGCCGCGCGCCTGGGCTACACGGGCTGGCCCGCCTCGGCCGAGGAAGCCGTCGTCGCACGCGACTGCGTGCTCGCGCGGCACGCGGGCGCCCGGCTGCACGTGTGCCACGTCTCCTCGGCGGGCACCGTGGACGTGCTGCGCTGGGCCAAGGACCTCGGCACGGCCGTCTCGGCGGAGGTGACCCCGCACCACCTGCTGCTCACCGACGAGCGACTGGCCACCTACGATCCGGTCAACAAGGTCAACCCGCCTCTGCGCACCTCCGACGACGTCACCGGCCTGCGGCGCGCGCTGGCCGACGGCGTGCTCGACTGCGTGGCCACCGACCACGCCCCGCACGCCCCGCAGGACAAGGAGCACGAGTGGGCCGCCGCACGCCCGGGAATGCTCGGGTTGCAGACCGCGCTGTCGGTGGTGGCGCACACGATGGTGCGTCCCGGTCTGCTCGACTGGCGCGGCGTGGCGCGGGTGCTGAGCGAACGTCCCGCGGAGATCGCGGGCCTGCCGGACCAGGGCAGGCCGCTGGCCGTGGGAGAACCGGCCAATCTGGCACTGGTCGACCCCGAGGCCGAGTGGACGGTGCACGGACCCGACCTGGCGAGCGTCGCCGCGAACACCCCGTACGAGGGGATGCGGCTGCCCGCCGTGGTGCGCGCCACGCTGCTGCGTGGCCGCGTGACCTCGCGCGAAGGGAAGATTGTGTAATGGAAAGGGTCGCGCTGACGCTGCTGGTCCTCGCGGTGTTCGTCCTGTGCCTGTACGGCATGTGGCGGGGCTGGCGGCGCCAGGCCCGAGCGCAGAGCGTGCGCATCCCGCCGTTTCCCTCCGTGCCCGCCGACCCGGGCGAGCCGGTCCTGCGTACGCGCGGGATCTACGTCGCCACCACGCGGGCCGGGCACTGGCAGGACCGGGTGGTCACCCGGGGCGCGGGGCTGCGCGGACCGGCGGAGCTGCGCCTCTACCCCGACGGCATCGAGGTCGACCGGCGCGGGGCACCGGGGTTCTGGATTCCCCGGGACAGCGTGATCGACATCGGCAGAGCGAAAGGAATGGCGGGCAAGGTCATGGGCACCGAGAGCCTGTTGGTGGTCACCTGGCGCCTCGACGGCGTCGAGCTGGACACGGGTCTGCGTGGTGACGACCTCGCCGCGTACCCGCGGTGGATCGAGCAGCTCAAGGGAGGTGCTCCGCTGTGAACAGCACGCGAACGGCCGCCGCGCTCGTGCTGGAGGACGGCCGGATCTTCCGGGGCAGCGCCTACGGCGCGCGGGGCCGCACCCTCGGTGAGGCCGTCTTCTGCACCGGCATGACGGGCTACCAGGAGACGCTGACCGACCCGTCGTACCACCGGCAGATCGTGGTGCAGACGGCGCCGCAGATCGGCAACACCGGCTGGAACGACGAGGACGACGAGTCGCACCGCATCTGGGCCGCGGGTTACGTGGTGCGCGAACCGGCGCGGGTGCCGTCGAACTGGCGGTCCACGCGGTCGTTGGACGAGGCCCTCGCCGAGCAGGGCGTGGTCGGCATCGCCGAGGTGGACACCCGCATGCTGACCCGGCATTTGCGCGAACACGGCGCGATGCGCGCAGGCGTGTTCTCCGGCGACGCGCTGGGATCCGACGACGACATGATCGCGCAGGTGTGCGCGAGCCCGCCGATGAAGGGCGCCGACCTGGCCGGGCAGGTCAGCACCGGCGAGACCTACGTGGTGCCCGCGCTCGGGCAGACCCGGTACCGGGTGGCCGCGCTCGATCTCGGCATCAAGTCGAACACCCCGAGGGAGCTTGCCCGGCGGGGCGTGGAACTGCACGTGCTGCCGTCGGGCAGCACGATCGACGACGTGCTCGCGCTGGCGCCCGACGGGGTGTTCTTGTCCAACGGCCCCGGCGACCCCGAAACGCAGACCGGGGCGATCGAGCTGACGAGGCAGGTCCTCGGCCGCGAGATCCCGCTGTTCGGCATCTGCTTCGGCAACCAGATCCTCGGCCGCGCCCTCGGCCTCGGCACCTACAAGATGCGCTTCGGCCACCGGGGCGTGAACATCCCGGTGCTCGACGCGGCCACCGGCCGGGTGGCCATCACCGCCCAGAACCACGGTTTCGCCCTCGAAGGCGAGCCCGGAGCGCGCTTCGACTCGCCGTTCGGCGCGGCCCGGGTGAGCCACCACTGCGCCAACGACGGCACCGTGGAGGGACTGCGCTGCGAAGACGTGCCCGCGTTCTCGGTGCAGTACCACCCGGAGGCCGCCGCGGGCCCGCACGACGCGGCGCCGCTGTTCGACGAGTTCGTGACGCTGATGGAGGCCCGGAATGCCCAAACGCACTGACCTCGAGCACGTGCTGGTGATCGGCTCGGGCCCGATCGTGATCGGCCAGGCCGCCGAGTTCGACTACTCGGGCACGCAGGCGTGCCGGGTGCTGCGGTCGGAAGGGCTGCGGGTCAGCCTGGTGAACTCGAACCCGGCCACGATCATGACCGACCCGGAGTTCGCCGACGCAACCTACGTCGAGCCGGTCACGCCCGACTTCGTCGAGAAGGTGCTCGCGACCGAGCAGGCCGAGGGCAGGCCGGTCGACTCGCTGCTGGCCACCCTCGGCGGTCAGACGGCCCTGAACTGCGCGGTGGACCTGCACGAACGCGGGGTGCTGGACAAGTACGGCGTCGAGCTGATCGGTGCCGACATCGACGCCATCCAGCGCGGTGAGGACCGGCAGAAGTTCAAGGACATCGTCGCCTCCGTCGGCGGCGGCGTGCCGCGCAGCCGGGTCTGTCACTCGATGGACGAGGTCCGTGAGGTCGTCGCCGAGCTGGGCCTTCCGGTGGTCATCCGGCCGTCGTTCACGATGGGCGGGCTCGGCTCGGGCATGGCGCACACGTGGGACGAACTGGAGCGGATGGCCTCGTTCGGACTCGAGGAGAGCCCGGTGACCGAGGTCCTGATCGAGGAGAGCGTGCTCGGCTGGAAGGAGTACGAGCTCGAACTCATGCGCGACCGGCACGACAACGTGGTGGTCGTGTGCTCCATCGAGAACGTCGACCCCATGGGCGTGCACACCGGCGACTCGGTGACCGTGGCCCCGGCGATGACGCTGACCGACCGCGAGTACCAGCACATGCGCGACGTCGGCATCGACGTGCTGCGCGAGGTCGGCGTGGACACCGGCGGCTGCAACATCCAGTTCGCGATCAACCCGGCGGACGGCCGGATGGTCGTCATCGAGATGAACCCGCGCGTGTCCCGCTCGTCGGCGCTGGCGTCGAAGGCCACCGGGTTCCCCATCGCCAAGATCGCCGCCCGGCTCGCCATCGGCTACACGCTCGACGAGATCAGCAACGACATCACCGGCGAGACCCCGGCCTCGTTCGAGCCCACGCTCGACTACGTCGTGGTCAAGATGCCGCGCTTCGCCTTCGAGAAGTTCCCCGGGGCGGACCCGACCCTGACCACGACGATGAAGAGCGTCGGCGAGGCGATGTCGCTGGGACGCGGCTTCACGGAGGCGCTCGGCAAGGCGATGCGCTCGCTGGAGACCAAGGCGGTCGGGTTCTGGACGCGCCCCGATCCGGAGGGCGCGACCCTGGAGTCCACCCTGGAAGAACTGCGCACCGCGCACGAGGGACGGATCTACACGGTCGAGCGGGCGCTGCGCCTCGGCGCCACCCCGGAGCAGGTGCACCGCGCCAGCGGGATCGACCCGTGGTTCGTCGACCAGATCTCGCTGATCGCCGAGGTCGGCGCCGAGGTGGCCGGCGCGCCGGTGCTGGAGACCGACCTGCTGCGCCGCGCCAAGCGGATCGGGCTGTCCGACCGGCAGATCGCCGCGCTGCGGCCGGAGCTGGCCGGGGAGGACGGGGTCCGCGCGCTGCGGCACCGGCTCGGGGTGCGGCCCGTCTACAAGACCGTGGACACCTGCGCGGCCGAGTTCGAGGCGCGCACGCCGTACCACTACTCGGCCTACGAGGCCGATCCCGACGCCGAGTCCGAGGTCCTCGCCCAGCGGGACCGGCCGAAGGTGCTCATCCTCGGCTCGGGGCCGAACCGCATCGGGCAGGGCATCGAGTTCGACTACTCGTGTGTGCACGCCGCGCTGGCGCTGCGGGAGGCCGGGTTCGAGACCGTGATGGTCAACTGCAACCCGGAGACGGTCTCCACCGACTACGACACCTCCGACCGGCTCTACTTCGAGCCGCTGACCTTCGAGGACGTGCTGGAGGTCGTGCACGCCGAGCAGGCATCCGGCGAGGTCGCGGGCGTGATCGTGCAGCTCGGCGGGCAGACCCCGCTCGGGCTCGCGCAGCGGCTCTCCGACGCGGGCGTGCCGGTCGTGGGAACCCCGCCGGAGGCGATCCACCATGCCGAGGAGCGCGGCGCGTTCGGCGAGGTGCTGGCCTCGGCGGGCCTGCCCGCACCGAAGTACGGCATGGCGACCTCGTTCGACGGCGCCCGGCGCATCGCCGACGACATCGGCTACCCCGTGCTCGTCCGCCCGTCGTACGTGCTCGGCGGGCGCGGCATGGAGATCGTCTACGACGAGGCGTCGCTGGAGAACTACATCCAGCGCGCCACCGAGGTCACCCCCGAGCACCCCGTGCTGGTGGACCGCTTCCTCGACGACGCCATCGAGATCGACGTCGACGCCCTCTACGACGGTGAGCAGCTCTACCTGGGCGGGGTCATGGAGCACATCGAGGAGGCCGGGGTGCACTCCGGTGACTCGGCGTGCGCACTGCCGCCGATCACGCTGGGCCGCACCGACCTGGAGGCGGTGCGCCGGTCCACCGAGGCCATCGCCCGGGGCGTGGGCGTGCGGGGACTGCTGAACGTGCAGTACGCGCTCAAGGACGACGTGCTCTACGTCATCGAGGCCAACCCACGTGCCTCCCGCACGGTGCCGTTCGTGTCCAAGGCCACCGCCGTTCCGCTGGCGAAGGCCGCCGCCCTGATCATGACCGGGTCGTCGATCGCGTCGCTGCGCGAGCGGGGCGTGCTGCCGGCCGAGGGTGACGGCGGCGGGCTGCCCGCCGGGTCCCCGGTCGCGGTGAAGGAGGCCGTGCTGCCGTTCCACCGCTTCCGCACGCCGGAGGGGCACGGGGTGGACTCGCTGCTCGGGCCGGAGATGAAGTCGACCGGCGAGGTGATGGGTGTCGACCTGTCCTTCGGCGAGGCCTTCGCCAAGTCGCAGGAGGGCGCCTACGGCTCGCTTCCGGTGCGCGGCACGGTGTTCGTGTCGGTGGCCAACCGGGACAAGCGTTCGCTGGTGTTCCCCGTCAAGCGGCTGGCCGACCTCGGCTTCTCCGTGCTGGCGACCTCGGGCACGGCGGAGGTGCTGCGGCGCAACGGCATCACCTGCTCGGTGGTGCGCAAGCACTACCAGGGCAGCACCCCCGAGGAGCCGAACATCGTCGAGATGATCCGCGACGGGGGCGTCGACCTGGTGATCAACACGCCGTACGGCAACAGCGGCCCGCGCGTCGACGGGTACGAGATCCGCACCGCGGCGGTGTCCCGCGGCGTCCCCTGCGTCACCACCGTGCAGGGAGCGGCGGCGGCCGTGCACGGCATCGAGGCGCTGATCCGGGGTGCCATCGGCGTCCGCTCCCTCCAGGCGCTCCAGGCGAACCTGCGCGCGGGAACGGCCTCGTGAGCCCCGCGCCCCCGCGTTGTCTTGCCGTCAAGGCCTCCTTCACTGCACTCAACGCAGTCAAGGAGGCCTTGACGGCACCGCCAACAACGGGAGGGGACGAGCGTGCGTGAGGGGTTCGGGGCGCGGCTCACCGCCGCCGTGCGGGCGCGGGGACCGCTCTGTGTGGGGATCGACCCGCATCCCGGGCTGCTGCGTGACTGGGAGCTGCCCGCCGACGCGCGCGGGCTCGACCGGTTCGCGTTGACCGTCACCGACGCGCTGGCGGAGCACGTGGCGGTGCTCAAACCGCAGTCGGCGTTCTTCGAGCGCTTCGGATCGGCGGGCATCGCCGTGCTGGAGCGGGTGCTCGCGCGGGCCCGCGAGGCGGGCGCGCTGGTGCTGCTCGACGTCAAGCGTGGCGACATCGGCTCCACGATGGCCGCCTACGCCGAGGCCTACCTCGCCGACGGCTCCCCGCTGGCCGCCGACGCGGTCACGGTGTCGCCGTACCTCGGGTTCGGCTCGCTCGACCCGGCGCTGCGCGCGGCGGAGGAGAGCGGCCGGGGCGTGTTCGTGCTCGCGCGAACGTCCAATCCGGAAGGACACACCGTGCAGCGCGCCGGAACGGCGTCAGGGCACTCCGTCGCTCAGTCGATTGTGGATCAGGCGGCGGAGCGCAACGCCGGAGCACGCCCACTGGGCGCGGTCGGCGTCGTGGTGGGCGCCACGGTCGGGGTGGGTGAACTCCGGCTCGACGCCCTCAACGGCCCGGTGCTCGCCCCCGGATTCGGCGCGCAGGGCGCGACGGCGGCGGATCTGCGCCGCGTGTTCGGCGCGGAGCTGCCCGGGGTGCTGCCCGCGTCGTCCCGCGAGATCCTGCGGCACGGGCCGGACC
>NZ_KB912668.1:69771-75361 GCF_000383795.1 Saccharomonospora saliphila YIM 90502
TCCCGCGAGATCCTGCGGCACGGGCCGGACCCGGTGGCCCTGCGCGCCGCCGTTCAGCGCACCGCGCGCGAGCTCGCGCCGACCGGGCCCGCGTCCGACGACGGTTAGTTCATGCCCTGGTCCGCACGCATTTTGATCTTGCACTAGGGTAGCCCGCGTGGCGTCCGAGGCGGGGTTTCGGCGCGACCACCGGGCAACCGCACACGGCCGACGGTCCCCACCGGTTCACGCCGTGCGCCCGGTGCGGCCGTGGGCCGTTGGCGCGATCTGTCGAACGTGACAACGGCGGCGTGTGCCGGGGCGTCGACGCATGTCGGCGACGTCGCGGTCGGCGCCACCCCGCATTGAGTGTCCAGGTCGTGGGTGGGTACGGTCGCCACACCCACCCAGAATTTTGAGTAACACCGGAGGAAAACGTGGCACTTCCCCAGCTCACCGAGGAACAGCGTGCTGCGGCGCTGGAGAAGGCCGCCGCCGCCCGTCGCGCTCGCGCGGAGCTCAAGGAACGGCTCAAGCGCGGCGGCACGACCCTCGCCGACGTGCTGAAGCAGGCCGACGAGGACGAGGTTCTCGGCAAGATGAAGGTCTCCGCGTTGCTGGAGGCCCTGCCGGGCGTGGGCAAGGTGCGTGCGCAGCAGACGATGGAGCGCCTTGAGATCGCCTCCAGCCGTCGACTGCGTGGCCTCGGCGACCGTCAGCGCAAGGCGCTGCTCGCCGAGTTCAGCGGCGAGTGAGCGAGCACGAACGCGGCTCGGACGCGGCCGGCCCGACGGGCGGTCGTGCGACACACCGTGAGCCGGTGCCGGAGCGGACCGCCCGGCACCGGCTCACGGTCGTCTCGGGACCGTCCGGCGTCGGCAAGTCGAGCGTCGTCGGCGAGCTGCGGCGGCTGTGCCCGGACATCTACTTCAGTGTTTCGGTGACCACCCGCCCGGCCCGCGCGGGTGAGGTGGACGGCGAGCACTACCACTTCGTCGACCGGAGCCGATTCGCGAGCATGGTCGAGGCGGGCGAGCTGCTCGAACACGCGGAGTTCGCGGGCAACTTCTACGGCACGCCGCGCGGGCCCGTCGAGCGGGCGCTGGCGGCGGGGCGGCCTGCCGTGCTGGAGATCGAGCTCAACGGCGCGCGGCAGGTGCGCGCGGCCATGCCGGAGGCACGGCTGGTGATGCTGCTGCCGCCGTCGTGGCCGGAACTGGTCGGCAGGCTCACCGGGCGCGGCACCGAGCAGGACGAGGCCGTCCACGCCCGCCTGACCGAGGCCGAGCGCGAGCTGGCCGCGGCAGGCGAGTTCGACGCGCACGTCGTCAACGCCGACGTGCGGACGGCCGCGCGGGAGTTGCTAAGCTTGGTGACCGGCCGAGATACCGCATGCGACGAGACGGAGCACAGTCAGTGACCTCGATTACGCTGGGCCCGCAGGGTGAACAGCTCGAAGGCATCACCAACCCGCCCATCGACGACCTGCTCGACAAGGTCAGCTCCAAGTACGCGCTCGTGATCTACTCCGCGAAGCGCGCCCGCCAGATCAACGACTACTACGCCCAGCTCGGCGAGGGTCTGCTCGAGTACGTGGGCCCGCTCGTGGAGCCGGGGCCGAGGGAGAAGCCGCTCTCCATCGCGATGCGGGAGATCCACTCGGGCCTGCTCGAGCACACCGAAGGGGAGTAGTCCGCCGGTGACCGCGCGAGGCCGGGTGGTGCTCGGTGTCGGCGGCGGGATCGCCGCCTACAAGGCGTGCGAGGTCCTGCGCGGGCTCACCGAGTCGGGGCACGACGTGCGTGTCGTGCCGACTGAGGCGGCGTTGCGTTTCGTCGGCGCCGCCACGTTCGAGGCGTTGTCGGGGCACCCCGTCGACACCGGGGTGTTCACCCGGGTGCCGGAGGTGCAGCACGTGCGCGTCGGCCAGGAGGCCGACCTGGTGCTGGTGGTGCCCGCCACCGCCGACCTGCTGGCCCGTGCGGCCCACGGTCTCGCCGACGACCTGCTGACCTCGACCTTGCTCACCGCGCGCTGCCCGGTGGCGTTCGTCCCGGCCATGCACACCGAGATGTGGGAGCACCCGGCCACCCGGGACAACGTGGCCCTGCTGCGTTCCCGTGGCGCCGTGGTCACCGAGCCGGACGCGGGCCGGTTGACCGGTGCCGACACCGGCCGGGGCAGACTCGCCGATCCGCGCGAGATCGTGGATCTCGCCCGCCTGCTGCTCGCGCGCCCCGGCGCGCTGCCGCGGGACCTCGAAGGGCTGCGGGTGGTGGTCTCGGCGGGTGGCACGCGCGAACCGCTGGACCCCGTCCGGTACCTGGGCAACCGCTCGTCGGGCAAGCAGGGCTACGCGCTGGCCCGGGTGGCGGCGCAGCGCGGCGCCGAGGTCACCCTCGTGGCCGCGCACACGGTGGATCTGCCCGCGCCCGCCGGGGCCGATCTCGTCCCGGTCTCGACGGCCGAACAGTTGCGCCGTGCGGTGTCCGAGGCCGCGGTCGACGCGGATGTGGTGGTGATGGCCGCGGCGGTCGCCGATTTCCGGCCCGCCACCGCGGCCGAACACAAGATCAAGAAGACGGCGGACGGGGCCGCCCCCGTCGTGGAGCTGGAACGCAACCCCGACGTGCTCGCGGAGCTGGTCGAGCGCAGGCGCGCCGGGCAGGTACTGGTCGGCTTCGCCGCCGAGACCGGGGACGAGCACGGCGACGTCCTGCACCACGGCCGGGCGAAACTCAAGCGCAAGGGCTGCGACCTGCTCGTGCTCAACGCGGTCACCGAAGGCGGTGCCTTCGAGGGCGACGACAACACCGGATGGCTGCTCTCGTCCGACGGGCTGGAGCGGCCCATTCCTCCTGGCCGGAAAAGCGCGCTGGCGACCGCGGTGTGGGACGCCGTGGCCGACGTGGTGCGGGGGCGCCGGGAGCGCCAGTAGGCTTCCTCCCAGGCGGCACAGCACCGAACCGGGAGGGCGTGCGGGCCCGACGGCCGCCGTGGGAGGAGTGCGAGGACCCGTGGGCGCGTCGAAACGCAGGCTCTTCTCGTCGGAGTCGGTCACCGAGGGACACCCGGACAAGGTCTGTGACGCCGTCAGCGACGCCGTGCTCGACGCCCTGCTCGCCGAGGACCCGCACAGCAGGGTCGCGGTCGAGACGTTGATCACCACGGGCCAGGTGCAGATGGCCGGGGAGGTGACCACCCACGCCTATGCCGACATCCCGACGATCGTGCGGGAGAAGATTCTCGGCATCGGCTACGACTCCTCGGCGAAGGGCTTCGACGGCGCCTCCTGCGGGGTCAACGTGGCGATCGGGGCGCAGTCGCCGGACATCGCGCGCGGTGTGGACGCCGCCTTCGAGACGCGGGAGCACTCCGGTGCCCCCGCCGTTGACGACCTCGACCGGCAGGGCGCGGGCGACCAGGGGCTGATGTTCGGTTACGCCTGCTCGGACACCCCGGAGCTGATGCCGCTGCCGATCGCGCTGGCGCACCGGCTCGCCCGTCGCCTGGCCGTGGTGCGCAAGCAGGGGGAGCTGCCGTTTCTGCGCCCCGACGGCAAGACCCAGGTGACGATCGAGTACGAGGGCGATCGTCCGGTGCGACTGGACACGGTGGTGGTCTCGACCCAGCACGCCGAGGACGTCGACGTGGAGGCGACCCTGACGCCGGCGGTCTCCGAGCACGTCACCGCGCCGGTGCTCGACGGCGTCGAGCTGGACACCACGCGGACCCGGCTGCTGGTCAACCCCACCGGACGGTTCGTGGTCGGCGGGCCGATGGGGGACGCGGGCGTGACCGGCCGCAAGATCATCGTCGACACCTACGGTGGCATGTCCCGGCACGGCGGCGGCGCGTTCTCGGGCAAGGACCCGTCGAAGGTGGACCGCTCGGCCTCCTACGCGATGCGCTGGGTGGCCAAGAACGTGGTCGCGGCGGGGCTGGCCGGGCGGATCGAGGTGCAGGTGGCCTACGCCATCGGCACGGCAGCGCCGGTGGGTTTGTTCGTCGAGACCTTCGGCACCGAGACCGTGGACCCCGCCCGCATCGAGGCCGCGATCGACGCGGTGTTCGACCTGCGGCCCGCCGCGATCATCCGGGACCTCGACCTGTTGCGTCCCCTCTACGCGCGGACCTCGGCCTACGGGCACTTCGGCCGCACCGATCTGGACCTGCCGTGGGAGCGGTTGGACCGGGTCGGCGCGCTCCGGGACGCCGTGTCCTGACGCCTCGCGGGCGCGTTGCGCCGTCACCCGCGCGGGCGCCCATGTCGTCGCCGCCTGCGCTGCGGGAGCCCGTGTCGTCGTGATCCGTGGCCAGGGACCGTGTTCGTGACCTGAACGGGGGCCACACGTGCGGGTGACCTAGACTTCCGGTCTCATGGTGCAGGCTCACGAGGTCCGGCAGGCCTCGGACACCTCCGTGCGTTCCGGCCAGGCCAGGCCCCGAGGGCCCCGGCACATCAGTTGGGACGCGATCCGCGTCGTGGGAATCCTCGCGGTGCTGACGTTCCACGCGACGTTCCTGGCGCCCGTGACGCTGCCCGGTCTCGAACCGCCGTACGGGCCGCTGCGCATGGATTTCCCGTTCGGCGCGTCCGTGCTGATCACCGTGTCCGGTTACTTCGCCGCGATGACCGTCGGCAGACAGACGCCGGTGCGGTGGTGGCTGCGGCGCCTGGCGCGTCTGCTGCCCGCGTTCTGGGTGGCCGTGCTCGTGATCTTCGCGGCTACCCAGCTGCTCGCCCCCGAGGGCCTGCCCCGGCGGACCTACGGGGACCTGGTGGGCAATCTCGCGCTGATCCACGTGCTTGACCGCGACGTCGCCTACATCGACCTGGCGCACTGGACCGTGCCCGTGCAGGTGGCCGGGTTCACCGGGATCGCCGTGCTCGCCCTGAGCGGTCGCGTGCGCGGACGGGTGGCCACCGGGGTGTTGTGGGCGGTGCTGCTGTTGCCGCTGTCGCTGCGCTACCTGTTCATGGCGCCGGGCGACGTGCCGCCCGAGTGGGTCAGCTACCTCATGGACGGCACCGGGCTCAGCCGTGCCCACCTGCTGGTCGCCGGTGTGGCCGTGTACCGGTGGTCGCAGGGCCGGATGCGCTTCGCCACCTTCTACGCGATGCTCGTCACGGTGGTGCTCGCCCACGGACTGCACCCGCCGCCGGGCGACTCGGTCGTGGCCTACGCGCTGGCGCTGGTGCTCATCTGCGTCGCGGCCCACCAGCCGGTGTGGGACGGGCGCGTGCTGACCCGTCTCGAGCGACCGATCCGGTGGCTGGCGGGGATCTCCTACGGGGTGTATTTGACGCACTATGTCCTCGGCACGATCGTGGCGCGCCACCTCGCCGATCTCGGCGTTCCCTGGGTCGGCTGGGTCCCCGCGATGATCGCGACCGCGATCCTGTGCGGGTGGGCGCTCACACGGTTCGTCGAGCAGCCCGCGTTCACCTTCCTCAGCCGGTTCATCGACCGGGACGCGCGCGCCCCGCGCCGCCCGGCCCGGGCGATGTGAACGCTCCGTGCTCCGGCCGCGCGGCTCGGCCGCGAGTGCTGGTAGAGAGGACGGCGTGAACCGCCCTGAGACCGAGCCGATGTGGCCGCTGCCGCCC
>NZ_KB912668.1:75461-78772 GCF_000383795.1 Saccharomonospora saliphila YIM 90502
CGAGGGCGGACCGGCGCTGGCGGGCGCGTTCGTGGCCGCCCACCGCGTCGACCGGATCGTGGCCTATGTGGCCCCCACGCTGCTCGGAGCCGGTGCGCCCGCGCTCGGGCCCGCGGGCGTGTCGACGATCACCGAGGCGCACCGCTGGCGTGTGGAAAGCGCCACCATGAGTGGTGAGGACGTGCGGATCTCCGCCGTCCCGGTCACCGGCGAGGGAGGCAACTAGGTGTTCACCGGCATTGTCGAGGAGCTCGGCGTCATCACCCGGGTGGATCAGGAGTCCGGGCCCGCGCGGGTCACGGTCCGCGGACCGGTGGTCACGGCCGACGCGAAGCACGGCGACTCGATCGCGGTCAACGGCGTCTGCCTGACCGTGGTCGAGGTCTCCGGCGAGGAGTTCACCGTGGACGCCGTCCCGGAGACGCTCGCCCGCACCAGCCTCGCCGAGGCGGCCCCGGGCCGGCCGGTGAACCTGGAGCGCGCGATGGCGGGTGACGGGCGCTTCGGGGGGCACATCGTGCAGGGACACGTCGACGGCACGGGCACGTTCCTCTCCCGGGACCCGGACGGCCTGACTCACTTCGCCTTCCCGCCCTCGCTGGCGCGCTACGTGGTCGAGAAGGGTTCGATCGCCGTTGACGGGGTCTCGTTGACCGTGGCCGAGCTCTCGGCCGAGGAGTTCGCCGTCGCGCTCGTCCCCGCTACCCTGGCGGCCACCACGCTCGGCCGCAGTGAACCGGGGGACGCGGTGAACCTTGAGGTGGACGTGCTCGCGAAGTACGTCGAGAAGCTGGCCGCCGTCCACCTGCCGGGTTCCGGGGTGGACAATGGCGGGGGCAAGGAGGACTCGTGACCATGGCAGACCCCGTTCCCGCGCTGGACATCGATCTGATCGAAGCCGCGATCGACGACATCGCGCACGGCCGTCCGGTGATCGTGGTCGACGACGAGGACCGCGAGAACGAGGGCGATCTGATCTTCGCGGCCGAGAAGGCCACGCCGGAGCTGGTCGCCTTCATGGTGCGTTACACCTCCGGCTACATCTGCACGTCGCTGACCGCCGAGGACTGCGCACGGCTCGACCTGCCGCCGATGTACCACACGAATCAGGACATGCGCGGCACGGCGTACACGGTGACGGTCGACGCCGCCGAAGGCATCGGCACCGGCATCTCCGCCGCCGACCGCAGTCACACGATCCGGCTGCTGGCCGACCCGAAGTCGCAGCCCGCCGACTTCCGCAGGCCCGGGCACGTCGTCCCGCTGCGGGCCAAGGACGGGGGAGTGCTGCGCAGGCCCGGCCACACCGAGGCCGCCGTGGACCTCGCGCGGATGGCCGGGTTGGCGCCGGCGGGCGTGCTCTGCGAGATCGTGTCGCAGAAGAACGAGGGTGACATGGCCCTGCGTGACGAGCTGGAGGTCTTCGCCGCCGACCACGAGCTCAAGCTGGTCACGATCGCCGACCTGATCGCCTACCGCAGGCGCAAGGAGAAGCAGGTCGAGCGCGTGGCCGAGGCGCGCATTCCGCTCGGGGCGGGCACGTTCCGCGCGATCGGCTACGACAGCCTGCTCGACGGGATCGAGCACATCGCCTTCGTCTACGGCGACATCGGCGACGGCGAGGACATCCTGGTGCGCGCGCACTCGGAGTGCCTGACCGGCGACGTGTTCGGGTCACTGCGCTGCGACTGCGGGCCCCAGCTCGAGGCGGCGCTGGAGACGGTGGCCGCCGAGGGCCGGGGCGTGGTGCTCTACATCCGGGGCCACGAGGGCCGGGGCATCGGCCTGCTGCACAAGTTGCAGGCCTACCAGTTGCAGGACTCCGGGGCCGACACCGTGGACGCGAACCTGGAGCTGGGCGTGCCCGCCGATGCCCGTGACTACGGCACCGGCGCGCAGATCCTGTCCGATCTGGGGGTGCGGTCGATGCGGTTGCTGACCAACAACCCGGCCAAGCGGGTGGGCCTGGAGGGCTACGGGCTCCGCGTCACCGGCCGGGTCGGTTTGCCGACCTCGCCCAACCCGGAGAACCTGCGTTACCTGCGCACCAAACGTGACAGGATGGGACACGAGTTGTCCGGACTCGAGCAGTTCGACGAGGTCGGCGCCGAGGTGGGCTCCGCCCGCGACGGCGAGAGCCGGGCGAGCGCGGACGGGCCCGCACCGGAGAACTGAGCGGAACACGGACGTGCGGAACACGGACGTGAGCAAACCTCGGATATGAGTGGACCTCGGATATGAGTGGACAGGGCAGCCCCGGCGCCGAGCTCGACCTCGCCGGGTGCGAGAACCTGCGGCTGGCGGTCGTGGCGACGCGCTGGCACACGCGGATCACCGACAGCCTGGTGAACTCGGCGCTGCGCACGGCGGGCGAGGTCACCCTCGCCGAGGAGCCGACCGTGCTGCGCGTGGCCGGGGCGGTGGAGCTGCCTGTGGTGGCGCAGGCACTGGCCCGGGGCCATGACGCGGTGGTGGCGCTCGGTGTGGTGATCCGGGGCGCCACCCCGCACTTCGACTACGTCTGCGACGCGGTCACGGCGGGCCTGACCCGGGTGGCGCTGGACGAGAGCACCCCGGTGGGCAACGGCGTGCTGACCTGCGACACCGAGGAGCAGGCGCTCGCGCGGGCCGGGCTGCCCGACTCCGCCGAGGACAAGGGGCGCGAGGCGACCGTGGCGGCGCTGACGACCGCGCACGTGCTGCGCGGGCTGCGGCAACCGTGGACGGAGCGAGGATTCGTGTGAGCCGGTGCGGGCGCCCCGATCCGGGGCGCGCGATCCGGCATGGCCTGCGACGAGGATGGTCCGGTGAACGAGACGGTGAGTGACGAGACCGAGGTGGGCGGCACCGGCGGCACGGAACCCGTGGTGTTCCGGCCACGCAGGGCGGTGTGGATGTCGGCGGCGCTGGCGGTGCTGCTGCTCGGCGTGTTCGTCACCGTCGCCGTGCTGCTGCGGTCGGCCGACACCGGGGTGATCTTCCACCTGAGCGACCAGGTCGCGATGGTGGGCATCGGCGTGCTGCTCGCGGGCGCGGCCATGGTCTTCGCCCTGCCGCGCGTGCGGGCCGACGCCGACGGTGCCGAGGTGCGTAACGTGTTCGTCACCCGGCGCTTCTCCTGGGACGAGGTGCTGGCCGTGAGCTTTCCCGACGGTGCCTCGTTCGCCCGTCTCGAACTGCCCGACCACGAGTACCACTCGCTTCTCGCCGTGCAGGCCGTCGACCGCGACGCGGCGGTGGAGGCGGTGCGCACCCTGCGCCGGCTGCACCGCGCCGCCCGGGACACGGAGTCCTGACCCGACCGGGCCGCC
>NZ_KB912669.1:0-2996 GCF_000383795.1 Saccharomonospora saliphila YIM 90502
TCCGCCCCGGCCAGCCTGCGCGCCTCACGACGGCCCAGCCACCACGCCACCAGCAGCGCGGCGACCAGTCCCGCCGCCTGCGCCGGAAGCAACGGCACCCACAACTCGTTGGCGTCGACGCCGCTGGTGGCCGAGGCCCGCGCGGTCGGACCGCCCCACGGCATCAGGTTCATCACTCCCGCTCCCAGACCGACACAGGTGGTCAGCACCAGGCGGCGCATCCCGAGCCGGTCGAACAGGGGCAGCATCGCCGGGATCGTGATGAGGAACGTGGTGGCGCCTGCCCCGTCGAGGTGCGCGGCGGCCGCGAGCGCCGTGGTGGCCACGCACACCGTGACCGGCGCGCCGCCCGCGAACGCCACGATCCGCCGGATCACCGGGTCGAACAGCCCCACGTCCTTCATCAGGCCGAAGTAGACGATCGCGAACACGAACATCGCCGTCACCCCGGCGACCCCGCCGATACCGTCGGTGGCGAACGCGCCGATCTCGGCGGGCGAGAACCCCGCCAGCAGCCCGGCCACGACCGGGACCCCGGCCAGCGCCACCACGGCGGCCGTGCGGTGGGCCAGCAGCAACGCGAGGATCACACCGACGGTCGCGAAACCCATCAGGGACAACATCGGCCCCGACCTCTCCCTCGACGACTCGACCACGCCACCGGCGTCTGTGGGTATAGGTCGTTATACATTTCCGCGTCGCCCGGCGGCGTCGCTCCGCAGTCTCGCCTCCGGGTCCCCTACCGTTCAACATCAATAGGGCATACATTGATGCGTTGTGAGCATGGATTTGGAGATGCGGCACCTGCGTGCCGTGGTCGCGGTCGCCGACCACGGCGGTTACAGCGCGGCGGGGCAGCGGCTCCACCTCGCGCAGTCGTCGTTGAGCCGCACCGTTCAGGAGGTCGAGCGCAGGCTCGGCGTCGCGCTGTTCGAACGGACCACCCGCGCCGTCCGGCCGACCGTCGACGGCGAGCGGTTCGTCGCCCTCGCCCGCGACGTGCTCTCCCACGCCGACGCCGCGCTCCGGCACTTCGAGGGTTACCTCGCGGGCACCCGGGGGACCGTCTCGGTCGCGGCCCTGCCCTCGCTCGCGGCCACCCTGCTCCCGCCCGTGGTGTCGGCCCTGCGGGAGCGGCTGCCCGAGGTGACCGTGCGCATCCGCGACGGGCTCTCCGCCGAGGTCCTGGACCACCTGCGCAGCGGCAGGGCCGACCTGGCCGTCACCGTCGCCGACACCGTGCCGCCCGGACCGCACACCCGGCCCGTGGCCGCCGACCGGTTCCACTGCGTGTGCGCCGTCGATCATCCGTTCGCCGACCGCGCGGACGTGAGCTGGGCCGACCTGTCCGGCGAACCGTTCGTCGCCTTCGACGCGACGAGCAGCATCCGCGCCTACGTCGACCGCACGCTCACCCGGCAGCGGGTGGAACTCGGCCCGGTCACCGAGGCGCGGAACGTGGGCGCCGTGGCCGGGCTCGCCGCGGCCGGGCTCGGCGTCTCCGCCGTACCCGCGCTGGTGCTGCCCCTGATGAGTTTCGCCGACCTCCACCACCGGCCGTTGACCGGCCCGGCGGTCGAGCGCGACATCCGCCTGGTGCACGACCCCGCGCGACCGCTGTCGGCCACCGCCCTGGCGATGCGGGACCTGCTGGAGACCGCGAGCACCCACGCGCTGCGCCTGCCGCACGGCGCACGGTGGGTGACCCGGCACGCGCGCGACACCACCGACGAGCCCCTACGGTGAGGGTGTGACGTCCGCGAACTGGTACGCGGTGCTCGACGAGATCGTCAACCGGGCACACCTGGCCGCCGGAGGGGACCTCGGCAGGATCGTCGACCACGCCGCCGGGCAGGTGGGGGCGCACCTGCGGCTCTACCTGGTCGACCTGCCGCAACGGCACCTGCACCGGCTCAGCGACGAGAGCGAGAAGCCGATCCCGATCGAGGGAACACTGCCCGGCCGCGCGTTCCAGCTCGTGGAGATCGCGTCCAGCACCGACCAGGACAGCGACAGACCGGTGCTGTGGGTGCCGATCCTCGACGGCACCCACCGGGTCGGGATGCTCCAGATCGTGCTGCCCTCCGGCAGCGACCCGGCCGACTTCAGCCTCCGCGAACGCTGCTGGACCCTCGGTGGCCTGCTCGGACACCTCGTCGTCGCCAAGCTCGCGCAGAGCGACGAGCTGCACCGCGCGCGGAGACCGAGAGATCTGACGGTATCGGCCGAACTGCTCTGGCAGCTCCTGCCGAGTCAGACCTTCGCCACCTCCGACATGACGATCAGCGCCGTGGTCGAGTACTACGACGAGGCCGGTGGCGACGGCTACGACTACACCGCCGACGGCTCGACCGGCCACGTGGCGATCTTCGACGCGACCGGGCACGATCTGCAGGCCGGGCTGGTGTGCTCGATGGCGCTGGCGGCCACCCGCAACGCGCGCCGCAACGGCGCCTCGCTCCCCGGCATCGCCCGGGCCGCCGACGAGGTCCTGCGCGAGCACGCGACCGAGACGCGGTTCGCCACGGCCGTGCTGGCCACGCTCGATCTGGAGTCCGGGCTGTTGTCCTACCTCAACGCGGGCCACCCGCCCCCGGTGCTGCTGCGCGAGGGCCGCGTGCGCAAGACCCTCGACGGCGGGAGACGGCTGCCGCTGGGACTCCAGCACCTCGACGAGACCGCGCCGTCGCCCCCGGCGCACGAAGGCCTCGAACCGGGCGACCGCGTGCTGTTCTACACCGACGGCGTGACCGAGGCCCGCAACGCCCGGGGCGAGCACTTCGGTCTGGACCGGCTCAGCGACTTCGTCGAGCGCGAGAGCGCGGCCGGCCTGCCCGCCCCGGAGACGCTGCGCAGGCTCAGCCACGCCGTCCTGGACCACCAGCAGGGCCAGCTGCACGACGACGCCAGCCTGATCCTGCTGGAGTGGCCCACCCCGAGCCACCCGCGACTGCTGCCCGCCGAGGCCGCCCCGGCCGTGCACCGCCGCGACCCCG
>NZ_KB912669.1:3096-6068 GCF_000383795.1 Saccharomonospora saliphila YIM 90502
AGGTCGGCGTCGTCGGGCAGGGCGTGCACCAGCCGCGCGGGAACCGTCAGCCGGTCGGCCCACGCGCCGTCCCGGGTGAAGCCGGTCTCGTCGTAGGCGGCGTGACACACCGTGGGCTCGCCCCGGCGGCACGCCGGGCACACCTGGCACGAACGGAAGCCCTCGGCCACCACCGGTCTGCCGACGAGGCCGGGGTCGACGCCCGCGCCGACCGCTTCGACCGTGCCCGACCACTCGTGCCCCGGCACGACCGGGTACCGCACATAGCCCTCCGGCCGCCTGCCCTCGTACAGCTCCACATCCGACCCGCACACCCCGGCCCAGGCCACGCGCACCACCACGTGCCCTGGCTCGGGCTCGGGCACCGGCACCGCCACCACGGTGGCGCTGCGGGGCCCGTCCAGGCGCACCGCGCGGTTCATCGATCCCCCGACCGGGTGCCGCGGAAGTGCCAGTCGTCGGCGTAGAGGTCGAAGTGCGCGCCCTGGCTGGGACGGGCCTCGACGAAGTCGACGTCCAGCGTGACTCCCAGCCCGGGTTCGGTCGGCAGTGCGAAGTAGCCGTCGACGACCTCCGGCATGCCCGGTGCGGCCCGCTTGACCTCCTCGTCGGCGAAGTCGTTGAAGTGCTCCTGGATCGTGAAGTTCGGTGTGCACGCGGCCAGGTGCACGTTCGCCGTCGTCAGCACGGGGCCGCCGACGTTGTGCGGGGCGACGAGGACGTAGTGCGTCTCCGCGGTCGCGGCCAGCTTGCGCGTCTCGGCGATCCCGCCGAGGTGGCCGATGTCGGGCTGGATGATGTCGGCGGCCTGCGAGGCGAACAGCTCCCGGAACTCGATCCGGTCGTGAATGCGCTCGCCGGTGGCGATGGGCAGGGTCGTCTTCCCGGCGACCTTGGCCAGCGCGGCCAGGTTCTCCGGCGGCACCGGTTCCTCCAGCCAGCTCGGGTCGAACGGCGCGAGCTGCGTCGCCAGCCGCACCGCCTCCGGCGGGGCGAACCGGCCGTGCATCTCGACCAGGATCTCGACCTCAGGGCCGACGGCGTCCCGCACCGCCTCGACCAGGCCCACCGCCCGCACGCGTTCGGCGTGGTCGAGTTCGTACCGCCCGGGTCCGAACGGGTCGAACTTCAGAGCGCGGTACCCGCGCTCGACCACCGGCCGCGCCGCGGCGTGGAACTCCTCCGGCGTGCGCTCCACCGTGTACCAGCCGTTGGCGTAGGCCTTGACCCGGTCGTTGACGGCGCCGCCGAGCAGGCGCCACACCGGCTGGCCGAGCGCCTGGCCCATGATGTCCCAGCACGCCATCTCCACGCAGGCGATGCCGGACATGACGATCTCGCCCGCGCGGCCGTAGTCGCCGTACTTCATCCGGCGCACCAGGGACTCGATCGCGAACGGGTCGCTGCCCACCACGTGGTTGTCGGCGGCCTCGGCCAGATACCCGAGCAGCGCCTTGGTGTGGCTGAGCATCCGCGTCTCGCCGACTCCCACCAGCCCCTCGTCGGTGTGCACGCGGACGAAGGTGAGGTCGCGCCAGGGCGTGCCCAGCACGTGCGTGGTGATCCCGGTGATCTTCATGCGGTCTCCTCGGTGGTGAGGTCGTCGGTCGTGAGGTCGTCGGTGGTGACCCGGCCGTCGACGCGGCGCGGGATGCCGAGTTCGTTGCGGTCGCGCAGTGGCGCGGGCAGCAAGGTCTGCGGCACGTTCTGGTAACTGACCGGGCGCAGGAACCGCTCGACGGCGCCCGAGCCCACGGAGGTGTGGGCCGGGGAGGTGGTCGCGGGCCAGGGGCCGCCGTGGTGCATCGCCGCGGTCACGGCCACCCCGGTGGGCCAGCCGTTGACCACGAGCCGTCCGGCGCGCTCGCGCAGCCGGGTCAGCAGCTCGCCCGCGAGCGCCTCTTCCCCGGGTTCGGTGTGCAGCGTGGCGGTGAGGGTGCCGTCGAACCGTTCGGTGGCGGCGCGCAGTTCGCCGGTGCCTCCGTAGGTGACCACGAGCGAGGCCGGGCCGAAGCACTCCCGCAACAGGGTGTCGGCGTGGTCGAGCAGAGCGGGCACCGTGCAGGTAAGCAGGGTCGGGACCACCCGTCCGTCCGGCCGTGCACCGCCCTCGACGAGGGTGCGCACGCCGGGCACCGCCGCGAGTTCGGCCGCCGTGCCGGCAAAGCCGTCCCGGATGCGCTCGGTGAGCATCTCCGCCGCCGGAACCTCGGCCAGTGCCGTGCGCAGCGCCTCCGCGAGGCCGTGCCCGTCCGGCAGGAACAGCAGGCCGGGCTTGGTGCAGAACTGGCCCGCCCCGAGCGTGAACGACGACACGAACCCGGCGGCGATCTCCGCACCCCGCGCGCGGAGGGCACCGGGCGTGACGAACGCGGGGTTCAAGCTGCCCAGCTCGCCGTGGAACGGGATCGGCTCGGGGCGGGAGTGCGCCAGATCCGCCAGCGCCCGTCCCGCCGAGAGCGATCCGGTGAACGCGCCGACCTTGATCCGGGGGTCGAGCAGAACCGCCCGGCCGGTGTCGTATCCCTCGACCAGCGCGAACGTGCCATCGGGGGCACCGGCCAGCGCCTCGGTGACGACGCGCGCCGTGCGCCGGGACAGCTCAGGGTGGCCCGGGTGGGCCTTGACCACCACCGGGCAGCCCGCCGCGAGCGCCGAGGCGGTGTCGGTACCCGCCACCGAGAAGGCGAACGGGAAGTTGCCTGCCGCGAACACCACCGCCGGGCCCATCGGCACCGACAGGCGCCGCAGGTCGGGCCGCGCCCCGAGCGGGTGGTCCGGGTCGGCGGTGTCGATCACCACGTCGAACACCGACCCCTCGGTGATGTGCGCGGCGACGTGGCGCAGTTGGAACGTGGTCCGGGCGAGTTCGCCGACGAGACGGGCGCGGGGCAGCGCCGTCTCCCGCTCGGCGAGCGGCACGAGGTCGTCGGCGTGGGCGTCGAGCGCGTCGGCGACGGCGGTCAGCAGGG
>NZ_KB912670.1:0-4145 GCF_000383795.1 Saccharomonospora saliphila YIM 90502
CGCGGTGACCCCGACGCCGTGCGCCCGGCACACCCGCAGCGCGGCGGCCACGTCGTCGGCCGTGCGCGGGAACACGACCGCCCGGGGGACGTGCCGGTAGTTGGACGCGTCCATGCTGAACATGGCCCGCGCCGAGGCCGAGGCGTCCACCTCGCCCGTCACGGCGCGGTCGAGAGCGCGGACGAGGTCACGGTCCGCGGCGGCGCCGGTGTCGTGGCCCGTCACCCCGGGGGCCGGTGCGGGGTCGGTGGGAGTCACCAGTTCTCCAACGAGTCGGCCAGGATCGCGGCCACGTGGTCGTCGCCGACCTCGCGCGGCGCCACCGACAGTAGCCGCTGCTGCTGGAGCGCGCCGTCCACGAGGGAGGGAACGTCGCTCTCGCCGAAGCCGACGCCGGCGAGCCCGTTCGGGATGCCGATGTCGCGCATCAGCCGCGACAGCGCCCACGGCAGGCGCTCGCGGGGGTCGTGTTCGGCGGCGGCAGGGTCGAGGATCTCGGCGGCGTGGACGTGCTTGTCCGGGTCGGTGGGGAAGGTGAACCGGAACGCGGCGGGGGCGGTGAGCGAGACGGACTCGCCGTGCGGGACCAGCGCCTCCCGCGACGGGTAGTTGCGGGGCCGGTATGCGCGCACCTTCCCCGCGATCGGGTAGGCGCAGGCGTGTGGGATGTGCACCCCGGCGTTGCCGAAGCCCATGCCCGCGAACGTCGCGGCGAGCATCATGTCGGTGCGCGCGTCGAGGTCCCCGCCGTTGAGCACGGCCCTGCGGAACGACCGCGCCAGCAGGCGCAGGGCCTTCTCGGTCCAGGTGTCGGAGATCGGGTTGGCGCCGTTGTAGGCGACCCGGGTCTGCGGGGTGTGCCGGGCGAAGGAGTGGAACGGCTTCGCGGTGTAGGACTCGAGTGCGTGGCAGAGTACGTCCATGCCGCCCGCGGCGGTGACCTCGGGAGGCATCGACAGCGTGAGCAGTGGGTCGATCACCGCGGTGGTGGGGCGCAGGGCGGGGTGGCTGATGCCGGACTTCACCTTCAGTTCCAGCAGGTCCATGATGCACACCGGCGTGGTCTCCGACCCGGTGCCCGCCGTGGTGGGCACGGCCACGAGCGGCTTGAGCGGACCGCCGGGCGCCCTGCCGCCTCCGATCGGCTTGTTGATGTAGTCGAACAGGTCGGCGGGGTAGGTGGTCATCAGGTTGACGGCCTTGGCGGTGTCGATGGCGGACCCGCCGCCCACACCGAGGAAGCCGTCCCAGTCCGAGTGACGGGCGAACTCGACGGCGTCGCGCACGCTGGCGTCGGTGGGCTCGACGTGCACGCCGTCGTAGATCTCGACCGCGACTCCGGCCGCGGTGGCGGAGTCGGCGACCCGCTGGGGGACGCCGGTCGCGGCCACGCCAGGGTCGGTGAGCAGCAGGACGCGCGTCAGGCCCTGCCCGGCGAGGTCCCAGCCGATCTCGTCCACGGCGCCCGCCCCGAACTTCAGCGGAGTCGCCGCCCAGGTGAACACGGACTCGTGCAGGTACTCGGTCATGCCTTCTCCCGCCTCCGGACGTCGCGGCCGCCCGACAGTGGCATGTGGCATGCCACTAGTCAACCCGCGAGTCGCCCCTTCCCGTCCCGCGAGTTGCCCCTCACGTTCCGCGAGTTGCCCCCTCGCGGGCGTGAGTTGCCCCTACAGGTTCAGCGGGGGTCGCCCGCCTGCCGCCCCGGAGTGGTCCCTCAGCCGGGGAAGCGGGTCCAGTCGAGCGCGATCTCGGGCTCCGCGTCGCCGGTCTCGGCGGCCTCCTGCCCGATCAGCAGCCGTGCGGTGTGCAGCAGGTGCTCTCGCATGGCCTCGGCGGCCCGTTCCGCCTCGCCGTGCCGGATCGCCGCGTGGATCGTCTCGTGCTCGGCGAGGATGTCGTGCAGACCGCGCGAACGGTCCACCGTGGAGGTGCCGCGCAGCAACACCATGTCCCGCAGCGAGTCGACGTAGTGCGCGAGCCGCAGATTGCCCGACGCCGCGTTGAGCGCCTGGTGGAACCGGCGGTCGGCGGCCATGAACGCGGTCTCGTCGTGCTCGTCGGCGGCGGCCCGCATCGCGGCCAGATGCCCCGCCAGGTCCTCCGTCAGTCCCGGCGCGTGCTGTGTCGTGGCGCGGAAGGTCGCGGGAACCTCCAACAGCAGGCGGACGGCGAAGACCTCCTCCAGGTCGTGCAGCGACGTCCGGAGCACCCGGATGCCCCGGTTGCGTTCGAAGCGCACCATCCCGCGCTCGGACAACTGGATCAACGCCTCCCGCACGGGCGTTCGGGAGACACCGAGTCGTGCGGCCAGATCGTGAACGGAGTAAAGCGTGCCCGGCACCAGCTCGCCACTGACGATCGCGCCCCTGAGCTCGTCGAAGATCGTCTTCGCCAGGTTCCGGTCGGTGTCGATCTGCCGCATCGCCCCATCCTCGCACGGCGTCGACGACCGAGAACCGCACCGCGCGCGGCGTCCCACGCAGGCAGGCGCCCTCGGGTGGCGGCGGACGTGGGTGTTCAGCCGAACCAGGCGTGTGCGAGTGCGTCCAGTGTCGGCCTCTCCGGTGCGGGCAGTGCCTCCAGGTACGCGCGGAGGTTCGAGTAGCGGTGCAGCACCGTGTAGGCCAGGCACCGGCGCGCGAACTCGGCACCGGGGTGCGCTCCGATCCCGTAGCCGCGCAGGAACCGTCGCCACAACGCCGGATCGCCCCGGGTGAGCGACACCGTCACGGCGGCGAAGTCGTACTCCGCCGCGCCCCGCATCGCCGGTTCGAAGTCGATGAGCCCGGTCACCGTCCACCGGCGCCCGTCGTGGCGGACGAGGACGTGCTCGGCGAGCAGCTCCGTGTGCAGCAGCACCGGCGTCGGTGTGCCGAGATCGACGCTGTCGAGGTAGTCCGGGATGCGCGCCAGCCACGCGGGGTGAAGGCCGAGTCCGCGCTGTCCGGCGACCACCGCCGCCCGCTGCTGGGTGAGGAACTCGCTCCAGTCGCGCGGCCCGAGCTCGTCCACGGCGGCACCGGTCACCGCATGCAGCTCGGCCAGCCCGGCACCGAGGCGCTCGGCGAGGTCCGCCCGCTCCGGCGCGGGCAGCGTCGGCCACACCTCGTCGAGGCCGCGTCCCGGGAGTCGGCGCATGAGCACGTAGTGCCAGTCGCCGACCGACCCGGCATCCTCGACGCACGGCGTCGGGATCGACAGCCTGCCGTGCACGGCCCGCAGCGCCACCGTCTCGGTGCGGGCCTCGTCGCGGTCGGCGTCCGGGTAGAGCTTGAGGACCAGGTCGTCCCCGACCGCGTAGACGGGCAGCGAGCCGGTCGCGAAGCGCGAGGGGGAGCGGCCGTCGAGGCCCAGCCGGGTGAGTACGTCGGAGACGGGCGCATCGTCCACGCCCGGGAGGATACGGAGATCGACTTCCCGGGCGCCAGCGCGTTTACCGGTTGGGTCGCATGAGCCCGTTCTCGGTGACCACCGCCGTCACCAGGGACGCGGGCGTGACGTCGAAGGCGGGGTTGAACACCGGTGCGCCCTCCGGTGCCACGGGCGTGCCCGCCACGTGCGTGATCTCGTCAGCCGCACGCTCCTCGATCACGACGCCGTCGCCGTCGGGCAACGTGCGATCCACAGTGGACTCCGTGGCGACGACGACGAACGGGATGTCGTGCCGGGCCGCGACGACGCCGAGGCCGTAGGTGCCGACCTTGTTCGCCACGTCGCCGTTCGCGGCGATGCGGTCCGCGCCGACGAGCACGCAGTCCACCATCCCGAGTGCCAGCGCCGAGGCCGCCGCGGCGTCGGGCAGCACCCGGTACGGCACCCCCTCCTCGGCAAGCTCCCACGCGGTCAGCCGCGAGCCCTGCCACAGCGGCCGGGTCTCGTCGGCCAGCACGTACTCGACGTGGCCCGCCGCGTGGAGATCGCGCACGGTGCCGAGTGCGGTCCCCCACGCCACGGCGGCGAGGCGACCGGTGTTGCAGTGGGTGAGCAGCCGCAGCGGGCGGCGCGCACAGTGGGCGAGGACGAGGTCGGCGGCGTGGCGGGAGGCCGCGCGGTTGACCCGTTCGTCCTCGTCGAGCACGGCCACCGCTTCGGCGAGGACCGCCTCCGGCCCGTCCGGAAGGGCCCGCAGCGCACGTTCGACG
>NZ_KB912670.1:4245-7414 GCF_000383795.1 Saccharomonospora saliphila YIM 90502
GCCCTGGCCGGACCAGCCCGTGCCCGCCGACCCGGAGGCCGCCGCCGCCGAGTTCTGGCGGTACTGGCGCGACGTGCTCCCCGACGTCAGTGCCGCGCTCGGCAACGGCAGCACGTCGCAGGCCGAGACCCTGCTGGCCGGGGCGGTGGCCGCGGTGCATCCGGATCTCCAGTTCTCCCTGGACCGGGGGCGGCGCGCGGTGTACGCGCTCGTGGTGAGCGGCCAGGAGGACCCGGCGCTGCGCCCCTACACCGACGCGTGGAAGGCCGCCGCGCCACCCGACGACGCGCTGTGGGAGTACCACGACTCGGTGCCCGGCGTGCCGGACCCGGCGGGTGTGACGGTGAACCTGGGTGCGCACCGGCTCGACCTCGCCGAAGTCCGGGTCGTGGTCCAGGTGGACGAGACCGAGGGCGTGGCCGACGTCGCCGTGTACCACCCGGTTCTCGCCGAGCTCGAGCCCGGAGCCCGGACCGCGATGACCTTCCTCCCGCTCGACGCGACGCTCGGCGAGCGGCTCGCCGCCGAGCGGTTGCGGCGGGTGGAGACCGCCCTGGCCGAACCGGCGGGCACCGTGGACCTGACCCGCTTGCGCGAGCTCGTCTCCGCTCTCGGCGGCGCTGTCGGTGGTGCTGACTAGGCTGGTCATTCGTGAGCAGTGACGACCTCGTTCCCGGTCCGGAGCGTGCCCGGCGTGAGCAGGCCGGCGATGACGCCGCCGGCGACGACCTGACCCCGTACTCCCCGTCCGTCGAGGCCGAGGACATCGGTGATGTCCCGGCCGAGCGGCGCGAGCGGCATCGGGACCTCGCCGACGAGGTCCGTGGACACCAGTTCCGCTACTACGTGCTCGACTCGCCCACGATCTCCGACGCGGAGTTCGACCGGCTGATGCGGGAGCTGGAGCGCATCGAGGCCGAGCATCCCGGCCTGGTGTCCCCGGACTCGCCCACCCAGCAGGTCGGCGGCGGCATGTTCTCCACCGAGTTCAACGCCTACGACCACCTCGAACGCATGCTCAGCCTGGACAACGCCTTCGACCTCGACGAACTGCGGGCCTGGGTCGACCGCGTCGAGCGTGAGGTCGGCGGCAGCACCCGGTACCTCTGCGAGCCGAAGGTGGACGGTCTCGCGGTGAACCTGCTCTACGAGCAGGGCACCCTCACCCGCGCGCTCACCCGGGGCGACGGGCGCACCGGCGAGGACGTCACGCTCAACATCCGCACGATGCGGGACGTGCCCGAGCGCCTGAGCGGCACCGACCGCTTCCCGGTCCCCGAGCTGGTCGAGGTGCGCGGCGAGGTCTACTTCCGGGTGGCCGAGTTCGCCGAGCTCAACGCCGGGCTCGTGGAGGCGGGCAAGCCCCCGTTCGCCAACCCGCGCAACGCGGCGGCGGGCTCGCTGCGCCAGAAGGACCCGAAGGTCACGCGCACGCGGCCGCTGCGACTGATCTGCCACGGACTCGGCAGGCGTGTCGGTTTCGACCCGGCACGGCAGTCCGACGCCTACGACGCCCTGGCGGCGTGGGGCCTGCCGGTGTCGTCGCACAGCACGGTCATCGACTCGGCCGACGGTCTCGTGGGGCACATCCAGTACTGGAACGAGCACCGGCAGGACGCCGAGTACGAGATCGACGGTGTGGTGATCAAGGTCGACCAGGTGTCGCTGCAGCGCAGGCTCGGCGCCACCGCGCGGGCGCCACGCTGGGCGATCGCCTACAAGTATCCACCGGAGGAGGCCAACACCACGCTGCTCGACATCGGCGTCAACGTCGGCCGCACGGGCCGGGTGACGCCGTACGCGGTGATGGAGCCGGTCAAGGTCGCCGGGTCCACGGTGGAACTGGCCACGCTGCACAACGCCGAAGAGGTCAAGCGCAAGGGCGTGCTCATCGGCGACCGGGTGGTGATCCGTAAGGCGGGCGACGTCATTCCCGAGGTGCTCGGGCCCGTGGTGGACGTGCGCACCGGGCGGGAGCGCGAGTTCGTCATGCCCGCGCACTGTCCCGAGTGCGGCACGGCGCTGGCCTACGAGAAGGAGGGCGACGTCGACATCCGCTGCCCGAACGCGCGGTCGTGTCCCGCGCAGTTGCGGGAGCGGCTGTTCCACCTCGCCGGCCGGGGCGCGTTCGACATCGAGATGCTCGGCTGGGAGGCGGCGGGCGCGCTGCTGCGGTCGGGCGTGCTCGTCGACGAGGGCGATGTCTTCGATCTGGACGCGGAGCGGTTGCGGCGGACCGAGCTGTTCGTCACCAAGGCGGGGGACCTCTCCGCGAACGGGCAGCGCCTGCTGGACAACCTGGAGGCCGCCAAGGATCGTCCGTTGTGGAAGGTCCTGGTCGGGCTGTCGATCCGGCACGTCGGACCCACCGCCGCGCAGGCGCTGGCCCGTGAGTTCGGCTCGGTCGACGCCGTCGACGCGGCCAGCGAGGAGGAGCTCGCCGACGTCGACGGCGTCGGGCCGACGATCGCGCACGCCGTGCGCGAGTGGTTCGCGGTGGGCTGGCACCGCGAGATCGTCGAGAAGTGGCGCCGTGCCGGGGTCCGCATGGAGGCCGAGCGGGACACGTCCATCCCGCGCAACCTGGAGGGCCTCTCGATCGTGGTCACCGGGTCGCTCGAGGGCTTCTCCCGCGACGAAGCCAAGGAGGCGATCATGGCACGCGGCGGTAAGGCCGCCGGGTCGGTGTCGAAGAAGACCGCGTTCGTCGTCGTCGGGGACGCTCCCGGGTCGAAGTACGACAAGGCCGTGCAGCTCAAGGTGCCCGTGCTCGACGAGGACGGCTTCCGGGTGCTGCTCGACCGTGGGCCCGACGCCGCGGTCGAGGTCGCGGAGAAGCGACCGGACGAGTGACCGGGCCGGACCGACGCCGGGAAGGCACACGGAACCGGGAGGAGAGGATCGCATGAGCGATGTGCTGGTGCGCCGGGCGCGGGCGGCCGAGCACGCCGCCGTGGGCGAGCTGACGGTCGAGGCCTACCGAGCCGAGGGCTTCCTGGATCACGACTCGGGCGAGTCCTACGCCGAGCTGCTCGCCGACGCCGCGAGCCGTGCCGAGCACGCGGATCTGTTCGTGGCCGTCGACGCCGACGGCGACCTGCTGGGCACGGTCACCGTCGCCGAGCCCGGCACCGCGATGGCCGACATGTGCCGGGCGGGCGAGGCGGAG
>NZ_KB912670.1:7514-13008 GCF_000383795.1 Saccharomonospora saliphila YIM 90502
GTCAGTCCGGCCCGCCGCTCGACGCGGGCTGGCGGACGATGAGCACCACGCGATCGTCGCTGGAGACCGGCGCGCCGCCGTCCTTGTTGACGGTGCCCGCGACGGCGACGTCGGCGGTGACCGAGGCCAGGCTGCCGAAGCGCCCGTAGTCGGGCCCGCGCTCGCCGTCCATCGTGACCCGCGGCTCGCCCCCGACGGAGCCGTCCGCGTTCAGCGGCAGGTTGTGCACGCTCGCGCCCTCCGACATCGCCACGACGAGCACGTCGTCCCAGTCCGCGCAGCCGGTGACGCCCGGGGCCTCGCGCCAGGTCCACGCGGGCACCGACAGCGCTTCGCCCGCCCGCAGCCGGTAGATCGCGTCGCGGCCGGGTTCCCGGTCGGTCACCCACACGCGGGAGTTGTCGTCGGTGGCGCACAGGCCCCCCGGGGCGTGCACCCCGCTCGCGTACACCGGCGAGCCGGGTCGCGGGTTGCCTTCCGCCGGGGCGCCGCTGGGATCGACCCGGAGCACCTTGCCCGCCAGCGAGTCCGGGTCGTCGGCCGCGGCCGGGTCGCCCGCGTCACCGGTCGCGACGAACAGGGTGCCGTCGTCGGCGGCCAGCAGCGCCCCGCTGTTGCCGGTCTCGCCCCGTGGGATGCCGGTGAGGACGGGCTTGGCGGGACCGCCCTCGCTGAAGCGCACGACGCGGTTGTCGGTGGCCGTGGTGACGTAGGCGTAGACGAGCCGGTCCTCGGCGTAGGTGGGCGACAGCGCCAGCGAACTCAGCCCGCCGCCGCCCGAGGGGTCCACGTCGAGGGTGGCGATCTCGGCCTCCTCGCCGTCGGTGCCGACGCGCAGCACCCTGCCGCTGCGGCGCTCACCGGCCAGGGCGGTCACGGTCGCTCCGTCGGTGGGCAGGGCCGTCACGGCCGACACGGTGTCGAGGCAGGTCGCGAGCACGGCCTCGTCGTAGTCGGTGCACCCCTCGGGTGGCGGGACCGGTTCGCGGGAGCGCGGCGGTGCCCCCGGCTCGCTGTGCCGCTCGACCTCGGGCAGGTCGGGTTGGGGCCCGGCCTCCGGCGTGAGGTTCGGCGCCGGTTCCCAGTTCCGTTCACCCGCCGTGTCGTCGAACTGGGCGCACCCCGCGGCGAGCAGGACGGCGCACGACACGGCCGCGACCGTCTTCGATCTCCCGCGAACTCGCGTGCGCACGGTCACCCAGCCTAGGCGGCACACCGTGAACCTCCGGTAAGCGGGGCGTGCCGCGTGGGTCACGATGGGACCGTGACGATCACCGTGCTGGTACCCCACGACGAAGGATTCGAGGCGCTGTCGGAGGTCGAGGGCGTCCGCCCCGTGCGGTACGGCCTCGACGAGGCGCTGCCCCCCGAAGCGGCCGAGGCGGAGGTGCTCATCCCGGGCGCCAAGGCGCCCCGGCTCGCCCCGCTGCTGCGGTGGATGCCACGGCTACGACTGATTCAGCTCCTCTCCGCCGGCGCGGAGGACTGGACGGGGGCGCTGCCGTCCGGGGTGTTGCTGTCCACCTGCCGGGGCGCGCACGGGGGGAGCACCGCCGAATGGGTGATGGCCGTCCTGCTGTCGGTGTGCCGTGATCTCGACGGGTTCGCCGCCGCGCAGCGCCGGGGCCACTGGATTCCCGGCACCACCGACACCCTCCAGGGCAAACGCGCGGTGGTGCTCGGGGCGGGCGACGTCGGCGGTCAGTTGCGGCGCAGACTGGAACCGTTCGACACCCGCGTCCGCATGGTGGGACTGACCGCGCGCGACGACGTGCACGGGGTCGACGAACTGCCCACCCTGCTGCCGGAGAGCGACATCGTGGTGGTGCTGGTGCCGTTGACCTCCCGGACACACGGGATGGTCGACGACGCGTTCCTGGCCGCGATGCCCGATCACGCGCTGCTGGTCAACGCCTCCCGGGGCGGGGTCGTGGACACCGACGCGCTCGTGGCGCACCTGTCGGCGGGCAGGCTGCGCGCCGCGCTCGACGTCACCGATCCGGAGCCGCTGCCGGACGGACATCCGCTGTGGACGTTGCCGAACGTGGTGGTCACCCCGCACATCGCGGGCGCGGTACGGGACGCGCGCCGTCGTTCCTACGCCGTCGCGGCGGCCGAGATCGCCCGCTACGTGCAGGGCGAGCTGCCGGAGAACCTGGTTCACGGCGAGTACTGAGTCCCCGGACACTCGCACCGCCGTCGTGCGCCCGGCGTCGGCCGGTATGCCTTACGCTGCGCGCTCATGAGTGCTCACGACGACCGTGCCGAGCGGCCGAAGACGCTGTCCGGTTCCGACCTGTTCGATCCGGACAGGATCACCGACACGCCGACCACCCGCACCACCGCCCCCGCGGTGGGCGGCGACGACGGCGCGGGCGCCGGTGGCCGCGCGAGCGCGCCCGAGACCTGGCACGGCGGTCTCGACGCCGGGCTGCTGGTGCTGCGACTGGCGCTCGGCGTGATCATGATCGCGCACGGCCTGCAGAAGTTCGGCCTGCTCGGCGGCCCGGGGATCGGCGGGTTCGCCCAGGCGCTCGAGTCGTTCGGCTACACCGGGCAGACCACGCTGCTGGCGTGGATCACCGCGTTGTCCGAGGTGGGTGGCGGGCTGCTGCTCGTGCTGGGCCTGTTCACCCCGCTCGGTGCCGCCGCCGTGCTCGGCGTCGCGGTCAACACGGTCTACGTCAAGTTCGACGGCGGGTTCTTCGCGGGCGGTGGGGGCGTCGAGTACGAGCTGCTGCTCGCGGTGGTGGCCTTCGCCCTGCTGTTCACCGGGTCGGGCCGGGTCGCGCTGGACAAGAACACCCCGTGGCGGCGCAGGCCGCTGACCTTCGGCCTGGTGTCGCTCGTGCTGGCCGCGGGGGCCTCCACCGCGGTGCTGGTGCTGTACGGCTGAGTACGCCGCGCGCCGGTGGGCGAGCGGGGGAGTGGGCCTTTCGGTGAGGCCCGGCTCCCCCGTCCACCGTGCGGGCGCCGATCAGCGGCTCGGGTCGCGCACCGCCCCGGTGTCGGCGGAGGTGGCCATGCGGGCGTACGCGCGCAGCGCGCCGGTGACCGGGCGTTCCCGCTCGACCGGCTGCCACGGCCGCTCGGAGGCCTCCATCTTCGCGCGGCGCTCGGCGAGCACGTCGTCGTCCACCAGGAGCGAGAGGGTGCGCTCGCGCACGTCGATGAGGATCTCGTCGCCGTTCTCGACGAGCCCGATGGCGCCCTTCGCCGCGGCCTCCGGGGAGATGTGCCCGACGGAGATGCCGGAGGAACCCCCGGAGAAGCGCCCGTCGGTGATCAGCGCGCACACCGCGCCCAGTCCCGCGCCCTTGAGGAACGCCGTGGGGTGCAGCATTTCCTGCATCCCCGGTCCGCCCGAGGGGCCCTCGTACCGCACGACGAGCACGTCGCCGGGCTGGACCTGTTTGCCCAGGATGGCCGAGACCGCCTCCTCCTGGCTCTCCACGACCCGGGCGGGGCCACGGAAGTGCCACAGCGACTCGTCGATGCCGGCCGACTTGATGACCGCACCGTTCTCGGCGAGGTTGCCGCGCAGCACGGTCAGCCCGCCGCTGGCGGTGTAGGCGTGCTCGACCGACCGGATGCAGCCGTTCTCGCCGTCGGTGTCGAGCGAGGACCACAGGTTGGTCGTCGAGAACGCCTCGGTGGTGCGCACCCCGCCCGGCGCGGCGTGGAACAGCTCGCGCGCCCGCTCGGAGGCCGCAGGGTTCCGGACGTCCCACTCGGACAGCCACTCGTCGAGCGAGGGCGAGTGCACGGACGTGACGTCGGTGTGCAGGTACCCGCCCCGGTGCAGCTCACCCAGGATGGCGGGGATGCCGCCCGCGCGGTGCACGTCCTCCATGTGGTAGTTCGAGTTCGGTGCCACTTTGGACAGGCACGGCACGCGGCGGCCGATCGTGTCGATGTCGTCGATCGTGAAGTCCACCTCGCCTTCCCGGGCGGCGGCGAGGATGTGCAGCACGGTGTTCGTCGAGCCGCCCATGGCCATGTCGAGCGCCATCGCGTTGGCGAAGGCGTGCCGGTTGGCGATCGAACGGGGCAGGGCGGTCTCGTCGTCGTCGCGGTACCAGCGCTGTGCCAGGCGCACGACGGTGGTGCCCGCGTCGCTGAACAACCGCCTGCGCGCGGCGTGCGTGGCCAGCGTCGAGCCGTTGCCGGGCAGCGAGAGCCCCAGCGCCTCGGTGAGGCAGTTCATCGAGTTGGCCGTGAACATGCCCGAGCACGACCCGCAGGTGGGGCACGCCGACCGCTCCACCTCCGACAGACCCTCGTCGTCGACCTCGGAACTCGCCGACGCCGAGATCGTGGTGATCAGGTCGGTCGGGGCGTGGGCGACCCCGTCCACCACCACGGCTTTGCCCGCCTCCATCGGGCCACCGGAGACGAACACGGTCGGGATGTTGAGCCGCATCGCGGCGTTGAGCATGCCCGGCGTGATCTTGTCACAGTTCGAGATGCACACCAGCGCGTCGGCCTGGTGGGCGTTGGTCATGTACTCGACCGAGTCGGCGATGATCTCGCGGGAGGGCAGCGAGTACAGCATTCCGCTGTGTCCCATGGCGATGCCGTCGTCCACCGCGATGGTGTGGAACTCCCGGGGCACGCCGCCCGCGGCACGCACGCCCTCCGCGACGACCTCACCCAGGTCCTTGAGGTGGACGTGGCCCGGCACGAACTGCGTGTAGGAGTTGGCGATCGCCACGATGGGCTTGCCGAAGTCGCTGTCGGTCATGCCGGTCGCGCGCCACAGGGAGCGGGCTCCCGCGGCGTTGCGGCCGTGAGTCGTGGTACGGGAACGCAGTGCAGGCATGCGGCAAGACTACGCGCCGCTGGTATGCCCGCCGTGGTCCACGTCGTCGTCGCGCGTTCCGCCGTCGCCGGGCCGGGCCCCGGCAGCGCCGCTCGCGCCCTTCGTACCGTCCGGGCCGCTCGGTCCCTCCGTGTCGTCCGGCCCCTTCGCGCCGTCCGCGTCGTTCGCGTCGTTCGGGCTCTCCGTACTTTCCGCGCTCTGCGTGTCGTCCGTACCGTTCGCGCGGGCACCCTCGGCGCGTGCCGTGTCGCGCGTACCGTCGAGCACACCCGAGGGGTCGGGCAGCCTGCCCTCGCTGACGAACGAGATGACCGGAAGGTGGCGGGTGCGCACGCCGGGCAGCGGCACGGTGCCGCCGTCGGCCAGCACGGCATGGACTTTCGCCTTCCGGGTGAGCGAAAGCCCGGCCACCGCCTCCCAGGGCAGCTCGCGAGTGCCGAGCGTGGTGCGCACCGTCAGGCCGTGCCGGGTCGCGGTGGTGCGGTTGCGCACGATCCACACGGCCAGCCCGACGGGCACCGCGAGCAGCGCCTGGAGTCCCGGCGCCGCGAACGCGAACGGCAGCATGCCGATCAACAGCAGGAACACCACCAGCAGCGCGGGCGCGGGTGTGCGGAACACCGCGTGCCTGCCCCGGCTCGCACCGGCCGCTGCGGGATCGCGCGGGGCGCG
>NZ_KB912670.1:13108-15514 GCF_000383795.1 Saccharomonospora saliphila YIM 90502
ACCTACACCGAGCAGACTCGCGCGCGGCGGCGGTGACCCTGGTGGCCAAGGCCGACGCCCGGCACATCGAGCGCGCGCTGCGCGTGGACGTGGACGAGGCGTGCGCCATGGTGCGCGACACCGTCTCCTTCCTGGTCTCCCACGGACGCCGGGTGTTCGTCGACGCCGAGCACTTCTTCGACGGCTACGCCCACGACCCGGACACGGCCCTGCGCGTGCTCGACGCGGCGGGCGAGGCCGGGGCCGACGTCGTCGTCCTGTGTGACACCAACGGCGGCCAGCTCCCGCTGGGCCTCGCGGACACCGTCGGCGAGGTGGCGCGGCGCACGGGCCTGCGGCTGGGCATCCACTGCCAGGACGACACCGCGTGCGCGGTGGCCAACACCGTGGCCGCCGTGCAGGCGGGCGCGACGCACGTGCAGTGCACGGCCAACGGCTACGGGGAGCGGGCGGGCAACGCCGACCTCTTCGCCGTCACCGGCAATCTGGTGGCCAAGCTCGGCATGGAGGTGCTGCCGCCCGGCGGGGCCGCCGAACTGACCCGGATCTCCCATGCCCTCGCCGAGCTGGCGAACATCACCCCGGACACCCACCAGGCCTACGTCGGCTCGTCGGCGTTCGCGCACAAGGCTGGCCTGCACGCCAGTGCGATCAAGGTGGACCCGCTGCTGTACAACCACATCGACCCGGCGCTGGTCGGCAACGACATGCGCGTGCTGGTGACCGAGATGGCGGGACGGGCCAGCCTCGAACTCAAGGGCAGGGAGTTCGGCGTCGAGCTGGCCGAGCGGCCCGAGGCGCTGTCGAACGCGCTGACGAAGGTCAAGGCGCTCGAGGCGCAGGGGTGGTCGTTCGAGGCCGCCGACGCCTCGCTGGAGCTGCTGCTGCGGGCCGAGACCGACGACGTCGGCGAGCCGCCGTTCACGCTGGAGTCCTACCGCGTGGTGCTCGATCACCGCGGCGAGGGAGAGGTCGTGTCCGAGGCGACGGTGAAGGTGCACGTCGGTGGCGAGCGGGTGATCGCCACGGCGGAGGGCAACGGCCCCGTGCACGCGCTGGACGCGGCGCTGCGCCAGGCGCTGCGCCGACACCTGTCCTGGTTGGACGAGGTCGAGCTGTCCGACTACAAGGTGCGCATCCTCGCGGGCCGGTCGGGCACCGACGCCACGACCCGCGTGCTCGTGGAGTCCTCGGACGGCGAGCGGGAGTGGACGACGGTGGGGGTGCACCCGAACATCGTCGAGGCGAGCTGGCTGGCCCTCTGCGACGCGCTGGTGCACAAGGCGCGCCGCGTGGAGTGACGGCGGGCGGTACGATCACGGCGTGCGTTTGGCTCGAATCGCCCATCCCGACGGTGTCGCCTTCGCCTCCATCGAGGCCGAGGGCGAGGCCGACGACGCGGCACAGGTCCTTGAGATCGCCGATCATCCGTTCGGCACCCCGAACTACACCGGGAGACGGTGGCCGCTGGCCGACGTGCGGCTGCTGGCGCCGATCCTGCCGACCAAGGTGATCGCGGTCGGCCGGAACTACGCCAAGCACGCCGAGGAGTTCGGCAACGAGGTCCCGGCCGACCCGATGATCTTCCTCAAGCCCTCGACGACCGTCATCGGACCCAACGTGCCGATCAAGCTGCCCCGAATGTCCTCGCAGGTGGACTTCGAGGGCGAACTGGCGGTCGTGATCGGGCAGCCGGTGAAGAACGTGCCCGCCTCCAAGGCCGCCGCCGCCATCCTGGGTTACACGGTCGCCAACGACGTCAGCGCCCGCGACCTCCAGCGCGCGGACGGCCAGTGGGGCCGGGCGAAGGGGTTCGACACCTTCTGCCCGGTGGGCCCGTGGATCGAGACCGGCCTCGACCCCTCGGATCTGGCGCTGACCTCCGAGGTGGACGGCGCCGTGAAGCAGGACGCCCGCACCTCGGCGATGGTGCACAAGGTGGGCGAGCTGGTGGAGTTCGTCTCGTCGGTGATGACCCTGCTGCCCGGGGACATGATCCTCACGGGCACGCCCGAGGGCGTGGGCCCGATCGAGGCGGGACAGCAGGTCTCGATCACCGTGGAGGGCATCGGCACGCTCACCAACCCCGTGCAGGCGGGCTGAGTCCGCGCGTCCGGACGTCCCCGGCCGGTCTCGGTCACTCCGTCGGCCGCCGGGCGAAATCCGGTGCGTGCTCCGGACGGGGTCCGACGCCGATCATGTAGGCCGGAACCACCGAGAGCCGTGGTACGCGCCGCATCAGGGCGACCAGCGGCGTGGGCGGCCCGGCGCGGCGCCCTTGCACGGTCGGTGCGACCACGAGCCGGTGCAGGAGACGTTGCAGCGCCTGCACGAGGACGGTCGGCAGGAGCCGCCTGCGGCGCACGGCGGCCAGGGCGGAATCGGGCACGGACCCGGTCCGCAGGG
>NZ_KB912670.1:15614-17383 GCF_000383795.1 Saccharomonospora saliphila YIM 90502
ACCTCGCGGGCCCCGGCGAAGGCATCGGCCGCGGCGTCCGGGCCCGCGCGGTACCGGAGCACGCGGGCCGGGTCGAGCGCGCCGCGGACGACGGCGTCGACGGTGTCGCGGAAGTCGTGCGGGTGGTCGTAGATCAGCGAGCCGCGGATCGTGAGCTGCCGCCGCGTGAGGTCCAGGGTGGACGTCGAGACCTCCCGGCCGCTCATCCCGATCACCACGACGGAACCGGCAGGCCGCACCGCGCGCAGCGCGAGGTCCCAGGTGTCGGGCACGCCCACGGTGTCGAACACGACGTGGGCGACGCCCGCGGATTCCGGGTCCGCCGGCGTCGCGCCGAGTTCCTCGGCGAGGGCGAGCCTGCCCGCGTGCGGTTCGGTGACCCGGGGACGCACGCCGAGCGCGCGCAGCGCCTGGCACACGAACAGCCCCTGTGAGCCCGCGCCGACGACGAGGCAGTCCTGGTCCGGACCAACCCCGGAGCGCCGGACGGCGGCCCTGGCGACCGCGAGCGGTTCCACGCACGCCAACGCGGCGTCGTCCACGGTGTCCGGGACGGGCCAGGTGAACTGCGCGGGTACCGCGACACGCTCGGCGAGCAGGCCCGGGATGTTCATCCCGACGATCCCCCGGTGCGCGCACGCGGAGGTCACGCCCTCGGCGCACGCGGCGCAGTCCCGGCAGCCGTAGTTCGGTTCGACGACCACCCGCTGTCCCGGGTACCGGCCGGTCACGCCGGGCCCGACCGCGACGATCTCGCCGCCACCCTCGTGGCCCATCACCCACGGCACCTCGGGGGTCAGGCGGTGTCCATCGTAGACACCCAAATCCGACCCGCACAGTCCGACGGCGCGCATCGCGACGAGGACCTCGCCCTCGCGTGGTCGGGGCTCGGGCCAGGTGTCGACCGTGTCGACCCGCCCGGGCCCGCTCAGGACGATCGCCCTCATCAACCGTGTCCCTCTCGACGCCACTGTCCTTGCGCTGGCGGCCGGGCATCGCAGGCGCCGGCCGGGAAACGCAGCAGACCATAAACAGCGCGGGAAACGGATGACAAGCGGTTGCCAAATGTTGCCACGTGCCGCTAGTCTCGCTTCCGTCCGAGACCGACGGAGCGGAGTACTGCGGTGGCGCAACGTGAGGGCAGACGGCCGACGATCTACGACGTGGCGCGCGAGGCGGGTGTGGCCACATCGACGGTCTCCCGGGCCCTGGCGAAGCCCGGTCGTGTCAACGAGCGGACCCGCGAGACCATTCTCGAGGTGGCCGAGCGACTCGGGTACCACACCAACCCGATCGCGAGGGCGCTGCCGTCCGGGGACACGCGCACGGTGGCACTGTTCGTCTCGGACATCACCAACCCGCACTTCTTCGGCATCATCCGCGGCGCCGAGCAACAGACCCGCGCGGCCGGGCGCACGCTGATCCTCGGTGACACCGAGGAGTCGCCGGATCTGGAATCGAGCAACGTCGAGCGGCTCAGCGGCTCCGTGGAGGGATTCGTGATCGCCGCGAGCCGGATGTCCGACGCCCAGATCCGCGAACTCGCCTCCGCGCACCGGTTGACGCTGGTGAGCCGACAAGTCGACGGACTGCCGAGCGTGAACGTCGATCACGAGGACGGCACGCGGCAGATCGTCGAGCACCTGGCCTCACTGGGGCACGCGTCGGTGGCCTACCTCGCCGGTCCGCGCCGGTCGTGGCTGGCCGCCGAGCGCTGGCGCGTGCTGCGGGACACCGCGCGCGGCTTCGGGATGCGCTCCGTCCGGCTG
>NZ_KB912671.1 GCF_000383795.1 Saccharomonospora saliphila YIM 90502
GCCCGGGCGGTGTGCGCGTGCTCGGACGCCGGGCGCCCGGGGCGTGTGAGGCCGCGCGGATGCCGGACGTGCGCTGTCCGCTCCGCTGCGTTGCCGTCGTGGTGCCGGGTCCTGTCCTGCCCACCGTGGTTCCTCCTCCCCTGTCGCCGCGCGTGGACGCGCCCGGGCCGAGCGGGTCCTCTAGGCCGCGCGGACACACTTGTCGTACAGGTTCAGCAGCCGTCGCCGGGGGTCGTAGCGGCGCTTGAGCCGTTCGTAGACCGGGCCGTTGTACAGCCGCCAGAACGTCGGCTCGTCGTAGAAGCTCTCCGAGTACAGCGACTTGCGCCCGCCGAGCGCGGTCACGGTGTCCTCGATCAGGCGGTTGTGCGCGCCGGGCGGATCGCCGGGCCGGGTGGGCACCGTCGCCCAGAATCCGAAGTTGACGTAGAGCGTGCCGGGGTCCAGCTCGTACAGGGGCCACTGCCGGTCCGGATGCCGCTGGCGCACCGGGCAGATCCACACCGGACTGATCGGGATCTCGCGGTGGAAGAAGTCGAGGAACTCGGCGGCGCGGTCGACGGGGATCTCCACGTCCTGCACCACCGACTCCCGCGGTAGTCTGCCCAGTGCCCGGTCGACCCGATCGAGCAGGCCGTGTGCGCGCACGAAGGACACGACGCGGTGGTAGACGTCGGACCGCAGCAGTCGCGGGCCGAGCAGCCAGCGGACCGGGCGGTGCTGGACGCCGAGCGCGCGCGAGCACCAGAACCAGTCGGTGTCCCAGCGCCACAGGTAGTCCCTGGTGTGCAGGTAATCGAGGTCCCGGGTGCGGATGGAGTGGTAGTAGACGTCGAGCCAGGTGTAGTCGCTGGTCGTCGGCGCCTCGTCGGTGAACGTGCCCAGCGTCAGGTACATCTCGTGGGGCGAGAACACGGTGCCGTCGACGAAGTCGGCCGTGCCCTCCCGGCACACCCGGTCGAGTTCGGCGACGTAGCCTTCGGCCGTGCTGTGCCGGACGTGCCGCAGCCGCACGTACGGCCGCACGGGTTCCAGCTCGATGCGCAGCCGCAGGGCGTAGCCGAGGGTGCCGTAGGAGTTCGGGAAACCGAAGAACAGCTCCGCGTGCTCGTTGTCCGGGCGGGCGGTCACGATGTCGCCGTCACCGGTGAGGATGTCCATTTCCAGCACCGATTCGTGCGGCATCCCGTTGCGGAACGACGACGACTCGATGCCCAGTCCGGTGACCGCGCCGCCGAGGGTGATGGTCTTGAGCTGGGGGACGACCAGCGGCATCAGCCCGTACGGCAGGGTCGCGTCCACCAGCCGCTCGTAGGTGACCATCCCCTCCACGTCGGCGGTCCGCGCGACCGGGTCGACGTCCAGCACGTGCGTGAAGTCCGACACGTCGAGCCGGGGGCCGGACGTGGGTGTGCGGGGGCGGAACAGGTTGGACGTCGGTTTCGCGAGGCGTACCGGGGCGTCCGTGTCCGGTTCGGCGAGTCGGCGGCGCAGCGCCGCGACGCGGGCGTGGTGGCCGGCGTCAGTGGTGGCGGAACTCGACTGCTCCCGGTTGTCCAGCACCATTCCCCCATGATCGCGCCGTGGCGCGGGCGGTGCCAGGCGAACGCCGGGTTTTCACCCTGTGCCGTCTTCGGTTGGTCCGTCCGGTGGATCGGCGGTCGCCCGGTTGAGCTGCTCCCGGAGACGGGCGATCTCCCGGTGTGCCTCGTCCAGTTCCGTCTCCAGGCGCAGGATGCTGCGCGCCGAGGCGAGCGTGTGGCCCTCGTCGAGCAACTCACGCAGCCTGCCCGCGAGCCCGAGCTGGTGGCGCGAGTAGCGGCGGTGCCCACCGCTGGACCGTTGCGGGGAGACCACGCCCGCGCTGTCGAGGCTTCGCAAAAACGGCTGCTCCACCCCGAGCAGCTCGGCGGCCTGTCCCGTGCTGAAGGCGGGGTAGTGTTCGTCGTCGAGCTTGCGCAGGTTCATCGCCGCCCGCTTTCGGCCAGGTACTTCCACACCATCCGTGCCAGCTTAACTGCTTCTCTTGGTTGACCCAATATTCAGCGCGGGCTATAAGTTTTATGAGATCGACAGCTAGCTAAACGCACACCAGCGACCCGAAGTAGGTGAACATCGTCGTGAGTCTCGTGGACGAGGGCACCCCGCGGGCCACCCTGCCGCCTGCCCACCACCGTCGCACCACCGCCGCCACGCCGTCACCACGCTCGGCGCGGGCCGTCGAGCGGGCCGTCGGCGGAGCCGAGGACAGC
>NZ_KB912672.1:0-4904 GCF_000383795.1 Saccharomonospora saliphila YIM 90502
CGCCGTCTTCTTGAACGACTCTCTCAGTACGGTCTGCGTGCCTCCTTCCATGTCGATCCATCGTGCCGGAGGACACGCTCTTTTCATCGGTGGCGTCCTGGGTGCGCGCCATCTCGCCTTCGAGCAGGCTCAAACGCGCTTCCATGTAGGCCGAGGTGAACGCGACCGCGCTGCCGTCGAGCAGGTGCACCACCGTCGGCTGCGTGTTCTCGGGCGTGAGTTCGTCGACGAGCTGGTCGGCACGGTCTCGCGCGGCGACGATGCCCGGTGCTTCGCCGTCGAGCGTCCTGCCGAGGCCGGACACGCGTACCGTCCAGTTCGCGTCGCCTCGCACGTAGGTCGCGGTGACTGTCTGCACCACCTGGCTCACCCCTCTCCGGGCAGCGGCACGCCCAGCCGAGGGGCGGCGTACCACTGCCTTAATGACGTTGAGTCAAGTTTGTGATGCAACGGGGGGTGCCAGCAACACGAACGAGCGGTAAACGCTACCCAGGGTGAGAACCATCTCAGTCTATCACCACACTGGGTGAAATCGACACATCGCTGAGTGGATCACTGTTGCGTCAGGTGTTCGAGTCCGTGCCACAGAACGCGCATCGCGTGCTCGGTCGCGACCTCCGGGGTGAGGGAGTCGTCCTGCTCACACCAGATCGCCAGCCGCTCGCAACCGCCCACGACGAACTCCGCGGAGACCTGGATGCGCACCGGGTCGGGCGTGTCGAGGTAGACGCCCATCAGGCCGGCGATGAGGTCGGTCTGCTGGCGCCGGGTGACCTCCAGTTCGTCGGCCGCCGACGTGCCGAGGAGAGCCATCTCGTTTCCGCAGCAGGGACCATGCCTGCCTGCGCTCCCGCGCGAACGTGAAGAAGGCGTACAGGCCCCGGCGCAGTGCCTCCTCGGCCGTGGCGGCCCCGACGACGGCGCGCTCGGTGTCCTCGCGCAGTTCGGTCCGCGCGGCGTGGATGCAGGCCAGCAGGAGTCCCTCCTTGGACTGGAAGTACTCGTACAGCATCGGCTTCGAGACGCCCACACGCTCGGCGATCTCGTCCATCGACGCCGCCGAGTAGCCGCGCTCGGCGAACACCCGCTCGGCGACCTCGATCATCTGTCGTTCCCGTTGCGCCCTCGGCATGCGCTTGCGCCGGGACTGGGTCTTTGCAGTCGCGCTCACGGTCGCTATCCTACTGCCGGTAACCTACTCGCGGTAAGCTGGACGCCGGGTAACAGGGTGGGCGCACACGCAGAGCGGCAGGGAGGCACGCAGATGGGCAAGCGCACCGAGACCGGGGTCGTCGTGGTCGGGACCGGGTTCTCCGGGCTCGGCATGGCGATCCAACTGCGCACGGAGGGCCGCGACGACTTCGTCGTGCTGGAGAAGGCCGACGAGGTGGGCGGAACCTGGCGGGACAACACCTACCCCGGATGCGCCTGCGACATTCAGTCGCACATGTACTCGTACTCCTTCGAGCAGAACCCGGAGTGGTCGCGATCGTTCTCGCCGCAGCCGGAGATCTTCGACTACCTCCGCGACGTGGCGACCAAGTGGGACCTGTACCCGTTCATCCGGTTCGGCCGGGAGATGACGGGCGCACGCTGGGACGCCGACGAGAACCGCTGGTACGTCAGCACCGCGAGGGGGGAGGAGTTCGTCGCCCGCTACCTCGTCTGCGGTGTGGGTGCGCTGCACATCCCGCAGATCCCGGAGCTGCGGGGCGCCGAGCGGTTTCGCGGCAGGACGTTCCACTCCGCGCAGTGGGACCATGACTACGACCTGCGCGGCAAGAAGGTCGCCGTGATCGGCACCGGGGCCAGTGCGGTGCAGTTCGTTCCCGAGATCGCCAAGGACGTCGACCGGCTCACCCTGTTCCAGCGCACGCCCCCGTGGATCATGCCCAAACCGGACCGCACGATGCCGGACTGGGCCAAACGCGTCTTCGCCCGCGTCCCGGGCGCCCAGCGCGCCTACCGCGACCTGCTCTACTGGATGCTGGAGTTCCGCGCGATCGGGTTCAACGGCAACCCGCGCATCATGAAACTCGCCCAGAAGATCGCCAAGCGCAACATCGACAAGCACGTCTCCGATCCCGAGTTGCGGGCCAAGCTCACGCCCGACTACGTGCTCGGCTGCAAGCGGGTGCTCATCTCCAACGACTACTACCCCGCGATGAACCGCGACAACGTCGAGGTGGTCACCGACGGCGTCGCTGAGGTGACCGAGCACGGCATCGTGGACGCCGCGGGCACCGAGCACGAGGTCGACGCCATCATCTACGGCACCGGCTTCCACGTCACTGATGCCTTCGACGACCTCGACATCATCGGCGCCCAGGGGCAGAACCTCGGCAAGCAGTGGGCCGAGGAGGGCATGCAGACCCACCTCGGAATCACCGTGACCGGCTATCCGAACCTGTTCTTCCTGCTCGGCCCGAACACCGGACTGGGCCACAACTCGGTCGTGTTCATGATCGAGCAACAGATCCGCTACATCGCCGAGGCCATGCGCTACGTCGAGTCGCACGGCGCGGAGGCGATCGACGTGCGGGCCGACGCGCAGGCCGACTTCAACGCCGAGATCCAGCGCAAGCTCGCGGGCGGCATCTGGACACGCGGTGGGTGCATGAGCTGGTACCTCGACAGCCAGGGGGTGAACCGGACCATCTGGCCCGGTTTCACCTGGCGTTACTGGCTCAGGACCCGCAAGCTCGACCCGCGTGACTTCCGGCTGTACGCACGCTCCCGCACACGGCGGAAAGCCGCCGCAGGCGCGTAGCCAGGTCCTCGGTGCCGAGGCCGCACAGCGACGCGAGCTGCTCGAGGGTGGCCCGGTCGAACTGGAGGTCCGGGGAGCCGCCGTCGGCGAGCCGTCCCCGGGCCCAGCGCCGGAGGGGCAGCAACTCGGGTTGCTCGTCGGCGACCACAGCGACGAGGTTCACCCGCAGCCTGCCGCGATCCTCGGCGAACAACCGGCTGTGCACGCGGGCCAGCAGGTCCTGCGGCCGTTCCTCCAGTGCCAGGCACAGCTCGGCGAGCCGCACCACGGAGCACTGCCGGGTGCCGAGTTCGTAGGTCGCCAGTGTCTGGAGCGAGATGCCGCTCTGAAGTCGCTCGTTGAGTTCCTTCCGGGTCCACCCCCGCTGCGTGCGCAGCTTGCGCAGTTCCTCACCCAGCACCCGCTGGTAGGTCTCGGTTTCGATCAGCACTGGCCCACCCCTGCCGTTACCGTTGCCGTTTTCTACAGGGAGTGAATGAGCTCGGGCCCCGGTCCTTACGCGGCTGCGGCCAGAAAATCGCCGATCAGCCGGATGTCACCCGATCAGAGCAGCAGTGACCGCCTAGTTGACGCAGGTGACGCCGTCGGCGGTGATCGGCTTGTCGGTGTCGTCCGCGGGTGGCTGCTGCCGGGGCGGGGGAGCCGAGCCCGCCGCAGGGCCACCACCGCCCTGGGCGCCGGGCGTGGCGTCCCCGCCGCCGGAGCGGTAGTCCGGCGCGAGCAGGACGCGCACGTGTCCGGACCGCACCTCGGGGCTGGTCTCCACGGTCAGCCCACCCAGCGCGTCGGCCACGACCCGGCCCGCCGCTTCCGCGTTCTCGGGAGCCTGGACCACGCTGTACTCCCGCGGGGTCTCGTTGGCGACCTCGCCGGCGACGAAACCCTGTGCGGTCAACTCCTCCGAGACCGTGCCCGCGAGCCCGGTGATATCGGAGGTGTTGTAGACGTCGACGGTGATCTCCTCCGGCGCCGGGCCGTGTTCCGGTGCCTGCTCACCGGTGATGTCACCCGAGATCTCGGCGATGAAGTTCCGGACGGCCGCCGGGTCCACGCGGACGGCCACGCCGTCGGTCTCGGTCTGGTACTCCGAGTCCTCGACCGGAATGGTGCGGAACTCGATCTGACCACCGGTGAGTCCCCGCATCTGCTGGGCGAAGGAGAGGATGTCCCAGCCCTGGTTGACCACGACCGACTTCTGGATGGCGTCGACCAGGTTGTTCAGCTTGGCCGGATCGGCGAGGGTGCCCGCGGACAGGACCTTCCGCGCCAGGCCCGCCATGAACACCTGTTGCCGTACGACGCGGTCCAGATCACCCCGCAACAGGCCGTGCCGCTGGCGCACGAACGCCAGCGCGTCCATGCCCGCGATGGTCTGGCGGCCCGCGTCGAAGTTCGCACCCGAGTAGGGGTCGTTCACCGGCTCGTTGAGGCAGACGTCGACACCGCCGATGGCCTTGGTGATGTCGAAGAAGCCGAGCAGGTTGATCGAGGCGTAGTTGTCGATGGTCGTGCCGGTGAGATTCTCCACGGCGGAGATGAGCGTCTTGGCCCCCTCCTGGTTACTGCGCACGTCCAGTTCGCGTTCGTCGGTGACGCCCTGGGCGGCCAAATCCTCCCGCGCGGCCAGCTTGCCGCGCGCGTACGCCGAGTTGATCTTGTGCTTGCCGAAACCGGGAATGGTGACGTAGGTGTCCCGGGGCAGCGACACCGCCACGGCCTTGCTGCCGTCGTTGGGCACCCGCACGAAGATCAGGGTGTCGGTGTTGAGTTCCCCGTCGGACGTGCCGGCGTTGAGCTGGGCCAGTGTCTCCTCGGGCAGCGGGTTGCCCTGGGCGTCGGTCCGGCTGTCCATGCCGACGAGCAGGATGTCCCGGTAGCCGTCGGCGGGCATCTCGCCGTCCTGGGCGATGACGTCCGCCGTGGTCAAACCGTTGACCAGGCCCTGCATCGCGGCCCAGGCGTAGCCCGTCAGCGACATCACCAGGGCCGAGATTACGGCGAGCGTGATCCGGGGGACCCACCGGCGGGAGCGGCGTGGGCCGCGGCCTCCGTCCCGCGTGGAGCCGGCGGCGGAGCCGCGCGAGGTGGCATGGCCGGAGGCCGCCGGAGAACGGGATGCCGTGCGGGCGCCCTC
>NZ_KB912672.1:5004-9954 GCF_000383795.1 Saccharomonospora saliphila YIM 90502
CGCGCCCCGGCGTGAGTGCCGCGCCGGGTAGCCGCGCGCGTGGCCGGCGCCACGCACAGGGCGTGACATTGTCCGCACGCGCCACGCGAGTGTGGTCGCCGGGGCCGTGTCCCCCGGCCGGTGTGTAATGCTGGACCGGTGAGCTACGAGGCTGTCGCGGCCGCCGGACCCGGTGAGCCCGCAGATGATCTCACGGCGGTGCTGAGCAAGATCGCCCGTACTCTGGAACCCGAGGCCGACCTCGACCGCACGGTCGCCACCATCGTGACCGCGGCCGCGGCCACGGTGCCGGGCGCGGACGAGGCGGGTGTCTCGCTGCTGGAGGACGGTGCCATGCGCTCGGTCGGGCCGTCCAGTGAGGTGGTCGCCCATCTCGACCAGCTCCAGCACAGGTTGCACGAGGGCCCGTGCGTCGATGCGATCTTCGAGCGACCGGTGTACCGCACGGGCGACATCAGCGCCGATCCCCGGTGGCCCCGGTTCAGCGCCGAGGCCGCCTCGACGGGTGTGTCCTCGATGCTGGGATTCCGGCTGTTCACCCATTCCTCGACGATCGGTGCGCTGAATCTGTACTCCTGGCGCGCCGACGCCTTCGACGAGGACGCCGAGCGCATCGGCGAGCTGTTCGCCGCCCACGCCGCCGTCGCGCTGGCCGGGTCGCGCGGGCTCGAGCAGTTGCACGGAGCACTGCGGACCCGCGACACCATCGGCATGGCCAAGGGCATTCTCATGGAGCGGCACGGGGTGGACGCCGACCGGGCGTTCGCCCTGCTGGTGAAGGCGTCCCAGCACGCCAACGTCAAGCTGCGCGACGCGGCCGAGTGGCTGGTCAACCGGTCGTCGTCCGGGAATGGGCACTGATCGGCACCACGAGGGGGGTACCGGCCACGGGGTCGGCCAGCACCTTGGCGTCGAGCCCGAACACCTCCGACAGCAGCCGCTCGGTCAGCACGTCGTCCGGTGTTCCCCGTGCCACGACGTGCCCGTCTCGCATCGCCACGAGCGTGTCGGCGTAGCGCGCGGCGAGATTGAGGTCGTGCAGCACCATCACCACGGTCGTGCCGCGCTCGGTGTGCAGGCCGTGCACCAGGTCGAGCACCTCGACCTGGTGTGCGAGATCGAGGTAGGTGATCGGCTCGTCGAGCAACAGCAGCGCGGTGTCCTGCGCCAGTGTCATGGAGATCCACGCGCGCTGGCGCTGGCCGCCGGAGAGCTCGTCGACGGCCCGGTCGGCGTGGGCGTCCATGCCCGTCATCGTCAGCGCGCGGCCGACGGCCCCCTCGTCGTCGGCGGACCACTGCCTGTGCCAGCTCTGGTGCGGGTGCCGCCCCCGCGAGACCAGGTCCCCGACGGTGAGCCCGTCGGGCGCGGTCGGCGACTGCGGCAGCAGCCCGACGGTGCGGGCGACCTCCCGGGTCGGTTGCTTGTCGATGCGTTTGCCGTCGAGCAGGACCGCGCCCCCACGGGGCCGCAGGAGCCTGCCCAATGCCCGCAACAGGGTCGACTTGCCGCACCCGTTGGGTCCGATGATCACCGTCACCGACCCGTCGGCGACGTCGAGGTCGAGCCCGTCCACCACGAGCCGCTCGCCGTACCCCAGACGGACGTCCTCCGCCCGCAATCTGGCTCGCGTCACATGCACCTCCTGCCGTGTCGGTCGTTCTCGGCTCCCGGTGGAGCTAGGCCCGCCGCCCCCGCACGAGAAGGTAGAGCAGGTAGGGCGCCCCGAGGATGGCCGTGAGCACCCCGACCGGCACCCCGGGCAGCACCACGCGCACGGCCAGGTCCGCGCTGACCGTGAGCAGCGCGCCCACCGCCATCGACCCGGCGAGGGGAGGCTGGGCCGTACGTGCCAGACGGGAGGCGATCTGAGGAGTCGCCAGGGCCACGAACGTGATCGGCCCGGCCACCGCGGTCGCCACGGCCGCCAGCGCGGCGGCCAGCAGCAAAAGCGTGCCCCGCGCCGCGTCGACCCGGATGCCCAGACCCCGCGCGGTGTCGTCGCCGAACTGGAGCCCGCGCAAGGTATGCGCGTACACGAGCGCGCAGGCGGCGAGCACGGTGAGCGCGACGGCGACCGGGCCGACGGCCTCCCAGCCGACGTCGGCGAGGTTACCGACGATCCACACGGTCGCCCGAGCGGCGTCGTCCACGTCCCCGACGGTGAGCAGCCAGTACACGATGTTGTAGCCGATCGCCGCGAGCCCGATCCCGATCAGCACCATGCGGAAGCCGTCGATGCCGCGTCGCCACGACAGCGCGTACAGCAGCAGTCCCGCGAACAGGCCGCCCACGAGGGCGGCCAGTGGGACGCCGAGCTGGGCGAGCGGGCCGCTGATCTGGCCGTAGCTACCGCCGGTGACGATCACCGCGACGGCGGCGGCTCCCGCCCCCCAGGTGATGCCGAGGATGTCCGGGCTGGCGAGTGGATTGCGGGCGATCGTCTGGAACAGCGCGCCCGCGAGGCCGAACGATGCCCCGACCAGGGCACCGGCCAGCGTCCGGGGCAGGCGCAGGTCGAGTACGATCCCGGTCTCGCGCCGGTCGCCGCCGCCGACGAGTGTGCGGACCACGTCGAGCGGGCCGATCTGGGCACTGCCCAGACTGATGTTGAGAGCGCCGACCACGAGCAGCACCACGATCGCCAGCAGCGGCACGAGGGCCGCCCGGGGCCGCAGCGTCCACGAAAGGGGCCCGAGGCGGACGTGCCGCCGCCCCGGAACGGCCTCGATCTCACGGAACGCACTCACAGCCGGGCCAGCCCCTTCCCGCGCACGAGCCGGATGAACACCGGGGCGCCGAGCACGGCGAGCATGATGCCGACTTCCAGCCTGTCGTCGGCCACCAGCCTGCCGAGCACATCGGCGAGCAACAGCAGGATGGCGCCCAGCAGCCCGGCGAACGGCACGAGCCAGCGGTAGTCCGGGCCGGTGAGCACCCGGGCCGCGTGCGGGACGAGCAGTCCCACGAACGCGATCGGCCCGCAGGCCGCCACCGCCGCGCCGACGAGCAGGGTGATCGCGCCGACACCCACGATCCGGGTGCGGGCGAGGTTCCGGCCCAGCGCGGTGGCGACGTCGTCGCCGAGGGCGAGGGTGTTGAGACCGGGCGCGTTGAGCAGAGCCAGGACGAGCCCGGCGAGCAGGAAGGGCAGCATCTGCCCGAGCACGGCGTAGTCGCGGCCCGCCAGCGAGCCGACCTGCCAGAACCGGAAGACCTCCATGCCCTGCTTGTTGGCGAGCACCACGGCAGCGGTGAGGCCGGACAGCAGGGCGCTCACCGCCGCTCCGGCGAGCGCGAGGGTCACCGGGGTGCTGCCCCCGCGTCCGCTGAGGGTGCCGAGTCCGAACACCACCGTGGCCGCGACGAGCGCGCCCGCGAACCCGAACCAGACGAACCCGGTGAGGTCGGTGATCCCGAACACCACGACGGCGGTCACGATGCCGAACGCGGCGCCCTGGTTCACCCCGAGCAGCCCGGGATCGGCGATGGGGTTACGGGTGTGGCCCTGCATGAGCGCCCCACCGATGCCGAGCGCGATGCCCGCCAGGATTCCCGCGAGCGTGCGGGGTGCGCGCAGGGACCGGACGATGATGTCGTGCTCGCCCCCCGTGGGGGCGGTCAGCGCACGCCACACGTCGGCCGGGGGCACCGGGTGCACCCCGTAGACGAGACTGAGCACCGCCGCGGCGACCAGGAGGAGGCCGAGCGCGGTCAGGCCCGGCCAGCGCCGTCTCCGCGCGCGGTCGAGCGGAGCGCCGGTGCCGGTGTCCGCCCGCGTGCTGAGCGTCGTGGCCATGTCCCGATCCCTGTCGCGTGTGCTGCGGACCTCTTTTGCCGCACGGACACGTGGGCTACAGTCCGGTGTTCGTTAGGAGAGCCTAACCGAATATGAAGGGTGACCATGATCCGCCTGTCCCGCCCGGCCGGCCGCACCGCCGTGGCCACCGCCGTTGCCTGCCTCGCGCTGTCCGCCTGCTCACCGGACGGTGAGCAGCCCGCCGACACCGGTGGCGAGCAGGGCGCGTACCCGCGCACGATCGAGCACGCGATGGGGGAGACGACGATCGAGCAGCGCCCGGAAACCGTCGCCGCGCTCGATTCCAGCTTCGCCGACGCCGCCGCCGCGTTGGAGACCGAGGTCGTGGCCTACACCCGCTATCCCGCCTCGGACGGGGTGCCCGAGTACCTCGGCGACGACGCGCGCCACCTCGCCGACGGGCGGGTGGTCGGCGACCTGTCCAGCCCGGACGTCGAGGCGCTGTACGACGTCGACCCCGACCTGATCGTCTCGGCGAAGGTGCGGCACGAGAGCCTCTACGACCAGCTTCCCGACCACATCCCGGCCGTGTTCAGCGAGACCACCGGGGCGACGTGGAAGGACAACATCCGCTTGCTCGCCAAGGCGCTGGGCAAGGAGGAGCTGGCCGAGCAGAAGATCAACGACTACGAGCGGCGGGCCGCCGAGATCGGCGAGGCCATCCGGGCGAAGACGGGCGGCACGCCGACCTACTCCCTGGTGCGGTTCGTCGAGGGTGAGCCGACCGTGCGGCTCTACACCGCCGACTCGTTCGGCGGCATCGTGCTCTCCGACGTGGGACTGGCCCGGCCCGAGGGACAGCCCGACGCCGACTCGCGGATCGCGGTGGAACTCAGCCAGGAGGACATCGCGCGGCTCGACGCCGACCGCATCTTCGTCTCGTCCTACGTCGATGACACCCAGCAGGCCGAGAACCCCAGGGAGCGGTTCGAGTCGAACCCCCTGTGGGCAACGCTGGAGGGCGAGATCAGTGAGGTGCCCGACCAGACCTGGTACGTGTCGGTGAGCTTGCAGGGCGCCCACGCCATGCTCGACGACATCGCGCGGGAGTTCGGCGTCGATCCCGCCCGCGGCTGATCCGCCCCGGCCCCGGCGCGGCTGCCCCGTTCGCGGCGGCGACGGGCCTTGGC
>NZ_KB912672.1:10054-29944 GCF_000383795.1 Saccharomonospora saliphila YIM 90502
TATCGGCCTGTTCACCAACCTCGCCCCGGACGGGACGGAGGTACGCCCGGCCAGGGAGATCGTCGCGGAACTCGCGCCCGGAGACGGCGACGTGGTGCCGCTCCCGGCGCGTCCCGCACCGCACCGTCCGGGCAGGGCGGCGGGCGGTGCACGGCGGAGTACCGGGTCACCCACGCCTGGCCGGGCGGGTACCAGGCCGAGGTGACGGTCCGCAACAGGGGAGAGGCCGCGGTGACCGGCTGGACGGTGCGCTGGCGGTTGCCCGACGGGCACACCGTGGCCGACCTCTGGAACGGGACGCTCACGCGTGCGGGCGGACGGATCACGGTGCGGGACGCCGGATGGAACGCCAAGATCGAACCGGGGGCGGACACCACCTTCGGTTTCGTCGCCCGGCTGCCCGAGGCGGCCGCCACGGCGGCCCCCGGCACGGAGCCGGAGCCCGTCTGTGGCTAGGGTCGTGCGCACCCGGTGGTCCGGACCGACGACCGCCGGTCCGGCGCGAGTGAGGAGTGCGATGACGCGGTCCGGTGACGAACCCGGTGGTCAGGTCGACCTCGAGACGCCGAACCCTGCGCGAATCTACGACTGGTACCTCGGGGGCACGACGAACTGGGCCATCGACCGGGAGTTCGGCGCGAAGGTACTCGAGACCTACCCGGCGGTGCGCACGATGGCCCGCGTGGGCAGGGAGTTCCTCGGGCGCGGTGTGGCCAGGCTGGCGCGGCTGGGTGTGACGCAGTTCCTCGACCTCGGCTCGGGCGTGCCCACGGTGGGCAACGTCCACGAGATCGCGGACTCGGTCAATCCGGGAAGCCGGTGTGTCTATGTCGACAACGAGCCGGTGGCCGTGGCGCACTCGCGCGTGCTGCTCGAACGCGAGGGCGACCCGGCGCGGCACGCCGTGGTCGAGTGCGATCTGCTGCGGGTCGACCAGGTGTGGGAGCAGGCGCTGGCCACCGGGGTGCTGGACCCGTCCCGGCCCGTCGGGCTGATCGTGGTCAACGTGCTCTACTTCTTCGGCGACGACGCGGGGCCGCACGAGGTGCTGGCGCGCTATCGGGATCTGCTGCCGTCGGGGTCCTACCTGCTCGCCACGCACCTCACCGAGGATGGCGTGCCCGAGACCGACAGCGAGCGGCGTGCTCAGGTTCGTGACCGGTACCAGCGTTCCAGCGCTCCGCTGCACCTGCGCTCCCGTGCGGAGTTCACCCGGTTCTTTGACGGGCTCGACCTCGTCGATCCGGGCGTGGTGTGGGTGCCCGAGTGGTGTCCCGACGAACACCCCTCCCCGTACACCGACGAGTTCCGCACCGCGCCGGAGACCAGCAGCGCCTTCGCCGCTCTGGGGCGCAAGCCCTGAGCGGCACGCCGGGTCCCCTCGGCGGACGCTGGTCGTCGTGACGGGCCCGGCCGAGCCGGAACCGGGGCGGCGGACTACGCCGACGCGTTCCTGGTGCTGGCGATCGTGCTGACCGCCGCGGGCGCGTGCGCGCTGACGCTGCCGGAGCCGGCCTCCGGCACGCCACTCACGCGGCGTCCCGTCCGGTGACCAGCCACTCCGCCACGTCCCGCAGCGTGCGGTCGGTGTGTCGCGAGGCCCGCACGAGCAGGGCGAAGGCCGCCTCCGCGTCGAGCTGGTGGCGTTGCATGAGGATGCCCTTGGCCGTGCCGATCACGTCCCGCGTGGTCAACGCCGCCCGCATCCGCTCCGTGCGGTTCACCCCGGCGATCGCGACGGCGGCCTGGGCGGCGAACAGTTCCGCGAGGTGCTCGGTCTCGCCGTCGAAGGCGTGCGGCTCGGCGGAGAAGAGGGTCAGCATGCCCAGCCACGCGTTGGTGGTGAACAGCGGCAGCGCCAGCATCGAGACGACGCCGCGCTCGGTGGCCGCCTCGGCGAACCGGGGCCAGCGCGGGTCGCTCGCGAGATCCCCGGCCCGGTGTGGCCGTGTGGTCCGCGGGTCCATGCTGGGCCCTTCGCCGAGGTCTCGCTGCACCTGCTCCAACGTGGCCGTCAGCGTGCTCGACGCGGCCACCGAACGCGGTCCCCGTTCCTCAAGCAGGCACAGGCCGACGTGGTCGGCGTGCGGGACGGTGACGCGTACCGCGTCGACGATCGAGCCGACCGTGCCGGTGAGGTCGTTCTCCGATTCGACGGAGCGGGCCAGGTCGGCGAGGACATCATCGAGCCGGAGGCTGTCGGCGTCCACGTCGTCGCGGCCGGGGAAGGTGTGGTTGCCCGCCATGCCCCCAGGGTGGGTGCCGCCGAGCGTCACTGTCCAGCCGGGGCCAGCGTCGCCCGAGCGAGCGGGCGACCGGCCCGGCGCGGTACGGCGCCGGGTCTTGGCGCTGTACCCGGGGTGTAAGAGTTCACCCGCCCGGGTAACCAATCCGGGTGAGTGGACTTGAGGAGGAGAGCCGGCAGAAGGAGACGGGACCCTCGGGCAGGAGCGACGCGGGCGAGCGGGAGCAGGACGAGCCGGTCCCGCCCGGCCGGGAACCGGAGAAGGCGGAACCGGACGGTGCCGCGGACGAGTCCGGCGAACAGCGGCGGACCGTCGTGGTCGGGCTGGTTTCCGACCCCGGTCTGCCCGCCGAGTACCTCGGCTCATTCGTGGACGAGCTCGCGGACGATCTGAGCCGGAGGGTCAGTGACGAGGTCGACTGGGAGGTCCGCAGCCGCACCCAGCCGCTGGAACTGGACGAGGGCGCCAACGTACCGATCGTGCGCCTGGCGCGGCAGGCGTTGCCCGAATACGGCTGGGACGTCGTGATCTTCGTGACCGATCTGCCGCGGCGCCTGGGCACGACACCCGTGGTGGCGGACATGAGTTCCGACCACCGCGCGGCGCTGGCCTCCCTGCCCGCACTCGGCGGGATCAGGGTGTGCCGGCGGCTCCAGGACACGTTGCTCTACCTCATCGGCGCGCTGAGTCAGAAGCGCGGCTTCATCGACGGCGCGGAGGGCATGCGGGGCCGCGCGGCGGGCAGGCTCGCGCCGGTGCGCTGGACCGACAATCCCGTCGAGGGGATTGAGTCCGCGGTCGTCCTCACCGGCTGGCGCGGCCGAGCCCGGTTGCTCTTCGGGATGGTGCGGGACAACAAGCCCTGGCGGCTGGTGCCCGAACTGTCCACGGCGCTCGCCGCCGGGTTCGCCGCGGCCGCGTTCGGTATCTTCTACAGCAGCATCTGGTCGCTGGCCGACGCGCTCGGCCCGATGCGGCTGGTGACGGTGAACGTACTGGCCATCGTGGCGATGGTGGCCTGGCTCATCTTCTACAACAACCTGTGGCAGCCCCGGTCGGAACTCAAGGAGAAGGCCTGGCTGTACAACCTCGCCACCGTCGTCACACTCTCGTTGGGCGTGCTCTCGGCGTACGTGGTGTTGTTCCTGGTCACGCTCGGCGGGGCGCTCGCGGTGATCCCCCCGGACTACCTGGGACAGACGCTCGGCCATTCCGCCGGACCGGGCAGCTATCTCTCGCTGGTGTGGCTCTCGGCCACGATGGGCACCTTCGCGGGAGCGCTGGGGTCCAGTTTGGAAAGCGAACAGGCCGTGAACCGCGCCACCTACAGCAAGCGCGAACGGCAGCGCAGGCAGCGTTTCGAGGAGCTGCGCGAGCGGGAGGACGAGCGTGAGCGGCGGGAGGACCGAAGTGGGCGAGGGGAGGAGCGCGACTCCTGGGACGAGATCTGAGCCGGGGCGTTCCGGGCGGCGTGGGTCCGGTCGGGGAGAATGGCGGCGTGGCACACCCGACCGGCCGGCCGCGTGGCGAGGCGGACCGGCGGCGGTGGAACACCCGCTTCGCCGGGCGCGCGCCGACCTTCGCCGTGCATCCGCTGACCACTGCCGCACTGGAGGCCGACGTGCCCGACGGGCCGGTATTGGAACTGGCCTGCGGGCGCTCGGGTAGCGCGCTCGCGCTGGCCGAGCTCGGGCGGCGTGTCGTGGTGGCCGACGTGTCGGACGTGGCGTTGGACCAGCTTCGCGGCGAGGCGCGCCGACGCGGTGTGCACGACCGTGTGCTCCGCGTCGAGGTGGATCTGTGTGCGTGGGCCTCCGCTGTCGCTTCCGGGCGGAAAGACGTGCGCGGTACCGAGTTCCCGGAGCTGGAGGGGCCTTTCGCCTTCGTGCTCGCGACCCTGTTCTGGGACGCGGACGTGTTCCGGGCCGCGTGCGCCCGGGTGGCGCCCGGGGGATTGCTGGGCTGGGAGGCGTTGGCCGATGCCCGCCCGCGGCGCTATCACGTGCGGCACGGACAGCTGGAGGAGTCGCTGCCGCCCGGGTGGCGTGTGGTGCGTGCGGAACTCGTCGGCGCGGGTGCGCGCCGGTCCAGTCGCCTGCTGGCCAGGCGGACTGGGTGACGGCGTGTGACCGGTGACGGCGGCGGCCCCGAGGGCGCGCCGCCGTCGTCAGGCGTCGATCGTCTTGCGGCCGGAGCCGCCGGTGACTGCGATCTTGCGCGGTTTGGCCTGCTCGGCGACCGGGATGCGCAAGGTCAGGACGCCGTCGTCGTAGTGGGCCGCGATGGCCTCGGTGTCGAGCGTGTCACCGAGGAACAGTTGCCTGCTGAACACTCCGCGCGGCCGCTCGGCCACCTGCACGTCCGCGTCGTCGCCGAACTCGGCTCCGCGCTCGGCGCGCACCGTCAGCACGTTGCGCTCGACGTCGAGGTCGATCGACTCGGCCTGGACGCCGGGCAGGTCGAAGCGCACGACGAACTCGTCGCCCTCCCGGTACGCGTCCATCGGCATCGCGGTGGGCCGCGTGCTCGTCCCGTCCGCGCCGAGCATCTGCTGGGTCAGCCGGTCAAGCTGCCGGAACGGGTCCGTACGCATCAGCATCGGTGATTCCTCCTCTCGTCACTCACATCAGTAGCAACCAGAAGACACACCTTTCTTATACTCGCGACTACAACTTCAGTCAAGCCCCACTCCCCGCGAGTTGCCCCTCCCGGCGCGCGAGTTGCCCCTTCGTGCTGGCGAGTTGCCCCTTCGTGCTGGTGAGTTGCTCCCGCCGTGCTGGCATGTTCAGGGAAGAGGAGCGGATGCGCCTGGACCGATTCGTATGTGGAGGCGCCGCCGGCGCGGGTGCGGCCTACGGACCCGACCTGTGCCGAGAGCGGGCCGCACGTCCGCGTTCCGGTAGCGCCCGAGCTGGACTTGGCTGCCGCCACACCCAGGCTGAGCCTCACGGACGGGACCGGGCGACTCGCCGACCGTGGCCGTGGCGGACGGGAAGGGGCAACTCGCGGACGGCAAGGGGCAACTCGCGGGCGGGTGGGGGCAGGGGTTAGGTGAGGGTGTTGCCACCGTTGGTGGCCAGTTTCTGGCCGGTGACGAAGCCGCCGCGCTCGGAGGCCAGGAACGCCACCGCACCCGCTACGTCCTCGGGCGTGCCGAGCCGGCCCAGCGGCACCGAGGCGGCGTAGGCGGCCTTGTCCTCCTCGGTGGCGTCCTGGTGCCGCTCCGTCGGCACCCACCCGGGCGCCACGAGGTTCACCGTGATGCCGTGCGCGCCGAGCTCGCGTGCCCAGGAACGCGTGAGGCCGAGCTGTGCGCCCTTCGCCGCGACGTAGGCGCTGGACCGCGGAATGCCGAGTTCCAGCACCTCCGAGCCGACGTGGATGATGCGCCCCCAGCCGCGCTCGCGCATGCCCGGCACCACGGCCCGCGTCAGCAGCAGCGGGCTCTTGACGAAGAACTCCAGCTGGTCGAGCGCGGCGCGCCAGTCGAGGTCGTCGAGAGCGATGAAGGGTTGCGGCCCGGTCGCGTTGAGCACGAGCACGTCGATCCGTCCGAACGTCCCCAGCACCGCGTGCCGCAGTGCGTCGACGGACCCCTCGTCGGTCACGTCCGCCCGGAAGACCTCCGCCGTGCCGCCCCGCGCGGTGATGCGCTCGCGCACCGACTCGGCCGCGTCCTTGTTCCGCGCAAAGTTGATCGCCACGCGGAACCCGTCACCGGCGAGCGTCTCGGCGATCGCGGCACCGAGACCGCGTGAGGCGCCCGTCACCAGTGCCACTCGCTCGCCCCAGTTCACCGCGTCCCTCCCGTCGTGTGCGTGCAAAGCTGTGTACCGCACGGAAACGGCCCGGTGCACAGCGTAACTCGATCGGTTCAGTCACCATGCCGCCGTCCGGACCAACCCTGAAGTGAGGCTCCGCTCGCGCGCTCGATCTCCGGGTCGGTCCCCGATGCGCGCCGGTGCCCACGACCCGACACTGGGAGGCATGACAACGACAACGGGTCTGACTCGCTCACGGGACAACCGGGTCATCGCGGGTGTGTGCGCCGGACTGGCGCGCCGGTTCGGCTGGTCCCCGCGCACGGTGCGCGTGGTGTTCGTGCTCTCGTGCCTGCTACCGGGGCCTCAGTTCGTCCTCTATCTGGCCCTGTGGATTCTCCTGCCCGAGGAGCGGTGAGCGGCCCGGCGCCGAAACCCCCGGGTCACCAGTGGTCGGGACGGTCCACCGCGGGCGGCAACCGGGTGGCCGCGTCGCCGACGGCGGCGTTGACCTGTGGCTGGGTGAGGAACAGGCACCCGGTCAGGTCGGCTCCGCGCAGGTCGCAGTCCCGCAGGTCCGCGCCCAGCAGGTCGGTGGTCCGCAGATCAGCACGCCGCAGGTCGGCGGCGATGAGGTAGGCGCCGCGCAGATCGGCCCCACGCAGGTGTGCGCCCCGCAGGCGCGCTCCCATCAGATCGGCACCGCGCCGGTCGCGAGCGCGGCCGGGAATCTCGGCACGGACGGAGGCACTCGCCCGCGCGAGCAACGGTCCGATGCGGTCCCGCAGCGCGGGCACGTCGACCTCGGCCAGCGGCTCGGCGGGCTCGCGGGTCAGGGCGTCCACCTCGTCGCGTTCCTGCCGGAGCGCCGCGTGGACCTCGCGCGCCTCGGGCCGGTCGAGTGCCTCGGTGAGGTACCACAGCAGTTCGTGCAGTTGCCGCAGCACGCCGAACGCGGCGAACATCGCCGTCGCCGTCTCCGGGTCGTCCCGCCAGTCGCGACCGGCGAAGGTCACGGTCGAAAGGTGCTGGCCCGCGCCGAAGCAGTCGAACACGGAGCATCCGCGGAAACCGTCGGCGCGCAGGCGCGCGTGGATGCCGCAGCCGAAATCGGCACCCAGGTTCGGACACGGCGTTCCCGCGTCCTTGGTGAGGCCGAAGTCCGCGGACCGCGTGAAGGGCAGCGCCACACAGCACAGCCCGGCACACCGGGAGCAGTCCGCGCGCAGTGTGGCGAGCCGCGTCCCTGAAGTCGCTGCCGTGGCGCCGGAGGCGGCGCCCGCGCGCGTGTCGTCGTGGGGGAGCCGGCCGGGCCGGTCGGAGGGGGTCACCACATCAGGATTCTCGCACGCTGCGTGCCGCCTCGGCCGGGTCCGCCGCCAGCCACCCCGCGTTCTCCGCGGGCCGCACCTCGATCATGCGCTCGAAGAGGTCGACCACCGCGTCCTCGACGATCTCCTCTGTCTCGCGGAACACGGTCTCGACCGGGTCGGCGGCCCGCTCCGTGTCCGGAACCGCTGTTCCCGCGGCGCACACGGCGAGCAGCAGGGCCTGCTCGACGGCCAGCCGCAGCTTGCCGCACTCGGGCAGGAACTCCCGTGCGATGGCCATCGTGCCCGCCACGGCGGCGTCCCCGGCGTTGGCCGAAAGGCGTCGGGAGATGTCCAACGTCAACTCCGTGCGCTGGGGGCGGTACCACTGCCAGCGCTCGGAACCGTAGAGGGCGTAGAGGGCCTTGCGCACCGCCGTCCTCGGCCCGGCCATCGCCTCGGCCGCGTCGGCCACCGAGTACACGGGGGTGTGCTCGGCCAGGCTGGCGGCGGCCAGTTCCAGGCGGCCGACGACGCGCAGCCAGGTCGGCAGGTATACCCGGACCAGCCAGTCCATCGCCAGCCGTGAGCGCTCCTCGTCGTAGCCGTCGCCGGCCGTGCCGACAAGGTCCGGGACGAATCGCTTGAGGTTCTGCCGCTTGTCGTGCGGGAGTCGCGCGCACAGCGCGGTTCCGGTGCGCAGCAGCACCGTCGAGACACAGCGGGGGCGGTCGGAATGCTCCTCGTCGGCGAACCACGCCACGGCCTCGGGCAGGCAGACCCGCCGTGTCCTGGTCGGATTCGGAGACCTGGTGAGGGTGATCGCGGTCAGGTCGAGCGCATTCATAGTGGCTCCTTTCCCGCGGGCGGAGAAAGCGCGGATTAATCCGCTCACCTCACGATCGCCGAGATTCGGGGGTGTGGGCAAGTCGGTCCACCCGGACAGGCGCGCGACCGGCCGCGGCCCGCTCGTGGTGTGCGTCACCGGAGACCGGTTCGCCCCCCCGCCCCGTGGGTCGTGACGCCCATGCCCCCGTTCTCGTGGTTGTCGTGGAGTAGGCGAGGGTCCCGCGTGTGGTGTGTACCCGGTCCGGCGCCGGCGAAAGCGGCGTCGGGTCGTCGGGCGGGCGACGGGTCTGGTCCACGCCACGCCGACCGGCGCGCGGCTCGGGGTGAGGATGGCGAGGATGCCGTCGGCGATCCGGCTCGCCGAGAACGGACACGGCGGACAAGAAAAAGGTCAGACGCCGTAAGGACGTCTGACCTGGGATTGTGCGCCATCAGGGACTCGAACCCCGAACCCGCTGATTAAGAGTCAGCTGCTCTGCCACTTGAGCTAATGGCGCGTGCTCGACCGGCGTCGTTCGTGTTGTCGGCTCCGTTCGGCAACGTGTGAAACACTAGCACGCCCGTATCCGGCCGGTGACGCGGCCCCCTGATTGAGGCTCGGACACAACTTGATGACGTCCACCCACGCGATGCGACGACTCCGGCACACTCGCCACACGTTCGGGGCAAGTCTTTCGTGAGATCGGGGGAAGTTGATGGCACGGCCGGGTGGAGTTCCGCCGCGGACGGGCAGGGTTTGGGCGTCATTGCTGCTGGTCGCGGTGGCGACCGTGGGATGCGGTGCTCCCGTCCCCGGGGAGTCGGCGCCGTCGCGGTCGACGACACCGTCCACCAGTGAGCCGCCCGAGCCCGTGACCCTCGGGATGTCGGTGTCGGACGACGAGTCGGATGTCGAGCCCGCGCGACCCGTCACGGTGCGTGCCGAGAACGGCCGGATCACGGGCGCGTCGTTGATCGGCACGCACGGGACGAAGGTCGAGCACGACCTGCGTTCCGGTGGCTCGCTGTGGACCACGACGGAGCCACTGGGCTACGGCAAGACCTACACCCTGACCGTGCGCGCGACCGGGGAGGACGGCGCCGAGGTCGAGGAGACCTCCACCTTCACCACGGCCACACCGGCGCGCACGGTGGACGTGTGGATCAACGCCCGGAACGACGAGACGGTGGGTGTCGGCATGCCGTTGATCTTCACCTTCAGCGGCGCCGTGCCGGACCGGGACGCCGCCGAGGAGGCGCTGACCATCAGCGCCGAGCCCGAGACCGAGGGCGACTTCCGCTGGTTCGGCGACGACCGCGTGATCTGGCGGCCCAAGGAATACTGGGAATCGGGCACGGAGATCACCGTCGATGCGCGGATCTACGGCAGGGACCTCGGCGAGGGCACCTACGGCGCGCGGGACAAGGCGGTCACGATCACCGTGGGGGAAAAGCTGCTGATCTCCGCCGACGGACAGAGCCACCGGATGACGGTCACGGCGGACGACGAGACCATCCGGACGATGCCGATCTCGATGGGGAAGGCCTCCAGCTCCACCCCGAACGGCACCTACACCGTCATGAGCGAGCACCACGGTTACACGCTGGACTCCAGCACCTACGGCGTCGCGGTCGACAGCTCGGACGGCTACCGCATCCACGTCGACTACGCCGCCCGGCTCTCCAACAGTGGCATCTTCTACCACTCGGCGCCCTGGTCCGTCGGCGACCAGGGCAAGCGCAACGTCAGCCACGGATGTCTCAACCTCGCGCCCGAGGACGCGGCGTGGTTGATGGAACGGAGCAAGCGCGGAGACCCGGTGACCGTGGTCAACGCGGGCGGCCAGACGCTCGAACCCACCGACGGGTGGAGCGTGTGGCAGATGTCCTGGGAGGAGTGGCAGTCGGGCGCGGCGTGACTCCGGCCTCGCGGCCACGCCCGGAACCCACGCCGGAGCCCACGTCCGGAGTCGGAGCACCGTGCGGGACGGGTCGTGCCGGGAAGCCCTGCCCGGGACATGCTGCCCGGAAGGCACACCCGCCACGGCCCGCCCGTCGCGGAAAGATCAGCCCTTGAGCAGCTTGCGAGCCATCACCATGCGCTGGATCTGGTTGGTGCCCTCGTAGATCTGGGTGATCTTGGCGTCGCGCATCATCCGCTCCACGGGGAAGTCGCGGGTGTAGCCCGCACCGCCGAAGAGTTGCACGGCGTCCGTGGTCACCTGCATCGCCACGTCGGAGGCCTTGGTCTTGGCGGCACTGGCGAGGAAGCTCGATCGCGGGTCCCCGCGCTCGGTCGCCGCCGCCGAGACGTACACCAGGTGCCGCGCCGCCTCGATCTCGGTGGCCATGTCGGCCAGCATGAACTGGACGCCCTGGAAGTCGGCGATCGCCGTGCCGAACTGCTTGCGTTCCTTGACGTAGTCCACCGCCGCGTCCAGCGCGCCCTGGGCGATTCCCAGCGCCTGCGCGCCGATCGTCGGGCGGGTGTGGTCGAGCGTGGCCAGGGCGGTCTGAAGCCCGGTGCCCGGTTCCCCGATGATCCGGTCGGCGGGGATACGGCAGTTCTCGAAGTAGATCTCGCGCGTGGGTGAGCCCTTGATGCCCAGTTTGCGTTCCTTCGGGCCGACCGAGAACCCGGGATCGTCGGCGTGCACGACGAACGCGGAGATGCCCTTGGCCTTCTTCTCGGCGTCGGGGTCGGTCACGGCCATCACCGTGTACCAGCTCGACTCACCCGCATTGGTGATCCAGCACTTGGTGCCGTTGAGCACCCAGTCATCGCCGTCGCGCTGGGCGCGGGTACGCATCGAGGCGGTGTCGGACCCGGCTTCGCGCTCGGAGAGCGCGTACGAGGCCGACGCCTCTCCCGAGGCGATCGACGGCAGCACGAGCTTCTTCAGGTCGTGGGAGGCCGACAACAGGATCGGCTGGGTACCGAGTTTGTTCACGGCCGGGATCAGGGACGCCGAGGCGTCGACCCGCGCGACCTCCTCGATCACGATGCAGGCGGCGACCGCGTCCGCCCCCTGTCCGTCGTAGGCCTCGGGAATGTGCACGGCGTTGAAGCCTGCAGAGGTCAGCGCCGTGGCGGCCTCGTGCGGGTAGCGTTCCTGCTCGTCGACCTCCGCGGCGTGCGGCGCGATCTCCTTCTCCGACAGCGCGCGCACCGCGGCGCGGAGCTCCTCGTGTTCCTCGGACAGTTGGTACATCTCATTCTCCCCGGGTGTAGTCGTAGAAGCCCCGGCCGGACTTCTTGCCGAACAGCCCCGCGTCCACCATGCGCAGCAGCAGCGGCGGCGGGGCGTACTGCGGGTCCGCGTACTCGGCGTACAGGGAGTCGGCCACGGCCTTGGTGGTGTCGAGCCCGATCATGTCCGCGAGGCGCAGCGGGCCCATCGGGTGCGCACAGCCGAGCACCATCCCGTTGTCGATGTCCTCGGCGCTGGAGTGGCCCGCCTCGACCATCCGGATCGCCGACAAGAGGTACGGGATGAGCAGCGCGTTGACGACGAAGCCCGCGCGGTCCGGCGCGCGCACCACGGTCTTGCCCAGCGCCGTCGTGGCGAAGTCCTCGGCGCGGGACACGGTTTCGGAGCCGGAGAGCAGGGTGGGGATCAGCTCCACCAGTTTCAGCACCGGAACCGGGTTGAAGAAGTGCAGGCCCACGACGTACTCCGGCCGGGACGTCGCCATCGCCAGCCGCATGATCGGGATGGAGGACGTGTTCGACGCCAGCACGGCGTCCTCGCGTCGCACGATCGAGTCGAGCGCGCGGAAGACCTCCAGCTTCACGTCCTCCTTCTCGGCCACGGCCTCGACCACGAGGTCGCGGTCGGCGCAGTCGCCGATGTCCACGCTGACGGTCGTGCGGGCCAGGGCGGCGTCGCGCTCCTCGGCGGAGAGCTTGCCCTTGCTCACCGCGCGCTCCATCGACGTCTCGAGGCGGGTCCGCCCCGCCTCCGCGGCGGCGGGGTCGGCCTCGACCACGAGCACGTCGAGACCGGCCAGCGCGCAGACCTCGGCGATGCCCGAGCCCATCAGCCCCGCTCCGATCACGCCTACCCGCGTGATGTCACTCATCGCAATCCTTCCTGGCTGATCCTCACGTTGACCGGATTTTAGTAGGACGGCCTACTATCCGGAGAACAAAGGGACACGGGTCACGTCGGGTGGTCGGGGGACGACCGGAATCGCCGGGCACCGTCGCCCCGGACCCGCGGCCCCGGCCCTGTCATTCCGGCTACGAGCGCCGAGTCGGGCCCCCGTAATGGCACGACGTGCCATTACGGGGGCCCGGTGCGTCGCTGGTGAGCGAGTCGCTGATGCGGCGCACCACCTCGGAGGTCGGAGTCGACGTCCGCAGTACCGCCACCACGGTGTCGTCCGCGCTGCCGGACCCGGTCGCCACCGTCGGCGGGAAGGCGGCGGTGACGACCCCGAACGCCTGGTCGGCGAGGGCGTGGGCGTCCACCTCGCCGCCGCTGCGCAGCCACTGGCGCAGAACGTGGTTGTGGGCGGCGGCCACCGCCGCGGCGGCGACCGAGGCCCGGACGTCGGCCAGTGGGTCGCCCGCCGCGCCGAAGCGTTCGCGCAGGTAGTGGGCGAACACCCGCTGATAGAGGTCGACGCTGGCCACTTCCTTGTCGCGTAGCGACGGGACCGTGCGGGTCAGCGCGTACCTTTTGATCGAGACCTCGGGATCGTCGAGGTAGAAGTCGAGGACGACGCCGACCGTCTCGCACACGACACCGACGGGGTCGCGCCGGTCGTCGGCCTCGGCGAGCCTGCGTTCGACCTCGGGCAAAAGTTCGTCGTGGTTGGGGAAGATGGCGTCCTCCTTCGACCGGAAGTACCGGAAGAAGGTGCGCCTGCCGACGCCCGCCGCCGCGGCGATCTCGTCGACCGTCGTGGCCTCGTAGCCGTTGTCGAGGAACAACCGGATCGCGGCCTGGGTGAGCGCGTGACGGAGTTTCCGGCGGCCCGCGGAGGTGCGTCCGACCCGGGCGCGAGGCGCTGGCTGGGAACTGCCGGGCATACGCAGAACGTAGCAGGGTCCCTTGTTAATGGCACTCAGTGCCGCTAGGCTTCCGGGTGCCGTGGACAACGAGGTGCCGCTGGACGAGGGAGTGCCATGAGCGTGGAGCTGGACACCGCGCCACAACGGGATTCGCGTGTGGACTATCGAGCGACGTTCGGGTGGCCCGTCGAAGGGCGCACCGGCCGCGAGCGGCTCGTCACCGGCGCCGGTATCGGCGCGGTGGTGGTGCCGCGCGGGATCTCCGGTGTGGTGCTGGCCAGCCTGGACCGGCAGGGTTGCGGCGCGCCGGTGCTGACGCTCCCGACGCGCCGTGAGATGGCCACCGTCTTCCTCGTCGAGACGGGCGACGTCGGCGTGGTGGAGACGGGTCTGCCGCCCGGTGTCCACGTGCTCCCCGCTGGGTCGGTGGTGCCGTTACCGGACGAGCGCGACCCCGAGGCCCTCACCCGGTGGGTCGTGGAACCGGACGTGTCACGGCGCTGGTTGCCCAGTCTCGGCGCGGTGCTGGCGACGGTGGTCGCGATCGCCTCCCCGCGCGGAGACCTGCCGGTGTGGTGACCCGTCGACGCGGTGGCGCGGAGCACCGGCCACTCCACGTCGAGAGCGTGGAGCCGGTTCGTCTGGGGTGAGTGACGGGACTTGAACCCGCGGCCCCCTGGACCACAACCAGGTGCTCTACCGACTGAGCTACACCCACCATGCGAGGTGCCCTCGCGAGCACCTCGGCCTGATCACTATAGCGTCCCGCCGGGACGGCGCTTCAACCGGGTTACTCAGCCCCGTCCCGCAGCACCTCGTCGGCGGTGGCCCGGGCCTGCTCGCTCGTGGGACCGGGCTGCGCGACGAAGGCCGTGCGGCGGTAGTACTCCAGCTCGCCGATCGACTCCCGGATGTCGGCAAGGGCGCGGTGCGCGAGCCCCTTGTCCGGCTTGGCGTAGTAGATGCGCGGGTACCAGCGGCGCACCAGCTCCTTGACCGAGGAGACGTCCACCATGCGGTAGTGCAGGTGGGCGTCGAGCGTGGGCATGTCCCGCGCGAGGAAGCCCCGGTCGGTGGCGATCGAGTTGCCCGCCAGCGGTGCCGTGCGCGCGTCGGGCACGTACTCGCGGATGTAGTCGAGTGCCTGCCGCTCGGCCTCGGCCAGCGTCATCGTCGAACGGCGGACCTCCTCGGTCAGGCCCGACCGCGCGTGCATGGTCCGCACGACGTCGGGCATGTTCGCCAGTGCTTCGTCGTCGGCGTGGATGACGAGGTCCACCCCGTCGCCGAGGATGGTGAGGTCGGCGTCGGTCACCAGCACGGCGATCTCGATGAGGGCGTCCTTGGCGAGGTCCAGCCCCGTCATCTCGCAGTCGATCCAGACAAGACGATCGGTCACCCGGGAAACCCTAACGTGAGGCACGAGGTGGTGCTTGTCACGCTCCGTTTCCCGGTCGCCGAGCGCGTGCGCCGTCCGATCCGGTGCCGCGCGCTGGTTCGTCACCGTCCCGTGGAGCCACCGCTGTCGCCGCCGAGGTCGCTCTCGCCGCCGCGCGGAGGGAATGGCAGAGCACCCGTCGCAGAGCGAACGGTTCCGTCGTCGAGGCAATTTCCCGGAAAACGGAACGAGCGGTTCCGTTCGTTTCCTGAATCTCTTTTCCGTTCTGTCGTGTGCGGTTAATGTCGCTTCCGAGGTGCGAATCGACCGTTTCCGAAGGGTGTTTCCAGATGTGCGTTTCCGCCGGTCACGCGGCTGATCTGACCGTCGATCTGCCTGTGCGTGGCACGCTCGACCTGGCCGACTACGCCGACCACCTCACCGGTGTCGACGGTTCCGCGTCCGGATTCCGGGTGTGCTCGCCGGGCCCGGGGGAGGGGCCCGGTTCGGTGCTTCTGCGTTCGGCGTTGTTCACCGAGACCCAGTACGAGTACGTCGAGATCTCGGTGCGCCAGCGCGCCCCGGACTCGCTGGCCGTCGACCTCACCGGTCCGACCGAGGTCGCCCAGGAGGTCGTCGAGCAGGTGCGGCGGATGCTCTCGTGCGACCTCGACGGTGACGCGTTCGACTCCGTGGCCCGGTCGGACCCCGTACTCACGCGCGTGCACGCTCGCCGTCCGGGCCTGCGGCCGGTGCTGTTCCGCTCGCCGTACGAGGCCGCCTGCTGGGCGGTGGTGTGCCAGGGCTTGAGCCGGGAGCGGACCACGGAACTCGTGCGGGCGCTGGCCGAGTCGCACGGCCGGGTGGCCGGTGTGGGCGCCCGGCGGCTGTGGGCGTTTCCGCCGCCGCACGCTCTCGTCACCGGCGTGCGGGTGCCGGGGCTGTCGGCGCTCAAGCGGCAACGACTGGAGCTGGTCGCGGAGGTGGCGCTGGAGGGACGTCTCGACGCGGCGGCGCTGCGTGCCTTGCCGGCCGCCGACGCGCTGGCCGAGGTGCGCGGCCTGCCCGGGGTCGGGCCGTTCTCGGCCGAGTTGATCGTCGGCCGCGGAGCGGGGCATCCCGACCTGTTTCCGCTCCGGGAAACCGCGCTGCGCCGGGCGGTCGCCGGGCTCTACGGCACGGCCGACTCCGAGGTGGAGTTGGCCGGTCTCGCCGAGCGCTGGCGGCCCTACCGGGGCTGGGCGGCGTTCGTGCTCCGCGACGCCTACGTCACGTGCCGCCGGTGCGCCCTGCGTCCACCGGCCCGCCCGGTCCCGGGCGGGCGCGGGGAGGGAACGCGACTGTGATGAGCTGGCCGGGTGACAACGACCGATCAGGCAAACGCCGTGCTGAACGCGTTCGAGCTGGGTTTCGGTGCCGCGAGCACCATCGCCGTCGTCACCGGGGTCGTGGCTTGCGCTGTGGTGTTCCTGCGGACGCCGTGGCGGTTCGCGCGCAACGTGGTGACGATCGTGCACGAGGCGGGGCACGCGCTCGTCGCGCTGCTGGCCGGACGGCGTCTCCAGGGCATCAGACTGCACTCGGACACCTCCGGTGTGACCGTCTCTCGGGGCAGGGCGAGCGGCCCCGGGATGGTTCTGACCACCTTGGCGGGGTACCCGGCTCCCGCCCTGCTCGGTCTGGCGTTCTCGGGACTGGTCTCCGCCGGCCGGCTCAGCGTCGTGCTGGGGATCGCGGCGGCGCTGTTGCTCGGTGTGCTCGTGATGGTGCGCAACGCTTACGGTGTGCTGTCCGTCGTGCTCTCGGCGCTGGTGCTGGGCGCGGTGGCGCTGGTCGCGGGACCGGGGCCACAGGCGGCGTTCGTGTACGTGATGACGTGGTTCCTGCTCTTCGGCGCGGTCCGGCCGGTGTTCGAACTTCAGGCCAAGCGGCGCCGTGGCGCGGCACGCGATTCCGACGCCGACCAGCTCGCGCGCCTGACCGGTGTGCCCGCCGTCATCTGGCTGCTGGTCCTGCTCGTGCTCACGGTGAGCTGTCTGGTGGGCGGTGGGATGTTGCTGGCCGGGCCCGTGCTGGCCCCGTAACCGCCGCGCGGTCGTGCGTCGAGGGGCGGCTCGGGCCCCCGGTGCGGTGCGGCACACTGGAACCAGAGGCATCCGGCGCGACGCCGGGGTGCGCGGTGGCCGGGCGTGGCCCCGGCCGGAGTGGACGTCGAAAGGACGGTGCGGTGACCGACGAGGTGGCGAAGGCTGTCGAGGTGTGTGCGCGTGCGGCCAAGGATGCCGCCCCGTCGCTGGCCACGGCCGGGGACGCGGCGATCGACACGGCGCTGCGGGGTATGGCACAGCGCCTCGGTGCGCACGCCGATGCCGTCCTCGAAGCCAACGCCGCCGACGTCGCCGCTGCCCGGGCCGACGGCATGAGTGCCGGGCTGCTCGACCGGCTCACCATCACCGACGACCGTCTCACCGGCATGGCCGACCAGTTGCGCCTGCTCGCCGACGCTCCGCATCAGGAGCGGTCGGTGCCGGTGTCCACATTGCCGGACGGCCTCCGGCTGGTGGAGCGACGCCGGCCGGTGGGCGTGCTGGGGGCGAACTACGAGGCGCGTCCGAACGTGACGGTCGACGTGGCCTCACAGCTGGTGAAGTCCCGCAACGGCGGCGTGCTGCGCACCGGCGCGGCCGCACTCGGCTCCGCGCGGTGCCTGCTCGACGTGGTGATCCGCCCCGCGCTCGCCGACGCGGGCATCGACCCCGAAGTGATCCAGCTTGTGCCGAGGGCGGAACGGGAGGCCGCTGCGGCGCTGGTGCGGCTGCCCGGCCTGGTTCCGCTGGTGATCCTGCGGGGCAGCGGGGAGAGCACCCGGGCACTGGCCACCGAGGCCGCCACGCACGGCGTGCGCACGCTCGCCCACGCCGACGGCGGGGGTGTGCTCTACGTCGACCAGGACGCGGACGCGGAGAAGGTACAGTCGTTGGTGGCGCACAGCCTCGACCGGCTCGGCGTCTGTAACCGGCTCAACCTGCTACTGCTGCACGACGCGGTGTACGACCGGATCTGGCCCACGGTGTCCGGGGCGCTCGCCGAACGAGGAGTGCGGGCGTCGCTGCCTCCGTACGAGCATCCGATCGGCTACGAGTGGGCGCTCGACTCGGACCGGGAGGCCACGGTGACCGTGGCTCGGGTCGCCGGGGTCGACGAGGCGCTCCGCATCGCCAACGAGGAGACCTCCGGGCTCGCGGCGGGCATCGCCACCGAGAACGCGGCGGCGATGGAGTTGTTCTTCGACGGCTACCAGGGGACGGGCGTCTTCTGGAACGCCCCGACCCGGCTGCTCGACGGATTCAAGCTCCTGGGTGTGCCGGAGACGGGCATCAACCTCGACAAGGTTCCCGGGCCGCGGGGCCCGGTGACCTACACGGACCTGTACGTGCGCCAGTACGCGGTGTTGCCGCAGGGGCGCTGACCGAGGGCGCCGGTGCCCCGCACGAACGAGTGAAGTCGAACGGATGTTCGATCTGTAGGCTGGTGGATCGCCCCTGCCTGGGTGGAGCCACGGCCGTGGCGTCCCCAGTCGAATCCGTTCATCAGGAGCAGGAGCTCAGCATGGTCGCCAGTACGGCGGAGTACCCGAATGTCACCGAGCGGTCCGGCGGATTCGCCGACCTCGCGCTACATCCCGAGCTGACCAGGGCGCTGGTCGAACTCGGCTACGAGGAGCCGACGCCCATCCAGCGCGCGGCCGTCCCGCCGTCGCTGGCCGGACGCGATGTCGTGGGGCAGGCCGCGACCGGGACGGGCAAGACCGCCGCCTTCGCGCTGCCCCTGCTGCATCACCTCGCGGGCGCCGAGCGAGGGAGCGCACCGCGTGCGCTGGTGCTCGTGCCGACCCGGGAACTCGCCGCGCAGGTATGCGAGGCGCTCCAGAACTACGGTCGGCATCTCGGCACCCGGGTGGTCCCGATCTACGGCGGTCAGCCGATGGGTGGTCAGCTGCGTCAGCTTGAGCGCGGCGCGGACGTGGTGGTGGCGACGCCGGGGCGGGCACTGGACCACCTCACGCGGAAATCGCTGCGCCTCGACGAGCTGAGGGTTGTGGTCCTCGACGAGGCCGACGAGATGCTCGACATGGGCTTCGCCGAGGACATCGACACGATCCTCGGGCGCACGCCGGACGAGCGCCAGACCCTGCTGTTCTCCGCGACGATGCCCCCGAAGATCGCGGGCCTGGTGCGCCGGTACCTGCGCGAGCCGGAACGCATCGAACTCAGCCGGGCCGAGTCGGTCACCGGCGAGGCCGCGCTGATTCGCCAGACCGCCTACGTCGTCCCGCGCGGACACAAGCCCGCCGCGCTCGGCCGGGTGCTCGACATGGAGGCGCCCACCGCGGCCGTCGTCTTCTGCCGTACCCGGGACGAGGTCGACCGCCTCACCGAGACCATGAACGCCCGGGGTTATCGCGCCGAGGCGCTGCACGGCGGAATGGACCAGCACCAGCGTGACCGCGTCGTGGGCAGACTGCGCGCGGCGACCGCCGACCTGGTGGTCGCCACCGACGTCGCGGCCCGGGGGCTCGACATCGACCAGCTCACTCACGTGGTCAATTACGACGTGCCCAGCGCGCCGGACGTCTACGTGCACCGCATCGGCCGGGTGGGGCGCGCGGGCCGGGAGGGGTCGGCCATCACACTGGCCGAGCCGAGAGAACACCGTATGGTCGGCACGATCGAACGGGTCACCGGACAGCGGATCGCGGTCGAGAATCTGCCCACCGTCGCCGATCTGCGCGCCCGGCGCTGGGAACGCACCCGAGCGGCCCTGCGCGAGGCCCTGCTGGCCGACTCGCTCGACGACGAGGTGGACATCGACTCGCTGGTCGCCGAGTTCGATGCCGTGCGCGTGGCCCGGGCGGCGGTCAAACTCGCCCACGAGGCCGGTGGTGGGGTCGCCGACGAGGAGGAGCTCCCCGAAGCACGCCTCGACCCGCGTGGCGGCGCGGGACGCGAGCGCCGGAACGGCAGTCGCGAGGGAAGCCGAGGGGGCCGGACGGCCAAGCCGCCCGCCGACGACATGACGCGGTTGTTCGTCAGTCTCGGCCGGACGGCCGGGGTGCGGCCGCAGGATCTCGTCGGCGCGATCGCGGGTGAGTCCCCCTTGCGCGGCAAGGACGTCGGCGCGATCGAGATCGCCGACCGGTTCTCGCTGGTCGACGTGCCCCGGGCCGCCGCCGACGATGTGATCACCGCGCTGCGGGACAGCAGCATCAAGGGCCGCAAGGTCACCGTGCGCCGCGAGCGTCGCCGCGCGCGGTGAGGCCGGCGGAGGCACGGTCGTGCCCGCCGCC
>NZ_KB912672.1:30044-44166 GCF_000383795.1 Saccharomonospora saliphila YIM 90502
CGGGCACGATCCAGTGCCGCGCGAGCCCTTGCAGGGTCAGTGACCGCGCCCGCGCGGCGGAGAGCACGTCGTGCTCGGCGGGCCCGTTGCCGGGCAGCGGCAGCAACACCTGAAGTCCGGCCGGAACTCCCTTGGGCGCGAGGTGGCGGGGCAGTGCCCGCAACAACCGGTCGCGGCGGCGCCGGTAGGTCAGGCGCATGCGCCGGACGTGCCGGTCGTAGTCGCCGGAGTCGAGCAGGTCGGCGAGGGTGAGCTGGTCCAGCACGCCGACGGGACACCCGCCGCGCGCCGCGACGAGCTCCCGCACCGGGCGCACCAGCGACCGGGGCAGCACCAGCCACCCCAGGCGCAAGCCCGGGGCGAGGGTTTTGCTCGTCGTCCCGGCGTAGATCACGTGCTCGGGCGCCAGCGCCTGCACCGCGCCGACCGGATTCCGGTCGAGGCGGAACTCGCCGTCGTAGTCGTCCTCGAGCACCAGCGTCCCCGTCGCGGCGGCGGCGCGGGTGAGCGCGGTGCGCCGGTGGGCGGCGAGTGTCACGCCGGTCGGGTACTGGTGCGCGGGCGTCACCACGACGGCGGGTGTGTCCACATCGGAGACCCGCGCGCCCGCGTCGTCGACGTCCACGCCCGTGACGGTCAGCCCCGCCGCGGTGGCGAGGTCGCGGAAGATCCACAGCGACGGGTCCTCGAAGGTGACCTCGCCGATCCCTTCCTCCCGGAGGACCGTGGCCAGCACCGACAGCGCGTGCTTGTAGCCCGCGCACACGACGATCCGCTCCGGTTCGGCGACGACGCCGCGGCTGCGCGCGAGGTAGTGCGCCAGGCTTGCCCGGAGTTCGTCCAAACCCGCCTCGGCGGGGTAGTCCAGCGCCGAGGACGGAACCCGGCGCAGCACCCTGCGCGTGGCGGCGAGCCAGGACTGCCGGGGGAAGAGGGAGAGGTCCGGTCGCCCGGGGCGCAGACTCCACCGTGTCGAGGGCTCGGTCGGACGAGAACTCCGGGGTGCGGAGCGGGGCGCGGCGACCTGGTCGGCCGTGACCGTCGTCGGCGCGCCCTGCCGGGTGCGGACGTAGCCTTCCACGGCCAGATCGGCGTAGACCCGGGTCACCGTGCCCCGCGCGAGGCCGAGGTCGGCCGCGAGCGCCCGGGTGGAGGGCAGGGCCGCGCCGTGCGGCAGGCGCCCGGACCGGATCGCGCGCCGCAGGGCCTCGGTCAGGCCCCGCCGTCCCGTGGCCGGTTCCCAGTCCAGATGGAGGTCGCCACCGGAACTGGTCCACGCATCAGGCATGGAACTGGACCATACCCGTGTGCCAGTCGGCGCTAGGTTCGGCGGCATGACCGACACACAGCGAATCCAGCTCAGCGCCGCACTTCCCCAGGCGTTCAAGACCCTGGTGGCGTTGCATGGGACGGTGGAGAAGGCCGCGGCCGACGCCGGACTCGACCAGCGGCTGATCGAGCTCGTGAAGATCCGCGCTTCCCAGCTCAACGGATGCGCCTACTGCCTCGACACGCACAGCCGGGACGCCCGCGAGAACGGCGAGAGCGAGCGCAGGATCACACTGTTATCCGCGTGGCGCGAGACGGACCTCTACACCGACCAGGAACGCGCGGCGCTGGCCCTGACCGAGGCCGTGACGACGCTGTCGGAGCACCGCGACGTGCCCGACGAGGTCTACCAGCGGGCGACGGCGGTGTTCACCGACGAGCAGTACGCCGCCGTGGCTTGGGCGGCCACGCTCATCAACACCTGGAACCGCCTCGGCGTGACCAGCCACAAGCCGTTGCCCTGACGGGCACCGGTGTCCGCCGTGACGGTCCGGACCGCGGGCACGCGCCGAGCGCGGAGCGACAGAAGTGAGAGAGTTTCGTAAAAGGCCCTCCGGTGAGGTGTCCGCGTCGCTAGTGTGGCCCGCATGTCGCCGCCCGCGGTCCTGACCGTCTCCGAGGTCCACAAGCACTACGGCGAGCTGCGTGCCGTCGACGGTGTGTCGTTCGACGTCGTCGAGGGGGAGTTCTTCGGCATCCTCGGGCCCAACGGTGCGGGCAAGACCACGACGCTGGAGATGGCCGAGGGGCTGCTCCGGCCGGACGCGGGCGGTATCAGCCTGCTCGGCCGGTCGCCGTGGCCCCGCGACGTGGAGCTGTTGCCCCGGATCGGCGTGCAACTGCAGGCGTCCTCGTTCTTCGAGCGGCTGACCGCGCGCGAACAGCTCCTGACGTTCGGCTCGCTCTACGGCGTCGACGCCGCACGGGCCGACGAGATGCTGGAACTGGTCGGGCTGGCCGACAAGGCCACGACACCGGAGAAGAAGCTTTCCGGCGGCCAGCGCCAGCGGTTGTCGATCGCCTGCGCACTGGTCCACGACCCGGACATCGTCTTCCTCGACGAGCCGACCGCCGCGCTCGACCCGCAGGCCCGCCGCAACCTGTGGGACGTGCTCCGCCAGATCCGGCGCCGGGGCAAGACGATCGTCTACACGACGCACTACCTCGACGAGGCCGAGGCGCTCTGCGACCGGGTCGCGATCATGGACCACGGCAGGGTCATCGCGCTGGACAGCCCCACGCGGCTGGTGCGCGACCTGGATGCCGCTACGCACGTCACCCTCGAACCGGGCACGCTGGCGCCGGAGCAGGCGCGCCGACTGCCCGGAGCCGACGACGTCACTCTCGACGACGTCTCGCTGACCATCAGCACGCGCGCCCCCGCACCGTTGCTGTCGGCCCTGGCCGAGCGCGGCACGCTCGACGGGCTCCAGGTGCGCACCGCGACGCTGGAGGACGTCTTCCTCCACCTCACCGGCAGGGAGTACCGCGCCTGACATGAGCGACACCGTGAGGCCGCCGACGGGGCGGACGGGCGACCCGCCCCCGGACCCGGACGCCGCATCCTCGTCCACCCCGAGCACCGCCGCGCCGTCCCCGGCCGCGTCCGCACCGTCCGGCGCGGGGACCGCGTCCGCGCGCTTCCGGGCGCTGTCGGTGGCGATGGTCAAGGGCTTCGTGCGGGACAAGGCCAGCCTGTTCTTCACGTTCCTGTTCCCGTTGGTGTTCCTCGTCGTGTTCGGCCTGCTCTTCGGAGACGCGGGCGGCTCCCGGACGCAGATCGGTGTCGTCGGCGGCGGGACGGTGGTCTCGGAGATCCGGGGCGCCGAGGCCCTCGACGTGCGCTCCTTCGACACGACCGAGGAGGCCGAGGAGCGGGTGCGTTCCGGCGACCTCCCGGCCTACGTCACCCAAGAGGACGACGAGGTCACCGTGCGGTTCGCGGCGAGCGACCAGGACACCGCGGGCACCGTCGTCGGCATCGTCGACGGGATCGTGAACCGGGCCAACGTCGCCGCGACCGGACAGGAACCCGTCTACCGGCTCGACGCCTCGCAGGTCGAGGACACCTCCCTGCGTCCGATCCAGTACATGGCGCCGGGCATTCTGTCGTTCGCCGTGGCGATGGCGTCGGTGTTCGGCACGGCGCTGACCCTGGTGAACTGGCGGCGCCACCAGGTGCTGCGCAGGCTCCGCCTGGCACCGGTGTCCCCTGCCACGGTGCTGACGTCGAGACTGCTGCTCACGCTCGGAATCGCGTGCGCGCAGTTCGTCCTGTTCATCGGGATCGCCCTGCTGCCCGCCTTCGGCCTGCGGCTGACCGGGCAGTGGTGGCTGGCGATTCCGCTGCTCGCGCTCGGCAGCGTGGCGTTCTTCGCCGTCGGCATGCTCGTGGGCGCGGCCTGCACGACCGAGGAGGCCGCCAACGGCGCGGCGAACCTGGTCACGCTGCCGATGGCGTTCTTGTCCGGCAGCTTCTTCCCGATGGACCTCGCTCCCGAGTGGCTGCGCGCGGTGTCGCTGGTGCTGCCGATGCGCCACCTCAACGACGGGATGCTCGACGTGATGGTGCGCGGCCAGGGCCCCGAGGCGCTGCTGGCGCCCGCGTTGGTGCTGGTCGGCTTCACCGTGGTGCTCGGTGGGCTCGCGGCGAGGCTGTTCCGTTGGAACCCCTGACCCGGCGCTTCCAGGAGCCCCGGTGAGGTGGTGACCCGGCTCACGGCTCACACTGGCATCACGACGTCCCACAGCGTTGTTGACGTCCATGTCGTGGTTGACGTGACTGTCGGTGCGCGGCCGCCGGTGTGGCGGTCGGCTACTCAGGGAGGATTTCGTGTCGAACAAGGCTGCTGTCTTGTTCCGTGTCGTCGCCGTCGCTGAGGCCTTCTCCTGGGCGGGCCTGCTCGTCGGCATGGTCCTCAAGTACGTCGTCGAGCTGGGCGAGGGTGGTGTGCCCGTTCTCGGCATGGTGCACGGCGTCCTGTTCGTCCTCTACGTCGGCACGACACTGCTGGTGGCCCGTCCGCTGGGCTGGCGCGCCACGACCCTGCTCGCCGCGCTGGTCGCCAGCGTGCCGCCGCTGTGCACCTGGCTGTTCGAGAAGTGGGCTCTGCGCAAGGGCAAGCTCGACGGTCCGGAGCGGCTGGCCCACGGCGGGACCGGCCTGTTCGTCGAGCGCGGCGACCGCGCCTCGGCCGCGGGAGCCTGACCAGGTCCGAGCCTGGTGCCGCGAGTACGGGCCAGCGTTTCCGAACCGGCCGGCCCGGTCGCGCCGGATGCCGGACTCAGCCGTCGTCGTCGGTGAAATCGCCCGCCGACTTCCGCACGCGGGTCAGCAACTCGGTGAGCTGCTCGGTCTGCCTCCGGGTCAGGCCGGTCAACCCGAAGTCGATGTCGGTGACGGCCCTGGTGGCCTCCTCGCGGCGCTGACGACCCTCCTCGGTGATCTCCACGAGGGTCGTGCGCCGGTCCGTGGGATGCGGAAGGCGCTTGACCAGTCCGTCCTTTTCCAGGCGGTCGACGATGTTGGTCACACTCGTCGGGTGAAGCTGGAGGCGTTCGCCCATCACGCGCATCGGCAAGTTGGCGGTGCGCGCGAACGTCAGCAGCACCAGCGCCTCGAACCGGGCGAAGGTGAGCCCGTGTGGTTTGAGCGCCGTGTCGACGGCGGACTGGACGATCTGCTGGACCCGCATCAACCCGGTCACGGCGGCCATGGTGGTGGAGGGCCCGATGCGGTCCTCCCAGTGCTGCGCCGCGCGCGCGATCGGGTCGAACGGCAACGGACGGTTCATGGGCCTCGAAGTTAGCAGCGATCCACGGCAGGCTGGGGGCGGGTGCACCGGGATCGAGCCGTGAACGGGAGGTAGGCATGATCGTGGCCTTCAGCGTCAGTCCGGCGGGTTCGGACGACGAAGGCGGGGTGAGCGACGCGGTCGCGCGGGCCGTGCGGGTGGTGCGCGAGTCGGGACTGCCGAACGAGACGAACGCGATGTTCACCAACGTCGAGGGCGAGTGGGACGAGGTGATGGACGTCGTCCGCCGGGCCGTGGAAGCCGCGGGGCAGGACGCGCCCCGGGTGAGTTTGGTGCTCAAGGCCGACATCCGGCCCGGCTACACGGGTGAGCTCGACGGCAAGGTCGAGCGCGTGGAACGGCGCCTGTGACGGTGCCTCCCGCGGCGGCGCGCTCGCGCGGCCGGAGGCGGCGCCGACCAGCCATGAACGCCACGACCGTCCGTGCCAGGATGGAACCGTGACACACCCACGCGGATCAGCAAGCAACGCACAGGCAGCGTCCGCCGCGCTCTCCGGAGCGGTCGACCTCTCCGGGCTCAAGGAACGGGCCGACGCGGCGGCACGCCAGTCCGGTCAAGGCAACTCCGGTGGCGGGGGCCCCGCTTCCGGGTCCGGCAGGTCGGGCGGGTCCGTCATCGACGTGACCGAGGCCACGTTCCAGAGCGAGGTGGTGGAGCGCTCGCTCAAGCAGCTCGTGGTGGTCGACCTGTGGGCCGAATGGTGCGGTCCGTGCAAGCAGCTCAGTCCGGTGCTGGAGAAGCTCGCCGCGGAGAGCGGCGGGTCCTGGGTACTCGCGAAGGTCGACGTCGACGCCAACCCCCGCATCTCTCAGGTGTTCGGGGTGCAGTCGGTCCCGACCGTGGTCGCGATCGCGGGTGGGCAGCCCGTCGACGCCTTCTCCGGGGCCCTGCCGGAGTCCCAGATCCGGCAGTGGCTCGATCAGCTGCTCGACGCGCTGCGCGACAAGCTCCCCGGCGTGGGCGCCGCGGGGAACGCGGCCGAGCCCGCCGAGGAGGAGCAGGACCCGCGGTTCACCGAGGCCGAGGACGCGTTCGAACGCGGCGACTACGCCGCCGCCCAGGCGGCCTACCAGCGCATTCTCGACAGCGAACCGGGCAACGAGCAGGCCAAGGCCGCGCTGGTGCAGGTGCGCTTCGCCGAGCGTGCCGAGGGCACGGACCCGGACGCGGTCCGCCGGGCCGACGCCGACCCGGGCGATGTTCAGGCCCAGTGCGACGCGGCCGACTACGAGGTCGCCGCCGGTGCGGTCGAGGACGGCTTCGCCCGGCTCGTCGCGACGGTGCGCCGGGTCGCAGGCGACGACCGGGAGCGCACGCGCGAGCACCTCGTCGGCCTGTTCGAGCTCTTCGATCCCGCCGACGAGCGGGTCGCGAAGGCACGCAGGGACCTCGCCGCCGCGCTGTTCTGACCCGGCCACTCCCACCGGCGAGTTGCCCCTCACGGTCGGCGAGTTGCCCCTGACGGTCGGCGAGTTGCCTCTGGCGGTCGGCGAGTTGCCCTTAACTCTCCGTGGCCCGCGCCCCTGGTGCCGCCCGGAGTTCGGGAACCCGGCCGTCGGAAGGCCCGCCCGGCCGCTCATGTCCCCGGCCCGGGCAGGCGGGTCGGCTCGGTGGTGACCGCCCGGGTCGTCGCGCGCGGCGACCCGGGCGTGTTCACGGGTAGGTGCTCGTGCAGGCGGCCGATCCCTCGTAGTAGCCCAGCCGCAACGACTCGACCCGAGCGAATCCGTTGGCGACCCGGTGACCGTCGAGGTCGGCGGCGATGAGGCTGCGGGGTCGCAGGAGTTCCGCGATCGCCTCGTCCAGGTCGCCGGGCGAGGGCCGCAGCAGGGCGCCTTCCACGTCGATCGCGCTGGCCCAGGCGCCCACGAGGCAGGCGGTGCGCAGTCCGGCGTTGGCGTTGTTCACCTCGGCTCCCACGTCCACCTGGATGCCCTGCACGTAGCGGGAGACGATCTCGGCGAAGGCGGCGAAGTCGCCCAGTCCGCCCTCCGCCTCACCACCGGTGTACTCGGCCTCCCGGTCGATCGGCTGCCCGATCCGGGCCAGCGCGGCGAGGTCGATGCTGACCGTGTTGTCGTCGTCGCAGTAGGAGGCGGGCGGGGTGCCGGAGCCGTCCGGGCACGATCCGCCGCCCTCGACGATGCGCGGCGGGTCCCCGCTCGCCCCGGCGAACGACTCGTCGAGGCTGCGCTGGAGCAGGGCGACACTGTCGGCGGTGATGCGCAGGTCGCCCTGGTTGGTGTCGTTCGGGTCGAACGGCTGCTCGGTGATGCGCGCGTCGACGTCGGCCTGGTCGATGGTGGCGCAGCGGGCGGCGTCGCTTTCGAACCCGAGCTGGAAGGCGTAGGTCCGGTCGAACGCCGTGCCGTGGGCACCCTGCTGAGTGGCCGAGACGCCCGGATCGTCGCGGATGAAGAACAGCGAGGCCAGCACCTGGTTGAGTCCCTCGGAGGTGGACAGCCGGAAGTACCTGCTGGACTCCTCGGCCATCCACCGGAAGTAGGCGCCGGTGAAGCAGTCCGCCTGCTGTTCCTTCACGATCGTCGAGGTGTTCTCGTCGATGCCGGCCTTGTCGCCGAGCCGGTACTGCACGGCGTGTCCGAACTCGTGGCCGAGCACGGTGACCACCGCCATCGGCCCGAACCGCTCGCGCAGTAGGGGAAGCAGCACGCCCCGGTCCCAGCCCACGAGATCCTCGGGCGGGCAGTAGAAGGCGTTCATGGCCGAGTTCCGCGTCGAGGCACCGCACACCTCGATCTCGGTGCCGTTCGGGTCGTAGGACAACAGCGAGCGCACGGGCTCGAAGGGCTGCCCGAAGTGCCGGGGCAACTGCTCGCGCCAGAAGTCGCCGACATCGGCGATCGCGGCGACCGCCAGCCGGTCCTCCGCCGAGTCCGAGAGGTTGCGCACTCGCAGCTGGGGTGTGGGCGCGTCCGGCTTCAGGCCGCTCTCGAAATGCGTGACGGGCAGGCCCGCGATGTCCCCCGCGGTCCGGATCTCCCCCTTGATCCCGGTGGTGCAGGCCGCGACGAGGACGGCGCACAACGCCGTTCCCACCGACCGCGCGGACCGCCGTCGCCACCGCCGTATCCGGTGTCGGCCTGTGCGAGTCATGGCGGCACACTAGCGGAGAGCGACCGCACTCCGAGGCCATCCGTGTGAGTCCGTCCCACCCCGGGCGGGGCCCGTTCGCCGCGCCGCGCGCGCCGCACGACGGCGGCGTTAGGGTCGCTCTTCATGAGAGCTGTCCGCCGGTTCACCGTGCACGCGCGTGTGCCCGACGAGTTGTCGGGCCTGACGGAGCTGGCCACGAATCTGCGCTGGACGTGGCATCCGCCCACCCGGGATCTGTTCGCGTCGATGGACGACGCGCTGTTCCGCCGCGTCCGGGACCCGCTGCGCATGCTCGCCGAGGTGCCCGCCACGCGGCTCGACGAACTCGCGGGTGACGAGGACTTCCTGGCCCGCGCGCGCCGGGCCAGTGAGGACCTGCGGCGCTACCTCACCGAGCCGCGCTGGTATCAGCGCAGGGCCGAGCAGTCCAGGAGCGGAACCCGATTCCCCGAGGCCGTCGCCTACTTCTCGATGGAGTTCGGGGTCCACGAGGCGTTGCCGAACTACTCCGGGGGCCTCGGGGTGCTCGCGGGCGATCACCTCAAGGCCGCCTCGGATCTCGGGGTGCCGGTGATCGGTGTCGGGCCGCTCTACCGCGCGGGTTACTTCCGGCAGTCGCTGTCGCTGGACGGCTGGCAGGTCGAGCACTACCCCGTGATCGACCCGAACGGCCTGCCGCTGGAACCGCTCACGGAGCACTCCGGCGAGCCCGTGCTCATCCACGTGGCCATGCCGGGAGGCCGGGACCTGCTCGCCCAGGTGTGGCGGGCCCGCGTGGGCCGGGTGCCGTTGCTGCTGCTCGACACCGACGTGGACGGCAACGACGACGACCTGCGCGGCGTCACCGACCGGCTCTACGGCGGCGATGCCGACCACCGCATCCGCCAGGAGATCCTGGCCGGCATCGGCGGCATGCGGGCGGTGCGGCGGTACTGCGACCTGACCGGGCATCCGCAGCCGGAGGTGTTCCACACCAACGAGGGCCACGCCGGGTTTCTCGGGCTCGAACGGGTCCGCGAGATCGTCCGAGAGGCGGACCTGACCGTCGACGAAGCCCTGTCCGCGGTGCGGGCGGGCACGGTGTTCACCACCCACACGCCCGTCTCCGCCGGCATCGACAAGTTCGGCGCGGATCTGGTCAAGCACTACTTCGGCGACGGCAGGCTGCTGCCCGGACTGCCGTTCGAGCGCGTACTGGCGCTGGGCGCCGAGGACAACCCGGCCACCTTCAACATGGCGCACATGGGACTGCGCCTCGCGCAGCGGGCCAACGGCGTGTCCGCGTTGCACGGGAAGGTGTCCCGGCGCATGTTCTCGCGGCTGTGGCCCGGGTTCGACACCGAGGAGGTGCCCGTCACCTCGGTCACCAACGGCGTGCACGGGCCCACCTGGGTGGCGCGGGAGATGAGCGCGCTGCTCGGCGGCAGCGACGAGGAGTGGGGACACGACGGCGACGCCACGGGGATCGACCCCCGCGTCACCGACGAGCAGCTGTGGGCGCTGCGCCGCGAGCTGCGGGGCAACCTCGTCGAGGAGGTCCGTCGCCGCGCGCGCGAGGCGTGGCTCCAGCGGGGCGCGTCGGCGCTGGAGCTGGGCTGGACCGAGCGCATCTTCGACCCGGATGTGCTCACGGTCGGCTTCGCGCGGCGCGTGCCCACCTACAAGCGGCTCACGCTGATGCTGCGTGATCCCGAGCGGTTGCGCGCGTTGCTGCTCGACGACGAGCGCCCGATCCAGATCGTGGTGGCGGGCAAGTCGCACCCCGCCGACGAGAACGGAAAAGCGCTGATCCAGCAGATCGTGCGATTCGTCGACGACCCCGCCGTGCGGGAGCGGATCGTCTTCCTGCCGGACTACGGCATGTCCATGGCGCGGTACCTGTACCGGGGGTGCGACGTCTGGCTCAACAATCCCACCCGGCCGCTGGAGGCGTGCGGCACGTCGGGCATGAAGGCCGCCCTCAACGGCGGGCTGAACCTCTCGGTCCGCGACGGCTGGTGGGACGAGTACTACGACGGCAGCAACGGCTGGGCGATCCCCACCGCCGACGGCGTGTCGGACCCGCTGCTGCGCGACGACCTGGAGGCCGCGGCGCTGTACGAGCTGCTCGGGCACCAGATCGCGCCGCTGTTCTACGACCGCGACGACTCCGGAGTGCCGCGCGGGTGGCTGTCGATGGTGTGGCACACCCTGCGCACGCTGGGCCCGAAGGTGCAGGCCTCGCGCATGGTGCGGGAGTACGTCGAGTCGGCGTACCTGCCCGCGGCCACCACGGTCGCGGCGGCGGCCGAGAACGGTTACGCGGGCGCGCGGTCGCTGGCGGCCTACCGAGCGCGCGTCGACCAGCGCTGGCCGCAGGTGCGCGTGCTGGCCACGGACCTGGTTGTGGAGGGCCACGACTCACCGGTGGTCGGCACGCCGGTGCGGGTGAGCGCCCGGGTGGACCTCGCAGGCCTCTCGGAGTCCGAAGTGGACGTCGAAGCGGTGGTCGGCCGGGTCGGTGACACCGACGACCTGCACGATGTGACGACCGTGCCCATGCGACCGCAGGCGGGCGGCGAGTTCGCGGCCACCGTCCCGTTGCCCTTCGCAGGGTCCCTCGGCTACACGGTGCGGGTGCTGCCGAGACATCCGCTGTTGGCCACCCCGGCCGAGCTCGGCAGGGTCGTGCTCGCCTGAGGTGTGCCGCCGGGCGCGGGCTGCCCCGTGCCCGGCGGGTGGACGCCGTCGGTGACAATGGCACGCGTGAATGACGTGGCGGTCCCGGAGAACCTTGCCGATCTCGTGATCCACATGGCCGGGGTGGAGGTCCGGCGGGCGGATACGAAACTGCTCGCCGACCTCGACTGGGCGGTGGAGCTGGACGAGCGGTGGGTCGTGCTCGGCCCGAACGGCGCGGGCAAGACCACCCTGCTCAAGCTGGCCGCCGCGGAGATGCACCCGACGACCGGTGCGGTGCACGTGCTGGGGGAGCGGCTCGGCAGGGTGGACGTGTTCGACCTGCGCACCCGGATCGGGTTCACGTCGGCCGCGGTCAACGGCCGCGTGCCCGCCGACGAGAAGGTGCGGGACGTGGTGGTCAGCGCGGGCTACGCGGTGCTCGGGCGCTGGCGCGAGGACTACGACGAGCTCGACACCGAGCGCGCCGACGAGCTGCTGGCCGCGCTCGGCATCGCCCACCTCGGCGACCGTTCGTACGGCACGTTGTCGGAGGGCGAGCGCAAACGGACGCTCATCGCCCGGTCGCTGATGACCGACCCCGAGCTGCTGCTGCTCGACGAGCCCGCCGCCGGGCTCGATCTCGGTGGCCGTGAGGACCTGGTGGCCCGGCTCTCGGAGCTGGCGCTCGACCCGGACGCGCCCGCGATGACGCTGGTGACCCATCACGTCGAGGAGATCCCGCCCGGGTTCACCCACGCCCTGGTGCTCTCGGAGGGGCGCGTGGTGGCCGCCGGACTGATGGACGACGTCCTGACCAGCGAGAACCTGTCCACGGCGTTCGGTCAGGACCTGGTGTTGCAGCGGTCGGGTGACCGGTACTTCGCCCATCGCCGGTAAGGGCCGCTACTGGCGGGTAGCCTCTCGGCGGGACAGAGACCCATGCCGCACCCGGCATGGGTGGCACGCGAACGAAGGAGGATGGCGTGGGCGAGTTCGTCCGTCTCGAGGTGGACGCGGGGGTCGGCACGATCCGGTTGGACCGGCCTCCGGTCAACGCACTCAACGATCAGGTGCAGGCGGAACTGGCCGAGGCCGCCGGCGAGGCGGCCGACCGGGACGACGTCCGCGCGGTGATCCTCTATGGCGGGGAGAAGACCTTCGCGGGCGGGGCCGACATCAAGGAGATGGCGGCTCGCACCTACGTCGAGATGACGCGCTTCGGCGCGGCGCTGTCGGCGTCGCTGACGAAGCTGGCCGAGCTGCCCAAGCCGACCGTGGCCGCCGTCACCGGGTACGCGCTGGGCGGAGGGCTCGAACTGGCGCTGACCGCCGACCGCAGGATCGTGGGCGACAACGTCAAGGTCGGCCAGCCCGAGATCCAGCTCGGCATCATCCCGGGCGCGGGCGGCACGCAGCGGCTGGCCCGGCTGATCGGCCCGAGCAAGACCAAGGACCTCGTCTACACCGGCCGGATGGTCAAGGCCGACGAGGCGCTTTCGCTCGGCCTGGTCGACGAGGTCGTCGCGCCGGACGACGTCTACGCCGCCGCGCACCGCTGGGCGGCGCAGTTCGTGAACGGTCCCGCCGTGGCGCTGCGGGCGGCCAAGGCCGCGATCGACGGCGGGCTCGACCAGGACCTGCGAAGCGGGCTTGCGTTGGAGACACACCTGTTCACGGCGTTGTGGGCCACCGAGGACCAGGCCACCGGGATGCGGTCGTTCATCGAGAACGGCCCGGGCAAGGCCACGTTCGAAGGGAAGTGACGTGGCACACGCTGCCGATCCGGCGCCGAACCCGCACGCGAGCGCCGACGAGGTCGAGGCCGCCTACGCGGACCCGAAGCTGGCCAACGTCCTCTACCACGACTGGGAGGCGGGCACCTACGACGAGAAGTGGTCCATCTCCTACGACGAACGCTGCATCCGGTACGCCACCGAGGTGTTCGAGGCGGCCGCGGGCACGGCGGGCACGCCCTACGGCAGTGCGATGGAGCTGGGCAGCGGCACCGGGTTCTTCCTGCTCAACCTGATGCAGGGCGGCGTCGCCGAGCGCGGGTCGGTGACCGACCTCTCGCCGGGTATGGTCGAGGTCGCCCTGCGTAACGCCGAACGGCTCGGCCTCGACGTCGACGGCCGCGTGGCCGACGCCGAGCGCATCCCCTACGACGACGACAGCTTCGACCTGGTCGTCGGTCACGCCGTTCTGCATCACATCCCGGACGTGCGGGCGGCGATGCGTGAAGTGCTGCGGGTGCTCAAGCCCGGTGGCCGGTTCGTGTTCGCGGGCGAGCCGAGCCGCATCGGCGACTTCTACGCGCGCGGGCTCGGCCGGCTCACCTGGTGGCTGACAACCACGCTCACGAAGCTGCCGCCGCTGCGGGGCTGGCGGCGTCCGCAGGAGGAACTCGACGAGTCCTCCCGGGCGGCCGCGCTGGAGGCCGTGGTGGACCTGCACACCTTCGACCCGTCCGAGCTGGAGCGCACGGCCGCCTCGGCGGGCGCGGTGGGCGCGCGGGCGGTCACCGACGAGTTCAGCGCGGCACTGCTCGGGTGGCCGGTGCGCACCTTCGAGGCGGCGGTGCCGCCGGAGAAGCTGACTCTGAGGTGGCGGCTTTTCGCCTACCACGCGTGGCTGCGACTGTCCGCACTGGACCGCAAGCTGCTGGCGAGGGTGTTGCCGCGCGAGCTGTTCTACAACGTGATGATCACCGGCACGAAGCCTGCCGCCGGGACCACGGACCGGTAGGTTGTCCTACTCCTTCTCGCTCGACGACGTGGCGTTCCTGCGGTCTTCGCGGGGCGAGGAGGCGCTCGCGGCGTGCGCGGACCTGCCGCTGACGGAGAGGAGCAGGCTCTCCGACGTCACTCGGGCGCGCGAGGTGGTGGGCACGCACTACGCCGCCGTGCTGGAGACACTGTTGCTGCGCCGCCGGGCTCGGGCGAAGGTGGACAGCCCCGCGCGGTGGTTGTTCACCGACGACGCGCTTCAGCAGGCGAGCGCGTCGCCGGTGGCGGCCCACCGGGCACGGCGGCTCGCGGGCAGGGACGTGCACGACGTGACGTGCTCGATCGGGGCGGATCTGGTGCCGCTCGCGCGCACGGCGCGCCGCTGTGTGGGGTCCGATGTGGACGCGGTGCGGGTGGCGATGGCGCGGCACAACTGCGCCGCCGAGGGGCTCGCGCCGGTGGTGGCGCGCGCT
>NZ_KB912672.1:44266-56986 GCF_000383795.1 Saccharomonospora saliphila YIM 90502
CGCCGTGCGCGTCCACCGGCCGCACCCGCCGGGGGTGCACCAGTGGCCGTGCCGCACCCTCGGCCACCGGAACGTCGTGCCGGCCGCACAGCGCCAGCACACGGCGCGCGTTGCGGGTCGTGGTCTCGACCCCGACGTTGCCGAACACCGTGGTCACGCCGAGCAGGTCCACGTCCTCGCTGAGCGCGGCCAGCGCGAGCGCGACGGCGTCGTCCACGCCGGGGTCGGTGTCGATGATCAGTCGGGTGCCCACTCGGCCTCCTTCGTCGCCGTTCACGGTCGGCGCCCGTGCGCCGACGTCGCACGTCACACGTTACGGTCGGCCCATGACGTCGATGTGGGGATCTCCGGTGCTGACCCGGTTTCAGGCGTGGCGGCGCGCCCGCCGTGACCCCCGGCAGGCGCGGTTCCTCACGGCCGACTCGGTGCGCTGGGTGCTGCGCCACCGGGCCTTCACCCCGTGGTACCTGGTGCGGTACTGGCGGCTGCTCAAGTTCCGCGTGGCCAATCCGCACGTCATCCTGCGCGGCATGGTGTTTCTCGGCCGCGACGTCGAGCTCCACTGCCGCCCCGGGTACGGGCGGATGGAGATCGGGCGCTGGGTCCACATCGGCGACGGCAACGCCATCCGCTGCCACGAGGGGTCACTGCGGATCGGCGACAAGGTGGTGTTCGGCAGGCAGAACGTCGTCAACGGCTATCTCGACATCGAGATCGGTGACGCGACGCTGCTGGCCGACTGGATCTACATCTGCGACTTCGACCACGTCACCGCCGACATCACCCTGCCGATCAAGGACCAGGGCATCGTCAAGGCGCCCGTGCGGATCGGCCCGGACACGTGGGTCGGCACGAAGGTCTCGGTGTTGCGGGGCACGCGCGTGGGGCGTGGGTGCGTGCTGGGCGCGCACGCGGTGGTGCGCGGTGACGTCGCCGACTACGGCGTGGCCGTCGGTTCTCCGGCAAGGGTGGTGCGCGACCGCAGGGCCGACTACGAGGCCGACGCGCAGCGCCGCGAGGCGGTGCGCGACATGGCCCGCAAGGCCGACGAGGCGCTGCGCAAGACCCTCGGCGACGAGTAACCACCCGCCGGGGCGGTGGGGCGACGCGGACCCGAAGGGAACAGCGCGTCACTGCCCGTGGTCGCGGGCGGCCGGGCGTTCACGACTCCGGCTTCGGCACCGCCGGGTAGGGCACGAAGGTGCTGGTGTTCTCGTCCACGGTGAGCTGCTTACCGATCGTGGGGAACGCGCGCTGGGGGCAGGCCGGGCGTTCGCAGACCTTGCATCCCATGCCGATCGGCGTGGCCGCCGAGGTGTCGTCCAGGTTGAGCCCCGAGGAGTACACCAGGCGGTGGGCGTGCCGGAGTTCGCAGCCGAGGCCGACCGAGAAGATCTTGCCGGGGCTGCCGTAGCCGCCGACGTTGCGCGAGATCGTGCGCGCGACCCAGAAGTAGCTCTTGCCGTCCGGCAGGGTCGCCACCTGGCTGAAGATCTTGCCGGGCGAGGTGAACGCCTCGTAGATCACCCACAGCGGGCACGCGCCACCGACGCGGGAGAAGTGGAACCCGGCCGCCGACTGGCGCTTCGACATGTTGCCCGCGCGGTCGACCCGCACGAACGAGAACGGGATGCCGCGCAGCTTCGGGCGTTGCAGGGTCGACAGCCGGTGGCACACCGTCTCGAACCCGACGCCGAAGTGGTCGCAGAGCAGCTCGATGTCGTAGCGGAACCGTTCGGCCGCGCCGTGGAAGAGCCGGTAGGGCAGGATGAGCGCTCCCGCGAAGTAGTTCGCCAGCCCGACCCGTGCCAGCGAGCGCGCGGCCGGGCCGGAGAACGCCCAGGAGTCGGCGATCTCGGTGATCAGGTCGTCGTACTCGAGCAGGGCGATCTGCGAGGCCATGCGGAACGCCTGCTGCCCGATGCGCAGGCTCGGTGCCATCCTCAGCACCCGGCCCTGCGGCTCGTAGCGGTGCTGCTCGCCCTGCGCCTCGTCGAGACCCTCGCTGGTGACGGTGACGCCGTAGTGGGAGGTGAGCCGGTCGCGCAGCCCGTTGCGGATCTCGTCCCGGCGCAGGCCCAGCTCCTGGTACATTCTCTCGGCGCGCTCGTCGAGTTCGGCGACGTAGTTCTCGCGCTCGTAGAAGAAGTCGCGCACCTCCTCGTGCGGCAGCGCGGCCGCCGCGCTGCCGTGGGTGCCCCGGCCGTCCTCGGTGACCAGTGCCGCCGTGCTCTCCACGGCGTTGCGGTAGCTACGGTGCAGCTTCACCAGCGCCTCGGCCACCGACGGAAGGTTCTTGGCGAGGTCGTTGATCTCGCCGGTGGAGACGTGCGCACCGATCGACTCGTCCAGCAGCGCCTCGCGCACGTCGGCGACGATCCGGGAGGTGTCGTTGTCGGCGAAGAACTCGGCGTCGACGCCGAACGCCTCGGTGATGCGCAGGAGCACCGGCACGGTCAGCGGGCGGCTGTTGTGCTCGATCTGGTTGAGGTAGCTGGGGGAGATGTCGAGCAACCGAGCGAGTTCCGCCTGGCTCATCGACCGGCTCTCCCGCAGATGCCGCAGGCGCGCTCCCGCGAAAGTCTTGTCCACCGCACCGGCCCCTTCCGGAGGTTTTCCTGTTCGGTACCGATCCAGCCGAGCGGATCGACCGGCGTTGCGAAGGCAGGGTTCGCAACCTTCACAAGATCCTAGGGAAAATTGGCACAACTTGGCAAGTTGGAGCTATAGCCCGGTTTTCGCTGCACATGTCATGGTCATCGTTAGCAGGCGAGGAATCGCGAAGTTCGCAAAGTTGGAGAGACACGATGACTGGGTTCACGGAGACGCGCTTCGAGCAGGAAGCGGCCAAGCTGGCGAAGGACTGGGAGACCAACCCCCGCTGGGCGGACGTGAAGCGGTCCTACTCCGCGGCCGACGTCGTGAAGCTGCGGGGCAGCGTGGTCGAGGAGCACACCCTCGCGCGGCGTGGCGCCGAGAAGCTGTGGGACCTGCTCCACAACGAGGACTACATCCACGCGCTGGGCGCGCTGACCGGCAACCAGGCGGTGCAGCAGGTCCGCGCCGGCCTGAAGGCCATCTACCTGTCCGGCTGGCAGGTCGCCGCCGACGCCAACCTCGCGGGGCAGACCTACCCCGACCAGAGCCTCTACCCGGCCAACTCCGTTCCCGCGGTCGTGCGCCGGATCAACAACGCGCTCGGCCGGGCCGACCAGATCAACTGGGCCGAGGGCAACACCGACACCGACTGGTACGCGCCGATCGTGGCCGACGCCGAGGCAGGCTTCGGCGGCCCGCTCAACGCCTTCGAGCTGATGAAGGGCATGATCGCCGCCGGTGCCGCCGGGGTGCACTGGGAGGACCAGCTCGCCTCCGAGAAGAAGTGCGGTCACCTCGGTGGCAAGGTGCTCGTCCCCACCAAGCAGCACGAGCGCACGCTCAACGCCGCCCGCCTGGCCGCCGACGTGCTCGACGTCCCCTCCATCGTGGTCGCCCGCACCGACGCGCAGGCCGCCACGCTGCTGACCAGCGACGCCGACGAGCGCGACCACAAGTTCCTCACCGGCAACCGCACCTCCGAGGGCTTCTACGAGGTCACCAACGGCATCGAGCCGTGCATCGACCGTGGGCTGGCGTACGCCGAGTACGCCGACCTGCTGTGGATGGAGACCTCCGAACCGGACCTTGAGGTGGCCCGCAAGTACGCCGAGGCCATCAAGGCCGAGTACCCGAACCAGATGCTGGCCTACAACTGCTCGCCGTCGTTCAACTGGAAGAAGCACCTCGACGACGCGACCATCGCGAAGTTCCAGCGTGAGCTCGCCGCCATGGGCTACAAGTTCCAGTTCATCACGCTGGCCGGTTTCCACGCGCTGAACTACTCCATGTTCGACCTGGCGAAGAACTACGACGCCAACGACATGACCGCCTACGTGGATCTCCAGCAGAAGGAGTTCGCCGCCGAGGAGCGGGGTTACACCGCCACCAAGCACCAGCGCGAGGCGGGCACCGGCTGGTTCGACCTGGTCAGCACCGCGCTGAACCCGGAAAGCTCCACGACCGCCCTGAAGGGCTCCACCGAAGAGGCGCAGTTCTGACGGCCTCGTAGGCCGCACAGCGCCACAACCGCTCGAAGGGGACGAGATGGCTGACACGCTCAACTGCCGGCTCGATGTCGCCGGTGCCACGCGGGAGCGATTCGACGAGATCCTCACCCCGGGGGCGCTGGAGTTCGTCGCGAAGCTCGACAACGCCTTCGCGGGGCGGCGCAGGGAGCTGCTCGACGCGCGCAGGCGCCGCCGGGAGCGGCTGGCCTCGGGCGAGGAGACCCTCGGGTTCCTGCCCGAGACCGCCGCGATCCGCGCGGACGAGACCTGGCACGTGGCTCCGCCCGCACCCGGTCTCGAAGACCGGCGGGTGGAGATCACCGGGCCTGCCGAGGCCAAGACGGCGGTCAACGCGTTGAACTCCGGTGCCCGGGTGTGGCTCGCCGACTTCGAGGACGCCACGTCGCCGACCTGGGACAACGTCGTGCGGGGCCAGATCAGCCTCTACGACGCGATCCGGCGGAACCTCGACTTCACCGACCGGGGCAAGCACTACGCGATCGGCGACGAGCCCGCGACGATCGTCGCGCGTCCGCGTGGCTGGCACCTGGTGGAGAAGCACATCCGCATCGACGGGCGTCCCGTGTCGGCCAGTCTCGTCGACTTCGGGCTGTACTTCTTCCACAACGCCCGCCAGTTGCTGGCGCGGGGGAGTGGACCGTACTTCTACCTGCCCAAGCTGGAAAGCCACCACGAGGCGCGGCTGTGGAACGACGTGTTCCGCTACGCCCAGGCCGAGCTCGGCATCCCGCAGGGGAGCATCCGGGCGACCGTGCTGATCGAGACGATCACCGCGGCGTTCGAGATGGACGAAATCCTCTACGAGCTGCGCGAGCACGTCTCGGGGCTCAACGCGGGCCGGTGGGACTACATCTTCAGCATCATCAAGACCTTCGCCTCGGGCGGCGCGGACTACGTCCTGCCCGACCGGGCGGAGGTGACGATGACCGTGCCGTTCATGCGGGCCTACACGGAACTGCTGGTGCGCACCTGCCACAAGCGCGGGGCGCACGCGATCGGCGGCATGGCCGCCTTCGTGCCCAGCAGGGACCCCGAGGTGAACGCCACGGCGCTGGACAAGGTGCGCGAGGACAAGGAGCGGGAGGCCGCCGACGGCTTCGACGGATCGTGGGTGGCCCACCCCGGTCTGGTCCCCGTGTGCCGGGAGGTCTTCGATGACGTGCTCGGCGGCTGGCCGAACCAGCTCGGCAAGACGCGTGAGGACGTCGAGGTCACCGCCGAAGACCTGCTCAACGTCGCCAGTGCGGGTGGCGAGGTCACCGAGCGCGGTGTCCGGTCGAACCTCAACGTCGCGCTGCGCTACCTCGACGCCTGGCTGCGTGGGACCGGCGCGGCGGCGATCTTCAACCTGATGGAGGACGCGGCCACGGCCGAGATCGCGCGGTGCCAGGTGTGGCAGTGGGTGCGCAACGGCACCAAGCTCGACGACGGCACGCTCGTCACCGCGGAGCTGGTGGCCGGATGGCTGGACGAGGAACTGGCCTCGGTGCACGCCGATCTGGGCGCGGGCAACCGGCTCGGTGAGGCGCGGGAGATCCTCATCGAGACCGCGTTGGGGGAGAAGCTGCCCAGCTTCTTCACCACCGCCGCCTACGCCCGGTACCTGACCGGGGCACGCTGACCCCACGCGTGGTGCGTGGTAGCCGTGCGGGCCCCTTCCCCGCCCACGAGGTGGGGAAGGGGCCTGTCACGGCGGGTCGCCTGGCACGCCGTGCCGCCGAGTATGAAAGGCGGCGGGTCCGGCGAGCTGGCCGCCCGTTCGACGTGCTCAGGTCGCGGGGTCGTGCCCGACCGGCCGTCGGCACACGTAGACCTGGGCGGGCGGAACGTTGCGCCACACCGTGCGCGTCACCACGACCTCGTCGAAGTACTCGTCGAGCAGATGGCGGAACCGTCGCGCACCGGGCAGGCGGGCGGCGTGGCGGTAGGCGAACGTGCTGAACCCGCCTCCGGGCGCGAGCGCACCGCTGACCTCCTCCAGCACCCGTCGCTGGGTGTCCTCGGTGAACAGTGACCACGGCAGGCCGCTGACCACCGCGTCCACGTGGGACACCTCGACCGTGCCGAGCATCGAGCGCAATCGCGCCGCGTCGCCGCAGAGCACGGTGAGGTCCGGACAGCCGTCGGTCAGGTGGGCCGCGAGCTCCGGGTCGATCTCCACGGCGAGGTGCCTGCCCCCGGCGGGGAGCCGGTCGCCGACCACCCGGCTCACCGCGCCGCTGCCCGCGCCGAGCTCGACCACGGTCGGACGACCCCGCCGGGGCACGGTGACGGTCAGCAGTTCGCCGAGACTGCCGGAGCTGGGTGCCACCGCGCCGACGAGCCCGGGTCTGCGGAGGGCGGCGGTGAGGAACAGGGACAGGTCGCGGCGCGTGGTGGGAGCGGGCATGGCCTCGAATCTGGCAGAACGGACGATCTCGGGACGCGACCGGTCACAGTAAACCGGTTCGCCTCCGGTGATCGACTCCGGTCCGCGAGAGCGCTTCTCCCTGGTGGGAGGAGCGGCGGGCTGGGCGTGATCGCGGTCTCGCGCGCAGCCGGGGCCCCGTGCCCGGGCGATAGGCTGCGCGCATGGCGATTCGGCGGCCCGGCCCGGCCCGGTGGCTGTGGTATGCGGCAGGCGGCAGGCTGCCCGAGCGCCACCGGGAGTGGGTGCTGCACGACGTGACCAGCAAGCGCTACCTGTGGCGGCACGCGGCCCGGAGCACGGTGCTGATCGCGCCGCTGGCGGCGGTGTGGCTGCTGCTGCCCGGCCCGCTGGCGTTGCGGCTGGTGCTGTCGCTGATGGCGGTGCTGGTGGGCTACTTCTACGCTCTGGCCTACGCCGACGAGAACTGCGAGCATCGCGCGGCCAAGCACGGCTACGCCCACGGAACGGCCGCCGCCACCCGCAAGGCGGCCCGGGACGAGGCAGACGCGGACGTGCACGCCCGCTACCGGGCGCGGTACCGCTCATGACTTCCTCGTCACCGTCGCGCGGGCGGAGTCACTGACGAGGTGCCCCGGTAGCCGGGCGGAAGGTCCGCCTTGCCGATGGTGAGCAGCACCGGGGCCGTGAGGTCTTCCCGGGCGGTGGCGTCGGCGAGGAAGGCGGCGAGCCAACCCACCGCGTCCAGAGACCACTCGGCGAGGGTGCCGTGGAAGGTGGCCCGGTGGCGGGGCGGGCCACTCCAGTGGTGGTCACTGAATGGCGATCGCTCCGCCAGGGCCGGGTGGTCGGTCACTGAATAGGAGTCGCACACGAAGAGTGTCTGCTCCTCGCGTCGGAGCGAGCGCAGCAGTTCGGGAGCGATGGCCGGGATGGACGGCCGCGTGCCGCTGTCCATCGTGAGGCGCACCTCGGTGCGTGCTCGTGGCTCGCACTCGGAGAACCACCCGATGCTGTCCAGCGAGGGCAGCATGGCCCGGCGTGGCGTCGAGCGCAGTTGGTGCACGGGCAGCAGCATCTGCACGGCACGGAGCGTGAGAGCGCCGAACCGAGAGAGCACGTCATCGGCGCAGCACAGGAACGGCTGCACGGGTAGCGGCCGGTCGGCGGGGACCGGGCCGATGCCCACCTGGAACCAGGCTGCCAACGGTGAGTCCGGCCCCAGGCCCGGGAGTTCCGGGCCGGCCTCGTGCATGCTCCACGAGCCCGCGGGGGCGACCCCGCCCGTCTCGGTGTCCGTCGCGCGGTCCGTAGCCGGGTCCGTCCCGCCCGTGCTCACCGTGCTCAGGTCCGAGAGCCACCCCATCGCCCGGGACCGCTTCTCGAACAGGCTGTGCGGGTCCTCGGAGGCGGCGGCGGGGTCGCGCCACGGGTGCGGCGACAGGTCCCCGAACAGCGCCGCGATCAGGAGTCCCTCAGGCCCACTGCCACCCGGCGTCGAGCCAGGCCGGGCGGTCTCGCTGCTGTCCCGGGGAGCCTCGCCGCTCATGCTTGCCTCCTCAGCAGAACTGGTCGAGCGGATCGGGGCCTGCCTGGAAGAGCAGCCCCACGCGATAGGGGAGCAACCCGTAGTCTCCGCCCGCACCCGGGTCCACACCCTGATAGAGGAACTGGTTGTGCGCGCAGGGGTCGATGGTCAGCGACTGGTCGTTTTCCGAGCGGATCATCTCACCGTGCGAGATGTCCTCGGTCCATCGCCCGCCCGGGAAGGTGACGTTGGTAGCACGCGCGAAGGGATCGTGTTCCTCGTCCGCGAGCGCGGTCCACGGGCCTGCGATGTCGGACGAGGTCCAGCTGCGGAACCAGCGCCGACCGTCGCCGCCGATGGCTTCGTGGAGAAGAAGGTACTGGCCGGTGTCTCCGATACGGTAGATGTTCGCGGCTTCGAACAGGCGGTATCTGGAGTCTTCGAGGGCGATCACCGTCGAGTCGTCGAATCCGTGTGGGAAATTCTCCACCGTGGTTTCGGACCGGTAGAGGTGACCGTTGTCGTCAGAAGAGAAGAGATGGCATCGTGCCTCGTCGCAGATTGTCCAGAAATCGACCCAGTGGCCGTCGCCGATGTTGTCCCGGATGATCTGAGGCATTGACGAGTAGAAGTTCTGTGGCGGGCTCCAGGAAGAGGGATCGGAAAGCGTTCGGGTCGTGGAGTACGATCCACCGCCGCCGGTCTGGTAGACGAGATACCACAGGTCATGCGGCGCGAAGTAGAAGACTTGCGGCGCGGCACGGTATCCCGGTCCGATCGGGCCCTGATCGAGCATGTGCTGGGTGGCGTTGTCCGCCTGCGCCCAGTCGGTGAAGTTCCTGTAGGCCAGGGTCCAGCCCGTTCCGGCCTCGAACATCGTGTGGAAGACGTGCCAGGTGTCCCCGGTCCGCACCACGGTCGGGTCCTTGGCCGAAATCAGGTCGCGGCCATCGACCCGGTCCGGAGTGATGACCGGTGGTGTGGACGTCCAGTCGAATGTCGCGTGCGCCTGGCCGGCTTCGAAAGCTGAGGTCGCGTCGTCGGCGCCGGCTTCGGCGACGAAGGTCGACGACAGGAGCCCGAAGGCGAGCACGCTGACACCGGCAGCGCGAAGGCGTCGGCTGAGTCCCATGATTCTCTCCCCGGATCGTGACACCCCTGACACGGGCGGTGCGCCGACGTGTGGCGCACCGCTGAATCCGTGTGGCGCATCGATTGCGGCGAACATTCGATGTTAGCGCTAACACGGCCGTTAGCATAATGGGCTGTCAAGCCGAGAGTCAATGGTTCTTCCGAGTGTTGCGGCGAGGGAGTTCTCGGAACGGAACACCCTCCGGTGGGGCCGCGAGAAACCGAAAACTTTCGAATCGGCAAAACGCGTGTTCCGTCGAGGTGTCCGCGTGCGCCGCTGCGCGGTCTCGTATCCGGTTCGGTGTTCGAGGCTTTTCGGGCGAGGAGTCCCGTGCGAGTTGTGGTTACGGGCCGAAGGCGTTGCCGGTGGCGATTTTGGGGCGGCCCGGAGTGTGCGGCGGTGCGTGGCGGGTTCTGCGGTAGACCTCGGCGGTCTGCTCGGCGATGCGGACCCAGTCGAAGTCGGTGGCCAGCCGGGAGCGGGCGGCGTCGGCGCGGCGCGCGGCCGCGTCCGTGTCGGCCAGCACGCGGTCCACCGCGCTGACGATGGCGTCGACGTCGCCCGGGGTGAAGGCCAGGCCCGTCTCACCGTTGACGACGAGTTCGCCGAGCCCGCCCGCGGTCGAGGCCACCAGTGGCACCCGTGCGGCGGCGGCCTCCAGCGCGACGATGCCGAACGGTTCGTACCGGCTGGGAAGCACCACCGCGTCGGCCGCCGCGAGCATGGCGCGCAACTCGGTGTCGGGCAGGTGCCCGACGAAGTCCACGACCTCGTCGAGGCCCAGCTCACCGGCCTGCTCGGTGAGGGTGTCGAGGTGTCGCCCCTCGCCCGCGACGACCAGCCGCGTTCCGGGGTGCCGCTCGCGGATCGCGGGCAGTGCCGCCAGCAGGTCCTGCACGCCCTTCTCGTACTCCAGCCTGCCGAAGTAGAGCAGCAGCGGCGCGGAACCGGGACTGTGCGTGGCCCGCGCCTGCCGCACGTGGTCGTCGCGGACCCGCCAGGTGCGTTCCTCGATGCCGTTGTGGATGACGATGATGTCCTCGGCGGCGACCTCGAACAGGTGCGCCACCTCCCGCCGCATGGCGTCCGAACAGGTGATGAGCGCGTCCACCCGGTTCGCCAGCCACCACTCCACCGAATGAACCTGTTGATTAAGTGGATGAGACAACCAGCCGGAGTGCCTGCCCGCCTCGGTGGCGTGCACGGTTCCCACCAGCGGTACGCGCGCCGCCTCGGCGAGCGCGATCGCCGGGTGGGTGACCAGCCAGTCGTGGGCGTGCACCACGTCGGGCCGCCAGTCGCGCAGCAGGTGCGTCCCGGCGCGCACCATCGCGTGCCCCATCGCCAGGGTCCAGGCCACCAGATCACGCTCGAAGGTCAGGTGTGCGGGATCCTCGGCGACCCGGATGACCCGTACGCCGTCGGTAACCTCGTCGGTGGTCGGGTGGGTCTCGGCGTCGGTGCCCGCCACGTGCCTGCACAGCACCACGACCTCGTGCCCGCCCGCGGCCAGGTGCCGTGCCAGCGCGTGGACGTGCCGGGCCAGACCCCCGACCACCACCGGCGGGTACTCCCAGGACAGCATCAGCACGCGCATAGCTGGAGGTTACTCACCGGTCGGCTCGCAACGCGCGACCCGTCCCGTTTCGTGTGCCAGCATCGGAGACGATGAACAGCCGAACACCGATCCGCGCCCAGGCCGAGCCGAGGCCGCCTCACTCGCTGTCCACGCCGTGGAGCTACCGGGCGGGCCCTGACGAGCCGTTGCCCGAGTACCCGCGTCCCCGGATGCGGCGTCCGCGCTGGCTCAGCCTCAACGGGCTGTGGGACTACGTGGGGCACCCGCGCGCCGGGGCGGCCGAGCCGGAGCACCGCGCGCAAACGATTCTGGTGCCGTTCCCGCCCGAGTCCGCGTTGTCCGGAATCGGGCGCGCCGACGAGCGCATGTGGTACCGGCGTACGGTCGAGATCCCCGACGACTGGCGCGGCGGGCGGGTGCTGCTCCACTTCGGCGCGGTCGACCAGATCGCCACCGTGTGGGTGAACAGCCAGCACGTCGCCCGGCACGAGGGCGGCTACACGGCGTTCACCGTGGACATCACCGACGCGCTGCGCGCCGATCCGGAGCAGGAGATCGTCGTGAGCGCCGACGACGAGGGCAACAAGGGCACCTTCCCCGTCGGCAAACAGGCCAATCAGCCCGGCGGCATCCTCTACACCGGCTGTTCGGGGATCTGGCAGACCGTCTGGCTCGAACCGGTGCCCGAAGCGCACCTCACCGCGCTGGATCTGACGCCCGACTGGCACGGCCTCGACGTCCTCGCCCACGTCGACGCGCCGGGAGAACCCGACGGCGGGCACGCGGTGGAGGTCGCGGTGTCCGAGCCGGGAGGTGAGCCGGTCGCCTCCGTGCGGGGTGTGCCGGGCCGGCCGTTCCGGGTCGACGTGCCCGAGCCGCGCCTGTGGAGCCCGGACGATCCGTACCTCTACGACGTCACGGCGCGCCTGCTCGACGGCGGGGGCGCGGTGCTCGACGAGGTCACCGGCTACGCGGGCCTGCGCACCGTGGAGCTGGTCGACGACGCGCACGGCAGGCCGCGCGTCGCGCTGAACGGGCGGATCACCTTCCTGCACGCGCTGCTGGACCAGGGTTACTGGCCGGACGGCGGCTACACCGCCCCGACCGACGAGGCGTTGCGCTTCGATCTGGAACGGGCCAAGGCGCTCGGGTTCAACAGCGTGCGCAAGCACGTCAAGGTCGAAAGCGCCCGCTGGTACTACTGGGCCGACCGGCTGGGCCTGCTCGTCTGGCAGGACATGCCGTCCCTGCCGGTCGTGCTGGACAATCCGCCGGGTCCGCAGCGGCCGCCCGTGGCGCGGGCCCGGCAGCGCTTCGAGACCGAGCTGGCGGCGATGGTCGAGCAGCTCGCGAGCGTGCCCTCGATCGTGGTCTGGGTGGTGTTCAACGAGGGCTGGGGCGAGTACGACACGGCACGGGTCACCGAGTGGGTCAGCGCGGCGGACCCGACCCGGCTCGTCGTGGCCGCCAGCGGCGTCAACTGTTGCCATTCGCACCCGGACACGGGTGCGGGCCACCTCTACGACGACCACACCTACGTCGGTCCGGGCGCGCCCGCCGTGCGGGACGGGCGGGCCGTTGTCGACGGCGAGTACGGCGGCCTCGGCCTCGCGCTCGACGGGCACCTGTGGCCGGGGGAACCGAACGCCTACGAAATGGCCGAGGACCGCGACCGGCTGACCGAACGCTACGTCGAACTGTGCGGGGAACTGGAGCGGGTCGTGCGTGAGCGCGGCCTCTCCGGCGCGGTCTACACCCAGCTCACCGACGTGGAGAACGAGGTGAACGGGCTGCTGACCTACGACCGCAGGGTGGTCAAGGTGCGGGTGCCCGAGGTCGCCGCGAGCAACGCGGCCGTCCTCGCGGCGGGCAGCGAGAACGACTCGGCCCCCGCCGCGGCGGCACACGAGCCGGGGGCGTCCGGGCAGGAGGGGACCGGAGCGCAGCCCGGCCCGCTCAGTGCCGCGGAGTGAGCCGGCCGGACGC
>NZ_KB912672.1:57086-64483 GCF_000383795.1 Saccharomonospora saliphila YIM 90502
CGTCGAGGACCCGCCGCGCCGAGCCGCCCGCCGCGGCGGCACGGGCCGCCGACAGCGCGGCGAAGCCGAGGCTCATGCTGGTCGTCGCGCTGTCCACGACGTGCACCGGGACGTTGACCTGCTCGGCGGCTTGCCTCGCGGCCTCGGCGGTGGCCGACATCGTCCGGGAGATGTGCAGGCTGACGATCGCGTCGGCCCCGGCGCTGACCGCGTCCTGGAAGGTCCAGAAGAACGCGCCGGGGTCGGGGGGCCGGGTCCGCACGTGCTCGCCCGACCGGATCCGCCCGATGAGGTCGTCGCGGTCGTAACGCGACTCGTCGTCGACCCGATCCGCCGTCTCGATCTGGACCTGGACGACCGAGATTCCCCACTGGGCCGTCAGTTGCTGGGGCAGGCAGGCTGTCGAATCGGTGATCACTGCTACGGGCACGTCGGCAGGTTAGTCCCTTCACCCCCGATCGCAGTAGCGCGTTGCGACTTCCGGTTCAGTGCCCACTTCAGGCGGTGTTCACGGGGTGTCGCCAGCTCCGCTGTCCGGGCGTTGGGGCCACTAGTGGGACGATCGTTCAGGGAAAACGCCGATCCAGGTGAAGGCGGTCACCTCGGCAGGCGTACCGTTGGAACCACGCTGTAGCTTACCGCTCAGTAACACCTCGTGTTTGCGCCGAAGGAGCCCCATGACCAACATCGTTGTCCTGGTCAAGCAGGTGCCTGACACCTACTCGGAGCGAAAGCTCAGCGAGAGCGACCACACCCTCGACCGCGAGTCCGCCGACGCGGTGATCGACGAGATCAACGAGCGTGCCGTCGAGGAGGCGCTCAAGATCAAGGAAGCCGGTGAGGGCGAGGTGACCGTGCTCTGCGTCGGTCCCGACCGCGCCACCGACGCGATCCGCAAGGCCCTGTCCATGGGCGCCGACAAGGCGATCCACGTCTCCGACGAGTCGCTGCACGGGTCCGACCTGCTCGCGACCGCGAAGGTGCTGGCCGCCGCCGTCGGCAGGGCCGGTGACGTCGACCTGGTGATCGCCGGCAACGAGGCCTCCGACGGCCGGGGCGGCGCCGTGCCCGCCGTGCTCGCCGAGTTGCTCGGCATGCCGCAGCTCACGCATGCCCGCGAGGTCACCGTGGACGGCGGCACCGTGAAGGCCGACCGCGAGACCGAGGACGGCATCACCCACCTCGAGGCGAACCTGCCCGCGGTCGTCAGCGTGACCGAGAAGATCAACGAGCCGCGGTACCCCTCGTTTAAGGGCATCATGGCGGCCAAGAAGAAGCCGGTCGAGACCCTCACCGTCGCCGACCTTGGCGTCGACGCCGGGCAGGTCGGCCTGGCCAACGCCGCCAGCGCGGTCGTCGAGGCGGCGCCGAAGCCGCCGAGGACCGCGGGCGAGCGGGTCACCGACGAGGGCGACGGCGGCACCAAGGCCGCCGAGTACCTGGTCGGCCAGAAGCTGCTCTGACCTGATCGAACGACGACTGACGACAGACAAGGAAACGGACCTATGGCAGAAGTTCTCGTCCTCGTCGACCACGTCGACGGTGAGGTCAAGAAGGTCACGGGCGAGCTGCTGACCGCCGCCCGCGCGCTCGGTGAGCCCTCGGCCGTGGTGGTCGGCTCGCCGGGGTCGGCGGCCAAGGCGAAGGAGACGCTGGCCTCCTACGGCGCCGCGAAGGTCTACGCCGCCGAGTCGGACGAGGCCACCGGATACCTGGTGACCCCGAAGGTGGACGCGCTCGCGGCGGTGGCGGGACAGGCCTCGCCCGCGGCCGTGCTGGTGGCCGCCTCCGCCGAGGGCAAGGAGATCTCCGGACGACTGGCCGCGCGGCTGGACTCCGGCTGGCTGGCCGACGCCGTCGGGGTGAACGCGGACGGCACCGTGGACCAGTCCATCTTCGGCGGCGCGTTCTCCGTGAAGTCCAAGGCCACCAAGGGCGTGCCGGTCGTGTCGGTACGGCCCGGCGCGGTGGAGGCCGAGCGGGCCGAGGGCGCGGCGGCCGAGGAGTCGGTGTCGCTGCCGGCCGTCGACCCCGCGAAGTCGGCGAGGATCACCGGTGTGGAGCCGGTGGTCGGCGGCGACCGGCCGGAGCTGACCGAGGCCTCGATCGTCGTCTCGGGCGGCCGCGGTGTCGGCTCGGCCGAGAAGTTCGACGTCGTGGAGAAGCTCGCCGACGCGCTCGGCGCGGCGGTGGGCGCCTCGCGCGCGGCCGTGGACTCCGGGTACTACCCCGCGCAGTTCCAGGTCGGCCAGACCGGCAAGACCGTGTCGCCGCAGCTCTACGTCGCCCTCGGTATCTCCGGTGCCATCCAGCACCGGGCCGGGATGCAGACGTCGAAGACCATCGTCGCGGTCAACAAGGACCCGGAGGCCCCGATCTTCGAGATCGCCGACTTCGGCGTCGTGGGCGACCTGTTCAACGTCGCCCCGCAGCTCACCGACGAGGTCACCCAGCGCAAGTCCTGACCCGGGAGCGATCCCGGCCGGGTGAGTCCGCGGGCCCCCTCCGCCGCGTGCGAGCGGTGGAGGGGGCCCGTGTCGTGCGGCGGAGGGGCCGCGGCGGACCGCGCAGCGCAGTGTTCATCCGGTATGCACGCGCGGGTCACGGGCGGCATCCTCGCCGGTCGTCTCCCCGCGTGAGCATCGTCTGCCATGACGGCCTCACAGCTGTTCGCGAGCACAGACCGCACCGAGCCGACGTCGCACGGCTACTCCCTGCTGGTAGCACGGGAAGCCGGCCAGATCGCCGCGGCGCAGCGGCTGCGGCACCGGGTCTTCGCCGAGGAGATGGGCGCGCGGCTGCACACCACCGCCGCCGGTCTCGACGCCGACTACTTCGACGACTTCTGCGACCACATCCTCGTCCGCCACGACCCCACGGGAGAGGTCGTCGGCACCTACCGCATGCTGCCCCCGGAGCGCGCGGCCGAAGCCGGAACCCTCTACTCCGACCTCGAATTCGACCTCGGACGCCTGTCCGACATCCGGCACACGCTGGTCGAGACCGGCCGGTCGTGCGTCCACCCGGACCACCGATCCGGCAGCGTCGTCGGGCTGGTGTGGGCCGGGATCGCCCGGTACATGCTGCTCTCGGGCCACCGCTACTTGGCCGGGTGCGCGTCGGTGCCGCTCGACGACGGCGGTGCCGAGGCCGCCGGCGTGTGGCAGCGGGTGCGCACCCGGCACTACGCCGACGAGCGGCGCCGGGTGAGGCCGCTGCTGCCCTACCCGGTCGACGCGGAACCGGACAGCGCCGGGCGCGGGATCGTGCCGCCGCTGCTGCGGGGTTACCTCCGGCTCGGGGCACAGGTGTGTGGCCCGCCCGCGCACGACCGCGACTTCGGCGTCGCCGACTTCTTCGTTCTGCTCGACCTTCAGCGGGTCGATCCCCGGTACCTGCGGTTCTTCCTGGGGGAGCAGCGGTCGTGACACACGCCTGGATGCCGGTCTCGCCGTGCGGCGAGACGTGCCTGACCCGCGGGGAACCGACCGTCGGCCCGGGGCGCGTGGCGTCGCGCCTGATCGCGTTGCTCGCCGTGCTGCTGGTCGCGGTGCTGCTCGGCCCGGTCGCGTTCCTCCTCCCCGCCGGCGCCCGGACACGCCTTCTCCGGCGGTTCTTCCGCTGGGTGCTCTCCGCGTGCGGGGTGCGCCTGGTCGTGCACGGTGACCTCGACGGGCGGGGGCGCGGTGCGCTGGTGGTGAACAACCACGTCTCGTGGCTGGACATCGTCGGGATCAACGCGGTGCGCCCGATGCGCGCGCTCGCCAAGCGGGAGGTGGGCGAGTGGCCGGTGCTCGGCAGGCTCGTGGCGCGGGCGGGCAGCGTCTTCGTCGACCGCGAGCGGTTGCGGTCGCTGCCCTCGGCCGTCGACGGGGTCGCCGAGGTATTGCGCGGCGGTGCGCTGGTCAACGTGACTCCCGAGGGCACGACGTGGTGCGGCCATGCCTCGGGCCGCTTCCGGCCCGCCCTGTTCCAGGCGGCCCTCGACGCGGGGGTGCCGGTGCGTCCGCTCGCGCTGCGCTACCGCCTCGCGTGCGGGCGGGAGACGACCCGTCCCGCGTTCGTGGGGCCCGAGTCGCTGGTGCGGTCGGTCTCGCGCACCGTGCGCCTGCGCCACCTGGTGCTCGAAGTCTTCGTCTGCCCCGAGATCGCCCCCGGCCGCGCGCGGGACCGGCATGCGCTGGCCGCGCTGGCGACCGATGCCGTGGACGCCGCACTCGGGACGGCGTCGGTCCGGTGGACGTCCTCCCCTGGGCGGGCAACGCGCTCGGGCGCGGTCCCCGCGGCCCGGTGACGGGCGCGGCCGGGACACTGCCGTTTCCCCGTGAGGTGGGATACATTCGGCCCCAGCGGTGATCAGCCGGGAACAACCTTCCCGCCCGCACCGCACAACGCGGAAACGGCACCGCCGCGCGCGGCCACAAGTCGCGCGTCGACGCCACGACAAAGGAGTCACGACCGTGACCGAAGGTGTATTCGGCCGCGAAAGCGGCCACGAGCAGGTTGTCTTCTGCCAGGACGAGCACACCGGGTTGAAGGCGATCATCGCCGTCCACTCGACCGCGCTCGGTCCCGCCCTCGGCGGGACCCGCTTCCACTCCTACACGAGTGAGCGCGCCGCGCTGGACGACGTCCTCGCGCTCTCGGCGGGGATGACCTACAAGAACGCGCTCGCCGGACTCGATCTCGGCGGCGGCAAGGCCGTCATCCTCGGCGATCCGGCGACGGTCAAGTCCGAGGCCCTGCTGCGCGCCTACGGGCGGTTCGTCCAGTCCCTGAACGGGCGCTACATCACCGCGTGCGACGTGGGCACCTACGTCGCCGACATGGACGTCATCGCGCGGGAGAGCCGGTTCGTCACCGGACGGTCGCCGGACGAGGGCGGCGCGGGCGACTCGTCGGTACTGACCGCCTACGGCGTGTTCCAGGGCATGCGCGCCAGCGCCGCCCATCTGTGGTCGAGCCCGGACCTGCGGGGGCGGCGCGTGGGCGTGTCCGGTGTGGGCAAGGTGGGACACATCCTCGTGGGGCACCTGGTGGAGGCTGGAGCGGAGGTCGTGGTGACCGACGTGGCCGACGCGGCGGTGGAGCGCACCCGCGCGGCGTATCCGTCGGTGGAGGTGGTCGCGGACAACGCCGCGCTCGTCGACGCCGACCTCGACATCTACGCGCCCTGCGCACTCGGCGGCGCGCTGAGTGATGCGACGGTGCAGCGGCTGCGCGCGGCCATCGTCTGTGGCGCCGCCAACAATCAGCTCGCCCACCCGGGAGTGGAGAAGGTGCTCGACGAGCGGGGCATTCTGTTCGCCCCGGATTACCTGGTCAACTCGGGTGGTGTCATCCAGGTCAGCGAGGAACTGCGGGGCTTCGACTTCGACCGGGCCAAGCGCAAGGTCGACTCGCTCTACGACACGGTCGGGCAGGTGTTCGCACTCGCCGACGAGGAGGGCGTGCCCCCGGTGACGGCCGCCGACCGGCTCGCGGAGCGGCGGATCGCCGAGGTGTCGCGGCTGCGCTCGATCCGCGTGTCGTGACCCCGAGCGTGCGCTGACCCGGCGGAGCATCAGGCCCCGCCGGGTCAGCGCGTGCGGTACGGCCCGGACCCGGTGCGCCGCCGGAGTCGGAATGCCGGCCGCCGCCGGGCGAGCCCCCGCGTCAGTCGTCCTTCGGGCAGACGATCTTGTCCTTCTTCTTGTAGGTGACCGTGCGGGGTTCCTTACGGATGACCTCACCGGTGGAGGCGTCCTTGATGACCCGGGTGTTGGTCACCGTGAAGCCCTTCTGACCACCGCTGGGCTTGCAGTTCTCTTCGGGTCCCTTGGCCTCGCCCGGCTCCACGAAGTCGGTCCGGTCGCCGGTGATCGACTCGACCTCGTAGTGCTTGGTGCCCCAGAGCTTGACCGTGATGTCGTTCGGCGTCCAGATCGTCTGGATCGCCACGCCGGTGTCGGTGTTGTTGGTGAACCGCAGATCGATCACGCTCGACCCGTCGGGGTTCTGGAACACGGTCGCTTCCCGGCCCTCGGGGTAGCGGCTGATGTAGTAGCTGTGCTCCCGGTGCCCGGCGTCCTTGAGCCCGGCGAAGTAGTAGGCGTTGTAGAGCGTGGTGGCGAACTGGGAGATCCCGCCGCCGACCGCAGTGCCCGGGGCGCCGTTCTCGATGATGCCCGCCTCCACGTAGCCCTGGGGCTTGCCGCGCGGGCCGGTGTATTCGTTGAGGCTGAACGTCTCGCCCGGCTTCACGATGGCGCCGTTGACCTCCTCGGCCACCACGCGGATGTTCACCCCGGAGTCGGGCGCGAACCCGCCCGTGGTGAACTCGCCGATGACCTCCTTGATGCCGAGCTGCTCGGCCTCCTCGGTCGTGATCTCGGCGGGCTGCTTCTCGTAGTGGGCCTTCAATTCCCGGCCGCCGCTGTCGGTGGTGGCGAGCACGTCGGGCAGCGGTTCGAGGGTCTTGTCCCAGTTGATCTGGTTGCCGTCCTGGGACGGTTCGACCGTCGGGCGCCCGCCCTCGAACACGATCTCGGCGTCCCTGCCCTCCTGCTCGGTCTCGGCGAGGTCGGGCTCGACCCCCTCGACGATCTTCTTCTGGTCGATCCGCGGGACCAGCTCGCCGTCCTTGGCCTCGAAGGAGAGCCCGGCCGCGATCTCCTCGGGTGTCAGCTCGCCGTCGTCGCCCTCACCGCGCACGACCACCGGTGCCGACACGGCGGGTTCGGCGACCTCCGTCAACGCGGCTCGCACTTTCTCCGAGGTGATCGTCACCGGCGTGGACTCGACGGGCAGCGTCAGGCGCGTGCCGGAGGCCCAGTGCGCGAGGATGCGGTCCTTCGCGGCCTCGACGTCGAGCGCCTGGCCCTGCTTCGGCTCGACGGGCTTCGGCTCAGCGCCCTCGAACACGACGTTGCCCTCGACGGGCTCCTGGTCGATGTCCTGGCGCAGCGCCTTCATCGCGTTGTCGAACTGGTTCGGCTCGGCGTCGGTGACCACGCCCAGTTCCCGGTCGCTGAAGAAGGAGGCGATGCGGGTGAACGGGTTCAACGGCTGGTCACCGGCCTGGTCGAGCGTGGCGTCCCAGTCGAGCCGCAGTCCCGCCTGTTTCGGGTCGAACTCGCCCTCGGTCTCGCCCGCGGTGTAGCCGACGGGCTGGCTCAGGCGTGGCTCGATCTCCTCGCGCAGCAACCCTTCGGCCTTGTTGTGGCTCATGCCACCGACGTCCACGCCCGCGACACTGACCCCGCGCGGGACGTCGCCGTTGGTCACGAGCAGGTCGAAGCCGTAGAGCAGCACCAGGAAACCGAACACCGCGGCCGCGATCACGGCGGGCCTGCGCATCCGGCGTCCGCGCGAACCCCGCCCGGGGTCGCCCGCGCCGGGTCCACCAGGGCCACCCG
>NZ_KB912672.1:64583-73804 GCF_000383795.1 Saccharomonospora saliphila YIM 90502
CGCCCGGGGGCCGGGCCGGATGCTGTTCGGCGCGCTCGCCTGCGCCGCCGCCGGACTGGCGGTGTTCGCGCTGCTGGCCGAGCTGTCCGGCTGGGCGATCGTCGCCGTCGTGGCGGTCGCGGTGTTCGGCGTCGGCTTCGGCGTGGTGCAGAACGACGCGCTCGTGGCGATGTTCGCCCGATCCCCGGCGGCCACGGCCAGCGTGTCCTGGAACGTCGCCTTCGACGCGGGACAGGGACTCGGCGCCGTGGTCGTGGGCGCGATCATCTCCGCGAGCACGGCGGGCGCGGCGTTCGCCCTGCTCGCGGTGTGGGCCGTGGTGCTGTTGCCCGTGGCGTGGAAGGCGGGCAGAAGCGGTTAGGCTGGCGGGCGTGGCTTCCGTCGTGATCCTGGACTACGGTTCCGGCAACCTGCGCTCGGCCGAGCGCGCCGTGCGGCGCACCGGCGCCGACGTGGAGGTGACCTCCGACCCGCACGCCGCGCTGGAGGCCGACGGACTCGTCGTCCCCGGCGTCGGGGCGTTCGCCGCGTGCATGCGCGGGCTGCTCTCCGTCGGCGGCGACAGGATCATCGGCAAGCGGCTGGCCGGGAGCAGGCCGGTGCTCGGCATCTGCGTGGGCATGCAGATTCTCTTCGAGCGCGGGGTGGAGCACGGCGTCGCGGCCGAGGGAGTCGGGGAGTGGCCCGGCACCGTGGAACGGCTCGAAGCCGATGTCCTTCCGCACATGGGCTGGAACACCGTGCGCCCGCCCGCCGGGTCGACGCTGTTCGCGGGCCTGGACGCCGACACCCGGTTCTACTTCGTGCACTCCTATGCCGCCCGTCGCTTCACACTGGACTCGGAGTTGCCGAGCGGACACCCGCTGATCACTCGCGCGCACCACGGGGAGGACTTCGTCGCCGCCGTGGAGAACGGTCCCCTGTGTGCCACCCAGTTCCACCCGGAGAAGTCCGGCGACGCGGGGGCTCAGTTGCTCCGTAACTGGGTGCGCTCGCTGTGATCCTCTCCGGGGACGCGAGGGAGCGCGCCGCGTCCTGCCCGTCCGGCGGCGCGCGCGTTCTCCTATAGTGGCCGCCGTGACGTTCACACTTCTTCCGGCCGTCGACGTGGCCGACGGGCAGGCGGTACGCCTGGTGCAGGGCGAGGCAGGAACCGAAACGGCCTACGGGTCCCCGCTGGAGGCGGCGCTGTCCTGGCAGCGTGATGGCGCGGAGTGGATTCACCTCGTCGATCTCGATGCCGCCTTCGGCACCGGGTCGAACCGTGAGCTGCTCGGTGAGGTCGTCGGCAGGCTCGACGTGGACGTGGAACTCTCCGGCGGCATCCGCGACGACGAGTCGCTGGCCGCCGCGCTGGCCACGGGCGCGCGCCGGGTGAACCTCGGCACGGCCGCGCTGGAGGACCCGGAGTGGAGCGCCAAGGTGGTCGCCACGCACGGCGACCGGGTGGCGATCGGCCTCGACGTGCGGATCACCGACGAGGGACACCGGCTGGCCGCGCGCGGGTGGACCCGCGACGGCGGTGATCTCTGGCAGGTACTGGAGCGGCTCGACCGGGACGGCGCCGAGCGTTACGTCGTCACCGACGTCAGCAAGGACGGCACCCTGCGCGGCCCGAACCTCGACCTGCTGCGCGAGGTCACCGCCCGCACCGACGCAGCCGTGATCGCCTCCGGCGGGGTTTCCAGCCTGGACGACCTGCGTGCGCTGTCGACCCTGGAATCCGACGGTGTCGAGGGAGCGATCGTGGGCAAGGCGCTCTACGCCGGTGCCTTCACCCTCCCCGAGGCGCTCGCGGCGGTCTCGGACTGACTCTCCGGGCGAACCCCCCAGCCCGCGTCCGAGGGCGGGGTGTCGCTAGCCGTCGACGGCGACGGCGATGCCCACCGTGCGGGCCCGCCCACCGCGCAGCCTGCTGAGCAGCATCGTGACGCGGCCGAGTACACCGTAGTCGCGGGCGATCACCCGCCGGGCGCGTTCGCTGCCGTCCGCGTCGAGAACGCGGGCGGTGCCCTCGACCTCCGGCCCGTGCACGCGGCGTCCGAGCGCGTCGCAGGCGACCAGGCGCACGCGGGGGGTGTGCCGGATCCGCTTGACCTTGCCCGCGTCGCGCTTGCTGAACAGCACGAGGTCATCGCCGTCGGTGGCCACCCACACCGGCGTGGCCACCGCCTCACCGGTGCGGCGGAACGTCGTGAGCAGCACGTACTTCTCCGACCCGAGTCGTGCGATCCCGCCGGGCATCATTCCACCCTAGCCGGAGGCGGGGACGGTCGCGGCCACGACGGCGCCGACACGTCGCCCGCCGCCGTGGGCGAGGTGCGGGCACCGTCAGCCCGCCGTCAGCCCGTGGTGGCCGGATCGCCGTCCACGGCCGCATCGAGCCTCGGCGTGAGCCGGTCGAGCAGGTAGGGCAGGCTCAGCACGGACACGTGGGAGAAGGCACGTCCGACGTCGCTGTTCTCGTCGACGAGGACCTCGCGGTGTTCCCGTGCCACGCGCATCCGGTTGTACAGCGGGTCCTTCCGCAGCGTGTCGCCGCCGTCGGTGGTGAGCCAGACGACGGCGTCGGTGTCGAGAAGCTCGGCCCGTTCCCGGCTCACGCTCGCGCCGAACTCGTCACCCACCACCGTGTCGAGTCCCGGCGGCGGGGAGAAGCCCAGCCCGGCGAGAACGCGGGTGCGGGGGTCGTCGGGCCCGTAGACGAAGTATCCCTCGTGCAGGGTGGCCACGACGGCGCCCGCCCCCGCGAACTCGGGGTGGCGCTCGCGGACCTCGGCGAAGCGCCCCTCCACCTCGGCGACGAGGCGACGCGCCTCGGCGGGCCTGCCGACGGCCCGGCCGACCGTCGTGGTGAGGTCCTGCCACGGGATGCCGAAGTCCGGATGCCCCTCCGGTGGGGCGATCGTGGGCGCGATGGCGCTGAGTGTGTCGTAGTCCTCCCGCGTCATCGCCGAGTACAGGCCCAGGATGAGGTCCGGTTCCAGCGCGGCGATCCGCTCGAACCGGATGCCGTTGTCGTCGCGCAGCACCTCGGGCGGGTCGGCGTCCCCGAGAGCGTCGCGGGCCCAGGGCCCCACCGCGCCCGGGTAGTCGCCGAGCCAGCGGGTCGTGGCCACGGGAACCACCCCGAGCGCCAGCAGCGCGTCCTGGTCGGTGAACCCGACGGTGACCACCCGTCGCGGAACCTCCGGCACGGTCGTCGAGCCGTACCGGTGCTCGATCGTGGCGGGCAGGGCGCCGCGTTCCGGGGTGATGGCGGGCTCGGGCGACGGGGCCGCGGGTTCCGCGCCGCCCGAGCACCCGGCGAGCACCAGGACGGCCGACAGGGCGACGGCGAGGCCGCGCGAGCGGGGAGAGGCAGCCGACATGGCACTGAGGTTCGCCTAACCTAACCCCACGGTCAAGGCCCGCGTCGTGTGTGCTCGGTCTACTCGGGGGCCCGTCCGCGCGCCACGGCCACCGGTGCGGAGCCGTCGTCGCTGGACGGTGCGCCTACTCCGGCACCCGGGCGTCGCCGGGTCCCTGGTGCCGCTCGGAGGCCTCCTGGTAGTTGTCGCCCGCCCGGTCGTCGTCGGCGCCCGGCCGCTCGGGCGGGGGCTCGCTCGGCGTGGTCTGACCCCGCCGCAGCGTCGGCCCGCAGTCGCGCAGCGGCGTGACTCCCGCGCGTTGCTCCACCCACGTGGTGGTGTGGTCGGCGTAGTCCCGGACCTCCGCGAGCAGCTCCGGGGTGGCCACCGCGTCCTTGCGCACCCAGTCGCCGTGCGGTTTGTCCTGGTAGAGATCGAAGTGGATGGGGTAGTAGTCCTCCGGCAGCCGTGGGTCGTAGCTGATGCCCGTCCCGCCGCTCCACGGCTCGCGGACGTGAATGAACGTGGGCCGGGCCTCGGTGTAGACGTACTCGCGCTGGGCCGCCTTGTCGTGCTCCTTCGCGAGTTCGGCGAACCGGCTGTGCGTCAAGCCCGCCATGTCGACAAGGGTGAGGTCGCTGGTCATCGCCGAGCCGCCCAGGTCGGGCAGCAACAGCGACGCGTCGTCGAGTCCGAGGATGTCGGCGTAGCCGTTGAACACCCGGCCGAACCGGTCGGCGACGTAGCAGGCGCTGATGTTCGGCTGGTCGTGGAAGTCCTCTGCGGACTCGGCGAACGCCGCCGAGCTCGGCAGCAGCGTGATCGTCAGCGCGGCCGCAAGCCATGCCCGCATCCGGGTGCTCGCGCGCCGCAGTACCTGCGCCGTGGCCAGGGTGGTGGCCAGCGCGCCGAGTACCCAGATCGGGGTGGCGAACCGGAACTGCTCCATCCAGTCCGGCTCCAGCACCGCGTAGGCGGCCACGGCGAGACCCAGCGGCACCAGCAGGGCCAGCAGCCCGCCCCGCCACCACGGCGCCGTGGCCAGCGTGTATCCGACCACCGCCATGAGCAGCAGCGCGGCGGGCGCGCCGACGTAGGCGACGAGTTCGCCGGGACGGGTCATGTCGGTCAGGGTCGGCAGGTCCTGACCCTTGGCCACCGACGGACTCGACAACAGTTGGCCGAACTCGATCAGGCGCCACCCGAAGTAGGCGCCGACGAGAGCCCCGAACGCGGCGGTGGAGATCAGCGCGTATCGCACGCTGGCCACCAGCGTCGGGCGGCTCAGATGGCCGAGCAGGACGAACGGGTACGCACCCGCGTAGATCAGCCCCTCCGGCCGGGTCAGCGCCGCCAGCGCGGCGAGGCCCCCCGCGCCGAGCGCGACCCGGGGGCTGAGCAGCCGCCCGTCGAGCACGGCCGTGAACAGCAGCACGGCCAGTGCGGTGATCAGCAGCGCGTACAGCGAGTTCTCCAGTCCGGAGTAGCTCCAGATCACGAACGACGGCGTGGCCGCGAGCAACCCGCCGACCGCGAGCGGCACCAGCCACGCCCGGGTCAGCACCCGGCGCGCCGCGACATGGCAGAGGGCGAGGATGCCCGCGCAGCACAGCAGCGCGAGGGCCTTGGGAAAGAGCACGTAGTCCGGGACGCCGAACAGCGTGCCGTGGTCGAACAGGCCGACGAGCCTGCCGACGGCGAGCAGCAGCAGCCAGGTGGGATTGGAGAACCCTTCGACCGGCGCGGCCCCGGGCTGCACGACGGGCCCGAGACCGTCGGTGACGCTGCGCGCGTAGGCGAACGTGATCGCCGCGTCGTCGATCAGCCAGTGGCCGTAGAAGGACGCGTGCAGGCCGATCAGAGCGGTCCCCGCGGACACCGAGGCGACGGGAGCGAGACGGCCGCGCGCGGTGGAGCGGGGGTCGACGGGGCCGCCCCCCGCGGGTGACTCGTGGACGGTCCGCACGTCTCCCATCGAGACGAGTGTCATGGCCTTACTGTAGAGAGGCACGGTGTGGTCCCACGTTCGGGTCATGTGCTGTCCGCGTCGGACTCACCGCGCGCCGTCGTCGGGCGTCGGCGTGTCACCGGGCACACGGCGCGGACGCGGGGTGCCGGGTCCGGCCGGGGGTGTCGGTAGGCTGGCGGCATGTCCGTCGCGGTGCGCGTGATCCCCTGTCTCGACGTCGACGCGGGCCGGGTGGTCAAGGGAGTGAACTTCACCGGCCTCCGGGACGCGGGCGATCCCGTCGAACTCGCCCGCGCCTACGACGCCGAGGGCGCCGACGAGCTGACCTTCCTCGATGTCACCGCGTCCTCCGGCGAGCGCGAGACCACCTACGACGTCGTCCGCCGTACCGCGGAGGAGGTGTTCATCCCGCTGACGGTCGGTGGCGGGGTGCGCAGCACCGACGACGTGGACCGGCTGCTGAGGGCTGGCGCGGACAAGGTGAGCGTGAACACCGCCGCCGTCGCGCGCCCGGAACTGCTGCGGGAGGCATCCCAGCGGTTCGGCGCGCAGTGCGTGGTGCTGTCGGTGGACGCCCGGCGGGTTCCGGAGTCCGCGCCGCCGACGGCGTCGGGATTCGAGGTGACCACCCACGGTGGGCGCACCGGGACCGGTATCGACGCCGTCGAGTGGGCCGTGCGCGGCGAGGAGCTCGGGGTCGGCGAGATCCTGCTGAACTCGATGGACGCCGACGGGACGAAGGCGGGTTTCGACCTCGAACTGCTGCGGCTGGTGCGGGCGGCGGTCCGCGTCCCGCTGATCGCCAGCGGTGGCGCGGGCGCCGTGGAGCACTTCCCGCCCGCCGTGCGGGCGGGTGCCGACGCCGTCCTCGCGGCGAGTGTGTTCCACTTCGGCGAGATCAAGATCGGTGCGGTGAAGGACGCCCTGCGCCGCGACGGGGTGGAGGTCCGGTGAGCGGCGGGCTCGACCCGGCGATCGCGGAGCGGCTCACGCGCACCGCCGACGGCCTCGTGTGCGCGGTGGTCGTCGAGCACGACACCTCCCAGGTGCTGATGGTGGCGTGGATGGACGACGAGGCCTTGCACCGCACGCTGACCACCCGGCGAGCGACCTACTTCTCCCGCAGCAGAGGACGGTTGTGGGTCAAGGGGGAGACCTCGGGACACACCCAGTACGTGCGTGAGGTGCGGCACGACTGCGACGCCGACACCCTCCTGGTGCGGGTGGAACAGACCGGGCCCGCCTGTCACACCGGCACCCGGTCGTGCTTCGACTCCGGCGAGCGGGTGCTGTTGTCCGACGCCGGGGGTGCCGAGGGAAGCGGCCGCGCCTGAACTCGGCGTCGCCGCGCTCACCCCGGTGGGCCGGGCTCGCCGGTGAGGTAGCGCTGCAGCGTCGGGCCGATCGTGGCGACGAGCTGCTCGACCTCGGCCGAGGCGACCGGTTCCAGTCCGACGACGTAGCGCATCATGCCGAGTCCGACGAGTTGCGTGGCGCACAGGGCGGCGCGCAACTCGGCGCGGTCGGCGGCCGCGATGAGGGCGACCTCGCCGATGATCCCGTTGACCAGCGTCTCCTTCAGCACGGCGAGCGCCTGCTCGTGCGTGGTCACGCTGCGCACGAGGCCCACGAACACCTCGCCGCCCGCGCCGTCCCACAGCGTGACGAAGGTCCGCACGATGTTCTCGCCGACGTGGTCGGGACCGTCGGCGGTGACCAGCGCGGGCAGGTCCCTGTAATCGAACGGCACGTGCAGGATCGCCTGCGCGAACAGGCCCTGCTTGCCGCCGAACCAGTGGTTGACCATCGCGGCGTCGACACCGGCGCGGTGCGCGATGGCGCGGACGGTGGCGCGGTCGTAGCCGTGCTCGGCGAACACCGACCGCGCGGCGTCGAGCAGGGCGGCGCGGGTGTCGTCGCCCGCCGGTCGGCGGCCTCGCCTGCGCGGCGGCGTGCTCCGGGGAGTGCTCACGGTGCCATGATGCCGGGTCCGGGCAATGAATTCAACACGTGTTGAATTGATCGGCGGACGTGCCCGATGACGGGGCCGGGGCCGCTGACGGCACAATGAGGTCATGGTGACTGCCCACTCCCTCGACACGGCGGCCAGGGGGCTCGGTGACGTCAGCCCGGACCGGGACGACTTCCGCGCCTTGGCGCGTGACCGCCGGGTCATCCCGGTGGTGCGCAAGCTCCTCGCCGACGCCGACACGCCGCTGGCGCTGTACCGCAAGCTGGCGGGCGACCGGCCGGGGACGTTCCTGCTGGAGTCGGCCGAGAACGGGCAGTCGTGGTCGCGCTGGTCGTTCATCGGGGTGCACAGCCCCGCTGCGCTCACCGTGCGCGACGGCGAGGCGGTGTGGACGGGCACGCGCGTCGAGGGCCTGCCCGTGGGCGGTAACCCGTTGACCGTGCTGCGGGAGACCATCGAGTTGCTGCACACCGAGCCCTTGCCCGGCATGCCCCCGCTGACCGGCGGGATGGTCGGCTACATCGGCTACGACTCGGTGCGCTGGGTCGAGCGCCTGCCCGAGCTGGCCGAGGCCGACCTCGACATCCCCGAGCTGACCATGCTTCTGGCCACCGACCTGGCGGCCTTCGACCACCACGAGGGCACGGTCACGCTCATCGCGAACGCGGTGAACTGGGACGATTCCCCGGAACGGGTCGATGCCGCCTATGACGACGCGGTGGCGCGGCTGGACCGCATGACCGCGCGGCTGGCCGCGCCCGCCCCGGCGACCAACGCCGCGTTCGACCGCCCCGCGCCCGAGTTCACCCGGCGGAGGGCCAAGGCCGACTTCCACGCGGCGGTGAACCGCGCCGTGGAAGCCGTCCACGCGGGCGAGGCGTTCCAGGTCGTGCCGTCCCAGCGGTTCGAGATGAGCACGGGTGCCGACGCGCTGGACGTCTACCGCGTACTGCGAACCTCCAACCCGAGTCCCTACATGTACCTGCTGCGCCTCGACGGCTTCGACATCGTCGGGTCCAGCCCCGAGTCGCTGGTGACGGTGCGCGACGGCAGGGCCACCACGCACCCGATCGCAGGGACACGGTGGCGGGGCACGGACCCCGAGGAGGACGCGTGGCTGGCGAAGGACCTGCTCGCCGACGACAAGGAGCGCGCCGAACACCTGATGCTGGTCGACCTCGGGCGCAACGACCTCGGCAAGGTCTGCCGCGCCGGCAGCGTGCGGGTGGTCGACTTCTTCACCGTGGAGCGCTACAGCCACGTGATGCACATCGTCTCCACGGTCACCGGTGAGCTCGCCGAGGGCGCCACGGCGTTCGACGCCGTGCGGGCGTGCTTTCCGGCGGGGACCCTCACCGGCGCGCCGAAGGTCCGCGCGATGGAGCTGATCGAGGAACTCGAACCCACGCGCCGCGGGCTCTACGGCGGCATCGTGGGCTACCTCGATTTCGCGGGCGACGCCGACACCGCCATCGCCATCCGCACCGCGCTGATGCGTGACGGCGTCGCCTACGTGCAGGCCGGCGGGGGTGTGGTCGCCGACTCCGACCCCGACTACGAGGACACCGAATCGCTGAACAAGGCAAGGACCGTGCTTTCGGCGGTGGCGGCGGCCGACACGATGCGACCCGCGGGAACGGCCGACAGCGGTGACTGACGAGGACAGGGCCGTCACGGACGGTTCAGGCACGACACCGGGACGGACGGCACGCGGTCTGTTGTGGACCGTCGTGGTGGCGTTGCTGCTCGCGGCCGCCGCGTTGGCGGGCTCCTCGGCGCTGACCTGGGTGGAGGTGCCGCCAGGGATCGCCGTGGACGGACGAGTCGGCGGGGATCTCTCCGGCGGTGACGTGGAGTCCTGGCCCGGGCCGATGGCCCTGCTGGCGCTGGCGGCGGTCGCCGCGTCCCTGGCCCTGCGCGGGGTGGCGCG
>NZ_KB912672.1:73904-86896 GCF_000383795.1 Saccharomonospora saliphila YIM 90502
GCGGCGGTCGCCGCGTCCCTGGCCCTGCGCGGGGTGGCGCGGCGCGTGCTCGGCGGCCTGCTGGTCCTGGTGGGCGTGTGGGTGGTGCTGCTCCCGATGGGTGATGCCACCCACGGCCTCGCGTGGATGGAGGCTCCCGGCTACGACACCGGAAGCGCCCCCACACCGGCGCTGTGGGGCCCGGCCGCGGCTGTGGCGGGCGGGGTGCTTCTCGTTGCGGCGGGAGCGGTGCTCGCGTGGCGGGGGCACCGGATGCCCCGCATGGGTGCCCGTTACTCGGCTCCCGGTGCCGCCGAGCGCGCCTCCGCCGCGCGGCCGGACAGCGACCGCGAGCTGTGGAACGCGCTCACCGAGGGAGAGGACCCGACGGCACGCGAAGGGTGACACCGGTGTTTGTCCCGGCCCGGCAAGGCGAATTCGACCCGAAGCCGATGCGCGACACCGCGCGGGTTAGCATCGATTCGGCGGGAAGGGGAAGGTTTTTGTGAGCCACCTTGCGAGTGAACCAACAGTCGTGACTCCCGGTGGGGCCGCCCGGTGAGCGTTCTCGAAGACATCATCGCCGACGTTCGTGCCGATCTCGCCGAGCGCGAGGCGGCCTTGCCGTTCGATGAGCTGAAGCAGCGCGCGATGCGTGTACCCGAACCGCGTGACGTGATGGGTGCCCTGCGTGAGTCGGGTATCGGCGTGATCGCGGAGGTCAAGCGCCGCAGCCCGTCGAAGGGTGAGCTGGCGGCGATTCCGGAGCCCGCGACGCTGGCGAAGGACTACGAGGACGCGGGAGCGCGCGTGATCAGCGTGCTCACCGAGCGTCGCCGTTTCGGCGGGTCGTTGGCCGACCTCGATGCCGTGCGGGCCGCGGTGGACGTTCCCTTGCTGCGCAAGGATTTCGTCGTCAGCCCGTACCAGGTGCACGAGGCGCGCCTGCACGGCGCGGACATGATCCTGCTGATCGTGGCCGCGCTGGAGCAGAACGCGCTGGTCGCGCTTCTCGATCGGGTGGAGTCGCTCGGTATGACGGCCCTGGTGGAGGTGCACAACGCCGAGGAGGCCGACCGCGCGCTGGAGGCGGGCGCGTCGGTGATCGGCATCAACGCACGCGACTTGCACACCCTCGAGGTCGACCGGGACGTGTTCTCCCGGCTCGCGCCCGGGCTGCCGATGGACACCTACAAGATCGCCGAATCCGGCGTGCGGGGGCCCGGAGACCTCATGGCCTACGCCGGGCACGGGGCGGACGCCGTCCTCGTCGGTGAGGGGCTGGTCTCGACCGACGATCCCAAGAGCGCGCTGGTCAAGCTCGTCACCGCCGGGTCGCACCCGGCCTGCCCGAGGCCGAGCCGGTGAGCACGCGGATGCCGGACGGCGGCCACGACCCGGACGCGCGGGGGCACTTCGGCCCCTACGGCGGCCGGTTCATGCCCGAGGCGCTCAACGGCGCGCTCGACGAGCTGGCGGCCGAGTACGACAAGGCGCGTGCCGATCCCGAGTTCACCGCCGAGTTCCACCGGCTGCTCGCCGACTACGCGGGCAGGCCGTCGCTGTTGACCGAGGCGCCGCGCTTCGCCGAGCACGCCGGTGGCGCGCGCATCTTCCTCAAGCGGGAAGACCTCAACCACACGGGGTCACACAAGATCAACAACGTGCTCGGTCAGGCGCTGTTGACCCGGCGGATGGGCAAGTCCCGGGTGATCGCCGAAACCGGTGCCGGACAGCATGGTGTCGCCACGGCGACCGCGTGCGCGCTGCTCGACCTCGACTGCGTGGTCTACATGGGCGAGGTCGACACGAAACGGCAGGCGCTCAACGTCGCCCGGATGCGGTTGCTCGGGGCGGAGGTCGTGCCGGTCTCGACAGGGTCGGCCACCCTCAAGGACGCGATCAACGAGGCGCTGCGCGACTGGGTGACCAATGTGGACACCACGCACTACCTGCTCGGCACGGCCGCGGGCGGGCATCCGTTCCCGGTCATGGTGCGCAACTTCCACCGGGTGATCGGGCAGGAGGCGCGCGAGCAGATGCTCTCGGCCACCGGGCATCTGCCCGACGCGGTGCTCGCGTGCGTCGGCGGCGGGTCGAACGCGATCGGCATCTTCCACGGTTTCCTCGACGACGCCGACGTGCGGCTGGTGGGCCTTGAGCCGGGCGGCAAGGGACTGGACACCGACCAGCACGGCGCGACCCTGACCAAGGGGGTGCCGGGCACCCTGCACGGGGCGATGTCGTACCTGTTGCAGGACGAGGACGGGCAGACCACCGAGGCCTACTCGATCTCGGCGGGGCTCGACTACCCGGGCGTGGGTCCGGAGCACTCGTGGCTCAAGGACACCGGGCGGGCCGAGTACCGGGCCGTGACCGACGACGAGGCGATGGACGCGTTCCAGTTGCTCTCCCGCACCGAGGGCATCATTCCCGCTGTCGAGTCGGCGCACGCGCTGGCGGGGGCCCTGGCATTGGGCCGCGAACTCGGCGACGGGGCGCGGCTCCTGGTCAGCCTCTCCGGGCGCGGCGACAAGGACGTGGACACGGCGGCGCGCTACTTCAAGCTCGTGGAGGACGTGTGAGCAGGCTCGACGAGCTGTTCGAGCGGACAAGGGCCGAGCGGCGCGGCGCCCTCGTGGCGTATCTGCCCGCGGGCTACCCGACCGTGGACGGGTCCAAGGACTTGCTGGCCGCCACGATCGACGCGGGCGCGGACCTCGTCGAGGTCGGGGTGCCCTACTCCGACCCGGTCATGGACGGACCGACGATCCAGGCCGCCGCCGACGAGGCGCTGCGCGGCGGGTTCCGGCTCAAGCACCTGTTCGAGGTCGTGGAGTCGGTGGCCGCGCGCGGTGGGCGTGCGGTGGTGATGACCTACTGGAATCCCGTGCACCGCTACGGCGTCGACGCGTTCGCGCGGGACCTCGCCGCCGCCGGTGGGCTCGGGCTCATCACGCCCGACCTCACGCCCGACGAGGCCTCCGGCTGGCTGGCCGCCTCCGACGAGCACGGGCTCGACCGGGTGTTCCTCGTGGCTCCGTCGTCCTCCGACGCGCGCATCGCGCTGACCACGGAGGCGACCACCGGTTTCGTGTACGCGACGGCGGTCATGGGCGTCACCGGCGCCCGGGAGTCGGTCGGCTCCAGCGCGGCGGACCTGGTGCGCCGCACGCGGACGCACACCGACCTGCCGGTCGGTGTCGGGCTCGGTGTGCGGTCCGGTGACCAGGCCGCCGAGGTCGCGGGCTTCGCGGACGCGGTGATCGTCGGCTCCGCCCTGGTGTCGAAGGCCGCCGAGGGCACGTCCCCCCTCGCGACTCTCACGGCCGAGCTGGCCGACGGCGTCCGCCGCCCCAGCCCGCGTTGACATGTCGTCAAGGCCCCCTTTCCTGCGTTGAACGCAGTGAAGGAGGCCTTGACGACACGCCAACGCCGCTGACGCGCGGGGTCGGCGGGGTGTGCGGTCGGCGGTGGCGGGGCGCGCTACGGTAGCCCGGTGAACTCCGCGTCGGCAGCCTTCCTCGCGACCATCCCCAGCCCGGACCGGGGGGTCTGGGAGCTCGGACCGTTCCCGCTGCGCGCCTACGCGCTGTGCATCATCGCGGGCATCGTCCTCGCGATCTGGTGGGGTGACCGGCGCTGGGTCCAGCGGGGCGGCAGCAAGGGCACGATCGTCGACATCGCGGTGTTCGCCGTGCCTTTCGGCCTCGTCGGCGGTCGGCTCTACCACGTGATCACCGACTACCAGCTCTACTTCGGCCCGGGCAGAAACCCCGTTGACGCGCTGGCGATCTGGGACGGAGGACTCGGCATCTGGGGTGCGATCGCCCTCGGCGGTGTCGGTGCGTGGCTGGCGTGCCGCCGCCGGGGCATTCCGCTGCCCGCCGTCGCCGACGCCATCGCGCCGGGCATCGTCGTCGCCCAGGCCGTCGGCAGGCTCGGCAACTACTTCAACCAGGAGCTCTACGGGGCCGAGACCGACCTGCCGTGGGGACTGGAGATCTACTGCCGCGTCACCGACACGTTCCCGGCCACCGCCTGCACACCGGACAACCCGGGTCCGCTCGACGGAATCGCGGTCAGCGACGTGCCGATCGCGGTCGTGCACCCCACCTTCCTGTACGAACTGCTGTGGAACCTCGGCGTCGCCGTACTGCTCGTGTGGGCTGATCGCCATTTCCGCCTCGGGCACGGCCGGGTGTTCGCGCTCTACGTCGCCGGGTACACGGCGGGCCGGTTCTGGATCGAGATGATGCGCACCGACGAGGCGAACACGATCCTCGGACTGCGCGTCAACGTGTGGACCTCGATGCTGCTCTTCGCTGGTGCGGTGGTGTACCTCGTGCTGGCTCGCGGGCGCGGGCCGAGGGAGGATCCGGCGTCCCTGGCCGGCCCCGGTGCCGATCAGGACGGCTCCGGGGACGCCGCTTCCGGGACCGGGCACGACGCGGCCGGAGACGAGGGCGAACACGACGGGGCCGCACGCTCGCGCGATGTGTCCCCTGGCGTGGAACCACAGGGAGGCGAGCGGGCCGACGGAAGCGGCTCCGGAGGGCCCGCGCGCCGCGACGGGGACTGACCTCACTCCTGCTCGTCGGTGCCGTGCCGCACCGGGGCGATGACGGGATACCCGTCGCTCGTGCCGAGGATCTCCACCGTGGCCGCGTAGTGGTCGCGCAGCCGCGCGGCCGTCAGCACCTCGGCGCCCGTGCCGAGCACCACCACCTCGCCCCGGTCGAGCAGGAGCAGCAGGTCGGCGTAGCGCGCCGCGAACGTCAGGTCGTGCAGCGTGGTCACCACGGTCGTGCCGTCCTCGGTGCGCAGGCGGTCGAGCCGGTCGAGCAGTGTCTGCGCGTGCCCGATGTCCAGCCCGGAGGTCGGCTCGTCGAGCACGAGCATCCGGGTGCGCTGGGCCAGCACACGGGCCAGGACCGCGCGCTGCCGCTCGCCGCCGGACAGCGTCTCCAGCCTGCGGGCCGCGAAATCGTCCAGGTCGAGCCTCGACAGGGCCTCCCGCACGACGCGCATGTCCTCCGGTCCCTCCCGCGCCAGCGCACCGAGATGCGGGGTGCGCCCCAGCAGCGCGTAGTCGGTGACCGTCAGCCGGTCCGGCAGCACGGGGTTCTGTGCCGCGTACCCGATCTCGGCGGCGCGCCGCCTCCGGGGCAGCGCCGAGGTGGCGACGCCGTGTGTCTCGATTCTGCCCCGGTGTTCCAGGAGCCCGGCGATGGCCTTGAGCAGCGTGGACTTTCCCGCGCCGTTCGGGCCGACGATCGCGAGCCAGCTCCCGCCGGGCAGGGTGAGGGAAACATCACGGACCACGGGCACGGAGCCGTATCCCGCGCTCACCCCGGCCAGGCGCAACGCGGGCGCCTCAGCACTGTCGGTGGGCCGCGTGCCGGTCACGGGGTCCGCCCCCGTGTCGTCCGCAGCACCAGCGCGAAGAACGGCGCGCCCGCGAACGCGGTCACCACGCCGAGCGGCAGCTCTCCCGGCATCAGGGTGCGGGCCAGGAGGTCGGCGGCGACCAGGAACGCCGCGCCACCGAGGACCGACAGCGGAACGATCACCCGGTAGCTCGCCCCGGCCAGTAGCCGCACCACGTGTGGCACGACGATGCCGACGAACCCGATCAGGCCGCTGACCGCCACGGCCGCCGCCGTGGCCAGCGACGCCGCGCCGAGCGATACCAGCCGCACCAGTCCGGGCCGCAGGCCCAGCGAGGCCGCCTCGGCGTCGCCGAGGGCCAGCACGTCCAGCAGGCGCGCGCACACGCACAGCACGACCAGGGCCGGGACGACGTAGGGCAGTGTCAGCCAGAGGTCCTGCCAGCCGGTGACGTTGAGTCCGCCCATCGTCCACGTGTAGACCTCGTCGATGGTGTCGGTGTTCAACTGCTGCACGAACGTCTGGACGGCCGTGAGGAAGGCGGTGACGGCCACGCCCGCCAGGAGCAGGGTCGCGGTGCCACTGCCCGCCGAGCGGCCGAGCACCCAGCTCAGGCCCACGCCGGTGAGCGCGCCCGTGAAGGCCGCCAGCGGCACCGGTCCGATCACCCAGCCGGTGACGGCGGGGGCGAGCACCATGACGGCCGTGGCGCCAAGGCCCGCACCGGCCGCCGCGCCGAGCAGGTAGGGCTCGGCCAGTGGGTTGCGGAACACCCCCTGGAATGCCGCGCCCGCGCTCGCCAGGGCGGCACCCACCACGGCGGCGAGCAGAACCCGGGGCAGGCGCAGTTGCCACACGATCGCCGCCTCGCGCTCCGACAGTGGCGAGGTCGTGCCGGTCACCTGCGCGACGAGCTCGTCGAGGACCCGCCGCCAGCCGAGCTCGCCCGCCCCCACGACGAGGGCGAGCACGACCACGGCCACGAGCACCAGCAGGGCTACCAGCAGCGCACCCGGGCGCAGCCTGGTGGTGGCCCTGGCGGTGGCATCCGCGCGCTCGGGGTCCGCGATGCCGTCGGCCCGCTCCCCGTCCGGGTGGGGTTCCGTCGCGGCGCGTGCCGGGCGGTCGAGCACGGTCACGCGCCCGTCCGGCTCAGTTCGTCCGAGAGGACACCGACGAACTCGACAAGGCGCGGGCCCCACCGCGAGGCGAGGTCGTCGTCGACGGTGAGCACCCGGTCCTGCCGGACGGCGGTGAGCGTGTCCCACCCCGGGCGCTGTGCCACCGTGTCGGCGTTCTGGCCGCAGCACCGGGTGTCGGCGAGCACGACGAGGTCCGGATCGGCCTCGAGGACACGCTCGGCCGAGAGCCGAGGGTAGCCCCCGTGCGCGGAGGGATCGTCCTGGTCGGCGATGTTGGTCAGCCCGAAAAGGTCGTAGACCCGGCCGATGAACGTCGCCGAGGTCACGCTGTGCAGGTCGGGGCTCAGCTCGTGGTAGTAGGACAGGTCCGTGGAGGTCCGGGGCACGTCGGCGACCAGGTCGGCGATCTCGGATTCGGTCGTCCGTGCCAGGTCGGCACCCCGGTGCGGGTGGCCCGTCGCTCGTCCGACGAGTTCGAACTGCCGGTACATCCCCTCAAGGGTCCGCGGAGCGGGCAGCACGAGCGTGGCCGTTCCCGTCTCGGCGAGCGCGTCGCGCAGGGCGTTGTCCTGGTCGGATTCCACGATGACGAGGTCGGGGTCGTGCGCCGCGAGCGCCTCGGGGTCGAGGTTCAGGCCCGACAGTTCGGTGCGCGGGGCATGCGCCGGATGGGTGGACATCTCGTCCACGGCGACCACCTGCTCGCCCGCCCCCACGGCGTAGAGGGTCTCCGTCGTCGACGGCGACAGGGAAACGATGCGGTCGGGCCGCTCGTGGAGAGTGACCTCCGGCGCCCCTTCGGGCCGTAGCTCGACGGGAAAGCCCGTCGAGTCCCCGGGTGCGGAGGCGGTCTCCGGCTCCCGTTCCGCGCAGGCGGACAGGGCCAGCACGAGGGACAGGACGAGCAACAGGGACAGGGGCGACCGTCTGGCAGGCAACATCGAACCTCGGTTCTCGGTCCGGCGCCGGTGGCCGCGCCGGACCGCCGTCGGCGGTCGCGGACGCCGCACCTCTGCGCCGGAGGCGGATGGCGTCGGCGCGGGCGGGAGGCGACCTGGCTCGGCCCGCACGACACCGTGTCGGCACGGTGTCACGGCGGGTCCATCACAGTTGCGGCACAGCGCCGGAATCACACCGGACTTCGCTCCCGACCGCGTCGCGAGGGACGGTACCAGCCCTGCGCTGGGCTAAACTCGGGCAGTACGCAGCACCGGTCGGTGTCGTCGGCGGCACCGGCCCGAATCGCGGTGTCGCGCGCGGGGCCGGCGGGTCGCCGATTCGCTCGTCGAGCCGGTGCCTCGGTGTTTCCAAGGTGTTAAAGTCGCGCTCATCGGCGGGCCATTGTCGTCCCGTGCCCAGCACGAACGTCGAGCACGACGACGACGCAGGAGGTCCCCTTGATCTTCTCCGCGATTGCGCCTCGCCAGGGTGCCTACGATCCCGCGGCGGAGAAGGATTCCTGCGGTGTGGCCATGGTCGCCGACATCCGGGGAAGGCCCTCGCATCGCATCGTCCGCGACGGCCTGACCGCGCTGACGAACATGGATCACCGGGGCGCCGCCGGAGCGGAACCGACCAGCGGTGACGGCGCGGGCATCCTGCTCCAGCTCCCCGACGCGTTCCTGCGCGCCGTGGCCGGTCACGCGCTGCCCGGCCCGGACACGCGGGGACGCAACACCTACGCCGCGGGACTGGTGTTCCTGCCCGGTGATCCCGGTCCCCGCGCCGAGGCGGAGGCGCTGATCGAACGCCTCGCCGCCGAGGAGGACCTGCGCGTGCTCGGCTGGCGTGCCCTGCCGACCGACCCCGACGCCGCCGATCTCGGCCCGACGGCCCGGTCGGTGATGCCCCACTTCGCGATGGTGTTCGTCGCCGGGCGCGGTGACGAGGAGGCGGCGCCCGCGGGCATCGACCTGGACCGGCGCGCGTTCTGCCTGCGCAAACGCGCCGAGCGCGAGAGCGTGGCCGCCGGGTGCGGCGTGTACTTCCCGTCGTTGTCGGCACGCACCCTGGTGTACAAGGGCATGCTCACCCCGGCCCAGCTCCCGGTGTTCTTTCCCGACCTGGCCGACGAGCGGCTGGCCACGGCGATCGCTCTGGTGCACAGCAGGTTCTCCACCAACACGTTCCCGTCGTGGCCGCTCGCGCACCCGTACCGGTTTGTCGCGCACAACGGGGAGATCAACACGATCCGGGGCAACCGCAACAGGATGCGCGCCCGCGAGGCGCTGCTCGCCTCCGACCTGGTGCCCGGCGACCTGGAGCGGCTCTACCCGATCTGCTCACCGGAAGCCAGCGACTCGGCCTCGTTCGACGAGGTGCTCGAGCTGCTGCACCTGGGCGGGCGGTCGCTGCCGCACGCGGTGCTGATGATGATCCCGGAGGCGTGGGAGAACCACGCGACGATGGAGCCGTCCCGGCGCGACTTCTACCGCTTCCACGCCGGCCTGATGGAGCCGTGGGACGGCCCGGCGTGCGTGACGTTCACCGACGGTGCGCTCGTCGGTGCCGTGCTCGACCGCAACGGGCTGCGCCCGGCGCGCTGGTGGCGCACCACCGACGACCGGGTGGTGTTCGCCAGCGAGAGCGGTGTGCTCGACATTCCGCCCGAGCAGGTCGTCGCCAAGGGCAGGCTCCGGCCCGGGCGGCTGTTCTGCGTCGACACCGCGGCCGGGCGCGTGGTCGGTGACGACGAGATCAAGTCCGCGCTGGCCGCCGAGGCGCCGTACGGTGAGTGGCTGCACGCGGGCCTGCTCTCCCTGTCCGAGCTGCCCGACCGCGACCACATCACCCAGTCCCACGCCTCGGTGCTGCGCCGCCAGGTGGCCTTCGGTTACACCGAGGAGGAGCTGAAGATCCTCCTCGCCCCGATGGCGGCCACCGGCGCCGAACCGGTCGGGTCGATGGGCTCGGACACCCCGGTCTCGGTGCTCTCCCAGCGGTCGCGGCTGCTCTACGACTACTTCAAGCAGGGCTTCGCGCAGGTGACGAACCCGCCGCTGGACGCGATCCGGGAAGAGCTGGTCACCTCGATGAGCCGCATCATGGGCTCGGAACACAACCTGCTCGACGCGGGTCCTGCCTCGTGCAGGCACATCCAGCTCACCTCCCCGGTGCTCGACAACGACGAGCTGGCCAAGCTCATCCACGTCAACGACGACGGCGACCTGCCCGGCTTCGCGTGCAGCGTGCTGTCCGGACTGTACGATGTGGATGGCGGTGGTGCCGCGCTGGCCGAGGCGATCGATCGGGTCCGCAAGGAGGCGTCCGAGGCCATCGCCGCGGGCGCGCGCACGCTCGTGCTGTCCGATCGCGACACCGACCACCGGATGGCGCCGATCCCGTCGTTGCTGCTCGTGTCCGCCGTGCACCACCACCTCGTGCGCACGCGGGAACGGCTGCGTGTGGCGCTCGTCGTGGAGACCGGTGACGCCCGCGAGGTGCACCACGTGGCTGCCCTGCTCTCCTACGGCGCGGCGGCGGTGAACCCGTACCTGGCCTTCGAGACGATCGAGGACATGATCGCCCAGGGCGCGATCACCGACACCGAACCGGCCGCGGCCGTGCGTGCCTACGTCGCCGCGCTGAACAAGGGCGTCCTGAAGATCATGTCCAAGATGGGCATCTCCACCGTCGGTGCCTACACCGGTGCGCAGGTCTTCGAAGCGTTCGGCCTGTCGCAGGAAGTGCTCGACGAATACTTCACCGGCACGGTGTCGAAGGTCGGGGGAGTGGGCCTCGACGTGCTCGCCGAGGAGGTGGCCCAGCGGCACCGGCGGGCGTACCCGGACAACCCGGCCGAGCGCGCTCACCGCGGACTGGAGACCGGCGGCGAGTACGCCTACCGCCGCGAGGGAGAGCTGCACCTGTTCAGCCCCGAAACCGTGTTCTTGCTGCAGCACGCGAGCGCGTCGCGCCGCGAGGAGGTCTACCGCTCCTACGTCGACGAGGTGAACCGGCTGGCCCGCGAGGGGGGTGTGCTGCGCGGTCTGTTCTCCTTCCGCGAGGGCGAGCGCGAGCCGGTGCCGATCGAGGAGGTCGAATCGGTCGAGTCGATCTGCCGTCGGTTCACCACGGGCGGCATGTCGTACGGCGCGTTGTCGCACGAGGCGCACCAGACGCTGGCGATCGCGATGAACACGATCGGGGGCCGGTCGAACTGCGGTGAGGGTGGTGAGGACCCCGAGCGGTTGCACGACCCGCTGCGGCGCAGTGCGATCAAGCAGGTCGCCAGCGGCCGGTTCGGCGTGACCAGCGACTACCTGGTCAGCGCCGACGACATCCAGATCAAGATGGCGCAGGGCGCCAAGCCGGGCGAGGGCGGGCAGCTCCCGCCGGGCAAGGTGTACCCGTGGATCGCCAGGACCCGGCACTCCACGCCGGGCGTGGGCCTGATCTCGCCGCCGCCGCACCACGACATCTACTCGATCGAGGACCTCGCCCAGCTCATCCACGACCTCAAGAACGCCAACGAGCGCGCCCGTGTGCACGTCAAGCTGGTGAGCACGCTCGGGGTCGGCACGGTCGCGGCGGGCGTGTCGAAGGCGCACGCCGACGTCGTGCTGATCTCCGGCTACGACGGCGGCACGGGAGCGTCCCCGATGAACTCGCTCAAACACGCGGGCACACCGTGGGAGGTCGGCCTCGCCGAGACCCAGCAGACCCTGATGCTCAACGGCCTGCGGGACCGCATCACCGTGCAGGCCGACGGCGGGTTCAAGACCGGACGCGACGTGATCGTGGCCGCGCTGCTCGGTGCCGAGGAGTACGGTTTCGCGACCGCGCCGCTGGTGGTGGCCGGGTGCGTGATGATGCGGGTGTGTCACCTGGACACCTGCCCCGTCGGCGTGGCGACCCAGAACCCGGAGCTGCGCGCGCGGTACCTCGGCCAGGCCGAGCACGTGGTCACCTTCTTCCGGTTCGTCGCGCAGGAGGTGCGCGAGTACCTCGCGCGGCTCGGGTTCCGCTCGGTGGAGGAGGCCGTCGGCCGGGCCGACCTGTTGGACGTCGACGAGGCCGTGCGGCACTGGAAGAGCGCGGGCATCGACCTGTCGTCGGTGTTCGCGACACCCACCGCGAGCCCTTACGGCGACACCCGGCGCAAGGTCCGCGAGCAGGACCACGGCCTCGACCGCGCCCTGGACCGCACGCTGATCCAGCTCGCCGAGGCGGCCCTCGAGGACGCCCACCCTGTGCGGCTGGACCTGCCGGTGCGCAACGTCAACCGCACCGTCGGCACGTTGCTCGGCTCGGAGGTCACGCGCCGCTACGGCAGCGCGGGACTGCCCGACGACACGGTGCGGGTCCGGCTGACCGGTTCGGCCGGGCAGTCGCTCGGCGCGTTCCTGCCGCCGGGGATCACGGTGGAGCTGGTCGGGGACGCCAACGACTACGTCGGCAAGGGCCTGTCCGGCGGGCGCGTGGTCCTGCGCCCGCACCCGGACGCGCCGTTCGCCGCCGAGGACCAGGTGATCGCGGGCAACACCCTGGCCTACGGTGCCACCTCGGGGGAGCTGTTCGCCCGGGGACTCGTGGGCGAGCGGTTCGGGGTGCGCAACTCCGGGGCGCTGCTCGTCGCCGAGGGCGTCGGCGACCACGCGTTCGAATACATGACCGGCGGCAACGCCGTGGTACTCGGCCCGACGGGCCGCAACCTCGCGGCGGGCATGTCCGGTGGCACGGCGTTCGTCCTCGACCTCGACCGGCGCCTGCTCAACGATGCGATGGTGGAGCCGGTCGCGCCGGATTCCGACGATCTGGCGTGGTTGCGCGAGGTGGTGCGGCGGCACCACGAGTACACGGGCTCGGACGTGGCCGCGGCGCTGCTGGCGGACTGGCCCCGCCGCGCGGCGGGCTTCACGAAGGTGCTGCCCACCGACTACCGCCGTGTGCTGGAGGCGGCCAGGGCGGCCCGTGAGCAGGGCCGCGACGTCGACGAAGTGATCATGGAGGCAGCCCGTGGCTGATCCGAAGGGCTTTCTGCGGTACGGGCGCGCGGACCCGCCGAAGCGGCCCCGCGACGAGCGCGCGCACGATTGGCACGAGGTGTACGCCGACGTGGCCCCCGAGGAGCGGGACCGCGCGGTGCGGCAACAGGCCACGCGATGCATGGACTGCGGCATCCCGTTCTGCCATTCGACAGGGGCGGGCTGCCCGCTGGGCAATCTGATCCCCGAGTGGAACGACCTCGTGCGCCGGGGTGACTGGGAGCAGGCTTCCGAGCGGCTGCACGCGACGAACAACTTCCCGGAGTTCACCGGCATGCTGTGCCCGGCTCCGTGCGAGTCGGCGTGCGTGCTCGCCATCTCGCCCGACGCGGGCGGCCCGGTGAGCATCAAGCGCGTCGAGAACACGATCGCGGCGAAGGCGTGGGAGGACGGTCACGTCCGTGTCGAGGAGGCGCGGCTGCCCACGGGCAGGCGCGTGGCGGTCGTGGGTTCCGGCCCGGCCGGGCTCGCGGCGGCGCAGCAGCTCACCCGC
>NZ_KB912672.1:86996-92592 GCF_000383795.1 Saccharomonospora saliphila YIM 90502
CTCGTCGCCCGCCCCGGGCCCGGGCGCCGCCACGGATTCCCGGGGCAGTGCCTGGGTGCCCCGGGGACCGGAGGTCTCCCCGGGGACGGCGGGGATCGCGGGCACCGTCCGCTCGGCGTCATGAAGGGTCCCCGCGCCGGTACTCGCCGCGGTGCCTGGCCCTCCGTCGGCACCCGGGGCCGTGGCGGCGTCGTGCCGCACGGGCACGGGGATGCGCGCGGGCCGCAGGCCGAGTTCGTTGCGCACGCGGGAGACCTCGGCCAGCAGCACCCCCGCGTTGTCGGGGCGTGCCGCCGGATCGCGCCGCGTCGCGCGCACCACCAGCTCGTCGAGCGCGGGGGGAAGGTCCTCGACGAGCCGCCCCGGTGGGGGCACGTCGTCGTTGACGTGCTGGTAGGCGACCGAAAGCGCCGTGTCGGCGGTGTAGGGCACCCGGCCGGTCAGCATCTCGTAGAGCAGGATGCCCGCCGAGTACACATCGGCCCGCTCGCCCGCCGCGCCGCTGGTGACTTGTTCGGGCGAGAGGTAAGCGACGGTGCCGAGGATGACGCTGGTACTGGTGGTGCCCGCGTTCGCGACGGCGCGGACCAGTCCGAAATCACCCACCTTGACGACACCGCCGGTGTCGCCACCCGGCCCGACGAGCACGTTCTCCGGCTTCACGTCGCGGTGTGCCAGCCCCGCCGCGTGCGCGGCGGCCAGCGCGGAGAGCACCTGCTCGAACACGGTCAGCGCGAGACCGACGTCGAGCCGTCCGTGCCACCGCAGCAAGTCCCGCAGGGTGCCGCCGTCGACCAGCTCCATCACGAGGAACGCACGGCGGCTCTCGGGGCCGGCCGGAGTGTCGAAGCCCTGGTCGTGGACGGCGACCACGTGCGGGTGGTGCAGGCGCGCGGCGGAACGGGCCTCCCGCTCGAAACGCTCGACGAAGGTGCGGTCGTCGGCGAAGCGGGAGTCCATGACCTTGACCGCGACCGGCCGGTCGAGGCGGGTGTCCACCCCGCGATACACCGACGACATCCCGCCCCGGGCGAGCAGCGTGCCGACGCGGTAGCGGCGGTCGAGCAGAGCGCCCTCGAGGCTCGTTTCCGTGCGTGTCACAGCGGTCGATCCTACGGTCGTGTGGAATGCGGGACCGGTCGGCGGCGCCCCCGGCCGGACGCCGGTGCGAACTCGGGCGTCGGGGCTGCTCCCGGCCGCCCCGATTATGGCAAGGTAGTAGGCGTGAGTGCGATTCCAGTCGCTGATGACGTGCTCGACGCCGAGGTCGGTGTCCTCACCCTCGGGGAGGTCGCCGACATCATCGGGCAGTCGGAGAACAAGGTGCGCCAGATGCTGCGGGACGGTCACCTGATCGCGGTGCGCAGGGACGGCCAGCTCGTGGTACCGGCCGAGTTCCTCGGCAAGAACGGAGTGATCAAAGGACTGCCCGGGACGATCACGGTGCTGTCCGACTCCGGGTACAACCGCACGGAAATGCTGCGGTGGCTCTACTCCGAGGACGAGTCGCTGCCCGGGGTGACCCCGATCAACGCGTTGCGGACCAACCACGGCACCGAGGTCAAGCGGCGCGCCCAAGCCATGGCGTTCTGAGCCGGGCCCCGCCCGGCCGTGCCACTGAGCCGGGCCCCGCCCGGCCGTGCCACTGAGCCGGGCCCCGCCCGGCCATGGTCTTCGGGTCCGGTCGAGGCCGGACGGTCGTCCCTGATCCGTGCCGGGTTCGCGCCTCCGGCACACGCGGATCGGTGCGCGACCCCGCGGGCCGCGCACCGATCCGGTCGTGCTGGGCGGGAAGGTCAGTACGGGCAGGTGGAGCGCCACTCCTCGATGGCGAGTCCGCGAGGTTCGGGGCAGAGGAACCGGTCGTAGCGGGTGTCGTCGTCGACGAAGCGCTTGAGCCAGGAGATGCTGTACTTCGCGATCGTGGTGTCCGAGATGTTCGGCGCGAAGTGCGTGGCGCCGTTGAGTTCGAGGTAGGCCTTGTCCAGCGAGCCGGACAGGCTCTCGTAGAACGGGATGGCGTGGCTGCGTACCGAGGCGATCGTGTCGTACTCGGCGCCGATGATGAAGGTGGGTACCCGCACCTCGCCCCAGGTCTTGTCGAGGTTCCACGGGGTGAGCGGGATGGAGGCCTTCAGCGAGGGCCGGTCGGCCGTGGCCTCCAGCGCGCCGCCGCCGCCCATCGAGTGGCCCATCACCGCGAGCCGGCCGGGGTCCAGCCGGGCCCGCACGCGGAGGTCGCTGTCGTCGGTCAGGTAGTCCAGCGCGGCCAGGAGCTGGTCGCCACGCTGGCTGGGCTGGTCGAGGCGGGTGTTGGTGTCGATGGTGAACACCACGAAGCCCTGTGAGGCCAGCCGAGGTCCGTACCAGCTCATGGTGCCCTCACCGGCGGTGAATCCCGGGGCGATGGCCACTCCGCCGAAGGTCTCCGTGGTACCGGTGGGGTAGTAGATCGTGCCGCCGCCGAAACCGCTGGCGAAGCTGGAGACGCGCTCCTCGTCGACGGAGAACGGCCCGCGCAGCGCCTCGATGCTGCGCTCGGTGGGGTCGGGGCCGCGCTCGTGGGGGTTGTCCTGGGCGTGGGCCACGCCCGCCCCCGCCACACCACCGGTCAGGGCGAGGGTGGCGGCGACGACGCCGACCGCTCGTCTGAACCGGCCGCGGGCGGCACTGCCCGGCTGCGCTGTGGTTCGCACGTTGTCGACTCCTCTCGTGGGGACACCTGACGGCGCCAGGTGTGTCCGATCCCTCACGGACGGGCACGATTCTCGGTTACCGGCGAGTCACGCGGCATCGGCGAAATCACCGGAACGTGGCCGGCCGGGCGCGACCGTGCGCACCGAGCACGGGGCCGTGTCCGGGCAGGCGGTGTGCGTTCGGGCCCCGCGGTGCGTGGTCGGGACGGTGGGCACCGGAAAGGCACATGCACACCAGAAGGCGTGCGCGACCAGTGGTCGCGCACGCCTCCTGTCCCCACCTGTGGGTCAGTGGCGAGCTGGCACGCTCACCTCAGTACGGGCAGGTCGAGCGGTACTCCTCGATGGCGAGCCCGCTCGGCTCGGGGCAGAGGAACTGGCTGTAGCGGGTGTCGTCGTCGACGAAGCGCTTGAGCCAGGAGATGCTGTACTTCGCGATCGTGGTGTCCGGGCTGTTCGGGGCGAAGTGGCTCGCCGCGTTGAGTTCGAGGTAGGCCTTGTCCAGCGAGCCGGACAGGCTCTCGTAGAACGGTTCTGCGTGGCTGCGCACCGACGCGACGCTGTCGTTCTCCGCGCCGATGATGAAGGTGGGCACCCGCACCTCGCCCCAGGTCTTGTCGAGGTTCCACGGCGTGAGCGGGATGGAGGCCTTCAGCGAGGGCCGGTCGGCCGTGGCCTCCAGCGATCCGCCGCCGCCCATCGAGTGCCCCATCACCGCGAGGCGGTCCGGATCGATGCGCTCGCGCACGTCGCGGTCACTGCGCTCCACCAGGTAGTCCAGCGCGGCCAGGAGCTGGTCGCCCCGGCTGCCGGGCTGGTCGTAGCGGCTGTTGGTGTCGATGGTGAACACCACGAAGCCCTGCGAGGCCAGCCGAGGGCCGTACCAGCTCATGCTGGTCTGGCTGGCGGTGTAGCCCGGCGAGACGGCCACCGCCCCGAAGGTGCCCTCGCTGGTGTCGGTGGGGTAGTAGATCGTGCCACCACCGAACCCGGAGACCAGGGACGAGACCCTGTCCTCCTCGACCGAGAACGGGCCCCGTGGGGCCTCGATGCTGTCCTCGCTCGGGTCCGGTCCCCGCTCGTACGGGTTGTCCTGCGCGTGGGCGACGCCCGCACCGGCCACACCACCGGCCAGGGCGAGCGCGGCGGTGACGGCCCCGACGGCCCGCGAGAACCGGCCGCGGGCGGCACTGCCCGACTGCACTCGGGTTCGCACGTTGTCGACTCCTCTCGTGAGACCGCCCGGCTCGGTCGTAGCCGGGCGTGTCCGTTCGGCGACGAACGGTGCCGAGTGTGCCTTCCCCGGGGCCACGCGGGTATCGGTGAAATCGCCAGTACCTACTTGTCGGTAGCTCGTGTCCGGGAGCGCCGCTCACCGGAAGTGCTTGGCCAGTTCCACCCGGGACCGGATGTCGAGCCGGGCGAAGATGTTGCGCAGGTGATGGTCGACCGTGCGGTGACTGATGTAGAGCGCCGCGGCGATCTCCCGGTTCGTCGCTCCCTCGGCTACCAGGCGGGCGATCTGCTCCTGCTGCGGGCTCAGCTCGCCGCCACCGCACGGCCCCGGCGCACCGGTACGCCGGGTCGGTGCCGGATGGCCGCAGGCACGCAGTTCACGCGTCGCCCTCCGGACCCAGTGCCGGGCCCCCAGGTCGTCGAAGATCTGCACCGCCTCGCGCAACACCTCCCGCGCGCGGGTCGGCTTGCGGTCGCGGCGCAGCCGCGCCGCGTACAGCATCTCCGTGCTCGCCAGGTCGTAGGGCGAGTCCGCCTCCCGGTGCAGCCGGATCGCCTCGGTGAAGTGTTCCTGTGCCGCGTCGTCCCGGTCGGCCAGCAGGGCCCGGCAACGGTGGACCAGGGCCCGGCGCGCCGTGCCGCCCGTGGTGGTCGCCCAGCGTTCGAACGCGGCCAGCGCCCGGTGGGCGCTCTCACGTTCGCCGCAGCGGACGGCGGCCTCGACGTAGTGCGGCACCGCCATCACCCGGATCGGGGTGCAGTTGCGGGCCCGGCCGACCGACATCCGCCGGAACCGGTCCAGCGCGTCGGCCGGGCGGTCGTGGGCGAGGTCGACACACGCCGCGGCCCAGGTTCCCAGCGCGTTCGGCCTGCTCAGACCCCGTTCGACGTAGCCGGAAGACGCGGCACGCAGGCGCAGCCCGGTGGTCTCCTCGTCGCCCTGGAGCGCGGCCAGCATCGCCAGCACCGTGAGGTGGTCCACGGCCGAGTTCGACTGGCCCAGTGACTCGGCCAGGCGCAACCCTTCCAACGAGCTGGTCGTCGCGGTGGCGAGTTGACCGTTGAGCATCTCCGCCATCGCCACGTAGACCATCGACCACGGGATGTCGGCGGCGTCCCCGCGTGCCCGCGCGGCGGTGACCGCGCCCACGGCGAGGTTCCGCGACTCGCTGGCCTCGCCGAGGGTGAACGCGGCCTGACTGGCCAGCGTTCGCGTGGCCGGGTCGGGGGTGGCCGTGCCCAGGTCGACCACCCGCCGCAGCGGCTCGGCGGCGTCGGAGTGCCGCCCGCTGAAGGTCGCCGACATGGCGGCGAAGTGCTCAAGCACCGCACGGGTGGTGGGCGGCTCGTCGAAGGCCCGGATGCGTGCGGCGTCGCGCGCCGTGGCGCAGTACCGGGCGTTGTCCCCGGCCACGAAGCTCGCCTCACCCGCCAGCATGAGCGTCGTGGCGGCCAGGGTGCTGTGTGTCGTTACCAGACGTTTGGCGGTGCTGATCAGTTCGGTCGCGGCCACGGCCGGGTTGCCCCGGCGCAGCTCGATCTCTCCGGACAACAGTTCCGCCTCCGCGGTGAGCCCGGTCCGGGTCAGCGGGGCGGCGCGGCGCAGCACGGTGCGGGCCCGCTGGGGATGGCCCGCCGCCCAGTGGTCACCGGCCGCGGCGACG
>NZ_KB912672.1:92692-96274 GCF_000383795.1 Saccharomonospora saliphila YIM 90502
CGCGCCACCGGCTCCGGACGCGGGCGCGCCGGGCAGGGGTCGTCAGTCGCGGCTGAGCCGCACGGCCTCCTGCTCGTCGGCGCGGTTGAGCACGTCGAACGGCGTCGCCACGCCGTCGCGGATCACGCGCCGCAGTTCCGTCCTGCGCGCCACAAGCAGGCCGAGCGACAGTCCGACGTAGACCACGCTGAGCACCGTGATCACGATGCGGTCCTGTTCCTCGGGCAGGACGATGCTGGTGCCGAACTGGATCAAGAACAGCACCAGCAGGGCCCCGGCCCACCGCGCCGTCATGGTCAGGGTCAGCAGGATGCACACCGCGAACAGCGACTGCGCGGCCGTGATCAACAGCTCGAAGCGCTGGTGCAGATCGATCGGCAGGCCGTCGAACGAGCCGCTGGACAGGGCGAACACGATCGGGATGGTGCCGACCAGCAGCGTCCACTGGTTGACCTTGCTGGAGATCAGGGTGCCCAGCGCGGAGCTGGCGTGCAGCTTCCAGGCGAACAGGCACGCCACGATCAGCTCGGGCGACTCGCTGGCCAGCGGTGCCACCCACTGCACCAGCAGGAAGTGGTCGATGCCCAGTTCGGTCCCGGTGTGTACGAGGTTCTCGGCGAAGTGCTCGGCTGTGGCCAGGATGACCACGGCGGCGACGCCGAACATCGCGCCGTAGAGCCAGCGGCGCGGTGCGGCCGGGCGCGTGCCGACCCACGCGGACGTGCCGGTCAGCTCCGGTTCCTCGACCGGGGCCTTGGCCAGCCGCCACGCGTAGAGCACGAACAGCGACACCAGCACCGCCGCGTCCACCAGGGTCAGCGAGTCCCGCAGCGGGAAGTGCAGGGAGTACACCGTCGCCGCGCCGAGAAAGAAGACCTCCACCGACATCCTGCGCGGCAGACGCACCCACCCGACGTGCGCTGAGGTGCTGGCCGCCCCGCCCCGGCGGCGCGCCCGGACGACCGCGAGGGTGGCCACGAGCACGACCAGCGGCCACCCGATGCCGACGAGAATCCGGTTCGCCCCGGTCATGTTGGCCAGCGCCAGCGAACACGGGTTCGCTCCGTCGGGACCCGGCAGGCAGTGCCCCTCCTCGGCGTTGACCACCCCGGCGCGCATGGTGAAGACGAAGTCCACGGCGTACTCGGGCAGCACGGCGAGGAAGGCCAGCAGCGCCAGCGCGAGACCGCCGTTGATGTCGACCTGCGCCGCCTCGGCGGCCCAGGAGAGCAGGAACGCCGCCCCGACGATGGCCAGGCCGTAGACGAGCGCGGCGATCGGCGCGCTGACCTCCGGCCGGGGCAGGCCGAGGTAGTCGGTGGCCCCCAGGAACAGGCCGGGTAGCGTCACCAGGACCGCGAGGGGCAGTTGCGCGGGCAGGTGACGACGCGTCTCAGGTGCGAGCTGGTCCGACACCCGGACCATGTTCCCGACTTCGACAAGATCGAAACAAGACGCCCCGCACCCCCGTCGTACCCCGCCTGCGCGATCCGACACCGCCGTCGCCACCGTGGTGGGACCCCGTCACCGCCCCGGCGCGGGCTCCTGCCCACGCCGGCACCGTTGACGGCCCGCACCAGCGCGGTTAGTGTCCGCCCGGACTGCTGAGGATCGCTCGGAGGTGACGGCCGTGGCGCGCGGGATGGTCCCCGGATCTCTCGGTGGCGTGGAGCGGTCGGCGACGTGAGTGTGACCCCGCCGCCCGCGGCGCTCGACCGGGTCGCGCGCGTCGAGGTCCGGCTCGACCCGGTACTCACCCTCGGCCCGGTGCCGCACGGACTGCGGCGCGTCGTGCCGATCACGGGCGGCCGGATCGACGGTGACCGGTTGCGGGGCGAGATCCTGCACGGCGGCGCCGACTGGCAGCTCGTCCACGACGACGGCGGTATCACCATCGACACGCGGTACACCGCGCGGACCCACGACGGTGCCCTGATCTACCTGGCCACGCGGGGCGTGCGACACGGGCCCCCCGCCGTGCTCGACCGGCTCCTCTCCGGGGAGGAGGTCGACCCGGCGGAGTACTACTTCCGGCTCGGTGTGTGCCTGGAGACCGGGGACGAGCGGTACGCGTGGCTCAACCGCACCGTCTTCGTGGCCTCGGCCGCGCGCGGCCCGGACACGGTCGTCTACGACCTCTACGCGCTGACCTGAGCACTCGGCCGCACGGCGCCGGGGCCTTCTCAGTCGTCCAGCGGCAGCGGGCGTCCCAGGACCGCGAACGCTCGCGCGTCCCCGGCGAAGTGGTACTGGCGCAGAACGTCGACGAAACCGAGCCTCCGATACAGCGTCCAGGCCCGCGTGGGCCCCTCGGGCGTGGACAGCAGGACCCGCGCGCGGGGCACCCCGTCGAGCAACCTGCGCAGCAGGCTCTCCCCGATGCCGCGTCCCTGCCGGTCGGGGCGGACGTGGATCTCGGTCAGCTCGAAATAGTCGGTCAGCCAGTCCCGGGCGGTCTCCTCGCCTGCGCGTGTGCGCAGGCCGCGGTGGACCTGCTCGTACCACCACTGGCCGGGCGCGCCGTGGTAGCCGTACGCCAGGCCGACCAGGGCGTCCCGCTCGTCCAGCGCGACCACGCAGCGCCACCCGTCCCGCAACGCGTGGGTCAGCCACATCGGCGCCCGTTGTTCCGCCGTCCCCGGCGGGTACCGCATCGCGGCCACGTAGAGCGACAGGGCCTCGGGCAGGCGGGCCCGGAAGTCCTCACCGGAGAGGGGGACGACGCGGACCACGTGGTGCCGGCCGCCCGACGTGGCCGTCACCGGAAACCGGTCCCTTCCCGCCGCGGCGCGGCGACGTCGACGGCGCGACCGCCGGTGAGCGTGACCAGGTCGGCGAAGGTGATCGGGAACAGCGACGCCGGGTGGCCCGCCGCGGCCCACACCGTGTCGTGCCGCGCGAGTGTCGCGTCGACGAGCGTGGTGATGGGGGCGGGATGCCCGACCGGGGCCACGCCGCCGATCACCTGACCGGTGTGGGCGCGGACGAAGTCCGGATCGGCCATGTCGACGTGCGCGGCGCCGGTGTGCTCGGCGAGCGCACGCGTGTCGGCTCGGTGGGCGCCCGAGGTCAACGCCAGCAGCGGGGCGTCGCCGTCGGGGGTCGACATGCGGAACACGAGGCTGTTGGCGATCGCCGCCACGTCGACGCCGAGTGCCTCGGCGGCCTGTGCGGCGGTGCGCACCGCCGTCGGCAACATGCGGACGCCGTCGGCGGAGCCACGCAGTCCCGCGGCGGCGAGGGCCGCGGCGACCCGGGCGAGCGCCGGATGGTCGGGGGTGCTCATGAAGCCATGAGATCACGGGTGTCCTCCGACGTGCGACGCAGATCGCTCGGTCGCGGACTTGAGCGGACCGCACCGCGGGGTTAGTCTGGCCTTGTTCGAACACACGTTCGACATCCGGTGACCGTGTATCGACAGATCGCGCACCGCTCAGTGGTGCCGGGCGCGGTGGTGGGGGAAGCGCCCCCGCGCCCGGCACCCCACCGCCGCACGCGGCGGAACGGGAAGGGGTGAGCCACATGTCCGTCGGGTCCGCAGCACGCGGGGGCCTCGGGCCGCGTCACGGAGGCGCGCTGCCG
>NZ_KB912673.1 GCF_000383795.1 Saccharomonospora saliphila YIM 90502
GCGGGCGCGCGCGGCGCGGTCCGATGCCCGACCGCCGGTTCGCCCTGCTGCTGATGCTGCCCGCCGCGGCGTTCCTCGCCGTGTTCGTGGCCTGGCCGCTGCTCAAACTCGTCGTGGACAGCCTCTACGACATCGACCCGCTCGGCGGCACCCGCGAGTTCGTGGGGCTGGACAACTACGCCGGTGTGCTCACCTCGCCGGAGTTTCTGGAGTCCGGGCTGCGCACGGCCGTCTACACGGGCGTGGTCGTGGGCATGGAGTTCGTTCTGGGCCTGGCCGCCGCGCTGCTGTTCCACTCCGTCGGGCAGCGCTCGGCCTGCCTGCGGACCGTGTTCCTCTACCCACTGATGATCGCCCCGGTCGTGGCGGGGCTGCTGTGGCGGTTCCTGCTCATGGACAACGTCGGACTCGTCAACCACGTGCTGACCACACTCGGGGTGCTCGACGACCCCGCCGACGTCGGGTGGCTGTCCGACCCGGACATCGTGCTGTTCGCCGTGGCCGTGCCGGACATCTGGCTGACGACCTCGTTCATGACGCTGGTGCTCTTCGCCGGGCTCCAGACCATTCCGGGCGAGTTGACGGAGGCCGCGCGGCTGGACGGGGCGGGTCCGGTGCAGCGCCTGCGGCGGGTCATCCTGCCGATGCTGCGCCCGGTCATCGCGGTCGCGCTCATCGTGCGGGGCATCGACGCGGCCCGCGCCTTCGACATCATCCTCATCCAGACCGGCGGCGGCCCGCAGTCGGCGTCGGAAACACTGAGCCTGCTCATCTACCGCACGGCGGTGCGCTTCGGAGAACCGGGACCGGCCTCGGCCATGGGCACGCTCTACCTGCTGGCGATGCTCGCCGCCGCGCTCGTCGCGGTCGCCACCATCTGGCGCCCGGGGAAGGAGCAGTGATGACCGCGTCCCCGACCCGGCGCACCGGGTCCCGCACGCTGCTGTGGACGCTGCTGATCTCGGTCGTGGTGCTGTACGCGATCCCGTTCGTCTATCTGGTGTTCACCTCCTTCAAGACGCCCGCCGACGCGATCTCGGTGCCGCCCTCGGTGCTGCCGGAGGAGTGGACGGCGCAGAACTACACGACCGCGCTGTCCACCCCCGGCGTGCCCGCGGCGTTCGTGAACAGCCTCAGCACGGCGACGCTGAGCACCGCGCTGTCGCTGGTGCTGGCCGTGCCCGCCGCCTACGCCGTGGCGCGCTTCGGAACGGTCAGCGGCCGGATCTTCGTCATGATCGCCTTGGTGACGCGCATGGTGCCGCCGGTGGCGATCGGTGTGCCGCTGGCCGGGATGATGAGCGACTTCGGTCTCGCGGACACGCCCACGGCCCTCGCGCTGGCCCACACCACCATCTCGCTGCCGCTGTCGATCTGGCTGATGGCGAGCTTCTTCGAGGCGGTCCCGCGAGAGCTTGAGGAGGCCGCCCGGGTGGACGGGTGCGGCCGCGTCCACGCGCTGGTGCGGGTGGTGCTGCCGGTGGTCTCCGGTGGTGTGGCGGTGACGGCGCTGTTCGCCTTCCTCGCGTCGTGGAACGAGTTCCTGTTCTCGCTGCTGCTCAGTTCCGTGCGCGCGCAGACCACTCCGATCGTGATCGCCAACTTCCAGACCCAGTACGGCTTGCAGTGGGGCGCCATGACCGCGCTGGCCACGCTGTACTCCGTCCCCGTCATCCTGCTCACCCTGCTGTTGCAGCGCCGCATCGTCGCCGGGCTCACGCTCGGCGCGGTCAAGGGCTGAGCGGGCCGTGATCCGCACGACCCCGACACGAAAGGTCCGACAACGCATGCGCTTCTGGCAACCCTCCAGCCCGCTCGGCGGCCTGCCCTACGTGAAGAAGGGCCGGTCCCTGCGCGAGTCGAGCTGGGACCGCACCGGCGGCAACCGCGACTTCGCCCGGGTCGAACCGGGCCAGACCCACGTGCTCGCCGACATCGCGGGCACCGGTGTCATCGAGCACCTGTGGGTCACCACGCGGTGCTACTCGCCCCAGTACCTGCGCAAGCTGGTGCTGGAGATGTACTGGGACGGCGCCGAGCACCCGAGCGTCGTCGCCCCGCTCGGCGACTTCTTCGGCGTCGGCCACGCCACCTGCACCCACTACGTGTCGTTCCCGCTGAGCATGGTGTTCGGCCCGCGGCGCGGCCCGAAGGGCCCGTTCGCGGCGGCGATGAACTCGTACTTCCCGATGCCCTTCGGGGACGGGGCGCGCATCCAGCTGCGCAACGAGAGCGACGAGCCGGTGGAGAACCTGTTCTACTACGTCGACTACGAGCTCACCTCCGAGCCCGCGCCCGACGACCTCGGCCGGTTCCACGCGCACTACCGACAGGAGAAGCCGTGCGCCAAGGTGGTCCACCCGACGGAGCAGGAGAACCCGCCGCCGTGGGAGCTGCCGGGCACCAACCTCACAGGCGACGAGAACTACGTCCTGCTCGACGCCGTCGGAACCGGGCACTACGTCGGCTCCGTGCTCAGCATCGACAACTTCGATGCCTCGAACCAGCGGTTCACCTGGCCCGGTGAGGGCGACGACATGATCTTCATCGACGGTGAGGCGTGGCCGCCGTCGCTGCACGGAACCGGAACCGAGGACTACTTCAACGCCGCGTGGGGCTTTCCCAGCGGGCCGTACGCCGGCCCGTACCACGGGATCACGCTCGGCAGCAGCGTGCAGGAGCACTTCGGACTGTGGAGCATGTACCGCTTCCACATCGAGGACCCGGTGCGGTTCACCGAGTCGATCAAGGTCACGGTCGAGCACGGCCACGCCAACGACCAGGGCAACGACTACTCCAGCGTCGCGTACTGGTACCAGCTCGAACCGCACTCCGCCTTGCCGGAGCTGCCGCCGGTCGAGCAGCGCCTGCCGCGCCGCTGGCCTGAGCACGGCCTGTGGGACGAGTGACCGGAACCGACGACGACCCGACGCGGAAAGGCAGCACGTGCTCAGACTTCCGGACGCCTGGACCTGGGACTTCTGGATCGCCGACGACGGCGAGACCTACCACCTGTTCTACCTCAAGGCCTCTCGGGCGCTCGGCGATCCCGAGCGCAGACACTGGAACGCCGCCATCGGGCACGCCGTGTCCGGCGACCTCACCACGTGGGAGGAGGTGGCCGACGCGCTCGTGCCGAGCGAGGCGGGAGCCTTCGACGACCTGTCCACCTGGACCGGCTCGATCGTGCGGACCGGGGACGGCACGTGGGCGATGTTCTACACCGGGGCGGGATCGGCCGAGGGCGGGCTCAAACAGCGGATCGGGCTGGCCACCTCGGCCGACCTCGACACCTGGCACCGCGTGCCCGGCCCGGTGGCCGAGGCAGACCCCGCCTGGTACGAGACGCTGCCCGACATCGAATGGCACGACGAGGCGTGGCGGGACCCGTGGGTGTTCGCCGATCCCGGGGGCGACGGCTGGCACATGCTGATCACTGCCCGTGCGGCCGACGGGCCCGGGGACGAGCGCGGAGTGCTCGGGCACGCGGTGTCGCCCGACCTGCGCACCTGGCGGGTACGGCCGCCCCTGAGCCGCCCCGGCAGTGGCTTCGGGCACCTCGAGGTGCCGCAGGTCGAGATCGTCGACGGCCGCGCGGTGCTGCTGTTCTCCTGCCTCGGGGCGCAGCTCGCCCACGGCCGCGCCGAGCGGGGTGAACGCGGTGGCACCTGGTGTGTGCCGGTCGACAGCCCCACCGGTCCGTTCGACGTGACGCGCGCGGAACGGCTGACCGACGAGTCTCTCTACAGCGGACGGCTGGTGCGGGCCCGCGACGGGCGGTGGATGTTCCTCGCGTTCCGCAACGCCGGTCCGGACGGGCGGTTCGTGGGCGAGGTCACCGACCCCGTACCGGTCCGCTGGGCCGAGGACGGGTCCCGGCTGGTGCTCGACGGGGACGCGGTGCCCTCAGCGCGGTGACGCGCGGTGCCTTCGGCGCGGTGACGCGCGGTGCCTTCGGCGCGGTGACGCGCGGTGCTGCGACGTGGCCGAGCC
>NZ_KB912674.1 GCF_000383795.1 Saccharomonospora saliphila YIM 90502
GGTCCTCCCGGCCGGGCTAGGCCCCCGGGCGCGCCGGGTCCGCCGCCGCGGCCGACTCCCCGGCCAGCGCCGTCAGGGACTCGTCGGTGAGGCGGTACACCGTCCATTCGTCCATCGCCTCGGCGCCCAGCGAGGTGTAGAAGTCGACCGCCGGGTTCCAGTCGAGCACCCACCATTCGAGGCGGGCGTAGCCGCGCCGGGTGCACTCCTCGGCCAGTGCGGCCAGCAGCGCCTTGCCAAGTCCGCTGCCGCGCGCCTCGGGGCGGACGAACAGGTCCTCGAGGTAGATGCCGTGCACGCCCCGCCAGGTGGAGAAGTTGAGAAACCACAGGGCGAACCCGACGACACGGCCGTCGAGTTCGGCGACGTGGCCGTACAGCGCGGGCGCGTCGCCGAACAACGCGGCCCGCAGCGCCTCGGGGGTGAGGTGACACTCGTCGGCGGCCTTCTCGTACTCGGCAAGCTCGTGCACGAGCCGGACGACGGCCTCGACGTCCGAGTCGCGGACACGGCGGATGCGGGGGTCCACAGGGCTACCTCCGGAAGGTGCGGGGCGGGGCGGCGCCGGCCACACAGCAGGCGGTGGCCGGCTCTCGGCGGGGTCAGGACGGCGGTACGTTGAGATGGCGGATCTGCGGCACGCCCCGTTGCCTTCCCAGTACGGTCAGGCTGGCGGGGTCGGACCGGAAAAACCTACCGGCCGCCGGGTCCAGCTCCAGCCACCGGGCGATCAGGACGCGGCCGAAGTCGTCGTGCCCGACGAGGACGACGGGCTGCTCGGCCAGCAGCGGCCGGACGTGGCCGAGCACGCGGTCGGCCCGGACGCGGACGGCATCGGGGCTCTCCCCGCCGGGCATCGGGTGGGTCCACACCGACCACCCGGGCACGTGCTCCCGGATCTCCGGCGTGGTCAGGCCCTCGTAGTCGCCGTAGTCCCACTCCACGAGGTCCTCGGTGACCTCGCTGACCTCGAGGCCTGCCAGTTCGGCGGTGTGCAGCGCACGGCGCAGCGGGCTGCTCAGCACCACGGCGGAGGCGTCGTCGGACATCAGGGCGTACGAACGGCCCGCGGCGTGCGCCTGCCGTTCGCCGACCGCCGTCAGCGGCAGGTCGGTGCGTCCCGCGTGCCTGCCGGTGGCCGACCATTCGGTGTGGCCGTGGCGCAGGAGGAACAGCGGATGCTCGTGCGCGCCTGCAATCACGCCAGCAATATAGTCGCCACACGCGCCCACGGGGACCCGTCCGCGCCCGCCGGGCGGGTACCGTCCGCCCGGCCGGGCTCGCGGCCCTGGGACTCGGC
>NZ_KB912675.1:0-2925 GCF_000383795.1 Saccharomonospora saliphila YIM 90502
CGCCGCGTACCCGGCCGCGGTGGCCCGGCGAGCCACCGTGGCCGAGGACACCGGTGCCCCTACCGGTGACGCCGCCGCTGGCCGCGTTGCCGTCGCCGCTGGTTCCGTTGCCGCCAACGCCGCTGGTGACGCCGCCGCTGGTGACGTCGCGGCTGGTGACGCCGCCGTTGGTCACGCCGCCGTTGGTCACGCCGCCGTTGGTCACGCAGCCGTCGGTTACGCCGCCGCTGCTCCTGGTGCCGCCGACCTCGCTGCCGATACCGCCGAGGCCGCCGCTGTCGACGACCTCGTGGCCGACCTGCGGGCGCTGCGCAACTGCCTGGCCACCGGCGCCGCGGTCGTCGACCCTGCCCTGGACGACCTGCGGGAAACGGCCGAACCTCCGGCGTGGGAGGTCGAGTTCGCGGCACGCTTCAGGGAGTGGGCCGCCGCGAACGAGCACTGACCGCCGGCGTTGGCGTCATCGGTGTGCCCCTCGCCGTTCAGCGTCACTTGACCGATTTTCAGCCGTTCGAGGCCACGGTGTGGTGTGTTTTTCGTCTCTTTGCCGGGGTATATCCAAGATCATCAGGCAGTCGAAAGGAGACACCGATGCACCACCACCCCGACGCGGCACAGCCGGAGGTTCCCGACACCGCTGATTCCGGAACGGTGGCGGGCATGACGGGCGCCGCCGGAGGTGTCACCGTCCTCGACGAGGACGACGATCTGGAACCCACGATCGTGCGAGGGCGCGAGTAAACCGTCCACACCAGACTCACTGTCGCGGGTGCCGTCCCCGGCACCCGCGAACGACGAGCCGCGCGCCGAGCGGGCTCCCCGGAACGTGACTCCCGGGACGGCCCGTTCGGCGCGCGGCTCGTCACGCTCGCGCGCGGCTGGTCACCCGCGCGCATCCTCGCGTGCGCCGGACGCTCGACGTGCGGTCAGACCTCGTCGCGGCCCTCGGCCATGTCCTCGCCGAAGCCGGGCACCGGCGGGTCGTCGTCAGCGGGCGGCTCCGGGTCGCGCCACTCCTCGGCCCTGCTCGGACGGTTGCCCTTCAGCATGCCCTGCATCTCGGCCTTGAGTTCGTCGTCCTCGCGGGGACTGTGCGTGTCGCTGTCGCGGTGCATCCGCGCGCTCCTCTCGGGCTGGTGCTCGCTGGTCCTCGCGGCCGGTGCGGCCCGTAGGCCCACGCACCGCGGAACTCGGCGGCTACCCGTGGGCCGGCCGGGTGAAACGCCGGGTTGACCCTCGCCCGTCCGGGTACTCCGTGGGCGGATCCACGGGCGACCGCGGAGCGAACGGAGGCGTTGTCATGACCTCGCAGGGGCCTGACCCCGACCCGCGGACGACGCCGGGTCTTGAGGCCGGTGGCGGTGTGCCGCCGGGCGAGACGCCGCCGGATTCGGCGCAGACATCGGGGACCACGCATCGCGAACCCCGGCAGTCGAAGGCGATGTCCACGGCCTGGGTCGTGACCATCGTGGTGTCCGTGGCGCTGATCGCGGGGTTCTTCCTCGCGTACCTGATCGTCTACCTCGTCAACGGTGGCTAGGAGGTCCGTGTGCCGAAACGGATTGTGATCGTCGGAGGCGGCTACGTCGGCCTCTACACGGCGTTGCGGCTGCAGAAGTGCCTGCGTGAGGGCGAGGCCGAGGTGACGGTGGTCAACCCCGAGAACTTCATGGTGTACCGCCCGTTGTTGCCCGAGGTCGCCTCCGGAACCCTCGAACCGAGGCACGCCGTGGTCCCGCTGCGCGCGGCTCTGCGCGGCACCCGGTTCATCGCAGGGGCCTTGACCGGCCTCGACACCGACCGGCGGATCGCCACGGTGGAGCCCGAGGCGGGCGAGCCGCTGGAACTGCCTTACGACGAGCTGGTACTCGGCCTGGGCAACACGTCCAAACTGCTGCCGATCCCAGGGCTCGCCGAGCACGGCATCGGCTTCAACTCGCTGGCCGAGGCCGCCCACCTGCGCGACCGGGTGCTCGGTCAGATGGAGATCGCGGCGGCCAGCGACGATCCCGAGTTCCGCAGGCGCGCGTTGACCTTCGTCTTCGTCGGCGGCGGTTACACCGGCGTCGAGGCCATCGCCGAGTTGCAGGACATGGCGATGGACGTCCTCGAGGGCTATCCGGAACTCGACCGCACGGAGATGCGGTGGGTGCTGGTGGAGGCGGTGGACCGCATCCTGGGCACGGTGAGCCGGGACCTGGCCGAGCTCGCGACCACGGAGCTGACCGCGCGGGGCATCGACATCCGGCTCAACACGCTGCTGGAATCGGCCGAGGAGGGCGTGCTCCAGCTCTCCGACGGCACGAAGTTCTCGGCCGACACGCTGGTCTGGGTCGCCGGAACGCGGCCGCAGTCGGTGGTCGGGCGGCTCGGACTGCCGGTGGACGACGGAGGCAGGCTGGTCGTGGACGACACGATGCGGGTGACCGGATATCCGAACGTGTGGTCGGCGGGCGACTGCGCGGCCGTGCCCGACCCGGAAAGCGGCGGCACCTGCCCGCCGACGGCCCAGTACGCCGTACGGCAGGCACAGCAGCTCGGCGACAACCTCCTGTTCACGCTGCGTGGCGAGGCGGTGAAGCCGTTCCGCTACAACAGCAGGGGCGAGTTCGTCACCCTCGGCAAGAACAAGGCCGTCGGCGAGGTGCTGGGGCGCAAGGTCAACGGCTCGCTCGCCTGGACGCTGCGGCGCGCCTACTACGCGACCCAGATCCCCACCTGGAACCGCACGGTGCGGGTCCTCGGTGACTGGCTCGTCGGCATGGCCGTTCGGCCACGACGTCGTCGACTTCGGCTCCCGTGAGACGCCGCGCGGCGCGTTCGAGGAGGCCGCGCGCACGAGGCTGAGCACGCCGGGATGGACCTCGAACGCTGGGCCTCGGACCCGGGCATGGAGACCTGGGACTACGCACACTGCCTGCCCTA
>NZ_KB912675.1:3025-12107 GCF_000383795.1 Saccharomonospora saliphila YIM 90502
CGTGCCCGCGTCCCTCGCCCGCGTCCTCGCGCGCGCCGCGCCGGGAGCGCCCGCCCCCCGCCGACGCGGAACCGACCTCGTCGTCGAGCCGCAGCGTGAGCGAGATCCGCTTGCGCGCCTCGTCCACCTCCAGCACCTTGACCGTCACCACGTCGCCGGGCTTGACGACCTCGCGCGGGTCGCTGACGAACGTCCGCGCCATCGCCGAGACGTGCACGAGCCCGTCCTGGTGCACGCCGACGTCCACGAACGCCCCGAACGCCGCCACGTTGGTCACCACTCCCTCCAGCCGCAGGCCAGGAGTGAGGTCGGCCAGGGTCTCGACCCCTTCGGCGAAGGTGGCCGTGCGGAACTCGGGACGCGGATCGCGGCCGGGTTTCTCCAGCTCGGCGAGGATGTCGGTCACGGTCGGCAGGCCGAAGGAGTCGTCGGCGAACCGTTCGGGCCGCAGCCCGCGCAGCGTGCGCGCGTCACCGATCAACTCGCGGACACCGACGCCCGTCTCGTCGACGATGCGCCGCACGACCGGGTAGGACTCGGGGTGCACGCCGGAGGCGTCGAGTGGATCGTCGCCGTTCGGGATGCGCAGGAAGCCCGCGCACTGTTCGAACGCCTTCGGACCCAGCCGCGTGACCTCCCGCAGCGCGGCGCGGTCGCGGAACGGGCCGTGGCCGTCGCGGTGGGCCACGATGTTCTCCGCCAGGCCCGAGCCGATGCCCGACACCCGTGCCAGCAGCGGTGCCGACGCGGTGTTGAGGTCCACCCCGACGGCGTTCACGCAGTCCTCGACGACCGCGTCGAGCGAGCGGGACAGCTTCGACTCCGCCACGTCGTGCTGGTACTGGCCGACCCCGATCGACTTCGGGTCGATCTTGACGAGCTCGGCGAGCGGGTCCTGCAACCGGCGCGCGATCGACACCGCACCCCGCAGGGAGACGTCCAGGTCCGGCAGTTCACGGGAGGCGTAGGACGAGGCCGAGTACACCGACGCCCCCGCCTCGGAGACCATCACCTTGGTCAGCGTGAGGTCGGGGTGCCGCCGGGCCAGCTCTCCGGCCAGTTTGTCCGTCTCGCGCGAGGCGGTGCCGTTGCCGATGGCGACCAGCTCCACGTCGTGCGCGCGGGCGAGCCGCTCCAGCGTGGCCAGCGCCTCGTCCCAGCGGGCCTGCGGCTTGTGCGGGTAGATGGTGTCGGTCGCCACGACCTTGCCCGTGCCGTCCACCACGGCCACCTTCACCCCCGTGCGATAGCCGGGGTCGAGCCCGATCGTGGCGCGGGTGCCCGCGGGCGCGGCCAGCAGCAGATCGCGCAGGTTGGCGGCGAACACGCGCACCGCCTCGTCCTCGGCGGCCTGCCGCAGCCGCATCCGCAGGTCGATGCCCAGGTGCAACAGGATCTTCGTGCGCCATGCCCAGCGCACGGTCTCGCGCAACCACGTGTCGGCGGGCCTGCCCGCGTCGGCGATGCCGAACCGCTCGGCGATGCGGGCCTCGTAGGCCTCCGCGTCGGTGCCCGGCTCCTCCGGCTCGGTGGAGACGTCGAGGACCTCCTCCTTCTCGCCCCGGAACAGGGCGAGAACGCGGTGGGAGGGCAGCGTGGACATCGGCTCGGCGAAGTCGAAGTAGTCGGCGAACTTGGCACCCTGGGTCTGCGCGCCCTCGCGTGCCTTCGCGGTGACCCATCCCCGCGACCACATGCGCTCGCGCAGCTCGCCGATCAGGTCCGCGTCCTCGGCGAACCGCTCCACGAGGATCGCCCTGGCCCCGGCCAGCGCGGCGGCGGCGTCGGCGATCCCCGCGTCGGGATCGACGTAGGCCTCGGCGGCGGTGCCCGGGTCCGTGGTCGGGTCGGTGAGCAGTCCGTCGGCGAGCGGTTCGAGCCCGGCCTCCCGCGCGATCTGTCCCTTGGTGCGGCGCTTCGGCTTGTACGGCAGGTAGATGTCCTCCAGCCGCGCCTTCTCCCTGGCGGCGTTGATCCGCGCTTCCAGTTCCGGGGTGAGCTTGCCCTGCGCGCGGATCGAGTCGAGGATCACGCCGCGCCGTTCCTCCAGCTCACGGAGGTACCGCAGGCGTTCCTCCAGCGTGCGCAGCTGGGTGTCGTCGAGGCCGCCGGTGGCCTCCTTGCGGTAGCGCGCCACGAACGGCACGGTCGATCCGTCGTCGAGCAGGCGGACGGCCGCGCCCACCTGCGCCGGGCGGACACCGAGCTCGTCGGCGATGGTGTCGTGAAGGGACGTCGTGTCAGCCACGAACGCAGATTGTGCCTGCCCGGTTCCGCGTCGATGATGGGCCCATGGCCGAACACGATCCGAAACCCCGCAGCCGGGAGGTCACCGACGGCATCGAGCGGGCGGCGGCCCGCGGGATGCTGCGCGCGGTGGGCATGGGCGACGAGGACTTCGCCAAGCCGCAGGTCGGCATCGCCTCCTCGTGGAACGAGATCACCCCGTGCAACCTCTCGTTGCAGCGGCTGGCCCAGGCGGGCAAGAACGGCGTGCACGCCCGCGGCGGGTACCCACTGGAGTTCGGCACCATCTCGGTCTCGGACGGGATCAGCATGGGCCACGAGGGCATGCACTTCTCGCTGGTGTCGCGCGAGGTGATCGCCGACTCGGTGGAGACGGTGCTCGAGGCCGAACGCATCGACGGCGCCGTGTTGCTCGCGGGCTGTGACAAGAGCCTTCCCGGCATGCTGATGGCCGCGGCCCGGATCGACGTGGCCGCCGCGTTCCTCTACGCGGGATCGACGCTGCCGGGCACCGTCGACGGGCGTGAGGTGACCATCATCGACGCGTTCGAGGCCGTGGGCGCGTGCGCGCGGGGTCTGATCTCGGCCGACGACGTCGACCGCGTGGAGCGCGCGATCTGCCCCGGTGAGGGCGCTTGCGGTGGCATGTACACCGCCAACACGATGGCGTGCGCGGCCGAGGCGCTCGGGATGTCGTTGCCGGGTTCGGCGAGTCCACCGTCGGTGGACCGGCGCCGGGACGGTTTCGCCCGGGCCAGCGGGGACGCGGTCGTCGGGCTGCTGGAGAAGGGGATCACCGCGCGCGACATCCTCACCCGGGAGGCGTTCGAGAACGCGATCGCGGTGGTCATGGCTCTGGGCGGGTCGACGAACGCGGTACTGCACCTGCTGGCGATCGCCAACGAGGCCGAGGTGGAGCTGACGCTGGACGACTTCTCGCGCATCGGGGACCGGGTGCCGCACCTGGCCGACGTCAAGCCCTTCGGACGGCATGTGATGACCGCCGTCGACCGGGTGGGCGGGGTGCCGGTGGTGATGGCCGCACTGCTCGAAGCGGGCCTGCTGCACGGCGACTGCCTCACCGTGACCGGGCGCACCCTCGCGGACAATCTCGCCGAGCTGGCGCCACCGCCGCTCGACGGCGAGGTCATCCGGAATCTCGCCGACCCGATCCACCCCACGGGCGGAGTCACCATCCTGCACGGCACCCTCGCTCCGGAGGGCGCCGTGGTCAAGAGCGCGGGCTTCGACACGGCACGGTTCGAGGGCCGCGCGCGGGTGTTCGATGGCGAGCAGGCGGCGATGGACGCCCTCGGTGAGCTGGTACCGGGCGACGTCGTGGTGATCCGCGATGAGGGACCGCGGGGCGGTCCGGGGATGCGCGAGATGCTGGCGGTCACCGGCGCGATCAAGGGCGCGGGACTCGGTCGGGACGTCCTGCTGCTCACCGACGGGCGGTTCTCCGGCGGCACCACCGGCCTGTGCATCGGGCACGTGGCCCCGGAGGCGGCGCACGGCGGACCGATCGCGTTCGTGCGGGACGGCGACCCCATCGTCGTTGACATGTCGACAAAGACGCTCGACGTCGGGGTGAGCGACGAGGAGCTGGCGCGCAGGCGGGAGGGCTGGCGGCCACCGCGGACCGAGCGCCGTGGCGTGCTGGGCAAGTACGCCGCACTCGTCGGCTCGGCCGCACGCGGCGCCGTTTGCTCCTGACCCCGCGAGTCGCCCCTTCCCGTCCCGCGAGTTGCCCCTTGGGGTTCGCGAGTTGACCTCTCGCGCCTCCCGGTGCCGTGCGGGAGCGTCCACACGCGGCCCCGAGGGGTCCGGATCGACCCCGGCTGCCCGGCCCACTCGCCGAGCGGGTAGCTCGAACAGGTGCTCGGGGGTGGCCCGTGCGGCGCCATGCCGGGTTTTGTCGTGCTCGCCTGGTACCTAGGACACGCGGCACGCGACGACTCGTGGGCGAAGGGAGAGCGGTGATGGTGAAGACCTTGGTGGCGACCGCCGCGACACAGGGTGCCCGGGACAGTGACTACCACTGGTGCGTGGAGGGGGAACTGGTGTGGATCGCTCCGGCGTGTCGCACGGACCGGGACGACCCCGACGGCGGCTGTGGGTGCGGCCGGGGATTCGCCGGGTTGAGCTCCCACCGCGCCACGACCACCGCGATGGTGCGCACCCTCGATGGCATCAGCAGGCAGGACTACGTCATGGTGCTCGGCGCCAGCCTCGTCGAGCAGGGCTACGACCTGCTCGACGCCGATGCGCTCGCCGACTCCCTGCTCGACCTGGTGTCCGACCTGCCCGACGGCGCGGTCCTCGAGCACCGCCTCGACTACCTCCAGGTCCGGCAACGCGTCCCCTGATCCCGCCCGCCGCCTCTGCGCGAGCCGCCCCCGGCGGCGCGGCAAGGTCGCCCCGCACCCGTCACGCGGAGACTCGCGGCCCCTCGCGCGTCGCGGTGAGCGGGACTCGGGTCACGGAAGCGTGCGCGGCTGGGAAATCGGGACACTCCGGCCACCTCCTGTCGCACATGCTGTCCCTAGGGTGAAGATCGTCCGATTCGAACCCTTCCACGAGACCCGGGGGCTCCCACATGACCGTGGCGCCGGTGACGGCACTCGATGTCCACAATGATCAAGTGGCGGCGCCCTCCCGCCTCGCGTCGCGGCGGAGATCCCGGCTCGCGGACCGGTTGCGCGCGGTCGCGGCGGTGGCGATCGGTACCGGGGCCATCGCCGCGCCTGCGGCCATCTACGGCTACTGGCTGATCGACGACGCGGGCATCACCTTCGCCTACGCGCGGTCGGTGTCGGAGGGGCTGGGGCCGGTCGTGCGGCCGGGCGCCGAGGGTCGACATGGCGGGCCTGGCCGAACCGACGATCGCCGACCTCATCGCCGCCGGCGACCGCGCTGGTCTGCGGGACTACGTGTTCGACCGGGTGCGGCCGACCTTTATCCACGCGCGGGCCCCGTGGAGCGCGGCCAACGGCATCCCGTCCGATTCCCGCATGGCGCGTGACTACCACCAGCTCTACGAAAGTCCCCGGCCCGGCCCCAGCAACGGCGACGGGGTGCGCGGGGACGTCGTGCCGGACGCGGAACGCCTCGCCGCTCTCCGGCAGTACGCGCGCACCACGGTGGCGCCGCTCGACCGGGCGAACAAGTCGGGCCAGTGGCCGCGTCGGCACTGTGGGGACACGTTGCGGCCGGGCCAGACCGCCGTCGGACTGACCTGAGTCAGCGACGCGGCATGGAGCCGTCCGGGTGCACCGGCCCGGGGCCGGGGGAGTACCAGCCGGAGCGGACCTCCTCGTCGCGCACCACGGTCGGCTCCCGGCCCGGTTCGTAGGGGCGCACCTCGTGCAGCGTGCCCCACGGCTGATCCGGGTCCCCCGTGAGGAAGCTCGGCACCTCCGGCTCCTCGGCCAGTTCCTGGAGGTTGCCGATGATTCCCCCGGCCTCGGCGCTCGCCCAGTTCGCCTCGTCGGCCAGCGATCCGGCGGTGAGGTGATACTCGGGTACCCGCAGGATGCCGTCGCGGATCGTCACCGGGTTCAGGCACGGATACACGAACGACGCGGGCCAATCCATGTAGACGGGATCGTCGCCGACCTTCTCGGCCAGTGTGGTGAACTCGGGAACACGCGGCGCCGTCAGCGCCAGCCATCCGTCCTCGGTCAGGTCGTCGTCGCTTGCCACGACGCGCACCGCCGTCGCGTCCTCGGGCACCTCGCTCAGGTCGAGGCGCAGGTTCTGCCACTCTCCCGTGCCCGCTCCGGGCGAGAGCAGCCGTTCGCTACCGGCACGCCGTGTGCCCCCCTCCACCGGGGTGCCGAACTGCACCTCGACGCCCGTCGCCTTGCCCGGCGGGGCGTAGGCGGACACGACGAGCTGGTCTCCTCCCTCCCCGCCGAGCCCGTACCAGGGGCTGCGCAGCTCGCCGGTGGCCGTGTCGGTCTCGCCGTAGCTGCTCCACATCGGTGCCGTGGCCGGGGTCATGCCGTGCGGCGGCTCGGCCAGCGGGTCGTCGTCAGAGGCGGGGCGGATGTGGAATCCCTCGCGACCGGCGTCCACGTCGTCGGCGGGGCGGGGCAGCGGCCCTGTCGTGGCCTGCGAGCCCGCCGAGTCTCCCGAGCCTTCCGCGTTGTCCGAGCCTTCCGAGCCTTCCGAGGCCACCGTGGCCTGGCGCCTCTCCGGCAGCGCGGTGAGTACGCTGCCCACCGGGTCGCGCTCCACGGTGACCTCCGCGCCGAGACCGCACTCGTCGCCGCTGAGGTGGGCGAGATTCGCGGTGCCGAGGCTGTAGGTGCCGGACTGCTCCCACATGGCCTTCGCCATGCTGCCGACCTCGGCGACGACCACAAGGCCGCACACCACCACGATCGCCAGCGACCCTCGCCACAACGCGGCGCTGCGGCGTTCCCGGACGGGCGGATGCGGCCCCCGCACGCGCAGGTTCTCGATGAACGCGACGATCGCCGCCACGGAGGCGGCCACCACCAGCAGCGTCGATGCCTCGATGCCCGCGATCTGCGGCGGCATGTCGTGCCAGGGCACACCGATCGCCGAGACGAACCAGTAGGCGTTCGGGGTGGTCACCGACAGCGCGGCCACCAGCAGCAGTCCCGCGACGAACGCCGCCCGGTTGCGTGCCGAGCGCAGTACCGAAGCGCTCGTGGCGAGCGCGGTCAACGCCGCCATGGCCGCACCCACGCCGGCGAACGCGCCGAAGTGGTGGGTCCACTTCGTGGGCGTGAGGGCCAGCAGAACGAAGAACAGCGCCACCGTGCCGATCAGGCGACGGCTCGGGCCCAGCGCGGCGCCGGGGACGCGGTCGCGCCGCAGCAGGACCGCCAGGCAGGTCACGGTGCACAGGATGAGCAGCAACACCGGGAACCGGCGGGTCGCCGCGCCGTCGGCGCTCTCGGCGAAGAGCAGCTCGTATCTCGCCAGCTCCTGGAACCACGGCATGCTCGGCCCCACATGGTTCCGCAGGCGCACCGCCTCGGCGACCGAGGCGTAGGTCTGGTCGGCGAACACCACCAGCAGTACCACCACCCCGGACGCGGCCAGCGGCGTGAGCACACCGGACCAGCCGTGCCGGGCGCGTTCGGCGAGCAGGTGGTACAGCGGGCGCGCGGCCACCAGGAACGGCGCGATGGCGATCATGCCCGTGGGGGTCGCGGCGAAGGTGAACGCGGCGGCCAGCAGCCCCAGGCACAGCGGCAGCAGCCTGCGGGTGGCGAGCGTGCGTTCCACGGCGCACAGGGCGAGCAACGACCCCACGGCCGCGACCGGCTCCGGGCGCACCCCGTTGTTGTAGGGCAGCCACCAGACCAGGAAGACGGTGGCCGCCGCCCAGCCCGCCGCGCGGCTCGTGCGGACTTCCCGGCCGAGGCGGGGCAGGACCGAACGGCTGATGAGCAGCCAGGCCACGACACCGAGCAGGAACGAGGGGAGCCGGATCCACGGCGGCACCACGCTCACGTGGGACAGGAAGCCGTACAGGTGGTAGAACCAGCCGAACGGGGCCTCGGCGACGCCGAACCAGCGGTGGTAGTTGGTCAGGTACCCGGCCTCGTCGGCCACCCGCGACATCGTGAGGATGTAGCCGTCGTCGGAGGTCACCGGCCCGATGAACACCCACGCGCCGAGCACCCCGACCACGGTCAGGTCGCGCCCTGTGGGTTTCCACCAGCCCCGCGCCGCCCAGCGCGGTGCCCCACGTGCCGCCCGGGAGTCCGTCCTGCGCACCGCGACGAGACAGCCGGCCAGTGCCGCGAGGCCGACCACCGCCACGCCGGTCTTCAGCGCCGTCGGCGACGACTGGTACCGCGTGTCGGGGGTGATCGACACATCGAGCCCGGCGACCGGGTCCCGCGCCTCCTCGATGTCGGTGTAGATGCCGATCACGCGGGGCCGCACGTCGGAGTGCGCCTCGTACACCGGCGTACCCGCCACGGTGATCGTGGTCGCGGCGGCGTCCGAGGCGACTCCGATGTCGCATCCGGCCGACGGCAGCGGTTGCCGTGCCACCTGTTCGCCCCGGTTCGCCGCGACCAGCGTGCCGTCGGCGACGGTCAGCCGCAGCCCCGCGCCCGCGTCCGTGCGTTCGGGCGGCACGGTCGCCAGCAACAGCGCTTCCTCGTCCGAGCGGGCGTCGGCGGAGCGCACCGTCTCGCAGGGCACGTCGGCGCGCAACTGCTGTGCCCAGTACCCGGCCAGCGGCGCGTTCACGGCCGCGGTGTCCCCACCGGTGGGCCACACGATGCGCGCGGTGTCCTGCACCACGGGCAGGAACGGGAAGGCCAGCGCGCAGGCGCTCGCGAGCAACCCGAGGACCACGGCGAGCCGCCGCCACCGGCGTGCCCCGCCGTGGTCACTCCGGACGGCGCCGTCTGGTCCGTTCGGCGCATCGGCCGTGGTGGAGGTGGCGGAATCCATTACAGGTCACGCTAGCCGGGCCCGTGTCAGGTTCCTGCGTAACGGCGCCCGCGCTCACCCGTCGGTGCGGTGAGGCATACCACCGTCGGGCGGCACGTCAGGCGGTGCGATCACGCGGCGGGTCAGGCACTGAGACCGAGCAGCACGCCCAGCACGGCGCACTCGACGCACGCGCCGAGCACGTCGCCGGTGATCCCGCCCAGCCTGCGCACGCAGTGGGCGAGAACCAGCGCGGCGGCGAGGAACCCGAGCAGCACCGCGACGGGACCCTGCCACCACGGCACCCCGGGTAGCAAAATCGACGCGCCCAGCAACAGCGCGCCGATCCCGAACGCGGGCGCGCGGCCGACGGCCCCGGCCACCGTCGCGCCGAGACCGCTCGGCT
>NZ_KB912675.1:12207-18003 GCF_000383795.1 Saccharomonospora saliphila YIM 90502
AGCCGCCGCAGCCAGCTGGAGGCCGCGCGGGAGGCGCTGCTGCGCCACCGCGCCCCGGACACCCCCGTGGTGGTGGCCCGCGCGGTCGGCAGCGACGAGGAGTCGGTGCGGGTGGACAACCTCGCCGGGTTCGACGCGGAGACGGTGGACATGCGCACCCTGCTGATCGTCGGCTCGTCGCGCACCCGGGTGCGGGAGCAGCCCGACGGCACCCGGGTGGTGTGGACACCGCGCGACTACCCGCTCGACGAGTGAGCGCGCTCAGCACGTCGAGCCCGACGGCGCCAGGGGCCGAAACGGAACCAAAGTCTGTTGTCCACGGGCACACCACTTGTTGGACTGTTTCCGTGCCGAGGCCGATCTCGGCAGTCCTTGACGAGACGAGGAGACAGGACGCGATGTCGAGCACGGTGAAGAAAGCCCTGCGCACGGTGTCGGCGACGGCGGGTGCGGTGGTGGCCGCCGCCGCGATGGCGGTCGGCGCGGCCGCGCCCGCCTCGGCCGCCGACTACTACTACGAACTGCCGTATCCGGCCGGTGAGGCCTACGAGGTCACGCAGGGCCCGGAGGGCACCTACTCGCATACCGGTCCGTACAACGAGTACGCGTGGGACTTCGGCCTTCCGGCGAACTACGAGGTCTCCGCCGCGCAGAGCGGCACGATCGTGTATTCCGGCTGGTCGCCGTACGAGGCCAACGGCATCGAGGTGCTCATTCAGCACTCGAACGGCCTGTGCACGCAGTACATCCACCTCAACCGCGCGCTCTACAACGCCGGAACGTGGGTTCCGCAGGGCCGCGTCGTCGCCTGGTCCGGCAGCACCGGCAACTCCACCGCGCCGCACCTGCACTTCCAAGTGATCGACTGCAACACCCGGGTGAGCCAGTACGCCGAGGTGCAGGGCTGGGTCCCGCCCACGGGTTCCTGGCCGGAGAGCGTCAACACCCGCGCCTGAGAGGGGAAGGGAGCCGGTCCCCGAACCGGACCGGCTCCGACGGCGACCCGCTCCTCGGGCATGAACTCGGTCGTCCACTCGGTGTCGCGCCACGGAGGGGACGGGGCTGCTCGGTACCCGGGTCGGGGCGGGTTTGCCCGTCCGCACCGGGGGCACGCTCGCGGTAGGCGACCCTGTGCGCGGACCCGAGGAGGCCGGGGATGACCACTCAGCAGAAGACCCAGATCGCCGGTTACGACTTCGGCCGGACGTCGACGCGGTCGCCGGTCACCGAGGAGGAGCTGGACAAGCTCCTGAAGACCGTCCTGTTCACCGATGACGACCGGGCGGCGCTGCGGATGGCCGGGGACGTGCTCGAAGACCAGACCGACCGGGTGCTGGACGTGTGGTACGGCTTCGTGGCCGACCACCCGCACCTGATGGCCTACTTCTCCACCCCCGGCGGGGAGCCGATCCAGCGCTACCTGGACCGGGTGCGGCCCCGGTTCGCGCAGTGGATCCTGGACACCTGCCGCCGCCCGTTCGACCGGGCGTGGCTGGACTACCAGGAGGAGATCGCCCTGCGGCACACCGCCGACAAGAAGAACGTCACCGACGGTGTGGACGCCACCACGCCCATCCCGCTGCGCTACCTCGTCGCGTTCATCTACCCGATCACGGCCACCATGCGGGACTTCCTCGCGGCCAAGGGCCACAGCGCCGAGGAGGTGGAGGCGATGCACCAGGCGTGGTTCAAGGCGGTGACGCTTCAGGCGGCGCTGTGGTCGCGCCCCTACGCACGGGAGAACCACGCGTAGGACGACGTCGCGGGGTGTCGCGTCCGGCTGTCCGGGGCCTGGCGGCGGATGGCGCCGCGGTACAGGTGATCCCCCGGCGGCACCACGAAACCCGCGGAGCGCCCGCGTCGGTGACGGCTTTCGCGGGTCTGCCCGCCGTGTCCGGAAGCGCCGTGCGGGTGCCGGCCGGTGCGCTCAGACTGGACGTGTCGGTCGATCAGACGAGGCATTCGGGGGCGGACCATGGCGGTGAAGTCGGACGACATCGTGGTGCGTCGGGTCTACGATCCCGACGTCCGGGACGGCTCGGCGCTGCGCGGCCGGGTGTTCCTCGTCGACGGCATGTGGCCGCGCGGCGTCCGCAAGGACGAGCTTGCCCTCGACGGCTGGCTGCGGGATCTGGCCCCCAGCTCGGAGCTGCGCAAGTGGTTCGGTCACCGGGCCGACCGCTGGGAGGAGTTCCGCGAGCGCTACCGGCGGGAACTCGACGACAACCCGGAAAGCGTGGCAACGCTGCGGGAGGCGTTGGAGCACGGCCCGGTGACCCTGCTCTTCGCCACGAAGGAGACCGAGCACAACAACGCCGTCGCCCTGCGCGACTACCTGACCGGCGCACTCGGCCGGAAGTGACACCGACGGTGACCCGGGTCAGGCCCCAGTGGTGTGGTGGTGAAGCCCCCGATGCCGGGCGAGCCACGCCCGTGCCCCGTCGACGTCGGTGACCACCTCGACGTCGGGGTGGGGTGGCCTGCGCACCATGACCACGGGGATACCGAGCTCGCGCGCGGCGGTGAGTTTGCCCTCGGTGTGCGTGCCGCCGCTGTCCTTGGTGACCAGTACGTCGATGCGGTGCTCGCGCATGAGCGCCGCTTCGTCCTCGGCGCGGTAGGGGCCGCGACTGAGCAGCACCTCGATCCTCGGGGGCAGCGGCGGCTCCGGCGGGTCGACGCAGCGGGCGAGGAAGAAGACATCCGTGACCCCGGCGAAGGCGGACAGGCCCTGGCGTCCGCTGGTGAGGAACACCCGGGTGCCGAGCTCCGGCACCAGCGCCGCCGCCTCGTCCAGCGAGTCGACCCAGCGCCAGTCGTCGCCGGGACCCGGCTCCCAGCCGGGGCGTTCCAGCCGCAGCAGCGGAACGCCCGCCGTCGCGCACCCGGCCGCGGCGGATGCGGAGATCCGCTCGGCGAACGGATGGGTGGCGTCCACCACGGCGGCCACGTCGTGTTCCGCGAGCCAGGACGCCAGCCCGTCCGGGCCGCCGAAGCCGCCGATGCGCACTCCGCCCTCGGGCAGTCGGGGGGCGGCCACCCGGCCCGCGAGTGAGGACGTCACGGGCACGCCGTCGGCCACGAGCGCGGCGGCCAGCGCCCTGGCCTCGGAGGTGCCGCCGAGGATCAGCACGCGCTGGGGGATACTGGACACGGTGAGAGTGTGACGGAACTGCGCTACGGCTGGACCACCGGTGCCTGCGCGACGGCGGCGACCACAGCCGCCTACACGGCGTTGCTGACCGGCGAGTTCCCCGATCCGGTGCCGATCGTGCTGCCCAAGGGCAGACGACCGGCCTTCGCCCTGACCACCGAGGATCTGCGCGGCGACTCCGCGAGCGCCGGGGTGGTCAAGGACGCCGGGGACGACCCGGACGTCACCCACGGCGCGTTGATCGTCTCCACCGTCCGAGCGGGGCAGCCGGGCGCGGGTGTGACGTTCCGCGCGGGGACGGGAGTGGGCACCGTCACGCTGCCCGGGTTGCCGCTGGAGGTCGGCGAGCCCGCGATCAACCCGGTGCCGCGCGAGCTGATGACCGATGCCGTGCGGCGGGTCGCGGCCGAGCACGGGGTCGGTGGGTCGCCCGATGTGGTGGTGGAGCTGTCCGTGCCACAGGGCGAGGAGATGGCCCGGCACACGTGGAACCCGCGCCTCGGCATCCTCGGCGGCCTGTCCATCCTGGGCACTACGGGTGTGGTCGTGCCCTACTCCTGTTCGGCGTGGATCGACAGCATCCGGCGGGGCGTGGATGTCGCCCGCGCTCTCGGGCACTCGCACGTGGCGGGAGCGGTGGGCAGCACCTCCGAACGCGTGGTTTCCGAGCTGTACGGGCTGCCGGAGACGGCGTTGCTGGACATGGGGGACTTCGCGGGCGCGGTGTTGAAGTACGTGCGCCGCCATCCCGTGCCACGGCTGTCGGTGGCGGGCGGGTTCGCCAAGATGTCCAAACTGGCCGCCGGGCACCTGGACCTGCACTCGAAGCGCTCGCAGGTCGATCTCGACCTGCTCGCCGAACTGGCGCGTCGGGCCGGACACGACGCCCTGGCCGCCGAGATCGGCGGTGCCAACACGGCCCTGCACGCGCTGGAGCTCGCCCGCGCGCACGACGTGCCCCTGGGTGACCTGGTCGCCGAGCGAGCCCGGCAGGTGGCGGCCGACGTCCTGGCCGACGCGCCCGTCACGGTCGACGTCGTCGCCGTCGACCGCGCCGGAGCGATCGTGGGCCGCGCCGGCCCGTAACCCCGCGAGTTGCCTCTTCCCGCGCGCGAGTTGCCCGTTCCGGCGCGCGAGTTGCCTTCTCCGGCCCGCGAGTTGCCCGTTCGCTCGCGCGAGCTGCTCACCCAAGCCCGTGATGTCCCTAGGAGTCACGAGTGCCTTCGCGCATCGCGCGAGTGAGGCTGATTCGCCTGCATCGTGATGAGAGGATGCTAAGATGCAACCATGCGCACCACCGTGGACCTGCCGGACGACCTGCACCGGCAGGTCGTCTCGATCGCGCGGGACACCTCGCGCACCCTGAGCGATATCGTGGCCGAACTCATGCGGCGGGGGCTTGGCCAAGGCAGCGCGGGGGAATTGAGCCGCAGCCCCAAGACAGGACTGCCGGTCGTGAGTCTCGGTACGGTCGTCACCACAGAGGATGTCCGCTCGTTGGAGGACGAGCAGTGACGGCACTGCTCGACGCCAACGTCCTCATCGCGCTTGTGGTCGCCGAGCATGTGCATCACGATGCGGCCGAGGACTGGCTGGCCGGTCACGACGAACCTTTCGCGACCTGTCCGATCACCGAGGGCAGCTTGCTACGCCTGCTGATGCGCGACGGACACAACGCTGATCTGGCGCGCGGCGTCCTCGACGCGCTGAGGGACAGCCCCCGCCACGAGTTCTGGCCCGATACGGTGAGCTACTGCGAAGTTCCGTTCGCCGGAGTGCTCGGCCATCGGCAGGTCACCGACGCCTATCTCGCGCAACTCGCCCGAACACGGGGCGGTCGTCTCGTCACTTTCGATCAGGGCCTGGTCCAGCTGCACGCGGATATCGCGGTCCTCGTGCCGACGGTCCCCGCCCAGCCGGCACACTAGCCGGGTGTCGGGGACCGCGTGTGCCGACCACGCGGGGCCGGCGCGGACAGCCGAGACGGACTGTCCGCGCCGGGGCTCGTCTGTCGCCCGCGACCGGAAGGGCGACTCCCGGACCGCCAGGGGCAACTCGCGGACTGCCGGGGTCAACTCGCGGGCTGCCAGGGGCAACTCGCCGACCGGGAAGGGGCAACTCGCGGGCTGCCGGGGGCAACTCGCGGGCGGGAGGGGCGAGGGTCAGGCTGGGCTGGTTTTCTGGGTGCGGTCCCGGTCGGTCGAGTAGAGGAAGCTGTCCGGGTAGTTCTCCGCGGCGAGGACGTCGCCGACGATGACGACCGCCGATTTCGTGATGCCCGCCTCGCGGAGCTTGGCCGCGATGTCGCCCAGTGTGCCGTGCACGACGATCTCGCCCGGCTGGGTGGCGTGGGCGACCACGGCGGCGGGGCAGTCGGCGCCGTAGTTCGGCAGCAGCTCCGCCACGCACTGCTCGATGCGGTTGACCGCCAGGTGCAGCACCAGGGTGGTGCGGCTCGCCCCGAGGGTCGCCAGGTCCTCGCCCTCCGGCATCGACGTCGAGCGCGCCTGCGCCCGCGTCAGGACCACGCTCTGCCCGACCGTCGGCACGGTCAGCTTTCGTGTCCGCGCTCACGCCCCGAGAGGCTACCGACGTGCCGCGACCCTCGTGCGGCGGCCACCATGAAGGCCGCGAGAATCATG
>NZ_KB912675.1:18103-21835 GCF_000383795.1 Saccharomonospora saliphila YIM 90502
CGTGCCGCGCGGCCCGTTCGTCCTGGTGCGCGTGCCCGACGGCGCCCGCGTCCGGCACCGCCTGCGCGAGGAGGGCTATGCCGTCCGCCGCGCCGACACCTTCCCGGGCCTCGACTCCGACTGGCTCCGCCTCGCCGTCCGCGCGGACATGGGCGAGTTCCTCAAGACACTGCGCACCGTTCTGGACGGGTGAGCACACACCCGGTGCCTCCCGCGGGATGATCGCCGTCGTGGAGGACCTCGCCTTCGAACTCGCCACCCTGTTGCTGGTCGGAACACCGCTTGCCCTGCTCGGCAAACTCGTGCACGCGCTGACCACGCGGCGGCACTCGTTCGCGCCGCCCGGCACGCGCCGCGCGCGGGCCGAGCCGGTGGTGTGGCTGCTGCTGGGTGCGGTGGACTTCCACGTGCTCGCGTTCTGGTCGACCTTCACCCTCCAGCCGGAGGATCTGTGCACTCCGCACGCGCTGAGCATCGACACGGGTGTGCGCCGCGCGGAGGGGAGCTTCTTCGCGCACCCGGCCGAGAGCCGCTGCGTGTGGCCGGACGGGAGCAGCGTGAACATGGTGCCGTGGCCGCTCAACGCGGGCACCGCGGTGTGTGTGGCGGCGGCGGTCGCCGTCGCCGGGTACGGCATCGTCCGGTCGCGGCGGCGTCGCCACCCGGGCGGTTAGGGTCCCACCGCCGGAGTGAGTGAGCCGGTGCCGTCCGGGCGTTTCCCGGACACGCGCCCGGGCAGGGCGACGTGGACGTGGTGCCACATCTGGCCGTAGTGGACGCCACTGCCGACGCGGAGGAAGCCGAGACGCTGCGCCAGGCGCAGGCTCGGCGCGTTCTCGGTGTGGACCAGCGCCCACACCGAGTCCAGCCCCAGCTCGTTCAGGCCGTAGTGCAGCAACGCGCGGCCCGCCTCGGTGGCCAGGCCCGCCCCGCCGTGCTCGGTCGCGAGGTACCAGCCGATCTCGGGCAGCTCGCCCGGCAGTTCCCAGGACGGTCGCAGGTGCCCGAGTCCGATCACCACGCCGTCCCGCAGGAACACCCAGTGGCCGAGTTCAGGCGGGCCGGAGTAGGCCAGCCGTCGGCGTACCATCGCCTCCGCGTTCTGCCGCACGGTGAGGTCGCCGGGGAAATAGCGGCTCATCTCCGGGTCGGCGAACATCCGGACGATCGGCTCGGTGTGCCGCTCGCCCAGCGGCTCAAGCGTCGACCGCTCCGTGGTCAGCGTCGGCTGTTTCGTGTCCACGGGACGGGAATTCTGTCACCGCGCGGCCCGCATGCGCGACAGCGTGTCCGCGTCGAGCACGCTCGCTGAGCGGTACCGAGGTCCACCAGGATGGGCACCCGCTTCTGCGTGGCGGTGGCCGACGGTGCCCGAAGCGGAGCGGATCGGCGTTGGTCACATCGGCCACGGCCGTCCCGGGGTAGGTGCGGCGCGGGGCCGCCGCGGGCGCGGGCGGCTACGCCATTCCTTGGGTCGAGCGGTTGGCACGCGGCCGGACGCTCGCTCGCAGACGGACGTAGCCGACACCGAGGAGAATCGCGCTCGGCAGAAAATAGGGGCCGAGCAGGGCGATTCCGATGATGGCCCACAGGCCCAGAAGCACGGCTGCGATGACGACGGCGGGCCCGTGGTGGCGCCATGGCATGACAAGGGGGAACGTGGCCACCAGTGCGGGCGGGACCGCGAGCGCCAGCGTTTCCGGCTCGATCAGGGCGGTGAGAATGACCGCCGTGCACCACGCGTACAGCACCGCTGCGGTCGCCCACGGCCTGCTGCGGAGTGTGGCTATCATCGCGTTCCTCGCCATCGTCTCCTCGTCTCGCCGAGTCTAGCGGGTGCGGCGAAGTGCGGTCGGCTGAGCGGGCGGCGACGACGGCCGCTTTCCGCTAGTTCTTCTCCCGAACAAGGTGATGTTCGAAACGGAGCAAGGCGGTGCATCCTCCTTCGACCCGGGTGGACCACCCTGACCGGAGCCAACCGTCCCAATCGCCTGCGGCTTGGTTTCTGTCCCAGTATGCGTGGGTGTCGATACCAGCGCAGAAGGCACCGTTGAAGAAATGCGCGGAAGACTCCGATAGCTGCCGTTCACACCAGTATACGTTCTTGAAGTTGTTCTCCTCCAGTCGCCAGCCGCTGGCACTAAGCCAGTAGTAGCGGTAACCTCCCCAGCCCGGATCGACGCAATTGTGGTTGTTCCAGGACCAGTTCACTCTGTTCGTCACCTCGGCCACCGTAGCGTCAATGGGGTCCTCCCACAGGGTTCTCCCATGCCCTTGAGAGTTGATGTAGCTGTGGTCTGAGGCGGTCGGACCGCTCTGCTCGCCCCCGGCTGTCGGTGCGACCTTCCGCACCTCCTTGAAGCGGCCTTCCGCCTTCTCCTCGGCGTTCGACTCCGCGATCGCGTCGAGTGCTGCTTGACCGCGCAACTCCGCGACCTCGGTCACGCATCGGCTGAGGTCTCGACGAATCTCCCGTACATAGAGGGCCTCGCCTTCGGGAGGCAGGGCGTACCGAAAGTCGAACACGCAGTTCCCGGGTCCCTCCTTGGTGCCCACCACCTGCTTGACGGCACTTCCCCGTGGTGCGGTGTCCAACGCTTTCCATTGGTGTGGGTGCCCCTGACCGGCGGCCGACGATGCCGCGGCGGGAGCTTGAATCCCCAATAGGATGGCCACGAAGACGCCGCCTATCGACATGCATCTGGTCGATCTCGACCGGTACATGATTCCCCCATATTCGCGGAGCTGTTGATTCGATCGAATCATGTTGACACTAGCGTCACCGCGGTTGTGTTGGACAACACGCCGAATGGCGACCTGATTGTTATGTTTTGTGAGGTTTTTTGAAATGATACTTTCATCTGTCGAGGCACTGGCGTATTGATGATCTCGGTCGTGACCCCGCGAGCGTCCGGACTTCCGGCAGGGGCGACCGGGGGCCGTGCTGCATAGGGACGTTTTTTCGCAACGGCGCCGTAGTCCCGGGATGATCCATGCCACCGGGCCAGTTTGGCTGGCCGCCCAGTCACCGCTGTCCGCTCGTGTGTTGCGGCACGAGCGGGCGACCGCACGGTATGGGCAGACGTCTCGACGATGACGTATAACTCAAACCCACTCTGAGTTTCGTGTGACCGCGGTGCACGAACTCAAGTCGAGTATGAGTTTTGTGCCTGTTAGGTGTGACCCGTCAGGTCGCCTGGGCCGCCGTGACCAGAACGGTGCCCGCGTAGCCGGAGAGTAGCCGCCGAGATGGTCGTTGCATGTCGACGGTCGTGCGAGGTGGGAGTTCCTGGTGCGGTGTTGGCGCTGACGTGGGTGACTCCGTGCGGGCCGTCGGTGCCTGGGACACGCCCAGCACGTCCGAGGAGCCTACCGGCCCAGGTCGGCCAGCAGGCCCATCTCGCTGATGACGGCCTGGGCGGCGCGCAGGGTCGGCACGGCCTGTACGGCGCCGCTGCCTTCGCCGAGGCGCAGGCCGAGGTCGAGGATCGGGTCCAGTCCGAGTGCCTTGAGCGCGAACGCCTGGGACGGTTCGGTGGAGCGGTGTCCGGCCAGCCACCAGCGGGTGGCGTCCGGGGCGAGTTCGGCGCCGACGAGGGCGGCCGCGCAGGAGAACACGCCGTCCAGCAGCACCGGGGTGCGGCGTTCGGCCGCGCGCAGCACGAACCCGGCCGTGGCCGCGGCGCAGGCGCTGCCCAGGGCGGTGAACACCTCGATCGGGTCGTGTGTGCG
>NZ_KB912675.1:21935-24347 GCF_000383795.1 Saccharomonospora saliphila YIM 90502
CGCGCCGGGGCCGTCGGCGTGCAGGACGACCTCGTCGCCGCCGCGCGCGCCCAGGCCGATGACCGAGAGGATGCTGCGCGCGTCGACGGGCTCGCCGCCCGGTTTGCCGATCAGCACCCCGACCTGCTGACGCGCGGCGGCCTGGGTGAACAGCGCGGCGGGGCGGGCGTGCAGTCCCACCGAGGAGCCGACGGTGACCGTGCGTTGTGCCATGACCTTCCTTTCCGGGACAACGGGTGAAATCAGGCCGCGACCGGGTTCTCGCGCGTGGCGGCGGCGTCGGCGCCCTCGGGCGCGCGGCGGCGGCCGATGTTCTTCGCGGCGAGCACGCAGCCGGTGGTGGTCAGCGTCCCGGCCACCAGCGCCACCAGGTACAGCAGCGGGTTTCCGACGAGTCCGACGACCCAGATGCCGCCGTGCGGGGCCTGCGAGGTCGCGCCGAACGCCGCCGACAGCGCACCCGCGACGGCACTGCCCGCCATCGCCGACGGAATGACGCGGAACGGGTCGGCCGCCGCGAACGGGATGGCGCCCTCGGTGATGAACGAGAGCCCGAGCAGCCACCCGGTCTGCCCGGCCTGCCGCTCGGCGCGGGTGAACAGCGCCTTGCGCACCACGGTGGCCAGCGCCAGTCCGAGCGGCGGGGTCATCCCGGCGACCATGACGGCCGCCATGATCTCGAAGTTGCCGCTCGCCAGCGCGGCGATGCCGAAGGTGTAGGCGACCTTGTTGATCGGGCCACCGAGGTCGAACGACATCATCAGGCCCAGAAGGCCGCCGAGCGCCCACGCCGCCGTGCCGGACAGCCCGTCCAGCCAGCTCGTGACGGCCTCCTGCCCGGCCGCGATCGGCTCGCCGATCACCAGCAGCATCAGGAGCCCGACCACGAGGCTGGACACGAGCGGGATGACCACGACGGGCATCACCCCGGCCACGCCCCGGGGCACGCGGACACGGTTGACCAGCAGCACCACCGCACCGGCGAGCAGGCCAGAGACCAGCCCGCCGAGGAACCCGGCGCCGATCGCCGACGACAGGAGCCCGCCGACCACACCGGGTGCGATACCGGGCCGGTCGGCCATTCCGAACGCGATGAAGCCGGACAGGATGGGCACGAGCATGGAGAACGACAGGGAGCCGATCTGATACAGCACGCCTGCCAGCCCGGCCTCGGCGAGGAGGTTCGCCGGGTCGCTCACACCGGGGTACTCCACGCCCTGGTAGGTGCCGCCGTCCACGACCATGGCGATCTCCGCGCCGCCGAGCATGAACGACAGGGCCATCAGGATGCCCCCGGCGGCCACGAACGGGATCATGTAGCTCACGCCGGTCATCAGCCACTGCCGCAGCCGGGTGCCGAAGCCCGCCTCGGTGTCCACCTTGCTCGCCAGCGCGGGGCCGTCCCCGGTGGGCGTCGCGGACGGGGCCTGCTCGTCCCGCGTGGCCGGGGCCTCACGCGCGGCCCGCACGGCCTCCTCGACGAGCGCGGCACCGTCGTTGATCGCCCGTTTGACCCCCGCGGTGACCGTCGGCATGCCGCTGAAGCGTTCCTTGTCGCGCACCTCGACGTCGGCGGCGAACACGACCGCGTCGGCGGCGGCGATGTCGGCGGCCGAGAGCGGCTGCGCCCCCGCCGAGCCCTGGGTTTCCACGCTGATCTCGTGTCCCGCCGCGCGGGCCGCCTGCTCCAGGGCCTCGGCGGCCATGTAGGTGTGGGCGATCCCGGTCGGGCAGGACGTCACGGCGACGAGTTTCACTGTCCGAGCACCTCCTTGTGCACGAGTTCGACGACCTCGTTCGCGTCGGCGGCGGCAAGCAGCCGGTCCCGGAAGTCCTGGTGCACCAGCCGCCGGGCGAGCGCGGCCAGGATGGACATGTGGTCCTCACCGCCCGAAGCGGGCGCGGCGATCAAGAAGATCAGCCGGGCGGGCCCGTCCGGGGCGCCGAAGTCCACCCCGGGGTGGCTGCGTCCGAACGCGAGGGTCGGCTTGGTGACGTGTTCGGAGCGGGCGTGCGGAATGCCGATGCCGCCCTCGATGCCGGTGGGCATCTGCTCCTCACGCTGCCGCAGGTCGGCGAGGAAACCGTCCACGTCGGTCACCCGGCCCGCCTCGGCCAGCCGCGTGCCCAGCGCGCGGGTGACCTCGTCGCGGTCGTCGCCCGGCACGTCCAGGTCCACCAGGTTCGCGTTGATCAGGTCAGTCATGGGTCAGCTCCGTGAGAACGAGGTCGTGTTCGAGGTCGCCGGTCACCGTGACCGGGATGCGGGCGATGTCGTCGGGGCCGGGCATGGTGCTTCCGGGTAGTGACACGGCCGCCGCCGACCAGGCGAGTCCTGCCGCGAGCGCGTCCCGGCCGCCGCCGTGGGCGAGGAAGGTCCGGTTGGTGCGGTCGGCGTGCATCAGACGCTCC
>NZ_KB912676.1:0-2879 GCF_000383795.1 Saccharomonospora saliphila YIM 90502
GCATCAGCGCCCCGCCGACGATCAGGGCGGCGGCCCAGCCGGGCAGGACCAGCGCCAGTGCCAGCACGGCCGCGACGATGAGCACGGCGGTGCCGTAGAACGCCAGCAGCCCGCCGGCTCCGGCCAGTCCGGCGCCGAGCCCGACCCGCTTGCCCTTGGCCTTCATCTCCGCGACGGCGATCATCATCTCGTCGCGGACCAGCCTGCTCGTCTGCGCGGACAGATCGTTGACCAGCTGCGCCATCGACCGCTCGCCCACCAGGGCGTCCCGCTGCTCGTCGTAGACCACGGCCACCTCCGTTCGTCGCGTCCGCCGCGCGGCCGATGCCGCGCCAGTGGCGCTGACGTCGCTGGCGACGGTGTGCCCGCGACCTCGGCCGGACAAACCTCGCGGGGAGCGAGTGTCACCGGCTCCCTCGCCGGGACGGGGACGAACACGACCCCTCGTCCGGGTGACCACCGGTGGGTGTGGACCGTCGGGGCTCGGGTACTCGGGCGGCATCATGCGAACACTGGAGCTTGCGGACTGGCTGGGCCCGAACTGCGCGGGCCCCGTCGAGCTGCGCGTCCCGGCCGACGCGGAACAGCTCGTGCTGGTCCGTGCCATCGCCCACGCGGTCGCGGTGCGGGAGAGGTTCGGCGCCGACGAAGTCACCGACATCACCGTCGCCGTCGACGAGGCGTGCACGAGCCTGATCGAGGGGTCCGTGCCGGGCGCACTGCTCACCTGCCGCCTGACGGTCTCCTTCGGCACGCTGCGCGTGGCCGTCTCGGCGACCACGAGCGGCGGCGGCGTGCCCAGTCCGCGCAGCTTCGGCTGGCGGGTGCTCGACACCATCACCGACTCCGTCTCCGCGTGGCGCTACGAGTCCGACCCACAACGCGGCACCGACCGAGTGGTGCACATCGACTTCGCCAAGCAGTTCGCCCGCAGACCAGGGCGGTAGTCCGTGACAGCGGCCTCCCTCGGCGACCTGCGGCCCGCGCCCTGGATGCTGCGGGCGGCGGCCCTGGTGACCGGCGTCTGGTACCTCGCCATTGGGCTCGCCGGTTTCCTCGCGGTGGAAGGCGGGATGGGTGTGGACTCGTCCCGCTCGCTGTGGGTCTTCGGCATCAGCGCACTGGTCAACATCGGCCACACCGGCGTGGGCGTGCTCGGCGTGCTCGCCGCGCGCTCCGAGACCACCACACGCGCGTTCGGCTGGATGGCCTTCTTCGGGTTCACGGGGCTGACCGCCTACGGCATCCTGGCGGTCACGGTGTCGCCGCTGGGCAACCTCGCCAACGTCACGGCGGGAAACGTGTGGTTGTACGGGTGTTCCGCGCTGCTCGGGCTGGGGCTGTGCCTGATGCCGGTCCGCCCCGCCCACCGCGCGTGAGCACCCGCCGTCGCGGGTATACAGCCGGTGACCAGCGCGACCGGGGTGCCGTCGAGCGGTTTAGCGTGCGCGCGTGCCGGGCAACTCGTCCGTCATGAGGTTGCTCCTGTGGCACGTGCACGGCTCGTGGACGACCGCGTTCGTGCGCGGCGGGCACACCTATCTACTGCCCACAGTGGACGACCGTGGTCCGTGGGGACGCGGCCGGTGCGGGCGGGACTGGCCCGACACGGCGGTGGAGGTGCCGCACACCCGGCTGCGGGATGCCGAAGTGGACGCCGTCGTGCTCCAGCGGCCCGAGGAGCTCGACCTCGCCGAGCGGTGGCTGGGAAGGCGCCCGGGGCGGGACGTCCCCGCCGTGTACGTCGAGCACAACACGCCCCGCGAGCACGCCGCCACCAGCCGCCACCCGCTCGCCGACCGGACCGACATCCCGATCGTGCACGTCACCCACTTCAACGAGTTGATGTGGGACAACGGCGACGCTCCCACGGTCGTCATCGACCACGGCGTCGTGGATCCGGGGCATCACTACACCGGGGAACTGGCACGCGCCGCCGTGCTCATCAACGAACCGGTACGCAGGAACCGCATCGTGGGAGCGGACCTTCTCGGCGCGTTCGGCCGGGTCGCGCCCGTGGACCTCTACGGCATGGGACTGGAGGGGGTCACCACACCGGGAGTGCGGTGCGTCGGGGACCTGCCGCAGGAGCGCCTGCACGAGCACATGGCGCGCAGGCGTGTCTACGTGCACACGGCGCGCTGGACCTCGCTGGGCCTTTCGCTGATCGAGGCGATGCACCTGGGCATGCCGGTGGTGGCGGTGGCCTCGACCGAGGCCGCGACGGCGGTGCCGGAGGATGCCGGGGTGGTCTCGACCGACCTCGCCCGGCTCACCTCCGCGGTCGAAACGCTGTGCGCGCAGCCCGAGTTCGCCGCGCGACTGGGCAAGGCGGCCCGCGAACACGCGCTGGCCCACTTCGGACTCGACACGTTTCTGCACCGGTGGGACGCCCTGTTCGACCGGCTGCTGCCCTGACCCTTCCGGGAGGCCCCATGAAGATCGCGATGGTATCCGAGCACGCCAGCCCGCTGGCGGCACTGGGGAGCAGCGACGCGGGCGGGCAGAACGTCCACGTCGCGGAGCTGTCGACAGGGCTGAGCCGAGCAGGGCACGACGTCACCGTCTATACCCGGCGCGACTCGCGGGAGGCACCCGACACGGTGGACATGCCGGGCGGCTACCGGGTGGTGCACGTGCCCGCGGGTCCGGCGGGACACGTGCCCCGGGACGAGCTGCTGCCGCACATGGGCGAGTTCACCGCGTTCCTGCGCCGCCAGTGGGCCGGCGAGCGGCCGGACGTGGTCCACGCCCACTTCTGGATGTCCGGCCTGGCCTCCCTGATGGCGCTTCGCGGGGGCGGACGGACGACCCTGGCCTCGCAGGCTCCCGGTGATGCGGGGGGTGGCGCGGCCGACGGCGCGGCAGCGGCGGCGCAG
>NZ_KB912676.1:2979-7655 GCF_000383795.1 Saccharomonospora saliphila YIM 90502
GGCCGCGAGCGGGTCGCGCAGCAACGGCCCGACCGCGCGCAGGCACTCGCCCCCCGGACGGCGCATCCACGTGATCAGCGCGCGGTTGCGGCGCTCGATCCGCCGCCGCCACGACGCGGGCGGGCGTGCCGACGAGGGGTGGTGGCAGGCGGTGATGCGGTCGACGTAAGACAGGGCCCAGCCGCGGGCCGCGAGGTCGTAGGCCAGCAGCGTTTCCTCGGCACCGAAGTGCAGCAGCGGGTGGAACCCGCCCGCGTCGAGAAACGCCGAGCGCCGCACCACGGCCGAGCACGCGAGAAAGCCGAGCACCAGCGGGCCCGGCACGTCCGGGGCGGTGCCGAGCGGGCTGTCGGCCATCAGGGCGCACACGGGGTCGGGACGCCGGTCTGCCCCCACGAGGGTGGTCCCGGCGATCAGGCCCAGCCGCGGGTAGGCGTCGAACAGTGTCTCTGCCTGTGCCAGCGCACCCGGCTCCCACCACGAGTCGTCGTCGCAGAAGGCCACGTACGGGGTGTCGGCGGCCTCGACGCCGAGGTTGCGCGCCGCCATGCCGACGTTCTCCGGGTTGCGGATCAGGCGCACGTCCGGGAAGTCGCGCCGGACGCGCGAGGCGGTGTCGTCGCCGGACCCGTTGTCGACCACCACCACCGGCGGCGCGGGCCGCTGCGCGAGCAGCTCGATCAGGGTGCGCGCCAGCTCGGGGGCGCGGTCGCGCGTGGCGATCACGACCGTGGTCCTCATCGCAACACCTCACCCAGTAGTTCGGCGACCAGTGTTCCCGTGCCTCCGGGCGGTTTGTCGGTGTAACGGCGGACCTGCGGGGAGGCGCACCAGCGCCACCAGTGGTCCAGGGTCTCGGCGCACACGTGCTCGGCGGCTACCAGGGCGGGCCAGCCGAGCGTGCGCGCCTGGGCGGTGACCTTGCCACCCCCGGCGACCGGATCGACCGCGATCGCCGGGATTCCGGCGCGCAGGGCCAGGACCAGGCCGTGCAGGCGGGTGGTCAGCACGACGTCCACCCGGCCGAGCAGAGCGACGAACTGGTCCGGGGTGGCGCAGTGCCGCCAGTCGGCGGAGTCGAGCCGGGTGTCCAACGGCAGGCGGGCCACGTCGCGCTCGGTGACCCAGTTCAGCAGCACCTTGTGCACCTGCTCGTGCCTGCGCCGCCCCCCGTACTCGTGTTGTCCGGGCGCGAGGACGATCCCTACCACGGCGGTATGGGCGGTGTCGGCGGCGAAGGCGAGGTCGGCCTGCTCCCGGCCGAGACCGTCCCGGGCGAGCAGCCGATGGAACCCGGCCACCGCGCGGGAGGAAGGGTCGACGACCGAGACGCCCACGGCGATGCGCCTGCACGCCGCGTACCGCTGGTGCAGCCACTCCACCTGCTCGCCGTGCACCGGCCCGCACGCGAACACCAGGTGGGTGTAGCGCGCGGGGTCGGCGTCGTCGAGGTGCAGCGCGTCAGGGCGCAGCACGGGGCTGACGGCGACGTCGGTGTCGATCCCGGCCCCGTCGAGCGCGTCGCGGACCCTGCGCATGCTGAGCACATCCCCCGCGGTCGCTTCGCCGTGAAGGAAGCTGGGCCAGCCGGTGACGAGCACGCGCATGGTGGTGCTCATACCCGGCGGCGGAGCGTTTCACACTGAGGGCCGCGGGTAATCGAGCCGGTATGCTTTCCCGTCCGCGCCACGTCCTGGTCACCGGAGGGGCGGGCTTTCTCGGCTCCCACCTCTGCACCCGATTGGTCCACAGTGGTCAGAGAGTGACCTGTGTGGACAATTTTTCGACCGGGTCGCCGGAACACCTCTCCGAGCTGCCGCCCGAGTGGCTTTCGGTCGTCGAGCACGACGTCACGGAGCCGATCCCGGACCCGGGTCCGGTGGACGCGGTGCTGCACCTCGCCTCGGCGGCCTCACCGGTCGACTACCGGAGGAACGGCGTCGAGACACTGCGCGCGGGCGCGGCGGGAACCGAGCACGCCCTGCGGCTGGCACTCCGGTGGGGCGCCCGGTTCCTGCTCGCCTCCACCAGCGAGGTGTACGGCGACCCGGAGCGGCACCCGCAACGGGAGGACTACCGGGGCAACGTCGATCCGGTCGGGCCACGCAGCGTCTACGACGAGGCCAAGCGGTACGCCGAAGCCCTGACCGTCGCCTACGGGCGCGAACGCGGCGCCGATGTGGCCCTCGCGCGGATCTTCAACACCTACGGGCCGCGCATGCGCGCCGACGACGGCCGCATGATCCCGGCGTTCGTCACGCAGGCACTGGCCGGTGACCCGGTCACCGTCGCGGGCAGCGGCGAGCAGACCCGGTCGCTGTGCTACGTCGACGACACCGTGTCCGGCCTGCTCGCACTGCTCGACAGCGACCTGACCGGCCCGGTCAACATCGGAAACCCGCACGAGCTCACCGTGCGTGCGCTCGCCGAGCGCGTGCTGCGGGCCACCGGCTCCGGCTCGCCGATCACGCACGTTCCCGCCGCCGCCGACGATCCCCGGAGACGGTGTCCGGACATCTCACTGGCACGCACGGCACTCGGCTGGCAGCCGACGGTCGATCTCGACGAGGGCTTGCGCCGTACGACGGCATGGTTCGCCGCCACTCGCCCCGAGCGGGGCACGTCGGCGTCCCTGCGGTGAGTACGTCCGTGCGTCGTGGACATCCGTGCGTGGGCGCGAGCACGGAGGGGGTGCCGACGCGACGACGACCGTGTCACCACAGCGGGTGTACGCAGGTCCCCGTTTGAGCGTCGCTGCAGTGGGTAGCGACATAGTAGGGATCGCGCCAGCGATCCCACACCGATCCGGGAGGTGGGTGCGAGTGCGCGTTCTCGGGATCAACGCCGTCTTCCACGACCCCGCCGCCGCGCTCGTGGTGGACGGCCGCGTCGTGGCCGCGGCGGAGGAGGAGCGGTTCAGCCGGCGCAAACACGGCAAGGCGCCGGTGCCGTTCGCCGCGTGGGAACTGCCCGAACAGGCCGCGCGGTGGTGTCTGGACCAGGCGGGCCTGCACCCGTCCGAGCTGGACGCCGTCGCCTACTCCTACGACCCCGCGCTCGTCGACACCTCCCTCGACGGAGTCGACGCGGGCGGCTGGGAGAAGCTGCGCACGCTGTACGCACAGCGCGCGCCCCGCTTCCTGTCCACCGCCCTGAACGGACTCGACCCCGGCGCCGTCCGGTTCGTCCGGCACCACCTCGCTCACGCCGCGTCGGCGGCACTGGCCGGCCCGTTCGGTGACTGCGCGGTGCTGACCTCGGACGGACGCGGCGAAGCGGAGTCCTCCGTGGCCGGTGAGTACGCCGACGGCAAGTTCGTCGAACACGCCCGGCAGCCGCTGCCGCACTCGCTCGGCCTGACCTACGAGGAAGCCACCGCCCACCTCGGCTTCCGGCGCTCCAGCGACGAGTACAAGGTGATGGCGCTGGCCTCCTACGGCACCCCCCGCTTCCTGCCCGAGCTGCGCGAGCTGGTGTTCGCCACCGGCGACGGCGGGTTCCGCACCGCGCCGGTGCCGTGGGAGCGGTTCGCCCCCGCACGGTCGGCCTCCGACGAACTCGCGCCCGAGCACGCCGACCTCGCCGCGAGCGTGCAGCGCGTCACCGAGGAGGTGCTGCTCGACACCGCGCGGTGGCTGCACGCGCGCACCGGACACACCGATCTCGCGCTCGCGGGCGGCACGGCGTTGAACTGTGTCGCGAACACACACCTGCACGAGCACGGCCCGTTCGAGCGGATCTGGGTGCAACCCGCGGCAGGGGACGCGGGCACGGCACTCGGGGCGGCCCTGCAACTGGCCGCCGATTTCGGCGAGGACCTCGAACCGATGCGCGGCGCCGACCTCGGGCGCGGCTTCACCGACGACGAGATCGAGGACTGGCTGCGCCGCGCCCGGGTGCCGTACCGGCGCTGTCCCGACATCGCCGCCACCGCCGCGCGGGCACTGGCCGACGACAAGATCGTGGCCTGGTTCCAGGGCCGCTCCGAGTTCGGCCCGCGCGCCCTCGGCCACCGCTCACTGCTCGCACACCCCGGACGGGCCGAGAACCTGGACCGGCTCAACGACGTCAAGGGGCGCGAACAGTTCCGCCCCGTCGCGCCGATGGTGCGCGGGGAGCGCGCCGCCGAGGTGTTCGGGCGCGGACCGCTGCCGAGCCCGTACATGCTGTTCGTGCACGATGTCGCCCCCGCGTGGCGAGACCGCCTCCCCGCCGTCACCCACGTCGACGGCACGGCCCGCGTGCAGACGGTCGACCGGGCCGACGAACCACTGGTGGCGGACCTGCTGGAAGCCTTCGAGGGCCTCACCGGCCTGCCCGCGGTGGTCAACACCAGTCTCAACACGGCGGGCAGGCCGATGGTCGACGACCCCGGGCACGCGCTGGAGTGCTTCGCCTCGGCCCCGGTCGACCTGCTCGCGATCGGCCCGTTCGCGATCAGCAGGGACGGGTGGACCGCGTGAACGCGCCCCGGGACACGGCAGACGCGGCCGGGCACACCACCCCGGCGGCCACCGGGGACCACACCGCCTCCCCGGCGAACGCGGCGGACTACACCGTCGTGGTCCCGACCACGGGCCGCGCCCTGCTGACCACGCTGCTGCGCGGTCTGGACGCGGGCCGGGGCCCGGCTCCCGCCGAGATCATCGTGGTCGACGACCGCCCGCCTCGGCGGC
>NZ_KB912676.1:7755-10575 GCF_000383795.1 Saccharomonospora saliphila YIM 90502
GGACCGGCCGTGGCACCGCGCGCTCTGGGCGGGCACGACGGGCGACCCGCACGCCGACACCCCCGACGCCGGCCTGCTGCGCCTGTCCGTACCGGAGGTGCTGCGGACGGCGCGGCTTCTGCTCTCCGGAGGACGACCATGCCAGGACAGCACCCGACAACGCCGCACCAGCACCCCGCGACCCGGCGACGGTCCCCCGCCAGCCCGAGCGGACTCCGGGTCGGCGTCGTCGGCACGGGCTACGTCGGACTGACCAGCGCGGCGTGCCTGGCGCGACGGGGACACCGCGTGCGGGGTGTGGACACCGACCACGACAAGATCACCGCGCTCGGCCGGGGCGAGGTCCGCATCGGCGAGCCGGGGCTGGACGAGCTGGTGCGGCGGGGTCTCGACGCGGGCACGCTGAGCTTCGGCACCGACCTCGCCTCGCTCTCGGAGGCCGACGTCGTGCTGCTGTGCGTGCCCACCCCATCGGGCGCGGACGGCACGGCGGATCTGCGCGCGTTCGACGCGGTCCTTTCCGGGTTGGACGGCGTGCTCGCTCCGGACTGCGTGGTGGCGGTCAAGTCGACCGTCCCCGTCGGCACGACCGACCGCGCGGCGCGGGCGCTGGGCAGGCCCGCCGTCAGCAACCCCGAGTTCCTGCGCGAAGGGCACGCCGCCCACGACTTCCTCCACCCCGATCGCATCGTGGTCGGGGCACACGACGACGCCGCCGCCGACCGCGTCGCGGCCCTCTACGCGGGCATCGGCGCCCCGGTGGTGCGCACCGACCCCGCGAGCGCGGAGCTGGCCAAGTACGCCAGCAACGCCTTCCTCGCGCTCAAGCTCTCCTACGTCAACGTGCTGGCGGAGCTGTGTGAACGGGTGCGGGCCGACATCGCCGACGTGGCGGCCGTCATGCGGCTCGACCCGAGAATCGGCGGAGCCTTCCTCTCCCCCGGCCCCGGCTGGGGCGGCTCCTGCCTGCCCAAGGACGTTCGCGCGCTGTTGTCGACCGCGGGTCAGGCGGGCGTGGACTTCGCCCTGCTGGCCGACGCCGTCGCCGCGAACGAGCACCAGCACGATCGGGTGGTGCGCGCCGTGCGCACGGCCGTCACCGGCACGCCCGACGGGTCTCTCGCGGGGGTGCGGCTGGGACTGCTCGGTTTGACGTTCAAGGCGGGCACCGACGACCTGCGCGACTCGCCCGCCCTGGCGGTCGCCTCCCGCCTGTCCGCCGCCGGAGCCGTGCTCACCGGGTACGACCCCGGCCTCGACCGCGCCGCGGCGGACAGCACGGCCTCGGCGGGCGTCCAGCTCGTCGACGACGTGAGCCTGGCGGCCAAGGACGCCTCCGGGCTGGTGTTGCTCACCGAGTGGTCCGAGTTCACCCGGCTCGACTGGGCGCACCTGGCCGAACTCACCGAGCGTGCCGTCCTCGTCGACACGCGCGACCTGGTCAACCCGGACGAACTCGCACGGGCGGGTGTCCGGTGTCACCGGCTCGGGCGATAGCGCGCGTCCACGGTGACGGAACGAATGGCCTGACGATTCACGAGAATTTTATCAGGTACCCGTATCGCCGGGATTGCGATTAATCCAAGAACCTGGAGATAGGCATTGTCCAGATTGCGTCCCGGTTTCGCGGCCCCCATTCGCACGGGAGGCCGGACGCGAATGTGGCCACCGTCCAGTTAATCCCCGCCACCGCACGACGGCGCCCGGGCCGGTGCCGACCCGGGCGCGGATAGCCCTTCAGTCTTTCGAGATCTCCTCGACGGTGCGGCCGACCGCGTCGCCGGACTGCGACCGGGCCACGTCGGCCTGCGAGACGATGCCGACGAGCCGGTCCCCGTCCAGCACCACGAGCCTGCGCACCCTGTGGCCGGCCATGGTGCGCAGCGCGGAATCGACGTCGGCGTCCGGTGCGACGGAGAACACCTCACTCCGGGCGACCTCACCCACGTGCACCGCCACCGGGTCCTTGCCCTCGGCAAGAACCTTCACGACGATGTCCCGGTCGGTGAGCACACCTTTGAGTTCCCCGTCCTCACCCCGGACGGGGAGGGCCCCGACGCCGGCCGAGGCCATCATCCGCGCGGCCTCGGACACCGACATACTCGTCTCGGCGCAGTGCGGGTCCTGGGTCATGATGTCGCGAACCAGTGTCACCTGAGGTCACTCCTCGTATCCCAAGAATCGTCCGTTCGGGGAACAAGCGTCCGTTCTGGTCTTTGCACATTGGGCCATCCGGACTAGTCTTTGGGCAGTCAGGCGGTTGAGCAGGCAGCGGCCGGACGTTTTCCTCGACCTATCGGTTGATGTGGACACCGCTGGAGGTGCCGTGTCCGAACGAGTAATACCCACTTCACTGTTGGGCCTAACCACCGAACGTCATGGGCCGAGTCTCGTCGTGACAGTGCGCGGCGAAATCGACCTCAGCACGCGACAACAGCTCGAACGACACCTCGAGGAGGCGCTGCACACGGTCTCGCCTCCACACCCGCTGGTGGTGGACCTCAGTGAGGTCAGCTTCCTGGGGTCGTCGGGCCTGGCTCTGCTGCTCAACACGCAGAAGGTCGCGGCGAGACGGGGCACCCCGCTCCGCGTCGTCGCCACCCAGCGTGTCGTGCGCAGGCCCGTGGAGGCGGTCGGGCTCTCCGATGCCCTTCCGCTGCACGGGACGGTGCCTGCCGCGCTGCACGGCGTTCCCGCGCCCCGCACCGGGGAGGAGGTGCTGGAGTTCGACCTCGCCCCTGAGCACGTGCCCCGCTGAGGCGGGCACGCGATCGCGGCCCCGTCCGGCAGGGCCGGACGGGGCCGGTGCGCGCACCTGGC
>NZ_KB912676.1:10675-27738 GCF_000383795.1 Saccharomonospora saliphila YIM 90502
CGCCGCGCCCGCCACGGCATCGCCCACCACGGTCAGCGCGGCGGGCCCGCGCACCAGATCGTAGAGGTCCCGCGGCGTCGCGACCGGCGCGGCCCCCGGGGCGGTCACAGGGACTCCGCCCATGTCGTGAGCATGTCGAACTGCTGGGCGAGGCGGTGCTCGTCGGTGCCCATCGGGTCCTTGAAGAAGAACGCCAACGGCGCGAGCGGGCCCGACCGTCCCGCCGCGTGGGCGGCGGCCGTGAATCGTGTGAGGTCGAGCACCAGCGGGGCCGCCAGCGACGAGTCGTAGCCGCTCCACGTGAATTGCATGCTCATCCGCACGCCCAGGAAGCCCTCGAACGACACGTGGTCCCAGGCGATCTTCTGCTCGCCGAGATCCGGCACGTTGTCGATGTGCAGCGGCGCGGTGACCTCCGTGCCCAGCAGGGTCGAGAGTCCGCGCCCCTTGGAGGCGAGCTTGCTGCCCGCGTGTTCGGCGTCGGCGAGGGTCAGCCCGTCGCCGCCACCGAGCAGGTTGGTGCCCGCCCACGACCGCACGGCCAGCGATCGTGAGGAGAACAGCGGGGCGAGCGTGCTGCGCACCAGTGTCTCCCCCGTCTTGCCGTCGGAGCCCGCGTACGGCACGGCCTGCCGTGAGGCCAGTTCCTCCAGCGCGGGAAGCCGGATGCCCGGTGACGGGGTGAAGTCGACGTAGGCGGCTCCGGCACGCAGCGCCGCGTACGCCGACACCGAACTCGGCGGCAGCACGGTTCGCCCCGGCACCGCCATCGCCGCCTCCAGCGCGGCGAGCCCCTCGTGCTCGGCCAACGACGGGAACACCGGCTCGGTCGAGGAGACGTTGAGCACCACCACGCGTTCGAGCCCGTGCCGCCGCGCGAAGGCATTGATGTCCTCGGACACCGCGCGGGCCGCGTCGGCCTGGCTCCCCGAATGCGTGGCCGGGTGGTAGCCCGGCCGGACTTCGGAGTCCACTTCGGAGAGACGGTCGCGGACGGTGTCGAACACCCGGTACGGGATCAGCCCGGACTCGGTGAGCTGCTCCGCCCGCTTCTCCAGCGGTGTGTCGACGACATCGTGCCCGCCGACGCGGATCTCGTCCCAGTCCGGCAGCGGGGCACGCTCGAACGCCGGCTGCGCGCTGACGCAACCGACGGGCCGGACCACGCCGGACCGCAAGGCGAGCAGCCCCGCGATCGCCGTGGTGGCGACCGAACCCCGCGCACCGATCAACCACAATCCTGTGGGCGCCATGATGCACCAACCTCAGTTCCTGTGTACTTGTCGCGTGACGGCACGCGCCACGCCCGTGCCACCGGGGCCGACCCTCTCACGACAACGACGGCCGTCCTGTGGAGGATCGACGCGCGTGCCGGGAGGTCGCCGGGTGGTGCCGCCGCGCGCGGCCCCACCCGGCCCTTCCGGACGCTCCGGTGTCACCCGTGCTCGCCCACCGCCGGAGGAAGAGTGCCCCTACCGCCGAGCGGCGTTGTTCAACTCCTTGATCTGGACGTTCCGGAACGACACGTCGTCGACGTCCCCGTGGTTCTGCAGGCCGATGTGGCCCCGCGTGAGGTCGCGGTCCGGGTCCTTGCTGACGAAGTCGTTGACCTTGGTCCCGTTCAAGAAGACCTGAATCCGCTGGCCACGCACCACGATCTCGTACGAGTTCCACTCCCCCGGCGGGTTGAGGGCCTCGTCCCGGGCCTCGAGGTCGGCCGACTGGAAGTCGTAGATGGCTCCCGTGGTCTTCTCCGGCGCGTCGGTGGCGTCGATCTGGACCTCGTAGCCCTCGTTGACCGCCACCCACGGGTCGTCGCCCGGGTCGGGGAAGCCGACGAACACGCCCGAATTGTCGTCCCCTGCCATCTTCCAGTCGAGCTTGAGGCTGTAGGCGCTGAACTGCTCATCGAACCAGAACAGGCCCATGCCACCGGTCGAGCGGATGGCGCAGTCGCCGGTCAGCTCGAACGACCCTGGACCCGACTGCCGCCAGCCGTCGAGGCTGCCCTCGGTGCCGTCGAAGAGCATCCGGTAGCCCTCCTCCGGCGTGGCGGGCTCGCACTCCGCGGGCGGCGTGCCCGGGTCGGCGACGCCGCCGCCGGTGAAGCGCAGCTCGTCCACGTCGAACAGGCCGCCACTGCCCTCACCTCGGAAGACCAGGTACAGCGGTGCGGTGCCACCCGGGTCGGTGACCGGTACGGGATCGATGTCGGCGTAGTTGTCGAACCCGCCGGTGTTGGCGACCTCGACGGAGTGCACGAGCGGACCGTCCACGGCGCCGGACCGCACCTCGATCGTGCCGCCCTCCCCGCCGGAGGACACGCGGTAGCCGATGGCGTCGACGCCGGTCAGGTTGGCCGGGTCGATCGAGATCCAGTCACCGTCGTCGATGTAGCCGACGCGCTGGCCGCCCCGGGCACCGTCGGCGGCGACCACCTCGATCCCGTTCTGCTCGGCGAAGAACTCGGCCTGCTTGATCTTCGGTTGCAGAACGACCTCGTCCTCGCCGCTCAGCGCGGGAACGTCGCCCGCACCGGTGTCGGTGTAGCTCGCGTTGATCACACCGAAGATGTCGGCGTCGAGCCCGTGCCCCTCGTCGGCCGGGGTCTCGATCACGCCCTCACACCCGGTCGCCCGGGACAGCGGGTGCCCGTGGTTGTCGTGGCCGAGGATGTACTCGACCGTGACGCGCGAGCAGTCGATCTCGCCGTCCTCCGGGTCGGTGACGGAGACGCGGAAGGGCACCTCGTCGCCGAAGCCGAAGACGCCGCCGTCGGCGGGTGTCTCCAGCGTCACCGACGGCGCGGTGTTGCCCACCGTGACGACCACGCTCGCCGAACCGGTGAGGCCCGTGTCGTCGGTGACCGACAGCTTCGCGCTGTACTGGCCCGGGTCCGAGTAGGTGTGGGTGACCGCACCCGCCTCGGTCGAGTCGGTCTCGCCGTCACCGTCGAAGTCCCAGGCGTAGGACAACTGCCCGCCGTCGGGATCGGTCGTGCCGGACGGGTCGAACGACACCTCCAACGGTGCGGGACCGGAGGTCGTCTCGGCCGACAGCGCCACCTCGGGAGTGCGGTTGCCCTTGGTGTAGTCGATCCGGTAGACCGCCGAGTCCGGTGCGCCGCCGAAGTAGCCGCTGCCGTAGTCGAGCACGTACAGCGACCCGTCCGGCCCGAACTCGATGTTCATCGGCCGGGTCAGCTTCATCGAGGAGAAGAACGGCTCGATCGCGCCCCGCTCTCCGTTCTCGCCGACCTCGATGGTCTTGATCCAGCCCCGGTCCCACTCGTAGGCGAAGTTCTTGCCGTCGTAGAACTCGGGGAACTTGGTGGTCGAGTCCAGCTCCGGGTCGAAGTTGTAGACCGGTCCGCCCATCGGCGACTCGCCGCCGGTGCCGAATTCGGGAACCGACCCGCCGTCGTAGGGAATCCACGCGGGCTGTGCCGGCGGCAGCTCGACCAGACCGGTGTTGTGCGGGCTCTCGTTCCTCGGCGCCGCGCAGTCGAACTCCGCACCGGAGGTGCCGGAGGCGAAGTCGTAGTCGTGGTAGGCCACGTTGTCACCCACGCAGTACGGCCAGCCGTAGTTGCCCGGCCCGGTGATCAGGTTGAACTCGACCATGCCTCCGGGACCGCGCTCGGGGTCGGCGGAGCCGGCGTCGGGCCCGTAGTCACCGAGGTGGATCCAGCCGGTCTCGGGGTCGACGGCGAACCGGAACGGGTTGCGAAAGCCCATCGCGTAGATCTCCGGGCGGGTGTTCTCGGTGCCCGGCTCGAACAGGTTGCCCTCGGGGATGGTGTAACCGCCGTCCTCGGTGACGGTGATCCGCAGCAGCTTGCCGCGCAGGTCGTTGGTGTTGGCCGAGCTGCGCTGGGCGTCGAACGCGGGGTTGCGCTCGTCGCGCTCGTCGATCGGCGTGTAGCCGTCGGAGGCGAACGGGTTGGTGTCGTCACCGGTGGACAGCAGGAGGTTGCCGTCGGCGTCGAAGTCGATCTCCCCGCCCGCGTGGCAGCAGATTCCCCGGTCGGCCGCGACCCGCAGGATCTGCTGCTCACTGTCGAGGTCGAGCGTGCCCTGCTCGCTCAGCCGGAACCGGGAGAGCTGGTTGTGGCCCTCGAACGGCGCGAAGTCCTCCGCCGTGCCCGTCTCCGGCGCGTCACCGGAAGGCGTGTCGAGCGGGGGCGCGTAGTACAGGTACACCCACCGGTTCTGCTCGAAGTCCGGGTCGACGGCCACACCCTGCAAGCCGTCCTCGTCGTGGTTGTAGACGTCGAGCTCCCCCGCGAGCGACGTGGAGCCCTCCGGAGTGGTCAGAAAGACCCGGCCGTCGCGGGAGGTGTGCAGCACGCTGCGGTCCGGCAGCACCGACAACGCCATTGGCTCACCCGTGGACGCCTCGCCCTCGGCCAGCGTGATCTGATCGAAGTCGGCGTCCTCCGGCGTGCCCTCGCCCGGGTCCTGCGTGGTGGAGCAGTCGCCGTCGGCCAGGCCCGCCGCGTAGCGGATGCCGCCCGCGAGGTGGGAAAGGAACTCGGGCTCGCTGAACGACTCGTCGGTGTGCCCGCCGCCGGTGTACCAGGCCCGGCCGCCCTTGTTCTCGTGGCACCAGGCGATCGGGTGGTCGTCACCCATCGCGCCGGACCCGGCGTCGTAGCTGCTCTCGTCGAGCGAGGCGAGCACGTGCACGTCCCCGCGCGGGTTGTCCTGGTAGTTGTACCACTCGTCGGTGCGGTTCCACTCGTACGGCAGGTCCGCTGTGGACGGATGCTGCCGGTCCTCGACGTGGACGGTGGCTTCCTGGATGTGCGGGTGGGAGTCGAAGTAGGCGCCCACCAGCTCGCCGTACCACGGCCAGTCGTACTCGGTGTCCGAGGCGGCGTGCACCCCGGCGTAGCCACCACCGTCGGCCACATAGCGTTCGAAGGCGGCCTCCTGGTTCTCGTCGAGCACGTCCCCCGTGGTCGACAGCCACACCACGGCGTCGTAACCGGCGAGATTGTCGTCGGTGAAGGCGCCCGCGTCCTCGGTGGCGTCCACGGAGAATCCGTGTTCGGCGCCGAGCTTCTCGATCGCCGCGATGCCCGTGGGAATCGAGCCGTGCCGGTACCCCGCCGTCTTGGAGAAAACGAGCACGCTGGCCTCGGCCGTCGCGCCCGCGTCCTGTTCCTGCTGTGCCCCCGCCTGGGCGGCGAACGCCGCACTGGAGGTGCCCAGCCCGGTGCACAGGGCGAGCGCCGCCGCCCCGAACCGCCACCCGCGGCGCGCGGCGGCGGGTCTGTTGGTACTGCTGCGTCGTTGCATTGGTACCTACTCCTGTTCAGCCTGCCGAACCCGGTTGAAACCCTGCGTTTCGCCTGGTGTGTGTCCGCGCCCTCCCCCGTGCCGCCGCCCGTGCGGGCCGCGCCCCTGCCCGCACGGGTCGACCGCGTCTCGTCGTCGGTTGCCTCAGATCCGCGTCGCCACCGAGTCGGCGGCGGCGCTGTCCTCCACCGCCCGCAGCACCCGCTGCACCCGCAGGCCGTCGGCGAAGCTCGGCTCCGGCGGCCTGCCCTCTCCGATCGCGGTGACCAGATCGGCCAGTTCGTGGGTGAAGGTGTGTTCGTAGCCGAGCAGGTGCCCGGGCGGCCACCACGCCCCCAGATAGGGATGCGTCGGCTCGGTGACCACGACGCGCCGGAACCCGGCCGTGTCCGGGTCCTCGTCGCCGTCGTAGAACCACAGCTCGTTCATCGACTCGAAGTCGAAGGCGATGCTGCCGCGCGACCCGTTGACCTCGAGCCGCATCGCGTTCTTGCGTCCCAGCGCGTAGCGGGTGGCCTCAAAACTGCCCACGGCGCCGGAGGAGAATCGGGCGGTGAAGACCGCGCAGTCGTCGACGGTCACGTCCTCGGGCCCCTGCTCACCGGGCCGCTTCCGCACGAACGTCTCGGTCAGCGCGGACACGCCGGTCACATGCTGCCCGGTGACGAACTGGGCGGCGTCGACGATGTGGGCGCCGATGTCCCCGAGCGCACCGGACCCCGCCTGCTCCTTGCGCAGCCGCCACGACATCGGCGACTCCGCGTCGGAGAGCCAGTCCTGCAGATACATCGCGCGCACGTGCCGCACGTCGCCGATCCGGCCCTCGGCGACCATGCGCCGCGCGAGCGCGAGCGCGGGCACCCGCCGGTAGTTGAACGCCACCATCGAGAACACGCCACGCCGCTCGGCCGCCTCGGCCGCCGAGACCATGCGCTCGGCCTCGGCGACGGTGTTGGCCAGCGGCTTCTCACACAGCACGTGCTTGCCCGCCTCGAGCGCGGCCACGGCGATCTCGGCGTGGGTGTCGCCGGGCGTGCAGATGTCGACCAGGTCGACGTCGTCCCGTCGCAGCAGGGCGCGCCAGTCCGTCTCGACCGACTCCCATCCCATCCGCTCCGCGGCCTGGGCGGTCCGCTGTGCGTCCCGTCCACCGAGGGCCACCATGCGGGGTGCGCGGGGCAGGTCGAAGAACCGGGACACACTGCGCCAGGCCTGCGAGTGCACCGCTCCCATGAACGAGTGCCCCACCATGGCCACGCCCAGCGCGGGCGTCTCCGCTGATCGCGTCGAAGAGTCTTGTGTCACGAGTCGAACCCAACGTCGAGGTAGGAATCCACATTGTCCTTCGTCACGACCGCCGAGTACGTCGTGATCTCCGAGGGGATCTCGTGTTCGGCGAGGTCGGAAAGGCCCTTGTTCTGGCCCAGCAGGCGGGCCATCGAAATGGCCGACGAGGCCATCGACGGGCTGTAGAGCACGGTCGCCTTGACCGGCCCCGAATCTTGCTTGATGAGCTCCATCATGTTGCGGGAACCCGCGCCACCGACAAGAAAGAACTCGTCACCACGGCCGGAGGCCTCGATCGCGGCGACCACGCCGATGCCCTGGTCGTCGTCGTGGTTCCACAGCGCGTCCAGCCGCTGCGCGCCCTGGAGCAGGTTCGCGGTCTCCCGCTCACCGGACTGGGGGCTGAACTCGGCGGCCACGCGGGGACCGACCTGGAACCCGTGTGTCTTGAGCGCGTCGCTGAACCCCTTGCTGCGTTCCTGGGTCAGCGGCAGCGAGTCGATCCCGGCCACCTCACCGATGACGGGGTCGCTGACGTTCTCGCTCTTGAGCCGCTCGGCGATGTAGTTGCCCGCGTTGACCCCCATGCGGTAGTTGTCGCCGCCGATCCAGGTTCGGTAGGCCAGCGGGGTGTCGAAGACCCGGTCGACGTTGATGACCGGAATGCCCGCGTCCATGGCCTTCTGGCCGACCGAGGTGAGCGCCTTGCCGTCGAACGGCAGGATCACCAGCACGTCGACGCCACTGTTGATCAGCGACTCGACCTGGGCGATCTGCTGGTTGACGTCGTTGGTGCCCTCGGTGGCCTCCAGTGTGACGTCGGAGTACTGCTCCGCCATGTCCCGGGCGTTGATGGTCATGGCGGCCATCCACCCGTGGTCGGCGGCGGGCGCGGAGAACCCGATGGTCACCGGCTGGCCCGGTTCGGCGTTGGCGCCCTGGTTGGCCGCCTGCGCCTGCCCCGAATCCCCGCTGTCCTTCTCGTTCGAGGTGCATCCGGCGAGGACCGCGCCCGCGCCGACGCCGGCCGCGGACAGCAGGAAGCCGCGCCTGGCCAGGTTGTTTCGGATCATGACTTGCTCCCAGTGGGTTGTGGTGCCGGGTCACCGGAGTCGCCCTGGGGCTTGTCCGGCGGTGGTGAGCTGGCCTTGCCCTTGCGCCCGATCGTCGTCTGTTGCAGCAGCACGGCGGCGACGATGATCGCGCCCTTGGCGATGCTCTGGATGTCGGTTTCCAGGTTGTTCTGGGTGAACACGCTGTTGAGCACGGTGAAGATCAGCACGCCGATCAGCGTCCCGATCAGGCTGCCGCGCCCGCCGGAGAGCAGCGTGCCGCCGATGACCACCGCGGCGATCGCGTCCAGCTCCCACAACAAGCCGTTGGTCGAGGCGCCGGAGGTGGTGCGCGCCACGATGATGATCGCCGCGATGCCGCAGCACAGGCCGCTGATGCCGTACACCAGCGCGGTGTGCCACTTGACGTTGATGCCCGACAGCCGCGCCGCCTCGGCGTTACCGCCGATGGCGAAGGTGCGCCTGCCGAAGGTGGTGCGGTTGAGCACGATCCAGCCGACGACGAACACTCCCGCCAGCATCCACACCAGCACCGGAATCCCGAGCAGCGACGCGAGGAAGAAGTCGGTGAACCCCGTCTCGGTGACGACCTGCGTCTGCCGGCCACTGATGCGCTCGGCGAGGCCGCGCGCCGAGGCCATCATCGCCAGCGTCATGATGAACGGCACGACCTTGCCGTAGGAGATGAGCAGGCCGTTGATCAGGCCGGTGACCAGGCCCACCAGCAGCGCGCAGACCACCATCACCACGGGCCCGTAGGACTGCGTGGCCACGGTCGTCATCCACACGCTCGACAACGCCACGATCGAGCCGACCGACAGGTCGATGCCCCCCGCGATGATCACGAACGTCATGCCGACGGCGACCACGCCGATGCCCGCGGCCAGCCGGAGCATCGTGGACAGGTTCGCCTCGGTCAAGAACGTGTCGGGATTGGTCACGTACCCGACCAGGCACAGCAGCACCAGCACGCCCGCGAGGCCCACGAGCCGCACGTCCACAGGCAGCGATCGACGTCGCCCGCCCGTGCCGCTGTTCGTCACCGGCGGCCGGTCGAGGGTCTCGGTCACGCCGCGCTCCCTTCCATCACCATGTCGAGCACGTCTCCTTCGGTCAGTTCTCCGGCGGGCCGCTGCGCGAGGACGGTGCCCTCGCGCAGTACGAGCACGCGGTCGGCGAGCCCGAGCACCTCGGGGATCTCGCTCGACACCACCACGACCGCCACACCGCTCGCGGCGAGCTCGTGGATCAGCCGGTACAGCTCCGCGCGGGCGCCCACGTCGACACCCCGGGTGGGTTCGTCCAGCAACAGCACGCGGCACCCGTGCACGAGCCAGCGCGCCACCACGACCTTCTGCTGGTTGCCACCGGACAGCGTCCTCGTCAGGCGCTGCGGGTCCGCCGGACGCAGGTCCAGCCGTTCCAGGGTGGCTCGCGCGTCGGCGCTCTCCCGGCCGCGGTCGGCGAAGCCGAGCGTGCTGTAGCCGGGCAGGCTGGCCAACGTCACGTTGTGCGTCACGGACATGTCCAGCAGCAGTGCCTGGCTCTTGCGCTCCTCGGGCGCGAGACCGACTCCGGCCTCGACCGCGGCGGCGACGCTGCCCGGACGCAGGCGTTCGCCCGCCACGGACACCGTGCCCCCATCGGGCTTGCGCGCGCCGAAAACGGTCTCCATGATCTCGCTGCGGCCGGAGCCGACCAGCCCCGCGAGCCCGACGATCTCCCCGGCCCGGACGGTGAACGACACGTCGCTGAACTCGCCGCGCCTGCTCAGACCGTCCACGTCGAGCAGCACGTCGCCGGGGTCGACGCGGTCGCGGTCGGCATCGCGGTACGCGGTCTGCACCGCGCGGCCCGCCATCAGGTCGACCAGCTCGGAGGTGGAGTGCGCGTCGGCGTCGAGGTTTTGCGCGACCGTGCGCCCGTCCTTGATGACCGTGACGCGGTCTCCGATGCGCCGGATCTCCTCGAGCCGGTGGGAGATGTAGACCACGGCCACACCCTGGCCGGTCAGGTCGCCGATGATGCGGAAGAGGTTGTCCACCTCGTCGGCGGCCAGCGCGGCGGTGGGCTCGTCGGCCACGATCAGCTTGGCGTCGTGGGCGAGCGCCCGCGCCATCGACACCAGCTGCTGTCCGGCGGCGGAGAGCGTGCCGACCTCGGCGTCCGGGCTGATCTCGGCGTGGCCGAGCCGGTCCAGCAGCGCGGCGGCCTCCGACCGTGCCTGCCCGCGCCGCAGGAACCCGTACCGGGCCCGCTCGTGACCGAGGAAGATGTTCTCCGTCACCGACAGCCCCGGCACGAGGTCGAGTTCCTGGTACATCGTGGCGATCCCGCGCCGCAGCGCCGCGACCGGCGAGCTGAGCGTGACAGTCTCGCCCCGCCAGGTGATCTGGCCCCCGTCCGGCTGGTGGGCGCCCGCGAGTGTCTTGATCAGCGTGGACTTGCCCGCGCCGTTCTGTCCCAGCAGGCAGTGCACCTCGCCCGCGTCCACGTCGAGGTCCACGCCGTCGAGCGCGCGGACTCCGGGGAACAGCTTCACGATGCCGCGCATCGCGAGCAGGGGCGCCTCGCTCACATCCGCGTTCGCCGCGTGCAGACTTAAATCCACATCAGCCCCACTTTCTTCTCTGGCATGCAAAAGTAGGGTGGTCGAGCCCACGCGTCAAGAAGGAGTTTTCAACCAGTCAACATCTACGTCACACGGGTGGCGGACGAGAAGGACGTCACCAGGTGAATGTCATGTGGCGGAACTCCGGCCACAACTCGTCCCACGGCCGCGAGCGCTCGACGCACAGCCAGATGGGCTCGCCCTGATTGCCGTTGTTGACCTCACGGCCGTTGTCGATCACACCCACGCGGCGGATCGCACCGAAGTGGGGCGCCAGCTCGTCCCGGGAGGCGCCCACGAACAGCGTCGCCCGGGACGAGGACGGCGGGACGCCGAAGTAGTAGAAGCCGCGTCCCCCGCTGTACGGCCTCGGCAGGTCCGGGCGGAAGTGCTCGACGGCCGAGGCCTGCCAGTACGTTTCGGTGACGATCGTGACGTCGGCGCGGAGTCCGTCGGGCAACTCGTGATACGCCCGCGCGACGCTGTCGGCCACCTGGGGCCAGCCGAACTCCTCCAGCTCCATGTTCATCGGGCTGTACGGCTCACCGGCGTAGGCCGAGATCGGTTTGATCGGCAGCCAGCTGATCGCCACCAGCGCCGACACGGCGTAGGCCACGGCCACCACCGGCTTCCACCGTGCGGGCCGCCAGCGCTCGGTGAGCACCGTGTCGAGCCGCACCGCCGCCACGGCGAAGCAGAGCGCGAACAGGCCGCCGACGTAGTACGGACGCCCCGCCGTCGCCCAGAACACGGCCGTGACCCCGAGCACCGTCAGCCCGAGGAAGCGGTACGGCCGCAGCTCGTCGCGGCGCGACAGCCACCAGACGCCCAGCACCACGAGCACGGCGCCGACCCCGATGCCCGCCTGTTCGAGCGCCATCGGCAGGAACGTGAGCCTGCCTCCCGCGTAGGAGACCTCGTCGGCGACGATCCGGTTCATCTCGAGCTGGGGCCAGCCGTGCGTGGCCTGCCACACCAGTGTCGGCACGCAGGTCAGCACGGCCACCGCGCCGCCCGCCCACAGCAACGGCCTGCGCGGCAGGTCACGCGGACCCACCGCGAGGGCGGCGAGCACCAGCACGACCCAGAAGACCGGGATGAGGAACTTCACCTGAAGATCCACCGCGGTGACCAGTCCCGCCGCGAACAGCAACCGGTCGTCGCGGAGGCGGACCCAGCGCACGACCAGCCACGCGATCACCGTCCAGAGGAAGACGTCGACCATGTGGGTGGCCAGAATGTGTCCCGCACCCGCCAGCAGGAAGGGTGAGCACGCGTACGCGCCCGCCGCCATGACCTGCGCGCGGCGCTCACCGCCGAACTCCCGGGCGGTCAGCGCCGCGATCACGATGCCGAGGCCGGTGAACACCACCGCGGGCAGCCGCAGGCCCACGACCGATCCGGGAAAGAGCGTGTCCATCAGGCGGGCCAGCAGCGGCAGGAGCGGAGGCTGGTCGGCATACCCCCAGTCCAGGTGCCGCCCTGCGGCAAGGAAGTACAGCTCGTCGCCGTGGTAGCCGTACCGCCCGCTGAAGGCCAGCAACACCGCCATCGCCACACCCGCGACGACGAGCACCGGGAGCCGGGCGAACTGCGGGACGGCCATACCCGAGCACCCTATATCCTCGCGAATCCCCCCTCCCCACCCGCGAGTTGCCCCTCCCGGTCCGCGAGTTGCCCCTTCCTGCTCACGAGTTGCCCCCTCCGGTCCGCGAGTTGCCCGCTCCTGCCCACGAGTTGCCCCCTCCGGTCCGCGACTTGCCCGCTCCTGCCCACGAGTTGCCCTCGCGCGGGTGGGTTGTGCCTGTGCGGTCGCGATCAGCCTCGTGCGCAGTCGATTCGCCACCGTCCGCACCGCACCCACCTTCGATCTGGCTCCACCGGGAAATCGCGGACGCCGAAGGGTCGTTGCCTCGCGCGCCGTCGCCCCGGCGTCCTGTTGACCATGACGCTCCCCACGGGACTCTCGGTGTCACGACCAGCTCCGTTGCCACAGCGAGACTCCCGGTGCCACTCGGCGATCCGCGCGCGACCACCGAGACTCGCACGTCACCGGGGCCACTCGTCACAACCCCAGAGGAGATTTCACGGACGGGAAGAGGCAACCCTCGGACGAGAAGGGACAACTCGATAGCAGGAAAAGGCAACTCGCGGGCGGGAAGGGGCAACTCGCGAGCCGGGAGGGGCAACTCGCGAGCGAGCGGGTAGGTGGGGTCACATGTTGATCATGTGGCCGGCCAGGTCGTGGACGGCTTCCTTGACGGCTTCGCCGAGTGTGGGGTGGGCGTGGACGTTGCGGGCCACCTCGTGCACGGTGAGGTCCCATCGCTGGGCCAGGGTGAGTTCGGGCAACAGCTCCGTCACCTCCGGACCGATCAGGTGCCCGCCGAGCAGCTCGCCGTAGGCCGCGTCGCTGATCAGCTTGACGAAACCCACGGTGTCGGCCAGCCCGTGCGCCTTCCCGTTGGCGCTGAACGGGAACTTCGACACCCGGACGTCGTGTCCCTCGGCGCGGGCCTGCTGCTCGGTGAGACCGAAGCTGGCGATCTGCGGCTGGCAGTAGGTCGCCCGCGGGATCATGCTGTAGTCCAGCTCCATGGTCTCCGCCCCGCCGATGGTCTCGGCCGCCACCATCCCCATCGCCTCGGCGGCGTGCGCGAGCATCAGCTTGGCGGTCACATCACCGATGGCGAAGATGTGCGGCACGCTCGTGCGGCACCGCCCGTCCACGTCGATCGCGCCCCGCTCGGTGAGCGCCACCCCGGTCTTGTCCAGCCCGTATCCCTCGACGGTGGGCTGGAAGCCGATCGCCTGGAGCACCGTGTCCGCCTCCAGCACCCGCTGCTGCCCATCGGCGGAGACGGTGACCCGCACCCGCTCCCCGCTGTCGTCGATCTCGTCGACGCGCGTGGACGTCAGCACCTCGATGCCGAGCCTGCGGTACCGGCGCGCGAGTTCGGCCGAGACCTCCTCGTCCTCGGCGGGAACCACGCGGTCGAGGAACTCGACCATCGTGACCTCGACGCCGTAGTTGCGCAGCACGTAGGCGAACTCGACGCCGATGGCGCCCGCGCCGCAGATCACCACGCTGTCCGGCAGTTCCGAGGAGAGGATCTGCTCGGTGTAGGTGACCACACGCTCGCTCACCGATGTCCCCGGCAGCAGCTTCGCCGACGCCCCGGTCGCGATGATGCACTGGTCGAACGTGACGGTCTCAACCTCCCCGTCGGCGCCCCGCACCTCGATCGAGTGGTCATCGAGGAACGTGCCACGCCCGGTGAACTGGGCGATCGCGTTCTTCTTCATCAGGTAGTGGACGCCCTTGACCCGGCCGTCGGCGGCCTTGCGGCTGCGCTGATAGGCGGCCAGGTAGTCGAACGAGACCTCGCCGTCCACGCGGATACCGAAGGTCCGCGCCTCACTGGTGAACAGGTGGGCCAGCTCGGCGTTGCGCAGCAGCGCCTTCGACGGGATACACCCGACGTTGAGGCAGACACCGCCCCAGTAACGCTCCTCGATGACGGCGGTGTCGAGCCCGAGCTGGGCCGCGCGAACGGCGGCGGTGTAGCCGCCCGGGCCCGCGCCCAGCACCACGACGTCGAAGTGTTCGCTCATACCCGCGATTATGCCCGCGCCGCGTCGTCCGGGGGCCGCAACCCGCGCACCTCGGCGAGCAGCTCGGTGATGGCCGCCATGATCCGCTCGGTGGCCTCACGGAGCTGGGTCGCGCTGGGCCGCTCCCCAGCCAGGTCGCTCAGGTCGACGGGCGGACCGGCCACCAGGTGCAGGGTGGGCCGCGGCAGGACACGAGGCAACCGGGATTCGACCGGAAGCAACTCCCGCGTGCCCCAGCACGCGAGCGGGACCACGGGCACGCCGCTGGTCAGCGCCATGCGCGCGAGCCCGGTCTTGCCCTCGATCGGCCACCCGTCCGCGCGGTCGGTGAAGGTGCCCTCCGGGAACACCACGACGCAGTCGCCCTCGCCGACGGCCCGCACCGCGTCCCGATAGGCCCGGAGTGCGCTCGCGCGCCCACGGTGCACCTGGATGTGCCTGCCCGAGGCCATCACCGAACGCACCACCGGAACCGACCACAACCCGGCCTTGGCGAAGAACCGGGGCACCCGGCCACCCGCGAGAGCGAACAACGTGACCGCGATCGGGTCGGCGTAGGAGACGTGGTTGCTCGCGACCAGCACCCCGCCCTGCCGGGGCAGGTGTTCCTGCCCCTCGATCCGCCAGCGGGTGGCCAGCGCCAGGGGCGGGGCGATCACGTCGATCGCCAGGCCGAACCAGAAGCCCCGGCCACGCCGCGGGAACCGCAGGACGGCGCCGAGCCTGCCCCGCAGTCCCCGCGTGGAAGCCGGGCTCCGCGCGAGCCTCAGCCGACGCGCTCGAGCACGACGACGGGGATGTCCCGCTCGGTCTTGCGCTGGTAGTCGTCGTAGGAGGGCCAGACCTTCGTCATCCTCGGCCACAACGCCGCCTTCTCGTCGTCCCGTGCCGTGCGTGCCCGCGCGGGGAACCTGTCCGCTTTGACCTGCACCGCGACCTCGGGGTTGTCGCGCAGGTTGAGGTACCAGGCCGGATGGTCGTCGGCGCCGCCCTTGGACGCGACCACGACGTAGGCCCCGTCCACCTCCTGGAAGATCAACGCGGACTTGCGCGGTTGCCCCGTCTTCCTGCCCGTCGTGGTCAGGATCAACACCGGCGCACCGTTCTGCCAGTCGTAGCCGACCTCACCGTCGGTCTCCTCGTACCGGCGTACGTGCTCGTCGCCGAACAGCATCGGACACCACCTCCCTCGCGGCCGAACCCCACCCTACCCAGGATTCCGTGCGGGGCGCCCGGACGGACGCCGGCACCGCCCGACGCGGGGACTGAGGACGCCGGCACCGCCCTCCACGCGGGGGAACCCACGCTGTCACCGTCCGGCGGAAAGCGGGTCACCCGGTCCCGGCACCGGGCCCACGGCGTCGGTGCGCAGTGCCTCGGCGAGCACGGCGGGATCGACGTTGCCACCCGAGACCACCGAGACCACGCGCCCGGGCGGGAGCTCGTCCGAGTGGTACAACCACGCGGCCGTGGCGGCCGCGCCACTCGGTTCGGCGACCAGCCTCGCCCTGCGGGCGAGCAGGCTCGTCGCGGCGAGGATCTCCGCCTCCGTCACCGTGACGATGTCGTCGAGCACGGCGTTCAGGTGCGCGAAGGTGAGTGCGGAGGGCTGGGCACGCAGTCCGTCGGCCACGGTGCGTGCCCGCTGCTCCACGGGCCAGTCCACCAGTGCGCCGGAGCGCAGGCTCTCCCGCGCGTCGGCGGCCAGCTCCGGCTCCACCCCGACCACACGGGCCCGGGGACACAGCGCCCGCACCGCCGTGCCCACCCCCGAGGCGAGCCCGCCACCGCTGACCGGCACGAGCACGACCTCGACGTCGGGCAGATCGGTGGCGATCTCCAGTCCGGCGGTGCCCTGCCCCGCGATGACGTCGGGGTGGTCGAACGGCGGGATCAGCACCGCCCCGTGGTCGGCGACGAGCCGATGCGCGACGGCCTCGCGCTCGGCCGTGTCCACCAGCACGACCTCGGCGCCCAAGGCACGAGTGTTGTCGATCTTGACCTGTGGTGCGGTGTCGGGCATGACGATGTGCGCGTCGACACCGGCCTCGGCCGCCGCGTACGCGACGGCCTGGGCGTGGTTGCCGCTGGAATAGGCCACCACCCCGCGCCGCCGTTGCCCGTCGTCGAGCCGGGCGACGGCGTTGCGCGCGCCCCGGATCTTGAACGCGCCCACCGGCTGCAAATTCTCGGGCTTGAGCCACAGGCGCCCGGGGCCTGCCCACGGGCACGGCAGCAACGGGGTGCGCACGGCCACCCCCCGCACGCGGTCCGCGGCGGCACGGATGTCGTCGAGAGTCACCAGGTCCACCCGGCCGAGTATGCACTGTCCCGGCCGGGTGGACCCGGGCCGCCCACTGGGCGGTGTGCGGATCAGAACCGCAGCGCCCGCAGGTAGTCGTGGCTGCGCTCGGCGCTGGCCAGCGGGTCGGCGGGCTGGTCGTGCTCGACGACGTACTCCCGCACGCCCGCGAGCTTCCGGCGCCGGAAGATACGCCGGAAGTCGATCGTGCCGGAACCGACATCGGCGAACGACCCGTCCGGCGCCCGGTCCTTGACGTGCAGGACCGGGAACCGCCCGGGATAGCGCACGAAGTAGTCCACCGGGTCGTACCCGGCGTGCACCGCCCAGTACAGGTCGAGCTCGAAGTTGACCTCACGCGGATCGGTCCGTTCGAGCAGAAGGTCGTAGAGCACCTGCCCGTCGACCGTGCGGAAGTCGAAGTCGTGGTTGTGGTAGAGGAACCGCAACCCGGACTCCCGCGCTGCCCGGCCCGCCTCGGAGAACTCGTCCGCCAGCCGCCGGTACCCGTCGGCGGTGACGAGTGACTCCGGCAGCCACGGCACGACGATCGACTCCACGCCGAGGACATGCGCCGTGTCCAGCTCGGCCCGCCAGTCGCCGCGCATCGCCTCCAGCGACGAGTGGGTCAGCACCGCCCGCAGTCCGGCCCGGTCGAGCATCGCCCGGAACCGTTCGGGGCTGTGGCCGTAGAGACCGCTGACCCCGACCGTCGCATAGCCGATCTCGGCGAGCCGGTCCAGTGTGGCCTGCGGCGCCGACGGCATCAGCGAGCGCACCGTGTAGAGCTGGATGCCCAGATGCCCCGGGGGAACGCGGGGCGGTCCCCCGGTCGTCGCGGGCGTCGCGGCGGAGGCAGCGCCCGCGGCGCC
>NZ_KB912676.1:27838-38199 GCF_000383795.1 Saccharomonospora saliphila YIM 90502
GCGGAGGCAGCGCCCGCGGCGCCCGCGAGCAGGCCGCCCGCACCGGCCGCCGTGGCCGAGGCGACGGCGAACCGGAGGAAGTCGCGTCGGGTACTCATCGCGTCACGCCCTTTCCGTTGAACCGCATCCAGTCGAGCGAGAGGAGATCGGGCCGGTCACCGGACCAGTCCGGATTGGTGAACACCGCGTACAACGTGACCGTGCGATCGGGGTCGTCCAGCTCCACAGTGGGCGTGACGACCTCGTCCCAGCCGCCGGTGCCGGCGACGTCCACCGAGCCGAGCAGCTCGCCGTCCGGGGCGTCGGCCCGCAGCTCCACCGTGCCCCCGGTACCGCCGGAGCTGACGCCAAGGGTGACCGAGTCGATGCCCATGAGGTGCACCGGTTCGTAGGCCACCCAGTCGCCGGGCTGGATGCCGCCGAGCCGCGTGCCCGCCGACGCGGCCTCGCGGTCGAGCACGTCGACACCGTCGGCGTGCTCGAAGTGCTCGGCCTCCTTGAACGTCGGCTCGAGCGTCACGTGCGCGGAACCGGTGAGCGCGGGGACGTCACCGTTGCCGCTGTCGGTGTAGCGCGCGCTCAACGCCGCGTAGAGGTTTTGCCCGGGTCCGTGACTGTCGCCGCTGTCGGTGGTCACCTCGCCCCGGCATCCGGTGACGTTGTCCATCGGGTGCAGGTGGTCGTCGTGGCCGAGCTGGGACTGCACCACCACGGTCGAGCAGTCGATGCGGCCGTCCTCGGGGTCCGAGACGCGGACCACGTAGGGGATCGTGTCGCCGAAGGAGAACATGCCGCCGTCCGGAGGCAGCACCAGCTCCACGGTGGGTCGTGTGTTGCCCACGGTGACGTCGGTCGTGGCGACACCGGTGAGCCCGTGCTCGGCCGTGCTGGTCACGGTCAGCCGGGCGGTGAACCGGCCCTCGTCGGTGTAGGTGTGCGTGGGGTTCGGCTCGGTCGAGTCGGTGGTGCCGTCACCGTCGAAGTCCCACGCGTAGGTCACCGGTTCACCGTCGCCGCCCTCGGAACCCTCGGCGGAGAACTCGACGGTCAGCGGGGCGCGCCCCGAATCCGCCGACGCCGTCAGCTCGGCCACCGGCGGCCTTCCCTGCGCGACGTAGTCGACGCGGTAGATCGCCGAACCGTCGTTGCTTCCCCCGCGTCCGGTGCCGCTGCCCTCGCCGAAATCGATGACGTAGAGCGAGCCGTCCGGCCCGAATTCCGCCTCGAACGGCTGAATCCACGACATGTCCTCGAAGATTCCGTTGATCGAGAGCAGATCGCCCTGCCGCGCGGGCGCGAACCGCGGGTCGGCGAAGGTCTGGTCGTGCCGCTGCACCGAGAACGTCTTGAACCACTGGCGCGTGAGTTCGTAGGCGAACCACTTGCCGTCGAAGTACTCGGGGAACTTCGTCGCCCTCGGGTTGTCCGGGTCGAAGTCGTACACCGGCCCGGCCATCGGGCCTCCGCCACCCGTGCCGAGCTCGGGGAAGCGCTCCGACTCGGAGTAGGCGTACCACATCCACGCGGGCACCGCGGGCGGCAGCTCGCGCAGGCCGGTGTTGTTCGGCGAGTCGTTGACGGGCGCGGAGCAGTCGAACTCCGCACCGGAGGTCTCGGTGGCGAAGTCGTAGTCGTGGAACGGGATGTTGTCGCCCACGCAGTACGGCCAGCCGTGGTTGCCCGCCTCGGTGATGCGCAGGAACTCGACCGTGCCCTCCGGACCCCGGTCGGGATCGGCCTGCCGCGCGTCGGGACCGTAGTCACCGACGAGCAGAGCGTCGGTGGCCGGATCGACGGTGATGCGGAACGGGTTGCGCAACCCCATCACGTAGATCTCGGGGCGTGTGCGCTCCGTTCCCGGTGCGAACAGGTTGCCCTCCGGGATCGTGTAGCTCCCGTCCGGCCGCGGGGTGATGCGCAGGACCTTGCCCCGCAGGTCGTTGGTGTTGCCCGCGGTACCCTGCGCGTCCCACGCTCGGCGGCCTTCCCGCTCGTCGATCGGGGTGAACCCGTCGGAGGCGAACGGGTCGGTGTTGTCGCCTGTGGCGATGTAGAGGTTGCCCCGCGAGTCGAAGGCCAGCGACCCCGCCATGTGGGAGTTCGCCCTGCCCTCGTCACGGTAGGTGGGGATCTCCAGCAGACGCCGCTCGCTGGCCGGGTCCACGGTGTCGTCGGCCGCGACCGTGAATCGCGACACGTTCATTCTCGGCTGCTCCGGGTCGGAGTACAGCAAGTACAGATGGTGGTTCTCGGCGAAGTCCGGGTCGAGCGCCAGACCGAGCAGCCCGTCGGACTGGCTGGTCATCTCCGGTGTGTAGGCGAAGTCGAGAGCCGTGGTGACGTTCCGGGTCTCCTGGTCGAGGACCTTCAGCGCGCCGGTGCGCTGGATGAAGAAGACCCTCCGGTCCTCGGCGACCGCGAGTTCGAACGGGTCGGCCAAGCCCTCGTCGACCAGTGCCACCCTGCTGAAGCTGCCCGTCTCGGTGGCCGAGCAGTCGCCCTCGGCGGCACCGGCGGCCCACTCGATTCCGCCGAGCAGATGGTCGAGGAAGAGGTCGTCGGAGAACTTCTCCGCGGCGTGCCCACCCGCGGTGAACCAGGACCGGCCACCGTCGTAGTTCTGGCACCAGGAGTACGGGTGGTCCACGCCCTCGTCGAGGCCCGTGATGCCGTCACGCACCTTGATCTGGGCGAGCGTGTGCACCCGGCCGGTCGGGTTGACCTGCCAGTTGTACCACTCCTCGTGCTGTTCCCACAGCTCTGGCAGGTCCCGTGTGGACGGATGTGCGCGGTCGAGCACCTTGACCCGGCCCACCTGCGGCCGAGGGTGGTGGTCGAAGATCGCGCCGACCAGCCCTTCGTACCACGGCCAGTCCCGTTCGCTGGCCGAGGCGGCGTGCACACCGGTCCAGCCGCCGCCCGCGCGGATGAACCGTTGCAGAGCCTCTCGCTGACCGGCATCGAGCAGATCACCCGACTCCGGTGTGGAATTGGTGTTGTTGAACACGACCGCGTCGAACCGCGCGAGGTTCTCATCGGTGAAGGCCGCGGCGTCGTCGGTGGCCTCGACCGCGAAGTCGTGCTCGGCACCGAGGCGCTCGATCGCCTCGATGCCCGCGGGAATCGAGTCGTGGTAGAAGTTCGTGACCTTGGAAAACACCAGCACACTGAACCGTTGTTGGGCCGACGCAGGCAGCGCCGCCACGACACCGGTGGTGACCAGCATCGCGAGCAGCGCCGCGAGCGTAGCCCCGCGTCTGCGTCCGGACATACGTGTCCTATCCGTCGGGGTGCGCGTCGTCGAGCACCGTGGATGTGTCTCTACACGTGCCACATGCCGGGTTGTTCGGTTGTCACGAGCGGTTGTTGTTCGGTTGTGCGCCGGGTTTTCTTTCCTGCCGTCGTCGTCCGCGGCGTGCGCACGGCCGACGACGGGGGCTCCGGGTCAGAGCCGCAGTCGCGGCACGGCGATCCTGCGCCCTTCCCGCGCCGACTCGAGGCCCAGTTCGGCGAGCTGCACGCCGCGCGCCCCCGCGAGGAAATCCCACGGGAACGGCTCGTCACACACCACGTGGCGCAGGAAGATCTCCCACTGCGCCTTGAAGCCGTTGTCGAACTCGCCGTTGTCCGGGACCTCCTGCCACTGCCGCCGGAATTCCTCGGTGGCGGGAAGATCCGGATTCCACACCGGCTTCGGCGTGGCCGAGCGGTGCTGGACACGGCAGCGGCGCAGCCCCGCGACCGCGCTGCCCTCCGTGCCGTCGACCTGGAACTCGACGAGTTCGTCGCGAAAGACCCTCGTGGTCCACGACGAGTTGATCTGGGCGACCACGCCGCCGTCCAGCTCGAAGATGCCGTACGCGGCGTCGTCGGCGGTGGCGGCGTACTCGGCGCCGCGCTCGTCGATCCGCCGGGGGATGTGCGTGGCGGCCAGGGCCTGCACCGACCGCACCGGGGCGATGATGTCCTCGAGCACGTACCGCCAGTGGCAGAACATGTCGACGATGATGCCGCCACCGTCCTCGGCGCGGTAGTTCCACGAGGGGCGTTGTGCCTCCTGCCAGTCACCCTCGAAGACCCAGTAGCCGAACTCGCCGCGCACGGACAGGATGCGGCCGAAGAAGCCACCGTCCACGAGGCGTTTGAGCTTGAGCAGCCCGGGCAGGAACAGCTTGTCCTGCACGACGCCGACCTTGACCCCCGCGTCGCGGGCGGTCCTGCCCAGGTCCAGCGCCTCCTCCGTGGTCTCGGCGATCGGCTTCTCGGTGTAGACGTGCAGTCCCGCCGCGACCGCCTTGCGCACGCACTCGGCCCTGCGGCTGGTGACCTGGGCGTCGAAGTAGATCTCCGCGCCCGGCATCGCCAGCGCCTCGTCGAGGTCGGTGGTCCACCGGTCGAGGCCGTGGTCCTTCGCGATGGCCGCGAGTTTGTTCTCGTCCCGGCCGACCAGCACCGGTTCCGGCCACACCACGGTGCCGTCGGCGAGCCGCAGGCCGCCCTGGTCCCGGATCGCCAGGATCGACCGCACGAGGTGCTGCCGGTACCCCATCCGGCCGGTGACACCGTTCATCACGACGACGACCGACCGCTGCTCGTTGCCTGCCATGCGTGCCCTTCTCTGTGTGCGAAACGTTGCGCACCGCCGTGCGGTGGGCGCCCGGAGTCCAGGAGGGACCACCGGGCCGGTGTACGGGACTACTCCGCCGCGACGGCGGCACCGAGATGGTCGCGGATCTGCCCTGTCGCCTTGCCGAACTCCGGCTCCGACATCGTCTTCGCGTAGTCGCGCTCTCGGGGCAGGTTCACGTCGACGACCCCGGCGATGCTGCCCGGACGCGCCGTCATCATCACCACGCGGTCGGCCAGGTAGACCGCCTCGGCGATCGAGTGCGTCACCAGCAGCACCGTGGTCCCGGTGTCCTGCCAGATGCGGCGCAGTTCGACGTTCATCTGCTCGCGGGTCAGCGCGTCCAGCGCGCCGAACGGTTCGTCCATCAACAGCACGGGCGGCCGGTGCAGCAGCGCGCGGCACAGCGCCACGCGCTGCTGCATGCCCCCGGACAGTTCGTGCGGGTAGGCGTCGGCGAAGCCGCTCAGCCCGGTCATCGCGATCAGCTCGTCCGCCCGCTCGTTCGCCCGCGCCGACGGCAGGTGCCGCATCTCCGCCTGGAGCAGGATGTTCTTGCGGGCCGTGCGCCACTCCAGCAGCGCCGCCTTTTGGAAGACGTACCCGACGTCCTTGCGCGGGCTGGTGACCTCCTCACCCAGCAGCCGCACCGCACCCGCCGACGGAGCCAGCAGCCCCGAGGCGAGCTTGAGCAGGGTCGACTTGCCGCACCCGGACGGGCCCACGATGGCGACGAACTCGCCGGGCTCCACCCGCATCGTCACCTCGCGCAGCGCCGTGACCTCGCGTTTCTTGCTGCGGAAGCGCACAGCGACATCGTCGAGCTCGACCGCGTAATCAGACATCGGGCGGACCTTTCACAGGCTGGGGCGGACTCGGGGCCGGGTGGAGGTCACCGGCCGGGACTCACTCCTGGGCGGCGAGGACGTTCTCCCAGTAGGCCGACGGCTGCTCGGGGTTCTCCACCATTCCGGCATCGGCGAAGACCTGGATCGTCTCGGCCCAGTCCTGCTCGGCGTTGACCCCAGGGCGCTGTCCCTCGGTGGCGTCGGTGTGCAGCAGCTCCAGCGTGGCCGCGAGCTGCTCACTGAGCACCTTCTCGGAGGGCAACTGCTCGGAGGCACCCTCCATCGCGGCGACCGCCTCGTCGCCCGCCTCCCGCGTCGCCGTCCACGCCTCACTGGTGGCCTCGGTCATGCGCCGCACGAGGTCGCCGTGCTCGTCCAGCATGGACTGTGAAGTGAGCAGTCCGTTGGAGAAGAAGTTCAGACCGTGCTCGGCGAACCGCAGGTAGTCCACCTCCTTGCCCGACTCCTCCTGCATCGTCGGTCCCTGGTCCGTGGCGTAGCCGAGCAGGGCGTCGGTCTGACCGGACATCACCGCGGCCATCTTGCCCGCCGCGTCGGTGTTCTGGACCCGCACGTCGCTCTCACTGAGGCCGTTGGCCTCGAGGAAGGCCGGGAAGGTGGCGCTGAGCGCGTCCCCTGCCGTGGCCGCGATGGTCTTGCCCTTGAGGTCGTCCACGGAGGAGATGCCGCTCTCGCTGAAGAACTGCACCGACGACGGCGTGGTCTGGAGGAACACGCCGATGCTGCGCACGTCGAGCCCCTGGTCCACGCCGGCCAGCAGAGCGGGCGTGTCGGCCCACCCGAAGTCGGTCTGCTCCGCGGCGGTGGCCTGGACCGTCTTCTGCGACCCCTGGCCCGCGCGGATTCGCAGGTCGATCCCGTGCTCCTCGTAGATACCCTGTTGCTTGCCGTAGTAGAACGGCGCGTGCTCGCCGTAGGGGTACCAGTTGAGCGTCAGGGTGACCCGGTCGAGCTCCTCGCCGTCGGCGTTGGTGGTGGTCTCCGGGCCGGAACCGCCGCATCCCGCGGCGAGCAGCAACACCGAGGCCGCTCCGGCAGCGAGTACCGAACGTGTCATCGCCTACTCCTTACTTCACAGCGTTGTGGTGGCGCCTTCGGTGCGGCGGCTCGCGTGCCAGGGCAGGAGCAGGTGCTCCAGCCACTCCACGAGCACGAACAGCAGCACCCCGAGCAGTGACATGATCAGCAGACCCGCGAACAGCATCGGCGTGTCGAGGTTGCCGTTGGCCTGGAGGATCACGAATCCGAGACCGGCGTCAGCACCCACGAACTCGCCGACGACCGCCCCGGTGACCGCCATCGTCGCGGCGACCTTCAGCCCGGAGAACAGGTGCGGCAGCGAGGCCGGGAAGCGGATCTTCCAGAACGTCTGACCCGGCTTGGCCCCCATGGTCGCCGACAGCTGGAGCATCTCGGGGTCGACCGACTTCAGGCCGGTCACCATCGAGATCACGACGGGGAAGAACGCCATCAGCACCGCGACGACGATCTTCGGGCCGAGGCCGAAGCCCATCCACACCACGAACAGCGGCGCGATCGCGATCTTCGGGATTACCTGGGCGAACAGCAGCAGCGGGTACAGCGTCTTCTCGACAGTTGTCGACTGCACCATCACCAGCGCGGCGAAGACGCCGACGGCGGTCGCGATGGCGAACCCGAGCAGGGTCTCGTAGGCGGTGATCCAGGTGTGCTCCCAGAAGTAGCCCACGTCGGCCGTCATCGCCTCCAGCGTGTCGCCGGGCGAGGGCACAAGGTACGGTTCGACCAGCTCGGCCGCGGTGACACCCCACCACGCGACGAAGAGCGCGGCCAGCAGAGCCAGCGGACGCCAGGATCGTTCGGCGAACCCGCCAAGCCGTTGACCGACCCCGGGCCGTGCGCGCTCGACGACACCGTCGGACGAGGCCGACTCGACGCTCCCGTCGGACGCGGCCGACTCCGTCGGGGTGCGCGTCGACGCACTCTGCGTGACCATGGTCCTCCCGTTCATCCTCGAACGTGCCGGACATCCGCCTCGGCGAGGCCGTGAAACACCTGAATGCGCTTTCTGAATGCGCTTTCAGGTAGGGTAGGCATGCAGAGTAACTCGGTCAAGCGTTCTCCGGAGGAGTTGCTTATGGACTCCCAGCCCCACGTGACGCTCGAGGACGTCGCCCGTGAGGCCGAGGTCTCCCTGGCGACCGCGTCCAGGGCCCTCAACGGCACCACGAAGGTGCGCGCCGACCTCCGCGATCGCGTGCTCGCGGCGGCGGAGAGACTGGCCTACGCGCCGAACGCGCACGCCCAGGCACTGGCGGGCGGTGCGCACCGCACCGTCGGGGTCATCTGTCACGACGTGAGCGACCCCTACTTCGCCGCGATCGCGCGCGGGGTCATGCGCGTGGCCGACGATCGCGGACTGCTGGTCATGCTGGCGAGCACGTTCCGCGATCCGGACAAGGAGATCACCTACATCTCGATGCTGCGCGCGCAACGCGCCTCGGCGATCCTGCTCGTCGGGTCCGGGTTCGAGGACCGCGAGTGGGGTCGTGCGCTGGCTTCCGAACTGGAGCCCTACCGCCGGGGTGGCGGGCACGTCGCGGTGGTGAGCAGGCACCGCAGCCTGCGGGTGGACAGCGTGCACCCCGGCAACCGCGACGGCGCGGCGGAGCTGGGCAGGGCATTACTGGCACTGGGGCACCGCCGGTTCGCCGTGCTGGCCGGGCCCCGCGTGCTGACCACGGTCGTGGACCGGCTCGCGGGATTCCGGGACGCGCTGGCCGAGGCGGGTGTGGAGCTGGCCGAGGACGACATCGTGGAGTCCGCCTTCACCCGCGACGGCGGGTACGAGGCCATGCGAACGCTGCTCGACCGCGGCACGCACGCCACCTGCGTGTTCGCGGTGACCGACGTGATGGCCATCGGCGCGCTGACGGCGATCGGCGACGCGGGCCTTTCGGTGCCGGAGGACTTCTCGCTGGCCGGGTTCGACGACATCCCGGTGGTCCGCGATCTGACCCCGCCGCTGACCACGGTGGCGCTCCCGTTGGAGCGGCTCGGTGAACAGGTCATGGAACTCGCGCTGCGCGACGAACGGAGCAGCCGTAGCCGGGTGCTGCGGATGCCCGGAGAGGTCGTGCTGCGGCAGAGCACCCGCGAGATCGAGGAGGAGACGACATGATCGGTGAGCTGACCGTCGAACGGGTCGAGACCTTCGCCGTCGCGCTGCCGACACTGCGCTCGTTCGGCGTCTCCGGCGGCGCCGTCACCGTGGCGGGCACGCCGAGCATCCGCGTGCTGGTGAAGGTGAGCGCGGGCGGGATCAGCGGGTGGGGCGAGGCCACCCCGATCCCCGCGTGGACCTACGAGACGGCGGAGTCGATCGTGACCACGGTCGACCGCTATCTCGCCCCGGCGCTTCTCGGCAGGCCCTGCTGGGACCTCGACGGGGCCTGCGCCGCCGTGGACCGCGCCATCAACCGGGGATTCACGATCGGCATGCCGCTGGCCAAGGCCGCGGTCGACACCGCACTGCACGACCTGCTCGGCAAGGCGGCAGGCGTCGGAGTGTCCACGCTGTGGGGACGGCGCCGCCGCGACACCCTCACGCTCGGCTGGATGGTCTCCGGCCAGAGTCCCGCCGAGGTCGCCGAGCACGTGGCCGAAGGCAGGCAGGCCGGCTACGACGCGTTCAAGGTCAAGATCGGGCTGCGCGGTGAGCGGGAGGACCTCGCCGTCGTGGCCGCCGTGCGCGACGCGGCCCCGGAGGCGCCGCTGTGGGTGGACGCCAACCAGGGATTCTCGGTCGACGCGGCGCTGCGGCTGGCGCGGAGACTGGCGGAGTTGGAGGTCACCGCGTTCGAGCAGCCGTTGCCCGCCAACGACATCGTGGGTCTGCGCAGGCTCGCCGAGCACTCCCCCGTTCCGGTGGCACTGGACGAGAGCCTGCGCCACCCGAGCGATCTCGCCACCTTCGTCCGGCTCGACGCGGTGGACGTCGCCATCGCCAAGGTGCAGCGCAGCGGCGGGCTCACGCTCTCGACGCGACTGTGCGCGCTGGCCGAGGACTGTGGTGTGCGGCTGATGGGCTCCGGCCTGACCGATTCGGATCTCGGGCTGGCCGCGTCGTTGCACCTGTTCGCCGCGTTCGGCATCGACACCCCGGTGGATCTCAACGGCAGGCAGTTCGTGGACTCGGTCTACGCGGACGGGGTCCGGGTCGAGGGTGGCACGGCCCACGTGCCCACCGGCCCGGGGCTCGGCGTCGAGGTCGACGAGTCCGTGGTCCGTGACCTCGCCGTGGACGTTCTGGCCTGACAGCGCGAGCCGACCTCGTCGCGGCGTCCGGGATCGCGGTCTTGTCCGCGACCTCGGCCCTGTTCTATGGTGACTTCTGAAAACGCTTTCTCACACAGTCGCCCCGCGTCGCCCCTCTCCGGCGGCGCGTCGCTCCTGTGTCACCCGAGCACCGCGTCCGGTGGGAGGAGATCCATGCCCGGCCTGACACTGCCGACGACCGACGGCGCGCTGGAGAACTGGACGCCGTCGTACCGCACCGCGCCAACCGGTTCCCCCCGGCCACCACGCACACGGATCGCCTACGCCGCCGCCCACGTCGTCGCCGACCCGCTCGCGGCGGGCGACCCGACCCACACGGTCGCCGTGGACTGGGAGAGCACACTGGCCTTCCGGCACCACCTCTGGTCCTGCGGGCTCGGCGTCGCCGAGGCGATGGACACCGCGCAACGCGGAATGGGCCTGGACTGGGCGACGACGAGCGCGCTGATCCGCGCCACGGGCGCCGAGGCCCGGGGCCGCGGTGCGAGCTGGGTGGCCGGGGTCGGTACCGACCAGCTACCGCCCGGACCGGCCTCGGCGCAGGCCGT
>NZ_KB912676.1:38299-45877 GCF_000383795.1 Saccharomonospora saliphila YIM 90502
GCGGGAACAACTCGACCTGGTGCTCGCCGAGGGCGCGACGCCGGTCGTCATGGCGAGCCGGGCGCTCGCCGCCGCGGCGGACGGCCCCGCCGACTACCGCGCCGCCTATGGCAAGCTTCTGTCCGGACTGGAGCAACCGGTACTGCTGCACTGGCTGGGTGAACAGTTCGATCCCGCCCTGACGGGCTACTGGGGACACTCCGATGTAGACAATGCGGCCACGGAACTGGCCGCGCTGTGCGCCGAGTACTCCGACGTCGTCGCCGGGGTGAAGGTCTCGGTGCTCGACGCCGAGACCGAGCGGCGGTTCCGCCGGGCGCTGCCCGACGGCGTGGCCTGCTACACCGGTGACGACTTCAACTATCCCGAGCTGATCGCGGGTGACGAGCAGGGGCACAGCGAGGCGCTGCTGGGCATCTTCGATCCGATCGCCCCCGTGGCGGGTGCCGCGCTCGCCCGGCTCGACGAGGGCGACACGGCGGGCTTCACCGAGTTGCTCGAACCCACCGTGCCCCTGTCCCGCCGGATCTTCGCCGCGCCCACCCAGCACTACAAGGTGGGTGTGGTCTTCCTGGCCTACCTCGCCGGGCATCAACGGCACTTCCGCATGATCGGGGGTCTCGAATCGGCCCGGTCCATCGTGCACCTGTCCGAGGTGCTGCGCCTGGCCGACCGCGCCGGGCTGTTGCCCGACCCTGAGCACGCCGTCGCCCGGATGCGCCCGCTCCTGGCCGCCGCGGGGGTGGACCAGTGAACCGGCTGAGCCTGAACCAGATCACCACGAAGTCGTGGTCCCTGCCGGAGGCGGTCGCGGGTTGCGCCGAAGCCGGGGTGGAGTGGATCGCCCTGTGGCGCGACAAGGTGGCCGAGGTGGGCGTCGACGAGGCCGCCCGGCTGCTCGACCACCACGGGGTGAAGGTGTCCTCGCTGTGCCGGGGCGGCTTCTTCACCGGCGTCACACCGGACGGCAGCCCTGTCGACGGCGTCTCCGAGACCCGTGAGGCGATCGACGAGGCCGCGCGGCTGGGCACCGACGTGCTGGTCCTCGTGGTCGGCGGCGTCGCGGGCAACGACCTCGCCGGCTCGCGTCAACGGGTCGCCGACGCCGTCGGAGAGCTGGCCCCGTACGCGCGGGACCGCGGCGTCCGCCTCGGGCTCGAACCGCTGCACCCGATGCAGTGCGCGGAGCGGTCGGTGCTGTCCACCGTCGACCAGGCGCTCGCGATCGCGCGGGAGCATCCGCCGGAGGCGGTGGGTGTGGTCGTCGACGAGTTCCACGTGTGGTGGGACCCGCACATCGAGGCTTCGATCGCCAGGGCACGGGACCGCATCGCGGGCTTCCACGTCTGTGACCAGCTCGTCCCCCTCACCGACACGCTGATGGGCCGGGCGTTGCCGGGCGACGGCCCGATCGACCACCGCGGGCTCAAGGCGTGCGTGGAGGCGGCCGGATACTCGGGGCCGATCGAGGTGGAGGTGTTCAACACCGAGCTCTGGGCCCGTCCCGGCGCCGAGGTGCTGGCCGAGGTGATCAGCTCGTACGCCGAGCACGTGGCGTGAGTCCGGCGACAACGCGCGAGGGTCCGGATCAGGGTTCGAGCTAGGTCCAGGTCAGGTACGGTGGGCCTCGTGACGAAGCTCGCGGACCATCTCACCATCGGGCAGGTCGCCGAACGCAGCGGCGTACCGCACACCGCGTTGCGGTTCTACGAGGACCGCGGCCTGATCAGCTCGGAGCGGTCCTCGGGAAACCAGCGCCGCTACCCTCGGTCGGTGCTGCGCCGCATCGCGTTCATCAGGGCGGCGCAGCGGGTCGGGCTCAGTCTCGAGCAGATCGGCGAGGCCCTGTCCACGTTGCCCGCGGACCACGCCCCGACCAAGGCCGACTGGGCGCGGCTGTCCCGTACCTGGCGTTCCGAGCTGGACGCGCGCATCGACGCCCTCCAGCGGTTGCGCGACCAGCTCACCGGGTGTGTCGGCTGCGGGTGCCTCTCGCTGCGCACGTGCGCCCTGCACAACCCGGACGACGAGATCGCCCGGTTCGGCCCGGGCGCGCCCCGGCTCAAGCCCACCACCGAGGGCGGCCTCTGAGACGGCTCCCGTCTCGGCATCCGCGTCGACACGACAACGGCGTGCGGGTCAGCTCGGTGTCTGGTCGATCTGGATCTCGTAGCGGATGTCGCGCCCGTCGACCCCGGTCACGGTGACCGTGAACCCGAGCCGGTCGGAGCCCACGGCGAGCCGGCAGCGCTGCGTGGCGCCGACCGTTCCCTCCAGGTCACCGTCGCAGGTCACCTCGTCCGGCCGCTGCCCGACCGACCGTTCGAGGTCGGCGATCGCGGAACGTTCCAGGTTGCCCCGCGACATCCGGGGCGGGCCGTCGCCGGAGCCACCGTGGCCCCCGTCGTCACCGTCGGCACCACCGCACGCGGTCGCGGCGAGGGCCGCGAGCAGGACAGTGACCCCGAGGCCGATCCCTCGCCGCATCGCTCCTCCAGTCCGTCGGCCGCTACAGCCACAGCACCCCGCCGCCGCCCGCGAGCAGGGCGGCGGCACCGAGTGCCACGGCGAGGCCGCGCGAATTCTTCCACATCGTGAACGCCCCGCCCGCGAGGAAGCCCGCCACTCCGAACAGCAGCAGCGCCACCACCGAGTCGGACATCTACAGAACCCCCTTGGTGGACGGCACGCCACCCGCGCGGGGATCGCCCTCGGTGGCCGCGCGCAGCGCCCGCGCGACGGCCTTGTACTGCGCCTCGGCGATGTGGTGCGGATCGCGGCCGTGCAGCACCCGCACGTGCAGCGCGATCCCGGCGTGGAAGGCCAGCGACTCGAACACGTGCCGCGTCAGCACGAACGGGTAGTTGCCGCCGATGGTGAAGGTCTCGTAGCGCTCCGGCTCGCCCACGTGCACGCAGTACGGGCGGCCGGAGACGTCCACGGCCGCGTGTGCCAGCGTCTCGTCCATCGGGACCCAGGCGTCGCCGAAGCGCCGGATGCCCTTCTTCTCGCCCAGCGCCTCCCGGATCGCCTGCCCCAGCACGATGGCGGTGTCCTCCACCGTGTGATGCGCGTCGATGTGGGTGTCGCCGCTGGCCCGCACGGTCAGGTCGAGGCTGGCGTGCACCCCGAACGAGTGCAGCATGTGGTCGTAGAACGGCACCCCGGTCGAAACCTCGACCCGCCCGGTGCCGTCGAGGTCGAGCTCGACGGCGATCGCGGATTCCTTGGTGGTGCGCTCGACACCGCCGGTGCGGCTCACGCGCGAACCTCCTTGCTCGCCTGTAGGAAGGCGTCGTTCTCCTCGGGCGTGCCGATCGTGACACGCAGGTGTCCGGCGATGCCGACGTCCCTGATCAGCACGCCCCGGTCCACGTAGGCCCGCCACGCGGCGGGGGCGTCGGCGAAGTCTCCGAACAGCACGAAGTTCGCGTCGCTGGGCACCGGCGCGAACCCGAGCGCCCGCAGCGCGTCGACCACCCGGTCCCGCTCGGCCGCGAGCTCGGCCACCGAGGCCAGGGTCGCCTCCGCGTGCCGCAGGGCCGCCCGCGCGGCGGCCTGCGTGACCACGGACAAGTGGTAGGGCAACCGCACGAGCTGAAGCGCGTCCACCACGGCGGGCGCGGCGGCGAGGTATCCCAGCCTGCCCCCGGCGAAGGCGAACGCCTTGCTCATGGTGCGCGAGACGACGAGTGTCGCCGGGTAGGACTCCAGCAGGCGCACCGCGCTCGGCTGGGAGGAGAACTCGGCGTAGGCCTCGTCCACCACCACGAGTCCGGGCGCCACGCGCAGGATCGCCTCAAGGTCCGCGAGCGGAACCGAACCGCCGGTCGGATTGTTCGGGCTGGTCACGAACACCACGTCCGGCGCGCGCTCGGCGACGATCTCGGCGGCGCGGCCGGCGTCGAGGCTGAAGTCGTCCCGGCGCGGCGCGGGCAGCCACTCGGTGCGCGTGCCCGCCGAGATGATCGGGTGCATCGAGTACGACGGCTCGAAGCCCAGCGCCGACCGGCCCGGCCCGCCGAACGCCTGCAAAAGCTGTTGCAGGATCTCGTTCGACCCGTTGGCGGCCCACAGCTGCCGCTCGCTCAGCTCCACCCCGGTGGCCGACGACAGGTAGGCGGCCAGGTCACGGCGCAGAGCCACGGCGTCGCGGTCCGGGTAGCGGTGCAGGTCCGCGGCGGCCTCGCGCACGGCGGCGGTGACCTCGTCCACCAGCTCCGCGGGCGGCGGGAACGGGTTCTCGTTGGTGTTGAGCCGCACGCCGACATCGAGCTGCGGCGCCCCGTACGGGCTGCGGCCCCGCAGGTCCTCCCGCAGCGGGAGCCGGTCCAGGCTCACCTCGTCGGTGCTCATGCGGTGCCCCCCGCGTCGTCGCGGTCTCCGATACCGGTCACGCCGTCGGACACGCGCGCCGTGATCGCCTCGCCGTGCGCGGGCAGGTCCTCCGCCTCGGCGAGCGCGACGACCCGCGCGGCGACCTCCCGCAGCGCGGGAGCGCTGTAGTCGACGACGTGGATACCGCGCAGGAAGCTCTGGACCGACAACCCCGAGGAGTGCCGGGCGAACCCGCCCGTCGGCAGCACGTGGTTCGAGCCCGCGCAGTAGTCGCCCAGCGACACCGGCGCGTACGGGCCCACGAACACCGCGCCCGCGTTGCGCACCCGCGCGGCGACCTCGCGCGCGTCGGCGGTCTGGATCTCCAGGTGCTCGGCGGCGTAGGCGTCGACCACCCGCAGCCCGTCGTCCACCGACGACACCAGCACCGTTCCGGACTGCGGGCCGGTGAGCGCGGACTCGACACGCTCGGTGTGCTTCGTGGCGGCGACGCGCTCGCGCAACTCGGCGTCGACGGCGTCGGCGAGCTCGGGCGAGGTCGTGACGAGCACGCTCGCGGCGAGCGTGTCGTGCTCGGCCTGGCTGATCAGGTCGGCGGCGACGTGGGCGGGCTCGGCGGTCTCGTCGGCCAGGATCGCGATCTCGGTCGGCCCCGCTTCGGAGTCGATGCCGATCAGGCCGCGCAGCATCCGCTTCGCGGCGGTGACGTAGACGTTGCCCGGGCCGGTGACCATGTCGACCGGGTCGAGGTCGGCCCCGTCGGTGTCCACGCCACCGTGGGCCAGCAGCGCCACGGCCTGCGCGCCGCCGACGGCCCACACCTCGTCCACACCGAGCAGCGCGGCGGCGGCGAGGATCGTCGGGTGCGGCAGCCCGCCGAAGTCGGCCTGCGGGGGCGAGCACACCACCAGCGAGCCCACGCCCGCCGCCTGCGCGGGCACCACGTTCATCACCACGCTGGACGGATACACCGCCAGCCCACCAGGGGCGTACAGGCCGACGCGGCCGACCGGCACCCACCGCTCGGTCACCGTGCCTCCGTCGGTGACGCGGGTGGTGACGTCGGAGCGGCGCTGGTCGGCGTGCACCGCGCGGGCGCGGGCGATGGACTCCTCCAGCGCGTCGCGCACCGCCGGGTCGAGCTCGTCGAGCGCGGACTCCAGTGCCGACGACGGCACCCGGACGCGTTCCGGGCGCACCGCGTCGAAACGCTCGGTGTAGTCGAGCACCGCCTCGACACCCCGGTCGCGGACGTCCTCGACGACGGGGTGCACCCGATGCTGCACCGCGTCGACGTCCACTTCGGCGCGCGGGAGGGTGGCGCGTAACCGGGCCGGTGACGGGACGCGACCTCGCAGGTCGGTGCGGTTCAACATAGGGTCAAGCCTACGAGGCCCGACCGCGTCGGAGAGCAGGAGGTAGCCGTGCTGCGAGTGGGCTTGTGCCAGCTCACATCCACCGAGGACCCCGCGCGCAACCTGGAGCTGGTGCGGGAGTGGGCGGGCGGTGCCGCCGCGCGGGGCGCGCGGGTGGTGGTGTTCCCGGAGGCCATGATGGCCCGGTTCGGGGTCCGGCTGGCGCCCCTGGCCGAGCCGGTCGACGGACCGTGGGCGAGCGCGGTGGCCGAAATCGCCCGCGAGGCGGGGGTCGTGGTGGTCGCGGGCATGTTCACCCCCGCGGGAAGCCGCGTGCGCAACACCCTGCTGGTCACCGGGCCCGGCGAGCACCGCGGCTACGACAAGATCCACCTCTACGACGCCTTCGGCTTCCGCGAGTCCGACACGGTCGCGCCCGGCACCGACCCGCTGACCGTGGACGTCGACGGAGTCCGCCTCGGGCTGGCCACCTGCTACGACGTGCGCTTTCCCGCGCTGTTCCAGGCGCTCGCGGACTCCGGTGCCGACGCCGTGGTACTGCCCGCGTCGTGGGGCGCGGGCCCGGGCAAGATCGAGCAGTGGGACCTGCTCGTCCGCGCACGGGCCCTCGACTCGGGCACGTGGGTGCTCGCCTGTGGACAGGCCGACCCGGCGGCCTCCGGGGTCCCGGTCCACCCGAAGGCGCCGACCGGGGTCGGGCACTCGACGGTGGCCGATCCGTTCGGGCACGTCCACGCCCGGCTGGAGGCGGCACCGGAGCTGCTGGTCACCGACATCGACCCGGCCGTGGCCGCCCACGCCCGCGAGGCGACGGGCGCGCTGGCGAACCGGCGCCTCTGAAGCCCGGTACCGGTCACGTCCGCGCGTGCAGGTCCATCCCGAGATCGAGGGACACCGCCGAGTGCGTGAGCGCGCCGACGGCCAGGTAGTCGACGCCCGAGGCGGCGTAGGCGTGGGCGCGGTCCAGCGTGAGCCCGCCCGAGGCCTCAAGACGGGTCTTCGGGGAGAGCTCGTCACGCATCCGCACCGCGCGAGCACAGCCGGCCGGGGTGAAGTTGTCGAGCAGCACCTCGTCGGCCCCCGCCTCCAGTGCCTCGACGAGCTGGTCGACCTCGTCCACCTCCACCTCGCACGGCAACCCGGCTGCGTGCAGCCGGGCCGCGCGCAGGGCCTCGGTGACCGACCCCGCCGCGAGCACGTGATTGTCCTTGATCAGCACGGCGTCGCCGAGTCCGAGGCGGTGGTTGAGACCGCCGCCGCACCGCACCGCGTACTTCTGTAGCGCCCGCAGCCCGGGAAGCGTCTTGCGGGAGTCGCGGATCGCGCACCCGGTACCCGCCACGGCCGCGACCCACTCGGCGGTCGCGCTCGCGACCCCGGAGAGGTGGCACAGCAGGTTCAGCGCCGTGCGTTCGGCCGTCAGCAGCCCGCGGACACGACCGCGCACGACCAGGGCGGGCGCGCCCGCGGCGAGCCGGGTGCCGTCGGAGCATGCCGAGACGACCTCCCAGTCCCGTCCACGCGGGCCGAGGACCGCCTCGAACACCGCGACCGCCACCGGGACCCCGGCCACGACCCCGGGCACACGGGGGGTCAGGTCGGCGGTCGCCGTGGCCATGGCGGGAACGGTGGCCTCGGTGGTGGCGTCCGGCCCGTACCGCAGGTCCTCCTCCAGCGCGGTGGCCACCACCCGCCGCACCTCGGCCTCGTCCGGCTCGGGCCTGCTCGCCCCGGCTCCGGCGATCATGCCGCCGCTCCAGGACCGGGTCCGCGAGGACGGGCTGGCCGGACGGGCTCAGCCGCACGAGCTGACTGCGCCGCCACCGGAGGTCGTCCCGGTCCGGGGCGTCGGTCCGCACGTGGC
>NZ_KB912676.1:45977-47956 GCF_000383795.1 Saccharomonospora saliphila YIM 90502
CGAACGCCGGGCCCAGGCGCGTGGCCAGCCACGCGGCCAGCACGGAGCCCGCGACCGCGCCGATCAGCACGACCGGGCCGCGCCGCGCGCGCAGCAGCCACACCGCGACCCCGGTGAGCACGCCCACGGCCAGACCGAGGAGCACGAAGAGCGCGAGACCGTCGAACCGGTGCCAGCTCTCCCACTGCAACGGCACGGCCTCGCCGCCGTCGGTGACCACGCGCATCCGCTGGGTCGGCGCCAGCAGCGACCACACCCAGCCGAGCGCGATGCCCAGCACGCCGACCACCGAGAGCACGCCGAACGCGGGCACGAGGTCGGCACGCACCACCACGCGCGCATTCCGCGGAGCGGCCGGAAACACCTCCTGGCGCGGGTAGGCAGGCCACACGGCCGGACCGTTGGCGGCACCAGCCCGCTCGGCCACGAGACGACCTCCTTACGACGGCCCGATTCCCGCGCCGCAGCCTAGCCGGTCGACCCCGCGTCGGCGGAGGTGGTTTCCCCGTGCCTGCTGCACCGCGCACTCCAGCCGGATGGTGTGATCTGTACCACCATCCGCCGTGCGCAGTCGGCGCAGTAGCGGGGCGGTTCGAGCGTGACCCGCGGGTCCCCGCAGCGCGCGTGCGCCCCCTCGCCCACCGCCCGGGGGTCCTCAGGCCCGCCGCAGTGCACGCAGTAGCGCGGGGTCACAGCGTCTCGCTCAGCGCCTTGATCGGCATCTTGAGGTCGCCGAGCATGTCGAGGTCGCGCTGGGCGGGCCTGCCCAGGTTGGTGAGGTAGTTGCCCACGATGATGGCGTTGACGCCGCCGAGCATGCCCTGTTCCGCGCCGAGGTCACCCAGCGTGAGCTCGCGCCCGCCCGCGAACCGCAGCATGGTGCGGGGCATCGCGAGTCGGAACGCCGCGACGACGCGCAGCGCGTCCTTGCCCTCCACCGTCTCGTAGTCCTCGTAGGGCGTGCCCGGCTGCGGGATGAGGAAGTTCATCGGGACCTCGTGCGGGCTCAGCTCCGCGAGCTGCACGGCGAACTCGGCGCGCTGCTCGTCGGTCTCGCCCATGCCGATGATGCCGCCGCAGCAGACCTCCATGCCCGCGTCCCGGACCATGGTCAGGGTCTCCCAGCGCTCCTCCCAGGTGTGGGTGGTCACCACGTCCGGGAAATGCGACCGCGCCGTCTCCAGGTTGTGGTTGTAGCGATGCACGCCCATCTCGACCAGCTCGTCGACCTGGTCCCGGGTGAGCATGCCGAGCGAGCAGGCGATCTGAATGTCGTTTCCGGACTCCCGGATCGCCCGGATGCCGTCGCGGACCTGCGACATCAGGCGCGCGTCGGGCCCGCGCACGGCGGCCACGATGCAGAACTCCGTCGCCCCGGTCGCCGCCGTCTCGGCCGCCGCTTTGACCAGGCCGGGGATGTCGAGCCAGGCGGCACGCACCGGCGTCGGGAAGCGACCGGACTGCGAGCAGAAGTGGCAGTCCTCCGGGCAGCCGCCGGTCTTCACGCTGACGATGCCCTCGACCTCGACCTCGGGACCGCACCAGCGCATCCGCACGTCGTGCGCGAGAGCCAGCAGGTCGGTCACGTGCTCGTCGGGAAGCCGAAGCACGTCGAGCACCTGCTGCTGGGAGAGTCCGATGCCCTGGTCGAGCACCTGCTCGCGGGCGGTCGTGAGAATCTCCGACTCGGTGGTTGAGGCCGTCACGGCATCTCCTTCGCGGTCTCGTCGTGTGTGTGAGTGTGACTCAAGGCGCGATCCCGCACAGTGACACAGCGAGCTACGTCACGTCGATCCGGCGCTCAGGGGGCCGAAACCGGTGTCAGGCGCCCGATGGCGCCGTGCGGGTGGCGAAGTGGTCGGGGTCGAACTCACCCCCGAACCAGGGGGACAGACCCCGCCGCGCCTCGGCGAGGAACTCCTGCCCGCCCGCGCGGCCCAATCCGGCCGACAGCGCCCCGAGCAGCGGCGCGCCCGCCG
>NZ_KB912677.1:0-2606 GCF_000383795.1 Saccharomonospora saliphila YIM 90502
CGCGGTCCAGCGCCGTGCGCGCCCGGCTCACCGCCGCCCGTGTCCCCATGGCGGTCGAGACTACGCGACCGGCCCCGCGTGCTTCGTGCGCGGCGGCAACGGCCCGTGCGGGGGAGGTTGTCGGTGCGGGCGGGCACAATACCCGGCGGGGTGTCGATTCGGTCCCGGGACCAGCGTCGACCCCGGCGGTGTCGTGCGGGACGCGACGCTCGTGATCTCCACCATAGTCGAGAGTGCGGGAAGGGGTCGCCGGGTGGACAACACATGGACCCTGATGCGCGGGGCGATGCGCGCGGCCGAGGCGCCGACCGGCCTGCGAAAGGGCACCGTGCGCAGGGTGGCGCGGTTCGCGCGCCCGCATTGGCGCCGGCTGGCCGTGTTCGGCGTGCTCACCGTGCTCTCGGCGGTGCTGGCGGTGAGCACACCGCTGCTCGCCGGCCGAGTGGTCGACACGATCGTCGGCGGGGGGCCGGCCTCCACCGTGCTGTGGCTTGCGGTGCTCATCGCGGCCATCGCCCTGGCCGACGCGGGCATCGGGCTGGCCGAGCGCTGGCAGTCCGCCCACATCGGCGAGGGCCTGATTCTCGATCTGCGCAGGGCGGTGTTCGAGCACGTCCAGCGCATGCCGCTGGCGTTCTTCGCCCGCAGCCGCACCGGCGCGCTGGTGAGCAGGCTCAACAACGACGTCATCGGCGCCCAGCGCACCTTCACCGCGACGCTGTCCGGCCTGGTCACCAACGTCGTGCAGCTCGTGTTGTCGTTCGCCGTGATGGTGACGCTGTCCTGGCAGGTGACGCTGCTGGCTCTCGTGCTGCTGCCGGTGTTCGTGCTGCCCGCGCGCCGGATCGGCCGTCGGATGGCGCGGTTGCAGCACGAGGCCGCGGGGCTCAACGCGTCGATGACCACGCAGATGACCGAGCGCTTCTCCGCGCCCGGGGCCACGCTGGTGAAGCTGTTCGGCCGGCCGCGCGCCGAGGCCGACGAGTTCGGCGAGCGCGCCGACCGGGTGCGTGACATCGGCGTGCGCACCGCGATGCTGACCCGCTGGTTCCTCACCAGCCTCACCCTGGTCTCGGCGCTGGCGCAGGCCCTGGTCTACGGCCTCGGCGGGTGGCTGGCGCTGCGCGGGAGCCTCGACCCGGGCACGGTGGTGGCGCTGGCGCTGTTGCTGACGCGCCTGTACACGCCATTGACCGCGCTGGCCAACGTGCGGGTGGACGTGATGACGGCGCTGGTGTCGTTCGAGCGGATCTTCGAGGTCCTCGACCTCACGCCGATGCTCACCGAGAAGGATCGCACCACGCCGCTGCCCGAGGGCGCGGTCTCCGTCGAGTTCGACGACGTGCGCTTCTCCTACCCCCCGGCCGACCAGTACTCGCTGGCCTCGCTCGAGGAGGTCGCCACCGTGGACCACCGCGGCGGGGAGGAGGTGCTGCACGGGGTGAGCCTGCGTGCCGACCCGGGCACGATGGTGGCGCTGGTCGGCCCGTCGGGGGCGGGCAAGTCGACCATCGCCTCCCTGGTCCCCCGCTTGTACGACGCGGACTCCGGCAGCGTCCGGCTGTCCGGGGTGGACGTGCGGGACCTGTCGTTCGCGACGTTGCGCGCGACCGTGGGCCTGGTCACCCAGGACGGGCACCTGTTCCATGACACGGTCCGGGCCAATCTCACCTACGCCAGGCCCGACGCCACCGACGACGAGATCTGGGACGCGCTGCGGCGTGCCCGCCTCGACGAGCTGGTGCGCTCACTGCCCGACGAGCTGGACACGGTCGTCGGGGAACGCGGCTACCGGTTCTCCGGCGGCGAGCGGCAGCGCCTGACGATCGCCCGCCTGCTGCTGGCCCAGCCCCGCGTGGTGGTGCTCGACGAGGCCACCGCGCACCTGGACTCCGAGTCCGAGGCCGCCGTCAGCGAGGCGCTCGCCGACGCTCTGCGCGGCCGCACGGCGCTGGTGATCGCCCACCGCCTGTCCACCGTGCGGGCCGCCGATCAGATCCTCGTCGTCGAACGGGGTGAGATCGTCGAACGCGGTACGCACACCGAGCTGATGCGGCGGGAAGGCCGCTACGCCGACCTGCACCGCACGCAGTTCGCGGGCGAGGCCGAAGGGGCGCTCGCGTGACCCGCGCCGGCGCCGGGGACGTGCCCACACTGTCCACCTGGTCCGCCAGACCCGCCCACCCCGGGTCGGGTCCGGCGGCGGTGGCCCTGGTGCTGCACGGCGGCGCGCAGTACGGGGCCGAGGCCGTGCGCCCGTGGCGCGCGGCCTACCTGCGGATGGTGCCGGTGGCCAGGGCGCTGTGCTCGGAGGGCGCCCGGCTGGGTCTCGAGGTGCGCCTCCTGCGCAACCGCGTGCGCGGGTGGAACGAACCGGAACGCGATCCGGTGCGGGACGCGCGCTGGGCGCTGGAACGGATCGGGCGCGATCATCCCGGGGTTCCGGTGGTGCTGCTCGGGCACTCGATGGGCGGCCGGGTGGCCCTGCGCGTGTGCGACGACCCGGCGGTGACCGGCGTGGGCGCGCTGGCGCCGTGGACCCCTCGGGGCGAGCCGTCCTTGGTGCTCGACGCGTTCCTGCTGCGCTCGATGGCGCACTCGGGCTG
>NZ_KB912677.1:2706-5401 GCF_000383795.1 Saccharomonospora saliphila YIM 90502
GAGCTGCGGCAGACCGACCGCGAGGCCGTAGAGCCCCGACCCGCGCGCCAGCGCGTCGGCGGGCAGCAACTCGGCGATCAGCGCCGACCCGCACACCGTGAGCAGCCCGAAGCCGATGCCGCGCACCGCGGAGACACCGAGGATGGGCACCGCGCCGGTGCTCACCGACAGCGCGAGGGCGGGCGCGCCGAGCAGGGACGCGCCCAGCAGCAGGCCGGCACGGTAGCCACGCGCGTGCACGAAGCGGGGCACCGCGAACTGCGCGAGCACCGTCGTGGCCATGAACACCCCGGTGGTCGCGCCGGCGACGGCCTCCGACTCCCCCTGCCGCACGGCCCACAGCGGCACGACCGGCAGGAGCAGCGAGTAACCGGAGAACGTGCCCGCCGAGGCCAGCAGCATCAACAGGAACGGCCGGTGCCGCAAGGGCGAGGACGGCGCGGCCTGCGAGGCGGACAACGACACTCCCCATTTCTAGTACGCCCGTACCTGTGCCGGGACACCACCCCCTTGACGGCACCTCAGCGCGCGGTCACCGGGACCGGGACCAGGCGATCAGGTCGTCGGCGGGCAGCGTGTTGATCACGTCCGAAGGGTCGATGCCGCACTCCAGCGCGCGGGCGCAGCCGTAGGGCAGCCAGCCCAGTTGCCCGGGAGCGTGGGCGTCGCTGTCCACGGCGAACCGGCATCCGATCTCGCGGGCCGTGCGCAGCAACCTGCGCGGGGGATCGAGCCGTTCCGGGCGGGAGTTGATCTCGACGGCGACGTCGTGGTCCCGGCACGCGGTGAACACCGCCCGCGCGTCGAACTCGGACTCCGGCCTCCCCCGGCGGGTCAGCAGGCGTCCGGTGCAGTGCCCGAGCACGGTGACCAGTGGGTTCGCCACCGCCGTCAGCAACCGCTGGGTCATCTCTTGTTCCGGCATCCGCAACTTCGAGTGCGCGCTGGCGACCACCACGTCCAGTTCCGCCATCAGGTCCGGGTCCTGATCGAGCGTGCCGTCGGCGAGGATGTCGACCTCGATCCCGCTGAGCACGCGGAACGGGGCGATCCGGGCGCGCAGGTCGGCCAGGACGGCGAGCTGGTCGCGCAGGCGCCGCTCACTCAGCCCCCGCGCGACGGTGAGCCGGGGCGAGTGGTCGGTGAGCACGAGATACTCGTGGCCCAGCGCGCGAGCGGCCTCGGCCATCTCCTCGATCGTGGCCGCCCCGTCGGACCAGTCGGAGTGGGTGTGACAGTCGCCGCGCAGCGCGTCCCGCAACGCTCCGCCGTCCGGCAGGGCACTGTCCTCGCCGAGCACGCGGGCGAGGTAGGCGGGCTCCCTGCCTTCGACGGCGTCGATCACCACACCCGCGGTCGCCTCGCCGATCCCCGGCAGCGCGGTCAGGGTGCCGTCGGCCACGTGCCGCGCGAGGTCGTCGGCGGGCAGGTCCGCGACGACGTCGGCGGCCCGCCGGAACGCGCGCACCCGGTAGGTGGGCGCCGCGGACCGTTCCAGGTGCAGCGCGATCTGCCGCAACGCCGCGGCCGGGTCCATGCCGTCCTCCCTGTCGTCGTCCGCCGTCGTGGGCCGGGTGCCCCGGCTACAGCGGGTGGAGCTCCACGTCGGTCAGCGTCCCGTGGTGGATTCGCGCGGTCAGGTACGTGCACGCGGGCTGCCTGCGCCGGTCGGTCGGCGAGCCCGGGTTGAGCAACCGCAGACCGGCCGGGGTCACGCTGTCCCACGGGATGTGGCTGTGCCCGAAGACCAGCACGTCGGCGTCCGGGAACGCGCGGTCGCAGCGCCTCTCGCGCCCCGAGGCCGGACCCGTCTCGTGCACGACCGCGAAGCGCAGCCCGTCGAGGTCGGCGCGGGCGATCTCCGGCAGGCGCTCGCGCACGTCAGGGCCATCATTGTTGCCGTACACCCCGATCAGGCGCGGGGTCGCCGCGTCGAGCCGGTCCACCAGGTCTGCCTCGACCCAGTCGCCCGCGTGCACCACGACGTCGGCGGCCTCCACCGCGCGCCACACAGGGTCCGGCAACCGCGCCGCCTTCCGCGGCACGTGGGTGTCGGACAGGATGAGCAGTCGCATGTGTTCCGCGCCCGTGCGCCCGGCCTCCCCTCTCCACCTCGGGCCCTCACCTCGGGCTCTCACCTCGTGGCCCTCACCTCGAACCGTTGCCTCGGGTGTGCCGTGCCGCCCGGATACCCCGTGCGCGGCGACGGCAACAATGAGATCAAACCGGTACCCGGCCCACGCCGGTCCGCCGCGGGCCGGGTTCCGGCCCCCGTGACCAGGTTCGGGTGCCACCGTCGGACCCGTGACCTGCGCCGATGAGCGTGCGGGGACTAACAGGGGGCTGATGGCACGACAGCCCGATGGACCCGTATCTTTGCCTGCGGAGTCCTGGCCTGTCGACGCCGGACGTGGAGGGGTTGCCTTGCAGCAGGATCGCCAGTGGCCCGAATCGCACAGCGACGAGACCGACGTACTGCCGTCGGTGCCGCCGGAGAACGCCTCGGCGGCTGACCAGAACGCCTCGGCGCAAACGCAGTACGTCAGCGGCCACGACGCACCCACCCACCGGTTCACCCCGGCGGGCGGCGCGGCCGTTCCCGGAGCACCCGGCGACAGTTACCCGACGCAACCGGTCGCCCGCGCCCCTGCTGGCGCTGGGCACGGTGAGCTTCGGCGCGCTCGGCGTACTGCTC
>NZ_KB912677.1:5501-8293 GCF_000383795.1 Saccharomonospora saliphila YIM 90502
CGCCAGCGCGGAGTTCATCTACGTCGACACCCTGGAGTATCTGCGGCGCGGCGGCCGTATCGGGGCCGCCTCAGCCCTCGTGGGCAGCGCGTTGGCGATCCGGCCGCTGCTCACCGTACGGGAGGGCGAGGTCGCGCCGCTCGCGCGCGTGCCCGGATCGAAGCGCGCGCTGAACCGGCTCGCCAATCTCGCCACCGCGCACGCGGGCACCCGCGCGGTGGACGTCGCCGTGGCGTGCGTGACCCGGTCGGACCGGGAGATGACGCTGGTGCGGCGGCTGCGGGAGCGCATCCCGCATCTGAACGACATCATGCTGGTCGAGGCCAGCACGGTGATCATCGCGCACGTCGGCCCTGGGGCCCTCGGCGTGACGGTGGCACCGGCGCTGTAGTGGGATCGCGGCGCAGGGAGGCCGCCCGGGCGGCGGTGCCGGGCCCGGGTACGGTTCCGGCACGGCGACCGACAGGACGACCGGCACTACCCGGCCGTCCCGGCACGCCGAGGCGGTCGACGAGCGGGAGGAGGCCACGAGTGTCCCTGACGGCCGAGTACCGGGCCGAGGCCCTGCACCTGACCGGGGAGCGCACGGTCCCCGGTGTGCCGGAGGAGAACTACTGGTTCCGCAGGCACGAGGCCGCCTATCTCGCGCTACTGCCGTACTGTGACGACGCCATCGTGCTGGAGGCCGGCTGCGGTGAGGGCTACGGCGCGGCGCTGATCGCCGAACGGGCACACCGGGTGCTGGCCGTGGACTACGACACTCCCACCACCGAGCACGCCGCCCGGTGCTACCCAGGACTCGGTGTGGCACGGACCAATCTCCACTCGCTGCCCGTGGCCACCGGGGTGGTCGACGTCGTGGCCAACTTCCAGGTCATCGAGCACCTGTGGGATCAGGAACGGTTCCTGTCGGAGTGCCGCCGGGTGCTGCGGCCGGGTGGACGGCTGCTGGTCACCACGCCGAACCGGCTCACGTTCACACCCGACTCCCCCACGCCACTCAACCCGTTCCACACCCGGGAACTGTCGCCGTCCGAACTGGACACTCTGCTGCACGACACCGGATTCGTCGTCGAGTCGCTCTCCGGCTTGCGGCACGGGCCCGCACTGGCCGAACTGGACCGGCGGCACGGCGGCTCGATCATCGAGGCCCAGCTCGAGGTGGTTCTGGGCTCGCTACCGGGGGAAGCGGTCTGGCCCGAGCCGCTGCGCGGCGACGTCGCCGGGATCGCGGCGGGCGACTTCGCCGTGCGGACCGAGGACCTCGACGCCAGCCTCGACCTCGTCGCCGTCGCGGTCCGCCCATGAGCGACGAGGAGGGCACCTTCTGCCTGGTGCTGCACAGCCACCTGCCCTGGCTGGCCCACCACGGCACGTGGCCGGTGGGCGAGGAATGGCTCTACCAGGCGTGGGCGCACTCCTACCTGCCGGTGGTCGACCTCCTCCGCCGGTTCGCCGACGAGGGCAGGCGGGACCTGCTCACCCTCGGCGTCACCCCCGTGCTGGCCGCGCAGCTCGACGACCCGTACTGCCTGCGCGCGTTCCACGAGTGGCTGGGTCACTGGCGGCTGCGCGCCGAGCACGCCGGATCGCTGTGGCGCGGGCGGCTCGCCGACCTGGCCGCCGTCGAGTACCGCGCCGCGCTCGCCGCCACCGAGGAGTTCGAGACCCGCTGGCGGCACGGGTTCTCCCCGGTCCTGCGGTCGCTGGTGGACGACGACGTGGTCGAGCTGCTCGGCGGCCCGGCCACGCACCCGTTCCAGCCGTTGCTCGACGAACGCGTGCGCTCGTTCGCGCTGCGCACCGGACTCGCCGACACCGCACTGCGCCTCGACCACCGCCCGGCCGGTATCTGGGCCCCGGAATGCGGCTACGCGCCCGGTATGGAGGCCACCTACGCGGCCGAGGGCGTGCGGCGGTTCCTCGTCGACGGCCCGTCACTGCGGGGCGACACCGCCGCCGCGCGCACCGTCGGCTCCTCGGAGGTCGTCTGCTTCGGACGCGATCTGGAGGTCACCTACCGCGTGTGGTCGCCGAAGGCCGGATACCCGGGCCACGCGCACTACCGCGACTTCCACACCTGGGACCACGAGGTCGGGCTCAAGCCCGCCCGGGTCACCGGCAAGCACGTCGAGCCCGCCGACAAGGCGCCGTACGACCCGGCCGCGGCCTCGGCCACGCTGCGCGGGCACGTGGACGACTTCGTCGACACGGTCGTGACCCGCCTGCGGACGCTGCGGCGGGAGCACGGGCGGCGCGGGCTCGTGGTCGCGGCCTACGACACGGAACTGTTCGGCCACTGGTGGCACGAGGGCCCCGCGTGGCTGGAGGCGGTGCTGCGCGCCCTGCCGGAGGCGGGAGTGCGGGTGACCACGCTGCGCGGCGCGCTCGCGGCCGGGCACCTGGGCGGTCCGGTGGAGCTGCCCGCGTCGTCGTGGGGCTCGGGCAAGGACTGGCGCGTCTGGGACGGCGAGCAGGTCGCCGACATGGTGGAGGCCAACACCGGCCTGCAACGCAGGCTGCTCGCGCTGGCCGACGCGCCGCACGTCCGAACCAGCCGCGACCCGGTGCGCGACCAGGCCGTCACCGAGGCCCTGCTCGCCCTGTCCAGCGACTGGGCGTTCATGGTGACCAAGGACTCGGCGGCCGACTACGCCCGCAGACGGGCCCGGCAGCACACCGAACGCTTCGACCGGCTCGCCGCGCTGTCGGCCACCGACCCGGCGCGGGCCCTGGCCGAGGCAGCCAACCTGCGGGAACTGTCCCACCCGTTCGGCCACCTCGACGCCCGT
>NZ_KB912677.1:8393-13342 GCF_000383795.1 Saccharomonospora saliphila YIM 90502
GAGCCCGGGCGCCCGCTCGAACCCGGCGGCGCGGTGCGATTGCTGGCCACGCTGCTGGAGTCGGCGCCGGGGCCGGTGACGATCGCCCCGATCGGGCCGTTGACCAACATCGCGGCCCTGCTCGCCGCCCGCCCCGACCTGCACGACAGGATCGCCCGGGTGGTCGTCATGGGCGGGGCGGTGGGGCACGGCAACGCCACCCCCGCCGCCGAGTTCAACGCCTTCAGCGATCCCGAGGCGGCCCAGCGCGTGCTGACCGGCGGCGAGGTGCCGTGCGTGCTGGTGCCGATGGATCTGACCTACCGGTGCGCGGTCGGGGCCGCCTGGCTGGCCGACCTTGCCGCCTCCGGGCCGGTCGGCTCGGCGCTGCACGCCCTGGTCCCCGACTACCTCGCCCACTACCGCAAGGCGCTCGGCTGGGACGGAATGGTCGTGCACGACGCGGTGGCGGTGGCCGAGGCCATCAGCCCCGGGCTGTTGTCGACCGAGGCGCTGCCGGTGACGGTGGAGACCTCGTTCGGACCGGCGCGCGGGGCGACCGTGGTGGATCGGCGACGGCCGGAGGTCCGGGACTCGACCGAGGTCCCCACACTCGGCACGCCCGTCGAGGTGGCACTCGACACCGATCTGGACCACCTGCGGACGTTCCTGTTCGAGCGGCTGTCCCGCCGTTGAGCGGAGCCGTCCCTGCCGGACTCGGTGTGTGACCTGCGAAAGCACCGGATCGAATGACCCGTCGTTCGATTGGTTGAGCCGGTGCCCGGGGGTACTGCTTAAATTGTGACCATGACAGCGGGCGACGACGACCGCGCACACCACGACGGCCCCGGCCGCGTGCCGCGCGACCGGACACTGCTGACCGCACTCGCCTCGGCCGTGGTGGCCGTCGGGGTGTTCGTCGTCGCCGTCCAGCTCACCCCCGACAAGACCGAGCTGACCTCGGCGGCCACCGACGACAGCGCCCCTGCGTCCCCGCCGGCCGAGGCCGGGGCGCCTCAGGCCGGGGGCACGCGCACCGCGGCACCGGAGAGCGCCGAGCTCCCGCCGACCACACCGCCACCCGGGCCGACGTCCGCGCCCGGCGCGTCGCGGGTCCGGTTCGAGGAGTGGGTGAACGACGTCGCCGGATGGCTCGACATTCCCCGCCGGGCGATGCACGCCTACGCGATCGCCACGGTCACGCTGGCCGACGAGCAGCCGGACTGCCACTTGTCCTGGGTGACCCTGGCGGGCGTGGGCAGGACCGCCACCGACCACGGCCGCGTTCACGACGGGGACATCACCGAGGACGGAACCGTCTCCGCCCCGATCGGCACGATCGAGGTGCGCGACTTCGCCGGAGCGGTCGTCTCACGGCCCGGTGCGGCGGGTCCCATGCAGCTCGCTCCGGCCGTGTGGGAACGCTGGCGAGCCACGCCGGGCCACGGCGAGCCGGACATCCAGGACCTCGACGACGCGGCCCTGACGGCGGGGCGGGCGTTGTGCGCGGACGGGCGCGACCTCTCCGACGGCGACCAGTGGTTGGACGGGGTCTCCGCGTTGCACGACGAACCGCTGTTCCTGCACCGGGTGCTGGCCACGGCCAACGTGTACGGCACGGTCGGGCAGAGCGGTCACGAGCCGGACACCGCCGCCCTGCACGCGGTCACCTTCGCCATCGACAAGATCGGGTTGCCGTACGTCTGGGGCGGCAACGGCCGTGAGCGGGGCGACGCCGGGTTCGACTGCTCGGGCCTGACCACCGCCGCCTACGGCAGCGCCGGGATCGACCTCATGCGCACGGCGCACACCCAGTACCACAGTGTGTCCCGGGTCCCCGAGGGCGAGCAGCCCCGGCTCGGTGACCTGATCTTCTACGGCGATCCCGCCACCAAGATTCACCACGTGGGTCTCTACATCGGCAACCAGCAGATGATCGACGCGCCGACCTTCGGGCAGGCCGTCCAGGTGCACGACTACCGCAAGCCGGGCGACAACTACGCGGGCGCGGGCAGGCCGACGGCCTAACCGTTCCTACCGCCAGCGCGACCGTGGCCGTGGCGTGTTCTCGCACCACTGTCGCTGTCCGGTGGCCACCGGAAACCCGCGTCATCGACCCGCGCGTCTCGCCGCCCGCGCCGACACCACCGGCCAGGGGTTGATCTCCACCACGCTGGAGGTCCCATGCTGACGCGTGCAAGTCGATGACAGGCCCGGAGCCGAAGGGGTCGGCAGGAGATGACCGGCGCGGAGTTCGACATCGAGGCGTTCCTGGCACAACCGCTCACCGCCCGGATCGCGACCAACGGGCCGACCGTCCGCCCGGTCTGGTACCTCTGGGAGGACACCGCGCTCTGGACGATCACGGGAGGGTGGGCGGCTCTGCCGGGCAGGGTTCGAGCCGACCCGGCGATCGCCGTGGTCATCGATCAGTGCGACCTCACGACAGGGACAGTCAGGCAGGTCATCGCGCGCGGGCGGGCCGAGCTGCTGCCGTTCGACGTGGCGAGGGGCCGCCGGAAGTTGTCCCGCTACCTCGGCGACGACGAACAGCGGTGGGATGCCCGGTTCCGGCGATACCTTCATGCGGATCCCGAGCGGACAGGAATCGTCTGGCTACGGCTTCGTCCGGAGTCGCTCCTCGCCACAGACCTCAGCTACGACGTCCGACCGGCAACCCGCGGGTCTCCAGGGGCGACTCGCGGGCTGTGGAGGGCAACTCGCCGACCATGAGGGGCAACTCGCGGGCTCCGGTCGGGGCTGTGAGCACCCCCAGCAGTTCACAGCGTCGACCGGAGCTCGCGAGGCGGGGATCACTCCCGCGTGCTACCGCAGATTTTCGCACTGCGCAAAAATTCGCAACGGGTAGGTGCGCCGACGCACACGCGGCGCAGACGGTCAGCGGGCGCCGCGCACCTCGAGCGAGGACAGCAACTCGGCCGTGGCGGCGTGTACCGCGTCGACGGCGTGGTCGAAGGCCTCCGCGTTGTGCGCGGCGGGCGCACGGAACCCGGACACCTTGCGCACGTACTGCACGGCCGCCGCCCGGATGTCGGTGTCGGTGACGCCCTCGGCGTACGGCGGGCGCAACGTCTTGATGTTTCGGCACATACCCGCATTGTCCGGCCGACGGCGACATTTCTCGTGCCGCGCGCCCGCCGGCCCGGCCCGGGCTCAGGCGACTCGGCGTTCGAGCAGCACCGTGTCGTGCCAGACGCCGCCGAGCAGGGCGATGCGCTGCCGCACCCCCACGGTGCGGTACCCGGCGGCGTGGTGCAGCGCCACGCCCGCGCGATCACCGGTGAACACCGAGGTCTGCAACGTCCACAACCCGGCGCGGTCGGCGGCCTCGACCTGCTTGCGCAGCAACACCGTTCCGACCCCTCGGCAACGGAAGGACTCGCCGACGTAGATCGCGCTCTCCGCGACCCCCGCGTAGCACTCCGCCGCCGACACGGGCCGCAACGCCGTCCAGCCCACGACCTCACCGTCGATCTCGGCGACCCAGCGATGACCGGCCAGCCAGGCGCCGTCGGAGGCGCCACCGTCCGGGACGGTGCCGCCGGTCCCGTCCGGGCCGGAGATCGCCGCACCGGATTCCGCACCGGACTTCTCGGCCTCGGCGTCGAGGGTCCGCAGCGCCGTCCGGTCGCCCGGCTCCGGCGCCCGGACGGTGACGTCGGCGGGGACGTCGGCGGGACAACAGGGGCGCGGCGAGAGCAGTCCCATGACGGCGTCGGCCGCGTGCGGCAGGCCGGTGCAGCACTCCTGGTTGATCGTGACCCTGGTGGCGGTTCCGTGCTTGTGCAGGCTGAGAAAGCCCAGGTCGGCGAGCCTGCGGACGTGGTGGGAGCAGGTCGACTGGCTCACCCCGAGCTGCTCGGTGAGCGCGCCGACGGTGAGCCCGCCCGGCGCGACCGCCACCGCGTGCAGCAGCCGCACCCGGGTCGGCTCGGCCAGGCACGCGAACCAGTCCGCGTACACGGCCGCGTCCTCCTCGGGAAGCGGTGGCGGGATGCGCTGCGCGGTCGACATGCCGCCATTATCGACGCGGACCGATCCACATCTCAACGCCCTGTGCGAGGCCACCACCGGATCAGCACACGGCCACCCCTCCACCCCCGCGAGTTGCCCCTTCCCGCACGCGAGTTGCCCCTTCCCGCACGCGAGTTGCCCCGTCACGTCCGCGAGTCACCACGGGAGGGCCCGTCCGCACGCCACCAGGCGGGCCGTCAGGCACGTTCGGCCCGGCACACCAACGCCGTCGGCGTCCGGCCGATGCGCGTGAGCACCACCGTCGCCTCGGCGGGACCGCGCGGTTTGAGCCTGCGGCGCAGTGCGTCCGGGTCCACGTCGAGGCCCCGCACCAGGATCTCCAGCCGTCCGACCTCCCGCCGGCGCAGGGCGGCGCGCAACGCCTTCTCGCTGTAACGTCCCGTCTCGAGCACCCGGAAGGCCCGCACCCCGGGCGGCGGCGTGTCGCCGGTGAGATAGGCGATGCGCTCGTCGAGCTGCCACAGACCGTGCCGGGCGGCGTAGTGGCGCACCAGCCCGGCCCGCACCACGGCGCCGTCCGGGTCGACGAGCCATCGCCCCGGCTCGCCGACTCCCGCGTCGTCCGGCTCGGCGTCGGTGAGCGACCATTCCGTGCCGTCGGAGCCCAGCACCGTCGCCCGGCGCGTGGCAGTCGCCAGGCCCGCACTGAGCAGATTCGCCTCCCGGACCCGGCCGTCGAGCGAGACCAGCTCCACCTCGCGCGCCCACGGCGCCGCGTCCGGATCGAGTCCGGGAGCGCACTTGACCATCAACTCCCGCCTCGCGTACACGGAGGCGAGCTCATCGAGCGGCGGCACGAAATCCGCGGGCCGCCACCGTCGTCTACCGCCTGAGTCGCGCCGCGCGGGGTCGGCCACGACCACGGCCTCCCGCGTCACCGGGCGCAGGGCGTCAGCGCGCGCCACCACCGGCGC
>NZ_KB912678.1:0-2115 GCF_000383795.1 Saccharomonospora saliphila YIM 90502
CAGCTCGGCCAGGCGCTCGCCACTGATCCCGGTCCACAGCACGCCCGGGAACGAGCCCGCCCCCCGCATCCGCATCACCGGAGCGCGCAGGCCCGCGAGACGCGCGCGCACCCACGCCTCCCGCGCGCCGGGGTCGTCGTCGCCGTAGAAACCGAGTGTGACGTGCCACTGCCGCACCGTCATCCAGCGCAGCCGCCCGTCGCCGGCCACTCGCGGGTGACGGTCCAGTTCACGCCGCAGCGCGGTGATCGCCTCGGCGGAGGGCACCACTGCGGTGAACAGGCGGGCACGGGCACCGTCGGGAGACACCGTCAGGTGACCTTCCCCGCCCTGCGCAGGAGATCGGCGATGGCCGGGAAGTCGGTGTCGAGCCGGTCGGCCGCGTCCAGCAGGCTCTCCTCCTCGGCGATCTCGCGCAGCGCCGCGAACACCGTCTGTTCGTCGGGGACGACGCCGACCGGCAGGCTGTCCCGGCTCACCGTCGGGCGCGCGGCCCGGACGTCCTCGAGCGCCGCGCGGATGGCGGCCGCGCTGCCCGCCGCGACCTCCGGGGTGAGCACCTTGCGCTCCAGCATGATCAGCCGCGCGAGCACGACCGGATTGCCGATCTTGGCCCGGCGTCCGCTCATCACCTGGCTCAGCATCGGAGCGCTGATGCCGAGCACCTCGGCGAGATAGGCCTGCGAGACGTCGAAGGCGACCACGAGCCTGCGCACACGATCGCCGAGCGGTTCGCCGTACCACTCCCGCTGCAACGCGATGTTCCGCTGGACGATCTTGTGGTCCTCCACGGTGACGTTCCGCTCCCCTCGACGACGGGCCGCCGATCGCGGACCGGCGGTGCGTGTAGGCATCTTGCCAGGTCGCGTCCGCGCCCGGGGCCGAATACTCCAGGCGTTCGCAATCGCGACCGCCGCCGTCGACCGGAGGGTGTCAGAGCCCCAACGTGGCGCGGGTGCGCGACACGTCGTCGGCGATACCCTCGGCCAGCTCCTCCGGGGTGTCGAACCGGATCTGGCCTCGCAGCCGGGCCACGAAGTCGAGCGCGACCTGCTGACCGTAGAAGTCGGCGTCCACGTCGAGGACGAACGCCTCCACGGTGCGTTCCCGGCCGGAGAAGGTGGGGTTGGTGCCCACCGAGACCGCCGCGGGCAGGCGCTCGCCGTCCTCGCCGCCGCGCACGAACCAGCAGCTGTAGACGCCGTCGGCGGGCACGGCGGCGTAGCGGGGCAGCGAGAGGTTGGCGGTCGGATAGCCGAGGTCGTGCCCGCGGCCCTCCCCGCGCACGACGATGCCCTCCAGCCGGTGCGGACGCCCGAGCGCCTCCGCCGCCGCGGCGACGTCCCCGGCGTCGATGCAGGAGCGCACATACGTGGACGAGTAGGTGATCTCGCCGTTGTCGGTGTCCTCGCCGACCGTGCGGCCTTCGAGCGAGGCGCCGTGCACGGTGAAGCCGAACCGCTTGCCCAGCCTGCGCAGGGTCTGCACGTCCCCCGCCGCCTTGTGCCCGAACGTGAAGTTCTCGCCCACGATGACGGTGGCGGCGTGCAGCGCGTCCACGAGCACCTCGTGCACGAACTCGTCCGGGCCGAGGCGGGACAGTTCCGGGGTGAACGGCAGGACGGCGAAGACGTCGACACCGAGCCCCTCGACCAGGTCAGCCTTGCGCGCCAGCGTGGTCAGCAGCGCGGGGTGGCTGCCGGGCCGCACCACCTCGGACGGGTGCGGGTCGAACGTGAGGACCACGCTCGGCAGGCCGCGTTTGCGGGCCGTGCGCACCGTCTCGGCGATGAGTGCCTGGTGGCCCCGGTGGACGCCGTCGAACAGCCCGATCGTGACCACGCACCGGCCCCAGTCGCCGGGCAGGTCGGTCAACCCACGCCATCGCTGCACGGATGGCAGCGTAACCGGCCCCACCGCCCCGGGCCCGCCCCGGTGCGCTCACGCGGGCGCGAGCACCACCACGGTCCTCGCCAAGGCCCCGGCGTCGACCGCGAGGGCGAGCACCCGCCCGTCCGGGGTCGAACACTCCGTACGTGCCGTCCAGACCCGCGGTCGGAACGCGCCTGCCGTGCCGGACGGCGTCGGCCTCGGCCGCGTCCACCGTCCGGCGCG
>NZ_KB912678.1:2215-4884 GCF_000383795.1 Saccharomonospora saliphila YIM 90502
GGACCGGGCTTCGGGCCCGGCTTGGGCGCGGGCCTGTCCTGCTGCGGTCGAGCCTCCTGCCGGGGCTGCTGGGCCTGCGGAGCCTGCTGCTCCTGCGTCTGCTGTTGCGACGGGGCCGACGGCTTCGGCGGCGCGGGAGCCGCGCCGTTGCCGTTTCCGCTCGGCGGCGTCGGCTTCGGGCCCCGGCCCTTGCCGCCGGAGGCCTTGTCGGAGGTCTTGCCGTCCCCTCCGGTGAACGCGTCCCGCAGCCGCCGGGCGACGGGCGCCTCGACCGTGGAGGACGCGGATTTCACGAACTCGCCCTGCTCCTTCAGCTTGGCGAGTACTTCCTTGCTCGTGACGCCGAGCTCTTTCGCGAGCTCGTGCACGCGGGCTTTGCCTGCCACTGCTCTCCTCAACTGATGAGGTCGGCGGCGAAACCCGCAGACCTCGTCCTATCGTCGCGCGTTCATGGCTTCAGCTTCACGGCTGACTCATGACGGGTCGACCTGCTTCCTTGTTCCGGTCTGGGCACGAGAACTCCCCGTACCCGTACAGCTCTCGGTGAGCCGGTGCACATGATGCCGCACACCCGCCGCGTCGAGCACCCCCGTCGCCCGCAGGGCTCGGGGAAACGCCCTCCGCCGCTCGGCGCGGGACAGGCACCCCGGATCAGGGTGCAACCACGCGCCGCGGCCGGGGAGCCGTCGCCGTTCGTCGACGACCAGCCGCCCGTCCGTCGCGACCACGCGGACCAGCTCACCGGCCGACGCCCGGCGCCGACACCCGACACACGTGCGGACCGGGGAGGTTCCGCGTTCCCGGCGTGTCGAGATCGGCTGTGGGTGTCGCACCACAACCCAGTTTAGACCTTGGTCAATCAGTCGGCGGAACCGGTGGCCGCCACGTGCGGTGTCTCGGTCGGCTCCACCTGGCGCTGCCCCGTCTCGGGGGCCGCGTCACTGCGGATGTCGATCCGCCATCCGGTCAGACGCGCCGCGAGCCGCGCGTTCTGCCCTTCCTTGCCGATGGCCAGGGACAACTGGAAGTCGGGGACGACGACCCGGGCCGTCTTGGCCCGCTCGTCGACCACCCCTACGGAGACAACCTTCGCGGGCGAGAGCGCATTCCCGACGAACTCGGCCGGGTCGTCGGAGTAGTCGATGATATCGATCTTCTCACCCCCGAGCTCGCTCATCACGTTGCGCACCCGTCCGCCGACGTGCCCGATGCAGGCGCCCTTGGCGTTGACGCCCGGCACGGTGGAACGCACGGCGATCTTGGAGCGGTGCCCCGCCTCGCGGGCCACGGCGGTGATCTCCACGGTCCCGTCCGCGATTTCGGGGACCTCCAGCGCGAAGAGCTTGCGCACCAGGTTCGGGTGGGTCCGCGACAGCGTGATCTGCGGACCGCGGAGGGTGCGCGCGACCCCGACGACGTAGGCCTTCAGCCGGGAACCGTGCTCGTAGACCTCGCCGGGCACCTGCTCGGCCGCGGGCAGCACGCCCTCGGTCTCCCCGACCTGCACGACCACCATGCCCCGCGCGTTGGCCTTCGCGTCACGCTGCACGACGCCCGCGACGATCTCGCCCTCCTGGGCGGAGAACTCACCGTAGGTCTTCTCGTGCTCGGCGTCGCGGAGCCGCTGGAGGATGACCTGCCGCGCGGTCGCCGCCGCGATGCGGCCGAACCCCTCCGGGGTGTCGTCCCACTCCTCGGCGATCTCGCCGTGCTCGTCGAGAGTGTGCGCCAGCACCCGGACGAAGCCCGTCTTACGGTCGATGTCGATCTTCGCGCGGGGCTGATGCCCTTCGGTGTGCTTGTAGGCGGTCAGTAGCGCGCTCTCGATCGCCTCGAGCACCGTCTCGAAGGGGATGTCCTTGTCCCGTTCGATCGCGCGCAACGCCGCGATGTCGACGTTCACCTCGGCTCCTCCTTCGATCCGGCACCTTCATCGATCTTCCCGTACGCGTCGTCCTCAAGCAGCTTCAGATCACCCGCGGGTGGCTGCTTGAACTCGACCTCGACGACGGCGCTGTGCACGTCGGCGTACCGCACATCGCGGATCTGTCCGTCGACCAGTATCCGCGCCGACTCGTCCCCCGCCTCGCCGACACGGCCCACGTACGGCGCCCCGTCGACGGGCGTCACGCGCACGAGACGGTATCTCGCTCTGCGCCAGTGCCGGGGCCGCGTGAGCGGCCGGTCGAGACCGGGCGAGGTCACCTCCAGCGTGTAGGCGCCCGCGATGAGATGCTCGTACTCGTCGAGCACCGCGGACACCGCCCTGCTGATCTCGGCGACCTCGTCGAGTTCGACGCCGTCCTCCCCGTCGACCACGACCTTCACCAGCTTGCGCCGTCCTGCCTGCTGCACGTCCAGCGCGTCGAGATCGAAACCCGCGGCCGCGACGGCCTCGGCCACGAGGGGCTCCAGCCTGCTGGCGAGTTCGTTGGGCACCGTGATGCTCCCTGTTGTCCTTGTTCTGAAGTGGTGGTTCAGCTTATCGTGCCCCCGCCGCGTCGCGCCGGGCGTCGGGCACCCGGCTCGGCCGGGCCTGGCAGGATGCGTGTCGTGACACCCCGACATGCGCTGAACCGGCGTGCCCTGCTGCGCGTGGTGGCCGCGACGGCACTGACCGTGCCCGCGACGGGCGCCCTCGCCGCGTGCGAGTCCGGTTTCGTGGACCG
>NZ_KB912678.1:4984-8759 GCF_000383795.1 Saccharomonospora saliphila YIM 90502
GGACCCGCCGGGTCGGGCCGCGACGACCACCAGCCGAACGGCACCGCCACGAGCACCACGCACACGAGCACCACGCGCCACGCACGGCGGCGTCGGGCCCGGCCATCGACCGGGCCCGACGCGCTCAGCCCACGCCCGCGGGGTATCACGGCTCGCGGCTGGTCACCGTGCGCCGGACCGCGGCCACGGCGGTGAGCGCCAGGAGCGTCGCCAGGGAGCCACCGACGACCCAGCCCAGACCGGAATCCGCGGGCTCGGCGACACCGGCAGGAACCCCGCTCGGCGCACCGCTGAGGTCGCTGATCGTCAGAGGCACGAAAGTCAGCGTGCCCTCCTCGGCGGACCCGACGGCGTGCACGAACGTCGCCGTGCCCTCCTCCAGCGGCAGCGACGCCGGGCCGATCACCACCTCCTCGGTGCCGGCCAGCACGACATCGGCCTGCACCGTGCCCGCGTCCACGACGAGGGCTTCCTGGTTCGGGTTGGTCAGCCCGGACACCACGGGGACACCGTCGGCCCGCACGTCCACGGCAGGAGCCGCCGCGTCGTGGCGGACGACCAGCCGTGCCTGTCCGGTGGGCACCGGGCTCACGTCGTTGGCGTAGGGGGTCAGGGTCGGCGTGCCTCCCTCGTCGAGATGGGCCACGAGTGACACGTTGCCGTCGGCGGGCACGTCGGCGGTCGCCTCGACCACGGGCTGCCCGGTCGCGTCCGGCGCGTCGGCCGGGAAGATCTGGACCTGGTGACTGCCGGACGGCAGCGTGAGCGGGCCCTGAGTGGTCTCGGGCTGGAAGTCGTCGAGGGCGCGTTCGCCGTCCACGTACACATCGACCGGCGTGCCGGGGATGCCGTGGACGACGTACACCGTGCCGGTGGCCTGGGCGGACGCGGCGTGTCCTTGACCGGAATCCGCCGCGGCCACACCGCCCGCGGCCACGGCCAGCGCGGCCGCGGTCACCCCGCTGAGGGCGCCGAGCAGAAGCTTGCGCATGGGAGTGCCTCCTCCTTCGTCATGGGTCACGGCGCGTTGTCGACGCGGCCGTCGCTGACCTGTACCGGATCGGGCGAATCGCCGGATGCGGGAGGAACAGGAATTCTCGCCACGCGTGGTCGGCGTTATCCGCGGGTCGATTACCCGGAAGGCGTCCCGGCACGGTCCCCGGCACGCCGAGGGGACGCCGCCTCGCCCGCCCACTCGGCCCCGTTCCGGCGCAACCGGTTCAGCGCGCGGCTCCAGTGGCTCTTGACCGTGCCCAGCGGCCAGCCGGTCCGCTCGGCGATCTGGCGGTGGGTGAGGTCCTCGACGACCACGAGCACCACGACCAATCGCTGAGCAGCGGCGAGCTCGGTCAACAGGGCGGCGAGCGTGAGGCCGCCGACGACGGTGTCCCCGGTGGGGGGCGCGTCGGCCCGGGCCCGGACCGGTGTGCGTTCGGCCGCGACCGCCTCACGCACGGCACGGTCGCGCCCCCGGGCGGCGAGCCGGTCGTGGACCACGTTCCGGGCGATGGACAGAAGCCACGACCGCATGTGTCCCCGGCCGGGATCGAAGCTCGCGCGGCTTCTCCACGCCTTGAGGAACACCTCCTGAGTGGCATCCTCGGCGTCGGCCCGGTGCGTCAGCTCGGCCAGGGCGACACCGTAGATCAGTCCCGCGTAACGGTCGTACAGCGCGCGCCACACGTGTTCCTCAGCGGGTACATCACGGCCCGGGACACTGGGGGCTCCGAGCGTGGAATGCTCACGATCGAGCGCATCCGCCACACCGGGTCCGTACCCGCTTTCGGTGACGGAAACCGGAAACACCGACGGCATCCCGCCACGCCGTCAGCACGACCGGCCTCCGCACGGCGGCGGCACGCTCACCACCGGCCCGCTCAGCACCCGCGACCACCGCCCGCAGCATCCCGCCCAGCGTCCTGCGCTCAGCGGGGAGTGGACGCCCCGTCCGGGCTGTGCGGACGCCACCAACCACGCACCGGCGGCGGCGCCGTGACATCGATGCGCTCGCCCGGGCGCGGCACCGCGACGGGAACGCCGTGCTCGTCCGCGGCTCGCAACACCCGCTCGATGGGCTCGGCCCAGCCGTGCGGGGCCAGGGTGAACGTTCCCCAGTGCACCGGGACCAGCAGCCCGCCGCGCACGTCGCGGTGGGTGGCCACCCCCTGCTCCGGGGTCATGTGGATGTCCGGCCAGCTCTCCGCGTAGGCGCCGACCTGGATCAGCGTCGCGTCGAACGGACCGTGCTCGCGGCCGATGTCGGTGAAGCCGTCGATGTAGCCGGTGTCGCCGCTGTAGAAGACGCGGTGGCGTGCGCTCGCCACGACCCACGAGGCCCACAGCGTCGTGTTGCGCGCGAAGGCGCGGCCGGAGAAGTGCCGCGCGGGGGTGGCGGTCAGCCACACGCCGCCGACGCGGGTGCCGTGGCCCCAGTCGAGTTCGGTGACGCGCTCGCCGGGCACTCCCCAGGCGCACAGGTGCGCGCGCACGCCGAGCGGCACCACGAACACCGCCTCGCTGGTGCGCGCCAGCTCCCGCACGGTGGTCATGTCCAGATGGTCGTAGTGGTCGTGGGAAATCACCACGGCGTCGAGGCGGGGAAGCTCGTCGAGCCGGTGGGGCACCGGGTGCAGGCGCTTGGGCCCGACCAGCCGCGACGGCGAGGCCCGGTCGCTGAACACCGGGTCGAACAGCACCCGGGTGTCGTCGAGCTGGACGAGGGAGCTGGCGTGTCCGTACCAGGTCAGGTGCAGTCCGCGCTCCGGCGCGGTGTCGGGCGCGACCAGCGGGACCGCGCCGATCGGACGGCGCGCGCGCCTGGCGGCGACCATGTCGCGGAGGAGGTCGAGGGTGCTGCCGCGGGGCACCCAGTGCGCCGGCCGGGGATTGTGGAACGCGCCGTCGCGGTACCGCGGAGAGGTCCGCAGCCGGTCCGGATCCGGCCGTCCCCCGAGCGCCGTCACGACCCCGGAGCCCGCGGCCACGACTCCCGTCGTCGCCGTCACCCCGAGTCCCACCGCGGCCAAACCCAGCCCCACGCGCATCCGGCGCCACCTCCCTCGTCCCGTCAACGCCACCGGCCCGGACACGGTTCCACGATGTGTCGACGCCGACACACGCGGGACGGGTGGCCCGGGGGACAGGGGGCTATATCGATGGCAATCGATGGTTGCTCCGATCGATTCCAGTCGATACATTGACCCCACAGCGATCGACACGCATCGATGAAGTCGGACGAGGTGAGAAGGGCGTGGTGGCAGTGCGAGACGACACCCTGCCGGTGGTGGTCGTGGGGGCCGGTCCCGTCGGCCTGGCGGCGGCGGCCGAACTCCGGGAACGCGGACTCGATCCGCTGGTGCTCGAACGTGGTGCCCACGCGGGCGCGGGCGTGGTGCGATGGGGGCACGTGCGCTTGTTCTCCCCGTGGTCCGAGCTGGTCTCCCCGGCCGCCGAGCGACTGCTGGCGTCCCGGGGGTGGCAGCGCCCGGACGGCAGCGGCTATCCGACCGGTGGGGACTGGGTGCGCGACTACCTGCGCCCGCTCGCCGACGCCCTCGGCGACACCGTGCGGTACGGGGCGGAGGTCGTCGGCGTCGCCCGGCGCGGGCGCGACCGGGTCGTCGACGCGGGGCGGGAGACCGAGCCGCTGACCGTCCACGTCCGGCACGCCGACGGCCGGGAGGAACTGGTCACCGCTCGGGCGCTGCTCGACGCGTCGGGCACGGGCGACAACCCGAACCCGCTGGGTGCCGACGGCGTGCCCGCGCCCGGCGAG
>NZ_KB912678.1:8859-23781 GCF_000383795.1 Saccharomonospora saliphila YIM 90502
TGGTCGCCCACACGACCGCCGCGCGGCTCAGACCACCGGGCGCAGCGGGGTGTCGTCGCGCGGGCCGTGCCGGCACAGCTCCGTCCACGCGGCGGCCAGCCGGTCCACCAGCTCCGCGAGCACGTCGGGCTCACGCAGGAACGGAATCCGCAGGTAGCTGTCGTGGCGGCCCGTGGGGTCCATCATCGACCCGGGCACGATCTCAACCCCGTGCCGGAGCGCGAGCTGGGCGAACACGCCGGCGTCATGCCCCTCGGGCAGCGCCACCCACAGCGACGACCCGCCGTCCGGACGCCGCCACCGCCACTCGGGAAGCCGCTCGGCCAGCAGCGTTTCGAGCAACGTGCAGTGATCGAGCTGAACCCGGGCGCGGCGCTCCCCCAGCTCGCCCAGCCGTGGCACCAACCGGGCGGCCACGGATTGCTCGATCAGCGGACTACCCAGATCGGCCATCGCCTTGCGCCGGGCACACCGCTCGATGATGCCCACGGGACCCCGGACCCAGCCGACCCGCAGCCCGCCCCAGACGCCTTTGAGTGACTCGACGGTCAGCGTCTCGCACCCGCGCGGCGCGTACCCGGCCAGCGGGCTGGGCAAGGCCACGTCCCCGGGGGTGAGCCGGTCCCCGGCGTAGGCGTTGTCCTCGACCACCGCGACGCCGTGCCGCGCCGCCAGCTCGGCGACACGCCGCCTGCGCGCGGCCGACATCAGCCGTCCGGTCGGATTGTGGAAGGTGGGCATCACGTACACCAGCGCGGGATTGCGCTCGGCGAGCGCGGCGGCCAGCGCGGTGGGCTCGATGCCCTCGTCGTCGAGCGGCACGGGCACCAGGTCGGCGTCGTGCTGGCGGAAGATGTCCAGGCACGGCGACCAGCTCGGCGCCTCCACCACGACCGACGGCGCCGCGCGCAGGTAGACCTCGGCGAGCAGGACGAGCGCCTGGTGCGCGCCGGAGGTGATCAGGACTTCGTCGGGCGAGGTCGGCAGACCCTGCGCCGTGTAGTGCTCGGCCACCGCGCTGCGCAGCGCGGGCAACCCTCTCGGGTGATAACCCGGGTCGGCGAGCAGGTCGGCGATGTCGTCACGGGCCACCTCCTCAAGGGCACGCGCCACCTCCGGCACCCCCTCGTCCGCCGCGCAGCTCAGCGAGATCAACGGCCCGGTGCCGTCGATGAGACGCTGCATGATGGCGGTGCCCGAGCCGTTCTGCACGCGACCGTCGGCCCGGGGCGGGCGCCTGTCGCCGCTGATCCGCGTACCGCTTCCCTGCCTGCGGTCGAGCACGCCGCGCGTGCGCAACTCCTCGTAGGCCGTCACGACCGTGGCCCGGCTCACGGCGAGCGAACGGGACAGTTCGCGCTCGGAAGGCAGCCGCTCGCCCGCCGCGAGGGCGCCGTCCTCCGCCGCGCGTGCCAGCGCGTCCGCGAGCTTGCGGTACAGCGGCCCGGGGCCGGTACTCCAGTCGCCCAGCAGCATGGCCAGTGCGGCCCCGTGCTGAAAACGGTCCACTTCGCCACCCATTGGCCCTACCTCCAGTCCACCATTTCCCGGACTCTAGAAGACAGAAGGTCATGAATGAAAGTGGCCCGGACCAATCGAGAGAGGAAGGTACCGTGCTCGTCACCGTGTCGTTCGTGGTCGTCACCGCCGCCCTGCTGGCGGCCGTCGGCAGGGCCGTGGTGCTGCCGATCCCGGACCCGGACGTCGATCCTCCGTTCGCACGGACCATCGCGAAGGGAGCGCTCGTGGTCTGGCTCGCCGGTCAGGCACACGCCGACCGCGTCGAGGCCTACATCGACGCCCTGAGCGGCCGGCGGGCCCAGCCGGCCCTTCCCTCGCGGTAACGGGAGTCCGGGCCACCGCGTCACCGGCGCGGTGGCCCGATGCGGGCCTATCGGCGGTAGTGGGCGGCGAGGCCGGTCCGCCCCGGCGCGACCTCGGGACGCAGCACCAGCTCCTCGTCGTAGTCCCCGCTGTCCTGGCGCCGGAAGGGCACCGGCTCCTCCTCCGGCAGGGAGGCCAGGCGCGCGCGCAAGCGGGCCGCCGCTTCGGCGTAGTCACTGTCAGTGGACCGGTCCGCACCGTAGACGGCGAACGGAGCCAAGGGCGCCATGCCGGCGTAGAAGCTGATCCCGTGCTGGATCGGGAAGAGAAGATCCTCCAGCGCGCCGTGCACGCCCCGCGGCCCGAAGGCGGACTCCCGTCCCCCGATGGTGGTGACCACGAGCGCCCTCCTGCCCTTCAATCCGCCGTCGCCGTAACGCAGTGTCGCGCCGGTGGCGGGGTCGGTGACTCCGTAGGCGAAGCCGTTGACGAACACCCGGTCGATCCATCCCTTCAGGATCGCGGGCATCCCGTGCCACCACAGCGGAAACTGCCACACGACGGTGTCGGACCAGCGCAGGTGGTCCTGCTCGGCGCGGATCTCCGGGCACAACCGCCCCTCCCGGTGGGCCTGCTTCGCCGCGGCGCCGACGTGCAGCCGGCGGCCCGGGTCGTGGTCGAAGTCGGCCGCGTCGACGACCGGGTTCCACTTCATCGCGTAGAGATCGCGCACCCGGACCTCGTGCCCGAGCCCGGTCAGCGCCCGCACGCCCTCGCAGGCGAGCGCGGCGGTCAACGAGCGGGGGTCGGGGTGAGCGGTGATCCAGAGAACCTTCATGCCGCTGAGCATGCTCGCCTTCGGCACCCCGGACGAGTGGCTCGACGGACATCATGTGCAAGAATCCAGCCATGTGCGCGACGAGACACCGGGTGGCGGTTCTGGCCCGGGACGGCGTGCTCCCCCTGGAACTGGGCCTGGTGCACCAGCTGTTCGGCACGGCGCGCTCTCCCGAGGGCGACGTGCTCTACGACGTGCGTACCTGCGCCCCCGCGCCCGCGCCCGTCTCGGTGCGCACCGACGCCGACTTCACCCTGCGGGTCGAACACGGTCCTGAGCTGCTCGCCGAGGCCGACACGGTCGTCATCCCCGGCAGCCACGACCCCGACGCGACGGAGACCACCGGCGAGCTGTCCCCGCCGCTCGCGGAGGCGCTGGGCCGCATCACCCCGGGCACGCGGATCGCCTCGGTCTGCACGGGGGCGTTCGTGCTCGCCGCGGCCGGACTGCTGGACGGGCGCCGGGCCACCACGCATTGGCTCTCGGCGGAGGAGTTCCGCCGCCGCCACCCCGCGGTCGAACTCGACCCGGACGTGCTCTACACCGACTCCGGTGACGTGCTGACCGCCGCGGGCGAGGCGGCCGGAATCGATCTGTGCCTGCACATGATCCGCGGCGACCACGGCGCGGCGGTGGCCAACGACGTGGCACGCCGCACGGTCGTGCCTCCGCATCGAGAGGGCGGTCAGGCGCAGTACGTGTCGCTGCCGGGCCCCGCCGACCAACCGCACGGCGCCGCCACGGCCCAGGCGCGCGAGTGGGCGCTCGAACGCCTCGACCGGCCGCTGACCCTGGCCGATCTCGCCGCGCGGGCGTCGATGAGCACCCGCACGTTCACCCGCCGCTTCCGCCGCGAGGTGGGTGTCTCGCCCGGGCGTTGGCTGCTCCAGCGCCGCGTGGAACGGGCCCGCCAGCTCCTGGAACGCACCGACCTGCCGGTCGAGCGGATCGCGACGGCCGTCGGGTTCGGGACAGCGGTGTCGCTGCGGCAGCACCTGCGCGCGACGCTGGGGGTGTCGCCGAGCGCCTACCGCGGCACTTTCCGGGGGGCCGGGCTCCGTGCCGGTTCCGACGGCACGGCCGACACCGGCGGCACGCCGGAGCGCTCCGCCGAGCCCGCACGGGAATGAGGGGGCGCGCCGTCGCGTTGTGCCATCGGAGACACCACCCTGTCCCCACGCCCGGCCGCGTCGCCGGGCGTGGGTGTGGTGTGCACGGAATGTCCGCGCCTTCGCCCGCGTTGCCTTACCAGAAGGAGGGTGCAGAATTGGCTGACGCGACACTGACCGCGACCCGCGGGCGTGGCCGGGGGGCCACCGAGGAGCCCGACATCGTCCGCTACTACCTCGACGAGGTCGGCACGACGTCGCTGCTCACGGCCAACGAGGAGGTCGAACTCGCCAAGCGGATCGAGGCGGGCGTCTACGCCGCCGAACTCCTGCGCCGGGCCGACGCGGGCGAGGGCACACTTCCGGCCGACCGGCGCGACCTGCGGCTCCTCGCGCGCGACGGCGCCAGGGCCAAGGACCACATGGTGCGCGCGAACCTCCGGCTCGTGGTGACGGCGGCCCGCAAGAACCGGCACACCAGCCTCCCGTTGCTCGACGCCATCCAGGAGGGCAACCTCGGGCTGATCCGCGCGGTGGAGAAGTTCGACTACGCCAAGGGCTACAAGTTCTCGACCTACGCGATGTGGTGGATCCGGCAGGCCATCCAGCGCGGCAACGCGTTCCAGGCGAACACCATCCGGCTGCCCATGCACGTCGGCGAGCAGGTCGCCAAGCTCGATCGGCTGGAGCGCACGCTGCAGGCCCACAGCGACCACGAGCCGACCGTCGAGGAGCTGGCCGAGGCCGCCGGCATGCCGGTGGAGCGCGTGGTGGCGTTGCGTCAGGCGGGCAAGTCGACCGTGAGCCTGGACGTGCCGCTGGACGAGGACGGCGAGCTGCACCTCGGTGACCTGGTCACCGACGGCGCCGTGCCCGCGGTCGGCGAGGGCATCGAGCGGCAGGCGATGACCGACGAGCTCAAGGCCGCGCTGGACAGCCTGCCCGCCTCGGAGGCGGCGGTGGTGTCCCTGCGCTACGGGTTGCGGGACGGCCACCAGCACACGATCCCGGAGATCGCGCAGCGGCTCGGGTTGAGCCGCAAGCGGGTGCGCACCCTGGAGCAGCGCGGCATGGAGATGTTGCGCGACCCACACCGCAGCGAGCCCTTGCTCGACTGGGCGAGCTGAGGCGCCCACACCGTCGTCGGCATCGTCGCGGGTGCCGGATGACGCCGCGCGCTCTAGGATCGGTGCGTGGAGTTGCCCGTCCTGCCCCCGGTGCGGCCGATGCTGGCCGCGCTGGTGCGTGAGCTGCCGGAGACGCCGGGGCTGTACTACGAACCCAAGTGGGACGGCTTCCGCTGCGTGGTGTTCCGGGACGGCGACGAGCTGGAACTCGGCTCCCGCAACGACCGGCCGCTGACGCGGTACTTCCCGGACCTGCGCGAGCCTCTGGCCGAGGCGCTGCCCGCGCGGTGCGTGGTCGACGGCGAGATCGTCGTGGTCACCGGGGAGGGCCTGGATTTCGACACCCTGCAGAACCGCCTGCACCCGGCCGCCTCCCGCGTGCGCAAGCTGGCCGCCGAGACTCCGGCCAGCTTCGTCGCCTTCGACCTGCTCGCCCTCGACGACCGCGACCTCACCGCCGAACCGTTCGCGCGGCGACGGCGGTTGTTGGAGCAGGCCCTGAACACCACGCCCACCCGGGTGCACCTCACCCCGCTGACCGACGACCCCGACACCGCCCGGGACTGGTTCACCCGTTTCGAGGGCGCCGGCTTCGACGGCGTGATGGCGAAGGCCCCGGACACGCCGTACCAGCAGGACCGGCGCGCGATGTGGAAGGTCAAGCACGAACGCACCGCCGACTGCGTGGTGGCCGGGTTCCGGTGGCACAAGGACGGGCGCGGTGTCGGATCACTGCTGCTCGGCCTCTACGACGAGGCGGGCACCCTGCACCATGTCGGTGTCGCGAGCAGCTTCGCCGCGCGCCGCCGCGCCGAGCTGGTGGACGAGCTGGCCCCCCTGCGTGAGGGGGCGTTCGACGAGCACCCGTGGCGCGACTGGGCCTCCGCCGACGAGCAGGCGGGCCGCATGCCGGGCGGGCTGAGCCGGTGGAACGCGGGCAAGGATCTCTCGTGGGAGCCGCTGCGCATCGCCCGCGTGGCCGAGGTGCGCTACGAGCACGTGCAGGCCGGGCGCTTCCGCCACGGCGGAAGGCTCGTGCGGTTCCGCCCGGACCGCGACCCGGCCTCGTGCACCTACGCCCAGCTCGACGAGGTGGCCCCCGCCGAGCTCACCACGCTGTTCGACGAGGTGCGCGGGGTGGAGACGCGATGAGCGACACGGTGCTGATCGAGGTCGACGGCACGGACGTGCCGATCTCCAGCCCGGAGAAGGTGTTCTTCGGGCAGCGGGGCGAGACCAAGCTCGACCTCGTGCGCTACTACCAGGCCGTCTCCGGCCCGGTGCTGGCCACGCTCGGCGGACGGCCGCTGCTGATGGAACGCCACCCTTCCGGGGCAGGCGGCAAGTCGTGGTTCCAGAAGCGGGTGCCGAAGTCGGTGCCGCCGTGGCTGCGCACCACCGTGGTCACCACGCCGAACGGCACCACCGCCGACGCGCTGGTTGCCGCCGACCTCGCCCACGTGCTGTGGGCGGTCAATCTCGGCTGCCTGGGCTTTCACGTGTGGCCGTTCCACGCCGACACCCCGGAGGTCGTCGACGAGCTGCGGGTGGATCTCGACCCTTCGCCCGGGGTGACGTTCGCGCAGGTCCGCCAGGCGGCGCTGCTGGCCCGCGAGTTCCTCGGCGGGCTCGGACTCACGGCCTACGTCAAGACCACGGGCTCACGCGGCCTGCACCTGTACGTGCCGCTGGAGCCGCGCTGGGACAGCTACCAGGTGCGCGCGGGCGCGGTCGCCCTGGCGCGGGCGCTGCAGCGCGAGCATCCCGATCTGATCACCGCGCAGTGGTGGAAAGAGGAGCGCGGCAGCCGCGTGTTCGTCGACTACAACCAGAACGCTCCGCACAAGACCGTGTTCGGGGCGTGGTGCGTGCGCCCGCGCGCCGACGCGCCGGTCTCCACGCCGATCGGCTGGGACGAACTGCCCGACGTCGTCCCGGCAGAGCTGACGCTGGCCACCGTGCCGGGCCGCCTGGCCGAGCGCGGCGATCCGTGGGAGGCGATGCGCGCCGATCCCTGCTCGCTGGAGCCACTGCTCGAACTCTCCCGGCGAGATCTCGCGGAGGGGCGAATGGACGCGCCATGGCCTCCGGTGTATCCCAAGCAGCCGAACGAACCGCCTCGCGTGGCGCCGAGCCGGGCGCGCCGCACGACGCCGTGACCCCCGCGCAGACGCGGAGCACGCCCGGCCGGGCATACCGGGTGCGGTGACGGCGAGCGGCCCCGGGCCGCCTCGCCACGGGCAGCCTCCGTCCGCGGACACGCCCCGGCCCGCTTCGCGCCGAGCCGGTCAGGACCGGTTCTTGCGGCCCTCCCGCGCCCGCGCGGTCTGCCTGCCGCTGGCCTTTTGCAGGGCGTCGACGAGTTCCTTCTTGTTCATCGACGAGCGGCCCGGGATGTCGAGCTCCTGCGCGCGCTCGTAGAGGTGGTGCTTGCTGGCGTTGGCGTCCACTCCGCCCGCCGTTGAGGCGCTCGGCTGCCCGGCGCCGCGACGCGCCTGCTTGTCGGAGGGACCCTTGCTCTCCTTGGGTTCCCAGTGGTCGCCGACCTTCTCGAACTGGTGCTTGAGCGCGGAGTACGCGGTCTGGTGCGCGCGCCGGCCCTCGCCGTAGGTCTCCACGGCCGAGTCGTGCGCCTCGATCCACGTGCGCTGCGCCTTCTCCGGCGACCGCTGCAACGTGCTGGGTAACTCCTGGCGTCCCGGCATGACCCCTCACCTGCCTTGTGTGCTCTGCTCCGCCACACGGCGGTTTTCCGGTCCGTCACCGTGCCAAACCGCCACCCCGCGTGGCCGGGCGTCGAAGGCGGGCCGAGGAGAGGCGTGCGAGACTCGGCTCCCGTGCGGCACAGGCGGATCGGCGTCATCCCCGGCGACGGGATCGGACCGGAGATCGTGGCGGCCACGCTGTCGGTTCTCGAGGTACTCACCACTCGGATGGCCACGCCGTTCGCGCTCGACGTGGTCGAGATCGACGCGGGCGCGGACACCTACCGCCGCACCGGCGAGGCGTGTTCGCCGGAGGACCTCCGGCGGGTGCGCGAGGACGTCGAGGCCACGCTGAAGGGTCCGGTCGGGCTGCCGGAGGTGCGCACCCCGGACGGCGTCGAAGCGGGAGTGCTGGGCGGCGTCCTGCGCACCGGTCTGGACACCTACGCCAACGTGCGTCCGGTGCGCCTGCTGCCCGGGGTGGACTCGGCCCTCTCCCCCTCGCGCGCTCGCAGCCCCGGCGGGTGGCGCGGCCAGGGCCGCGCCGGCCCTGCCGACAGCGCGATCGACTACGTGCTCGTGCGGGAGAACACCGAGGGCCTGTACGCCTCGCGCGGCAAGGGGGTCGGCAATCGCTGGGCGGTCAGCGACACCCTGCTGACCACGCGCGAGGGGTCGCTGCGGGTGGCGCGGAGGGCGTTCGAGCTGGCCGCGCGGCGCTCGGGCGCTCCCGCCGACGGCGTGCGCCGCGTCACCTGCGTCGACAAGAGCAACGTGCTGCGCAGTCACGCCCTGTTCCGGGAGATGGTCACCGAGGCAGCCGCCGGATACCCGGACGTGGAGCTGGAGTACCGCTACGCCGACGCCGCCGCGCAGGACCTCGTGCTGCGCCCCGGGCACTTCGACGTCCTGGTGACGGAGAACTTCCTCGGCGACGTGCTCAGCGACCTCGGCGGCGCCACGGTCGGCGGCATCGGCCTGTGCCCGGCGGGCAACATCGGCGACGGTCCGGCCTACTTCGAGCCCGTCCACGGCAGCGCACCGGAGCTCGCCGGGCAGGAGAGGGCCAATCCGGTCGGGCAACTGCTCGCCGCGGGCATGCTGCTCGACCACCTCGGCCACGACGACGCGGCCCGGAGGCTGGAGGAGACCGTGGCCTCGGTACTGGACACGGGCGGTGTCCGCGTGGCCGCCGACGGCACGGTACCGGGCGGGGCCCGGGCCGTCGCCGACGCCGTGATCGCCGCTCTACGGGTGTGACCGATACGGCGGTCCTGGCCGTCGAGGGCTCGGTACTGGAACAATGGCCGCTGTGTTGTGGCTTGAACTCGACGGCGCCGTGAACGTTCGTGACGTCGGTGGCATTCCGACCGACGACGGTGACAAGACCACGCCGGGGCGGCTGCTGCGGGCGGACAACCTGCAGGACCTCTCCCCCGCCGACATCGCGCTGCTGACCGATCAGCTGCGGCTGAGCACCGTGGTCGACCTGCGCTCGCCGTCCGAGGTGAGCGCGGAGGGCCCCGCTCCCCTGACGCGGCTCGGTCACATCACGCATGTCAACCACTCGCTGCTGCCCGACCACGCCTACGACGGGGGCGCCGAGGCCCTGCTGGTGCGCCGTAAGCGGGAGGAGGAACGCTACCCTGGCGACCCGTCGTGCGCCCACTACCTCGGCTACGTCGAGCACCGGCCGGACAGCATCGTCGGCGCGCTGCGGGCGGTGAACGATTCGCCGGGGGCTGCGCTGGTGCACTGCGCGGCGGGCAAGGACCGGACGGGCGTCGTGGTGGCGTTCGCGCTCACCATCGCGGGGGCGCGGCGTGAGGACATCGTGCGCGACTACGCCGCGACCGGGCAGCGGTTGCCGCGGATTCTCGCCCGGTTGCGCGGCTCGCCGACCTACGCGGGCGACGTGGACAGTGTTCCGGAGGACCGGCACCGCCCGCGCGCGGAGACGATGGAGGCGTTCCTGGAGCAGGTCGACCGGCGGCACGGCGGCGTGCTCGACGTTCTCGCCCGCAACGGCTTCACCGACGACGAGGCCGAAACCCTCTACCGCAAACTCCGCAGCTAACCCGACCGTTCCCACCAGCGCGCGAGTTGCCCTTCACCACCCGCGAGTTGCCCTTCACAGCCCGCGAGTTGCCCTTTCCCGTCCGCGAGTTGCCTGTTACAGCGCTCGAGTTTCCCTTCACAGCGCCCGAGCTGCCGTTTACAGCGCGCGAGTCGCGCCGCGCAGCTCGCGAATGCGCCCTGTCGCGCTGACTGCGGAGTCACACCCGGATGAGATGCGAGTGCCCGTGACAGCGGTCGAGTTCCCGGAAGGGAGCGATGCACACTTCCCAGGCGTGAGGCGGAACCGTTCGCGACACCGCTGAGAGTCCTCGGCTTGCTCCAACGGGCCACGCGGATGCCGGAAGCCACCGCGAGCCGCCCTCGGGGGCATCGCCACACGCACGACGAAGCGCGCGTCTGGCAGCACGCTCGGAGGCGGCCCGAGTGGACACACGCGATCGTCCCCGCTCGGCTCGGGCGGCATCATGCTGCCCAACCACGCCCCAGATCATCGCCGAGCGGTTCGGCACCCCTAACCACGCTGTGCCCGGACCGCATCGATACCCGGGCGATAGGGGCAACACCGTGAGCCGCGCGAGCGTACTCGCCGACGCGAAGGGGCAACTCCCGCACGGGAAGGGGCAACTCGCGGACCGGAAGGGGCAACTCGCGGGCGGGAGGGGGCAACTCGCGGGCGGCAGGGGTGGGGGGTGCGGGGTACGATCCGCGCATGTCCGCTGCCCGTGGGGGCCCTACGACCGTGGTGGACGCGACAGCGGTGTAAAGCACGCGTTAGAGTCTGCTCGATCTCACCCGATCGAACGATAGACAGACGAACGAGACGGAAGCTGTATGCAGGAACAACGTGAGCAGTGGGGCACCCGGGCGGGATTCCTCCTGGCCGCGATCGGTTCGGCCGTCGGCCTGGGGAACATCTGGCGCTTCCCGTACGTCGCCTACGAGAACGGCGGCGGGGCGTTTCTCCTCCCCTACCTGGTGGCCCTGCTGACGGCGGGCATCCCGCTGCTCATCCTCGAATACACCATCGGCCACAAGTACCGCGCCTCCCCACCCACTGCGTTCCTCCGGCTGTCGAAACCGGCCCAGCCCATCGGCTGGTGGCAGGTCATCATCTGTTTCGTCATCGCCGTCTACTACGCCCTGATCATCGCGTGGGCGGTCATGTTCACCGGCTTCTCGGTAGGCACGTCCTGGGGTGACGACCCCGAGGCGTTCCTGTTCGAGGACTTCCTGCGGCTGTCGGACGCCCCCACCGGCGAGTTCTCCTACGTCGGCGCCGTTGCCGTGCCCCTCATCGCGGTCTGGGTGGTCACGCTCGCCGTGCTCGCGATCGGCGTGCGGCGGGGCATCGAACGGGCAGCGCGTATCTTCATCCCCCTGCTCGCGGTGCTGTTCTTGATCCTGGTGGGCCGCGCGCTGACGCTGCCCGGCGCCAGCGCGGGCCTCGATGCCCTGTTCTCCCCGGACTGGTCGGCGATCACCGACGGCAGCGTGTGGGTGGCCGCGTACGGGCAGATCTTCTTCTCGCTCTCCGTCGGCTTCGGCATCATGATCACCTACGCGTCCTACCTGCGCCGCCGCGCCGACCTCTCCGGCTCGGCGCTGGTGGCGGGTTTCGCGAACAGCTCGTTCGAGATCCTGGCGGGCATCGGCGTGTTCGCCACGCTCGGATTCATGGCGGCCAGCACGGGCGAGCCGGTCGGTGAGGTCGCCACCAGTGGCATCGGCCTCGCGTTCGTCGCCTTCCCCGAGATCATCTCCAGCATGCCCGCGGGCGAGGTGTTCGGCGTGGTCTTCTTCGCCTCGCTCACCATCGCCGGACTGACCTCGCTGATCAGCATCGTGCAGGTGGTCGTCGCGTCGGTGGCCGACCGCACCGGGCTGCGCCGCGTGCCCGCCGTGCTGATCGTGGGCGGCGTGACCGCCGTGGTGTCCATCGTGCTCTTCCCCACCACGCACGGCGTGCACTTCCTCGACGTGGTCGACCACTTCATCAACCAGTACGGCATCGCGCTCGCCGGGCTGGTCGCGGTGGTCGTCGTGGCCTGGCTGGTGCGCGGCCTCAAGCCGCTGTCCGACCACGCCAACGAGTCCTCGGCCGTGCGGGTCGGCCTGCTGTGGCGGATCACCCTCGGCGTGGTCACCCCGGTGGTGCTCGGCTGGATGATGTGGGACAGCCTCAGCGCCGAACTCGCCGAGAACTACGAGGGCTATTCCACCGGCTTCCTGCTCGGCGCGGGCTGGGCCGTGGCCATCGGAGCGATCGTCGGCGGGATCGTGCTGTCGCTGCTGCCCTGGAAGGGCGGTAGGCAGCCCGAGCCCGCGACCACCGACGTGGAAGGGGTGCAGCGCTGATGTCGACCGGCGCCATCATCATGCTGATCATTTCCATCCTCCTGGTGTGGGGCGGGCTCGCCGTCTCGATCCTGCTGCTGCGCAGGCACCCGGACCGTCCCGACGAGGAGCTCTGAGCCGTCCGCTCACTCTCCGTCTCACCACGCAGGCCCCCTTCCCCGTCGCAGTGCGGGGAAGGGGGCCTGCGCACGTGGGCGGGTGCATAGCAGCCGTGCGGCGGGGTAGCCGCAGAGCGCACCCGAGTGAGCGAGGAGGGCACGCGTGAAGTACCAGGACCTCATCGAGTGGGTACGCCGCGACGCCGAACTGGGCGGCACCCGGGAGGCCCGGGAGACGGTCGCGGCGGTTCTGGCCACCCTGGCGCACTGCCTGTCACCGGCGGACCGGGACCGCGTGGCCGAAAGCCTGCCCGGCTCGCTGGAGAACGCCGCCGAGGTGCCGGGGCCTCCGGAGATTCGCGACGGTGCCGGGCTGGTCGTCGAGGCCGGGCACCGGCTCGGGGTCGGCGCCGAGCGCGCCCGCTACCTCACCCAGGCGGTGATCAGGGCTCTGCGCGCGGGCGATCCCGCACTCGTCGACCACCTGCGGTCCACACTGGCCTCGGACGTGCTCGCCGTGCTCGAACCCACCGGCGAGCCGCCGGGGCGCGCCGAAAGCGTGCGCCGCGAGGTACCCACCGAACTGTCCGACACCGACGTCGCGAGCGTCCTGCGCCGCCTGCCCGAGTGGGAGGGAGACCGCACCGGGATCTCCCGGACGGTCCGGTTGCCCGCCGACCGGCACGACCCCCTGGTCAACCAGGTGCAGCGGGTGGCAGCCGAGTTCAACGACCACGCGCGCGTCTCCCGCAGTGGCGACGCGGTCACCTTCACGGTCAGCACGGGCTCCGGCGTGGTCACCGAGCCGGACGTGCGCCTGGCCGAACGCATCGATCAGGTGGTCACGGACGTCGGTTCCGGCGGACGGCCCGGCTGACCCGGTTCCGCACCCACCACCCGATCGCGCGGGTCACGCGGCCAGCGGCATCCGGGCCTGATCGACCAGCCCGTCGGGTCCGGCGCGTTCGAGCAACGCGTCGGCACGGCGGCCACGCAGCTCCAGCGTCATCACGGCGTTGCCGAAGCACGGGCCGACGGTGCGCGACCAGCGCACCTCGGGCGGGGCCACTCCCGCGCGTCGGGACCACCAGCGTGTGAGCCGTTCCAGCGGTTTCGACCACGCCACCCTGAACGCGGCGGCGAGCACCGGGGGCGCGGCGTTGTGCATCGGCGAACACGTGAGCTGGTGCACCACACTGCGCATCGGCCCGGGGAACCGGGCGCGGGCGATGTAGCTGTGGTGCACATCGCCGGAGAGCACCAGGATCGACGCCGGAGCGCCGGGCGCGCCGCCGATGTGCGCGAGCAGCCGGGACAGCCGGTCGAACGAGGAGCGGAACGCGGCCCAGTGTTCGAGGTCCACCGCCTGCCGGAGCGTCTCGGCCACCCGGCCGCGCAGGCCGGGACGGCGGCAGGCCACTTCGTTGAGCGACTCGACGTGCGAGATCGCGGGCGGCAGCAGCCAGGGCAGTGAGGTGCCGACCAGCAGGTGGTCACAGTCTGTGTCGGCGTTGCGCTCCACCCAGCGGAACTCGTCCTCGTCGAGCATGGACCGCCGCCCGCCCGCGAGGATGCGCCCCGCCCTGCTGTCGACCATGAGCAGGCACACTCGGCCGAACATCCGCCGGTAGCTCCACCGGGTGGCCTTCGCCCCGGTAAGGTCGTCGTCGGCGATCTCGGCGAGCGCGCGCAGCGCGGGCGTCTTGTCGCCCGGGCCGTTCAGCACGACGGCGGCGGTGGCGTCGTCGGCCAGTTCGGTGGGCCCGAGATTGCCGAGGTGCTGATACACCCAGTACGTCATGAACGCGCTGCGGAGCCGGCCGGACCACCACGGCCGCCGCCGCATCCGCTCCCGCCACGCCTGCGAGGTGTTCCAGTCGTCGCGCACGTCGTGGTCGTCGAAGATCATCGAGACGGGCACCGTGGACATCAGCCACCGCACGGCCGGGTCGGACCACGTCTCCAGGTAAAGGTGGGCGTACTCGTCGAAATCGAGCACCTCCGCGCCGGGCGGTTCGTCGAGGTTACGGCGGGTGGCCAGCCATCGGCGTGTCTCGGCGCTGGGTTCGTCGGCGTAGACCTGGTCGCCGAGCAGCAGGAGTGCCTGCGGCCACTCCCCCGGCGGCCACCCGGCCATGCGGAGTGCGTAGCGCACGAGTGCGTCTCTGCCCTGGCCCTGTTGGGCTGCGGGTGTGCGGCAGGACCCGAAGACCAGCCGCACCCGGGCGTCGGCGGTGCCGGGCAGGGTGCGGATACGACTGGGCGGGAACGGCGACGCGGCCTCGGGCCAGACCGTCCGGCCGTCCAGGCGGACGGTGTAGTCGTAGCCGGTGCCCGGCTCCAGTCCGGTCAGCACCACCAGCGCGTAGTGGTGGCCGCACACCTCGAAGGTCGGTGCCGTGGTGCCGAGCACGGTGACCGCACAGGCCGCGCTCGTCTCGACCCACACGGTGGCGGAGGTGTCGTCGGTGTGCCGCAGCACCGGTCCCAGCACGAGTTCGGCGTTTCCCACGGCCCGAGGCTAGTGCCGGTGGCCGCGCACGGCAGTGGGTCAGGGCGAGCCGTGCGTCACGCCCTCACCCCGATCCGACGTCGCGCACCTCGGAGCCGCCCGCTCGGGCGCGCGCGGCGGTACCGTGCTGGTGTGCCTGGTGTGTCCGGTGTGCCCGGTTCCGGGCGTGTGGGTTCCGGACCGGCACGCCCGCCGGTCGCGGTGGGCCGATGGGCGGCACGACTGGCCACCGCCGTGGCCACCCCACAAGCAAGTTGACGACGAGGTAGACCCTT
>NZ_KB912678.1:23881-56633 GCF_000383795.1 Saccharomonospora saliphila YIM 90502
CGGGGTCGGCGGCGAGCAGCCGGGCCACCGCGCGGGCGCAGTCGGCACGCAGGTCGGCGGCCGAGTCGTGCGCTCCGGCGAGTTCCCGCAGCAGCAGCGGCGGGTGGGGGCAGAAGGCGGCGGCGACGAGCACGGCAGCCCTCAGACCAGCCCTCGGACGGTGCGCGCCGGCAGGCGCTCACCCCGGACCGAGGCCACCATGTCGAGCACCTGCCGGGTCTGGCGGACCTCGTGAACCCGGTAGACACGAGCTCCGTGCCACGCGCACACGGCGGTCGCGGCGAGAGTGCCGACCAGGCGCTCACCGACGGGCAGGTCGAGCGTCTCGCCGACGAAGTCCTTGTTCGACAGCGACACCAGCACCGGCTTCCCCGTGGCGACCAGCTCGTCCAGCCGCCGGGTGATCTCCAGGGAGTGCCAGGTGTTCTTGCCGAAGTCGTGCGCCGGGTCGAGCAGCACGGCCTCGGGGTCGACGCCCGCGGCCACCGCGCGGTCGGCCAGCTCAAGCGTGCGGGCGCGTACGTCGGCGACGACGTCGCGGTAGCGCACGCGGTGCGGCCGCGTGCGCGGGGCCACTCCCCCGGTATGCGCGCACACCAGCGCGGCGCCGTACTCGGCGGCGACCCCGGCCAGCTCGGGATCATAGCCACCCCAGGCGTCGTTGAGCAGGTCGGCGCCCTCGGCGCACACGGCGCGCGCGACGTCGGCGCGCCAGGTGTCGACGCTGATCACGACGTCCGGGAAGGCGGCCCGCACCCACGCGACGAACTCCACCACCCGCCGCCGCTCCTCGGCGGCGTCGACCTCGGGCCCCGGCGCCGCCTTCACACCGCCGACGTCGACGATGTCGGCACCCTCGTCGACCACCTGGCGAACCCGGTCGTGTGCGGCCGACTCGGTCCAGGTCGCGCCCCGGTCGTAGAACGAGTCGGGCGTGCGGTTGACGATAGCCATCGTCAACATCGCGTCGTCGGCGAACTCGTGCCGCCCGAGACGGAGCATGCGCCCCCCTGTCGGTGTGTCGACCGTGACCGAGAAGGCGCGCGGCGCCGATGTCCCGGTCCCGGCCCGGCCTCCTCGTGATCATCCCATGGTAGGTCCACCGCGGGAGGGCCTGCCGCGCCGAGGTCGCCCGAGGCCGCTGCGAACGCGGCCCGTCCTCGCGCTGAGTGCCGTCAAGGGGGCTTTGACGGCACGCCAACGCGGTGCGGGGCGCGGCACCTCCCCCGACCACTGGTGCGGGGCCGTGCCCCGCACACGGCTGGTTCTCAGCGTTCGCCGGGCTCGCCGGCGGACCGGGCGGTGAACAAGCGCACCGCCTGGTCGAGGTGTTCTCGCATCACCGTGCGTGCGTGCGCGGGATCACCTGAGGTGACCGCGTCGAGCAGGTGCCGGTGCTCGCGGGCCAGATCGTCCGGCCCCGGGTAGGCCGAGTGCAGTTGCGCGAGGCACAACTGCATCTCCTCCTGGAGCGCGGGGTAGATCCGGCTCAGGCGCGGGCTCTCGACCGCGTCGACCAGAGCGGTGTGGAACAGCGTGTGCGCCCGCACCCGGTCGCCCCAGCTCGCGTCCGCTGGGAGCGACTCCAACTCGTCCAGTCGTCGCCGGGCGTGCTCGACGCTCAGGCCCCGCTCGGCGATCGTGGTGACGACCTCCATTTCGAGAGGCGCGCGCACGAAGTACAGATCACGCGCGTCAGCGGGAGTCAGCGTCGGCACGGTGGCCGTGCGCCCGTGCGGGCGGCAGAGCAGGTTGCGGCCGGCGAGGATCTGCAACGCCGACCGCACCGTGGGCCTGGCCACCCCGAATTCGCTCGCCAGCGCGTTCTCCGGCAGCGCCTCGCCCGGCGTCAGCTCGCCGCTCAGGATGCGCCCACGCAGTTCGGCGACCAGCGCGTCGGTGGTGCTCGTGACCTGGAGTCGGCCCGTGGCGGCGGTCAACGTGGAACCGCCTGTCCGTCGGCGAGCTCGGCCAGACCCCACAGGTCGCGCCATTCGTGATCGACGGGATCACCGTCCGGGCGCGGCTCCACGTGCCGGTTCACCCAGGCCGTCGTCATGCCGAAACGCTTCGCCGGGGCGTTGTCGTACTTGAACCCGAACGCCACGTGAATGATCTTTTCCGGCGCGACGCCGATCCGCTCCAGCGCCTGCTGGAAGAACTCCGGGCTGGGCTTGTAGACCCGGCAGTCCTCAGCGGTGATGACGTCGTCGAATTGCACACGCATGTGCCGCAGGCTGTGCTCGATGATGTCGCGGTCGGTGTTGGAGAGGATCACCAGCTTCATCCCGGCCCGCTTGGCCCGCAGCAGGGCGGGGTAGGTGTCCGGGAACGGCTGCCAGGACCGCATCGAGCGGACGAACTCCTCCGCCAGCCGCTCGTCGTAGGGCCAGCCGTGGTTCGCGCAGACCGCGCGCAGGCTCTCGGCGAGCACCCGCTTGTAGCTGCGGTACTCCCGGCCGAGGATGTCGAACTGGATCGTCTCCCACTCGTCGCGCAGCTCGATGCCCGGAACGAGGGTCGCGTCGCCGTTACGCAACGCCAGCTCGTACAGGAACTGCGCGGCTCCGCCTTCCCAATCGGTCAGGGTGCCGTAGTTGTCAAAGGTCGCCACGTCGAACGGTGCCACCGCCACCTCCGTCTCACTGTCACTCTGTCTGACAGAATGACAGTGAGCCACGTCCGAGGTCAACGCCCCGCCACCGCAGCCCGCGAGTCGCCCCCTCATGTCCGCGAGTTGCCCTCTCCGGTGCGCGAGTTGCCCTCTCTGGTGCGCGAGTTGCCCCGGCAACTCCTCCGCATCGGCGGCTGCCGGGCAAGACACGGAACCGCCAAAGCAATTCACCGGCCCTGAAGAGGCAACTCGCGGCTGTGAAAGGGCAACTCGGAGACATGAAGGGGCAACTCGCGGGCCTGAAAGGGCAACTCGCGGCACCCGCGGCCCGGCCCACACACAACGGTGTGGCGGTGGGACCGCGTCCCACCGCCACACCGTCACCGAATCTCGGCGTGGGGCTGCCGCCGGAGCGTCAGCCCGTCACCAGGTTCAGCCCGTCACCAAGCTCAGCCCGTAGGCGTTGAGCGCTTCGTTGACCGGCTGGAAGTAGGTCGTGCCGCCCCAGGTGCAGTCACCGGAACCACCGGAGGTCATGCCCTGGGCCTGGTTGCCCGAGATGAACGAGCCACCGGAGTCACCCGGCTCGGCGCAGACGTTGGTGCGCGTCAGACCGTAAACGGTGCCCTGCGAGTAACGCACGGTCTGGTTCTTCGCCTCGACCGAGCCGCAGTGCCAGCCCGTGGTCGAGCCGGAGCGGCAGATCGACGAGCCGGTGGGCGCCTCGCTCGAACCGGACACGACGCGGGCGTAGCCGTTGTACATGTTGACCCACGGCCGCGGCGTGTCGTCCGAACCGGTGCGGACGTAGGCGTAGTCGTTGCCCGGGAACGAGGAACCGGCGAAGTAGCCGCTCGGCGACGAGGTCGAGGTGCCCGTGCTGCCGCAGTGGCCCGCGGTCACGAAGCCGTCGTGCACCGCGAACCCGACCGAGCACCGGCCGCCGCTGCCCATGTAGTAGGCGTTGCCGCCGACGATGTCCATCAGCGCGCGGGGCTGCTCGGTGGACTCGACGACGTTGACGCTGTCGGCGTCGACCCCGGCGGAGGACACGAACTCCTCGGCCTGGGCGGCCGTCCGCGGGGACGTGGTCACGACCACCGAGTTGCTCTCGACGTCGACGTACCAGCCCGTCACGGCGTCGGGAGCGGTGTCCTCGGCCTTGTTGAGCCGCTCGGCGACGGCCTCGAGGTCGGCGACACTGTCGTCGACCAGCCGCGCCTCCGCGCCGGCGGCACGGACCTGCTGGAGTTTCGCCGCGTCGGTCACACCCACGACGAGCGTGCCCCGGTCGGCGTCGTAGTGCGAGCCGCCGAAGCTGTCGGCGAGAGCGGCGCGCACCGTGTCGTCGACCTCGCGCGCCTTCGCCTCACTGTCGAGGCGCTGCTCGGCCTCGGCCGCGCTGAGTCCGAGATCGCGCTGCATGGCCTCGATCATCGTGTCGGCCTCGGCCGTCGGGGTCGTCCGCGGCGCCGAGGTGTCCGCGGTGGCGGGCACGGTGAGGGCCACGGCCGTTCCCGCCGCCAGCATCGCGGTCGCGCTCAGCCGTGCCGCGAGTCTGTGCTTCCTGGGCGTCATGCCATCTCCTTGTGACGTGGGCTACGTCGTCCGGACAAGTGCAGAAGTATGCCGAGCCGCACAGGCGGATACAGCCGCTCAATGGACCGCGACGAAAGTCGCTGATCGGCAGGAGGCCGACGACGAAGGTTCCACGAATACGGCGAACGAGTGACATGGCACCGCGGGGTCGTGCTGCCTTTCACGCACCGGGATCTTCCGTCTCCCCAGGCGAGATCGTTACACCGCCGATGGCCGGGTGTCAGGGGCCAGGCCGGATGCGGTCAGTCGGCGTCCGAGCATTGTGGCCGGACGAGAGAAGTACGTAACGTCGGAGCGTGCCCACGGATTCGGTGGTACACGGCGAAAACCACCCGGTCGCACCACCATTCGACTTCGTGCTGTGATATCGGCGGCTCTCCTCGCCACGGGACACCCGCCGGACGGCCACGCACCACGCGTGTACGCGCTATCCGTGCCCCGCGCACGGCGGAAAGGGGACGTGTTCATGACGGAGCGGGAAACCGGTTCGGTCGACGTGTCGCGCCGACACTTCCTCCAGGCGACCGCGGTCGGCGCCGCGGGCCTGGCCGTGGCCCGCTCCGGCACGGCCGTCAGCAGCCGTGCTCTGGCCGCGCGGGCCGATCCCGCTCAGGTGGGCGCTCTCGCGGTCGCGGGCAGGGCGGACCAGCCGCTGGGCGTGGACGAGACCACCCCGGTGCTGAGCTGGCGCGTGCGTGACGGGAGGCAGCGCGCTTACCGGGTCCGCGCCGCGAGTAGTACCGACCGCCTGACCACGCCGGACCTCTGGGACACCGGGTGGGTGCGGTCCCGTGCCTCGACCGGTCTCGCCTACGCGGGCACGACCCCGGGGTCGAGGCAGCGGGTCGTCTGGCAGGTCCGCGTCCGCTACGACGATGGCAGTGTGTCCGCGTGGAGCGCTCCGTCGACGTGGGAGATGGGGCTGCTCGCACCGTCGGACTTCTCGCCCGCCGTCTGGATCGACCATCCCGGCCGAAACGACGAGGACCCGCTTCCCGTTTTCGCCCGGGCGTTCACCGTCGAGGACAAGACCGTCGAGCAGGCGCGGCTCTACGTCGCCGGGCTCGGTGTCTACGTGGCCACGGCGAACGGCCATCCGGTCACCGACGCCGTGCTGTGCCCGGGCAATTCGAATCCGCAGCAGTCGGTGGAGGTGGGCACCTACGACGTCACCGCGTTACTCGCCCAGGGTGACAACACGGTCGGCGTCCAGCTCGGCAACGGAAGTGTCAACGTCGTCGAGGTCCCCAACCCCGCGGTAGGCCGGACCGAGGTGTATCAGAAGTACTCCAGCATCCGGCCGCGGCCGACGACGCTGGCGACCGGGGCCGCTCCCGGCGAGACGAGCGTCCGGGTGGCCGACGCCGGGGGATTCGCCGTCGGTGCCACGGTCAACATCGACACCGGCGACGGTGGCGCCCACCTCGAAAGCCGCCGCATCACGGCCCTCGGCACGGCCGACGCGGACGGCACACCCGTGGGCTTCGCCGAACCGCTGACCACGTCGCACGCGTCCGGGGCCGCCGTGACCCGCTCCGGTACCGCCAACGAGACCCGGATGGCCGTCAGCCCGCGGTTCCTGGCACGCCTGGAAATCACCTACGCCGACGGCAGCACCGACACGATCGTCACGGACCCGAGCTGGCGCACCGCGCTCGGCCCGTCGGTCACCGACAACTGGTACGCGGGCACCGACTACGACGCGCGCCGGGAACAGCCCGGGTGGGACCGTCCGGGCGCGGACCTCTCGGCGTCGGCGACCCGCCGGGACGGCACCCCGAGCGGGTGGATCTCCGCGGGGATCGCCCCGTCGCCGAACCTGGCGACCGACCTCGTCTGGCGCCGTGGCGAGCCGATCACGGTCGTCGACACGGTCGCCCCGGTCGCCGTCTCCGAACCGAGCCCGGGGACGTGGGTGTTCGACTTCGGCCAGAACTTCTCCGCGCTGCCGGAACTGCGTGTCGACGGCACGGTCCCGGCGGGCACCGTGATCACGCTCCGGCCCGCCGAGTCGCTGTCCGGCGACGGCACCGTCGACGCCGGAAGCATGGGTTCCGACGACAGCATCTTCGACACCTACACCACCGCCGGAAACCCGGAGGGCGAGACCTGGCGCACGCAGTTCGTCTACCACGGCTTCCAGTACGTCGAGGTCACCGGCCTGCCGTCGGATTACCGGGCCGGCGCGGACACGCTGACCGCGCTGCCGATCCGCGCGGCGGCACCGGTGGCAGGCGAGGTGTCCACGTCGAGCGAGGTGGTCAACCGCCTGCACCGGATGAGCACGTACTCCATCGCCAGCAACATGCAGTCGATCTTCACCGACTGCCCGAACCGGGAGAAACTCGGCTGGCTGGCCGACATGCTGCAGTCGCTGGAAGCCATCGACCGCACCTTCGGCATGGCGGCCTACCTGCCGCAGATGCAGCGGATGATGGCCGAGTCCCAAGTGGTCGCCGGGCCGGCGAAGGGACTGGTTCCCGGGCACGTTCCGGAGTTCCCCGTGTTCGGTGGCGGCTACCGCGAGGACATCAACTGGGGCAGCGCGGTGATCACCGTGCCGTGGTGGTTGTGGCGCTACCACGGCGACACGGGGACGATGGCCGCACACTACGAGTCCATTGTGGACTACCACGACTACGTGCGCACCACCCAGGCGGGCAAGGACGGCGGCGAGCACCTGGTGCGGGGCGGCCTCGGTGACTGGGTCGCCCACGACGACCGCACGCCGAAGTTGCTGGTGGGCACCTGGGGCTACTTCGTGATGACCGAACGGCTGGCGCGGATGGCGGACGAACTCGGCAACGGCGCCGACGCCCGGACGTACCGCGAACTCGCGGGAGCGATCAAGGCCGAGTTCAACACCCGGTTCTTCAACGAGTCGCTGCGCGCCTACACCAACGAGGGCAACGCGGGCACCACGGGCACGCAGGCCGCGAACGCCCTCGCCCTGGACGCGGGCCTGGTGCCCGACGGCGAACGGCGACACGTGCTCGACAGCCTCGTCCGGCGCATCGAGTCCTACCACCCGAACGGCGGTGGGCCGCACGTCAGCGGCGGCACCATCTCGCTCGGCCCGACCTTCCGCGCGTTGTCCGACGGCGGGCGCGACGATGTGATCTGGGCGGTCCTGCACGAGTCCACCCGGCCGGGCTACGGCGCGTTCCTGGAGCCCTCCACCATGAATCCGCAGGGCATGACGACCGTGCCGGAACACTGGCACGCGCCGGAGCACAACTCCTCACTCAACCACATGATCCTGCTCCAGATCCACGAGTGGTTCAGCACCGGCCTGGCCGGCATCCGGCACGCGCCCGGGTCGCTGGCCTACGAGCAGGTCGTGATCAAGCCGAAGCTCGTGGGGACCCGGGAACACCCCCTGACGCGGGTCGAGGGTCACTACGACGGCCCCCGAGGGCGGATACGCAGCTCCTGGGCCACCAGCGACCGGGAGTTCCGGCTCGACGTCGAGATCCCCGGCAACACCGGCGGCGAGATCCACGTGCCCACCCGGCGGCCACAGACCGTCCGGATCAACGGCCGCAACGCCCGAGCCTCCCGGGAAGCCGAGTTCGCCGGGTACAGCGACGGCTACGCCGTCTTCCGTGTCGGTCCGGGCGAGTACCGGTGCACGTCCCAGCTGGGCTGAAACGACCGGACCAGGCCCACGGTGGCAACGGCGAGATCCCGGTGACCCGCCGGGGACGTCGGCCACCCACACGTGTGTGCGGCGGCAGTGGTCGTCCGGCCGAACCGGGCTCTCGGGCCTACGATCGGTTCCGGACCCACTGCGGTGAAGGGAGCTGAGCATGGCCCGGCGCGATGCGACCACGCACTGGAACGGTGGCCTCAACAGCGGCACCGGTTCGGTCACTCTCGACTCGTCCGGCGCGAGCCGGTTCGACGTCACGTTCCCTCGCCGGATCGGCGAGCCGGAGGGCACCACCAGCCCCGAGGAACTCATCGCCGCCGCCCAGTCGTCCTGTCTGGCGATGAACCTCGCCGGCGTGCTCGACAAGGAGGGCCTTTCCCTCGGTTCCGTCGACGTCAGCGCCGCGGTGACGGTCGAGCCCGCCGACGGCGGGCTGACCATCAGCACGGTGGACATCACCCTGCGCGCCGGTGTCGAGGGCGTGGACGCGGACCGGTTCGCTCAGCTCGCCGCGGTCGCGAAGGACACCTGCCCGGTGAGCAACGCCCTGGCGGGCACGACGATCAACCTGGACGCCGCGCTCGTGAGCTGACCATCAGGGCCGTCCGCGCGCTCACCTGAGCGGCCACCCGGCTTCCGGCTGGTGACCCGGGGAAAGGAGCGTCGAGCGCCCACCGAGGCCGCCCGGCCGGTGCCCGCGGCGATCCGCTCCGCCGGACGTTCACCCACGAGGACGGAGGTGGCGATGAGTCCGTCTCGCTCGGACGGACTCATCGCCACCTGATCACGCGCACCCCGTTGGCCAGCGGCCCACGGTGGCCGCGGTCACCGGGACTCAGCCGTGTCCGCCACCGCCGACGCCCCTGTCCGCCGACCCGAGCGGCTGGACCCAGATGTTGCGGTAACGCACCGGGTTGCCGTGGTCCTGCAACCGGATCGCACCGGTGGACGGTCCCTCGGCGATGGAGCCCCCGGTCGGGCCGGGGATCGCGACGTCGTCGTGCACGGTCTCCCCGTTCCACACCACGGTGATCCGGGCGTCGGACACCTTGTTCCCCTCGTCGTCGAACCGGGCGGCGCGGAACTCGATGTCATAGGTCTGCCACGTCCCGGGTGCCGTGGCGGCGTTGACGTCGGGCGCCTTGTGCTCGTAGATCGCTCCCGCCTCGTTGTCGGCGAGCGTGTCGTCGCCGTACGAGTCCAGGATCTGCACCTCGTAGCGCTCCTGCATGTAGACGCCGCTGTTTCCCCTGTCCTGGCCGGTCACGTCCGGCGGCAGCTCCGGCACCTGAAACTCCACGTGCATCCGGTAGTCGGAGAACGCCTGCTTGGTGCGCAGGTCACCGCCGTCGACCTCCATGGCACCGCCGGAGACGAGCGGCCAGCTCGCCGTGCGCCCGTCGGTGTGCTGCCATTCCGAGAGGTCGGTGCCGTCGAACAGGGTGATCCGCCCACCGGGTTCGCGGACCGAGAGCTGGTCGAGGTTGACGTGTCCGGTGTCGCCCTCGTCCACCCGGTACTCGATCGTGTTGAGCCCGCCGGAGAGCACCAGCCGCTCGGTCTTGGTGGCCCAGTTCTGCCACGTCGTCGTGGACGGCAGTGTCGACTGCCGCACCTTGTCGCCGTTGACGTAGACGCTGACCGTCTTGTCCCCGCTGAACGGGTGCGGGCCGTTGGAGTAGCGCAGCCCGACGTCGTAGGCTCCCGGCCGCTCGACCGCGACCTTCATCGTCGTCGAGGCGCCCTGTTCGCCGAAGCCCGCGACGAAGCCGGACCCCGTGTAGCCCGGGTGGTCACTGGCCACGCGGGCGCCGCCGTTCAGCCTGCCCGACTCGGCGTCGTAGAACACCCGCTCAGTCTGCTCCCGCTCGCCCGGGATCGCATTCAGGGTGTACCAGGCTTCGGTGTTCCACAGCTGCTGACCGTTCTCCGCGGTGAAGGGGCGCGGCGACCGCAGGTGCACGACGCGGCCGGGCTTGAGCCCGTCGATGGTGAGGGTGACGGTTTTGCGGTCGTCGGAGATCTCGGTCCCGCTGACCCGCAGCGACTCCTCGTCCACCTTCGGCCCGCCGTAGTTCTGGGTCGGGACGTAACGCCACTGCTCGACGTCGTAGCTCTGCGCGAGCTTGTCGATCGTCTCGGCCGACAACGGCCGGGTGTAGTCGATCCTGAAGCCGTTCTCGGTCGCGCGCACGGACTTCATGTCGAAGGTGTTCGCGCCGTTCGGCGTCAGCTTCTGAAGCCCGTACTTGAGCTTGCCGGGCTCACTCCAGTTGCCGCTCTCACCGATCCCGCCGACGTAGATCGCCCCGTCCGGGCCGACGATGGTGCGGTTGACGCCCGCCTCCAGGCCCGCGGAGTGGCGGAACACCGCTCCCTGGTACTCGCCGTGCACCTTCTCCAGGAACGCACGCTGGAGCCCGCCGTAGGTGACGTCCCCGAAGAGCATCTGCCCCGCGAAGGGACCCTCTTCCAGCCGCACGGGGTTGCTCGGGGAGTTGCCGATGTCGTTCTGCGGCAACCACAGCACCGGTTCGGTCACCGGCTGCTCGTCGAACGGACCGGCGGGGTTGGTGTAGTGGTTGAAGAACCGGTCCTGCTTGACGTGCACCAGCTTCGAGGAGGGCAACCAGCCACCCTGGTTGTCCATCGCGAACAGTTCGCCCTCGGGTCCCCAGCCCATGCCGTTCGGGGTGCGCAGGCCACCCGCGACGTAGGAGACCTCACCGGTCTCCCGGTCCACCGTGATGGTGGTGCCCCGGTTCCGGGCGGGCTGCGGGTCGGTCGTCGCGCCGCCCTGGTCGATCGCGACCGACAGATTGACGTAGAAGTAGTCCTCGTCGTGCAGCAGTCCGAACGCGAACTCGTGGAAGTTCCCGCCGTAGGGCCATTCCGCGACCGTGTGGTGCTGGCGGAGACCGTCGCCGTCGGTGTCCGGGGTGAGCTCGGTGAGCCGGTCCCGTTCCGAGACGTAGATGGAGCCGTCGACGACCGCGACACCCATCGGGTTCAGCAGGTCGGTGGCGATCCTGGTGACCGTGACCTCGTCGGGACCGGTCTCGCCGGTGACGTTGTCCAGGACGAACACTTCGCCGGGCTCAGGGTCCTCCACCGGCCCCGCCGGGCTCACCGAGCCGGAGGTGACAAGGACAAGCTTGTCGTCGGGGGTCCAGTCCATCGCCGCCACCATCGGCTGGAACCCCTCCGGCCGCAGGTCGGTCAGGGTGTAGTTCGGGTTCACCGAGTCCAGCGGCAGTCCATCACCCGGGTTGTCGACCGCACCCTCGCAATACTTGCGCCCGGGAGCCGTCACGCGGACGACATCGGAATCGGTGCTCAGCACGGAGTCGGGCACCACCGTGAACTCCGAGGCCCCGGGGGCCTTCCACGACAGGGTGAGCTGCTGACCACCGCCTGCCTCGAAGTGCTCGATGCGCAGCGGGTGGTGGCCCGGGCTCAGCGTGACGGTGCCGTCCTTGGGCTCGGCCCCGTGTAACCCGTCATGGTCGATGACCAGCTGGTCGTCGATGTAGAGCCGGGAACCGTCGTCGCTGGTCAGACGGAAGGTGTAGGCGCCCTCCTCGGGAATGTCGATGTTGGCGATCACGTGGGAAAGGAAGTTGTCCTCGAAGCCGAAGTCGTCGGCGGTGCTGAAGTCGATGGTCGGCATCAGCTTGTCGACGTTCGGGGTCGTGCCGGGTCTGAGGTCGCACAGTTCGTCCAGCGGCTGTCGCAGGTCGAACGTACGGAGGGTGACGCCCGGCTCTTGAGGCGGGAGATCGTCGGACTGGGCCTCGGCGGGCGGTGCGTTCTGGGTGGAGACGACCCCCAACAGCGCGACACCGAGCAGCCCAACCAGGCTTCTCCGGCGGCCGCGCGCGGTCCGTGACACTATGCTTCCTCCTCGAAGCTGATCCCGGCATGCACCAGCGGCGCACGCCACGGTGTCGAGCGGCCGGGTAGGCGTGGCGCCTCGCTCACACCACTTCTTCACGTTTTAAGCAGAAGTACACTGCTCGCGCTCAAAAGTAGTGATCCGAGAGCCCAAAGTCATCGGCTGATGGCGTGACAGCACCCCGTGCGCCTATTGCCCCGAGTAGCGTCGGGGCGCTCGTCGGCCTTCGCCGGTCGGAAGGAGCATCGCCGACGCTCCTGTTCAGGGCGCCACTCGGCTGGTGCCGAGATGTTGTGCACCCGACGCGCATGCGCGGATTTCCGTACTCCGCGTCAGCGGATGCCAGATGTGGATCTAATGCGCACTCCGACTGGCCGGTGGGACGACGACGGCGCTATTCCCGGCCGCTGCGACACCAAAGGTCCGGCAACGCGACCGGGGTTGTGGAAGGCCACGCCACGTGACCGACATACGCTCGGCTCGTCATCCGGCCGCGGTCATGTACCCCCTTCGGACGCGACCTTCCACACGACCACACTTGTTAACAGTTGTTGCGCGACCGGGTCAACAACTGATCTCATGAACCGGGCAGTACAGTGCCTCTGTCATCGCTGCCCCACGGAGTGACCATGACCGAGACCCCCGCGACCTTCGGCGAGAAGCTGGCGTTTCTGATCGAGACGATGCACCCGGCCTCGCGCGGTCCCTACGACGACGACGAGCTCGCACGGGCGTGGGGTGTGTCACGACAGTACGTATGGCAGCTGCGGACGGGGCGACGCGCCGAACCGCGCCACACGGTGGCGATGAAGATCGTGCGGTTCTTCGGGGTCCCCGAGGACTACTTCGTCAACGACGACACCACTGTCGCGGTGATGCGCCAGATCCAGGACGTCCTGCGCGCACGCGACACCGCGCGCGCCGACACCGACCCCGGGGACGACGTCGAGCTGCGCCGCCTGGCACTGCGCATCGTCGGGCTCTCCGCCCAGGAGCGTGAGGTGGTCTCCACGGTCGTGGAGGAACTGCGCTCCTACGACGAGCAGCCCCGCCGCCACCGCGCCCGGCGCAAACCACCCCGACCCGAGCGGGGCTGACCCGCGCCCGTGCGTCAGGATCACGGTGGTCCGACACGCGCCTTCGGGGCGCCCCGGTGCGTCCGCACCACCTCGGACCAGGCGTGGTCAGTCGGCTCGTCGTCGGGAGGGGGCGAGAGGGTGAAGCGGACGGAGGCCGGATACCGCTGCACGGCACTGGTAGACGATGTCCTGCGCCGCACCGGCGTTCCGGAACCGTGGGACATCAACGCATGGCTCGACCGGCTGGAGCGGGTCCGGGGACGGCGCATCGACCTGTGCGCGCTGACGTTCTCACCCGGCTCCGCCACCGGGGCCTGGCGGGCCCACCGCGACCATGACGTGATCGCGTATCCAGCGAACACCGCGAGCTTCCACCAGGACCACATCATCCTGCACGAGGTCGGGCACATGCTCTTCGAACACTCCGGGCGGTGCCCGCTGTCGGACGAGCGCGCGCGGAGACTGGCGCCCAGCCTCGGCGCGGCCGCGTTCACCCACCTGCTCGACCGTGTCCACAATGGCGGGGACGAGTACGAGGCCGAGCGGTTCGCCCATCTCCTGCACGCACGGGTCACCACACGGGCGGTCCCCCGGCCCCGGCACCACCGGCCGCCGGAGGACGCGGGCACGGCCGACACCCTCGCCCGGTTGACGACCACACTCGACGACCCCTGATGGGCACGGCGGTGATGGTGACCGCGGGGCTCGTCGCGGTCACGGGCGGAACGCTGCGCCTGTTCCGGGCGCGCGGACGGCTGACCCCCGCGACGGCCTACCTCTGTGCGGCAGTGATCACCGCGGGGGTCTCCGCCGCGCTGTCGGCCCCGGCGGTGCTCGCCGCCGCCGCACGGGTGGAACCGGCGCCGAACGTGACCAGATTGCTGGTCAACGGTGTCGGCATGGTCGCCGCGTGGTGCGTGCAAAGCATGCTCACCCACCTGGTCTCCGCCGAGCCGGCGCGAGCGCGGGCGACCGTGCGGGTCCAGGCCGTCGTACTGGCACTCACGGTCACGGCCATGGCGGCGCTGTTCCTGTCGGCGCCGACGACCTACCGCCCCGACTTCCTCGACGCCTTCGCGCACCTGCCCGGCATCTACGGCTACCTGCTGCTCTTCGCCACCTACATCGGCTGGAGCCTGCTGCGGTTGGTGCGCCTCTTGGGCCGCTACGCCGGGATGACCGGCCGCCGGTGGCTCCGGCTCGGGATGCGGGTCATGCAAGCGGGCGCGGCGTTCGGGGCCGGGTGGGCGGTACACAAGGTTCTCGCCTCGACGGCCGTGTTCCTCACCGGCTCGTCCTACCCGGGTTCGGCGGTCCTCGCGTCCGCCCTGCCCGGCACGTCGGTGGCGCTCATCGCGGTCGGCGTGTGCGTGCCCGTGTGCGCGCCCCGGGTGGCGCGCGTGGCGCTGTGGGCCCGGCGCCACCGGCAGTACCGGGGTCTGCGCGGCCTTTGGCTCCGGTTGTCGCCGGTGATCGTCGAGGTGCGGCACACCAGCGACCGGGACGGGTCGATCCACGAGCGCCTCAGCACTCGCGTCGTGGAGATCCTCGACGCACTGCTGGTGCTGGCCGCCTACCGGGACGGCGATGGTGGGGCCTCCGGCACGGCACCGACCCCGGAGCACGAGGCCGCCTCGGTCGCCGCCGCGCTGGCGCGCTGGCGCGCAGGGGCACCCCCGACGCGGGGTCCGGCGCCCGGCCCGGGACACACCGTGGATGATCTGGATGGCGAGATAGCGTGGCTCCGCCGACTCGACCGTGCCCTGCGGCGCGCGACCGCGCCGAGTGACACCGTGAGGGGAGTTCGTTGACTGTTCGGACCGAGGCCCGCCCGGACGGGCACACCCGCTGGGCGCGCGGGCTGACCGAGGTGTTCGCCCCGTGGGTGATCGTGATCGTGTTGTCCGTGGCCGTGGCCTGGGCGGCGACCCGTGCGTGGCTGCCCACGATGGCGTGGGGCCTGCTGATCGCGCTGACCAGCAGCGTCCTGCCGATGGGCGTGATCGTGTGGGGTGCGCGCACCGGTCGCTGGGACGGCCACCACGTGCGCGACCGCGGAGGCCGGTTGGTGCCGTTCGTGGCGCTGATCGTGCTCAGCGGGCTCGGGCTAACGCTGCTGGTGCTCTGGGGCGCGCCGTGGACGCTGATCGCGCTCGACGTCTCCATGCTGGCGAGCCTGCTGGTCACGGGCGCGATCACGGCGTGGTGGAAGGTGTCGATGCACGCCGCCGTCGCGGCCGGCGCGGTGGCGATCCTGGCCGCGACCTACACGCCGTGGGCGTGGACGGCGCTGGTGCTGGTGGCCGCGGTGTGCTGGTCCCGGGTGCGCCTGCGCGACCACACCCCCGCGCAGGTGGCGGTCGGGTCCGTTGCGGGCGTGGTCGTGGGAGGCGGAGCGTTCGTCCTGGTGCTGTGACTCGCCCGGACGGCCCCGGCGTCACGCGCGGGGCCCGTCCAGGGTCGCGGCGGTGCTGTCCGCGGGTACCACGACGTGCAGTGCGTTGCGCTCGATCGCGAAACGCGTGGGGGTGGTGGAGACGAGTTCGCCGTCCACGGTCACCGGTGACGGCGGCTCGGTGGTCAGGTGCAGGCGCCTGCTGGTCAGGTAGTGCACGTTGTCGTGCTCGACGAACGTGCCGTCCCTGAGCCGGCGGGCGATCCGGACGTGCTCCGGCATCCGGCCACGCACGATGGCGACCACGTCCAGCTTGTGGTCGTCGATCCCCGCGGCCGGGGCGATGGCGTGGCCTCCGCCGTAGTACCGGCCGTTGCCCACGGTCACCTGAAGCAGGTCGGACAGCTCCACCGGCGCGTGGTCGCCGTCAGGGAACTCCAACCGGGCACGGAACGGCCTGTGCTGGCGGTACGCGCGGGCGGTGGCGACCGGGTACGCCAGCGGACCGAAGAACCGCTTCAGCCGCGCGGTCAGCGCCTCGGTCACCCCCACGGCCAGGCCGACGGAGGCGACGTTGAGCAGCGGGTGGCCGTCCACGCGGCCCACGTCCACGTCCACGACCGCGCCGTCGGCCAGGGTCCGGCACGCGGCGTCGAGGTCGCCGGGCACCTGAAGCGTCCGGGCGAAATCGTTGGCGGTGCCCAACGGCAGGACACCCAGCGTGACCTCCGTCCCCGCGATCAGTCCGGCGGCGGTGCTCAGCGTGCCGTCCCCGCCACCCACGACCACCAGATCGTGGTCCTGGGCAAGCACGCGTTCCAGCGTGGAGCGCATGGCGGAGCCTTCGGTGACCGCCTCGGTGGTCACCACCGGCACGCCGGAGTCGCTCAGCCGCCGCACCGCCTGGTCGTAACTCGCCGCGCCCAGCCGCGAGCCGGTGTTGACCACGACGGCGACCCGACGGGCCTCGGCTGCGTGCTTCATGGCACGAGCGTAGCCGCGTACCGGACCGGGGCGCGGGAAAGCGCCTCCGGGCCCGGCGTGTCCGCTGAGCACACCGGGCCCGGAAACGCCCTCCGCGTGTGACGATCTTCCGGTTGGGGGTGGTGATCCGGTCAGAACGTCGACACGTTCAGCAGCTTCTCCTGGATGCCGTCCGGGTCCTCACTCGGCCAGATCCAGTCGGTGGTGCCCGCGTCCTGCAGCGCCGACCGCACCTGCGCGGGCGTGGCACCGGGGTGGTTCGCCGTGTACAGGGCCGCGCCACCGGCGACGTGCGGGCTCGCCATCGACGTTCCGGAGATCGTCTCGTAGCCCCCCTTCATCCAGGTCGACTCGATGCACACGCCGGGAGCGATCAGGTCGACGTCGGGTCCGTAGTTGGAGAAGTCGGCGAAGGTGTCGTCCTGGTCGGCCCGGCAGGTCGACACGCCCGCGCCACCGGAGGCGCCGTCGAAGTCGGCCAGCGCGCTGACCGTGATCACCTCGTCGTAGGCGGCGGGCACCGAGTTCGCCGCGTCGGCGTAGTCGTTGCCCGCCGCCACGGCGTAGGTCACACCGGCCGCGACCGAGTTGCAGATCGCCTGGTGCAGCGCGTCGTCGTTGGTGTTGCCACAGTCGCCGTCATCGGTTCCCGCGCCTCCGAGGCTCATGTTGGCGACCTCGATCTCGTCGGCGTGGGCGGTGACATGGTCGATCCCGCAGATGATGTCCGACCAGCGACCGGAGCCGCGGTTGTCGAGCACGCGCACCGGCCACACACGCGCGCCGGGCGCGACGCCGACGACGCCGCTGTCGTTGTCCAGAGCGCCGATGGTTCCGGCCACGTGCGTGCCGTGTCCGTTGCCGTCGTCGGCATCGCGGCCGGTGGAGCAGTTGATCGCCCCCGCGGTGTGCACGTTGAGGTCGGGGTGGTCGAGATCGATCCCGGTGTCGATCACCGCGACGTCGACGTCGACCCGGTCGTCGGTTCCGTCGATGTTCGCGGTGGCACTCTGCTCGGCGTCGACGCGGTCGATGCCGGTCGGCGTGCTCTGGGCGAGGGTCGTGACGGTCCGGTCCGGGGACACGGACGTCACCCGCTCATCGGCGCGGACCTCGGCCACCTCGCCTGCGGACAGGCGTGCCGCGTAGCCGCGCAGGGCCGTCCGGAACACGTGACCGACCTCCGCGCCGTGCCGGTTCCGGTGTTCGTCGGCGACCGCGCGTGGGTCCGCGTCGTCGGCGAGTGTGACGATGTAGGGCCGCGCGCCCGGCCCGTCCGAGGACGGTGTGGCCGCGACGGCGGTCGTCGCCGGTACGGCGAGCAGGGCCGCGCCCAGCAGGAGTCCCGCACTCGTGCGCATGACATTCCCTTCTCTCGGTCGGCGCCGCCACGACGGCCGGTCGGTCGACGTGACGACGGCCTTTCACTCCTCCACCCGGCTGTGGGCCGGATGCGAGTTGGTCGGACCACCGTGGGTCCGGTTCCGCCCGGTCAGGCCACGAAGTCGCGCACCTGCGCCGAGACCGTGTCGTCGGTGCGGAAGCTGGAATGACTCAGGCACGCCGTCCGCGTGTTGTCGGCGCCGTCCAGGATCGTGCTCTCCTGCGGGATGATGATCTCGTCGCAGGACGACCACCACGTGCCGTAGGTCGTGGCGCCCGGGGTCTCGTCCCCGTCGTTCAGGGTCGTGAGAAAGTCCGAGCCCCGCCGCATCTCCCGGCAGGACGTGTCGTAGCAGAAGTCGGCGGTCGCGGTGCCGTGGTTGGGACCGGCGAGCGAGACCCAGTCGTCGACCTTCTCGGTGCCGCCGAGGAATGTCAGGTACCAGCGCGTGTTGAGCCCGCCCATGGAGTGCGTCACGACGTCCACCGCGCTCGCGCCCGTGTCGGCGAGCAGGTCGTCGACGACGGTGGCGAACTCCTCCGCGGTCACGGTGTTCGACTGACGGGTGTCGTAGTCCCAGGCCAGGAGCTCGGCGTCGGCGTAGCCGTCGGCCTGGAAATCGCTGACCATCTCCGCCCAGCCCGCACTGCTGCTGTTCCAGCCGTGGACGAAGATCACCGGCTCGCGCTCGGACACCGCAGCCGTGGCCGCGGCGGGCATCGCCAGTGGCACCAGAAGGGCGAGTAGTGCGGCCGGGACCCATCGTGAACGACGCATGCCGTGTTCCTCTCGTGCGCCCCGCATCGGCGAGGGGACTGTGCTCGTGACCTGAATCAACGACGGCACACGCGCCGTGTTGCGCACGGAACGCGCCTTTCACCTGTTGGTCTCAGTCGTCGGAACCACGAGTGATCAGCGCACTCTGTTCGTCGTGGGCCCGGTGCGCGACGACAGCGGGGAGGCCCGTGGCGCGGACAACACAGGGTGGACCGCTCACCCGCACGCGGCCTCGGCGGCCGCACCCCGTAGCCTGGTCGCACAAGTTCGCGGCCCGACGGGCACCGAAGTGGCTACTTCGTCGCTGCCCCCACCCGCGCGTGGATCACGCGTGCCCAGTGGGGGTTGGAAGTGGCGCTCGTCCGCCGAAACGCGGAGAACCTGCTCGACGAGGCGAAGGCCGATCGACTGCACCACCTGCTTTCCGAGCAGGCCGGTTTCCAGCTCGAGGCACGGGTGGGACTCGGCGAAGTCCGTGCATGGCAGCGCAGCCTGCCCGTGCTCATGGCCGATCTCGTCGATGCCGGGCTCGGACACGTCGAGGTCCTTCTCGAACACAAGCTGCCACACAGCCCGAAACGAGTCGACGCCGTGCTGTGCGGCACCCATCCGGGGACCGGGGAGCCGAGCTACGTACTCGTCGAGCTGAAGCAGTGGTCCCGGGTCGAGCACGTCGCACACGATCTCGTACAGGTCGCGGGCTACGGTCCGGAGCCGGTGCTGCACCCGGTGGAGCAGGTGCGTGGCTACTGTCAGTACCTGGTCGACTCGACTCCCGCGCTGGCCGCGCGGCCGCACCTTGTCCGGGGGCTGGCCTACCTGCACAACGCGCGTGGCTCCAACATCGCTCCGCTCAAGCAGTACACCCCGAGCGAGTACGGTCGCCTCGTCACACTGGACGACAAGGCCGAACTCGTCGCGCAACTGCACGCCGCGCTCGACCCCGACGGCGACCGGGCCGCGGCGCGTGCCGCCGCGGACGACTTCCTCACCTTCCACCACGCGCCCTCGAAGCCACTGCTCAGCCTCGCGGCCCGCGAGATCCAGGAGCGCGAGCAGTTCGTCCTGCTCGACGAGCAGAAGGTCGCGCACGAGATCGTGCGGAGGTCGGTGCACAAAGCCCGCGCCGCGAACACGAGGACGGTCGTCGTCGTCCTGGGCGGCCCCGGGTCGGGCAAGAGTGCCATCGCGCTGAGCCTCGTCGGAGATCTGGCCAGGAGCGGGCGCGCCGTGCACCATGCCACGGGGTCCAGCGCGTTCACGCGGACCATCCGCAAGATCGCCGGTCGACGCGACCGCCGGGTGCAAGCCTTGTTCACGTACTTCAACAACTACACCACGGCCGGTGCGCGGGACCTCGACGTGCTGATCTGCGACGAGGCACACCGCATCCGCGAAACGAGTGTCAACCGCTACACCCGCAAGGAGGTCCGCGAGCGCGCAGGTCGCCAGATCGACGAGCTGATCGACGTGGCCTGGGTCCCGGTCTTCTTCCTTGACGAGAACCAGGTCGTGCGACCCGGCGAGATGGGCTCACTCGAAGAGATCACGGCGGCGGCCGAAGCGAAAGGCTGTGCGATCGAAGTCGTCCACCTGCGTGGACAGTTCCGGTGTGGCGGGTCGGCAGAATTCGACACCTGGGTCGCCCGGATGCTGGGCCTCGAGCCACTCCCGCCGACGCCCTGGAGCCGGCTCGCCGAGCCGCTCGACGACGACTTCGTGGTCACCAGCGCCGCGTCACCCGAGGCGATGGAATCCTGGTTGCGCGCCCAGGCAGAGGAACACGGGGGGACGGCTCGTCTCGCGGCGGGCTACTGCTGGCCCTGGAGCGATCCAGTCGCGACCGAGGGCGGCAAGCGACTGGTGGATGACGTGGTGATCGGAGGCTGGACGCGGCCGTGGAACGCCAAGCCCGGCGCACGCGTACCCGAGGCGCCGGAGTCGTACTACTGGGCCTCCGACGAGCGCGGTTTCAACCAGGTGGGCTGCATCTACACCGCTCAGGGGTTCGAGTACGACTGGGCCGGTGTCATCATCGGACCCGATTTCGTCCGGCGTGACGGACGGTGGGTCGCGCGGCGTGACCACTCGCACGATCCCGCCGTCAGGAAGGCCGGTGAACTCCACTTCGCCGCCCTCATCCGCAACACCTACAAGGTGCTGCTCACCCGGGGCATGCGGGGAGTCTGCGTGTATTCCCCCGATCCCGAGACTCAGGAGTTCCTCGTCGAGATCACGCGCTGACCAGTGCCGGAGCACCGGCGTACACCACCGCCCGGCATGCTGCGGCCGTGGGAGCCGGGCGCACCATGCCCGACGCTTACGGTCGGCGCGAACATCTTTACGTTGACTGTGATCAAAAGTCCGCTTACCGTTCCAGTCGGCGACAGCACCGGTGCGGGACGCCCGCGGCCCTCGCGTGTCTGCGCGCCTTGGATCGGAAGGCAGGAGTCACCGCGTGACACGGACTCGACGCAGGGTGGTCCACACCTGCCGTTCCGAGCTGGACCACGGACCCGAGGGCAGGTTCCGCGCCGCCCGGCCGGGTCCTTCGAACACGACAACGACCGCCACCGAACCCTGTGATGAGAGGTAGGTGACCATGCGAAAACGGCGCATGGTGGCACTGGTTGCCGCAGCGGGAACGGCCCTGGTCGTCACACCGGCGACCGCGACGGCCGATCCCGCCCCGCCGGCGGACAGCGCGTTCCAGAAGGTGACGCTCAACGACCACCCCGGCGAGCCGATGGACCTTGCCGTCCTGCCGGACGAGCGCGTCCTGCATACGACCCGGTCCGGCGAGGTGTGGCTGCACGACCCCAGCACCGGGCTCAACACGCTCGCGGCCGAGCTGGACGTCTACCGGCACGACGAGGAGGGCTTGCAGAGCGTGGCCGTCGACCCCGGGTTCGACGGTCGGGACAACCGGTGGGTCTATCTCTACTACGCCCCTCCGATGGACACCCCTGTGGACGACCCGTCGACACCCGACGTCAACGAGGGCGACGCGCCGACGACCGGCGACCCGTCGGACTTCGAGCCGTTCGAGGGCGTGGCGCGCCTGTCCCGGTTCCAGCTCGACGGCACCACGCTGGACCTGTCCTCCGAGCAGCGCATCCTTGAGATCGGCGAGGACCGCGGCATCTGCTGCCACGTCGGCGGGGACATCACCTTCGACGGCGACGGCAACCTGTACCTCTCGACGGGCGACGACAGCAACCCGTTCGAGTCCGGCGGCTACGCCCCGATCGACGAGCGCGCCGATCGCAACCCGGCGTTCGACGCCCAGCGCACCTCGGCCAACACCAACGATCTGCGCGGCAAGGTGCTGCGCATCCGTGTGCAGGCCGACGGCTCCTACACCATCCCCGAGGGCAACCTCTTCGAACCGGGGACTCCGGGCACCCGCCCCGAGATCTACCTGATGGGGCTGCGCAATCCCTTCCGGATCGAGGTCAACGACAACGGCGACCTCTACGTCGGCGACTACTCGCCGGACGCGGGCAATGCCGACCCCGAACGCGGTCCCGCGGGCCACGGCAAGTGGTTCGTCGCCCGGGACGCCGGAAACCACGGCTGGCCCTACTGCGTCACGCCGGACATGCCCTATGTCGACTACGACTTCGCCACGGGCGAGTCCGGCGAGCCGTTCGACTGCTCGGCTCCGGTGAACGATTCCCCGCACAACACCGGGCTGACCGAACTCCCGCCGGTGGAGCAGCCCGAGGTGTGGTACGGCTACGACGAGTCGCCGCGTTTCCCCGAGCTGGAGGCCGGCGGCATCGGACCGATGGCCGGCCCGGCCTACGACTTCGACCCCGCCGCCACCCGCGGACGCAATCCCGTGGCGTGGCCGGAGTACTACGACGGCATGCCGCTGTTCTACGAATGGACCCGTGACTACGTCAAGGGCTTCCGCCTCGGCGGAAACGGCGAGGTGTCCTCCATTGAGGACGTGCTGCCGTCGACGGAGTTCTCCGGCACGATCGACATGGAGTTCGGCCCGAACGGCGCGCTCTATGTGCTCGACTACGGCAAGGGCTACTTCGCCGAGAACCCGAAGGCGCAACTCGCGCGCATCGACCACATCGGCGAGAACGGCAACCACACGCCCATCCCGCAGGCGTCGGCCGACGTCACCAATGGAACGACCCCGCTGACCGTCTCGTTCTCCAGCGACGGCACGGAAGACCCCGAGGGTGACCGGCTGCGCTACGAGTGGGACTTCGATGCCGACGGCCGCGTCGACTCGCGCGAGCCGAACCCGACGCACACCTACATCAAGAACGGCGTGTACAGGGCGACGGTGAACGTCACCGACGTCGGCGGCAAGCACCGCGGCCGGTCGGCCTCGGCCGAGGTCGAGGTCATCGTCGGCAACGCCGCACCGCGGGTCGAGTTCGTGACACCCAGCGAGGATCTTCAGTTCGACTGGGGCGACGTCGTCGAGTACGAGGTGTCCGTGACCGATGACCAGCCCGTCGACTGTTCGCGAGTGGAGGTGACCTACGTGCTCGGCCATGACGAGCACGGCCACCCGCAGACCACCGCCTCCGGGTGCACGGGCTCCATCGAGACCACGGTCCCGGAAGGACACGACCCCGAGTACGACGATCTCGCCGCCGTGTTCAACGCGACCTACACCGACCCCGGTGCCGAGGGCGTTCCCGCGCTCTCCGGTAGCGCCGAGATCGCGCTCGAACCGGCGCACTGAGGTGTGCGCCCGTGGGTCCCGGGGCACGCACCCGGGACCCACGGCGCGTCGCCACCGGCGTGTCCAGGCCGGCTCACTCGCCGCCGCCGCTGATCGGCGGTGAGTGAGCCGGCACAGTCGTGCGCACCCACGCGCGGGCGGGTGCGCACGACTGTGCTCAGGACGCGGCCGGGTCCGCGACGCCCTCGGGCAGTGCGCAGCCGAGCCGGGCCACGAGCTCGGTGAGCGCGTGCCCCAACGGCCGATCCACCCGCGCCCGCGCCAGCGGGTCACCCCGGGTCTCGCCCTGGTTCACGATCAGCACGGGCTTACCCGCCGTGGCCGCGCGGCGGACGAACCGCAGACCCGACATGACGGCCAGCGACGAGCCGAGCACCAGCACCGCCTTCGCCTCGTCGACCATGCGATAACACTGGTCCACCAGCGCACGCGGTACGTTCTCACCGAAGAACACCACGTGCGGTTTGAGCGCCTCCGACCCACACGCCACGCACGCGACGAGCCGGAACTCTCGCACCATCCGCTCGGGCAGATCGACGTCACCGTCGGGGTTCAGCCGCGTCGCGTCGGCGTGGAAGTGCGGATTCGCCGCACGCAACCGGCGGTCGAGTGCCTCCCGCGCGCTCATCCGGCCGCAGTCGAGACAGACGACACGACGGAGACTGCCGTGCAGCTCGGTCACCGCGGTGGCCCCGGCCGCCTGGTGCAGGCCGTCGACGTTCTGGGTGATGACACCGGAGACGTACCCGGCGGCCTCCAACGCCGCCACCGCACGATGCCCGGCGTTCGGGCGCGCCCGCGCGACGACGGCCCAGCCGAGGTGACCGCGCGCCCAGTACCGGCGCCTGCTCTCCGCGCTGCCGACGAACTCCTGGTAGGTCATCGGCGAATGCTGCCGCAGGGTTCCGCCGGTCCCCCGGTAATCCGGAATGCCGGACTCGGTGGAGAGCCCGGCGCCGCTGAGTACGACGACACCGCGGCGGCCGAGAACCCGCACGACCTCGTCCAGCTCCGTGGTCCGGGGCGCGGGCACCCCGGTCGGCGTCCAGGTGAGCGTGGGCCGCGTCCGCATCAGTCCAGAGTACGGAGAACTCGCTCCCGCGCGCACGTCACAAGGCCGGTGATCATGAAGCTCCGTCACGGGTCCGGCTTTCCTGGTGCGCGGCGAGTGTGTGCAGCACGTCGCGGCCGGCCGGATAGAGCGCCAGGTACTGCTGGTAGAGCTCGTCGTAGAGGGCGGTGGTCGCGGGATCGGGCGAGCGGATCTCCGCCGCCGGGTTCCACTCGGCCATGCTCGGCCGCTCCACGAGGCCCGCGGCGAGGAACGCCGCACCGTAACTGGCCCCGATCGTCACGGTGGGCACGACCTGCGCGAGGCCGGTGACGTCCGACACGATCTGCGTCCACACCCTGCCCTGGGTCCCACCGCCGACGGCCACCACGCGCTCGATGTCGGCACCGGCCCGCCGCAGGGCGTCGATGTTGTGCCGTACCCCGAACGCCGTGGCCTCGAGAACCGCCCGGTAGAGATCGCCCCGGGTGTGGCGCAGCGTCAGGCCCGCGATCACGCCCCGCGCCCGGGGGTCGAAGATCGGCGTGCGTTCGCCTTCGAAGTAGGGCAGCACGAGCAGCCCACCCGCTCCCGGTCCGGACGCCTCCGCCTCGGCGAGCAGGGCCGCGTAGTCGGCACCGCCGGTGAGCTCGCGCACCCACGACGTGATCGAGCCGGAGGCTGCCATGCCACCCGCCAGGTTGCGCGTGCCCTGGAAAGCGCCCAGCGTGCCCCACATGGAGGGCGTGGTGAGGCGTTCCCGGGTGGTGTTGACCAAGAACATCGTGCTGCCGTACATGAGCATCAGATCGCCCGGGTTCTGGGCGTCGACACTGACCGCCTCCGACCACGCGTCGATCGTTCCCGTGATCACCGGAACGCCCGCGGGAATTCCCCCGACCTCGCCCAGCGTCACGCCCGCGCGGTCGCCGGGCCAGCGCAGGCTCGGCAGTTCGAGGTCCGGGGCGATGTGGTCGCACCACGGGCGGTACCAGGTCGCGTCCACGGTGTCGAACAGCGGCGTGCACTGGCTCGCCGAGTGGTAGTCGAGCACGTACTCGCCGGTGAGCCGGTAGGCGAGCCACGAACTCGGCACGAACATCCGGCGCGCCTTGGCGAAGACCTCCGGCTCGTTGTCGCGCACCCAGGCCAGCTTCGGCCCGACCGCCTGGCTCGACAGCATCGACCCGGTCCGGGCGAAGATCGCCTCGGCGCCGAGTTCGTCGTTGAGCGCCTCGATCTGCGCCTCGGCACGGGTGTCGACACCGTAGAGGATGGCCGGGCGCAGCGGAGTGCCGTCGTCCCCGGTCAGCAGGACACACGGGCCCATGCCGCTGACTCCGACCGCGGCGACCTCGACGTCGGCGGGCGCGGTCAGTTCCGAGGCCAGCTCGACGAACTCGGTCCACCACCGCTCGCCGTCCATCTCGACGCGGCCCGCGCCCGGCCGGTCGACCGTGTGCTCGCGCACGGCCGTGCGCACGATCCCGCCGCCGGGACCGACGAGGACGCCCTTGCTGCTGGAGGTGCCGATGTCCACACCGAGGAACACACGCCGTCGCATGCCCGGGATCGTGTCGGAAATCGATTACTCAGACAAGCGGCGCCGGAAACCGGGCCGTGGGCACCGGTGCGACGCGCCCGGCGAGACACGGGGCGCTCGGTCACTCCCCGCTGGCTGGGGTGAAGCAGCACTGGCCGCACACGACCACCCGGCCGTTCCCGTACTGGCCTTCCTGCCGGTGCCCGCTCCACACCTCCTCCCTCGGAGGCACGTCGTCGCGCGTTCGTGGGCTCCGCGTGGAGTGATCGCATAGAATCTCGCGGCCAGGCGACTCCGGAGAGGTGGAATGACTGTCGACGCGTTGTTCGCTCGCCGACCTCAGAGGTGGGGCCTGCGAGGCGATCCTCGGGTGTGGGAGGCGATGCGGGAACGGTTGCGCGGCGTGGAGCTGCCGTCCGACTTCTTCACCGCTCGCCGCCTCTTCGAGAGGGCCTTCGCGGACACCGTGGGAGTCGACCTGGACGACATCGTGGAGCGGGACGACACGGTGTACCGGCAAGAACTGGCCACCGGGTCGGGCATGAGCGACGGGTACGTCTCGCTGCACTTCTGGAAGTACACTGGATTGCCGATTCTGCTCGACCGCTGGGCCGCCGCCGTCCATGGGTGACGATCCGGACGTCGGCACGGGTGTCGACGCCGCAGGGGATCGTGTCCGACGGCCAACCCGGCCGTGACGAGGTGGTGTGGCCGGGTCCCGGTCAGCCCCGCGCCTGCTCGTCCGTAGGCCGCGTCTCCGCCGCGGGACGGCGCGTGCGTTGCGCACGGTAGACGGCCAGCGCGACGAGCACTCCCACTCCGATCAGCACCGGGTCGAGAGGCTGATCCAGCAGTATCCAGGCCAGCCCGATGGTCAGGACCGGTTGCAGGAGCTGGACCTGTCCCACCGTCGCGATGCCGCCGAGCGCCAGCGCCCGGTACCAGGCGAAGAACGCCAGCAAGGAGCTGCCCACCGCGAGATAGGCGAACGCGGCCAGCGCTCCCACGGTGATCGTCGACCGCGCCGGAATCCCCACCGCCAGGACCAGACCGAGCACGAGCGGCGACCCGATGACCAGCGCCCACGACGTGACCACCCAGCCCGGATGCGTGCGCGAAAGCACTCCGCCCTCGGCGTAGCCGAGCGCGCACAGCACCACCGCCGCCAGCAGTTCGAGATCGCCCACCCCGAACCGGGAGTCCGCCCGGGACACCAGATAACCCGCAACGAGCGCCGTGCCGAGCAGACACCAGAACCAGAACGCACCGGCGGGCCGTTCCCCGGCTCGCACCGCCGCCATGACGGCGGTCGCGGCGGGCAACAGCGCGAGAACGACCGCGGCGTGCCCGGCCGACACGGTCGTCAGCGCGTGCGCGGTCAACAACGGGAACCCGATCACGGAACCGACCGCCACCACGGCCACCGAGGGCAGGTGACGCAGTGGCGGAACCGGGGGCCATCGCCGGGCCAGGAGCAGTGGCACCGCGACCAGCGCCGCCACCAGCGCACGGCCAGGACCGACCAGCTGAGGCCCGAAGGCCGGGAGAGCGTACTGCGTCACCGGCACGGTCAGGCTGAACCCGAGCACACCGCCGAATCCGAGCACGAGCGCACCGGAGCGGGTGTGTCCGGGCGCTGCGCTCATCACTCCACCTTCGAAAGCCTCCGTAGGTCAGTGCTCAGGGCGACGTCCTCCCAGGGGACTCCGTCGTCCGGGCGGCCGAAATGTCCGAACGTCGCGGTTGGCAGGTACCGGACGTGCCGCAGTCCGAACCGTACCAGCGTGGGCTCGACGCGCAGGTCCACCGCGAGATCGTCCGTTCACGGTGAGCGGCGCCGGTACCGGGTGCCTGAGCTGATCCGGACCTCCGCGGCGGAACGCGCCGCGGTCGGCACGACGCACCCGCGCTGAGCGGTCCGGGCGCTGCCGTGCGCACCGTCCGGCACCGCGGCCCGGCTCGTGGCCGCCTGGGCAAGACCCGGAGCGCTCACCCCTCGCGCGCCGGTGTGGTGAAACTGGTGAAGGCAGTGTTCTTCGGCAGGCGAAAGACCTCCCGGCCCGCGACCGCGTTGAGCACGGTGGCGTTGCGGTAGGCCCCGATTCCCAGATCGGGCGCGGCGACACCGTGGCTGTGCAGGTCGGCGTTCGACACGAACAACCGGCCGGAGACGGTGGGGTCGAGTTCGACCGAGTGGTCCCGTCGCACGCGGTACCGCCCCCGCTCGTCCCGGCGCACCAGTCGTTCGAGCGGGTCGAGGAACCGGGGAACGCGCTGCCGGTATCCCGTGGCCGCGACCACGAGGTCGGTGCGGTGCTCGAACCGGATTCCCGTGTCCCGCTGGTGACAGGTCAGCACGACCTCGCCGGTGCCGTCGTCGACGGTCGAGCCTTCGACCGCCACCCCGCAGCGCAGCCGTACCGGGGCCGGTCCGTCGTCGAGTTCCCGCCGGTAGAGCTCGTCGTGGATTTCTTCCAGCGTGTCCGCCGAGATGCCCTTGTAGTGCCGCCACTGCCGAGCGACCAGCTCGTCGCGCGTCGGCGCGGGCAATCCGTGGAAGTAGTCCACGTAGGCCGGAGTGGTCATCTCCAGCACCAGCTTCGTGTAGTCCAGCGGCGCGAACGACTCGGTCCTGGTCAGCCAGTTCACGGCAGGCCCCCCGGCGCGGTTGCGCCGCAAGAGGTCGAGGGCGACCTCCGCGCCCGACTGGCCGGACCCCACCACTGTCACCTGCCCCGCACCGGCCACCTCGGCGCTGCGGTCCAGGTAGTCGGCGGTGTGCAGCACGCGGTCAGCGGGCAGTTCGCCCAGCGCTTCGGGAAGCGCCGGTTCGGTGCCGATGCCGAGCACGAGATTCCGTGCGGAGGTCGTGCGCGTACCCGATCCGGCGCGCTCAACCTCCACAAGGAACCGCTGTCCTCCGGAGTCCCAGCTCACCGACCGCACCCGGTGGCCGAAACGGACGGTGTCGAGTCTGGATGCCGCCCAACGAAGATAGTCCTCGTACTCCCTTCGGGTTGGGTGGAACCGTTCCCGCACGTAGAACGGATACATGCGGTCCATGTCCCGCAGGTAGGCCAGAAACGACAACGGATGCGTCGGCTCGACCAGGGTCACCAGGTCGGCGAGAAAGCTCACTTGCAGCTGCGCGTCGTCGAACATCACCCCCGGATGCCAGCGCAGCTCCGGTCGCTGTTCGAACACCACGAGGTCGAGATCGTCCACCCCGTCGGCGAGCGCGGCCAGTCCCAGATTGAACGGCCCGCACCCGATGGCCACCACATCGTGCTCGGTCTCCGGCGTGCTGCTCATCGCGGGCTCCTCCGCTCGTAGGTCACAACGACAGCCGTCTTGTCCGGCAGCTCGACCGTCCCGGCCGGGACGAATCCCGCACGCCGGAACGCGGCCAGGGACGCGCCGTTGCCGACGTCCGGCTCGGCGACGATGCGCGCGCAGCCGGGCTCGGCCTCCAACAGGCTCTCCGCGAGGGCGGCCAGCAGCGCCGTGCCGAGCCCTCGTCCGGTACGACGCCGCTCCCCGATCGCGAGGTGCACGCCCAGGTCGTGCGCGTCGTGCGTGACGTAGTCGGCGAGCCGGTCCCGCATCACCCGGTAGACCTCGACGTAGGCGACGTCGACGCCGTCGTGCGCGACCAGGCACGGCAGCGAATGCGTTCCGGCCACCTGCCGTGCGATCTCCGCGCGCCAGCGCGGCAGCGGCCAATCCTGCTTCCAGAACGCCGCGACGTGTGGTTCGGCCATCCACCGGTGGATCAGGGGCGAGTCCTGCTCGGCGGAAGCCACGCGCGCGGACCACGGAGTGGGCAACGCCGGGACGGGCGGCGGCCCGACCGGTCGTCCTGTGGCCGGGGAAGCGGTCATCGCGGCATCACCCGCAGCGGGTTGGGCGCGTCGAGGTACACCGACTGCGTGTCCAGTGACGCGAGCACCTCATCGATGCCGTGCAGCCGGGTCAGCAGGTTGCCCTTGCACGGCAGCGAACGCGCGCGCAGCCAGCGTCGAGCCAACCGGTCGCCGTCGGGTCCGGCCTCGGCCAGTTCCGGCAGCGCCGCGCTCAGCCGGTCGGCCAGGACGTCGAGCAGGTCCGCTTCGGCCGCCAGCCCGTCCACGGCGAGGCAGCCCACCACAGCGAAGGCCTGGTTGCGCAGCAGGTAGTACGACAGCCGCTCGTCCACGACCTCGTCGGCCACCACCGCCAGCGTCGACGGCTCCCCGCCCAGCAGGCCGAGCACCCGTGACTCGTGAGAGGCGGCCAGGTAGTAGCCCTGGTTGTCCCGGAAGGCGGCACCGGTGACCCCGCCCCGGTCGTCGAGGCGCACGAGGGTGTTCTGCTGGTGCGCCTCCAGGCCGATGCCGGCAGAGGCGTACAGGTGCAGCATGGGCGCGAGCACCCTGTCGGCATAGTCGGCGACCCACCGCTGGGCATCGCCCCAGGCGTGGACCAGCTCGGCGAGCCTGCTGGGACCCTCGCCCGGCCGCGGCGCGACCAGCCCGGCCAGGCAGCGCAGCCCGCCGATCCCGTCGGGAACCTCCCGTACGGCCACGTCGAGCCCGGTGACCTCGGGGCCCTGCGGGCGGCCGGGCTCGTCCACCGCCAGCCAGGCCGGGTCCCTGGTGATGGCGAAACCGGGGTGAGCGGCGAACGTGCTGTCCGCATACCCCGCGTCGAGCAGCCGGTTGACCTCCACGCCGCGCCGGAGTTCGGTGCGGGTGGATTCACGCCTCGAATTGGTCAGCCGCAGTCCGAGGGAGACCTTCAGCATGACCTCGGCGTCCGGACGGTAAAGGGTGCGCACGCTGGAGGTCGGCCACCATTCCGGGCCCAGGGGGCCGAGCGGTTCCAGCAGCCCCGCGTCCACCAGGGCGGCGATCCTGTCCCGGTGGAGCAGATCGCGGGCCTGCCACGGATGCGCGGGCACGAGCACCCGCCCGTCGTCCGGGCCGTCCTCGGCGAGGTCGGCGAGCAGGCGCACGGTGTCGCGCCCGCCGAGCGCCACGGCGCCCGCGACGGCGTCGTGGGACACGATCGCGGGGTCGGCGGCGAACCAGTGCAGGCGGAACGATCCGCGCAGCTCGGGCGAGTAGAGCGCCGACTCGTGGTCGGAGAGCCCGTCACGGCTCTTGGGCGCTGGATGGTGCAGATGGCCGAGGACGAGGGCCTGCTCGGCGTCGAGGAAACCGTCGACGGCCTCGGCCGGGACCGGGCCCTCGCGCCGGTGCCGCACGAACGAGGTCACCCTGCGCACCGATTCGGCCGTCCGCTCGACGAGGGCGGCCACTTCCCCGGGAGGCACGCCACCGTCGCGTGCCCCGCCGTCGGCGGCAGCCTCGGCGGCCAGCACGGCAGTGGCGACGACCGGATCGGCCCGGGGACCGAGTTGTCCGGACGGCCCCTCGACGCGCACGGGTCCGAACCGGTGCCACCCGGTCGGCGACCAGTGCCGCACGTCGGTGACCAGCGTGAGACCGGTGGCCGGCAGCGCCAGGCGCAGGGGACCCGCCTCGACCCGGCGCGCGGTTTCGGTCAGCCAGCAGCGCAGCAGCGCCTCCAGGTGGGCGTGCTCGGCCGAGGCGCGGGCGTCCCGGCTGTGCAGGGGATCGTCGGCCCACGATCCCGGCCCGGCCGCGCCCCCCGGTACCGGGTCCGGGTCCGCCTTCGGATGTCCCGGGCTGGTGGCGGTCATCGCACCTCCTCCTCACTCTCCCGGATACCGGACCGGCCCGCGCGCAGGACCCGGTCGATCAGCTCGTCGATGTCGTCCGGGGTGGCCGCCGGGTTGAGCAGGGTGAACTTCAGGCAGACCTGGTCGTGTTCCGCCTCGGCCGGTGCGGCGTCGCGCGTTCGTCGTGCCCTGGCCACGGTGGTGCGCCCGATCAGCGCCTCCCCCGATTCGAGCAGCCGCCGCCGGAGCGCCCCGTTGATCCTGTCGAGCCGGTCCGCCCCGGCGCGTCCGTCACCGCGATACCGGAACACCACGGTGGTCAGCTCGGCGCCCGCGACGAGCTCCAGTTCGGGTTCGGCCTCGATCCGCCGCTGCGCGTGCGCGGTGAGGTCGTGGCAGGTGTCGACCATCCGGCCGAGCCCGCTGCGACCGTGGGCGAGCAGGGTCGCCGCGACCTTGACCGCGTCCGGCCTGCGTGTGGTTTGCAGGCTGCGTCCCAGCAGACCGTCGTAGCCCGCGTCGCTGTCGTCGGACGGATTCAGATAGGTGACGGTGCGGTCGAGAGCCTGGAACTGCCCGGCCTCGCCCACCAGTAACGCGCTGGCCGCCGCCGGTTGCCAGCCGAGTTTGTGCAGGTCGACGGTGATCGAGTCGGCGAGTTCGAGGCCGGCGAGCCGGTCCGCGAGCCGGTCGGAGAACAGGGCACCGAAACCGTAGGCGGCGTCGACGTGCAGCCAGATCCCGTGTTCGGCGGCGATCTCGGCCAACCTCGGCAGCGGGTCGACCGAACCGAAGTCGGTGGAGCCCGCGGTCGCGACGATCGCGACAGGAGTGCGCCGATCGCGTAGTTCGCGCACGGCGGCGAGCAGGGCGTCCGGACGCATCCGGTACCGGGCGTCCACCGCGACGGGGTGCACGGCCCGCTCCCCCACACCGAGCGCCGCGCACGCGCGGTGCACCGAGAAGTGCGCCAGCTCGGAGCAGAACACGACCGGGCTCGCCAGCGCGGCCACGCCGTCGCCGCGCACATCGACACCACGCGCCAGTGCCGCGCTGTCGCGCGCGAGCAGCAGCCCGAGCAGATTGGACAGCGACCCACCCGGTGTGAGCACGCCGTCGGACCTGCTTCCGAGGCCTGCCAGCCGGGTCAGCGCCCGGACCACCCATCGTTCGACCGCCAGCGCCGAGCCCGCCGAGTCGTAGGTGTCCAGGGAGGCGTTCCCGGCGCCCGCCAGGGCGTCGGCGGCGACCGCGACGGACAGCGGCGGCGGTTGCAGGTGGGCCGCCGCGTGCGGGTCGGACAGGTCGACCCCGAACTCGGCGAGCGTGGTGGCGAGCCTGCGCAACGCGGCGTCCGCGCCGACTCCGTGTTCGGGCAGCGT
>NZ_KB912678.1:56733-73257 GCF_000383795.1 Saccharomonospora saliphila YIM 90502
CTCGGCGTCTCCGGTGATGACCCGGCGGGCCAGCACCACGAACACCGGCCCGCCGACCAGCGCGGTCACCACACCGACCGGCAGCTCGCCATGGCCTGCCGACGGCGGCAAAACCAGTTGCGTCACCGCGTCGGCGGCCAGGACGAGCACGGCACCGAACACTCCCGCCAAGGGCAGGCGCGCGGCGTGCCCCCCGACACCGAGCATCCGCACGGCCACCGCGGCGATCAACCCGACGAACGCCACCGGACCGGCCACGGTGACCGCCGCGGCCGACAGCAGGACGGCCAGCAGAAGCGCGGCGGGCCGGACCCGGTCGACCCGGACGCCGAGCGACTCCGCCGTCTCGTCCCCGAGTGAGATCAGATCGATCGGACGCGCCAGCAGCTGCGCCGCCGGCACCGCGCACAGCACCAGGACGCCGAGCACGAGCGGGCGGTCGAGCCCGGTCTGCAACAGCGAACCCTGACCCCAGAAGTACAGGCCCCGTGTGGAGTTCTCGTCGAGAATCTGCAGGAAGTCCGCGGCGGCCATGCCGGCGAGGGTGACCGTGGCACCGGCCAGCAGCACCCGGCCCGGCGTGAGCACACCGCCCGCGGTGAGCAGAAGGACCACCGCCATGGCGGCCAGGCCGCCCACGAACGCGACCCCGCCGCCTGCGAGGATGCCGACGTCCAGCCCGGTGAACGCCACCGCGACGACGGCGAGATAGGCCCCGGCGTTGATCCCGAGCGTGTCCGGCGCGGCGAGCGGATTGCGTGTGACGCCCTGGATGAGGGTGCCCGCCACGCCGAGCGCCACCCCGGTGACCAGACCCGCCAGGGTGCGCGGAACGCGTGCTCCCCACAGGACGGCCTCGACGCGGGGGTCCGCGCCGGACGTCAGCGCGCCCGCGAGTTCGGCGACGCCGATGCCGGAGGCGCCGAGTCCGAGGTGAACGAGTGTGATCGCCAGCAGCGCGATCCCGGCCACACCGCCCAGCAGCAGGACGGTGGGGCGGTGCGGCCGGGATCGGCTCTCACTCGCGAGCACGCCGACGCTCGACGACCATCACGCGCCGAGGGCCTTGGCGGTTTCGTCCAGCAACTGCATGGACGACAGCGGTCCGCCGAACAGCCACGTGCCCGGGTCGAGCGCACGGACGCGGTCCTCGGCGACGAACGGCAGGTCCTTCCAGACCGGGTTGTCGGCGAGCGCACCGGTGAACGGGTCGTCGCCGGGCTGGGCCACGTAGAGGAAGGTGGCGTCCTCGTCCACCTGGGTCAGTGCCTCCACCCCGACGGTGGTCATGCCCCAGTCGTCCGGCTTTCCGCTCCAGCCGTTGGTCAATCCGGCCGATTCCAGCAGCGCCCCGGCGAGCGAATCCTTGGACAGCATGCGGATGCCCGGTGTTCCCTCCGTGGTGTAGCCCTGACTGAGCGCGACGGTGCGTCCCGCCTTGTCCGCATCGGCCAGCGCGTCGCGGACCGAGTCCACCTTGGCGTCGAGGTCGGCGAGCACCGTGTCGGCCTCGTCCCGCTTGCCGACCGCCTTCGCCAGCTCGCCGAAGTTCGTCTTCATGGTCTCCAGCCGCGGCTTCTCGGTCGGCTGGAAGGCGAGCACCGGGGCGATGTCGCGCAACTGGTCGAAGTTGGCGGTCAGCCGATCGACGTCGGAGACGATCATATCGGGATCGAGCGCCTTGATCTTTTCGATGCTGGGCTCCTGCCGGGAACCGACCTCGGTCACGCCCTCGGGCAGTCCCGCGCCGGGAGCGGAGACCCAGCTCTCGTAGGCCTCACCGTCGGCCACGCCCACCGGGGTCACACCCAGCGCCAGCAGCTCCTCGGTGTAGGACCATTCCAGGGACACGACCCTGGTGGCGGGGGCGCTCAGCTCGACCGGCCCCTTGGCGGTGGCCACGCTGATCCCGCCCGCCGCCGACGGGGTGTCCTCCGCTCCGGGGTCGGCGACCGTTCCACCGCCGCCGCACCCGGCCACCGCCAGGGTCATCGCGACGGCGGCACCACTCGCCCTCAGCGCACGCGCGAGGTTTCTCATTCGGATCTCCTTTGCCGGTGGGATTGCCGGTGGGTTCGTCGGAACCGATCGGTCAGCGCTGGGCCGGGCGTCTGCGGGGAAAGCAGGTCAGAAACCCCGTGTCCGGGTCGCGGACGACGCGGACGTCCAGACCGAACGCATGGTCGACGGCGTCGGAAGCGAGCACGTCCTCCGGCGGGCCGGAGCGCAGGACTCGGCCGTCGGCGACGACGACCACCTTGTCCCCGTAGGCGGCGGCGTGCATCAGATCGTGCAGTACGACGCCGCAGGCGATGTCGTGGTCGCGGGCCAGCGTGCGCACCACGTCCAGCACGTCGAACTGGTGGCGCAGGTCGAGGTAGGTCGTCGGTTCGTCCAGCAGCAGGATCTTCGCCCGCTGGGCGAGCACGGTGGCCAGCCACGCGCGTTGCCGTTCCCCGCCGGAGAGCTCGTCGAGGCGTTTGTCCGCCAGCGGTCCGGCGTCGGTGACCGACAGCGCCCACTCGATGGAGTCGGCGTCCTCGGCCGTATGCCGGGCGAAGGCGCCGCGATGCGCGTAGCGGCCGTGCCGGACGAGGTCGCGCACGGTGACCCCGGCGGGCACGTGGGACGACTGGGGCAGAAACGCCAGGCGCTGGGACAGCGCGCGGCGGGACAGTGAGCCGAGTGCGACGCCGTCGACCACGATCGATCCGCCGAGGGCGGGCAGCAGACCGGCCACGGTGCGCAGCAGGGTCGACTTGCCGCAGCCGTTGGGCCCCACCAGCACCGTGACCTCGCCCGCGGTGAGGGTGAGGTCCACATCGGCGAGGACCCGGCGCTTGCCGTATCCGACGTCGAGGCCGTCGACCGCCACGCTGACGTCACCCACAGCCACGCACCTCCCGTTCGTCACCGGCACCGTACCCGATTAGGTAAACCAAACCTAACAACTGGAGCGGACCAGATCGAGTAGTTCCGATCACACCGGGCGGTGCGGCCGCGTCCGGGCCGGATCAGCCGGCCCTGCCGGCGCCTCCGAGGCGCCAGTACCCCATGAAAGCCACACTCGCGCGGTCGAGACCGACCTGCCCCACGAGGTGACGCCGGAGTGCCGCGATGGCCCCGGACTCCCCCGCCAGCCAGGCGAACATCCCCGTCGGCACCGCGGCGGCCGGATCGGGGACCTCCCAGAGCGGGTCGGCATCGACGTCCGGCTCGGGAAGTGGGGTCCGCCGCCGGAGGTACGGCACCGCCAGTCGCGCCACCGCGTCCCGCACCGTGGGGATCAGCAGGCTTCCGTGCGCGGCACCGCGGCGCGCGAGCCAGGTGACGCGCATCCCGGCGGGCGCGGTGGCCGGGCGCGCGTCCCCGGCGTGCGGGACTTCGAGCACGGCCTCTCCCCGCGCGTGCCGAGATAGCCGTTCCAGAATGCTCACCGCGGCCGGAGTCGCGGTCTCGTCTCCGGCCAGCAGGATCGTGCGCGTTCCACCGGGTGGCGTGAATCCGATTCCCTTGTGCTGCCCCGGATACCGCGCGTCGGGTCCGACGACCCCCACGCGATCGCCGGGCCGCGCGGCGGCGGCCCACCGCGACGCCGGGCCGCCGTCTCCGTGCAGAACGAACTCGACGTCCACTTCGCACAATTCTCGGCGGACCGCGCGCACCGTGTAGGTACGCATCAGGTTGCGCTCCCGTTCCGGCAGCGCACGCCACCGTTCGTGCCAGTCGGCGCCCCACTCCAGGTGGTCGATGTCCTGCCCCGGCAGCGGAAAGACGACCTTGATCCGCTGGTCGAATCCGTTGTCGGCGAACAGGTCGAGATCCGGGCCCGTGAAGGTCACGCGCAGAAAGCTCGGACTCACACGGACGGTGCGGCGCACCTCGACCGTGAAGAGCCGATACGAGCGCGTCGCCCTCCGCGCCTGCGTCCGCACCATCCGGGGCCACCTTCCTGTCACTCGGGCGCACGACCACGCCACCGTGACGGTTAGGTTAGCCTAAACTACTGTCCACCACACCGAGGGTACGACCCGATTCACACCGGCGCGGCCCGCCACCACGCCGGGCGCGCCGGAGTTCGGATGCCTCCGGTCCGTCCGTGACCTGTCGCGGCACGGGTGCCCGGAGCCCGACGAGCCCCGGGCACCCGTGCCGACATCACTCCCGACGCGGCCCCGGATACGGCAACAACGCCATTTCACGGGCGTTCTTGATCGCCGTGGCGACCTGTTTCTGCTCCCGCGGCGTCAAACCGGTCACCCGGCGGGCCCGGATCTTGCCGCGATCCGAGAGGAACTGACGCAGGAGCGTGGCATCCTTCCAGTCGACCTGTTCCACGCCGTTGACTCGGAGCAGATTGCGCTTGCGCCGTCCGGGGCGCGGGTCACGCCTGACCATGGGCGGCCTCCTCGACGTCGTGGCCATCACCGCTGTTCACGGAACTCGATGTGGCGCCGGGCCAGCGGGTCGTACTTGCGCAGCACCATGCGCTCGGGGTCGTTGCGCCGGTTCTTCCGTGTGACGTACGTGTAACCGGTGCCCGCGGTGGACCGGAGCTTGATGACCGGCCGGGTGTCGTCGCGCGCCATGTCAGAACCTCACCCCCCGCGCGCGCAGATCGGCGACCACGGCCTCGATCCCGCGCTTGTCGATGGTCTTCATGCCCTTCACCGACACGCGCAGGCGCACCCAGCGGTTCTCGCTCGGTACCCAGTACCCGCGCCTCTGCAGGTTCACGTCCCAGCGCCGCGACGTGCGCCGGTGCGAGTGCGAGACCTGCTTTCCGAAGCCGGGCTTCCGTCCCGTGACCTGGCAGACAGCGGACACACACCCTCCATTGTTGGTACTGATAATCATTGTCGTTTAGACTATGCCATGTGACCGACACGCTCCGCACGCCCCTGATCCTGGTCAGCGGCCTCTCCGCAGACCCGGTCCACCAGCTCACCGAGCGACTGCGCGGTGAGCATCCCGGCACGGTCGTCGTCCACCACGATCTCCGGTGGATCTCGTCCGGATTCGTGCTGCGCCGCATCCACCGTGGTGCGCACGAGTCGCGGACGACGGTGGAATTGGCTCACGGGTGCGTGTCCTGCACCCTGCGCCGGGATCTGCTGGTCCTGCTGCGCCAGCTCGGCCTCGACCCCGAGGCGCGCCGGATCATCGAGTTCGCCGACGTTCTACTGCGGCGTCACCGTCCTGCCGTACGCCGCGCGCAGGCCGTTCCACCCCCAACGGCTGCACGACGCCATCGACGTGCTGCTCGACGGGGTCGTCCGGACACGTCTGGGTCGCCAGCCAGCCCGACGCCGCCCGCTGCTCACCGACGAGGAACTGGCCGAGGGCCGCGAGCGGTGGGCGCACTACCCCGATCCATTCGGCAGCTGGCATGAGGAACAGGACAACGGCCTCGGACACGCCGAGGTCAGCGCACCGAGCCGAACAGGAGGACACGACGAGTGAAGCCCGACATCCACCCCGATTACCACCCGGTGGTCTTCCAGGACCGCTCGACCGGCGACGCGTTCCTGACACGCTCGACCGTCACCTCCGAGCGCACCGTCGCGTGGAGCGACGGCAGGACCTATCCGCTCGTGGTCGTCGACATCAGCTCGTACTCGCACCCGTTCTGGACGGGCACGCGGCGCATCCTGGACACCGCCGGCCAGGTCGAGAAGTTCCACCGTCGCTACGGACAGCGAGGAGGTGCGCGGTACTAGCGGTCCCCAGGCGCAGGAATCCCGTGCCCGCGCACGCCGGACCCGGTGTAAGGCCACGGCGCCCGGGCTCGTTCCCGACACGGTCGACGGCGAGCGCATACTCGTGCCCGCGGGCTCGTGGCGTGGTCGTGGCCACTCGGCTCGTCGAGTCGATTAAGGCGGGGCCCGCACGGGTAACCCGAGGGCGGCCATTCACGTACGTCCTTCGAGGAGGATCGCTTGCCGGGGCCCGCGTATTACAGGTTCGACCTGGGATTTTTCGCACTGGCGCGGCCGTGGCTACGGATGGCATATTGGAAGTGCGAATGGGCCACGTCCCCCATCGCCGAGGGAAATACCGGCATTCCACACCGTGCGAGCGCGGCAGCGCGCGTGTCGGAGTGTGCTCGGTCCCCCAAGCAGACGGGACGGCGGACGCGGTACGAAGGGAGGTGTAGTTGATGCGCAAGCTGTACGCCGCGATTCGTCGCTACTTCGACGAGCTGAACAGGGCTCACGATGTCGCCCGCGGCCTGGCTCCGTTCCGGGGCGAGGTCATCGGTCGGTAACCCGTCTCCACCCTCAATGGTCCGACGACCCCACGCCGCAGTCGTCGTCGAACCAGCATCGTCTTCCCGCGCCGGTCGGCACGCCACATTTCGGCGTGCCGACCGGCCCACGGGCATCCCGGACCGCTTTCTGCCCTTCGCCGGGTGCGGCTTCGACGTTTCACACCCGCACGCATTCGCTCGCGTTCTCGCGCATACTTCACAGGGGCGGTCCTGAGGTACGCGTTATTTCTTTCCACGGCGGTGGGTACTGACCCGCCACCCGGCTCGTTCCGGACCTCGGTGTAATCACGGTCGCATTCGAGCATCTCTGCCCGCAGGCACGCGCGGGCGGTGTGAGACGGTCAGCGTCCATGCGCGCTGTCGCCGGGAACGTCGTACTCATCGGGTTGGCTCTGGCAACGCTCGCGTTGGGCGTGAGTGCCGTCCTCGCTCCGGTCAAGGCGGACGACCCGGTGGTGCACTGGCCCCGGGCCGGCCAGGCGCCGGAGAACACGGTGCTGCCGTTGGCGGCGAACCGCCCACTGAGCCTGGACGCGTCGGTGCCCTGCGCCACGTTACGTTCCCTCGATCCGTCCGGCGGCACAGCACTGCGCACCCAGCCCGAGCGGGACCTGTCCGCACAGCAACGGCGCGACACCGAGCACGACGTCGCGCAACGCGTCGGCGAGGGCATGCGGGTCGCAATGACCGACGGCCGGGTCACCGTCGCGGCCTCCGGGGCGGTCCTGGTCGACGAGCCCCTGCCGGCAGGCACGTGCGTCTACCGGGTCGTGGCCGACGAGACCGGGATCACGGTCCTGCGGGACGGCACGAGGATCGGCGGGCAGCGCGGGCTCCGACCACCCGAGGTCTCCGAGTTGTTCACGGCGGCGCAGGGAACTCGGGCGACCGGATTGGCGGTCGAACTACGCCCGGATGCGCGGTACCAGTCCGTTCCGAGCCCGCTCAAGATCTCCCTGCTGATCGCCCACGCCCTGCTGCTGGCCGTCCTGCTGGTGCTGGTCTGGCGCCGGTGGAGCGGTCGCCGCCCGGCACGGCCGACGCGGACGCGATGGTCGTGGGCCGATGTCGTCGCGACGGTGGTCACCGGTGCCTGGGTCGTGCTCGGGCCGATGCAGATGGACGATTCCTGGTATCTGCTGATGAGCCGCAACGCCGACGCGGGCGGGTTCATGGGCAACTACATCTACATGGACAACAGCACGGAGAACCCGTTCGTGCTGAGCCAGTACCTGCTCCAGGCGTGGGGCGAGCTGGGCGACTGGTCGCTGTGGTGGGTACGGACGGTCCCCGCCGCGTGCGGCCTGGCGACGTGGTTCCTGCTGCGCATGACGCTGACCCGGGTCCTCGGCCGGGCAGGACGCTTCCGCGTCGTGCCGTGGGCGTTGCTGGTCGCGCATCTGCTGTGGTTCCTGCCCTACGGCGTTTCCCTGCGCCCGGAACCGGTCATCGTGGTCCTCGGCGCGGCGACACTGCTGCTCGCCGAGCTCGCGCGCACACGCGAATCGGTCGGTGTGCTCGCCGCCGCGACCGCGTGCGCGGCCCTGGCACTGGTGGTATCGCCGTCCGGCGCGGTGGCCGCGGCACCGTTGGTGCTCGCGCTGCCCTGGTTGGGGCGGTGGTTCCGCCGTCGACCGTGGTCGGCGCGGATCGCCGCGGTGTCGGCCGCCGCCGCGGCCACGACCGTCGTCGTCCCCGTCGGGTTCGCCGACGCCTCGCTCGGTGAGGTACTGAGCAGCATCGCGACGAACAACGACTACTACTTCTCCTTCCCCTGGTACGAGGAGCTCGTCCACTACCAGACCCTCCTGGACACCTCCGGCTGGGCGCGGCGGCTCCCGGTGGTCCTGACGCTGGCGCTGATCGTGCTGGCCGCGATCGGCAGCGGACGCGGCGGCCTCGGCAGAGATCCGGTGCAGCGGCTGGTGCTCACCAGCGCGATCATGTCCGCCATCGCGCTCGGCCTGATCGCGCTGAGCCCGACGAAATGGGTGAACCATTTCCACGCGATCGCGCCGGTGTCGACCCTGCTGATCGCGGGCGCGCTGGTGCGTTCGCCGCTGCCCCGGCGTGCCGGTCCGGTCATCCGCTGTGTGGCGGTACTGCTCACGGTCACGGCCGTCTCCCTGGCCTTCGCGGGGCTGAACAACTGGGTGCCGTACTCCGATTTCGGGCAGTTGTTCGGCGACCACACCGACCTGAACAGCGAGACCAACCGGCAACAACCGCATCTCGGGCCGGTCATGTTGCGTAACCCGCTGCCCTGGCTCGGCGTCGCGGTGGTGGCGATCGTCTGGGCCGGATTCCGGCGTCGCGCGGGCAGACTCTCCCGGGTCGATGGCCACCGTGCGGTGCTGATGACCGCGTCACTGGGCTCGGTCGTGCTGTTGCTGGCCAGTTTCGTGTGGGCGCCGATCTCCCAGGGTGCGAGCTGGACCGTGGCGCGGTCCGGACTACAGACGCTGTTCGGCGACGGTTGTGGGCTGGCCGACGACGTGATGGTCGCGCGCCCCTCCGCCCACCAGCTCGGTACGCCGACGACCCCGGCCCGCCTGGACGGCGATTTCCGCGGCTCGCGTCCGGCGCCGCTACGGACACAGCCGTGGGAGCGGTCGACGCGAGTCTGGCACGACGACCGGCCGGACGGCACGAGTCCGGGAACCGGGACTCTGGTCACCGGGTGGTATCCCGTTCCCGCACACGGTGGGACGCACGTCACCATCCCGGTCGCCGGGGCGCTCGAGGGGCAGGTGGTCGAAGCCGAGTTCGGCACCGGTGAGCACGGCACGCCGCGGGTGACCGAGACCCGGCGGTTGCACGGTGATCCTCGGCTGTCGTCCGCGTGGCAACAGCTCTCCGTGGCACTGCCGGAGGACCGGCCGGACCTCGTACGATTCGTCGTCTCCGACGTCGTCACCGGTGCGGACAGCTGGCTCGCGGCCGCCGAACCGAAACTGACGGAGTTCCGGCCGGTGACCGAGATGCTCGGAAACGAAACGGTGTTCGCCGATCAGATCTCCGCGGCCCTGTGGCCGTGTGTCCGGCAGGCACGGATCGAGAACGGCATCACCGAGACGCCGTCGGTCTACCTCGCCGCGGACGAGGCGATCATACCGGGCATTCTGAACAATCCCGTCTTCCGTGAGTGGGGCGGTGCGTGGACCCAGACCGCCCACGCGTGGGACCGGACCAAGATCACCTCGGAACTGCGGCCCACACCACCACCCCGGTTGCCCTGGGGCCAGGTGTTCGAGGTGCGCTACCCGTACCCGGCGGGCCGCTACGACCTGCACGTCCACCGGACCGAACGCGGCGGGCTCACCCAGCTCCCCCGCTAGCTCCGGTGGCGCTCCGAGCCCGGAGAAACCGCGCTGCCGGTGGGGTCGTCAGCGCACGATCCGGGTCGCCGCCGACGACGTCTTGGCCACGAACTTCTCCAGTGGCCCCTGCCCGTACCAGGAGCGCCAGACGGTCGCGAACACCACGGCGCCGACGAGGAACAGCGCAGCGTTCGTCACCGTGTAGTCCGGTTCACCGCCCCAGAGCAGCTGCATCACGACGAGGTGGCCGACGTAGCAGGTCAGCGACATCGCCCCGACCGCGCCCAGGGCGCGCAGTCCCCGCACCGACGTGTGCTGCAGAAGCAGGCAGCCACCGATGACGGCGAGCGAGAGCCCGACACTTCCCGCGGCATCGAAGGGTGTTCCGGTATGCGCGTTGGGCAGCAGCAACCACGCCGGGGTGTCGGTGGGCGGTGTGCCGTGCACCTTGTACAGGCTCAGGTGCAAGAAGTGGTCGACCCCGATCCCGGCGGCATCGGCACGGGACTGGATGCTGGCGTAGATCGCGTCCGCACCGCCGAGCACGTGCCTCGCCACCCAGGACGACCCGTACGCGACGGCGGCCAGCGCGGCCCCGCCGAGTCCGAGCAGCGTGCCGACCCGGCGGGAGGTGAGGTCGAGACGACCGATGGCCATGCCCGCCAGGACGTACCCGATCCAGAGGAAGGTCGGAAACACCCCGGTCAACAGCAGCGTGGTGGCGAGATCGCCGACGCCCGTCAACTGCTCCGGACGGATGTCCTCCAGCGGGGTCTCGAACAGGTCCTTCGGAAAGTACGCACGCCGGATCAGCCACGACACCACCGGCGCCGCGACGATCACCACGGCCGACAGCGCCGCGAGGCTTCGCGCGCCCAGCCGCAGGAAAGGCAGGGAGAGCAGGAAGAACCCGCCGTAGTAGCCGAGGATCACCCACACCGGCACGATGAACACCACGTTCATCAGCAGTCCCAGCCCCAGCATCAGAACGGCCCGGGAACCGATGCGGACGAGCGCCTTCCGCCATCCGAGGCCCGTCGCCGGCCGCCGGCCACCGGACATGATCGCGATGGAGATTCCGGCGAGCACGGCGAAAAGCACGGCCGCCCGCCCGTGGAAGGGAAGGAACATCCAGGAGTGCGGATGGTCGTAATGGGTGGGCCCGACGTGGGAGGCGAACATGCCCAGGATCGCCACGGCCCTGGCGACGTCGATGCCCAGCAGCCGCATCGTCGAACCGCTGGGCCGCGCACCGCTCGTCGGCGGGTTCGAGCCGGTGTCGCCGCCCGGTTGTCCACCCGTAGCGGCACGACCGGCGGGCGGATGGGCCCGAGTCGTCTCCCCGGTCACTGCGCCCGACGCAGCGACCCCCTCGCGTTCCGCGCTCACGGCCTCACCAATCCTGATGTTCACACACTCGGGGCGAAGCATAGTGGTGACAGGCGGACCGCCGGGGAGACTGCCCCGCCGGGGCCGATCGGCCCACACCCTCGCCTCGTCGGCCCGGCACGACCCGGCCGAGGCACCCGAGGGCCGTGTGACCTGCCCCGCACGGCGGAGGACGCCGGGACAGGGGGACCCCCGGTCGGTATCCAGCGCGTGAGCACTCTCACGGCCGGGGCACCGCCGGACCGTGCGAACCACCGCGCCACCGCACCACGGTAGCTGGATCCGACCGGCCGGAGGACCTCGCGATCGAAGGCAGCCGCCTGCGCCAGGTCGGCGGGTCCGGCGCCCTCGGCATGGCCCAGCGCCTCGGGCAGCACGCTCGCCAGGTGCGGGTGACCCACGTGAAAGGCTGGCCGCTGTGCCGCCAAGGGCGGCATCGCACGGATCACCGGTGCGAGCACCGCCGCGGAAGGCGGAGCGGTGCTGGTGGACGACCCCAGCCGACAATTCCTCGCCGAGTTGCCGGACCGACCGTAGGGGCTCGCCTCCGCCCGATCCGTGAAGCTCACGCCCGGCGCGCGGCCGCGTACGCGGGCTCGCGGAGCCGCGCCAGCACCGGCGGCCAGGACAGTCCCGGCGGGAGGTGGAGTACCGGGTCGAAGCGGATCGGCTGGTCCGGTGCCGGGCCGGTGCGTCCGGCCAGTTCGAGCGTCGCGAACTCCCGCCACCGGCCGACGGGAGCGGCGGTGAACAACCGGAACCCGGCACCTGCCACCGGCACCGCGGCGAGCAGCACCAACCCGCGCGGTGCCCGGTACGGCAGTAGCGAGCCGTACGGCACCGCGAACGGGTCCCGGCGGGGCAGCAACGCGAACCGTGCTCCCGGACGTAGGCCGGTGGTCGCCAGCAGCACGTCGTGGCGGTCGCCGGCCGGCCCGCTGAAGGTGAACGCGAGACCGAGCACGTCGGGCAACGGCCGGGGCAGTCCTACCGACCGCGACAGGCGGACCAGACCGTGGTCCTCGCCCGGGACGTCCAGCCACTGAGCACCCCACGGCTCGGGAGATCCTCGTCGGCGCAGCACGGCGTCGTAGACGGTGCCGCGTGGGTGCAGCGGCTTGGCGCGCCTGAGCCGGGCGATCGTCCCGAAGACCTCGCCCAGTACCGAGCCGACGGCACAAGCCCACATCCCCGGTGTAGTACCCAGGTCGTCGACCACTACACGGGACAGTGCCGGCACCTGCCCAGCGAACGACAGGTGCCGGCACCGATGCGCCCGGTGGTCAGCGCGGCCGGATTACTCCGTGACCTGGAAGGTGAGGGTCTCGGTGTACTCGCGGCCGTGCACGTCGGTCGCGGTGACCTCGGCGGTGTGCTCGCCGACGGCCAGGTCGGCGGGCAGTCGCAGGCGCCACAGGTGCATCGAGCGGTCGGCCAGGCTGCCGCCGTGAACCAGCTGCTCCTGGACCGCGACCGGGTCGGACCACTCCGCCCCGACGCGCGGGGCCTCCCCGTCCATCGGCTGGGTGCGCTCGGCCGCGACGGCCTCGCCGCCGTCGACGGACACGTCGACCGTGGCGCCGGTGGAGCCCATCCAGAAATTGGTGGTCAGCCAGGTGCCGGACAGTTCGTTCCTGCGCACGGCGAGCGGGTTCTCGAAGCCGGGGGCCGGGTCACTGCTGTCCACGTTCTCCGCGTACCAGTCACGGTACCGGGGGGTGTTCAGGCCGAGGGCCATCTGCGTCGACCGGTCCTCGCCGCGGACGGTGAAACGCTCGGTGACGTCGGTGTTGGTGATGTCGAGCGTCGTCACGCCCGGCACGCCGCCGTCGCGCTGGATCGCGGTGGGGTAGCCCTCCTCCAGCATCCGGCCGGAGTACCAATCGCCGGAGATCGCGCCGGCCGTGATGTGGGTGAACGGCAGGCTGTCGATGCCGAAGGTCTCCTTCCAGCCGGAGAGGCTGTCGCCTTCGCGCAGATTCTCGATACTGTGCGTGTGCCCGCCTACCGCGATGGCCTCACGGCCTTCGAGGATCTCGTAGATCTCCTTGACCTGGTCGATCTGGTGGGTCGTGCTGCCCTGGTCGGCGAAGTCCAGTAGCGGGATGTGCGTCGCGAGGACGATCAGCTTGTTCTCGGGCACCCGGGCGATGTCCTCGCGCAGCCACTCGAGCTGCCGCGCGTCCAGCGAGCCGTTGTACCCGCCGCCGGACAGCGGGTACTCGACGCTGCTCAGCGCGACGATGTGGGCCTTGCCCGAGTCGTAGGAGTAGTACTCCGGGCTGCCCAGCTTCGCGCGGAACGTGTCGAACGCATGCTCACTGCTCGGCGCGTCGAAGTCCAGGTCGTGGTTGCCGGGCAGGAAGCGGGCCGGGCCGTTGAGCATGCCGGCCAGCTCGCGGGTCCGAGGGTAGAGCGAGAGGTCGTCGCCGACGACGTCGCCGATGAACAACGCGCCGCATCCGGCATAGTCGGTGCGCTGCTCCAGATCGGCGAAGGCGCCCTCGCGGGCGTACTCGACCTGTTCTTCGGTGTAGGTCTGGATGTCGCCACCGATCAGGCAGTGCTGCTCGGGCGACCGGGTCAGCTTGCTCTTGGCCAGCGGGAAGTTCACCGCGTCCGGCAGCGGCCCGGTCGGCGCGATGCCGCCGTAGCGCAGGTCGGGGGACCCTTCCGGCAGATGGTGGTAGGAGAACTGCGCGACGTTGTCCCCGTCGACCGGCACCTGGTAGCCGCGGGGCTGGGTGACGAAGACCGTCATGTTCTCGTAGGCGGGCAGCTCGTAGCGGCCCCGGCTGTCGGTGGTGGTGACCTCGCGGCCGTTGGAGACGGTGACGCCGGCGATGCCGGGCTCGCCCGCGTCCTGGGTGGAGTTCTTGTTCCGGTCGTCGAAGACCGTTCCGTCGAGGACCTCCTGGTCGCCGTCCTGGCCCTCCACCACCTCGACGGCGCCCCGGTAGGCGGTGGCCCCGCCCGCGTCCAGGGGTGCGCTGCCGGGCACGGCCGCCGCCGCGGGGATCACCAACGTGCCGGTCAGGGCGAACGCGAGCACACCGGTGGTGAGGCCGATGGTATGAGGTCTATTCCTGAGCGGGTGCGCGGACAAGTCCACGGAGTACCTCCGGTCGAGTCGTCAACAGGCCGGGTCACCGGCCACGAGTATCGTCACAGGCCCGCATGAACGGTGACGGACGGAGAAGTAGCCCGGTACCGACAGGGTTCTGACCGATACCTTGAACCGGACGCACCACGTCGCTGCGACGCTGCCGTGGTCATCCAGCGCAGAGGCACCGACCCGGCGTGCGTCGTCGGCGGTCAGGACGGCATGAGAGAAAGCCGCAGTCGCGACGCGTAGCGCTTTCCGGTATGGACGGTGTGCCGCGTGCCCGGCCGCGGAGGAGAAGGCGGGAGGCTCGGTAGCAACGGAGGAAGCAGACTGCGACCGGAGATCCGGAGCCGCACCTGCTCTCCAGCGTGCCACCGCATCGCCACGGGCCACAGCGGAACCTCTGCCTCGACGACCTCACCGGGAGAGATCGGACGCTCGCGACGCAGCTCTAGTTGCGGGAACGCGTGGGGTGGGGTGTGGTCCAAGCCCCGGCGGGACACCCGCAGCACGCCATCGGGACCACCGTAGAAGGCGCTGCCCACCTTCCGGACTCCGAGCCGGTGCAGCAGCGGCATCCACCTGCGTCCTCCCGGCAGTCCCAAGTCGGCCGTCTGATGCCAGACCTGGTGGCCTCGGCGATTGAGTTTCTGCACGTATACATACAGATCGAGATCGTCGTGGCCGTCCGTCGAGACCCAGACGGTCAGCAGCGGCGCGCCGACGACCTCGGTGTCGGTGTCGAACCGGTAGCGGAAGTCGGCCCACGGCTTCTCGTCGGACGAGCCGTAACTGACGCTGGACTCCGTCGGCGGTGGGTTCGTCCGCAGGCTGCCATCGCGCCCGTCCAGGTAGAGCTCCGCGTCCTCGGCCCGGGTGGGCGGGAAGGTCAGCTCGGCGCGGTCGACGGTGTCCTCGTGCCCAGGGTCGAGCACCGCCATGCGGACCGCGGGGGTGTCCTCCCAGCCGTTGTCGATGGTCTTCAGGTACCGGTCGAAGAACCGCCGCAGGTCGTCCACGTGACTCGGCTCGTAGAAGTCCGGCCACTCCTGGCTGTTGTGGATGCGCAACCACTTCGGGCCGGGCAATCGCGCCCAGGCTCGCAGGGTGCCGGCGGCGTGGAGCTGGTTGGAGTAGGAGGCGACGACGTAAGCCGGGGTGGTGATCGTCGAGACGTCCGGGACCTTGTCTGCCCAGTACTCGTCGAACAGCGGGTGGTCGGCGAGGGTGGCGACCGGGTCCTCGATCCGGCCACGCCCGTACAGACTGTCCCGTATGTAGGCGGCGAACGCCGTGGACGGCACGCCACCTCGGACGATCACGTCGCGGTAGACGTCGATGGTGCCCTCCCACGGCGCGATCGCGGCGAGGTGCGCGGGGCGCTGTGCCGCGGCGTGCCATTGCGACATGGCGAGCCAGGAGTTGCCGGCCAGTCCGATCTTGCCGGAGCACCAGGGCAGCGCGGCGATCGCCTCGATGGCGTCATGCTCGTCGCGGGCTTCCTGGGAGCTGACGAACTGGATGTCACCTTCCGAGTCGAAGGTGCCGCGAGCATCCACCTGGACCACCGCGTAGCCGTGGGCACACCAGTACGCGGGGTCGTTGCCCTCCCAGGACTGGAGCCCGGACAACCGGGACCGCGGGATGCCGAACCGGTTCGGGACCACCTTCGCGTTGTCGAGATACATCCATCCGGTGTCGCCCTTGCCGTAGGGGGCCCAGTTCACGACCGCGGGAATCGCCGCGTCGGCCGCGGGGCGGAACACGTCGGCATAGACGGTCGTGCCGTCACGGAGCGTCAGCGCGACGTCCTTCTCGTACACGACGTCGACGGGGAGCTTGAGCGCGCCGCGCTTGTGGCGATACCCGGCGTGCAAGATCGTGGTCCGCCCGGGAGCGAAACCCTTGTACCGAGCTCCTGGCAGGTCGACCGAGGCGGCGGCCCTGGTCCTGACCTTTTCCATGGTCATGCTCGAGTTCGCTCCCTTCATCGCCGCCCGGACTCAGCCGCACGGACGAGAACGGTGCTCTCCCGAACCGGGGAACAGCACCCGACGAGCCCGCCACGCCGCATCCACTACCCAGGCATCGCGGTGGAATACCACCGCCGAACTGCCCAAAACGGCACAGGGCTCAGCCGAAGCGGGCACCGTCTTCACACTGGTGCGCGTGCGTGCGACGTGTTTAGGTGGAGGTGATCACCGGTCTCGCCGCGCCGAAGGAGGCGGTCGTGGGCAGCGCGTACATCGTCGGGACGTTCGACACCAAGGGCGACGAACTACGCTACGTCGCCGGGCTGGTCCGTGCCGCCGGGGTCGCGGTCCGCACCGTCGACCTGTCCACCGGCGGGGCGCCCTCCGGCGACGTCGACGTGTCCGCCGCGGAGGTCGCGGTATGGCACCCCGACGGGGCCGGCGCGGTGTTCACCGGCGACCGTG
>NZ_KB912678.1:73357-75184 GCF_000383795.1 Saccharomonospora saliphila YIM 90502
GGCGGCGGCCCGCAGCTCGCGCAACAGCGCCGCCCGCTCGCGGTCGAACTCCGCGGCCCTGCGGTCGTCGCCGAGGGCGGTCGCGTCGTCGATCTCCTCGTCGAGCATCGCGAGGCGTCGCCGGTACCGCGCCTTGGCCTCGCCGTCGAGGACGTCGTCGCCGCCCATCCGCGTCGCGGCACTGACCAGGTCGCCGCCCTCGGGGTTGAGCAGATCCACGGCGGGAACGTCGGTACCGGGCCTGCTGAGCAGACGGTGCAGATCCCGCAGCCCCTTGGCGTCCGGGAGATACACGGGGTCGCTGTCCAGGCCGAGCGACCAGACCTCGCCGGTGTAGTGGAACAGCCCGGAGTGAGCAGCCACGGCGGATTCCTCCACTGTGGAGGGAGGCGTCACGCGACTGATGCCGAGCGCGGCCGCCTCGCGCTCGACCTCGGCCAGCAACGCGGCCGCGGTCTCGGCATCCCCGGCGGCACCGCGACCGCGCAGCGCCTCGGCGAGGCCCGCCCGCGCCTCGATCGACCACGGCTTCGCCCGCATCGCGTCGGCGGAGCGCCACGCCTCGGTGAACCCGTCCACGGCCTCGGTCCAGCGCTGTTGTGCGGCGTCGAGCACGGCGAGCCAGTACGTGACCGGCCCGCTCAGGTCGAATCCGAACAGCGACACCAGGTACTGCCCCGCGAAGGGTGTGAGCTCCTCCCTCGCCCGTTCGCACCGCCGCGGGTCTCGCGTCACCGCGGCGGCCTGTGCCCGCAGTCGCAACCACAACGGCGCGACGGCCCGTGCCACGTCGTCATCGGCGGGCTTCGCGTCGAGCACGCGCAACGCGGGCCCCGGATCGCCCGACCGCAACGCGGTGATGGCCTCCATCAGCGGCGCGTGCTCGTACTCGGCGGTGCCGACCTCGCGGTGCAGCGTGGCCAGTCCCTCCGTGTCGGCCCGGTAGTAGAGCAGCTGCCAGCGCAGATGATGGAGCATCGACTCGGTGTGTCCGTCCTCGGCCGGCCAGGTCCGCGCCGCCCGCGCCGCGTGGGCCTCGGCCTCGTCGAACCGGCCGGTGAACGCGGCCACGAGGCTCTGGTCGATCTCCGCGGCGATGCGCAGGCGGGTGTCGTCGAGTTCGGCCGCCAACGCCACGAACTCCTCGAGCTGCTCGAGATAGGCGGGGTCACCGAGCTCCAGCAGCGCGACCCAGCGCAGTGCCGTCGCGAACAGCTCGGTCGAGCCGTCCCCGGTGCGCCTGCCGACCGCCGCGAGTTCGTCGGTGAGCGCCGCGCGCTGTTTCGCGGTTCCGAGACCCCAGATCGTGTGGTGCAGCGTCCAGAGGCTGAACCCGAGCGTCTCGTCGTCCCCACCGTGGCGGGCGAGGCTTTCCAACCGGATGGTGAGCTCGATGGCGAGCTGCTGTTCGGATCGCCCGCCCGGGTCCTCGTCGCCGATCAGTGCCTGGTGTGCCTCGGCCAGCAGTGGGGCCGCGAGATCACGGCCGGAGCCGAGCGGCGAGTGGTACGCGGTGAGCGCCACGCGGGCGATCAGCACGGGGTCGTGCCGCGCACGCGCGTACGCGGTCGCCTCGTGCAGCAGCCGTCGTGCGGCGTCGGACTCGCCGGTGTGGTCGAACTGATGGAAGAGCTCGTGCGCGAGCAGAACCCACAGCTCCGGCTCCGCCTCGCCCGCCACCTCCAGCCCCCGCCGGAAGTGCCCCGTGGCTTCGTCGGAAGCCAGCCTGCTGACCGCCCGCCTGCCCGCGGCCAGCAGCAACCGCACCGCGTGCGCACGGTCGATCGCGTCCCCCGCGAGGTAGGCGTGCCGGGCGAGGTCGGCGGG
>NZ_KB912678.1:75284-77419 GCF_000383795.1 Saccharomonospora saliphila YIM 90502
CGGCCAGAGCGGGCGCGCGGTCGAGCGCCCGTGCCGCGGCGGCGTGTCCACGCCGCCGCGTCGTCTCGTCGAGTGCGTCGTAGAGCGTCTCGCGCACCAGATCGTGGGCGAACGCGAAGACGCCGTCCCCCCGCACGAGCACCAGCCGCGCGGCCGTCGCCCGTTCCAGCAGGCGGTCGACCTGCGCCGCGGGCGCGGACACCGCCGCGGCCAGGACCTGGCGGTGGAACTCCTTACCGAGCACCGCCGCGTCGCTGAGCAGGTCGGTCACGGCGTCCGGCAGCAGGGCGAGTCTGCGCCGCACCGCGTCCCGGACGCCGGGGGCGATGGCGCCGGCCGTGCCGCTGCCCTGCCACAGGCGTGCCGTCTGCTCGACGAAGAACGGGTTGCCGCCCGTGCGCCGGTGGATCTCGGCGACCAGGTCCGCGTCCGGTTCGGTGCCCACGGTGCGGGCGATCAACGCGGCGACCTCGCCACGGTCGAGTCCGGTCAGCGTCAGCACCGTCGCCGTGCCCAGCAAGGGCAGGATGAACGGGGCGAGCGTGTGGTCGGCCGCCTCCACCTCGACGTCCCGGTAGGTGCCCACCAGCAGCACCCGCTCGAACCACGTGTGCCGCGCCGCGAACTCCAGCAGCCTGAGCGAAGCGGGGTCGGCCCAGTGCAGGTCGTCGAGGATCACCACGACGGGGCGCGTCCGCGCGACCGCGGCGAGCGCACCGGTGACGGCGTCGTGGAGCGCGAACGCGTCGACCTGCTCGGTCGGTGCGGACTCCCCGAGCAGAATCGCGAGCTCGTCGGCCGAATCCCGCGCGATCGCGGCCCACTCCTGAGCCGTGGCGGCACGCCGCAGCCCGCGCACGACCTGCACCCACGGCCAGTATCCGGGCGCGTTGTCGGAGTCCCAGCACGAACCACCCAGCACCAGCGCCGCCTGCCGACGGGCCTCGTCGGCCACGCTGCTGACCAGCGCGGTCTTGCCGATCCCGGCCTCGCCGGTCACCAGGACCAGGCCGCCGTGGCTGTCGGCGGCCCTGGCGATCTGGGCGCGCAGCAGTTCCGCCGGGTGCGCTCGGCCGATGAGCGCGTCAGGGGCATCGTGATTTCTCATGACGGCACCGACCCTAGTGTCTCCCCCCGACACCCCCGGTCGTCAGCGGGCCGGTCGCCAGTGGCCGCGCACCGGCACGGTGCTGCCTGGACAACGGCACCGCCGGGGTGGCGGTCGTGATCCGTGCTTACCCTGACCGGGGTACACACCAACGGGAAGGGCGAGCGCGGTGAGTGAAGTCGGTGCGCTGCTCGCGGGCCGGTACCGGCTGCGACGACACCTCGGCAGCGGCGCGATGGGGGTCGTGTGGCTGGCCGACGACGAACGACTCCAGCGCCCGGTCGCGGTCAAGCAACTCCTCCAGCAGGGCGCCGCGGGCACCGCGGCACAGGCGCGCGAGCGCGTCATGCGGGAGGGCCGCATCGCCGCGCGCCTGCATCACCCGAACGCCGTGGCCGTGCACGACGTCGCCGAGCACGACGGGTTCCCCCTCCTGGTCATGGAGTACTTCCCCGCCACCAGCCTGGCCGAGACGCTGGCCACGGCGACAGCGCTGCCGGTCGCCTCGGCCGCGCGGATCGGCACCCAGGTCTCCGCCGCGCTGGCCGCCGCGCACGGCGTGGGCATCGTGCACCGGGACGTCAAACCCGCCAACGTGCTGCTCGGCGCGGACGGCACCGCCAAGATCGTCGACTTCGGCATCGCGCACGCGGGCGGCGACGTGACGCTGACGCAGACGGGCCTGGTCGCGGGCACCCCGGCTTTCCTCGCCCCCGAGGTCGCGCGGGGCGCCGACCCCTCCCCGGCCTCGGACGTCTTCTCGCTGGGCGCCCTGCTCTACACCACGGTCCAGGGCAGCCCGCCGTTCGGCGACGGCGACGGCAACCCGCTCGCCCTGTTGCACCGTGTCGCCGCCGCGACGATCCCCCCGCCCGACCGCGCGGGCGCCCTGACACCGGTGCTGTCCGCGGTGCTCGCCACCGACCCCGGCAGCGCCCGGACGCCCGGCAGGTCCGCGACGCCACCCGCGCCGTGGCCGAGGGGCGGCGACCACCGGTGCTCACGCCCGCCGAGGCCGACGGGCACA
>NZ_KB912678.1:77519-84231 GCF_000383795.1 Saccharomonospora saliphila YIM 90502
GTTCACCGGCGACCGTGGCAGCGCGGTCGCCGCGATGGCCGAGGCGTTCGCGCGGTTCCTGCCCTCCCGGCGCGACCTCGACGGGGTGCTCGGGCTCGGCGGGTCCGGCGGCACGGCGCTGATCACGCCCGCGCTGCGCGCCCTGCCTGTCGGTGTCCCGAAGTTCGTGGTGTCGACCATGGCGGCCGGGGACGTCAGTTCCTACGTCGGCGCGAGCGATATCGCGATGCTGCACTCGGTCACCGACGTCGCGGGGCTGAACCGGATCTCGCGCCGCGTGCTCGGCAACGCCGCGCACGCCCTCGCGGGCGCGTGCGCGCATCCCGTGTCCGCACCCGACGAGCGGCCCGCGGTCGGGCTCACGATGTTCGGCGTCACCACCCCGTGCGTCGACGCCGTGACACAGCGGCTCGGAGATGACTACGACTGCCTCGTCTTCCACGCGACCGGCACCGGCGGCGCGGCGATGGAGAAGCTCGCCGACGACGGACACCTCTCCGCGATCCTCGATATCTCCACCACCGAGGTCTGCGACCTCGTCGCGGGCGGCATCCTCGCCGCCGGTGAGGACCGGCTCGACGCCGTCGCCCGCACCAAGATCCCCTACGTCGGCTCCTGCGGCGCGCTGGACATGGTCAACTTCGGCGCGCCCGATACCGTGCCGCGCCGCTACGCCGATCGGCTGTTCTACCCGCACAACCCGCAGATCACGCTCATGCGCACCACCCCCGACGACGTTCGCGCGATCGGCGAGTTCCTGGCGCGCAAGCTCAACGCGTGCGAAGGCCCTGTCCGGTTCCTGCTGCCCGAAGGTGGCGTGTCCGCGCTGGACGCGCCCGGACAACCGTTCCATGATCCGGACACCGACGCCGTGCTGTTCGAGACCCTGGAACGCGAGGTCCGGCAAACCCCGGACCGGCGGCTGATCCGGTCGTCACGGCACCTCAACGAACCCGGATTCGCCGAGGAGCTGCTGGCGGCGTTCGACGACGTGACGAGGAGGTAGCGTGCCCCGGATCGACAGGCGCGAGCTGCTGGAGAAGTTCACCGCGATGGCCGCGCGCGGCGAGCCGATCGTCGGCGGCGGCGCGGGCACCGGGTTGTCCGCGAAGTGCGAAGAGGACGGCGGGATCGACCTCATCGTCCTCTACAACTCGGGCCGCTTCCGGATGGCGGGCCGTGGGTCGCTCGCCGGCCTGCTGGCCTACGGCAACGCCAACGACATCGTCGTCGACATGGCCGACGAGGTGCTGCCCGTCGTGCGGCGCACCCCGGTGCTCGCCGGTGTCAACGCGACCGACCCGTTCCTCGATACGGACCGGTTCCTGCGCAGGCTGGCCGACCTCGGGTTCTCCGGGGTGCAGAACTTCCCGACCGTCGGACTCATCGACGGCACGTTCCGCGCGAACCTCGAAGAGACCGGCATGGGCTACGCGCACGAGGTGGACATGGTCGCCGCCGCGCGGCGGGCGGACCTGCTCACGACGCCGTACGTGTTCTCCGCCGACGAGGCGCGCGCGATGACCGAGGCCGGAGCCGACATCCTCGTCTGCCACATGGGCCTGACCACCGGCGGTTCGATCGGCGCGGAAACCGCGAGGACGCTCGACGACTGTGTGGCCGCGCTCGATGAATGGGCCGCCGCTGCCCGAGAGATCCGCGACGACGTGCTGGTGCTGTGCCACGGCGGCCCGATCGCCACGCCCGAGGACGCCTCCTCCGTCCTGTCGCGAACCGAGCGCTGTCACGGGTTCTACGGCGCCAGCAGTATGGAGCGGCTGCCCGTGGAACAGGCGCTCACCGCGCGCACCCGCGAGTTCAAGGCGTTGTCGACCGCGAAGGAGAAGTAGATGCCCCGGCCCTACGCCAGCGGAATCGTGCCCGGACACATCGACGAGGTGTGGCGGCGTGTCCGCGACTTCGACGGCCTTCCCGCCTGGCATCCGGCCATCGCGGGCAGCGAGATCGAGCCCGGCCCCGGCGCGGGCGAGGTCGGCGCGGTCCGGCGGTTGACCCTGGCCGACGGCGGAGTCGTGCGCGAGCGGCTGCTCGCCCTCGACGACGTCGACCACAGCTATGCCTACAGCATGCTCGACGGTCCGTTCCCCATCCGCAGCTACGTCAGCACGATCCGGCTCGCCCCGGTCACCGCGACCGGCGACACGTTCGTCGAATGGTGGGCCGACTACGACGCCGACGCCGCCGACGAGGAGAAGCTGACCACCACGTTCGCCGAGGGCGTCTTCGCGACGGGCATCACCGGGCTCGCCAACGGGTGACCACGGCAGCGGCAGTGATCAGAGCTATACAACGGTGTCATTCGGCGGATCAGTTCACCGGCTGGCGATGATGTCGAGAACGATGTGCAGATTGCGCCCCGTCATACCAGGGGCCGTCTTGACACCGAACGCGAAACGGTCGATTGTCGTGGTGGCACGAGCGGTGAGGCTCCGCTCATCACCGGACACTTGCGAGACGTCCAGCGTCACCTGCTGCTTGGCTTCTTTGACAGTCAGCTGACCACGAAGCGTTCCATGATCGCCGGACCACTCGAACCTCTCGCTGACGAACGAGAAGCGTGGATACCTTGTGGCATCGAGGTAGTCCTCCGAGCGAACGTGCTCATCGCGCTTGGCGTTGCCGCTCGCGAACGCAACGGCCGACACTGTGGCCTCCGCAGTGGACTCCTCGACCGGATCCGCCACCGTGATCTTGCCGCCCTCGACGCCGAAGGTGCCGCGTACGCGGATGACTCCGAAGAGCGCTCTGGTCTGGAACGAGATCACCGACCGTTCGGGATCGATGGTGTACACACCGCGGCCGATTTGCTGCCCGTCGATGTCTCCACTGCCCACAGCACTCATTCGTGCTCACCTCCAAAGATGGCAGCACGGAGCATAACACCGCGGGATCATCGCTTTGTGCGACTTAGACGGCCGTCCGGGGCGATTGGCCCCCTACCGGGCCCCTCGATCCCTCCCGGCATTCCCGCGGTCTGCCCGCAGGAACCAGATGGCAGGTGTCAGGGCAGTGGCAGGGGAACTTCGGGCGCACACAGACCCAGCTGACCTGACGGAGGCGGTACCCGGCTCACGGTGGAGATGGTTCCGGGCAACACCAGGCGCGGCTGAGTCCTCCCCCTCATCGACCAGGCCACCGAGCAGCTCGTAACCCCACTGTTCTGTGGCGAAGCGGTACCACCACAGCATTAGCGTGCGCAGCAGCGTCGACACCCTGACTGCCGACGATTACCCCGCGAATACCTCTCCATCCAGGGTGGCTTGGCCTGCTCACCGGAGAACGCCGGCGTCTCCGAGCTCCTTGCCGCCGGCCGGGCCGTTACTGAGGGCGCACTAGCAGAGCGGCTGCCGCGAACAGCGCAGGACGGTGATCTCCCGGACGAGGTCGACACCCGGCACTGGCGCGGTTCGTCATGGTGCTCAGCGAGGGCTTCGAAGTCCACGCCGCGACCGGTGCCGAGCGCGATGACCTCCAATCCGCGGTCGACATCGCGCTGGAATCCGTCACGGCGATCTGCTCGTGACCGATTCCTGTGAAGGACAACCCGTACGTTGCGGCAAGCCGTGTCGGCCAAGCTGCCTGTTCAACAGCAGTGGGCCGGGTCGGACTCGAACCGACGGCCAAGGGATTATGAGTCCCCTGCTCTAACCTACTGAGCTACCGGCCCCCACCGAGCGTCGGCCGCCGTGCGGCACCGGACCCGGCGAGTCGCACTATAGCGCGGACACACACCCCGGCCGTGAGCACCGTCTCCACCCTGCCGGACCTCCCCTCGGGCCCAAGCCGCCGACATCGCCCGGGCGGACGCCCCCGGCGACGGCGAGCGTCGCGCTACCCGCCTCGGGCGATCCGCTAGATCGCGTCTAGCGACCGCGCCCCTCCGTCTCGCGCCTCCAAGGTGAGACGGAAGGGAGGCCCGATGAGCGCGAACGGACCCGCGACCGCGCTGCGGATCGCGGTGATCATCGGTAGTACCAGACCGGGACGCGTGGGCGGCGACATCGCTGACTGGTTCGTCGGCCTCGCACGGCTGAGGGACGAGGTCACCGTCATCGACCTCGCCGACTTCGACCTGACCGGAGCACCGCCCGGCGACACCACGGACGAGTCGCACCGGCTCGCCCGGCTGATCGACGAATCGGACGCCTTCGTCGTGGTGACCCCCGAGTACAACCGCAGCTTCCCGGCCTCGCTCAAGCAGGCGATCGACGCCGCCTACGACGAGTGGCACGCCAAACCCGTCGGCTTCGTCTCCTACGGCTACCGCGCGGGAGGAATCTTCGCGGTCGAGCAGCTTCGAAGCGTGTTCACCGAACTGCACGTGGTGACGATGCGCGACACCGTGCGCATCGACCTGCTCGGCGGCGACAAAGACGCCCCCGAGTGGCCCCGGCCCTGCGACGACGAGACCGCCCGGAGCGTCACGGCGATGCTCGACCAGCTCGTCTGGTGGGGCCGCGCGCTGCGTGCCGCGCGAGCCGAACGCCCCTACGTCACGTGACCTCACGAGAAAGGATGATTGATGAGCACACCTCAGACAGACCTGGCGATCGCCTCGTCAGGTCTGATCAAGAACTTCGGCCGTACCCAGGCGGTGCGCGGCATCGACCTCGAGGTGCCCGCCGGCGTGGTCTACGGCGTGCTCGGGCCGAACGGCGCGGGCAAGACGACCGCGGTACGCATGCTCTCGACGCTGCTGCGCCCGGACGGCGGCGAGGCCACCGTGTTCGGACACGACATCGTGCGCGAGGCGGCCGCCGTGCGCGCCAGGGTCAGCCTCACCGGCCAGTACGCCTCGATCGACGAGGACCTGACGGGCACCGAGAACCTGGTGCTGCTGGGCAGACTGCTCGGCCACCGCAAGCCCGGAGCGCGCAGGCGCGCCGGTGAACTGCTGGAGGCGTTCGGGCTCACCGAGGCCGCGGACCGGCAGGTGAAGAACTACTCCGGCGGCATGCGCAGGCGCATCGACATCGCCGCGAGCATCATCACGACGCCGGACCTGCTGTTTCTCGACGAACCGACCACCGGGCTCGACCCGCGCAGCCGCAACCAGGTGTGGGAGATCGTGCGGATCATCGTGGCCCAGGGCACGACCGTGCTGCTGACCACGCAGTACCTCGACGAGGCCGATCAGCTCGCCTCCCGCATCGCGGTGATCGACCGGGGCCGCGTCATCGCCGACGGCACACCCGGCGAGCTCAAGTCCTCGGTCGGCTCCGGCTCCCTGCACATTCGTCTGCACAGCGCGGCACAACGGCCCGAGGCACAGCGGCTGCTGACCCGCACGCTGGGCGTCGAGGTCCAGCTCGACCCGGAGCCGGTGGGCCTCACCGCACGCCTCCGGGCCGGCGAATCGGACGCGGGCGCGGCCGAGCAGGCGTCGCGCTCCCTGCACGAGCTGGCCGCGGCCGGTATCGCCGTGGACAACTTCTCGCTGGGTCAGCCGAGCCTCGACGAAGTCTTTCTCACTCTCACCGACCACCCGGCCAACCCGGACGAACAGGAGGTGGCGGCATGACGGCCACGCCCCAACAGACCACGACCCACCAGACCACGACCCAGCATCCCCCGAGCCACCAGGAGACGGCTCGGACCACGCCGTATGTGCCCACCAGCGAGCGACTCGGCTCCGTGCTCGCCTCGGGCGAGCAGCCGCACCCGCCGAGCCCGTGGTCGGCGTCGGCGGCCTTCGGCTGGCGGGCGATGCTCAAGATCAAGCACGTGCCGGAGCAACTGTTCGACGTCACCGCGTTCCCGGTCATGATGACGCTGATGTTCACCTACCTGTTCGGCGGCGCGATCGCCGGTTCGACGGGTGATTACCTGCAGTACCTGCTGCCCGGCATCCTGGTGATGAGCATCGTCATGATCACCATGTACACCGGCATCGGCGTCAACACCGACATCGAGAAGGGCGTGTTCGACCGTTTCCGCACGCTGCCGATCTGGCGTCCGTCCGCTTTGGTCGGTGCCCTGCTCGGGGACGTCTGCCGGTACGTGATCGGCTCGGCGGTGATCCTGGCGCTGGGCCTCGTGCTCGGCTTCCGGCCCGAGGGCGGGCTCACCGGGGTGCTGCTCGGCGTCGCGCTGCTGGTGGCGTTCTCGTTCGCGTTCTCGTGGATCTGGACGATGTTCGGTCTGCTGCTCAAAACCGAGAAATCCGTGATGGGCGTGAGCATGATGGTGCTCTTCCCTGCGACGTTCCTGTCCAACGTGTTCGTCGACCCGGCGACGATGCCCGGGTGGTTGCAGGCGTTCGTGGACGTCAACCCGATCGCCCATCTCGTCGCGGCCGTGCGCTCGCTCATGGCCGGAACGCCCGACGGCGGCGAGATCGCGTGGACGCTGGTCTCCGGCGGTGTCCTCCTCGCGATCTTCGGCACGCTGACCATGCGCCTCTACAACCGGAAGTGACCGGGCGGGATCTCCTGGGGCGCCGCGGGTGACTGCGCTCCCGGGCAATCGCAGGCTCACAGCCGCCAGGAGATCCCGTCCGCCGGGTCGTAGCGGCAGTGCGCGCCGGTGGAGATCCTCTCCCGCAGATGTGCGGCGAGTGCCGGATGGCGGGCGTCGAGCTTGCGCAACGTGTCGCGAATGCGCGCGGTCACCGCCTTGCGCGCCCGCTCCGCCTCGTCCCCGAGACGGCGCGTGCGGCCTCCGAGACCGGCGGCGGCCCGCAGCTCGCGCA
>NZ_KB912678.1:84331-88891 GCF_000383795.1 Saccharomonospora saliphila YIM 90502
GTGAGGCACCCCGGGTCGATGCGGGCACGGCGCGGCCCCCAGCGCCGACCACACCGCTCGCGTCGCCGCCGGGCGGGCCGGAGGCCTCCGGTGAGGCGTGGCCGGAACGGCTGCACGAACTCCAGCGCCAGATCGACTCGCTGACCACCGTGGTCACCTCGCTGAGCCGGGACCTGCGCGAACGCCCACCCGAGCGGTTCACCGCGCCGCACACGCAGGACCCGGAGGCCATCGCGGCGGCGAACGAGGTCCTCCTCCCCCGCCAGACCTGACAGGGGGACAGGGGTTGCCCGGCCACCCGGGCCACCCCGCGAGCCGCCCGCTCCTGCCCGCGAGTCGCCCGTTCCCCGAGCCGCCGTGGCAGGCCGCGGTCCCACTCTCCACCGAACACGGGCAACGGCCTGTGCTCGCTGCGCACGCGCGACCGCCCACAGTGCCCTTACAGCGGACCCGCTACCTTTGATCAACATCCGATGGCCGGGCGCCGCGTGACCATCGTCGTGGCGTGCCGAGCGCAGGCCCCGTCCACGCCCCGGCCACCAGCAGCCGCCGACACTCAGCGCGCACAGGAGCCGCACCCATGCCCGACCCGGTCGCCTCAACCCACCTTCCCGGGAACCGTTCGGCGGTGCCGGGGACCGCCGATCCCGTCTCCGGGACCACGGCGCCGGCCACCTCGGCCGGAGGCGACGCGACCGTGCCGGACATCTCCGCCGAGCTCTACCGCGCCGTCGTGTCGTTCGCGGACTCGCTTCCCGGACTGGTGCAGACCTCTGCGGTGATCTTCACCGAGGCGGGGGTGGTCGTGCTCGGGATACTCATGGTGCTGCGGTTCTGGCACGCACGCGCGGAGAAGGCGACGCGGATGGGACCGGCGCTGCTGGCTCCGGTGGCGACCGTGGTCGCGTACGCGGTGAGCGAGTCGGTGAAGAGCGTCCTCGAACAGGACCGGCCGTGCCGCGCGGTGCCCGGAGCGGTGTCCCCACTGGCCGACTGTCCCTCGTTCGGGGACTGGTCGTTCCCCAGCAACCACGCCACCATCGCGGGTGCGGCCGCGACCGCTGTCCTGCTCAGCCGGCGCCCGGGCCGGTCGGCCACCGGCGACGGGAGCGGGACGCGACTGTGGATCGGTCCGTTCGCCGTGTGCCTGGGTGCTCTGGTGGCCTGTTCCCGGGTGTTCGTCGGGGTGCACTACCCACACGACGTGCTCACCGGATTCCTGCTGGGCACGGCCATCGCCGCGTGCGTGCTGACGTATGCCGCGCCCACGTCCGGGGCGCTGGTTCGGCGGTGGCGGAAGCGACCGTCGGGTCACACACTCCTGGGCTCGGGACCGCCGGTGCCTGAGCCCAGTGACATTCCGGACCCGCCGCCCGCGACGAAGCACGCGGGTGGTGACGACGATGCCGTCGTCGAGGACGGCGAGAGGGATACGACCGCCGTCGGCCTGCGCGTGCCCGCCGAGCGCGACGGCGCTCCCACCGAGGTGTTGACCGCGCAACACCTGCCGGCGGCTCTGCCTCGGCATGCGGGGAGCGGTCGGAGGCGGGCGCGGGCGCACCACCAGCACGATCCCGGACCGTCGACCGAGCCGCATCCCGCGTGGGAGCGTGGACGCGGCGGAGCGCGTGGTGACGAGACGGCCACCCGGCCGTTGCCCCGCACGACGCACTGGCGGCCGGAGCACCGGACCAGACCCCCCGGCTCCCGCTGACCTCCCACCCCGGCGAGTTGCCCCTTCCTGCGCGCGAGTTGCCCTTTCGTGTCCGCGAGTTGCCCTTTCGTGTCCGCGAGTTGTCCTCTCCTGCACGCGAGTCGTCCGAACGAGCGGCGCACTCGCGCGGACGAACACGCGAATGCCCCTTCGCTCGCGCGGAGTGCGCGACGCGAAGGGGCATCTCGCCGCCCTGAAAGGGCAACTCGCGCGCCCGAAGGGGCAACTCGCGGGGGTGGGTCAGTTTTCTCGGGCGGGGTGGTCGGGGTCGGGGTCCGGGTGTGCTGGCGGCTGGCCGTCACCCGTCGACGCCGGGCCCGAGGCCGTGGGTTCCCGTAGGTCGAGCTTGTGCCGGTGCTCCAGCACCATCCGCGCCCGGGGCGGGAGCAACTCCTCCTCCGGGATGTCCCGCTTGAGGGCCTTGACCAGGCAGTACATCGTGACGAACCCGATCAGGAAGAACGGCAACCCGAGCACCGTGATCACCTGTTGGAGTGCCTGCAACGCCTCCTGGCCTGTGGCCGCGATCAGCGTCGCGGCGATGACACCCTCCAGCACGGCCCAGAACACCCGCTGCCGAGTCGGCGGATTCGCCGTGTTTCCCGAGGTCAGCATGTCGACCACGAGCGAAGCCGAGTCCGAGGACGTGGTGAAGAAGATCACCACGATCAGCACCGACAGGGCCATCACCAACTCGGTCGCCGGGAAATGCTGCAGGAACGAGAACAACGCGGCGGCCGTGTCCCCTTCCTGCACCACCGGCTCGACCAGCGAACCGGGGTCCGACCACTCGATGTTGAGCGAGGACATCCCGAAGATGCTGAACCAGATGACCGAGAACGCGACCGGTGCGCCCAGCACGCCGAGCACGAACTCCCGGACCGTGCGGCCCTTCGAGATGCGGGCGACGAAGATGCCGACGAACGGCGCCCACGTGATCGTCCAGGCCCAGTAGAAGACCGTCCAGCTACCCTGCCAGCCCCAGCCCTCCGCGGGCAGCGCGTCGTTCCAGAACGACAGCGGCACGATCATGCTCAGGTAGTTGCCCGCGCTCTCGATCACGCCCCGCAGCAGGAACACCGTCGAGCCCGCCAGCAGGATGAAGACGAGCAGCCCGACGGCCATCCAGATGTTGATGTTGGACAACCACTTGATGCCCTTGTCGAGACCCAGCACCACCGAGATCGTCGCGAGCGTGGTCACCACCGCGATGATCAAAATCTGCACGGTGCCGCTGACCTCGATACCGAACAGCTCGTTGATGCCGCTGTTGATCTGAAGCGTGCCGAGGCCGATGGAGACCGCGACACCGAACAGCGTGCCGATCACGGCGACCACGTCGACGATCTTGCCGATCGGGCCGTGAATTCGGTCGCCGAGAATCGGGTGCAGGATCGAGCTGGCGCGGAACGGCAGCCCCCGCCGGTAGGCGAAGTAGGCGAATGCCAGAGCGGGCAGAGTGAAGATCGCCCACGTGTGGAATCCGAAGTGGTACAGGGAAAACCCGATGGCCTCGTTGGCCGCGCCCTCGCTCAGCGGGGCGGTGTCGCCGTTGCCGACGGGAACCTGACGCAGTTGCTCGGCGAACTGCTGTGAACTCAGATCGGCCTCGGTGAGGGCACCGACCTGGTCGTTGACTCCGGACAGCGGCGGGTTCGCGAAGTGGTTGATCGGCTCCGCGACGCCCCAGAACATCAGGATCGTGCCGATGCCCGCCGCGAACAGCATCCCGAACCAGCTCACATTGCTGTACTCGGGGCGGTCGTCCTTGGCCCCGAGCCGCACGTGCCCGAAACGACTGAACGCGATCCAGAGCAGAAACCCGAGGAAGGCGGTGACCCCCAGGATGTAGAGCCAGCCCAGGTCCCGCTTGACCGCGTCCGACGCGGCGCTGAACGCGGAGTCCACCTCGTCGGTGAAAGCGATCGATACGACGACGAACACCAGGACCAGCAATGCCGAGCTGAAGAAGATCGCGGGGTTCGTTCGCAACCCCAGTGCGCGCTGCAGCTTCTCCAGCATGATCGTCTCCCTCCGTAATAGCTTCGGCAAGCTATCCACGGCCCGGAAGTGTGTCAACAGTCCACGGATGGCCGCTCGGGGTGTGGCTGAGACTACCCACTGCGACCACCAGCGACGACCAACCGTGGCTCGCCGTCGGCGGGGTGCCCGAACGAGACCGAATCGATGCGGGCGAATGTCCGGACAGGACCGGCTGGGTGCCGCCCTCATCGGCGTCCCGCCCCGAACGGGCCATACGCGGTAGGGTCGGCCTGATCGTCAACACGCACGTTTCGTGCCGTCGAGAATGAGGTGTGCCAGCCGTGGTCACGGGGAAGGTCGTCCGGTTCGACGAGTTCAAGGGGTACGGGTTCGTCAGTCCGGACAGCGGAGGCGAGGATGTGTTCGTCCACGTCAACGACGTGTTGTTCGACAAGACGCTGGTGGCACCAGGTGTGCGGCTCAGCTTCGACATCGAGGAGGGCGACCGGGGCCTGAAGGCCTCACACGTGCGGCTGGCCGAACGCGAGGAGCGGCCCTCGCTCCGTGCCGCCGACGGCGCCGAGGACATCGACGAGTACGAGGGGCCGGAGGCGGAGGAACCGGACATCTCCGGCGAGGCCGCCCCGGTGACGCGCAAGCAGTACCTCGACGAGGTCACGGAACTCCTGCTCGACGCCGCGCCCACCGCGACGGCGGAGGACATCGTCAGCATCCGGCGTCGCCTGGTTCGCTCGGCCGTGGACCACGGCTGGGTGACCGACTGACCCTGCCCGCCCACGTCGCCGCCCACCCCGCCGCCCGCACGGGCGGCAGGCGGGCTGAGTCAGGCCCGTGCCCGCCCG
>NZ_KB912678.1:88991-91878 GCF_000383795.1 Saccharomonospora saliphila YIM 90502
CGCCGTTGCGGGCGGGCGCGCGCCTGCCGCCGTTCTGCTTGACCGGGGCCCCGGCGCTCTCGCGCACGCGGCGCACCACCATGGCCTCGTCCTGCCAGCCGACCCACCACGCCAGCTTGGCCGCGTAGCCGTCGCGTTTGGCGCGATCCTTGATGCTCGCCACGAGCGGGACCGTGCGCTGCAACGCGGCGACCTGGCCGTCCACCGAGTCCAGGTCGTAGTCGGCGAGCAGGCTCCGGATGGCGAACTCGAACAGCGGGGTCCGGCGTGCCACCAGGTCGCGCACGGCCGCGTCACCCTTGGCCAGGCGCAGTTCGCACGGGTCCATGCCCTCGGGAGCCACGGCGATGTAGGTCTGGCCCGCGAAGGTCTGGTCGCCCTCGAACGCCTTGAGCGCGGCCTTCTGCCCGGCCTCGTCCCCGTCGAAGGTGAAGATCACCTCACCGCGGAAGGCGTCGTCGTCCATCATGAGCTGGCGCAGGACGCGCATGTGCTCCTCGCCGAACGCCGTGCCGGACGAGGCGACGGCGGTGGGCACTCCGGCCTCGTGCAGGGCCATCACGTCGGTGTAGCCCTCGACGACCACGACCTGATGACGCTTGGCGATCTCCCGTTTGGCCTGATCGAGACCGAACAGCACCTGGGACTTCTTGTAGATCGGGCTTTCGCTGGTGTTGAGGTACTTCGCCTGGATCGGGTCGTCGTCGAAGATTCGCCGGGCGCCGAAGCCGACAACGTCGCCGCCCCGGTCCTTGATGGGCCACACGAGCCGCCGGTGGAACCGGTCGATCGGGCCGCGCCTGCCCTCCTTGGACACCTGCGCCTTGTACAGCTCGGCCAGCTCGAAGCCGTTGCGGAGCAGGTGCTTGGTCAGCCGGTCCCAGCCTCCGGGGGCGAATCCGCAGCCGAACCGCGCCCACGCGGCGCGGTCGAAGCCGCGCTCGGACAGGAACGTGCGGGCGGCCTCGGCCTCGGGGGTGTCGAGCTGCGCGGCGTAGAACTCCTGGGCGGCCTTGTGCACCTCGACCAGGCGCATGCGCGTGCCCCGGTCGCGGCGGACGCTGCCGCCGCCGCCCTCGTAGGTCAGTTGCAGACCGACGCGGTCGGCGAGGCGCTCGACCGACTCGACGAAGCCGAGGTGCTCGATCTGCATCACGAACTTGATGACGTCGCCGCCCTCGCCACAGCCGAAGCAGTGGAACGTCCCGTGGGAGGGCCGCACGTTGAACGAGGGGGTCTTCTCCTCGTGGAACGGGCAGAGACCCTTGAGCGCCCCGCCGCCCGCGCGGCGCAGCGCGACGTACTCGCCCACGACCTCGTCGATCCGAGTGCGCTCGCGGACCGCTGCGATGTCGCTCTCCCGGATCCGTCCCGCCACGACCCCACTCTAGAACACCCCGGCGACCCCCCATCCACACCGCCCAACCCACGCGAGTTGCCCCCTCATCCCCGCGAGTTGCCCCTTCAAGCCCGCGAGTTGCCCCTTCAAGCCCGCGAGTTGCCCCCTCGTATCCGCCTCCCAGCCGTGGGATGGCCAAGTCTGGCGCTCCGCACAGCGGACTGTCCGGGCGTCCTCGGAAAGCAGCGCACGCGCGTCTCGGCCACCGCGCCGAGAGCGGTCCCCCTCGCGCCTCGCCCTCGCCACCACACCCGGGCGCGCCGTCCCGGGACAACCCGGAGGCCACGAGCGTCAACTCGCGGACCTGAACGGGCAACTCGCGAGCATCCGGGGGGCAACTCGCGAGCGGGAAAGGGCAACTCGCCGGTGCGGCGGGGCCCCGGCCGGGTGTCACGTTTCGGGGGTGGGTCTCGTCCTCGCTGTATGGGGTGTCGCGGACGGCGCCCCGAGTGAGGAGGACCTTCCGATGCCACGCATTCCCGGTATACCGACCGCACGGGCGCGCCGACTGCTGCGCCTGACCTACCGATTCGCGCGCAAGCGCTACGGTGCGGTGCCCGAACCGCTTACCGTCGTCGCACACCACCCGGCGCTGCTCACCGCCTCCGGAGTGCACGAGCTGCTGGCCGAACGCGCCTGCCGCGTCCTGCCCGCCCCTGTCCGCGACCTCGCGGTCTACCGCACGGCGGTGCGGCTCAACTGCTCCTGGTGCATCGACTTCGGCACCATGCTCCAGAAGCACGCGGGTCTGGACATCGACCGGCTGACCTCCATCGACGACTACGCGACCTCGCCGTTGTTCACCCGGCAGGAGCGGCTCGCCCTCGCCTACGCCGATGCCATGACCGAGTCGCCGGTCCGGGCCGACGACGACCAGGTCGCTGAGCTTGAGGCCGAGTTCGGTCGAGCGGGGGTGGTGGAGCTGACCTACGCGATCGCGCTGGAGAACATGCGCGCCCGGATGAACAGCGCCCTGGGCATCACCGACCAGGGCTTCACCTCCGGCGCGGCGTGTCGCGTACCCGTGCCCGCCGACCGCCGCCGGGACGGGGACGAGGCGGTCTGATCCCTCACCGGTGCAGGTGCGCGAGCTTGTCCGGGTTCGCCATGTCGTAGACCGTGACGATCCGCCCGTCGCGCATGGCCACCGTCAGCACGTGCTCGTCGAGGTCGCGGTGGCGTCCCCCACCCGGCTCGGCGGGCATGTGCATCCCGAGATCACCGTTGACCAGTACCGGCCGGGCGGTCTCGAACGCACCCGGGCGATACGTGCGCAGCAGTCCCGCGAAGAACCGGGTGACCTTGTCGACGCCGGTCACCACGCGCACGGCGGTCCGCGCCTTGCCACCCGCGTCGCCGATCACCCGCACCTCCGGGTGCAGCACCTCGGCCACCGCCCGCACGTCCCCGACCAGCACGGCGGTGACGAATCGCTCCACGACCTCGCGCTGCCGGTCGGCGTCGGCCCTCGGCGGCGGGTCGGCCTCG
>NZ_KB912678.1:91978-99625 GCF_000383795.1 Saccharomonospora saliphila YIM 90502
CTCGGCGGGCGCGGTGTCCTGTCCGGACCCGGTCAGCAGGGCGGCGGGTTCGGCGGCGGTGGTCCCGCGCCCCGCGCGGGTCACGAGGCCGAGCGCCGAGGCGACCGAGTACGGCGAATAGCACGAGTCGCCGCCGTCGGAGAGGGCACGATGCACGGTGAGCGCGAACCGCAGGTGCGCGCGGACAGCCGGGGTCACGGGCATTCCCCGACGTTACCGTGGACGGTCAACCGTGCCGTCCCATGTGCCACGAATGCCACGCGCGGGCCTGCGCGTCGGTCAACGTGGCGATCTGATCGATCACCACACGCAGGCGCGCGGCGTCGTCCGAGGCGGCGTGCCAGGCCGGGCGCAGCCCGGCGTCCAGCGCCTCGGGCGCGCGGATGGGAAGCACGGCGGCCAGGTCGGCGAGCATCTCCCGCTGGCTTTCCTGCATGGCCAACCGGAGCCGGTCACTCATCACGTGCCGGAAGGCCAGCGCCTTGAGCAGGGCCACCTCGGCGGCCACCCGGTCGGGCACGGCCAGCCGGGCCCCGTACCGGGACAGCGGGCCGTCGCCGTGCACAGCGCGGGTACCGGTGACGGCGGCCGAGGCGAACCGGCCGACCAGGTCGCTGGTGAGCCGCTTCAACGCCGCCTGAGCGCGCGGAGAGGCATCGTAGTCGCGACGCACGAACTCGGCGACGACATCGATGGAGAGCAGGTCGGTGGCGGCCTCGGCCAGCGTGGCGACGCTCAGGTCGGAGAAGTGCCGCGCGGCGAGCTCCGCGACGGCGGTCCGCTCGCCGGAGTCGGCGAGCACCCGCAGCGACAGGCGCCCGGCGAGGACCTCGTCCTCGACGTCGTGCACCGAGTAGGCCACGTCGTCGGCCCAGTCCATGATCTGGGCCTCCACACACCGCCTGCCCTCCGGCGCGCCCCCGCGCATCCAGGTGAAGGCGGCCAGGTCGTCGGCGTAGACGCCGAACTTGGCCGGGATCGATGTGTCGCCGCTGTCGTCGGCCGCGTCCCGTGTCCACGGGTACTTGGTGGTGGCGTCGAGACACGCGCGGGTGAGGTTGAGGCCGTACCGCTCACCGTCGCCGCCGAGCACCTTCGGTTCCAGTCGCGTGAGGATACGCAGGGTCTGCGCGTTGCCCTCGAACCCACCGCACGGGCGTGCCGCCTCGTCGAGCGCTGCCTCGCCGTTGTGCCCGAACGGGGGGTGGCCGATGTCGTGGGCCAACCCTGCCGTGTCGCACACGTCCGGGTCGGCACCCAGATCGGTGGCGATGCCCCGGCCGATCTGGGCGACCTCCAGCGAGTGGGTCAGGCGCGTCCGGGGCACGCCGCTGACCTCGGCGCCTTCCCCTGGGCCGACGACCTGTGTCTTGCCCGCCAGCCTGCGCAGCGCGGCCGAGTGCAGCACCCGGGCGCGGTCGCGCGCGAACGGGGTGCGGGTGTCGTCCCGCACCCCCGGCAGCCGCGCGCTTTTGGGCGGCTCGCCGTACCGGCGTTCGGTGTCGTGCGCGGTGTAGCTCATCGCCAGCCAGCTTACGGGCGCACGGCTCGCGTCCCCGGCAACGACGCTTCCGGCGAGGCAGGTTCCGTTTCCCCACCTCCGTGTGGCCGTCGGCGTCCCGCCGTTCGGCCGAACGTGTTAACGGCTTCGCATCGCGGCCGCGGCGGTCACGCAACGGTGGTTACGCCGCCGCGGACACCCGCGACGATCCCGGTGACCCACCCGGAGGGAAGTCAGTGCCCGCAGTGAACTCACCCGCTCAGCCGACACACGGGACCGTCGTCACGACGCCGCCCGAAGGTCTGCCCCGCCCGCGGCGCCGGCCGCCGCCGACGGCAGCGATGGTCGGCGGGCTCGCCGCCGTCGCGACCGTCGCCACGGCCGTGGGGCTCACCTTCGGAGGCGACGACACCGTGACGGTGACCGGCACCGTCACCCTCCCCCACGTCACCACGGACACCACCATCGGGGAGTGCGCCGGAGCCGGCGAGCAGGCCACGATCACCCCGACCACGCGCGTCGCGCTCTACGACGCCGCCGGGACCCCGCTCGCCAGCGACCGGCTCGGTGCGGGCGTCGATACCGGCAGCACCTGCGTGTTCCGCTTCGCCCTCGACGGCGTGCCACGCGATCACGCGCCCTACCGGCTCGACGTGGCAGGCCACAGCACCACCGTCACCGAGGCCGGTACCGAGGCCCTCACCCTCGTGCTGGACTGACCCGGTCCCCGCGAGTCGCCCCTGGGTGCACGCGAGTTGCCCCTCGGGGGCCCGCGAGTTGCCCCTGAGTGCACGCGAGTTGCCCCGAACACTCGGTCAGGGGGTCGCGATCACCGGCCTCAGCCGCCCGGCGAGGCCGCCTCCCACTCTCCGCGCCAATCCGGATGCCCCGCGTACACGGACGCGAGAAGCCGCGCTGTCTCGTCGTCCGCCCGCTCCTCGATCTCCCGCCGCAGGTGGGCGACCTTCTCCGGGAACGGCACAGGCACCCGCTCCTCCTGCGCCTCGATCGGGCCGGGCATCAGCAGCAGGCCCGATCCGTCGTCGCTGTGCAACACCCGCAGGCGGCCACGCCGCTCCGCCTCGTCCAACGCGGGCAGAATCCCGTCGGCGAACCGCTGCTCGTCGTCGTCGAGACGGGCGAGCACGAACTCCCTCAACTCGGACATGGTCCCGGGTAACCCGGACGGGCGCGCGGCACACTCCGGCCGGGCTCGCGTCTCTCGCGTGCCACACGCCCGTTCAGCTCAGCAGCTCCTTGACCAGCGCGGCGACCTGATCGGTCTCCACCAGGAACGAGTCGTGCCCGTACGGCGAGGAGATCTCGCCGTACCGCGCGCCCGTGATGCCCCGAGCCAGCTCCCGCGCCTGTGCGGGCGGATAGAGGCGGTCGCTGTCCACGCCGACCGCGATGGTGCGCGCCCGGACCCGGGCCAGCGCGGCGCCGACGCCCCCGCGGCCTCGCCCGACGTCGTGGTCGTTCATAGACCGGGTGAGCAGGACATAGCTCGCCGCGTCGAACCGGCGCACCAGCTTGTCCGCCTGGTGGTCCAGATAGGACTCGACGGCGTACCGTCCGCCCGCGGCCGGGTCCTCCCCGTCCTGGGCGGCGCGGCCGAACCGCGTGGTCAGTTCCGGCTCGCTGCGGTAGGTCACGTGCGCGATCCGCCGTGCCACGTCGAGCCCCCGGTGCGGACCCTCGCCCGGGCCGAGCGCGTGGTAGTCGCCGCCGTGCCAGCCCGCGTCCGACACGATCGCCCGAATCTGCGGCGACGCCCACGCGATCTGGTCGGCCGACGACGCCGCCGGGCTCGCCAGCACCATCAGCGAGCGCACCCGGTCCGGTTCGGTGACCGCCCACTCCAGCGCCCGCATGCCGCCCATCGACCCGCCGAGCACAGCCGCCCACCGGTCGATACCGAGCGCGTCGGCCACCGCGACCTCGGCGGCCACCTGGTCACGGATGGTGATCCTCGGGAACCTGCTCCCCCAGTGCGCACCGTCGGCGGCGACCGAGGCGGGCCCGGTCGAGCCCTGGCAGCCGCCCAGCACGTTGGTGACCACGATGAACAACTCGTCGGTGTCCAGCGCGCGCCCGGGTCCGATCAGCCCGTCCCACCAGCCCTCGCTGGGGTGACCGGGCCCGGCGGAACCCGCGGCGTGGCTGTCCCCGGTCAGCGCGTGCTCGACCAGCACGGCGTTCGACCCGTCCGCGGCGAGCGATCCCCAGGTCTCGTAGGCGATTTCGACGTCCGGCAGGTCTGCACCCGACTCCAGCCGCAGCGGCCTGCCGAACCGCACCCACTGCCTGCGCCCGGCGGGATCTCCCGCCTGCCAGGCACCGGTGGCGGGCGGGAGATCACTCGTGCCGGGCTCGCTCACAGGGCCGCCTTGGCCGCCCGGAAGCCGGATTCGAGGTCGGCCTTGAGGTCTTCGAGCCCTTCGATGCCCACGGCAAGGCGCACCAGTCCGGGGGTGACACCGCCTGCCCGCTGTTCCTCGGGCGTGAGCTGACTGTGCGTGGTGCTGGCCGGATGCACGATCAGGCTGCGCACGTCCCCGATGTTGACGAGCTGGCTGTGCAGTTCGGTGCCGTCGACGAAGGCGCGGCCCGCGTCGACGCCGCCGCGCAGGTCGAACGACAGCACCGCGCCGGTGCCCTTCGGCAGGTACTTCCGCGCGGCCTCGTGGTGCGGGCTGGACTCAAGCCCGGCGTAGTACACCCGCTCGACCTCGTCGCGCTGTTCGAGCCACTCGGCCAGCGCCTGCGCGTTCGCCACGTGCTTGTCCATGCGCAGCGACAACGTCTCGATGCCCTGAAGGATGAGGAAGCTGTTCAGCGGGGCGATCGCCGCACCCGTGTCCCGCAGCAGCTGCACCCGCGCCTTCGCCGCGTAGGCGCCCGGCCCGAGCGCCTCCCAGTATTTGAGACCGTGGTAGCTCGGGTCGGGCTCGGTGAATCCGGGGAACCGCTCGGGGTCGGCGCCGAAGTCGAACGTGCCTCCGTCCACGAGCACCCCCGCCACGGTCGTGCCGTGTCCGCCGAGGTACTTGGTCGCCGAGTGCAGCACGATGTCGGCACCGTGCTCGATCGGCCGCAACAGATACGGCGTGGGGACGGTGTTGTCCACCATCAGCGGCACGCCCACCTCGTGCGCGAGGTCGGCGACCGCCCGCACGTCGAGCACGTTGCTGCCCGGGTTGGCCAGCGTCTCGGCGAAGAACGCCTTCGTGTTCGGCCGGACGGCGGCGCGCCAGGCGTCGAGGTCGTCCTGGTCGTCGACGAAGGTCACCTCGATGCCCATCTTGGGCAGCGTGTAGTGGAAGAGGTTGTACGTACCGCCGTACAGCGCGGGACTGGAGACCAGGTGGTCACCCGCCCCGGCGAGGGTCAGCACCGCCGCCGTCGTCGCGGCCGACCCTGAGGCGAACGCCAGCGCGGCGACCCCGCCCTCGAGCGCGGCGACCCGCTGCTCCAGCACCTCCTGTGTGGGGTTCATGATCCGCGTGTAGATGTTGCCGGGCTCGGCCAGGCTGAACAGGTCGGCCCCGTGCTGGGTGTCCCGGAAGACGTACGAGGTGGTCTGGTAGATCGGGGTGGCCCGTGCCCCGGTCGTCGGGTCGGGCTCCGCGCCCGCGTGAATCTGCTTGGTCTCGAACGACCAGCCCTCGGTCATCGGCTCGCTCCTTCATCCTCGACGGGTCGACGTGCACCGGGTGTCAGGCCGGGACACCGATCACGCGGCCGAGGGTACTGAGCCGTCATGGCGCGGCCCCACCGTTCCCAACGAGTGAGACATGCGTACCACTCGATCGTGTACTTGCTTGGCGCCGCGCCAGTGTGCTTTGAGGTCAGCGCACGCCGAGATCGACCTCGTCGGCGGGCTGCTTGGACAAGCGGTAGTACAGCAGCGCGCCGGTCTCCCGGAGGATGTAGCGGGCCTGCGTCTCGCGGGTCTGGACCACGGGCCCGCTGTGCGTCGGCGAGGTCCACGCGCGCAACCCGGCGTCCTCGGCCATGATCCGCGCCCGCAACGAGTGCCACGGGTCGCTGACGATCACCACGTCGGTGCGGTCCTGCTCCCGCAACCGGTCGGCCACGGCGCGCAGCGACCGCAGGGTGTCCTCGCCCTGCCCGACCGCGAGCAGCTCAGTGCTCGGAACGCCGTGCGCGGCCAGCCAGTTCGCCCCCGCCTCCGCCTCGGTGAAGGCGTCGCCCACGCGGCTACCGCCTGAGGTGACGACGAGGTCCGCGACCCCCTCGCTATGCAGCTCGCGTGCCTGCTCCAAGCGCGCCTCGAAGATGCGCGACGGAGTGCCGTTGTACTGCGCCGCGCCCAGGACGACGATCGCGTCGACCGACGGCCGCTCGTCGGCCCGGGCCACGTACCACACGCGGCCGGCGGTACCGGCCACCACGAAGAGCCCGACGAGGACGATCCCGAGAACCGTCCTGCGTGACCACCGCAGCACCGCCGACGGCATCTCAGCAGCCGATCAGGCGCGCGGCCAGGTACGACTCCAGCTTGTCGATCGCGACGCGTTCCTGGGTCATCGTGTCCCGTTCCCGGACCGTGACGGCCTGGTCGTCGAGGGTGTCGAAGTCGACCGTCACACAGAACGGCGTGCCGATCTCCTCCTGCCTGCGGTAGCGCTTGCCGATCGACTGCGCGTCGTCGTAGTCGGTGTTCCAGTGCTTGCGCAGGGTCGCGGCGATGTCGCGGGCCTTCGGGGTCAGGTCGCCGTTGCGCGACAGCGGCAGCACGGCCACCTTGTACGGCGCCAGGCGCGGGTCGAGCTTGAGGACCGTGCGCGTGTCCACACCGCCCTTGGCGTTGGGCACCTCGTCCTCGGTGTAGGCGTCGAGCAGGAACGCCATCAGCGGCCTGCCCACGCCCGCGGCGGGCTCGATGACGAAGGGCCGGTAGCGCTCGCCCGAGGCCTGGTCGAAATACGACAGGTCCACACCGGAGTGGTTCGAGTGGGTCGTGAGGTCGAAGTCGGTGCGGTTGGCGATGCCCTCGAGCTCACCCCACTCCTGCCCCGAGGAGAAGCCGAACTTGTATTCGATGTCGACCGTGCGCTTGGCGTAGTGCGACAGCTTTTCCTTCGGGTGCTCGTAGTGGCGCAGGTTCTCCCGCCGGATGCCCAGCTCGACGTACCACTCGGTACGGCGGTCGATCCAGTACTGGTGCCAGGACTCGTCCTCACCCGGCTCGACGAAGTACTCCATCTCCATCTGCTCGAACTCGCGAGTGCGGAAGATGAAGTTGCCCGGCGTGATCTCGTTGCGGAACGACTTGCCGATCTGGCCGATGCCGAACGGCGGCTTCTTGCGCGAGGTCGTCTGCACGTTGAGGAAGTTGACGAAGATGCCCTGCGCGGTCTCGGGCCGCAGGTAGTGCAGGCCCTCCTCGGACTCGACCGGACCCAGATGGGTCTTGAGCATCATGTTGAACTCGCGCGGCTCGGTGTACTGGCCACGGTTGCCGCAGTTGGGGCACGGCACGTCGGACAGGTCGTCCTCGGAGATCTCGGTGCCGGTGCGCTCGGCGTAGTCCTCGGCGAGCTGGTCGGAGCGGAAACGCCGGTGGCAGGACAGGCACTCCACAAGCGGGTCGTGGAAGGCGCCGACGTGCCCCGAGGCCACCCACACCTGCCGGGGCAGGATGACCGACGAGTCGATGCCGACCACGTCCTCGCGGCCCTGCACCATCGCCTTCCACCACTGGCGCTTGATGTTGTCCTTGAGCTCGGCTCCGAGCGGTCCGTAGTCCCACGCCGACCGGGTACCGCCGTAGATCTCCCCGGACGGGAAGACGAAGCCACGGCGCTTGCACAGGTTGACGACGGTCTCGATGGTCTTGGCGGGCACTACAACGCTCCGGGGGCATGCGGATTCGACGATGACTTCTGGCTTTCCAGCGTATCCGGCACAGCCGCCGCTCGCGCCGGTGGGGACACCCGACGCGCCGGTGTGGTCAGCCGGGAAGGACCGGTTCCGCGATCACGATCCGGTTGTCGGTGGGGCCACCGGCCGCGACACCGGCGCCGCCGCAGGTGACCAGGACCAGCCGGTGGGGCCCGTCCTGGCCGAACAGCCTGCCCGCCCGGGCGGGCAGCGCGTGGCTTGGCACCGTGCGCACG
>NZ_KB912678.1:99725-110955 GCF_000383795.1 Saccharomonospora saliphila YIM 90502
CAGCGGCGGCCACCACCGCGATAACACCCGACAGTGCGACCCCCGTCCGGGTGAGCCGGCGGCCCGTGGGGAAGCCCGGGCGCGCCGACGGGTACGCGGGGGGCGTGGCGCGCGGGCGTCCTCGCCGGTGCGCGGAGGTCACGGTGGCCTCGGTGCTCACGAAGCGGCTCCTCATCCCGTTCGCCTTCTCCGCCGTCGCGCTCGCGGATCATCGTGGTCGGTGACGAAGCACTAGGATGGTAGTGCATTCGGCGAGCGACGCAGGACGATCGAGTCTGGAGAGCGACGATGGCGACGGTGGGCTCGGACGCGGCGGGTGCACCCGGCGCGGGTGAGTACGGCCGCACCGGCGCCGCTGGTGAGGCGCCCGGGGACCACGAACACGACCGGGGCGGCGCTCCACTGACCGTGCCCGCCCCACCACCGAGCGCCACCCTGGTCGATGCCGGAGAGTTGCTGCGGGCGCTCGCGGCGCCCGTGCGCATCGCGGTGGTGTTGCAGTTGCGGCACGGTCCGCGGTGTGTCCACGAGCTGGTCGACGCGCTCGACGTGACCCAGCCGCTGATCAGCCAGCACCTGCGGGTGCTCAAGGCGGCGGGCGTGGTACAGGGTGAGCGGCGGGGTCGCGAGGTGGTGTACCACTTGGTGGACGACCATCTGGCGCACATCGTCGTCGACGCCGTCGCGCACGTGCAGGAAGAAACCCCGGCGGAATGAGCGGTATGAGTCAAACCAGGACAGCCGAGACGACCACGGCCGGCGCGCGCGAACGGGCTCCCGTACCCGGCCGCAGGGCGACCCGGCAACGCGCCGCTGTCGTGGCTCTGCTGGCCGAAACCGATGACTTCCGGTCCGCCCAGGAGCTGCACGACGAACTCCGCAGGCGCGGCGAGGGCATCGGCCTGACCACCGTGTACCGGACGTTGCAGTCGCTGTCCGAAGCGGGCGAGATCGACGTCCTGCGCACGGATTCGGGGGAGGCGGTGTACCGGCAGTGCTCGGCGCATCACCACCATCACCTCGTGTGCCGGCACTGCGGCTACACCGTCGAGGTCGAGGGTCCGGCCGTCGAACGGTGGGCCGAGCGCACCGCCACCGGCAACGGCTTCTCCGACATCCGCCACACGGTCGAGATCGTGGGCACCTGCGCGGGCTGCGCCGACCGCGACGCGTCCTGACCGACCGCGGAGAACTCGGGAGGACTCCCGGGACTTCCGCCGGCGCCGAACGCCGCGTGGCAAGGCCCCGACGAGCGTCCGCGCACGACCGTCCCCGGCCGGGCGAGGTGGGCACCCGGGACTACTCGTACTGATCTCGCGGTGCGGGCGTGCGGGTGACGGTGGCGACCGTGAGGTCCGGGCGGTAACCGTTGTCCGGCACGGCCGTGCCGGGGACCACGCGGCCGGTGACCTCGATCCAGGTGTCGTCGGGCAGGCTCCGCACCACCGAGGCGCGCTGCCCGACGAGCCGCACCCGCACCGCGTACGCGTCGGCGGCGCAGCAGCCGATCACCATGCGGGCCAGCGTCGGCTCGCCGCCGCTGTGCACGACGAACCCGGTCAGCGACACCGTGCGGCCGGTCAGGCTGCCCGCGGAGTCCCACCCGGCGCGGCTGACGAACTCGGTGACCGACAGCGCGACCACCTCCTTCTCGGGCAGCGGCGGAAACGCCGAGTCGGACCGTGGCACGGACTGACCACCGTCGTCGCCCGCGCGTTTCACCGAGTCGGAGCCGAGTGCGGGCGGGGCGACGAAGAAGATCGCGAGCACGGGCAGGACCAGCAACCACGCCGACCGCGCCGAGTGGCGGTGCTCGTGCCCGGGACATCCGTCGTCACCCGGCACGGACACGTCGGCACCGCTGTCGCGCGCCCGGCGGCGGGCGGCCAGGACGTCCCGCACCGCGGCGACCGCGCCGAGCCCGAGTGTCACCAGCGCCGCGCCGATCAGCCACGGCTGTAGCGTCGGCTTGACATAGCGCAGATAGTCCCCGGTCAGCGCGATCCGGAGCAGCGCGCCACCGAGCAGCAACAGGAGGATGTTCTGCGTCTCGCGGCGCATCAGCCACCTCCGAGCAGGAGTGTGCCGACCACGACCGCGCACCCGGTGGCGACGACGAACGTGGCGGGAGCGAACCGGATCGCGAAGCTCCGGCCGAAGGTGCCCGCCTGCAGGGCGAACAGTTTCACGTCCACGGCGGGCCCGACGACGAGGAAGACCAGCTTGGGCAACAGCGGCAGGGGCGCGAGCGAGGCCGCCACGAAGGCGTCCGCCTCACTGCACAACGACAGCACCACCGCCAGCACCGCCATCACCAGCACCCCGAGCACGACCTGTTCCCCGAGCGCGGTGAACCACGACGCGGGCACCAGCACGCCCAGCGCCGCCGACACCAGTGCGCCCAGCACGAGGAACCCGCCCGCGTCCACGAGGTCGGCACGCGCGGTCTCGGCGAACACCGTCCACCGGGCTCGTCCGGACACCTCGGCGACCCGCCGTCGTGCCCGCGCGACCATCCACTCCGGACGGCCCCAGCGAATCCACAGCAGACCCATCACCACCGCCGTGGCCAACGACGCCAGGAACCGGGCCAGCACCATCGCGGGGTCACCCGGGAACGCGACCGCCGTCGACACGAGCACGACGGGATTCACGGCGGGGGCCGAGAGCAGGAACGTCAGCGCGGCGGCGGGTACGACGCCCTGGCCGATCAGCCTCCGCGCCACCGGAACGGACGCGCACTCGCACCCGGGCAACGCCACGCCGGACAGGCCCGCCACGCCCACGGCGGCGCCCTGGCGCCGGGGCAGGACCCGCTCCAGCACCCGCGCCGGGACGAACGCGGCCAGCGCACCACTGACCAGTACGCCCAGCACGAGAAACGGCAACGCCTGCACGCACACCGCGACGAACACGGTCGAGGCGGTGCGCAACGCGGGCACGTCGAGCACGGAGGCCAGCCAGGGCTGACCGACGATCGCGGCGAGCAGCACCACGCACAGCAGCTCGACCGACGAGAACCGAGGCCTGCGCGGAGTCGCCGCGTCACCCTCCGGCGGCGGAGGCTCGGCGGAAGGGACGGAGGTCACGGCGCGCGACGAGCGGGCGGAGGCCGGACCGCTCATGCGCCGAGCAGCTCGCTACGGACCTGGGAAGCGGTCGAGACCACCAGCATCAGCAGGGTGCCCAGCGGGCCCTCGTCGAGCCCCTGCGCGGGAAACGCGTAGCGCAGGGTCAGATCGACCCCGCGCTCGGTGTGGGCGAGGCCGAGTGTGCCGAACACTCCCTGCCCCGCGCGCTCGGCCACCGACGCGGCCAGCACCTGCTCGTCGGGCAGGTCCCACGCCACCACGCAGGTCAGGCTCAGCACGCTCAGCCCGTCGGCAAGGCGCATGGCCTGCACCACGCACGGCACGTCGGCGTGCGAGAAGGTCAACGTGCCGTCGTCGTCGACGTGGACCTCGAGAAAGCGCTCCAGTGCCTGCCGCGCGGAGGACAGCAACGCGGCGGTGTCGGCCGCCTCGGACGTCATGCGGGCTCACCCCCGTCCGCCTCGGCGGCGTCCACGGCGGCCCCGAAGCGGCGGTCCCGCCGGGCGTAGGCCAGGCAGGCCTCCCACAGTTTCGTGCGGTCGAAGTCCGGAAAGAGCGTGTCCTGGAAGACGAACTCGGCATAGGCCGACTGCCAGAGCATGAAGTTCGACGTGCGCAGCTCGCCCGACGGGCGCAGGAACAGATCCACGTCCGGCATCTCGGGCTGGTACAGGTACTTCGCGACCGTGCGTTCGTCCACCTTGTCCGGATTGATCGCGCCGTCGGCGGCGAGCCGGGCGATGCGCCGCGCGGCGTCGCCGATCTCGGCGCGCCCGCCGTAGTTCACGCACATGGTCATGGTGAGCTTGGTGTTGTGCCGGGTCTTCTCCTCGGCGGCACGCAACTCCTTGATCACGCTGCGCCACAGTTTCGGGCTCCGGCCCGCCCACCGGATGCGCACGCCGATCGAGCCGAGGTAGTCCACCTGACGGCGGATCGTGTCCCGGTTGAACCCCATCAGGAAGCGCACCTCGTCCGGGCTGCGCTTCCAGTTCTCCGTGGAGAAGGCGTACACCGAGAGCCACCGCACGCCGAGTTCCACCGCGCCACTGGCGACGTCGATCATCACCGCTTCGCCGCGCTTGTGCCCCTCGATGCGGGGCAGGCCCCGCTGGTTGGCCCACCGTCCGTTGCCGTCCATCACCAGGGCCACGTGGCCCGGCACGAGCTCCGGCGGAATCCGGGGCGGGCGCGCGCCGGAAGGGTGCGGCTCAGGGTCCCGCACCTCCACCTGTGCCGTCGTGGACTCGCGTCCCCTGCGCCGCACCTGGTACCTCCGTGTCGACCGCCCCGGCATTTCCGGACACCGTCTTCGACCCTAACGCCTCGCCGATCGGCGACTCACGGGCACGGCGTTCCACGAACGGCAGGGACCGCAGTTGCCGCTCAAGGTGCCACTGGAGGTGCGCCGCGACCAGCCCGCTCACGTCCCGCCTGATCGCGGCTGTGCTCGCCTCGGCGGTGCCCCAGTCGCCGTGCAGGAGCGCCCCGAGCAGCACCAGCACCTCGGGCGCGGGGTGAACCGAGCCGGGGACGCGGCAGTGCGCGCACAGCGAGCCACCCGCCTGCACGTTGAACGCGCCGTGCGGACCGGCACGGCCGCAGCGGGCGCACTCGGCGATGGCGGGAGCCCAGCCCGAGTGCGCCATCGAGCGCAGCAGGAACGCGTCGAGCACCAGGGACGGGTCGCGCCGCCCCTCCGCCAGCGCCCGCAGCGCGCCGACCAGCAGCAGGTACAGCCGCAGCACCGGCTCACCCTCCTCGGCGGTGAGCCGGTCGGCGGTCTCGGTGATCGCACTGGCCGCCGTGTAGCGCGGGTAATCGCCCACGATCGGCAACGCGAACGCGTCCACCGTCTGCACCTGCGTGATCACGTCGAGCGTGCGGCCGGTGTAGAATTGAACGTCCACGTGCCCGAACGGCTCCAGCCTCGCGCCGAACCGGGAGGTCGTGCGCCGCACCCCCTTGGCCACGGCGCGCACCTTGCCGTGCCGCCGGGTGAGCAGGGTGATGATGCGGTCGGCCTCGCCGAGCTTGTGCACCCGCAGCACCACGCCCGTATCCCGGTAGAGACTCACGTCTCTCATCATCCCACGCGCGCCGTCGGCCTCGAACGCACGCGTCGTGCCGACAGACGACGCACCCGTCCGGCAGGCACCGGTCGCCGAATTCACGACCGCCCGGCGCGGGCACCCGGTAACCTCGGGTCGACCGGTGCCGCCGGACAGTGACGAAGGAGGCTTTCATGACCGCGCGCAATCGACGGGCGGCCGAGGGCACCAGCGGCACCGAACCGACGATCGCCGCCGCCAAGATCGCCCGGAACGCGACACTGGGCGCGGCCGCGATCGCCGCCGCCGCCACGGTGGCCACGGCCGTGCTGACCGGACCATCCGAAACGCGCGGCACCGCCACCGCCGCCGATCCGGGCTCCGGGGCCACGCGCCCGGCGACATCGCGCACGGCGCCGGGCGGCTCCACGGCGACGGCACCCGGCACTGACGATGGGCAGGCCTCCAGCTCACCGTCCTCGGATGCCGACGCGGTGTCTCTTCTCGACCAACCCCCCGTCGAAGGACGCCGAGTCTGGCGGCCGGGCGAAGCGCGGGTGGGTCACGAACAGCATTCGCGCGTACTGACGGCCGAGCCGGGGTGCGCGAGATCCCGTTCCACGAGTTACAACGTCATCCCAGGCATGCGCTCGTTCCACGCGCACGCCGCTGTCACCGACGACTCGATCTCCGGCAGCGTGGACGTCACCGTTCTCCTCGACGGAGAGCCCGCGCGTACGGTCTCCGTCGCCCCCGGCGACGAGGCGGAGGTGGCCGTCGATCTCGGATCGGCCTTCCGTTTCACCGTGCGGGTCGGCTCGTTCTGTAGCGAGCCGTACACCGTGGTACTCATCGACCCGGTGCTGGCACCCTGACGGACCGGAGTGCTCGGCCGCCTCAGAAGCCGAGCTTGCGCAACTGCCTCGGGTCGCGCTGCCAGTCCTTGGCGACCTTGACGTGCAGATCCAGGTAGACCTTGCTGCCGAGCAGGCGCTCGATGTGCCCGCGCGCCGTGGCGCCGACCTCCTTGAGCCTGCCGCCCCGGTGACCGAGCACGATGCCCTTCTGGCTGGGCCGCTCGACGTGCAGGTGCGCGTAGATGTCGACCAGGTCGTCGCGGCCTTCGCGCTGGTGCATCTCCTCGATCGTGACCGCGATGGAGTGGGGCAGCTCGTCGCGCACGCCTTCGAGGGCGGCCTCCCTGATCAGCTCGGCCACCAGCGTCTGCTCCGGCTCGTCGGTGAGATCGCCGTCCGGATACAGCTCGGGACCCTCGGGAAGCCGGCTCACCAGCAGGTCGGACAACAGGCCCACCTGGTAGCCGTCCACCGCCGAGACCGGGACCAGGTCGGCGAAGTCGAGCACGTCCTGGAGCTGGAGAAGCTGACGAGCCACCTGCTCCGGCTCAACCAGGTCGGTTTTGGTGACCACGCCGAGGACCGGCGTCCTGCCCACGATCTTGGCGAGTTCACCGGCGATGAACCGGTCCCCCGGTCCGATCTTCTCGTCGGCGGGCACGCAGAACCCGACGACGTCCACCTCCGACCACGTCGACCGCACCAGGTCGTTGAGCCGTTCGCCGAGCAGCGTGCGCGGCCGGTGCAGGCCGGGTGTGTCCACGAGGATCAGTTGGGCGTCCTCGCGGTGCACGATGCCCCGGATGGCGTGCCGCGTGGTCTGCGGCTTGTCCGAGGTGATCGCGACCTTCGTGCCCACCAGCGCGTTGGTCAGTGTCGACTTGCCCGCGTTCGGCCTGCCGACGAAGCACGCGAACCCGGAGCGGTGCGCGGTCTCGCTCACCTGATGGTCTCCCGCACGGTGCCCGACGCGTCCGCGCGCAGGATCACGGCGTCGGACGCGAGATCGCGCACGGCCAGCAGGGACGCCTCGTGCACGATGTCCTCGTCGGTGACCACGGCCGCGGCCTCCAGTCCCTCGGCTCCACTGGACACCGCCGCCGCCACGGCGGCCTGCACGGCGGTCAGGCTCAGCGACGGAAGCGCGACCGACGCGGCGGCGTAGGTGCGGCCGTCGGTGTCGCGCACGGCGGCACCCTCGGCCGCCCCCACCCGCGCCCGCGTCGAACGAGCGAGGACGACGATCTTCTCGTCCTCCGGGTCCAGCTCAGGCATGCTCTACTCTCCTGTCGCGTTCCTGAAGTTCCTCGGCCCCGGCCGGAGTGCCGGGACCGATCCTGCGTCCGTCGGCCGCGCGCACGACCACGGTGGTGATGCGCATGCGGCCACGCCGGTCCTTGCCGCCCTCGGCGCGCAACCGCAGCCCGTCCACCTCGGCCTCGGCGCCCGGCAGCGGCACCCTGCCCAGCCGTTGGGCCAGGACACCGCCGACGGTCTCCACGTCGTGCTCGGCGAGGTCGACGTCGAACAGCTCGCCCAGATCGTCGAGGCCGAGCCGCGCCGAGACCCGCACCACGTGGTCGTCGACGTGTTCCACCGGCGGACGCTCATCGGTGTCCGACTCGTCGGCGATCTCGCCCACGATCTCTTCGAGAATGTCCTCGATCGTCAGCAGGCCCGCCGTACCGCCGTATTCGTCCACGGCGACGGCCATGTGATGCCGGGACACCTGCATCTGCTTGAGCAGGGTGTCCAGTCGCTTCGAGTCGGGTACGAAGTTCGCCGGGGTCATCAGCTCGCGCACCTCACGCGTGGTGCCGCCTTCGGCGACCGAGGCCTGGGCGAGGTCCTTGAGGTTGACCACGCCCACGATGTCGTCGACCGACTCCCCGATCACCGGAATCCGGGTGAACCCGGTGCGCAGGGACAGCGCGAGCGCCTGGCGCACGGTCTTGTCGTGCTCGATCCACACGATCTCGGTGCGCGGCACCATGACCTCGCGGGCGACGGTGTCGCCGAGCTCGAACACCGAGTGGATCATTTCCCGTTCCTCGGTGCCCACGACCCCGCGCTCCTCGGCGAGGTCGACGAGCTCCCGCAACTCGGCCTCCGTGGTGAACGGACCCTCACGGAAGCCCTTGCCCGGCGTGATGGCGTTGCCGACGACGATGAGCAGTCTGGACAGCGGCCCGAGCACGGTGCCCAGCGCCCGCACCGGGCCCGCGACCAGCGCGCCGATGCGGTAGGGGTGCTGCCTGCCGAGCGTGCGGGGGCCGACCCCCACCAGCACGTAACTGACCACGGCCATCGCCACGCTCGCGACCAGCACCGCCAGCCACACCGGTTCCAGCAGGTCGAGGCAGGCCACCGTGACCAGCACCGTGGCCGTCAGCTCACAGCCCATCCGCAGCAGCAGGAGCAGGTTGATGTGCCGCGAACGCTCCCGCAGCACCACGTCGAGCTGGCGCGCCCCCGCCCGCCCCGATCGGATCAGGCCCTCGACACGGGCCGCCGACGCGGTGCCGATCGCGGCGTCGGCCGCCGCCAGGACACCGCCGAGCAGGACCAGCAGCGCCGCGACGACCAGAAGAGTGGCCGAAGAGGTCACGGTGACTCCGAATCGGTCCTCTCGTGCAGCCCGGCGGCGCCCAGAAGGCGCTCGTCGTTCCCGCGTTGGGTGTCCTGCCTGCGGGCGGCGTTCATCGCGGCACGGAAGTCGCCCAGAATGCGGTTCTGGAGGCCGAACATCTCGCGTTCCTCCTCCGGCTCGGCGTGGTCGTACCCGAGCAGGTGGAGTACGCCGTGCACCGTGAGCAGGTGCAGCTCGTCGAGCAGGGAGTGCCCGGCCGTTCGCGCCTGGCCGCGGGCGAACTCCGGGCAGAGCACGATGTCACCGAGCAGGGCGGGCGAGATCTCGCCCGAGTCGGGCCTGCGCCCGGTCTCCAGCTCGTCCATCGGGAACGCCATGACGTCGGTGGCGCCAGGCAGGTCCATCCACCGCACGTGCAGCTGCTCCATGACTTCCAGGGTCACCAGCGACACCGACAGCTCGGCCAGCGGGCTGACCTCCATGCGGTCGAGCGCGAAGCGGGCGGCGGCCACGATCGAGGTCTCGTCGACGTCGACGCCGGACTCGTTGGCGATCTCGATGCTCACCGTCGCCCCTGCCCGCCGACCGCACGGCCGTCGGCCGCGTCGTCCTGGACGGCCTGCCAGCGCTCGTAGGCGTCGACGATGTCGCCCACCAGCTTGTGCCGCACCACGTCGTGACTGGTCAGGGTCGAGAAGTGCAGATCCTCCACGCCTTCGAGGATCTCACGCACCACGCGCAGCCCACTGCGCTGCCCGTTGGGCAGGTCGACCTGGGTCACGTCGCCGGTCACCACGACCTTCGAGCCGAACCCGAGCCGGGTGAGGAACATCTTCATCTGCTCGGGCGTGGTGTTCTGCGCCTCGTCGAGGATGATGAACGCGTCGTTGAGGGTGCGCCCGCGCATGTAGGCCAGAGGCGCGATCTCGATGGTGCCCGCCTGCATGAGCCGGGGGATGGATTCCGGGTCGACCATGTCGTGCAGCGCGTCGTACAGCGGACGCAGGTACGGGTCGATCTTCTCGGAAAGCGTGCCGGGCAGGTAGCCGAGCCGCTCGCCCGCCTCGACCGCGGGACGGGTGAGGATGATCCGGGTGACGTCCTTGCTCTGCAGCGCCTGCACGGCCTTCGCCATCGCGAGGTAGGTCTTGCCCGTGCCCGCGGGACCGATGCCGAACACCACCGTGTGCTTGTCGATCGCGTCGACGTAACGCTTCTGGTTCAGCGTCTTCGGCCGGATGGTGCGCCCGCGCCGCGACAGGATGTTCATGCTGAGCACTTCGGCGGGCGACTCGGAGCCGCCGCCGGAGAGCATGGTCACCGTGCGGCGGACCGTGTCCGGGCCCACCTGCTGGCCCTTGTTCGCGAGGGTCACCAGTTCCGCGAACACCCGCTCGGCGAAGGCCACGTCACTCGGCGCGCCGGTCAGGGTTACCTCGTTGCCGCGCACGTGGACGTCCGCGTCGAGCAGATCCTCGACCACGCGCAAGTTCTCGTCACGGGAACCCAGCAGCACCAACGCGGCGGAGTCCGGGATCGGGAAACTCGACTGTGCCGACCGGTCCTGCGCGGCCGACGGGTCCGCCTGCGCGGACTCGGACTCGGGCGGTGCGGGGTGCGCGGGTCGCAGCGGTTCGGTTCCGGCCACGTGGCCTCGGGCCTGCTTTCTGCACGCAACGTGCGGGTCGTGTGTCGTCGTCCCTGGTCAGTCGATGTTAACGGGTCACACCGCGTCGGGGCACGGGAGTTTACCCGGCCCGGTGCTCACGGGGAATAACGCCCGAACCGGCCCAGCTGTTCCCCGCCGAGGACGTGGGCGTGCACGTGGAACACCGTCTGTCCGGCGTCGGCCCCGGTGTTGAACACCACCCGGTAGCCGTCGCCGAGGCCGTCGAGTTCGGCCACCCGTGCCGCCGTGGCGACCACGTCGGCCAGCAGTCCTGGGTCGGCGGCGGCCAGTTCCGCCACATCGCGGTAGCGGGTCTTGGGCACCACGAGCACATGCGTGGCCGCCTGGGGGCTGATGTCCCGGAACGCCAGCGTGGTCTCGGTCTCGTGGACGATGTCGGCTGGAACCTCCCGGGCGATGATGCGCTCGAACAGCGTCTTCTCGTCGCTCATGGTCCTCCCGGTCGGGCTGCTCGGTCGGCGGATGCCCCGGTAACGGGCTCCGCGTGGGCCTTCGAGCGTACTGCGACCGCTCCGCCCTCGGCAGCCGCGGCAGTGGCGGCGACCGGAGGGCGCCGGAACCACCGGCCCGGAAAGAAGGGGCCGCGGGGCGGTGCAGCCTGGGGGTCGCTCCACGCGCCACCGCGGCGCCGCCGGACCGAGGGGGAGGTGTCCGACGGTGTCCCTCACCCGGTTCCACAGTGGTCTCCGCGGGTGCTCCCGGGGCTGCCGCAGGGCGCCCGGAAACCTCGTCCCGGTGACCCACCGTGGGCCGACGGGACCCAGAGTAGAGATCCGCGCGGGCCCGTGTGCGGCGAACGCGGGGGATTCGCGCGGAGTTGTGCCACACGTGGCAGCGACCCGCCTCCGTTCGGCCTACCGCCACCGGGCGGTCAGCGCACCGAGGGCGCCCAGGGCCACCGCCCCCGCCGTCGAGGTGCGCAGCACTGTCGGGCCGAGCCGCACCCGGCG
>NZ_KB912678.1:111055-113836 GCF_000383795.1 Saccharomonospora saliphila YIM 90502
GCTCGGCCAGCGCGAGGGCCGCGGTGGCCCGTTGCCGGGCGAGGGTGCCGCAGCGTGCCTCGGTCACCACGGCTTCGCGACGTGCCAGTTCGGCGCCGACGGCGCGCGACTGGCGTTCGCCGCGTGCGGAGAGCACGTCGTAGTCGGCCGCGCCGAAGGACGCCTGCCCGTGCCGGACGAGGTAGATCACCGCCATGGCCGGTCCCGTACTCAGGTGATCCGGCGCAGCAGGCTCGCGGGCAGGACCCGTACGAGCGCGCTCAACGGGGCCCACGGCCAGGCCGGGATGTAGGCCCGGGGCCGCTCCTTCTCGATCGCCCGCACGAGTGCCTTCGCCCCGGTTCCGGCATCGGCCAGCAAGGGTGTGCGGCCGCCGCTGCGACGGGTCATCTCCGACTCGATGTAGCCGGGCAGCAGCGTGGTGACGCGGATGGGCGTGTTGAGCGTGTCGACGCGGATGCCGTCGGCCAGCGCGCTCGCCCCTGCCTTCGAGGCGGCGTAGGCGGTGATGTTGCGCGGCATCCCGCGCAACGCGCTGAACGACGACACGACGACGAGGTGGCCCGCGTTCCGCTCACGAAAGATCGTCATCGCGGCCTCACACTGCGCCAGTGCGGCCACGAGATTCGTCTCGACGGTCTGCCGGTTCGCCCCGAACGCGCCGGTGCCGATCGGCTGTCCCTTGCCAAGGCCCGCGTTGACGATCACGCGATCGAGCGTGCCCAACTCGGCGCGGAACTCGTCGAACACCTCGAAGACGCGGTCGTGGTCGTTGACGTCCAGTTCCCGCACGACGACGCGGATGCCGGGGTAGCGCTCGGTCAGCTCGGCGGCGAGCGTGTCGAGGCGCTCGCGCCTGCGCGCGCACAACGCGAGGTCGCGGCCCAGGGCGGCGAAGTGGCGGGCCATGCCCTCACCCAGGCCGGAGCTGGCACCGGTGATGACGATGTTGCTGCGGACGACCATTCCGACACCCTACCCGTTAGTAACAGACCGTGGCCCGGCGCGTCGCGCACGCACCGGGCCACGGCACACGACGGGTGGGCGGGCGATCAGGACCCGGTGTGGAGGAGCCGGTTCGGCGTGCCCCGGGACGGATTGACGATCACGTCCGGCGTCGCCGACGAGACGAGCGCGTCGGCCACCTCGGCCGGACCCGCGCCCGGGTCGTCGGCGAGGTGCTGTGCCGCCACGCCGACCACGTGCGGGGTCGCCATCGAGGTGCCGCTGATCGCGTTCTCCCCGCCGCCGGGCCAGGCCGACGTGATGTTCGAGCCCGGCGCGTAGAGGTCGACGACCTCGCCGTGGTTGGAGAACGTCGCCTGCGAATCACGCTGGTTGCTCGCCGCGACCGTGATCGCCTCCGGCACCCGCGCGGGCGAGGTGGAGCCCGCGTCGGTGGACTCGTTACCCGCTGCGACGCCGAAGGTCACGCCCTGCTCGATCGCGCCGCGGACAGCCTCGTCGAGGGCCGGGTCCGCCGGGCCGCCGAGGCTCATGTTCGCCACCGAGGGACCGGAGGCGTTCGCCGCGACCCAGTCGATGCCCGCGACCACCTGTTCGGTGGTCCCGCTGCCGTTGGCGTCGAGCACGCGCACGCCGACCAGGTCGACCTCCGGCGCGACGCCGTAGCCCGCGCCACCGATCGTGCCCGCGACGTGGGTGCCGTGCCCGTTCTCGTCGTCCGGGTCCGAGTCACCGTCGACGAAGTCCCGGCCGCCCGAGACCCTGCCGCCGAAGGCCGGGTGGTCGGCGTCGATCCCCGTGTCGACCACGTACGCGGTGACTCCAGCCCCGGTGTTGGGTGCGGTGTAGGAGTCGTCGAGCGGAAGCGCACGCTGGTCGATGCGGTCGAGGCCCCACGAGTCCACATCCCGCGCCGGGTCCGCGCCCAGCAGAGGCGCGGCGCGGAAGCGCTTGACGCTGGTCACGAACGCCACGTCCGCGTCGGCCGCGAGCCGCTCGGCCGCCGCCTCGTCGCCGGAGAACGCGAAACCGTTCACGGCGTGCCCGAAGGTCCGGGTCAGCTCCACGCCGTAGTCGCCCACGAGCGCTTCGGCCGTCTCGGCCAGCGCACCGAGGGTGTCGGCGACGGGACCCGCCTCGGTGTCGTCGTCGAGGACGACGAGGTAGCGGCCGTCCACGGCGTCCGGCGCGTCGGCTCCCAGGACGTCTCCGGTCGCGGCCTGTGCGGGTGTCACGCTCAACGCGAGCAGCGCGCCCGCACTCGCCGCCACGACGCCCGTGGTCGCGCTCCGCCTCGGCTTGCCTGTGTTGCCCATCGGCTTCCTTCCCTGTCCCCGGCAGTGGTCTCGACATGACACCGTTGGGGGACACGGTTGGGCAACAATGCACATTTACCAGTACTGAGCCGTTCGTCACAGCAGCGCCTGCGCCGAACGGAGCAACACGATCGTGTCCTGCACCCATCGGCCCGCACTGAGCGTTACAGCCGGTGCTAACCTGTTCCCCTATCGTTATGCGGTTGCCGTGGCAGGGGGACACACGGATGTGCGGGGAGAGCGCCTTCTCCGAAACGCTCAGGTCGGCGATCTCCACCAGTGGTCTCAGCCTCGACCGGATACAGGTCCGCCTCCAGGAACGCGGGGTCCCCGTCAGCGTGACGGCACTGAGTTACTGGCAGTCGGGCAAGCGGCAGCCGGAGCGCGGCCGGTCCATCCGCGCGGTGCTCGCGCTGGAGCAGATCCTCGATCTGCCCACCGGGTCGTTGCTCGGACGGGTGCCGCCGCCGCGCCCACGCGGCGCGGCCTCCCGCCGCCC
>NZ_KB912678.1:113936-118403 GCF_000383795.1 Saccharomonospora saliphila YIM 90502
GAGTCGGCAGGCCGGCGGGGTCGGCAGGCCGGGGAGACTGGCCCCCGGCTCCGCCGCCCGCACCGCCCTCCCTGGTCCGGACATCCCGTGCGGCGACGGTTTGGCACCCCCACGGCCGGGTATCTGTCGGCCCGGAGACCCGCGAGCGAGAGGGAGGGCGACGCGGCCGTGGCAGCGAACGATCGTGACGACAAGGACCGGCAACTCGACGACTTCCGGGTGTCTCAGGACGGCACCGACCTGACGACCCAGCAAGGGGTGCGGGTCGACCACACCGACGACTCGCTCACCGTCGGCGAGCGCGGGCCGACGCTGCTCGAGGACTTCCACGCCAGGGAGAAGCTGACCCACTTCGACCACGAGCGCATTCCGGAGCGCGTGGTCCACGCCCGGGGAGCGGGCGCCTACGGCTACTTCCAGCCGTACGACTCGTGGCTGGCCGACTACACGTCCGCGCGTTTCCTGTCCGATCCGGACACCCGCACGCCGACCTTCGTCCGCTTCTCCACCGTGGCCGGCTCCCGCGGCTCGGCCGACACGGTGCGCGACGTGCGCGGATTCGCCACGAAGTTCTACACCGACGCGGGCAACTACGACCTCGTCGGCAACAACATGCCGGTGTTCTTCATCCAGGACGGCATCAAGTTCCCCGACTTCGTCCACGCGGTGAAGCCCGAGCCGCACAACGAGATCCCGCAAGCGCAGTCGGCGCACGACACGCTGTGGGACTTCGTCGCCGAACAGCCCGAGACCATGCACATGATGATGTGGCTGATGTCGGACCGGGCACTGCCGCGCAGCTACCGGATGATGCAGGGCTTCGGCGTGCACACCTTCCGGCTGGTCAACGCGGAAGGCCGGGGCACCTTCGTGAAGTTCCACTGGACGCCCGTGCTCGGCACACACTCGCTCGTCTGGGACGAAACGCAAAAGATCGCGGGCAAGGACCCCGACTTCAACCGCCGCGACCTCTGGGACGCCATCGAGGCAGGGGACTTCCCGGAGTACGAGCTCGGCGTGCAGCTGGTCGACGAGTCCGACGAGTTCGCCTTCGACTTCGATCTGCTCGACCCCACCAAGATCATTCCGGAGGAGCAGGTGCCGGTACGGCCGGTCGGGCGCATGGTGCTCGACCGCAACCCGGACAACTTCTTCGCCGAGACCGAACAGATCGCGTTCCACACGGCCAACGTCGTCGGCGGCATCGACTTCACCAACGACCCGCTGTTGCAGGCACGCAACTTCTCCTACCTGGACACGCAGCTCATCCGCCTCGGCGGGCCGAACTTCGCCCAGCTGCCGGTGAACCGGCCCGTGGCCGAGGTGCACCACAACCAGCGCGACGGCTACGGGCAGATGCACATCCACCGGGGCAGGGCCCCGTACCACAAGGACACGCTCGACGGTGGCTGTCCCGCGATCGCCAACGCCGACACGTTCTCCCACTACCAGCGACGCGTCGACGGTCACACGATCCGCAGGCGCAGCGCGAGCTTCAGCGACCACTACTCGCAGGCCACCCTGTTCTGGAACAGCATGTCCGAGGTGGAGGCCGAGCACATCGTGGCCGCGTTCCGCTTCGAGCTGGGCAAGGTGCGGCACACGCCGATCCGCGAGCGGGTGGTCGGGCACCTCAACCACGTCGACCACGACCTCGCGGTGCGCGTCGCGCGCGGCATCGGAGTGAGCCCGCCGACCGGTCCCGCGCGGGAGAACCACGGGCGCTCGTCGCCCGCGCTGTCCCAGCTCACCACCCGGACCGACCGGCCCGACACCCGCACTGTCGCCGTGCTCACCGCCGACGGCGGGGACGGCGCGGGCATCCGCGGCCTGGTCGCGGCGCTGCGCGAACGCGGGGTGGCCGCCGAGGTGCTGGCGATCACCGAGGGCGAGCAGAGCAGCGTCTCCGGCGACTCCCTCACCGCCGACCGTGCGGTGAACACGATGGCCTCGGTCCTCTACGACGGCGTCGTGGTCGCCTCGGGCTCCGACGCGGTGTCCACGCTCGCCGACGACGGGTACGCGGTGCACTTCGTCGCGGAGGCGTACAAGCACGCCAAACCCGTGGCCGCGTTCGGGGCGGGAGCGGAGTTGCTGCGGCGGGCGGGCGTGGTCGAACCGGTGGCGAAGAACTCGGAGGTCGTCGATGAGCACGGTGTGGTCACCACGACCGCCGACCGCGACGCGGTGCCGGACGAGTTCGCCGCCCGCCTCGCCGACAACCTCGCCCGCCACCGGGCCTGGGACCGGGTGACCGACGCCGTACCGGCGTGACCGCCGGAGGGCGCGCGGGGCCCGGTGGTCACGCCATGAACTGGGCCTTCTCCGCGCGCCAGGCCTCGTCCTCGCGGCCCCGCCGCCAGTACCCGGACAGCGACAGCAGGGCGGGGTCGAGGCCGCGCTCGCGCAGCAGGTGGGTGCGCAGGTCACGCACCATGCCCGCCTCACCGTGCACGAACGCCTGGACGAGGCCGTCCGGGAGCGCGAGACCGCGCACCGCCTCCACGAGGTCGTCGCCCGCCGCCCGGTGCAGCCACCGGATCTCGGCCGCACCCTTGGTCGCCAGTGGCTGCTCCTCGGCGGCGTCGGTGACCAGCAGCAGCGCACGCACGGGCGTTCCCGGGTCGACGGCCTCCAAGGAGGCGGCGATGGCGGGAAGAGCGGACTCGTCGCCGACGAACAGGTGCGCGTCGACGTCGGATCGGGGCGCGTACTTGCCGCCCGGACCGAGCAGGAACACCTCGTCCCCGGGCCGGGCCCGCGCGGCCCAGGGGCCACCGAGGCCGACGTCGCCGTGGTGCACGATGTCGAGCGCCAGCTCCCCGGCGTCGGGGTCGTGATAGCGCACCGTGTAGGTGCGCTGCCGGGGCCGGTGCTCCGGCGGTACCGCCGCCGCGGCGGTCCTCGGGTCGAACGGCTCCGGGTACTCCACTCCGGGGACCGGGAAGACGACCTTGACGTAACTGTCGGTGCAGCCGGTGGGCACGTAGGCGCCGAGCCCGTCGCCGCCGCAGACCACGCGCGTCATGCGCGGCGTCAGCCGCTCGGTGCGGAGCACGCGCAGGCGCAGAACCGGTTTGCCGCCCGCGCGCTCGCCCGGCCGCTCCGCGCGGCCGCGCCCCTGCTCAGCCATCCCGGCTCCCTCCTGCCCGTCCGTGTCCTTGAGGACCGGCCGTGTGTTTAGCCTTACCTAAGCAGGAGGCTAGTCCATGGTCCCCGTTCTCGCCGAGGTGCCCGCGCTACACCCGATCGTGCCCACCGAACCCCCGGGCGCGTTCCGGTCGCCGCTTTTCCCGGCGAAGCGCGGGCCCGCGTGCGAAACTGCACGGCATGACGACGGAATCAGTGCCGAAATGGCGAAGACTGGAGCCGGACGAACGCAAGGAACAGATCTTCGCCTGCGCCGCGGAGCTTTTCGGTGAGCGCCCCTACGCGGATGTGTCCACCTCGGACATCGCCGCCCGCGCGGGAGTCGCCCGTGGTCTGATCAACCACTACTTCGGCACGAAACGGGAGCTCTACCTGACGGTGGTGCGCCGCGCGCTGACGGTGCCCCACGGCGCCATCGACCAGTTGCCGGAAGGAACGCTCGAACAACGCACCGAGGCCGCGGTCGACTGGTTCCTCGACATGATCGGCAAGCAGGAGAAGATGTGGCTCGCCGCGATCACCCCCGAAGGCATCGGCCGGGACGTGGAGGTCGAGCGCATCCTCGACGACGCCGACCGCACGGCCGCCGACCGGGTCCTTGAGGCGATGGGCTTCTCCTCCGACGACGCGCGCTGGGACCAGTTCAACGCGGTCCTGCGCTCCTACGCGGGCATGGTCAAGGTCGCCGGGCGCGAGTGGCTGGTGCGCGGCTCGCTGGACCGTGCCCAGGTGCACGACCTGCTCAGCCACGTGTTGCTCACGCTCGTGTCGTCGGTCCTGCCACGCCTGTCCGGAACGCCCTGACGCCCGGCGCCGGGCGCGACTTCAGCGATAGGTGAGCAGGGCGGCGGCCTCGCCGTCGAAGTGGGCGTGTTCGTTGAACGACAGCAACGTGGTCCCCGAACGCCCGGTGACCAGCTTCGACACGCTCGCGTTCGCCGTGACCCTGTTCATCGCGACCAGCCCCGCCTCGGGCGCGCCGAGCAGCTCGCCGCACAGCGTCGCGATGACCCCGCCCGAGGTGAACACCACGGCCTGTTCACCGCGGCCGAGCACTCCGACGAGCTCGTCGAGCGCGCTCCGGACCCGGGCGCGGAAACCGGGCCAGGTCTCGGCGCACGGGCTGTCGGGTCCGGCAGCCACCCAGGCCGACAACGCCGACTCCAGCGCGGCCTGGAACGCCCTCGGGTCGCTCGGGTCCTGCCGCGCACCGCCGCCGTGGTGGGCGGTGATGTCGGTGTGGTCGTACTCGTTCCAGCGGGCGTCCAGCCCGGCCTCGGCCCCGGGCGCCAGCTCGGCCAGCGCGAGGGCCGCGGT
>NZ_KB912678.1:118503-132674 GCF_000383795.1 Saccharomonospora saliphila YIM 90502
CTGCTGGTTGGTGTCGTCCTGGTGCGTGCCGTGGTGGTGCNCGGCCAGGGGGCCGTAGCGGCGTGCGGTGACCAGCGACCGCAATCCCTCGTCGATCCGGGGAAACGGTGCCAGCCCGGCGCGGCGGAGCACGTCGAGTCCGCGCGCGGTGTCGAGCACACGGCGCGCGAGCCCGGCCACGGTGGTCGGCGTCCTCATCGAGCACCTCCTCGCAGGTATCGAACTAAACCTACCCGCAAGTAGGTTCCGCCGTCGACCCACACCCACCCCGCGAGTCGCCCCTTCCCGACCGGCGAGTTGCCCCTTCCAGCTCGCGAGTTGCCCCTTCCTGACCGGCGAGTTGCCCCTTCCCACCGGCGAGTCACCTCGTGCCGACCGGCCGCGAGCGAACGAGAGGACTCACGAAGACGGCGAGTTGGTGCCCTACGAAAGGGGAACTCGCGCACGCAGAGGGGCAACTCGCGCCCCACCAAGGGGCAACTCGCGCGCGCCTAGGGGCAACTCGCGGGGTGGGTCAGGGGGTGGCCTTGTCGAGGGTTTTGAGGATGCGTTTGGTCGAGACCGGGTAGGCGGTGCCGAGGGTCTGGGCGAAGAAGCTGATCCGCAGTTCCTCGATCATCCACGGGATCTCGGCCAGGTCGGGGCCAGGGTCCGTGCGCGGCGGAAGCGTGTCCAGCGCGGCGCGGTACTCGTCGCGCAGCCACTCCACCTCCCGCAGCCGCTCGACGTCACGCGCCGGGTCGGTGGGTAGCTTCTCCAGCCTGCGCCCGATCCCCCGCACATACCGCGCTACGTCCGGCAGCCGGTCGTAGCCCGCTCCGGCCACGAACCCCGCGTAGACCAACCCGTCGAGCTGCGCGCGGATGTCGGCCAGCGACTCCCCCAGCGCCGCGCCGCGCGTGTCCGTCAGGCGCGTCTCGACTTCGTGCGCGGCCGCCAGGACCGGCTCCACCTCCCGCAGCACGGCCAGGCTCATCCCGTTGAGCCCCGCCCGCACCTTCTCCAACAGCGCGCCGAACCCCGCCTCGTCCCAGGCCGGACCGCCCGCGTCGGCCATGAGCCGGTCGACCGCGGCGTTGACGCAGTCGTCCACCAGCGCGGCCACACCGCCGTGCGGATTGCGGGTCAGCACGAGCTTGGACTGGTTCGACAGGTGCCGGTTGACGTACTTGGCGGGCGAGGGCGCGTTCAGCCGCAACAGCCGGCGCGTGCCCCGCCACATCGCCGCGCGTTGTTGCCCCGGGCTGTCCAGCATGCGCACGGCCACGCTGTCCCCCTCGTCGACCAGCGCAGGGAAGGCCCGCACCTCGTGCCCACGCCGCCGGGCACGGAACTGCCGTGGCAGCGTCCCGAAGTCCGGGGTGGTCAATCCGGAGCGCTCGACGTCGTCGGCCGCCGCCGAAATCGTCTCGCGCAGCCGGTCGCCCAGCCGGTCCCGCAGCGCCTCCAGGTCCTTGCCCTCGGCCAGCGCACGACCCTTTTCGTCCACCACCCGGAAGGTCATCCTCAGGTGGCCGGGCACCGACTCCCACCGCCACGCCTCGGGCGGCACGGCGACACCGCGCAGCTCCTCGAGCGCCCTGCCCAGCACCTCCGGCAGAGGCCCATCCTCCGGACCGATCCGCTCCAGCACCTGCCGCGCCGTGTCGGGCGCGGGCACGAAGTTGCGCCGCAGGGTCTTCGGCAGCGACTTCAGCAGCGCGGTCACCAGTTCTTCGCGGAGTCCGGGGACCTGCCAGTCGAACCCGGCGCCGCTGACCTGATTGAGCACGGGAAGCGGCACGTGCACCGTCACCCCGTCGGCGTCGGTGCCCGGCTCGAACTGGTAGGTCAGCGCGAACGACAGTTCGCCCTGCGTCCACGTGTCCGGGTAGTCGGCCTCGGTGACCTCGTCGGCCGAGGCGTTGACGAGCATGGCCTTCTCGAAGTTGAGCAGGTCGGGATCGTGCCGCCGGGCCTTCTTCCACCACGTGTCGAAGTGCCGGGAGGAGACGACCTCCGAGCCCACGCGCTCGTCGTAGAACGCGAACAGGGTCTCGTCGTCAACCAGCAGGTCCCGCCTGCGCGCCCGGTTCTCCAGGTCCTCCACCTCGGCCAACAGCGCGCGGTTGTCGTGGAAGAACCGGTGGTTGGTGTCCCAGTCGCCTTCCACGAGCGCGTGCCGGATGAACAGCTCGCGCGCGGTCTCCGGGTCGATCCGCCCGTAGTTGACCTTGCGGTCGGTCACGAGCGGGACGCCGTAGAGGGTGACCCGCTCGGTGGCCATCACCGCTCCGCGCTTGCGTTCCCAGCGCGGCTCCGAGTAGTTGCGCTTGACCAGATGTGCGGCCAGCGGCTCGATCCATTCCGGCTCGACGCGCGCGTTGACCCGCGCCCACAGGCGGGAGGTCTCGACCAGCTCGGCCGAGGCGATCCACCGGGGCTGTTTCTTGAACAACGACGAGCCGGGGAAGACGGAGAAGCGCGTGCCCCGGGCACCGAGGTAATCCCCGCGCTCGGGGTCCTTGAGCCCGATGTGCGAGAGCAGCCCCGCCAGCAGGGCGGTGTGCACGTGCTTGGGGTCGGCGGGGACGTCGTTCGGCGTGATGCCCAGCGGCTTCGCGAGGCCGCGCAACTGGCCGTAGATGTCCTGCCACTCGCGCACGCGGAGGTAGTTGAGGAACTCGGCACGGCACAACTTGCGGAACTGGTTGTTGGACAGTTCCCTCTGCCGGTCGGTGAGGTGGTTCCACAGGTTGAGGTAGGCCAAGAAGTCCGACCCCGGCTCGGTGAACCGCGCGTGCTGCTGCTGCGCCTGTTGCCGGGCCTCGTCGGGACGCTCCCGCGGGTCCTGGATGGACAGTGCCGCGGCGATCACCATGACCTCGTGCACACAGCCGTTCGACTCCGCCTCGACGATCATGCGGCCGAGTCGCGGATCGACCGGCAACTGCGCGAGCTGCCTGCCGACCGGGGACAGCTCCCGCGCGGACTCCGTCAGCGCGCCGAGTTCGGTCAGCAGTTGCACACCGGCGGTCACCTGGCGGCGGTCGGGCGGCTCCACGAACGGGAACGCACCGATGTCGCCAAGCCCGAGCGAGATCATCTGGAGGATGACCGAGGCGAGGTTGGTGCGCAGAATCTCGGGATCGGTGAACTCGGGACGGGCGTCGAAGTCGTCCTCGGAGTAGAGCCGGACGCAGATCCCGTCGGAGGTGCGCCCGCACCGGCCCTTGCGCTGATCGGCCGACGCTCGCGAGATCGGCTCGATCGGCAGCCGTTGCACCTTGGTCCGCGAGCTGTACCGGGAGATCCGGGCGGTGCCCGGGTCGATGACGTACTTGATCCCCGGCACGGTCAGCGACGTCTCGGCGACGTTGGTGGCCAGCACGATCCGCCTGCCCCGGTGCGGCTTGAACACCTTCTGCTGTTCACTCGCCGACAACCGGGCATAGAGCGGGAGGATTTCGGTGTTCGGCAGCGCCATCGCGGTCAGCGCCTCGTCGGTGTCGCGGATCTCGCGTTCGCCGGAGAGAAACACCAGGATGTCCCCGGGCCCCTCGGCGCTCAGCTCGCGCACCGCGTCGCCGATGGCCTGCACCTGGTCGCGGTCGGGATCGGCATCCGGGTCGTCCGGGTCCACCACGGGGCGGTAGCGCACCTCGACCGGGTAGGTGCGGCCGGAGACCTCGACGATCGGGGCGTCGTCGAAGTGCCGCGAGAAGCGCTCCGGATCGATGGTGGCCGAGGTGATGACGACCTTCAGGTCCGGTCGGCGGGGCAGCAGCCGTTTGAGGTAACCGAGCAGGAAGTCGATGTTGAGGCTGCGCTCGTGGGCCTCGTCGATGATGATCGTGTCGTACTGCCGCAGCATCCGGTCGTGCTGGATCTCGGCGAGCAGGATGCCGTCGGTCATCAGCTTCACGAGCGTGTCGTCGCCCGAATGATCGGTGAAGCGCACCTTGTGGCCGACGGTGGTGCCCGGTTCCGTGCCGAGCTCTGCGGCGATGCGCTCGGCGACCGTGCGCGCCGCGATCCGGCGCGGCTGGGTGTGCCCGATCTGGCCGCGCACCCCGAGTCCGGCGTCGAGACAGATCTTGGGAAGCTGTGTGGTCTTGCCCGACCCGGTCTCGCCGGCCACGATCACGACCTGGTTGTCGCGGATGACCTCCGCGAGGTCCTCCCTGCGTGCGCTCACCGGCAGTTCGTCCGGATACGTCACGGCGGGCACGGACTCCCGGCGACGCCGGACGCGCTCCTCCGCCTTGGCCACGTCGGCGGCGATGCGCGCGACGATGTCGTCGCCTGCCTTCTTCCCGGACCCGCGCGCTTTGCGCAGGCCGTCGATGCGCCTGCGCAGCCGGTGCGCGTCGCGCAGCGTCAGCCCGGACAGCCGGGAACGCAGCTCGGTGAGGGGGGATGCCGTGGACATACGGACTCAAGGGTAGCGGGGTCCGCCTCCGGAACGCCCCCGCATTTTCCGTCGCGGCCTCCGGCCGGGGGCCGTCGACGGTATCCTCCGCGCCATGAGCCAACCGTGGCACCCGGGCGCGCCCGGCACACCGCAGGCGCGCTCGGGGGACGAGCAGTCGTGGGGGCAGGCACAGGGGCAATCGCCGCAGCAGGCGCCGGCGCCTCAGCCATCACCGCCGCAGGCACAGCCGCCGCAGCAGGCGCCGACGCCGCACCAGGTTCAGCGTCAGCAGGCCCCCTCGTGGCCGCACCCGCAGGCCCCGTCCCCGCAGCCGTATCCGCAGGCCCAGCAGGCATCACCGTGGGACGGCACGCCCCAGTACCCACAGGCCACGCACCAGCACGGTCCCCAGCAGTACGCACAGCAGCCCCCAGCCCAGCACCCGTACGGCCAATACCCCCACGCCCAGCACCCCCCGTATCCGGCCGCGCCGGGCACGGCGGGATTCGGTCAGGGGCCCGCACCGTCCGGCCCCCTGACGCTGCCCGGATGGGGCGCGGTACCCACCGCGCTCGGAGTGGGGGCGACCCTGGTCGGGATGCTCGCGCTGCCCTGGTACTCCGCGGCGGGCCAGGAGGCGAGCTTCCTCGACATCCGGGCGGCCACCAGCGACGAGGGTTTCGTCATGCCCCAGCTCTACGTCGTGTGGCTGGCGCTTCCCATGCTCGCGCTGCTGCCGCTGAGCCTGTTGCCCTGGACCTTGGGCGCGCTGCGCACGCAGACCTCGGCGAAGTGGCTCAGCGGCATCCTGCGGCACCGCCTCAGCCACGCCACGTTCACCAGGTACCGCGTGATGTACGGCGCCCGGGGTTTGGCCGGGCTGATGGTCCACCTCATGGGGGTCCTCACGATCTACGAGGGTCATCTCGACATCGCGGGTGCGGGGCCGTTCGTGGTCCTCGGCGGATGCGTGCTGGCGAGCGTCGGTGGGCTCCTCGGCCCCCGCAAGGGCCCCGGGCTGCCCCTCCACGCGTACTGGCCGGGGCGTCCGCCCGAGTGATCCGGGCGGGCCCGGGCCGTACTAGCGCGGTGCCCGCGTCAGCGTGGCGCCGCTCACCTCGCCGGGTGAGCGGTGACCCGACAGGCCCAATGTGAGATCCAGGTCGGCGAGCAGCCCTCGGACGACGTGCCGCACGCCGTCCTCGCCCCCGTGGGCGAGTCCGTACACCCACGGCCTTCCGAGCAGGACCGCGCGGGCGCCCAGTGCCAGGGCCTTGACCACGTCGGCACCGGTGCGCACGCCGGAGTCGAACAGCACCTCGATGCGCTCGCCCACGGCGGTGGCGATCTCGGGCAGCGCGTCGAGGGCGGCGACGGCGCCGTCGACCTGCCTGCCGCCGTGGTTGGACACGACGATGCCGTCCATTCCGGCGGCGACCGCGCTCCGGGCGTCGTCGACGTGGGTGATGCCCTTGAGCACGATGGGCCCGTCCCAGTGCTCCCGCAGCCACGCCAGCGCGTCCCAGTTCCGGTCGGTTCCCGTGATCATCGAGATCCACCGGAGGACCGCGCTCGGCAGGTCCTGCTCAGGGGGCTGGTCCAGCTTCGACCGGAACACCGGATCGGACAGCGGCACGGCCGTGCCCTCCCCGCGCAGGAACGGCAGGTAGCCGTGGTCGAGGTCGCACGGCCGCCAGCCCAGCGACCAGGTGTCGAGCGTGACGACCAGCGCCGTGAACCCGGCCGCGCGGGCGCGCGTGAGAATGCTGCGGCACACGTCCGGATCGCTCGGCCAGTACAGCTGGAACCAGCGCGGTCCGTCGCCGGAGGCGGCGGCGACGTCCTCGATGCTCGTGGAGGAGGCGGTGGACAGCACCATGGGTACGCCGAGCCCGGAGGCGGCCCGGGCGGTGGCGCGTTCGGCGTCCGGGTGGACGATGGACTGGACCCCGACGGGCGCGAGCAGCACCGGAGCGGGCATCGTCGTGCCGAGCACCGTGGTCGACAGGTCGCGGTCGGTGGCCTCGCGGAGCATCCGGGGCGCGATCCGCCACCGGTCGAACGCCTCCCGGTTCGCCCGGACGGTCGTGCCCGCCCCCGCTCCCCCGGCCACGTAGTGGAACGGACCTGGTTCCATCAGATCCGCGGCCGAGTCTTCCAGCCGTGTCGGGTCGGTCGTGAACGGCGGCGTGTTCCCGCCGTAACCCTGTAGGTAGAGCTCGCTCTGGTAGTGGGCGAACCGCTCGCTCATCCGTACCTCCTTCACGACGCCGCCCGCATCCTACGGCTCGCGAGTTGCCCCTCACGGCTCGCGAGTTGACTGTCGAATCGCGGGGAACCCGGCCCCGCGGACCGGCCCCGGACCGTGCGCTCGACCACGCCCCCAGCACCCCGGCACGCCCTGGCCCGCGACCGGCCGACCCGACGTAGATCACAACCCGCGCCCGAAATATTTAGTAGCACTAACAAGTTGTCCGGGGCAGGTTCCGGTACTCGATCCAGTAAGGAGGCAGTGTGAGCGTGAGTACGGCCGTGGCCGACACCGACGTGGAGACACCGAGGAGGAGCCGCACCGCACGCTTCGCGCTCATCCTGGGGGGCCTGACCGCGTTCGGCCCGCTGTCGATCGACATGTACCTGCCCGCCCTCCCGGTCATGGGCGGGGACCTGCACACCACCGATGCCCTGTTGCAGCTCACGCTGGCCGTGTTCCTCGTCGGACTCGGCGTCGGACAGCTGATCGCGGGACCACTGTCGGACTCCTGGGGACGGCGCAGGCCGCTGCTGGTGGGCATCGGCATCTTCACCGTGGCCTCGGTGGTGGCCGCACTGAGCCCGTCGGTGGAGGCCCTGATCGCCGCGCGCGCGGTCCAGGCCTTCGGGGCCGCGGCGGGCATGGTCGTCGCGCGGGCGTCCGTGCGGGACCTCTTCGCCGGACCGGCGATGGCGCGGTTCTTCTCGATGCTGATGCTGGTGGTCGGGCTGGCTCCGATCCTGGCGCCGGTGATCGGGGGTCAACTGCTGGAGTGGACCTCCTGGCGCGGGATCTTCGTGGTGCTCAGCGCCTTCGGTGGGCTGATCCTGGTGATCGCGGCGGCGGCACTGCCCGAGACGCTGCCCACCGACCACCGCCGTCCCGCCGGGGTCGGCCGCATCGTGCGCACCTACCGCGACCTGCTGCGCGACCGGGTGTTCCTCGGCTACACGCTCACGGTGGGGCTCGCCTTCGCCGCGATGTTCACCTACATCTCCGGCTCGTCGTTCGTGCTCCAGGACCTTTACGGGCTCTCGCCCAGCGAGTACAGCCTCGCCTTCGGCCTCAACGGGGTCGGACTGGTGGCGACCACGCAGGTCAACGGCAGGCTGGTTGGCCGGTTCGCCCCACGTTCGCTCCTGCGCACGGGCGTGCTCGGCATCACCGGGGGCGCGGCGGCCATGGCCGCAGGCGTCGCACTCGGCTTCGGTCTCGCGGGTGTGCTCGTGCCCCTGTTCGTCGTGGTCTCCAGCGTGGGCCTCGTGATGCCGAACGCCACCTCGCTGGCGCTGTCCGACCACCCGCACACGGCCGGGTCGGCCTCGGCGCTGCTCGGCGTGGTGCAGTTCCTCGTGGGCGGGTCGGCCTCGCCGCTGGTGGGCCTCGTGGGCGGGGACTCGGCCCTGCCGATGGCCGTGATCATGGTGGCGGCCGGGATCGCGTCGATCACCGCGTTCACCGTGCTCACCCGGCCGCGCACCCCCGCCGCGGGGTGAACGGGCGCCGCCCGGCTGCCCTCACCCTTGTTGTCTTGTCGTCAAGGCCTCCTTCACTGCACTGAACGCAGGCAAGGAGGCCTTGACGGCACCCCCTCCGCGGCGCTGCGACACCGCGACGGGGGTGGCACGGTGAGGTGATGACCGAGCACTCCGCCGACGGCTCCGACGCGGTCACCCTCCGGTTCGGGCACGAGGAACTCGTCGTACGGCGCCGCTACGAGATCGCCAGCATCGTGAACGACCTGATGATCGCTTTGTGGTTCACCGTGGGCAGCGTGCTCTTCTTCTGGGAGAGCACCGCCACGCTCGGCACGCTGATGTTCCTGCTCGGCAGCATCCAGCTCGCCGGACGTCCCATGATCCGGCTGCACCGGCGCGTCAACCTGCGCCGTTTCCGCCCCGAAGGCCCCAGCGAGACCGCCCGCGATTTCTGAAACACGGCGTTCATCCTCGCCCGGCAGGACGAATCGGCACGAAAACGCCCAATTCGATCACCAACCGGTGTGAGAAGCGATACAGTTCGTGCGGTACTCACAGCGACGGGCGGACGAGGTGGTTGTGCGAGACGAGTGGGCCGTGTCCTGCCGCGACCTGGCCGGACGGCGTCGGGCTCTTTCGGTGTTCGTCAGCGCGGACCGCGTGGTGCTCATCGCACCACCGGGTGAAGCCGCCGTGCTGAGCACGCTCGACGTGGGCCGTTTGCGCGCGGCCTTACGCGACGCTGTGATTCAGGTGGGCGACGCCCCCGACCTCCCGGACGACCCCGGCGCGCCGGAGGCCGACGACGACCTCACCCCGTAGCCAAGGGGACCCACGGTCACGCGAGTGACCGGCCGGCACCGCCAGGGCACGGGAACGCCGCCGCGTGTGCCGTCCCGCCGTAGGCTTCCCCCATGACGGATGAGCAACGGTGGACGGCGGTCGACGCCTACTTCGACGAGCACCTGACCGGGCACGACGAAGCGCTCGACGCCGCGCTCCGCGCCAGCGAGGAGGCCGGGTTGCCCCCGATCGCGGTGGCACCCAACCAGGGCAAGCTGCTGCACCTGCTCGCCCGCACGACAGGAGCACGACGGGCCCTCGAGGTCGGCACGCTCGGTGGGTACTCGACCATCTGGCTCGCCCGCGCGGTCGCTCCGGACGGTGCGGTGGTCAGCATCGAGGCCGACCCCGCCCACGCCGACGTGGCCCGGGGCAACCTCGCCCGCGCCGGGCTCGCCGACACCGTCGACGTGCGCGTCGGACGGGCACTGGAGGTCCTTCCCACCCTCCAGGGGCCGTTCGACCTGACGTTCATCGACGCGGACAAGGAGAACAACCCCCGCTACTTCCGCGCCGCGGTGGAGCTGAGCAGGCCGGGCAGTGTGATCATCGTCGACAACGTGGTGCGCCGCGGCGCGGTGGCCGATCCGGACTCACACGACCCGTCCGTGCGAGGAACCCGCGAGCTGATCGAGGCGATGGCCGGGGACGCGCGCGTCGACGCCACGGCGGTGCAGACCGTGGGTGGCAAGGGCTACGACGGCTTCGCCCTCGCGCTGGTCACCGGCTGAGCGGCGGCCCCGCCGCGCGGGCGGGAAAGACACGGCCACCGCCGGTCCCCCGCCCGCGCGCGGGGATCAGTTCTTGTCCGGGTAGAGCGGGTGCTTTTCCACCAGGACCGCCACACGGGAGCGCAGCTCCTCGCGAGTGGCGTCGTCGAACTCCGGGCGCAAGGCACGGGCGATGATGTCGGAGACCTCGGTGAAGTCCTCCGCGCCGAACCCACGCGCGGCCAGGGCGGGCGTGCCGATGCGCAGCCCCGAGGTGACCATCGGCGGGCGTGGGTCGAACGGCACGGCGTTACGGTTCACCGTGATGCCGACCTCGTGCAGCCGGTCCTCGGCCTGCTTGCCGTCGAGCTCGGAGTTGACCAGATCGACCAGCACGAGGTGGACGTCGGTGCCACCGGTGAGCACCCGCACACCCGCCTCGGCGCAGTCGGGCCGCGCGAGACGGTCGGCGAGGATGCCGGACCCGTCGAGCACGCGCTGCTGGCGCTCGCGGAACTCGTCGCTCGCGGCGATCTTGAGCGCCACCGCCTTGCCCGCGATGACGTGCTCAAGCGGCCCACCCTGCTGACCGGGGAACACCGACGAGTTGATCTTCTTGGCGTACTCCTGCTTGCTCAGGATGATGCCGCCGCGCGGACCACCGAGCGTCTTGTGCGTGGTCGTGGTCACCACGTCGGCGTGCGGCACCGGGTTGGGATGCAGGCCCGCCGCGACCAGTCCCGCGAAGTGGGCCATGTCCACCATGAGCTTCGCGCCCACCGAGTCGGCGATGCGGCGGAACTCGGTGAAGTCGAGCTGCCGGGGGTAGGCCGACCAGCCCGCGATGATGACCTTCGGCTTGTGCTCCCGAGCCAGCCGCTCCACCTCGGCCATGTCCAGGCGGCCGGTTTCGGCGTCCACGTGGTAAGCCACGACGTTGTAGAGCTTGCCCGAGAAGTTGAGCTTCATCCCGTGCGTGAGGTGGCCACCGTGGGCGAGGTCGAGGCCGAGGATCGTGTCGCCCGGGTCGAGCAGCGAGACCATCGCCGCGGCGTTGGCCTGCGCGCCCGAGTGGGGCTGCACGTTGGCGTGCTCGGCCCCGAACAGCGACTTGGCGCGCTCGATCGCGAGATTCTCGATCACGTCGACGTGCTCGCAGCCACCGTAGTAGCGCTTGCCCGGGTAGCCTTCGGCGTACTTGTTGGTCAGCACCGACCCCTGCGCTTCGAGCACACCGACCGGCGCGAAGTTCTCCGACGCGATCATCTCGAGCGTCGACTGCTGCCGGCGCAGCTCGGCGGTCACCGCGTCGGCGACCTCGGGGTCCACGGTGGAAAGGTCCGCCTCGAACGAGTTCATGTCAGCCCTCCTGAATCAGTGCGGCGTAGGCGTCGGCATCCAGCAGCTCCGGCACGGCCTCGGACCGGACCCGGAACAACCATCCGGCCTCGTACGGGTCGGAATTGACCGTTTCGGGCGCATCAACGACCGACTCGTTGAGTTCGGTGACTTCGCCACTCACCGGGGAGTACAGCTCGCTGACCGACTTGGTCGACTCGATCTCGCCGCACACCTCACCAGCGGTGACCTTACTCCCCACCTCGGGAAGCTCCACGAACACCACGTCACCGAGGGATTCCGCGGCGAACGCGGTGACCCCGACGGTCACCACGTCCGTGTCGGTGCGCACCCACTCGTGCTCGGCGGTGTAGCCCAGGTCCTGGGGAATGTTCGTCGACAACGATCAGCCTTTCGAGGTGGAGGGACGTCGGTAGAAGGGAAGGGACACGACCTCGACCGGTTCGCCGCGGCCACGGATGTCCGCCGACAGGGCGGTCCCGGGCTCGGCGTACTCCGGCGGGACGTAGGCCATCGCGATCGGATGACCCAGTGTGGGCGACAGCGCGCCGCTGGTGATCTCGCCGACCTCGCGGTTGTCGTACAGCAGCCGGTAACCGTGGCGTGGCGCGCGCCGCCCGTGGCCGCGCAGGCCCACCAGCACCCGGTCGGGATCGGCCTTCTCCAGTGCGCCCCGGCCCACGAAGTCGCCCGGCTTGTCGAGCTTGACCAGCCGTCCGAGGTTGGCGTGGAACGGGGTCAGCCCCGTACCCAGCTCGTTGCCGTACAGCGGCATTCCCGCTTCGAGGCGGAGCGTGTCCCGGCACGCCAGCCCGGCGGGCATCAGGCCGTGTGCCGCCCCGGCTTCGGCGAGCCGGCGCCACACGCGCACCGCCGCCCCGGCGGGGAGGAACAGCTCGAAACCGTCCTCGCCGGTGTAGCCGGTACGCGCGAGCAGGACCTCGTCGCCCGCCACGGTCGCGGGCATGCTCGCGTAGTAGCGCAGCCCGGACAGCTCCGCACCGGTGGCCTCGGCGACGATCGCGGCCGAGTTCGGCCCCTGCACCGCGATCAGGGCGACCTCGGCCGAACGGTCGGCGACCTCGACGTCGAAGCCCCGGGCGCGGTCACGCAGCTCACCGGCTACGACTGCGGCGTTGCCCGCGTTGGCCACCACCAGGTAGCGGGCCTCGCCGGTCCGGTACACGACGAGGTCGTCGAGCACGCCACCGTCGGCGTCGCAGAGCATCGTGTAGCGCGCCCGGCCCACGGCGACCTTCGACAGCGCGCCGACCATGGCGTAGTCGAGCGCGTCGGCGGCCTGCGGCCCGGTCAGTTCGATCTCGGCCATGTGGGAGAGGTCGAACTGACCCGCCGTCTCGCGTACCGCGCGGTGCTCGGCCAGTTCGCTGGAGTAGCGCACCGGCATTGACCAGCCCGCGAAGTCGGTGAACGAGGCGCCCAGTTCGCTGTGGATCTCGTGCAGGGGGGTCTGTCGTGCGGTCGTGTTCGTCACGCGCGCGGACCTCAGCTTTCGTACGAGGAGAGAGGCGGGCAGGAGCACACGAGGTTGCGGTCGCCGTAGGCGCCTTCGATCCGGCGCACCGGGGCGAAGTATTTGCCCTTCGCCGCCGTACGGCCCGGGTACACCGCCGTGCGCCGGTCGTAGGGCAGGTCCCACTCCCCGGTGAGCTGCTCGGCGGTGTGCGGGGCTCCGCGCAGCGGGCTCCGTTCCACGTCCCACGTGCCCGCGGCGACCTCGTCGATCTCCCGCCGGATCGCGATCATCGCGTCGCAGAAGCGGTCCAGCTCGGCCTTGTCCTCGCTTTCGGTGGGCTCCACCATCAGCGTGCCCGCCACCGGGAACGACATGGTGGGCGCGTGGAAGCCGTAGTCGATCAGCCGCTTGGCGACGTCGTCCACGGTCACGCCGGTCTGCTTGGTCAGCCCGCGCAGGTCGAGGATGCACTCGTGGGCGACCAGCCCGTCTTGGCCGGTGTAGAGCACCGGGTAGTGCGGTGCGAGCCGGGCCGCGACGTAGTTGGCGGTCAGGACAGCGACCTGGGTCGCGTCGGTCAGCCCGCGCGCGCCCATCATGCGCACGTAGGCCCACGAGATCGGCAGGATCGAGGCCGACCCGAACGGTGCCTCCGAGATCGGCCCGACGCCGGTCTCCGGGCCCGCGCCAGGCTCCATCGGGTGGTTGGGCAGATACGGCGCCAGATGCGCGCGCGCCGCGACCGGCCCCACACCGGGGCCTCCGCCGCCGTGCGGGATGCAAAACGTCTTGTGCAGGTTCAAATGCGAGACGTCGCCACCGAACTGGCCCGGCTTGGCGAGACCGAGCAGCGCGTTCAGGTTCGCGCCGTCGACGTAGACCTGCCCGCCGCCAGCGTGCACGATCTCGGCCAGCTCGGTGATGCCGGTCTCGTACACCCCGTGCGTCGACGGGTAGGTGACCATGATCGCGGAGAGGGTGTCCCGGTGCTGGTCGACCTTGGCGCGCAGGTCCGCCAGGTCGACGTCCCCGTCATCGGTGCAGGCGACCACGACCACGCGCATCCCGGCGAGCACGGCCGACGCGGCGTTGGTGCCGTGCGCCGACGACGGGATCAGGCACACGTCCCGTTCGGGCTGGCCGTTGGCACGGTGGTAGGCGCGGATGGCCAACAGTCCGGCCAGCTCGCCCTGACTGCCCGCGTTCGGCTGGAGGGAGACACTGTCGTAGCCGGTGACCTCGGCCAGCCAGGCGGAGAGCTGGTCGATCAGCGTCCGGTAGCCCTCGGCGTCCTCTGCGGGCGCGAACGGGTGCAGCCCCGCGAACTCGGGCCAGGTCACCGCCTCCATCTCCGTGGTGGCGTTCAGCTTCATCGTGCAGGAACCGAGCGGGATCATGCCCCGGTCGAGCGCGTAGTCGGAGTCGGCGAGGCCGCGCAGGTAGCGCAGCATCGCGGTCTCCGAGTGGTAGGTGTGGAACACCGGGTGGGTCAGGTACTCGCTGGCGCGCGCGAGCCCGGCGGGTAGTGCGGTGGCGCCGGGCGTGCCGTCGTCCGCGGTGGCGGCGTCCACGCCGAACGCGCCCAGCACCGCGGCCAGCGTCTCGGGGGTGGTGACCTCGTCGCAGGCCACGCGCACGTGGTCGGCATCGGCGCGGC
>NZ_KB912678.1:132774-147568 GCF_000383795.1 Saccharomonospora saliphila YIM 90502
CACGTGGTCGGCATCGGCGCGGCCGAGGTTGACCCCCGCCTTCCGCGCCGCGGCCACCACCGCGTCGGCCCGGCCGGGCACCCGCGCGGTCACGGTGTCGAAGAAGTGCTCGTGGACCACCTCGACACCCCCGGCACGCAGGGACGCGGCGAACTCCGAGGCGTAGGTGTGCACCCGCTCGGCGATCCGCCGCAACCCGTCGGGACCGTGGTACACCGCGTACATCGACGCCATCACCGCGAGCAGCACCTGGGCGGTGCAGATGTTGCTGGTGGCCTTTTCCCGGCGGATGTGCTGCTCGCGGGTCTGGAGCGCGAGCCGGTAGGCCGGCGCCCCCGCCGCGTCGACCGAGACGCCGACGAGCCTGCCGGGCAGCGAACGCTCAAGGCCGGAGCGCACCGCCAGATACCCCGCGTGCGGGCCGCCGTAACCGAGCGGCACGCCGAACCGCTGAGTCGTGCCCGCGGCCAGGTCGGCGCCGAACTCCCGGGGCGGAGTGACCAGCGTCAGCGCGAGCAGGTCCGCAGCCACGCAGTAGAGCGCCTTGGCCTCGGAGGCCGCCCGGCCCACGCCGCGGTAGAAGTCGGGCTCGCGCAGCACACCGGACACGCCGGGGTACTGCACCACGACGCCGAAGAACTCCTCGGGCAGCCCTTCGGCGAGGTCACGGACGTCGACGTCGATTCCGACGGCCTCGGCGCGGGTGCGCACGATCGCGATCGTCTGCGGCAGGCACTCGGCGTCGAGCACCACCGTGTTCGACTTCGACTTGGACGCGCGGCGCATGAGCATGACGGCCTCGGCCACGGCCGTGGACTCGTCGAGCATCGAGGCACCGGCGGTGTCCAGCCCGGTCAGGTCGGACACCATCGTCTGGAAGTTGAGCAGCGCCTCCAGCCTGCCTTGGGAGATCTCCGGCTGGTACGGCGTGTAGGCGGTGTAGAAGGCCGGGTTCTCCAGCACGTTGCGCCGGATCACGGCCGGGGTGATGGTGTCGTGGTAACCCAGGCCGATCATCTGGGTCATCGGCCGGTTGCGCTCGGCCAGTGCGCGCAGCTCCGCCAGTGCCTGCTCCTCGGAGGCCTCGGCGGGCAGGTCGAGTGCACGCTCGTCGCGGATCGCGCTCGGCACGGCGGCGGCGACCAGCGCGTCCAGGCTGCCGAACCCGCACTCGGCCAGCATCTTCGACTGCTCGGCCTCCGAGGGGCCGATGTGCCGCGCCGCGAACGGTGTCGGTGGCGGGGGCGTCGCCCGGGACGTTATGGACATGTCGGGAGCTCCTTCTCGCGCCTACGACAGGCGTACCCGCCGTGTACTGGGAACTCCCCCTCTGTCATGGGCACCTGAGAGTTTCACCGTGCTCCGCGCACGGCTTACACCTTGGGTGAGGCTCTCGTGAGCCTGCTTTCCAGAGTGGCCTCGCCGAAAGCGGTAGCGGTACCTGAGAGATTGTGGGGCGTTTGCTCCTTCGGTGCCCCGCCGACCACACGGGGGCTCTCCCGCTCCGGCTCCATCGGCCGCGATATCCGATTATGCATTCGGTTATAGGCGAGTAACGTACGCGAGTCCAGTCGCGCGAGTCCACCATCGCCGAGCAACGGTGACGAACACCGCGCCGTTGTTGACGGCCGTACGACGCCCCGGTGCACAGCGATCGTGCCGGTCGCGGAGGGGGCCACACCGGTCGCGGTGCGTGCCCGGATCACCCCGTCGGCGGTGTACACCGCAGGTCGTCGACCGAGGGTCACCGGCGGAACGCGACCAACTTGGCGTAGGCGACGACGTTGTCCTCATAGCTCTGCGCGTCGCTGTCGAACACGCCCCCGCAGGTGATGAGCCGGAGTTCGGCGCGGTCCACGTCGCCGTAGACGCGGGAGGTCGGGAAGCGGTCCTTGCGGTAGCGCTCGACCAGTTCGACCTCGAACAGCAGGCTCGTGCCGTCGGCACGGTCGATGATCACTTCGTCGCCGGAGGAGAGCCTCCGCAGGTCGTAGAAGACGCCCTTCTCGTTCTTCCAATCGACGTGCGCGGCGAGTACCGACGGGCCCAGCTCACCCGGTGTCGGCGACTCGGAGTACCACCCGACCCGCTGAGCACCCTGCGGCACCTCCATGGTGCGGTCCGGATTCAGTCCGAGATCGACGATGTTCTCGGCGTCCACAGTGATCGCCGGAATGCGCAGCCGTGTGGGTTTCGCGGCGGGCAGGAATGTCGGCCCCTCGTCCGAAGCGGCCGGAACCGTGTGGTCGAAGACAGGGGTTCCTGCCACCGTGTCGGTTCCGAACGAGCAGCCGGTCAGAAGGGACAGCGCCAGCAACACCATCCCCGCCAGCCGGCCGAGGCCGGCGTGGCGGGGATGGCGGCGCGTGGAGTCACGCATCGTCTGGCGTGTCAGCGGACGACCGCCGCGAACGAGCCGTCACCGGTCTCGACGCCACCGTGCGGCTTCTTGTGCACCTGCTTCTTGTGGTGCTTGTCCTTGTGGTGGTGCTTCTTGTCGTGGTCCTTGTGGTGCTTCTTGTCGTGGTGGTCCTTGCCGTAGTGCTTGTGGAAGTGCTTGTGGAAGTGCTTCTCCTCCTTCTTGTCCTTGTCGTGGTGCTTGCCGTCGTCCTCGTGCTTGCCGTGCTTGCCGTCGTCCTCGTGCTTGCCGTGCTTGCCGTCGTCCTCGTGCTTGCCGTGCTTGCCGTCGTCCTCGTGCTTGCCGTGCTTGCCGTCGTCCTCGTGCTTGCCGTGGTCGCCGTGCTTGCCGTCGTCCTCGTGCTTGCCGTGGTCGCCGTGCTTGCCGTCGTCCTCGTGCTTGCCGTGGTCGGAGTCCTCGTCGTGTCCGTCGCGGACGAAGTTGTACTCGCAGTCGACCTCGGTCCACGACTCGGCCTGCGCGTAACGGCCGGTGTCGCTGCAGTCGTTCTCGGGCGACGCGTTGGTGGTTCCGGCGACAGCGACAGCGGTGCCCGCGGCCAGCGCGGCGACGACAGCGGCTCTACGAACTCGCATGGTGATGTGTCTCCTTGGGAGTGCTGGATTGTGCTGACAACGGTGCGCCGCCCGCGTGTTCGGGGAAACGCTGCGCGCCCGTCTGGCTACAGTGTGCGCAGCACAGGAGATCGCCAATCCTCGCCGATGGACGAATCATCCCGGTGGGTTACTGGTCAACTTCGGACAGTCGCTGTCGACGTGGGTTACGGAGTTCCCCGTCCGGGTAGTGCCGTGAGGTGACCGTCGACCTGCCGACCGTGCGCAGCCTCACCGAGCTGGCCGAGCTCGTCGAGCGCGACTCCGCCGTGTACCTGCGCTACTCACCCGGCCCGGAATCGGACGCCGCCCACTCCAGCACCGACCACGAAAGCGGCCTGACCATGCCCGGACTCGCGGTGAACCCGCTCGCCGCGCCCGGATGGTGGACCCTGCCGGTGGAGGACTGGCTGGCGCGCCGCGTGTGTCAGTACCTGCGCGAGACCGCCGAAGGAGCCCGGCCCTGGCTGTTGTCCGGGCGCGTGGTCGACATCGGCCCGGACAACGAGCCGCTTCTGGTCGATGCCCGACCGGTCGCCTGGGTCGGCGCCGAGCTGGTCGAAGAGGCCCGCACCCGCTACGCCCGCAGACTCACGCCGGGCGCGGCGACCCACCGGGACCGCTGACACCGAGGACAACGACATCGCGCGGCGAGTTCGATCAGGGGCCGTGAGCGCGCGCACGGGTCGAGTCACCGGCTGTGTGCGTGGGAGTGTGCTTCCGGCCGGCCCGGTGGGCACGGCACGTCGCTATGGCCGTCCTGCCGCGAGTTCGGCGAGCAGGCCGCGCACCGCCTCCCTGGCGGCACGGGTCGCGCCCACGGTGCTGGCCGACGGGCCGTAACCGACGAGACGCAGGCCGGGTACTCCCACGACCCGCGTACCGTCCATCCGCACACCGCCGCCCGGCTCCCGCGGCCCCAACGGCGCCAGGTGGTCGAGCGCGGCGCGGAACCCCGTGGCCCACACGATCGCGTCGGCCCGGGACTCGGTTCCGTCCGCCCAGCGCACCCCCCGCGGCGTGAGCCGTTCGAACATCGGATGCCGCTGCAACACCCCCGCCTCACGGGCGGCCCGCACATCGGCCGTGTCCGTCAAACCGGTGACGGAGACGACGCTGCCCGGCGGCTTGCCCTCCCGGACCCGGCGCTCGACCTCGGCGACCACCGCGCGGCCGTACTCGGGGGTGAACTCCTCCCGGCGGAACACCGGCGGCCTGCGCGTCACCCACGTCGTGCTCGCCGCCACGGCCGCGATGTCGGTGAGCAACTGGATCGCCGACGTTCCCCCGCCGACCACGACGACGTCCGCGCCGTCGAAGGGCTCCGGGCCGACGTAGTCGACGGTGTGGAGCTGGCGGCCCTGGAAGTCCGCGCGCCCCGGGTAGTACGGCACGAACGGCCGGTCCCACGTGCCCGTCGCGTTCACGACGCCGCGCGCCAGCCGGGTCCCGTCGGAGGTGTCGAGCCGGAACCGGCCGTCAGCCGTCCGGTGTACCGACCGCACGCTCACCGGACGACGCACCGGAAGCGCGAACGTCCGCTCGTACCGGTCGAAGTAGGCGGCCACGACCTCCGCCGCGGGCCGGTCCGGATCGCCCGCCCCGTCGATTTCGTCCAGCGGCAGACCGGGCAGGTCGTGCACGCCGTGTACCCGGCGCATCCGCAGCGTGGGCCAGCGGTACTGCCACGCACCGCCCGGCCCCGCGCCGTGGTCGAACAGCACGAAACCCGACTCGCCGGACAAGCCCGCACGCCGCAGGTGATACGCGGCCGACAGCCCGGCCTGTCCGGCCCCCACGACCGCGATCTCCCTCTCCCGCTCCGCGTCCACACCCGGTACAACACCGGTAACCCACAACGGGCTTCCCACTCACGACCCGGCACCGCCCGCGAGTTGCCCCATCCGGTCCCGCGAGTTGCCCCATCCGGTCCCGCGAGTTGCGCGTTGCCCCTCACCGTCCGCGAGTTGACCCATCGGGTCAGTGCCGTAACACGGCAGGCTCCGAGTCAGCCCCCGTCCCGGGCACCAAGCAGGCGTCGCGGCCGGGCGGGCGCAAGCCCGATATACCGCCACGGGCGCGGCTCACTCACACGTCGAGGCCAAGGCGTGTCCTCAGAAGGCAACGGGATCTCCTGAGGGCAACTCGCGAACGCGAAGAGGCAACTCGCCAGCGGGAAGGGGCAACTCGCCAGCGGGAAGGGGCAACTCGCGAACGCGAACGGGCAACTCGCGAGCGGGAAGGGGCAACTCGCGGGGTTAGGAGCGGCGGGCTCGGCGGATGATCGCGATGAGCGCCAGAACGACGGCCACGGCGGCCGCGGCCGGGGCCAGGCGCTTGGCCACCGACGAGCCCGCGTACTCCATCAGGTCGAGGGCCTCGGCCTGACGACGCTCCGCCTGCGGCGGCACGCTCTCCAACCTCGGTTTCTCCGGCTCGGCCGCGGTGGCGGCGGCACCGGCGCCCGTGGCTTCGGCCTGCTCCGCCTCGCGGGCCTGGGCGGCCTTCTCCGCCGTGGCCGCCTGCCCCGGCGTGGTGTCCTCTCCGGTGGCCGGCCCCTCACCCGCCGTGCCGAGCATCTCGGCCAGGTTGGCGGCGAAGTTGTCCAGGATCTTGCCGCCGACCTCGGCGATCATCCCGCGTCCGAACTGCGCGGGTTTACCGGTCACGGTCAGGTCGGTGGCCACGTCGCCCTTCGTGGTGGCGCCGTCGGCGGTCAACGTCACCGTGACCGTGGCCGACGCGGTACCCGCGCCCCGAGCGTCCTTGCCGGAGGCCTTGATCACCAACTTGCGCTCGTCGGTGTTCTTCTCGACGAACTCGCCCGAGCCCTTGTACTGCAGCGAGACCGGTCCCAGCTTGACCTTCACCGTGCCCTTGAACGTGTCCCCCTCCACGGAGGTCAGAGTGGCACCGGGCATGCAGGGCGCCACCCGTTCCGGGTCCAGCACCGCCTTCCAGACGTCGTCGACGGGCGCAGGAACGGTGAATTCGTGGTCGAGCCGCACGGGCCGACCTCCTCTCTGTCGTCGTGCTCGCCGGATGTCCCCGCCGACCAGCGTAGTCGCGTGATCGCTACCGCGCGTGGTCGGCGGGGACACCGGTCCGGGCGCCGGTGACGAAACGCCCGCTACCCCGCCATCGCCGAGGTGAGCGCGCGGCCGGTGAGGACCCGGGCGAGGTGCCTGCGGTACTCCTCGTCGGCGTTGCCGTCGACGGGCGGCTCGGTGCCCTCGGCCGCGTGCTCGGCGGCGGCACGGATCGCGTCGGCCGTGGCGGGAGCACCGAGCAACGCCTCCTCCACGGCGCGCGCCCGCACCGGCACCGTCGCCATGTTCGTCAACCCGACCCGGGCCTCGGCGATGGTGCCGCCCTCGGTGCGCACCGTGGCCGCGACCGCGACCATCGACCACGCCTGGGCCACCCGGTTGAACTTCTCGTAATGCGCGTGCCAGCCGGTGAACTTCGGGACCCGCACCTCCACAAGGATCTCGTTCGGCCGCAGGGCCGTGGTGAAGAAATCGGCGAAGAACTCCGACGCCGGCACCCGCCGCGTACCATCCATCCCGCGCAGCACCATCTCCGCGTCCATCGCCAGCGCGGGAGCGAGCAGATCACCCGCCGGGTCGGCGTGGGCGATCGACCCGCCGAACGTGCCGCGGTGGCGCACCTGCGGGTCGGCCACGGTGTCGGTCGCCCGCGCCAGCAGCTCGGCGTGCTCGGCGATCAGCGGATCGCGCTGCACGTCGTGATGCGTGGTCATGGAACCGATCACGAGCGCGTCGCCGTCGTCGCGCACGCCGCGCAGCTCACTGATGTTGTTGAGGTCGATCAGCTTGGCCGGGTCGGCCATGCGCAGCCGCAGAACCGGCAGCAGGCTCTGCCCACCCGCGATGATCTTCGCGTCCTCGCCCGCGTCGGCGAGGGCGCGCACCGCGTCGTCCACAGTGGATGGCGCGACGTAGTCGAAGGGAGCCGGGATCACTGCGCACCTCCGTGTTCGGCGTCGATCGAGCCGAGACCGCCACCGGCCTCGGTACCGGGTCCACCAGCGGCCGTCTCGCCGGTGTGGATGGCCCGCCAGACCCGCATCGGCGTGCACGGCATCTCGACGTCGTTCACCCCGAAGTGCCGGACCGCGTCCACGACGGCGTTCACCACCGCCGGGGTCGAGGCGATCGTGCCCGCCTCGCCGACGCCCTTGACGCCGAGCGGGTTCGTCGTCGACGGCGTTTCCGTGCGGTCGGTGGTGAAGGTGGGCAGGTCGGCCGCCGAGGGAACCAGGTAGTCGGCGAACGTGCCCGACATCAGCGTGCCGCCCTCGTCGAACGCGGCCTCCTCGTAGAGCGCCTGCGCGATGCCCTGCGCGAGCCCGCCGTGGATCTGCCCCTCCACGATCAGCGGGTTGACCACGGCACCGACGTCGTCCACACACACGTACGAACGGATCGACACGCGACCGGTCTCGGTGTCCACCTCGGTGGCGCACAGGTGCGTTCCGTGCGGGAAGGAGAAGTTCTCCGGGTCGAAGGTCGCCTCGGAGTCCAGCGAGGGCTCCACGCCCTCCGGCAGGTCGTGAGCCGTGAACGCGGTGAGGGCCACGTCCTGGATGCCGGTGGAGCGGTCCGTGCCCCGGACCGTGAACCGGCCACCGGAGAACTCCAGGTCGTCCTCGGAGCACTCCATCATGTGGGCGGCGATGGTCCTCGCCTTGGCGACGACCTTCTCGGCCGCCTTGACCACCGCGATCCCGCCCACGGCCAACGACCGGGAGCCGTAGGTGTCCAGGCCCTTCGGCGAGGACTGGGTGTCGCCGTGCAGGATCTCCACGTCGTCGAAACCGACGCCGAGCTGGTCAGCGACCACCTGGCTCCACGCGGTCTCGTGCCCCTGCCCGTGCGGCGAGACGCCGGTGACCACCTCGACCTTGCCGGTGGGCAGCATCCGGACCGCCGCGTGCTCCCAGCCGCCCGCGCCGTAATCGAGCGAGCCGAGCACCCGCGACGGCGCCAGCCCGCACATCTCGGTGAACGTCGAGATGCCGATGCCGAGCTGCACCGGGTCGCCGCGCTCACGCCGCTCCCGCTGTTCGGCGCGCAGCCCGTCGTAGTCGAACATCCGCATGGCCTTGTCCGTGGCGGCCTCGTAGTTGCCCGAGTCGTAGGTCAGCGTGGACACCGTCGTGTACGGGAACTCGTCGTGGGCGATCCAGTTCTTCCGCCGCAGGTCCATCGGCTCCATGTCCAGCTCGGCGGCGAGCTCGTCCATGATCCGCTCGATGGCGAAGGTCGCCTCCGGCCTGCCCGCGCCCCGGTAGGCGTCGGTCACCGTGGTGTTGGTGAACACGTTCGTGCAGGCGAAGTGATAGGCGGGGATCTTGTAGATCGCGTTGAACATGAACGCGCCCAGGATCGGCACCCCGGGGCCGACCAGGCTCAGGTAGGCGCCCATATCGGCGAGCAGCTCGACCTTCAGGCCGGTCAGCGTGCCGTCGCGGGTCGCCGAGATGGTGATGTCCTGGATCTGGTCGCGCCCGTGGTGGGCCGCGACCATCGTCTCCGACCGGCCCTCGGTCCACTTGACCGGCCTGCCGAGCTTCTGCGCCAGCATCAGCGCGAGGAACTCCTCGGGAATGACGGCGAGCTTGCCGCCGAACCCGCCGCCCACGTCCGGCGCGATCACGCGCAGCCGGTGCTCCGGGATACCGAGGTTCAGCGCCGCCATTGTCTTGACGATGTGCGGCACCTGCGTGGCCGACCACATCGTCAGCTGCGGTGCCGTCGGGTCGACGACCACCGAGCGCGGTTCCATGAAGGCGGGCACCAGCCGCTGCTGGCGGAAGCGCCGGGTGAGCACCACCTCGGAATTGGACAGCGCCTCGTCGACGTCGCCACCGGAGCCCGCCTCGGCCGAGTCGAACACCCAATGCGCGCTGCGGTTGCTGCCCAGGTCCTCGTGCACCAGCGGCGCGTCCTCCGCGAGCGCGTTCTCCAGCCCGAGCACCACGGGCAGGTCCTCGTAATCCACGTCGATCTCGGCGATCGCGTCCTCGGCCTCGGCTGCGCTTCGCGCCACGACCACGGCCACGCCCTCACCCGCGTAGTTGACCGTGCCCTGTGCCAGCACGGGCCTGCGTGGTGACTTCATGTCCGGCGTGATCGGCCAGACGCACGGCATGCCCACGGTGCCCTCGGGATCGAGGTCGTCGGCGGTGTAGACGCCCAGCACACCGGGCATCCGCCGGGCCGCCGAGGTGTCGATGGACGCGATGCGGGCGTGGGCGACGGGGCTGCGCACGACGGCGAGGTGCACCATGCCGGGCAGCGTGATGTTGTCGGTCCAGCGGGTGCGGCCGGTGATCAGCCGCTCGTCCTCCTTGCGGAGCCGGGCCCTGCCGACCTCCGCGCTCGCGCCCGGTTCCACGGTCGCGGTCACTGCGCACCTCCTCCGAGGCTCGAGGCGGTGCGGACGCCGGCAGCCTCGCCGACGCGTTCGGCCTCCGGACCCGCGCCGGGACGCATCTCCTCGGCGGCGTCGCGCACCGCGCGGACGATGTTCTGGTAGCCGGTGCACCGGCAGAGGTTGCCCTCGAGGCCCTCGCGGACCGCCTGCTCGTCCGGGTCCGGGTTCTCGGCGAGCAGGTCGATCGACTGCATGATCATGCCGGGTGTGCAGAACCCGCACTGCAACGCGTGACTGTCGTGGAACGCCTTCTGCACCGGGTGCATCTCGCCGTCCCGCGCGAGTCCCTCGATCGTGGTGACTTCGCGGCCGTCCGCCTGGACCGCGAGCACCGAGCAGCTCTTCACGCTCTGTCCGTCCAGGTGCACGGTGCACGCTCCGCAGTTACTGGTGTCGCACCCCACCACGGTGCCGACCTTGCCGAGCTGTTGTCGCAGGTAGTGCACGAGCAGCGTGCGAGGCTCGACGTCGTCGGTGTAACTGCTTCCGTCGACGGTGACGGTGATGCGCATGGGGCCTCCTGTGCTGGCTCGACCCGCATGGAGCGGGGCGTGGGCAACGGCCGTTGTCGACCACGTCGGTGATCGACCTCACAAGCAACCCTGCTATGTCCGCGCCTCCGGGACAACCCCAGCGGCCCCGTGGCCGGGAGCGCGTCGCTCGATCGGGCGCCCGCTTTGCAGCGGAGTGACAAAACCAGCGTTTCGCCACCGGTTCCCCTCGCGATGGTGCGGGCAGGTTCCGTCGGTGGGACCGGACACAGTGGGACCGTGACCTCACCACTGATCGCACGACACCCGCTCCGCGCGAACGACCCGGTCGGCGTAGAGGGTCGTGGGGCGCGTGGCACGGCGGAGGCCCTTTCCGGCCGTGCGAACTCCCGCGACGGCCTCCGGCACGCCACCGTGGTGCGGGGCGTCGCCGTCGTGGCCGTCAGCGTTGCTGCTCGGCGTGGATACGGCCGTCCACGTCGGACAGGCGCCTGCCGCCGCCGCCCCAGCGCAGTGCGATGATCTCCGCGGCGATCGACACGGCCGTCTCCTCCGGGGTGCGAGCACCGAGATCCAGCCCGACGGGCGAAGCCAGGTGCTTGAGTTCGGCCTCTGTCAGTCCGGCCTCGCGCAGCCTGCGCATCCGGTCGTCGTGCGTGCGGCGCGACCCCATCGCCCCGACGTAGCCGAGGTCGAGGCGCAGGGCCACTTCCAGCACCGGCACGTCGAACTTCGGGTCATGGGTGAGCACCGTGACCACGGTCCGACTGTCGAGACGGCCCGCGTCGGCCTCGGTTCGCAGGTACCGGTGCGGCCAGTCGACGACGACCTCGTGCGCGTCGGGGAACCGGCTCCGCGTCGCGAAGACCGGACGCGCGTCACACACGGTCACCTCGTAGCCGAGGTAGGCACCCATCCGGGCCATCGCGGCGGCGAAATCGATCGCGCCGAACACCAGCATCCTCGGCGGCGGCTCGAAGGCGTTGACGAACACCGCCATTCCCTCGCCGCGGCGCTGCCCGTCCGGGCCGTAGTGGAGTGTGCCGGAGCGTCCGCTCGCGAGAAGTCCCCGGGCGTCGTCGGCCACCGCGTCGTCGATCCGCCGGGAGCCGAGGCTGCCGTCCACCGCGTCCGGCCGGACCAGCATGCGCCTGCCCCTCAGCCGCTCCTCCGGGTGTTCCACCGTGGTCACCACGGCGACCGGACGTCCCGACCGCACCGACTCGACCAGCCCGGGCAGCTCGGGCATGGACTCGCGGTCGACCCGCTCGACGTAGATGTCGATGATGCCGCCGCAGGTCAGTCCCACCGCGAAAGCGTCGTCGTCACTGACGCCGTAGCGTTGCAGCACGGGTGTGCCCTCGGTGATCACCTGCTGGGCCAGCTCGTAGACCGCGCCCTCGACGCAGCCGCCGGAGACGCTGCCGACCACCGCACCGTCGGTGCCCACCAGCATCGCCGCGCCCGGCGCGCGGGGAGCCGAGGAAAAGGTGTCCACGACGGTGCCCACACCCACCGTCTCCCCCGCTTCCCAGCGGCGGTGGAGTTCACCCAGCACGTCACGCATGACGGATCTCCCTCACCAGTCGTTCCAGCGTGGCCAGGCTGTGGCCCGCGAGCAACTTGTCGACATGCGGCAGCGCGGCGGCGATGCCCGACTGGACCGGCTCGTACCCGGAACGTCCGGCGTGCGGGTTGACCCAGAACACCGCGTGCGCAAGTCGTTTCAGGCGCGCCGACTGCTCCCCCAGCAGAGCCGCGTCGCCGCGTTCCCAGCCGTCCGAGAAGAGCACCACCGTGGCGCGGCGGGCGAGTCCCCTCTGGCCCCAGCGGTCGAGGAAGACGCGGAGCGTCTCACCGAGCCGGGTGCCACCCGCGAAATCCGGCACCGCGCGCCCCGCGCCGAGCAGGGCGCGCTCGGGGTCGCGCTGCCGTAGCTGCCTGCTCACACGCGTCAGGCGCGTGCCGAGGGTGAACACCTCCACGTCCGAGGGCGCGGCGCGCACCACCACGTGGGCGAAACGCAGGAGCGAGTCGGCGTAGGGCTTCATCGACCCGGACACGTCGATCAGCAGGACGGTCCTGCGGGTGCGCCTGCCGTGGCGGGCGTAGGCCAGGCGTGCGGTCTCCCCTCCCTCGGCCAGCATCGCGCGGAGGGTGCGGGACGGATCGAGCCGACCCCGTCGTGCCGGGCGGAAGCGCAACGAGGGACGGGTCGGCAGCCTCGGGTTCAGCGTGTCCATCAGCTCGCGCAAGTGCCTGCGCTCGGCGGAGCTGAGTTCGCCGAGGTCGCGTTCGCGCAGGATCTCGGCGTCTCCGGCGGCGACGCTGAGTTGCTCGGCGTTCTCGGCGCCCTCGCCGTCGCCGCGATCGGACTCGGTCAGGGCGGCGATCCGAGCGCGGGTGGGCACCGACATCTCCGGACGACGTCGCACCGGTGGTTCGGCGCTGAACCAGGCGGCGAAGGCCCGGTCGTAGTGGGGCAGGTCGTCCGGCTCCGAGCACAGCGTCACCCGGCCAGCCCAATAAGTCTGCTCGACGTCGGCCAGGTCGACCCGCTCCACGGCGTCGAGGTAGGCCCGCACCCGGCGGGCGTCACACCGCACCCCGGCCTCGCGCAACGCGGCCGCGAACCCGAGAAACCCGGCCAGCGGCTCGGCGTGCGCGTCGTCGCTCATATCCCCATTGTGCCCCGCGAGTCGCCCCTCACGACCCATGAGTCGTCCCTCACGGCCCGCGAGTTGCCCCTCACGGACCGCGAGTTGCCCCTGATCGCTCGAACCCGGGGGTCCGGAAGACAACTCGCGTGCGGGACCGCATGGGAAACTCGCGTGCGGCATTCGGCAACCCGCGGACCCACAATGGGCAACTCGCGGGCGCGAAAGGGCAACTCGCGGGCGCGACCCGGCAACTCGCGGGCGCGAAGGGGCAACTCGCGGGTGGGGTGGGTGTGGGGTCAGGTGAGGAGAGTTGCCAGGTTGGTTCGGGCTCGGTCCAGGTCTTCGCTGTACTTCAGGACCGCGCCGAGGGTGGTGGCCGCCGACTCCGCGTCGAGCGCGTCACGGCCGAGTGCGGTGAGCGCCCGCGCCCAGTCCAGCGACTCGGCGACCCCCGGGGGCTTGAGCAGCTCCATCGTGCGCAACCGCCCCACCGCCTCGGCCACCTGCTCCGCGAGGCGCTGCCCGAGCCCGGGCACGCGCCCACGCAGGATCGCGATCTCGCGTTCGAGGCCGGGGTGTTCGAGCCAGTGATACAGACACCGGCGCTTGAGCGCGTCGTGCACCTCGCGAGTGCGGTTGGAGGTCATCAGCACCAGCGGCGGTGTGGACGCGCGGACCTCGCCGTACTCGGGGATGCTTACGGCGTTCTCGTCGAGCAGTTGCAACAGGAACGCCTCGAACTCGTCGTCGGCGCGGTCGATCTCGTCGACCAGCAGCACGCACGGCGCGGTCGTCAGCGCCCGCAGCAACGGCCGTGCCAGCAGGAACCGCTCCGTGTACAGGGACTGCTCGGCGGTATCGACGTCGATCCGACCGCCCTCGACGGCCTCGAGCGCGCGCAGGTGCAGCAGCTGCCGCGGGAAGTCCCACTCGTACAGCGCCTGCCCCGCGTCGATTCCCTCGTGGCACTGCAAGCGGATCAACGGCAACCCGAGCGCCTCGGACAACGCCACGGCCAGGGACGTCTTGCCCGTGCCCGGCTCGCCCTCGCAGAACAGCGGCCTGTGCATGCGCAGCGCGAGGAACGCCGCCGTGGCCACGCCCGTGTCGGCGAGGTACCCGCTGCCCTCGAGCAGCTTCGTCATCTCTTCCGGCGAGCCGACGGACGCGGCGGTGTCGGCCTCGCCCGCGCGCCCGGCGTCGCTGCCCGTGGTGTCGGCTGTCACGTCGTCGAGCGTACTGGTCACCGGGCCTCGCGTCCGCCGCGCGGCCCCCTACCCGTAGGCTGGAACCCGGCACGCTAGGTTGCCGTCGTGCAGGACACGGACCCGCCTGGTCAGGCCCGTCGCGGGGTGCGCCGCTGGGTCGCCGACGCGGGCCGGCGCACTCGCCGTGGCCTGCGCACCGCGTCGCCGTACTCGATCTACGCCTTCCTCACCGCCGCCGCCGTGGCGCCGATCGCGGGCCCGTCGCTCGGTGCGACCGGGGAGTTCGCCGCCGTACTGGACCAGCTCGGCGGGATGGGCACCAACCACCTGGCCGATGTCCTGTCCGGGACCGCCGAGCGGATGCGGGAACGCGGCGAGGACCCGTCCGAGGAGCAGTGGCGCGACGCCGTGGCCGAGGCGGTACTGGCCCGGCTCGACTCCGCCGACGCCGACGCCGCCGAACTGCGCGCCGAGATCGCCACACTGCTGCACGCGGTGAACGGCGTCGAGGAGGCCCTTTCCGCCTCCGCCGAACACGCGCGGGAGCTGCACCAGGAGATCGTCGAGGCGATCGCGGTCCTGGGCGGCGAGTTCGACGAGATGAAAGGCATGCTCGCCGACGTCCGGCAGACGCTGGCCGAATCCAACCGCACCCTGTCCGACATGCAGCGGGAGCTGCTGGCGTCACGGGGCACCCACCGCAGGCAGAGCGAGCTGAGCCATCGCCTGTTCGTCGCCGTCTCGAAGACCCGCCAGTGGCTCCGGGCAGGGGCGGACACCGGCCCGGCATCCGGCGCGGGCCCGGCCGAGGTGCCGTGCCCGTACCCGGGCCTGGCCGAGTTCCGGGCCGACGACGCCGAGTTCTTCCACGGGCGCGAGGACCTGGTGGCCCGGCTGTGCGCCGCGCTGGCCGAGCAGCTCGACGGGGCGGCGCCGCTGATGCTGGTCGGAGCCTCGGGCG
>NZ_KB912678.1:147668-156656 GCF_000383795.1 Saccharomonospora saliphila YIM 90502
GCGCGTGCCCGACGGCGCGCGGGACTCCGCCGACGCCGACGACGCCCGCCTGGTGCTGGTGGTCGACCAGTTCGAGGAGGTTTTCACCCAGTGCGCCGACGAGCGGGAACGGCACGCGTTCGCGACCGCGCTGGCGCACGCGGGGCCCGCCCTGGTGGCGGTGGCCGTCCGGGCGGACTTCTACGAGCGGTGCACGTTGGTCGAACCACTGGCCCCGATGCTGGCCGGGCAGGTCGTGGTGGGCCCGATGACGGCGGACGAGCTGCGCCGGGCCGTCACCGAACCCGCGCGCCGGGCAGGGGTGAGCGTGGACCCCGCTCTGCCCGACCGGCTGCTGGCGGATCTGGGGGCACGGGCCGGACTCGACCACGACCCCGGCGCGCTCCCGCTGCTCGCGCACGCGCTGCGGGAGAGCTGGCACCATCGCGACGGCGGCCCGTTGACGGTCGCGGCCTACGCGCGCACCGGCGGCCTCGATCACGCCGTGGCCGACACGGCCGAACGGATCTACACCGGGCTCGCAGCCCCGGCGCGGCGTGACGTGCGCACGGCCCTGCTCCGGATGGTGACCGTGGTGGCCGACGGCACCGTGGTCCGGCGCCCGGCCGACCGCGACGAGGGTCTCCGCCGAGGCGCTGAACCCGTTCATCGCGGCGCGGCTGGTCACCGCCGACGCCCACGCCGTGCGCCTGACCCATGAGGCGCTGCTGCGCGCCTGGCCACGGCTGGCCGAGTGGGTCGAGCGGGACCGCCAGGAGCTGGTCCTGCGCGGGCGGCTGGACGACGCGGCGCGGGCCTGGCTGGATTCCGGGCGCGACGAGAGCGCGCTGTACCGGGGCGCGCGGCTCGCCGCGGCCGTGGAGTGGGCGCGCGACCGCGGCGACCTCACCGAGACCGAACGCGGGTTCCTGCGTGCGAGCACCCGCGCCGAGCAACGGTCCACCCGCCGGTTGCGGGGCCTCGTGGCGGGCCTGGCGACGCTGCTGGTGGTGTCGCTGGTGGCCGGAGGCGCGGCGCTGACCGCGCAACGAGACGCCGAGCGGCAGCGACGGGACGCACAGTCCCGCGCCTCGGCGGCCGAGTCCCAGCTCCTCGCGCTTCCCGACCCCGTGCGAGCGAAACGGCTCGCGCTGCGGGGATGGGAGGCGAGCCACACCACGCAGGCCCGCAGCGCGCTGCTGTCGGCACCCTCCCTGGCGACGCCGCTGTCCTTCGACTCGGGTTTCGCCACCGCCTACTCGGCCGACGTCGGCCCCGACGGCACGCTCATCGCCGTCGGAGGCCCCGACGGGCGGGCCCTGGTCTGGGACACCGGGAGCGGCGGGCCGCTGGACTACGCCCTGTCCGGCCACACCGAGACCGTCTGGGACGTCGCCTTCTCCCCCGACGGCACGCGGCTGGCCACCGCATCCGGAGAGGAGCGGGGCGTGCGGATCTGGGAGGTGGCCAGCGGCGAGCTGGTCCGCACGCTGCCCGGCGCCTTCCGGGTGGCGTGGCGGCCGGACGGCGCCGGGATCGCGGCGTTCGAGCCCGGCGAGGGCGGGGTGGTGGTCCGCGACCCGGACACCGGGACCGTGCTCGACAGCCTGCCCGGAACCGGCGCGCTGGTCTACGACCTGGCCTTCCACCCGGGCGGAGAACACATCGCGCTCGGCCGCGACGACGGCACGGTCGAGTTGTGGGACACCGGTGGCGGCGGCGCGGCCGAACTCGTCCTGCGGCACCACCCGCACACCGGCACGACGCGGGTGGCCTTCTCCGCCGACCTGCTCGCCACGGCCAGCCAGGACGACCCGGAGGTGCGGCTGTGGGACGCGCGCACGGGAGCCGCCGAGGGTGTGATCTCCCAGAGCGGGGCGGAGTTCGGCCCTTCGGGCATCGCGTTCAGCCCGGACGGGCTCCGTCTGCTCACAGTGGAATCCGACAACATCGTCTCGTGGGACGTCGAGACCCGGCGGCGCAGCGGTGAGTACGCGTCGCTGGGGGACACGATCACCGCCCTGGCGGTGTCGGCGGACGGCCGGACCGTCGTGGCCGCCACCGCGCGCGGGGACCTCACGCGCTGGCTGCGCGGAACGGGCTGGAACACCCGGTTCAGTGGCGCGGCGATCAGTGTGTCCTTCGCCCCCGACGGCAGTGACCTCACCGCCGTCGACGGCACGGGGGAGCTCCGCACCTGGAACGCCGTCAACGGACGTCCGTCCGCCCCGGCCCACGCCCCGCAGGGCACCGCGCGCACCGTCGCCCGTACCCCGGACGGCGGGGTCGTCGTGCTCTCCGTGGACGGCACGATCTCGGTCGGACGGCCGGACACCCCGGGTGAGGCGCGGCGACGGACGCTACCGGACAGGCAGATGCGCGCGCACCCCGCCGTCTCCGCCGACGGCCGGTGGATCGCCGCCGTGTCCGATGTGGATGGTGTAACGGACCGGGTGCTGCACGTGTGGGACAGCGCGACCCTCACCGAGGTCGCGCGGGCCGAACTGGGCGAGGCGCTGGTGACCTCCCCGGCCTTCGGCCCCGACGGCACACGCCTGGCCGCGACCGTCGACGACGAGGTACGCGTCTGGCGCCTCGGCGAGGACGGGCTCACCGAAGCGAGCACCCTCGACGTCGGCGAGCGCACCCTCTATGCCCTCGCCCTCTCCCCGGACGGCGCGACGCTGGCGACGGTGGGCGACGGCGGGCGGATCGCACTGCGCGATGCCGACTCGGGCGAGCTTCTCCGGCGGTTCGACTCCGCCCACCCGGCCACCGTCCGGACGCTGACCTTCTCCCCGGACGGCCGCATGCTGGCCTCCGGCACGGTCGACGACTCGGTCGTGCGGCTGTGGGACGTCGGCACGGGGAGCCTGCTGGCGAACCTCTCCGGCCACCTCGGACCGCTGAACGACCTGGCCTTCTCCCCCGACGGACGGCTGCTCGCCAGCGCGAGCCAGGACACCAGTGTGGGCGTGTGGCACGTGCGCCCCGGCGACGCCGTCGGCGTGCTGTGCGACCAGCTCCGTGCCACCCCGGGAGGCGCCGAGCCCAGTTGCGCGCACACCGGCTGAACACGCCCTTCGCCGGTTCCGCCGGGGGGGCGTCAGTCGTCCAGGTCCGCGGGGGTGTCCACGTCGGTCCCCGTACCGAGGTCGGCGCACTCGACCGCGCGCAGGTCCGACCGCTCTGCCAGCCAGTCCCGCGCGCCCCGGTCACCCCCGGCCGCGTCCGCGATCTCCGGCCACCACCGGCGTCCGAACAGCACCGGATGCCCCGGGACGCCGTCGTAGCAGGCGCGGGCCACCACATCGGGCGCGCTCAGCTCCCGTAGTCGGGTGACGATGTCGGCGCCCACTCCGGGCACATCCACCAGGTGCACCAGCGCCGCCTCCGGTGCGGGGTCGAGACGGCCCACGGCACCCAGCCCGGCGCGCAGGGACGCGCCCATACCCTCACGCCAGTCCGGGGCGGGTACGGGATGCGCCCCGGCGGGCAACAGCGGGCGCACGGCATCGGCGGCCGCCCCGAGCACCACCAGCACGGGCGCACAGCCGCCGTCGGCCAGCAGCCGGGCGGCCCGGGTGACCAGCGGCTCTCCCCCCACCTCCACCAGCGCCTTCGGCCCGCCGAACCGCCGTCCCGCCCCGGCGGCCAACAGCAGTCCCGCGGTGCTCACGACACCCGCGCCGACGGCGCCATCGCGAGGTCGGCCTCGATGCGCTCGGCCGTGGCCCGCAACGGCGGCAGGAGTTCCCGGCGCACGGACTCCGCCGTGGTGCGGCTGGCGTGGGTGGACAGGTTCACCGCCGCCACCACGGCGCCGTCCTTGTCGTGCAGCGGCACGGCGACCGAGCGCAGCCCCTCCTCCAGCTCCTGGTCCACCAGCGCCCAGCCCCTCTCGCGCACCGTGTCCAGCTCGTCGCGCAAGGCCACGGGCGAGGTGATCGTACGCGGGGTCAGCGGGTCGAACGTCGCCGAACTCAGGTACTCGGCCAGCTTCGCGGGCGGCAACCCGGCGAGCAGGACATGCCCCATCGACGTCGCGTGCGCCGGGAAGCGGGTGCCCACGTTGATGCTCACCGCCATGATCCGCGAGACCGAAACCCGCGCGACGTAGACGATGTCGGTACCGTCGAGCACCGAGACCGAGCTCGACTCGTGCACCTCGGCCGAGAGCCGCTCAAGGTGCGGCTGCACCACCTGCGGCAGGGACAGGCTGGACAGGAACGCGTACCCCAGCTCCAGCACTCGTGCGGTCAGGGTGAAGTACTTGCCGTCCGTGCGCACGTAGCCGAGGTCGGCCAGGGTCAGCAGGAACCGGCGGGCGGCGGCCCGGGTGAGGCCGGTCGCCTTCGCCACGTCGCTCAAGGTCAGCTCCGGGGACCCGGCGTGGAACGCCTTGATCACCGCGAGGCCGCGTTCGAGCGACTGGACGTGGTGCGCACCGCGTGCGCTGCTGTCCTCCATGGCCGTCCAACCTATCGGGTGGGTCGCGCTAGATCTCACCCATCTCGGCGAGCGTGCGTTGCGCGATGGCGAACGCCTCGTTGGCGGCGGGTACCCCGGCGTAGACGCCGGTGTGCAGCAGCACCTCGGAGATTTCGGCGGGGGTGAGCCCGTTGCCGATCGCGGCGCGCACGTGCATGGCGATCTCGCCGTGGCTGCGCAGCGCCGTGAGCACGGCCAGGGTCAGGCAGCTGCGGGTCCGGCGGTCCAGCCCGTCCCGCGTCCACACCGAGCCCCACGCCGCCCGGGTGATGTAGTCCTGGAAGGGGCGCGTGAACTCGGTGGTGCCCGCGACGGCCCGGTCGACGTGCTCGTCGCCCAGCACCTCCCGCCGCACCCGCATTCCCGCCGCGTGGAGCGCGTCCACGCCATTCTGCTCCGCGTGGAGGGCGTCCACGCCATCCTGCTCCCCGTGGAGCGCCTCCACGCCATCCCGCGCGGTGGTGTCCGCGCGGTGGTCGTCGTCGGTCGGCATCGTCACAGTCCCGCTTTCAGATGTTCCAGGATGAGCGCCGAGAAGCGCTCCGGTTGTTCGGCCGTGCCCAGGTGCGCGGCCCCCTCCACGACCTCGAACCGGGCACCGGGGATCGCCTCGGCGATCGGCCTGGCGTGTCCGTCCGATGGAGTGGCCGGGTCGTCCGCCCCCGCGATCACCAGGGTCGGCGCGGTGATCCGGTGGAGGTCCTCTCGCACGTCCAGGGAGCCGATCGCCGCGCAACAGGCCGCGTACCCCTGCGCGGGCACCGAGGCCGTCATGTGGTGGTACTCGCGGGTCCGCTCCGGATGCGCCGAGCGCCACCGCGGGGTGAACCATCGCTGGATACTCGCGTCGGCGATCGCGGTCATGCCCCCGGTGCGCGCGGCGGCCGCACGCTCGGCCCACGACTCGGGCGTGCCGAGGTCGGCCGAGGTGCAGCACAGCACCAGCCTCCCGAGTCGTTCGGGATGGTGGATGGCCAACCACATGCCGATCATGCCGCCGAGGGAGAGTCCGACGACGTGCGCGCTCTCCACCGCCAGCTCGTCCAGCAGTTCCACCACGTCGCTACCGAGGTCGGCGACCGAGCAGGGGCCGTCGGGAACCGGGCTCCCGCCGTGGCCCCTGTGGTCGTGGCGCACGACACGGTACCCCGCCGAGGTGAGCGGCTCCACCTGCGGGTCCCACATGCTCAGGTCGCTGCCGATCGAGCCGGACAGGACCACCACCTCGCCGTCGGCGGGGCCGTGAATCTCGTGGTAGACCCTCACCGTGCCCGTTCCTCCTCCCGGGCCGCGCCGGGAGCCCGGCCCGCGTCTTCCTCGCGCCGGGCGCGGCGGTCCCGGTGCGCCTCCAGCGCACGCCGCACGAACTCCTCCGCGCTGCCCAGGTATCCCGCCGGGTCCAACAGCCCGGAGATGCGCTCCTCCGACAGGTGCCCGCCGACGAGCGGGTCCTCGGCCAGCACGCGGTGCAGCGGGATGGACTCCTCCACAGCGCGGCGGCAACACTCGGTGACGGCATCGTGCGCGGCCAGCCTGCCGACGGCGGGCGCCAATTCCGTGGTGACCCGTTCGGCCAGCAGAACGCCACCGCCGCGGTCGAGGTTGTGCCGCATCCGGTCGGCGTCGACCCGCACCCGCTCCACACTCCGCCGCAGCCAGTGGGCCGCCGACCCGGACACCTGCCACAGCCGTGTGAACGGCAGCCACTCGGCGTGCCAGGAGCCCGCCGCACGCTGGTCCTCCTGCTCCATCGCGGCCAGCAGGTCGGCCACCAGTCCGGGCGCCTGCTTGGCCGAGCCGAGCGTGGTCACGGCCGCCACCGGGTTGCGCTTGTGCGGCATGGTGGACGATCCGCCGCTGCCGGAGGGGCCCTGCTCGACGACCTCGCCGACGTCGGTGCTCGCGAGCGAGACGAGGGAGCGCGCCACCCCGGAGACGGCACCGGAGACCGCGCCGAGCGCGCCCGCGACCTCGGCGATCGGCGTGCGATCGGTGTGCCACGGCAGTACGGGCTCGGCCAGGCCCAGGCGCGCCGAGAAGGCAGCCAGGACGGCGGGGCCGTGCTCACCCAGCGAGGCCAGCGTGCCCGCCGCCCCGCCGAGCTGTGCGGGCGGCCGCACTCCACGCAACCGATCGGCGGCGGTGTCGAGGGAGCTCAGCCACCCGGCGGCCACGAGGCCGAAGGTGACCGGGAGGGCGTGCTGGGACAGCGTTCTACCGACGTGCACGGTCCGCGCGTGCCGTCCGGCCAACTCCGCGAGCCGGTCGGTGCAGGCGTCGAGATCGGCCAGCAGCGGCTCGCGGGCCCGTGCGGCCAGCAGCATCGCCGCCGAGTCGAGAACGTCCTGACTCGTGGCGCCCCAATGCACCGACCGTGCCGCCTCCGCGTCCTCGGCCGCGACACGGTCGGTGAGCACGCGGACCAGCGGCCCGGCGGGATTGCCGATGCCGGTCGCGGCCCGGCCCAGTTCCCCGGCGTCGAGTTCGGCGCGGGAGCACACCCCGGCGATCGTGTCGGCATGGGCTCGCTCGACCAGCCCGGCGTCGGCCTGCGCTCCGGCCAGGGCGGCCTCCACGTCGAGCAGCGCCCGCACCCACGCGGCGTCCGAGGTCTGCCCGGCCACTCCCCCGGCGGCGAACAGCGGGTCGAACAGCTCAGACATCACGGCCCGTCCGTTCACACATCGAGCAACCCCGTCGCGTCCCGCACCGGAGTACACCATTCACACAGCGGAAGGCGCCGTGCACGCGTCGGAGGACGCCATTCACACATCGAAGAACACTGTCTCGCCCTCGCCCTGCAGGCGCACGTCGAACCGGTACCCGTCGGCCGTGCGCTCGGCGACGAGGGTGTGCCTGCGCTCGGCGGGCACGGCGGCGAGCACCGGGTCGGCCGCGTTCGCCTCGGCGTACTCGGGGAAGTAGACCCGGGTCACCACCCGGTGCAGCAGTCCCCGGGCGAACACGGACACCGCGATGTGCGGTGCCTGCCCCGGCAGTGCGCCGGGAACGACCGTGCGGATCGCGTAAGCACCGGTGTCGTCGGTGGGGCAGCGCCCGAAGCCCCGGAAACCCGGCCGGGCGCCGCGCGGGTCGTCCGGGTGGTCGAACCGGCCGTCCGGATCGGCCTGCCAGGTCTCGACCAGCCCGTCCGGCACCAGCGCGCCCGCGCCGTCGGTGACCACACCCCGGAGCCACACCGCGCCCTCGGTGCCCTCGGCGACCACGTCAGGGCCGTCGTCCCACGGCAGGCCGAGCGACAGGTACGGTCCGACGGTCTGCGACGGCGTCGATCCCAGCGTCGCGGTCTGTCCAGTGTCGCTCACTCGTCCTCCTGTGCTCCGCGGGACACCCGCACCCGGTCGGACTCCGTGAGCGTCGTATCCAGTGTCGCTCACTCGTCCTCGTCCTCCTCGTTTTCGAAGGGTGTGGCCTCCCGGCCGCGCAGCACGATGTCGAACTCGAACGCCAGCGCCCATTCCGGCACCGTGCGGTCCATGTCGAACCGCGACACGAGTCGCTGCCGCGCCTTCTCGTCGGGGATCGAGTTGAAGATCGGGTCCTGGGAGAACAGCGGGTCGTCCGGGAAGTACATCTGCGTGACCAGCCGCTGGGTGAACGCCCTGCCGAACACCGAGAAGTGGATGTGGGCGGGCCGCCAGGCGTTGTCGTGGTTCTTCCACGGATAGGCGCCGGGCTTGATCGTGACGAACTCGTAGCGGCCGTCGCTGTCGGTGACGGTGCGGCCCACGCCTTCGAAGTTCGGGTCGACGGGGCAGGGCCAGTTGTCCCACACGTGCTTGTACCGGCCGCCCGCGTTGGCCTGCCACACCTCGACCAGGGAGTGCGGTACCGGACGTCCGTCGCCGTCGAGCAGCCTGCCGTGCACGATGATCCGCTGGCCCTGGGGTTGTTCGGGATGCTGCCGGGTCAGGTCGTTGTCCAGCTCCCCGAGCCTGCCGGGACCGAGCAGCGGCCCGGTCACCTCGGTGAGCTTGTGCGGCAGCAGCACCAACGGCTGTGTCGGGTGCCGCAGCCGGGTCGACTTGTACCCCGGGGAGTCCAGCGGCGGGTGCGTGCCCTCCGGGTCCCTGCGGTAGCTCGGCAGGATCAGTCCCGACTCCGCCGACGTCCGCGCTGACGTGGTCATCTCTCCTCCTCGTTCCGCCTCGGGCGTGCTCACGCCTCGAGGACCACGGCCAGGCCCTGCCCGACCCCGATGCAGATGGCGGCCAGGCCCCAGCCGCCGCCGCGGCGGCGCAGCTCGTGGGCGAGTGTGCCCAGCACTCGCCCACCGGAGGCACCGAGCGGGTGCCCGATGGCGATGGCGCCGCCGTTGACGTTGACGATGTCCGGGTCGAGATCGGGCCAGTCGGCGAGGCAGGCCAGCGACTGCGCGGCGAAGGCCTCGTTCAGCTCCACCGCCGTCAGCTCGTCCCAGCCGATGCCCGCCCGCTCCAGCGCGATCTCGGCGGCCCGGACGGGGCCGATCCCGAACACGTCCGGGTCGACGCCCGC
>NZ_KB912678.1:156756-161660 GCF_000383795.1 Saccharomonospora saliphila YIM 90502
ACGCCGAGCTGGCCGGAGCGGGCATCGCCGCCTGGCGCTCGCTCGTCGAGCACGCGCCCTCACCGGAGTACGCGCGGCGGCACGCCGCCGACCTGCTGCGCACCGAAAGCGCGGCACTGATCCGCTCCTGGCTGGCCGACCGCGCACGGTGACGACCGCAGCGCACCGGCGGGCCCGCGCCGGCGTGCCGTGAGCCGGACGTCAGGGTTTGAAGATCACCTTGATGGCGCCGTCCCGCTTCTTCTGGAACATCTCGTAGGCGTGCGGCGCCTCGGACAGCGGGAGCTGGTGGGTGGCGAAGTCCTCCACCCCGAGGGGATCGCCCTCTCCGGTCAGCAGGGGCATGATGTCGTCCACCCACGCGCGGACGTTGGCCTGCCCCATGCGCAGCTGGACCTGCTTGTCGAACAGCGTCAGCATCGGCATGGGGTCGACCATTCCGCCGTACACACCGGACAGTGAGATCGTGCCGCCGCGACGCACCACGTCGATGGCGGTGTGCAGCGCGCTGAGCCGGTCCACGGCGGCCTTCTCGGTGAGCTTCGCCGAGATCGGATTCGGCATCAGCGTGACCAGTTGCTGCGCCAGTCCCGCCACCGGCGCCCCGTGCGCCTCCATCCCGACCGCGTCGATGACCGAGTCGGTTCCCCGGCCGTCCGTGCGGGCCCGGATCGCGTCCGCGAGGTACTTGTGCCTGCGCAGGTCGAGCGTATCCACACCGTACCGCGCGGCCATGGCGAGGCGCTCGTCGACGAGGTCGACCCCGATGACCGTTCCGGCCCCGCGGTGCTTCGCGATGCGCGCCGACATCTGGCCGATCGGCCCGAGCCCCAGCACGGTCACCGAGCCGCCCTCGGGGATCGCGGCGTACTCGACGGCCTGCCACGAGGTCGGCAGCACGTCGGAGAGGTACAGGAACCGCTCGTCGGGTGGGCCCTCCGGTACCGGGATCGGGCCGAACTGCGCCTGCGGCACCCGCAGGCGCTCGGCCTGGCCTCCCGGCACCTGTCCGTAGAGCTTGGTGTAACCGAACAGCGCGCCGCCCTTGCCGTGCTCGCGCACCTGCGTGGTCTCGCACTGGGAATGCAGGTTCCGGGTGCAGTAGAAGCACCGGCCGCACGCGACGTTGAAGGGGACGACGACCCGGTCTCCGGGCCGCAGGTTCTCGACCGCGGGGCCCACGTCCTCCACCACGCCCATGGGCTCGTGGCCGAGCACATCCCCCGGGTCGATGAACGCGCCCAGTACCTCGTACAGGTGCAGGTCCGAGCCGCACAGCCCGGACGAGGTCACGCGGATCACCGCGTCGGTGGGCTCCTCGATGCGGGGGTCGGCGACCTCGGTCACCTCGACGTTGCGCTTTCCCTGCCAGGTCAAGGCCTTCATCGCCTGCGTTCCCTCCCACATCGGCCGGTCGTGGACGCTGGGAGCCTCACCGGGTCCGACAGGGTGTCGAACGGCACGGTGCCGGGCCAGCGGTGGTCGCCATCGCTGGCGAGGTACCACCGCCGACCCGGCACCAAACGCGTGCGGGTTCTCAGCCCTGCACGCCCTCCGTTCCCTCCGCCTGCTGCATCACGGCGAAGTTGAGCTGCCCCTGGTCGTCCTGCTGAATGTCGAGGACCTTGTCGTCGAGGAAGCTGGCCGCCTGGGGCTCGAGGAACACCCGGGCGCCGCCCTCGGTGCCGAGCACCTGGTCGCCGTCCTCGGGTGCGGGGGCGATCGAGAGCGCCAGCTGGGCACCCTCGTCGTTCTCCTCGCGCACCGCGAATCGCAGCCCGGCCGCGTCCTGGCCGTCCTGCGAAGTCAACGCGCTGATCGCCTCGGCGGCAGCGTCAGTCATGGCGAGCATGTCGGCATTTCCCTTCGGTCGCGTGTAGCTGCCAACCCCCACCGTAGGCGTGCCGGGGCCGACACGCCGCTCCGCCATGCCGTCGGTTCTCCTCCGGCCGGTCAGAGGGCCGTCGCGGCCACGCGCAGATCCGCGACGAACGCGGCGTGCGCGTCCCGGCGGTCGTCGTCGCGGGCACGCAGGATCGAGGACGGATGCACGGTCGCGAGCACGAGGGCTCCCCCGGCCCGTTCGGCCGGTTCCAGCAGCTGACCGCGTGACTGTCCCACCCGGAAATCCGGCCCGAGCAGCGACTGCGCGGCCGTGGCACCGAGACAGACCACGACCCGGGGCAGCACCGCGTCCAGTTCGGCCAGCAACCACGGTCTACAGGCGACGATCTGCGAGCGCGAGGGTTTCTTGTGGATGCGCCGTCCTCCGTCCGCCCGCGCGCCCGTTTGCGCACGTGTGAAACGGAAATGCTTCACCGCGTTGGTGACATATACCCCAGCGCGGTCGATGCCTGCCTCGTCGAGGGCCCGATCGAGCAGTGCCCCGGCGGGCCCGACGAACGGCTCGCCCGTCCGGTCCTCCCGGTCGCCGGGTACCTCACCGACGAACACGGCACGCGCACGGTCGGGTCCGGCACCGAAAACCGCCTGCGAGGCGTCCCGGTAGAGATCACAGCCCCGGCACGCGTTCACCGCCTCGGCCAACGCGGGAATCGACCTCTTCGCCGGAAGGTAGGCCCCGGCGCCCTCGTAGGTGACCACCGGAGACCACCGTCACGCGTTCCGGTCGCCGAGCACGCTCGCCCAGAGCAGCAGGTGCCACACCGCGTCCAGACGAGACAGCGGCTCCGGGTCCCTCGTCACGAGCCCGAGCTGGAAGGCGGCGTCGCCGGGATCACCGTTGAGGCGGGCCAGTACCGCGCGCAGCACGGCCCGCAGCGCCGGGTCGACGTCGTCGATGGCGAAGGGGCGATTCTCGGTGTCGAGCAGGTCGGCGGTGAAGGCCGGGCCGTCCATGGCCTCCCCGCCCGTGCGCTCCCGCAGCAGTGCGGTCACGATCCGCACCAGCTCGCCCAGCACCGGTTCGAGCAGGTGCCCCCGGGGTGAGGACGGCGCCACCACCGCGGCGAGCAGTGTGCTCAGGGATTCCACATCGTCCTCGGCCACGACCTCGAGCATCCGCTCGGTGAGGGCGGGCGCGTCCGCCTCGGGGGCACTCACGTCCGGCCCCCGTCCGGCTCCTCGGTGCCCTCCGGCGTCCGTACGGCCTCGGCGACCGAACCCCCGGCACGGTCGGCGTTCTGCCCTCGCCGCACGGCGGGGGTGTTCGGGTCGGAGGGCTCCTCCTCCGGCACCACCGGCTCCGGCTCGTCGGTGACGTGATCCACCGTCTCGTCCAGCTCATCGGCCGGAGTGGCCGCGACCGGCCGCTGGGGCGCCGCGGGTTCGGCGGTGTCGGGTTCTTCCTCCCTGACCCGCTGCTCCAGCGTCTCGCCCTGCTGCTGTTCGAACGGGGTCATGCCGTACCGCGTGGCCTCGCTGTAGTGCTCGGGAGGCTCGACCCCTTCCTCGAGCGGGTCCACCCGCAGACGGTCCTCGTCCAGGTCTTCGGCGCTGCTCAGCGCGGCGGGATCGCTCTCGGCGGTGTCCGGCATTCCCGTGTCCTGGGGTGGTGTCACGGGGTCCTCGCCGTCACTCATGGACTCCCTCCTCCCTTTCGGCCCCGTGTGCATCGGGGCCCGTCGCGCCTCGCAGTACCCGAGGGCCGGTGAGGACAAACGACCGCGCACCCCGCCGTGGCCGTCGCGCCACCCCCGTCCCGGCGGGATATGAGACACTGGAGACCACGCCGTAACCCGGTACCGGCCACGCACCCCGCGCGGACCGGCCGGGCAGGTTGCGAAGCAGGCGGCAACCTTCTTACGGTGGACGACAGCGGTTGAGCCCACAGCCGTGTCCGAGGCACAGGTCCTCAGGTCCGTGCGCCGGGCTTCTCCGCGCCGAAGTTTCTGATGACCTGCCTGTGCCCTGTCCGAACGCTACGGAGGGACAACACAGTGCGTAGCACCGATCCCAACACTCTGACCTCGCAGTCGACGCCCCACGCGCAGCCGCGGCCACTCGACAGCCACGGTATGCGCATCGACGCCGAACGACGGTCGGGCGACGCGGTGCTCGCGCGGGTGTCCGGCGAGGTCGACCTGTTGTCCGCCCCCGAACTGCGGCGGTGGGTCCAGGACAACGTCGGCGACACCGATGGCCTCGTCCTCGATCTGGACGGCATCAGTTTCCTCGGCTCCGCGGGCCTGTCCGTGCTCGCCGAGCTCTCGGAGATGGCCGCCCACGACAAGCTGACGTGGGCCATCGTCGCCACCAAGCGTGTGGTTCTGCGCCCGCTCGAGGCGACCGGGCTGGTGGCACAGATGCCGGTCTACGAAAGCGACTCGGACGCCGTCTCCGCGCTGACGGCCGCCGACTAGGCCCCACCCGGTGACCGGGGACGACGACGCACGCCCTCCCGCATCGGCCGAGGCCGAGCCCGATTACCGGTTCACCCTCGCGAACGAACGCACCTTCCTGGCCTGGCTCCGGACCGCACTGGGACTCGTGGCGGGAGGCGTGGCGATTCACCAGCTCGTTCCCGGCCTGGCCACCGACGGTGCGCGGACGGCGTTGGCGACGATGTGTGTCGGACTGGCCACGATGCTGGCCGGGCTGAGCTACCCCCGGTGGCGCCGGGTGCAGCGGGCCATGCGCCGGTCCGAACCGCTGCCACGCAGCGTGGTCTTGCTCGTACTCGCGAGCGGCGTGCTGCTCATCACGGCCTTCGCCGCCGTGCTGATACTCACGGGGTGATGTCGTGATGGTGGGCGGGAACGCCGACAGGGGTTTGCAGGCCGAGCGCACCGGGCTGGCGTGGCAGCGGACGGCGCTCGCCGCGGGCGCGCTCGCGCTGTTCCTGCTCTACCACGCCGCGTACGACGGCGGGGCCGCATTCGCCGCCCCGGCCGCGCTGACCGGCCTCGCGGCGGTCTCCCTCGCCGTCGCGGGAGCACGCCGCG
>NZ_KB912678.1:161760-170716 GCF_000383795.1 Saccharomonospora saliphila YIM 90502
CCCGGCGCCGCGCGGCGCGCGACCGGGTACGGGCCGTTACGACTCCGGCACCAGCGGCGCGAGCAGATCGGCCACCGCGGCGAGTTCACCGGTGCCCTGCGGGGTGCGCGCCAGCAGAGGCACGCGGAGCACGCCCGAATCCGCGAACCGCTCGTCCAACAGCGCCAGCACCTCGGACTGCCCCGCGAGGTGCCGGCCGAGCAGCCCGGTCGCGTCACCGGGCACCACCCGATTTACCAGCACCGCGCCGAGGCGCAGTCCGCTTCCGGTGAGCGTGTCCGCCGCGCGCACCGTCTCGGCGAGCGGCAGCCGCTCCGGCACCACGACCAGGTGCACCCGCGACCGGCTCAACAACCGGTCCCGCATCCGCTCGAGACGCTCGCGGCGGGAGTGCAGCCGCCGCAGGAGGGGGTCCGGTTCGTCGTCGGCGGCCTCACCCACCATGCCCGCCACCATCCGGTCCAGCCCCCGCACCTTCTCGCGCTGCCGCGCCAAACCCTCGATCCACGGGGTGAGCAGCGCGGGCAGCGTCAGCAGCCGGAGCATGTGCCCGGTCGGGGCGCTGTCCACCACGAGGCCGTCCCACTCGGTCCCGACCTGTCCCACCAGCTCGGTGAGCCGGTCCAGCAACGCCGACTCCACCGTGCCGGGGCTGTCGGCGGCGCGCGCGAGGTGCCGTTCCACGGCGGGCAGTACCTCGCGGGGCACCGCGTGCCGCGCGTCCTCGGCCACCTCGGCCACCCTGCGCCGCGCCTGATCCTCGCCGCTGATCTCAGCCGCCCACAGCCGCGGCGCCACCGGCACCGGTTCGTCGGAGAGCCCGGTGCCGAGCACGTCCCCCAGCGAATGCGCCGGGTCGGTGGACACCACGAGCGTGCGCGCGCCCCGGTCCGCGGAGGCCAGCGCGAACGCCGCCGCCAGCGTCGTCTTGCCGACGCCGCCCTTGCCACCGAAGAACCGGATCAACAGCACACCCCGGGATCACCGAAGCTCTCCCGGCCCATCCGGCGGTGCCACTCGTGCACGTCGGCCACCAGGTACGGGATCACGTCCAGCGTCTCGTAGGCCACCGGGTTGTCCACACCGAGCGAGTCGAGCAGCACGAGCGCCCGCAGCGTGTCCTGCTCGCGGCGGGCCTGCCCGCGCAGGCCCTGCCGCCACCGGGCGGTGAACAGCGCGTCATGCCCGGCTTCCAGTTTGCGCCAGGCCGAGGCTAGACGCCCGCGCACCGTCACCGCTCCGGTTCCGGCTCCGGCTGGGGTTCCGCGGGCACCTCGTCCCGCGCCGTCCACGTCTTCCGCAGCGCGATCGCGGCTTCCACGATGAGCCAGACCGCGAGGACGAAGATGATCGCGTCGAGCGGGGCGAGCACCCACTGGCCCTCGTCGATGAACTCGCCGAGGTTGATCACCAGCGCCCACACGGTCATGATCAGCAGGAACACCAGCGGAACGAGCACCGCGACGGGGTTGCGGCGGTTCTTGGTCACCCACACCGCGATCACGGCCAGCGCCAGGCCCGCCGTGAGCTGGTTGGTGGTACCGAACAGCTGCCAGAGCACGCCGAAGGTGTACCCGTCCTCCCCACCGCCGGGCAGCAGTGCCATCACCAGCGGAACGAGCACCGCGATGGCGGTGGCCAGCAGGATGTTGCGCGAGATCCGGCGTGCTCCCGCGATCTCGGCGATCTCCTGGACGATGTAGCGCTGCAACCGGACACCGGTGTCCATCGTGGTCGCGGAGAAGCTGATCACGACGATCGAGGCGAAGATGACGCCGATGGCGGTCGGCACGCCGAGGTTGTTGGCGAACCCGGCCACGCCCTCGACGAAGTTCGTCGTCGCCGACCCGGATGCGGACCCGAAGTCGGCGTAGGCGGCGTCCCACTCGGCGGTGGTGGCGAAGAGACCGGCGGTGCACGCCAAAATCGAGCCGAGCGCCAGCGAACCCTCGCCGACGGCTCCGAGGTACCCGACGTGCCGGGCGTCGGTCTCCTTGTCGAGTTGCTTCGACGTCGTGCCGGAGGCGACGAGGCTGTGGAAGCCGGAGATCGCGCCACAGGCGATGGTGATGAACAGCAGCGGGAACCAACTGGGCGAGTCGTCCGGGGTGTCGTTGATCGCCGGGGCGACGATGGTGTCCATCCCGACGACGACACCGAGCCCGATCACGCCGAGCGCGATGAGCAACTGGTGCGAGTTGATGTAGTCGCGCGGCTGGAGCAGCACCCACACCGGGATGCGCGAGGCGATGAAGGTGTAGCAGAACAGCAGGATGACCCAGATGTTGCGCTCGCTCAACAGGCCGTCCGCCGCGGCGACGCCCTCGAGCGAGATCGGCAGCGCCTGCCCGAGCAGGATGGAGGCGTAGAGCAGGATCACGCCCACGATGGAGGGCAGCAGGGCGGCACTGCGCGTGCGGTAGACGTACTGCCCGATCGCGATGGCGAGCGGGATCTGCAACAGGATCGGAAGCACCGCTTCGGGGTAGGCCACGAACAGGTTCGCGATGACCACCGCGAACACGGCGTTGACCAGCGTCAGCAGGAAGAAGATGATCAGCAGGAACAGCGTGCGCGCCCGCTTGTTGATCACTTCCTTCGCCAGCGTGCCGATGCTCTTCGCGCGGTGCCGCACCGATACGGCCAGCGCGCCGAAGTCGTGCACGCCCGCCGCGAAGATCGTCCCGAGCACCACCCAGGCCAGCGCGGGGCCCCAGCCCCAGAACACGGCGATGGCGGGGCCGACGATCGGCGCGGCGCCCGCCACGGACGTGAAGTGGTGCCCGAACAGCACGTGCTTGTTCGTCGGCACGAAGTCGACCCCGTCGCGCATGCTGTGCGCGGGGGTGACGAAGGTGGGGTCGAGGGCGTAGACCTTGCTGGCGAGATAACCCGAGTAGTAGCGGTATCCGAGGTAGAACAGCGCACCCACGACGGCTGCGACGACGATGGCAGGCATGCCGCTCACTCCTCGGAGACGATCTCGACCGACGATGTCGAGCAGGCACGGTAACAGGCGGACCGGGAAGGGGTAAGGCTTGACAAGGGGCGAATTCGCTGCGTTGTGGCGCCGGGCCATCACCGCGGAGGTGTGCTGGCTGGGCGCCGACGGCACGCCCACCGCGTTGACCGCCACTCCCCTGCTCGACCGGGGCGTGCCCTGCGTCGCGCTGCCGTACGCGCGCGCGGACGAGGCGGAGAGCCTGCGCGCGGCGGACACGGTGGCGTTCGCGGTCACCGACTCCCGGTCGCTGCCCGCCGACGGAAACGGCCTGGCCCGCACCGGCGCGGTCGAGGTGGTCGACGACCTGGACGGCGACCACTTCACCGTCGAACTGCTCGGCCAGGAGCTGCTGAAGTATCCGCCGTCGCGGGTGCTGGCCGACAGTCCGCTGCTGTGCCGGGAGAACTGGTGGTGGCTGCCCCGGATCATCGTCCGGCTCACCCGGGGTGGCCACACCGCGCGGCTGCCCGCGCGCACCGACCCGGCCCGGCACGCCCTGCACGCCCTGCTGGTCAGCGCGGGCGGAGGGCAGCCGCGCGTGGACACGGCGCACGTCGGCCCGCTCGACGACGCGGAGACCGGAGATCCCGTGCCGCTGCGCGCGGTCTCCGGCGGTGGGTTGCCGGACCGCACGGGAGCGGGCATGGTGTTCGGCTACGACTACTCCGTGCCCGACCTGGAGCGCTGGGAGACGTGGTCGGCCGTCGGTACCGTGGCGGACCGGGCGTTGGAGGTCACCCGGCGGCACGGGCGCCAGGACACCGACCTCGCCCCGCTGCGGCTGGTGCGGCGGATCCGCGGGCAACGGAGCATGGCCGCGCGGTGCAGGCGCGGCATCGTAGCGGCCGAACGCCGGGGGTGAGCGTCCCCGTCCCACCATGCGGGCGGGCTGGACCGGCGCCCGCGCGACCTGCGACTCTCGCCGACGTGACTTCAGCAGGTGTGTCCCTCGTGGTGCGGCGCCACGTCGACTTCCTGCGCGTCTCCAGCAGCCTCTGCCGGCGCTGATCTTTCTCGCGTCGTCTGCCTTTTTTCCGCGGACACGGCGCCGGCGTACGGCGAGCCCCACCCCGGGTGCGGCGGGCCCCCGCGATCGCGGCACGTGCGCGGCGTCTCGACACTCCACGACAGGACCCGGAGGACATCGATGGCCCCGAACGCAGGCAGCTCCACCCGGCCCCGACGGCCTCGCGGGGAGGGACAGTGGGCGCTGGGTTACCGCGAGCCGCTGAACCCGAACGAGCGTTCCAAGAAGGACGACCCGCCGCTCAACGTGCGAGCCCGGATCGAGAACATCTACGCCCCCGGCGGCTTCGACTCGATCGACCCGGGTGACCTGCGCGGACGGTTCCGCTGGTTCGGTCTCTACACCCAGCGCAGGCCCGGCATCGACGGCGGGCGCACCGCCACGCTCGAACCCGAGGAACTCGACGACCGCTACTTCATGCTGCGCGTGCGTGTCGACGGCGGCGCGCTGACCACCGACCAGCTCGCGCTGCTGGGCGAGCTGTCCCAGACCTACGCGCGGGACACCGCCGACATCACCGACCGGCAGAACATCCAGTACCACTGGATCCGGATCGAGGACGTGCCCACCCTCTGGCGCAGGCTCGAGGAGGCGGGGCTGACCACCATGGAGGCCTGCGGTGACAGCCCGCGCGTGATCCTCGGTTCCCCGGTCGCCGGCATCGCCACCGACGAGGTGATCGACGGCACACCGGCGATCGACGAGATCCGCCGCCGCTACATCGGCGCGCCCGAGTTCGCCAATCTGCCGCGCAAGTTCAAGACCGCGATCTCCGGCCAGCAGGACGTGGCCCACGAGATCCACGACGTCGCCTTCGTCGGCGTCGAGCACCCCGAGCACGGACCCGGTTTCGATCTGTGGGTCGGGGGCGGTTTGTCCACCAACCCGATGCTCGGCGTACGGCTGGGCGCGTGGGTGCCCCGCGACGAGGTGCCCGAGGTCTGGGCCGGGGTGGTGAGCGTGTTCCGCGACTACGGCTACCGCAGGCTGCGGTCCCGGGCGCGGATCAAGTTCCTGGTCAAGGACTGGGGCGCGGAGCGCTTCCGCGAGGTTCTCGAGACCGAGTACCTGCACCGGAGGCTGACCGACGGCCCCGCTCCCGAGGTTCCCGGCCACCCGCTGGACCACGTGGGCGTGCACCGCCAGACCGACGGCAACGTCTACGTCGGCGCGGCTCCGGTGGCGGGCCGGACCTCGGGCTCGTTGCTGCTCGCGGCGGCCAAGGCGGCGGAACGCGCGGGGTCGGGCCGGGTGCGGCTGACCCCGCAGCAGAAACTGATCGTGCTGGACGTGCCGGAGACCGAGGTCGACGGACTGCGCGCCGAACTCGCCGAGGCGGGCCTGCACAGTGATCCGTCGCCGTGGCGACGGTCCGTGATGGCCTGCACCGGGATCGAGTTCTGCAAACTCGCCATCGTCGAGACCAAGCAACGCGCCGCCGACCTCGTCGCCGACCTGGACAAGCGGCTCGCCGACATCCAGGACGGTCTGGAGCACCCGGTCAGCGTCCATCTGAACGGGTGCCCGAACTCCTGCGCCCGCATCCAGGTCGCCGACATCGGGCTGAAGGGCCAGATCGTCACCGACGCCGAGGGCAACCAGGTCGAGGGCTTCCAGGTGCACCTCGGCGGTGGCCTGGGCCTCGACGCCGGGTTCGGCCGTAAACTGCGGGGGCACAAGGTCACCGCGGGCGAGCTGACGGAGTATGTCGAACGAGTCGTACGCAACTACCACGCCCAACGTGAACCCGGCGAGCGGTTCGCACAGTGGGTCGCGCGCGCCGAGGAGGCCGACCTCAAATGAGTGAAGCAGCGCCCAGCCGCGCCACACCCTTTCACTGTCCGTACTGTGGCGACGAGGATCTTCGTCCGGAGCCGGAATCGGCCTGGCTGTGCTCGTCGTGCCGGAGGGTCTTCTCGGTGAGGTTCATCGGTTTGCGGATACCGGAGGTGACGCGATGACGTCGGCAGCGACGCCGGAACGGCTCAAGGCGCTCGCGGACGAGGCGGGCGAGCGGCTCGCCGACGCGACCGCGGAACAGGCGCTGCGCTGGGCCGTGGAGCAGTTCGGCGACGACCTGATCGTGGCGTCCAACATGCAGGACGCGGTGCTGATCGACCTGGCGACCCGGGTCAAACCGGACGTCGACGTGCTGTTCCTCGAAACCGGCTACCACTTCGCCGAGACCATCGGCACCCGCGACGCCGTGGCCACGACCTACCCGCGAATCCGCATCGTCAACGCCTACCCCGAGCAGACCGTGTCCGAGCAGGACGCCGAGTACGGCCCCCGCCTGCACGACCGCGACCCGAACCGGTGCTGCGAGCTGCGTAAGGTGTTGCCGCTGCGCAGGACACTGGCCGACTACTCGTGCTGGGTCACCGGCGTCCGCAGGGCCGATGCCCCCACCAGGGCGAACACGCCGATCGTGACGTGGGACGACCGCAACGGGCTGGTCAAGGTCAATCCCATCGCCGCGTGGACCGACGAGGAGTTCGACGACTACATCGAGCAGGGCGGGATCATCCGCAATCCGCTCGTGGCCGAGGGGTATCTCTCCATCGGGTGCGCCCCGTGCACCGCGAAGGTCGCGCCGGGAGACGATCCGCGCAGCGGGCGCTGGGCGGGCACGTCGAAGACCGAGTGCGGCCTGCACGCCTGAAAGCACGAGCCGAACACCGACGCGCGTCGAGGAAGGGACGTCATGACCACTGCGCAAACCGCGACCGACGCGGCCAGGGACAACCTGGCCGCGCTTGAGTCGGAAGCGGTGCACATCTTCCGGGAGGTCGCGGGCGAGTTCGACCGCCCCGTCATCCTCTTCTCCGGGGGCAAGGACTCCACGCTGCTGCTGCACCTGGCGATCAAGGCGTTCCACCCCGCGCCGGTGCCGTTCCCGCTGCTGCACGTGGACACCGGGCACAACTTCGACGAGGTCATCCGGTTCCGCGACCACGTGGTGGACACCTACGGCCTGCGGCTGATCGTGGCGCGCGTGCAGGACTACCTCGACGACGGCAGGCTCACCGAACGCCCCGACGGGACCCGCAACCCGCTCCAGACCCAGCCCTTGCTCGACGCCATCTCGGACAACAGGTTCGACGCCGTGTTCGGCGGAGGCAGGCGGGACGAGGAGCGCGCCCGCGCCAAGGAGCGCATCTTCAGCCTGCGCAACGCCTTCGGCCAGTGGGAGCCGCGCAGGCAGCGCCCCGAACTGTGGAACCTCTACAACGGCAGGCACCGCCCCGGCGAGCACGTGCGCGTCTTCCCGCTGTCGAACTGGACCGAGGCGGACGTGTGGAACTACATCGCGCGCGAACGGGTCGAACTGCCGTCGATCTACTACGCGCACAAGCGGTCCGTGTTCGCCCGGGACGGCATGTGGCTCACCGAAGGCCCGTGGGGCGGGCCCCGCGACGGTGAGGAGGTCCACGAACTGATGGTGCGCTACCGCACCGTCGGCGACGGGTCCTGCACCGGCGCCGTCGAGTCCGAGGCCACCACGGTGGAGGAGGTCATCGCCGAGGTGATGGCCAGCAGGCTCACCGAGCGCGGCGCGACCCGTGCCGACGACCGGCTCTCCGAAGCCGCCATGGAGGACCGCAAGCGGGAGGGGTACTTCTGATGTCGAGCCTGTTGCGACTGGCCACCGCGGGCAGCGTGGACGACGGCAAGTCCACCCTGGTCGGCCGCCTGCTCTACGACACCAAGTCCGTACTGGCCGACCAGCTCGACGCCGTCCAGCGCGCCAGCGTCGACAAGGGCCTCTCCACGCCGGATCTGTCCCTGCTCGTGGACGGGCTCCGCTCCGAGCGGGAGCAGGGCATCACCATCGACGTGGCCTACCGCTACTTCGCCACGCCCCGGCGCAGCTTCGTGCTCGCCGACACCCCGGGACACGTGCAGTACACCCGCAACACGGTCACCGGCGCCTCGACCGCGCGGCTCGCCGTGCTGCTCGTCGACGCGCGCAACGGCGTGGTGGAGCAGACCAAGCGGCACGCGGCGGTGCTGGCCCTGCTGGGTGTGCCGCAGCTCGTGCTCGCGGTGAACAAGGTGGATCTCATCGGCTACGACGAGGCCGCGTTCACCGTGATCGCCAAGGAATTCGCCGCGCACGCCGCCTCCCTCGGCTACGCCGAGGGGTCGGTGCTGGCCGTGCCGGTCTCGGCGCTGCACGGCGACAACGTCGCCACGCGCTCGGAGCACACCCCGTGGTACCAGGGGCCCACACTGCTGGAGCACCTGGAGACGGTGCCCGTGGCGCCCGACCCGCACGAGGCCGCGTTCCGCTTGCCCGTGCAGTACGTCATCCGGCCCCGCACCGCCGAACACCCCGACTACCGCGGCTACGCGGGCCAGATCGCGGCGGGCACCGTGCGCCCCGGCGACGAGGTCGCCGTGCTGCCGCAGGGGCTGACCACCACCGTGGAGCGGGTGGACACCCCGGACGGCCCCGTGGCCGAGGCCGGAGCGGGCGCGTCGGTGACGGTGCTGCTCTCCGACGACCTCGACGTCGCGCGCGGTGACCTGGTGGCCTCGGCCGCGCACCGGCCGAGCGTGACCGACGAGTGCACGGCGACGCTGTGCTGGCTGTCCACCACACCGCTGCGGCCGGGCACCAAGGTCCTCGTCAAGCACGGGACCCGCACGGTGCAGGCACTGGTCACCGAGCTGGGTTCCCGGTTCGACGAGCAGACCCTGTCCACCGTCGCGGCGCCGGAGGCGCTGGAACTCAACGAGATCGGCAGTGTCGGCCTGCGGCTGGCCGAGCCGCTGCCGGTGGACGACTACGCCGACAGCCCGCGCACGGGCGCGTTCCTGGTGATCGACCCCGCGGGCGGCGACACCCTCGCCGCCGGTCTCGTCGGCGAGCGCTTCGGCGTGCTCGGTGCCCGTGCCTGAGCACGCCTCCGCGGCCGGAC
>NZ_KB912678.1:170816-174417 GCF_000383795.1 Saccharomonospora saliphila YIM 90502
TTCGTCCGGGCGGTGGTCGACCACGAGACCGGCTCCCCGGACGCCCCAGGGGACCTCGTGCTCGTGGGCAACTCGCTCGGCGGCACGCTGAGCCTGCGGGCCGCGCAGGACCCCGGGCTGGGGGTCACCGGGGTCGTCTCGATCGCCGCCCCGGGGTTCGCCGACTCCTGGCTGACCCGCGCGGTGGCGGGCAGCACGCTCCCGCTGCGCCTGTGGTCGGCCCTGCCGATCGGAGTTCCCGGGCCGCTGGTCCGCGCCGTCGCGGCCTACCTGGTGCCGCGACTGCTCTACGCCGACGCGGGCTCCGCCGAGGCACGCCACGTCGCGCGGTTCACCGAGCTGTTCCACGACCACCGCTCCACCACCGACGCCTGGAAGGAGGCCTGCGCGCTGCTCACCGAGCTGACCGAAGCCGCCGAGCTCGACCGGCTGAGCGCCCCGCTGCTCGTCGTCGCCTGTGGCAAGGACCGGTTGGTCAGCGCCGCGTCGGCGGAACGGGTCCGCGCGCGGGTGCCGCACAGCCGCCTGCTGTTCCGGCCCGACTGGGGGCACTGCCCGCAGTTGGACGACCCGGTCGCCGTCGCCGACGTGCTGGCCTCCTTCACCACCCACGCCCACCGCGGCCTGCCGCACACCGCGTAGCACCCGCAGCGGCGCCACCGGAGTCAGGTGAGGCGGTCCGCCGCCCGGGTGACGGCCTCGTGGGCCTCCCGCCGGAGGCGTTCCACGATGGCGCCCGCCGGCCCTTCCGGGGCCTGCGCGTAGGTCTGGCCCGCCCACAGCGACATGGCCTCGGCGTCGTCCGCCCGGCCCGCGGCCGCTCGAATCGGCTTACTGAGCCGGTGCAACTGCGGGTAGGCGGCGGGCGCGTGCGGCGTGTGCTCGCGCAGGAACCGGTTGACCAGACCTCGCGCGGGCCGCCCGCTGAACGCCCGCGTCACGGCCGTGGAGCGTGTCCCCTCCGCGAGCGCGCGCCGCTGGGTGGTGTGTGCCCGCCTCGTCGGCGCGCAGGAACGCCGTGCCGAGCTGGGCGGCCACCGCGCCCGCGCTGAGCACGGCGGCGACGTCGGCCCCGTGCACGATCCCTCCCGAGGCGATCACGGGCAGGTCGGTCACGCCCGCCACCAGCCGCAGCGCGGCGAGCACGCCGTGGACCTCACCCCCGAACGGGTCGCGGGGGTCGTCGGTGAAAATCCCGCGGTGTCCACCGGCCTCGAAGCCCTGGACGCACAGCGCGTCCGCACCGACCGCGACGGCCTCGCGCGCCTCATCGGGCGAGGTGACGGTCACCACGATCGTGCTGCCCGCCTCGTGCAGCCGCTCGACGTCGGACTCGAGCGGCACGCCGAAGGTGAACGACACCACGGGCACACGGGCCTCGACCAGCAGGTCGAGCTTGGCGGAGTAGCCGTCGTCGTCCCACCGCGGATCGCCGGGCTCCACACCGTAGCGCCCGCCCTCGGCGCGCAGCCGCGCCGTGTACGGCGAGAGGTCCACAGTAGACCGGATGCCGGGGACGAACAGGTTCACACCGAACTTCTCGTCCGACAGTCGCCGGGTGTGGGCGATCTGGTCGGCCAAAGCCGCGGCGTTGAGATACCCACCGGCCAGGAAACCGAACGCCCCCACCCGCGCCGTGGCGGCGACCAGCTCCGGCGTGGAGGGTCCTCCTGCCATCGGCGCGGCGATCACGGGCACGCGCAAGCTGTCGAACATGGGCACAGCGTACGAAGCCGCTCCACCACCGCGTGACGCGGCCACGGGTTCCCGCGTCATTCCCGGGTGCGGCCCCGGACCTCGGCGGCGCGGCACCTCACTTCTTGCCCTTGCCGCCCTTGCCCTTGTCGGACTTCTCGGCGTCGCCACCGCCGGTGGACAGCGCGGCGACGAACGCCTCCTGGGGCACCTCGACGCGGCCGACCGTCTTCATCCGCTTCTTGCCCTCCTTCTGCTTCTCCAGCAGCTTGCGCTTACGGGAGATGTCGCCGCCGTAGCACTTCGCCAGCACGTCCTTGCGGATGGCCCGCACGGTCTCGCGGGCGATGATGCGGGACCCGACGGCGGCCTGGATCGGCACCTCGAACTGCTGACGCGGGATCAGCTCCCGCAGCCGGGTGGCCATCTTGTTGCCGTAGGAGTACGCGAAGTCCTTGTGCACGATCGCCGAGAAGGCGTCCACCGGCTCGCCCTGGAGCAGGATGTCCACCTTGACCAGGTCGGAGACCTGCTGGCCCGCCTCCTCGTAGTCCAGCGAGGCGTACCCGCGCGTGCGGGACTTCAGCGAGTCGAAGAAGTCGAAGATGATCTCCGCGAGCGGTAGCTGGTACCGCAGTTCCACCCGGTCCTCGGACAGGTAGTCCATGCCCAGCAACGTGCCCCGCTTGCCCTGGCACAGCTCCATGATGGCGCCGATGAACTCCGAGGGAGCGATCACCGTGACCTTGCTGATCGGTTCGTGCACCTCGGCGATCTTGCCGCCCGTGGGCCAGTCCGACGGGTTGGTCACCGTGTGCTCGGCGCCGTCCTCGAGGTAGACGTCGTAGACCACGTTCGGTGCGGTGGCGATCAGGTCCAGTCCGAACTCCCGCTCCAGCCGCGCCCGGGTGATCTCCAGGTGCAGCAGGCCGAGGAAGCCGCACCGGAACCCGAACCCGAGCGCCACCGACGTCTCCGGCTCGTAGGTCAACGCGGCGTCGTTGAGGCGCAGCTTGTCGAGCGCGTCGCGCAGGTCGGGATAGTCGGAGCCGTCCAGCGGGTAGAGCCCCGAGAAGACCATCGGCACGGGTTCGCGGTATCCGGCGAGGGGTTCCCGGGCGCCGCGCTTGTCGGTGGTGACCGTGTCGCCGACCTTGGACTGACGGACGTCCTTGACCCCCGTGATGAGGTAGCCGACCTCGCCGACCCCGAGCCCCGCGCACGGCTTGGGCTCGGGCGAGATGATGCCGACCTCCAGCAGCTCGTGGGTGGCCCCGGTGGACATCATTGTGATCCGCTCGCGCGGGGTGATGCGGCCGTCGACGACCCGGATGTAGGTGACCACGCCCCGGTAGGTGTCGTAGACCGAGTCGAAGATCAGCGCGCGGGGCGGGTCGTCCGCCGCGCCCTCGGGCGGCGGGACCTGGCTGACCACCTGGTCGAGCAGCTCGCGCACGCCCTCGCCCGTCTTGGCCGAGACCCGCAGCACGTCGTCGGCCTCGCACCCGATGATGTGCGCCAGCTCGGCGGCGTACTTGTCCGGCTCGGCCGCGGGCAGATCGATCTTGTTCAGGACCGGGATGATGTGCAGATCCTTGTCCAGGGCGAGGTAGAGATTGGCCAGCGTCTGCGCCTCGATGCCCTGGGCCGCGTCCACGAGCAGGATGGCGCCCTCACACGCCTCCAGCGCGCGGGAGACCTCGTAGGTGAAGTCGACGTGCCCGGGCGTGTCGATCAGGTGCAGCACGTGCTCGCGGCCCTCGAGCGTCCACGGCAGGCGCACGTTCTGCGAGCACCGCGACGACGACGAACGCGCTGAACGGGGTGAAGGCGACCGTGGTCTCTCCGATCCGGAACCCGCGCAGGTCGAACGGCGCGGGGAAGGACTCGTAGGACGAGCCGAACA
>NZ_KB912678.1:174517-177273 GCF_000383795.1 Saccharomonospora saliphila YIM 90502
CGAGACGGACCCGAGGCGACGGCCGTTCGAGGCGGCCCTCGGCGCCGCCCTCGAACACGGAATCGTCGCTGCCCGGCCGGGACTCCGAATCGCCACCACCGCTCGCGAGGGCGGCGTCGGCCCGGCCGTCCGGGACGGCGGAATCGGTACCGCCGCCCGCCAGGGCGGAATCGGCACCGCCGTTCGGGAGGGCGGTGTGGTCCCCGGGCTCGCGAGGTCCGTGCGACGGCGGCGGCCCTGTGCGGTGGGTCTCGGTCGGTGCTGTCTCGAACACACCGTCGACGCTAGGAATCCACCGGGCCACGCGGCAGGGTCGAACCACGCGCCTGTGGAAAACTCGGGCCTTGTGGACACCACGGGCACCAAGCGGTCCGCTCGTGCACCGGCGGCTCCGGTGGGCACTCGGGCACACGGGTCGCGCCCCGGCTTCACTCCGGCTGCGGAGTCCTCTGCACGACCACGCCGAGCACTCCGGGCCCGGTGTGCGCGCCGATGACCGCCCCCAGCTCCGACACCACGCACCCCGCCGACCCCGCGACCCGCTCCTCGAGGCGGGACGCCAGCTCGGCGGCGCGCTCCGGCGCGGCAAGGTGATGGACAGCCAACTCGACGGGTCCGTCCCCGGCGGCCCGCTCGGCCAGGTCGACCAGCCGGGCAGTGGCGCGATGCATCGTCCGCACCTTCTCGAGCGGGCGAATCTCCCCCTCGGCCATGTGCAGCACCGGCTTCACCGCGAGCGCGGTGCCGAACAGCGCGGCGGCGTGCCCGATGCGCCCGCCGCGGCGCAGGTGTTCGAGTGTCTCGACGGCGAACAGCGTCTCCGAACGCTCGGCCGCCGCGACGGCGGCTGCCTCCACCCGCTCGGCATCCGCTCCCCGGCCCGCGGCCGACGCCGCGTGCAACACCGCGAATCCCAGGCCCATCGCGGTGCTGCGCGAGTCGACCACCCGGACCCGGTCCGGGCCCACCTCCTGGGCGGCCAGCACGGCGGCCTCCCACGTGCCGGAAAGCTTTTTCGACAGGTGCACCGACACCACCGCCTCGGCTCCGCCGTCCAGTGCCGCCCGGTACTCGGCGGCGAGTGCGGCGGGCGTGGGGCGGGCCGTGGTCACGACGTGCCGCCGCTGGAGAGCCTCGGCGAGCGCCCTCGGGCCCATCTCGACCCCGTCGAGTGCGGCGACACCGTCGACGAGCACGTGCAGCGGCACGACCCGGACACCGTGCCTCTCGGCGAAGGCCTCGGGCAGGTGGGCAGTGGAATCCGTGACAACCGCGACGGGCACCGGCTCAGCCTACGTCCCGCACCGGCCCCCTGCCGGGAGCCTCCGCCCCGCGCCGCCCGAGCAGGGGCGCGATCAGCTCGGCCGTCGCACAGCCGACGCGGTCGTGCCCCGCCCAGCCCCAGTGCATGCCGTCCGGGTTGCCGTGCCCGCCGAGCACGTGCGGGCCGACCACGGCGGGCAGGTCGAGCAGCGGGACACCGCGGCGGCGCGACCAGGCGGCCAGCGCACCCGCGGTGCGGTGGCGCATGGTGTGCACGTACCCGTACGACGGCGCGCGGTGCACCGACGGTGCCCACCCCACGACGGGCAGATCCGGGCGCAGCGTCCGCAGCGCCTCGACCGCCGTGTCCAGGTACCGCACGGTGAGGCGGGGCGGCAGAGCCGGTGGCCGTCCCCGGAGAAGGGTCGCGAACACCGGCTGCGCCAGGCGGTACGCCTCGCGGGCGGCATGGCGCACCGGTGCGGGGCGCACGTACCGCAGACCGGTACGCAGGTAGGTCGGCAGCGGAGAGGGCAGCGAATCCATGCTGCCCACCGCGAACACCACGACGTCGGCCCGGGGGACGTCCGCCCACACCCGCGGGTCGCCGGTCAGCGCCCACCACGCGTCCCGCGCGGTCCACCCGGTGCCCGCCACGAGGTCGGCGTGACCACCGAGGGCCGCGGCGGCCACGTTGGGCCACAACCGGTCCTCGTCGGCGGCATGGGTGCCGTCGGGGCCGTGAAAGCTCAGCGAGTCGCCGAAGACGAGCAGCCGGGGGCCGGAAGTGGCAGTCATCCCGTGATGCCGGCGTTGTAGGCGTGGAGCCGCCAGCCCTCGTCCCGCCGACCCAGTTCCACCCAGTGGCAGTTCGAGATGCCGCCGAGCGACGGCCACAGCGGCACCGGCAGCTCCAACAGCCGCGCCGTCAACGCCAGGATCAGCCCACCGTGCGCGGCAAGGAGCACGGTTTCCACCTGCTCGTCGCCACGCAGCAGGTCATCCACCACCTCGTAGGCCCGTTCCGCGACCTCGATCCGCGATTCCCCGCCCGGTGGGGCCCACGTCGCGTCGGTGCGCCAGCGCTCCCGGTCGGCAGGCGCACGCTCCGCCACGGCGGTCACCGTCATGCCCTGCCACTCACCCAGATGGGTCTCGCGGAGCCGCTTGTCGACACGGAGCGGCACCCCGAACGCCTCGGTCAGCACCGTCGCCGTGTCCGTGGCCCTGCGCAGGTCGGAGGCGATGACCAGGTCGGGGGTGAACCGGGCGAGAGCGGGTGCCGCGAAGCGGGCCTGCTTCCAGCCGATCTCGGTCAGGGCCGAGTCGAGCTGGCCCTGCATCCGGCCGGAGGCGTTGTAGTCGGTCTCGCCATGCCGCCACAGCACGAGGCGCCGCAGCGTCACGGCGTCTCCGATCCCCGGTCCGCCCCGTCGTCGGCGGCCCCCGACGCGGTGTCGGCGGCGCCGCCCGACGCGGCGGTGTCATCGGCG
>NZ_KB912678.1:177373-179535 GCF_000383795.1 Saccharomonospora saliphila YIM 90502
GCTCCGGCTGGGCCTGCGGTTCCGGCCGGGTCCGCTGCTCCGCCCGTGGTTCCGGCGCCGCCTGCGCCGTCCGCTCCGGCTGCGAGGTCGACTCCTTCCGCGGCGCCGACTCCGCCCGCGCCTCGTGCTCAGCCTGCGCCGTCTGCTCCGTGTTCGAGGTCGACTCAGCCTGCGCCGTCGACTCAGCCTGCGCCGTCGACTCCGCCCGCGGCGCCGACTCCGTCCGCGCCTCGCGTTCCGTCTGCGGCTCGTGCACAGCCTGTGGCGTCTGCTGCGCGGGCTCGTGCTCCCGCTCGGCCTGCTGCTCCGGCCGGGCCTGTTCCTGGGACGTCCGGTCGGTCCGGGCTTCGCCCGAGGCCGGAGCGCCCGCGTTCGTCGCCGCGCGTCCGCCGGTGCCGTCGGACGGCGCCGGCTCACCGGAGGCGTCGCGGTCCACCACGCCGAGTGCCTCGGCGACCTGATACGCCGTCTCCCTCGTGACGCCGGACTGTGGGCTGCGCGCCGTCTCGCCCAACCCGGCCAGGATCGCGAGCACTTCCTTGCTGCTTGTCCCGAGCCGCTTCGCGACGACGTGCACCCGGGTCCGTTCCGGCAAGTCCGCCAGCGCGCCCGACATGGATGTGGCGGCGGTCCCGCCCGTGTTCTCGGCGGGTGTCTCCGCGTTCGACATACATCTCCTCCGCCCCCGGGCGCGTTCACCACGCGGCCGCGCAGGGGCCGTATCCCTGTTGTGTCCGCCGTGGTGGGGTCCACCGCGACGGGAATCCTTGCCCTGTCATGCCCTCGACACGGCCGGTGTTCCCCGGCATCGCACCGACGGCAGGTCCCGCGACGACGTCCCGGACGAACACGCACCCGCGCACGGGTGCCTCCACGTCGTCGAGCCGTCCGGCACGGTCGGTGCGCGGCGGCGACGACCCGTGGTTCTTCCGGCACGTCACCGGGTCACCCGCGACCGCGTCCCGCCTCGGGCGACGGCGACGACGGTTCGGTAACCGGCACCCAGTATCCCATACCTACACCGCGTCATTGCGGCCCTCGTCCGGGCAACCCCGACCGGGGGAAGTTCGCGCGTCCGGTTGTCCCCCGTTGACCTGCTCGTTAGCGTGCGCCCACGAGGCGAATCCGACGCACGGACCGGCCGCGGGAGGTGGGCGTTGCGTAAGTGCGGGAGCGCGGCCGTGCTCGGTGCCGCACTCGTGCTCGCCGGGCAGCAGCCGGGCGCGGCCGAACCCACGTCGTCGCGGTTCCTCTGCCCCGCGGACGCGGGCCAGGCCACGCGCTACCTGGTGCTGTCCGAGGAAGAGACGCCGACCCGGAGCGTCACCCGGGAGATCGAGGCGGCCTGCGGCACGGTCGCCACCCACTACGCCCGGATCGGGGTGACCGTGGCCGTCTCGCGGAACCCGGAGTTCGCGGACACGCTGGGAACGGCCCGCGTGTTCGCCACACACGGGCCGGGGACGAGACCCGGGGGACACGGCTCCTCCGCGCCACCGTCGGGGCACGCACCGTCGACCCCGGCGCCCCCGACACCGCGACCCACCTCCGAGCAGCCCGATCACCCCGCGAACCCCGACACCGACCTGCGGGACCGGCAGTGGAACCTGCGCGCGATCGGCGCCGCGTCCGCCCGGCGCGATGGCGAAGGCGCACCCGGGGTCGTCGTGGGCGTGCTCGATTCCGGCATCGACGCCACCCACCCGGATCTCGCGAGCGCGGTGGCGCCGGAGTTGTCGGTGGGCTGCACGGACGGAACGCCGCGCCGCTCACCCCGGGACTGGGCACCATCGGGCTCCGCGCACGGCACGCACGTCGCCGGGATCGTCGCCGCCGCCGACGACGGGCGCGGAATCACCGGTGTCGCGGCGGGAGCGCGGCTGGCGTCGGTGAAGGTCGTCGACGACCACGGACACGTCACCCCGGACGCGGCCGTGTGCGGACTCATGTGGGCGGCCGAGCACGGTTTCGCGGTCGCCAACAGCAGCTTCGTGGTGACGCCCTGGGCACGCGCCTGCACCGGAGCGGACGACGGGCGGGGTGTCGCCAGGGAGGCCGTGGTGCGCGCGGTGCGGCACGCCCACGAACGGGGGACGCTGACGGTCGCGGCCGCGTCGAACGCCTCCGCCGAACTGACCCCGCACGGCCTCACCGGTGCCGGC
>NZ_KB912679.1:0-2050 GCF_000383795.1 Saccharomonospora saliphila YIM 90502
GGCGCGTCGACCTCACGGGCGGCGAGCACGCCCGCGGCGCCGTCGCCGACCGCCGAGGCGGCGAAGTCGTGCCCGTCGACCCGCTCCCCCGGCAATGCGACGAAGAGCCCGCCGCCTGCCACCGCCCGTGAGTCGAACTCGACCGTGCCGGTCACGCGTTCCCGCCCGTCGGTGCGGTGCAGTCGTCCGCCGACCACCCGGGCGATGTCGGCGAGGGTCAACTCGATCATGCGCTCTCCTCGAGCCGGTGTCGGATCGCGGCCTGGAGTTCGTCGACGTCCGAGAACGGGTGGACCACACCGGCGACCTCCTGGCCGCTCTCGTGTCCCTTACCCGCCACGAGCACCACATCCCCGGGACCGGCCCGCTCGACCGCCGCGGTGATGGCCGCGCGCCGGTCGCCGATCTCGACGACCTCCCCGCCCTGAGCGGGCCCGACCGCGCGCGCCCCGGCGAGCATGGCCTCCCGGATGGCCGCAGGGTCCTCGCTGCGCGGGTTGTCGTCGGTGACGATCAGCAGGTCACTGCCGCGCGCGGCCGCCTCCCCCATCATCGGCCGCTTGGCGGTGTCGCGGTCGCCGCCACAACCGAGGACGGTGATGATGTGTCCCTCGGTGCGGGCGCGCAGGGCCTGCAACGCCTGGGTGACGGCAGCGGGCTTGTGGGCGTAGTCCACCACGGCGGTGAACGACTGCCCGAGGTAGACGCGCTCCATCCGGCCCGGCACCTCCACCGTGGCCAGCCCGGTGACGATGTCCGGAAGCGCCACGCCCACCGTGTCGAGCACGGCCGCGGCCAGGGTCGCGTTGGCGACGTTGAACTCGCCCGGCAGCGGCAGGGTGGTCTTGGCGCTGCGGCCGTCCGGCGCGTGCAGCACGAACTGCTGCTCGCCCGTCGGAGTGAGCGCGACGTCAGTGGCGAGCCAGCTCGCGTCGGTACCCGGCCCGGTGGCGACCGTGACCGTCCTCGGAGTGACGAGCGCCTGGCCCCAGGCGGTGTCGACCACCACGACCTCGTGCGTGGACCGGCCGTCGAACAGCAGCGACTTCGCCGCGAAGTACTCCTCCATGTCGCGGTGGAAGTCGAGGTGATCCTGCGAGAGGTTGGTGAACGCGCCCACGGTGAACCGGGTCCCGTTCACCCGGCCGAGGGCGAGGGCGTGGCTGGAGACCTCCATCGCCACGTGCGTGACGCCCTGCTCGACCATGACGGCGAACAACGCCTGCAGGTCCGGCGCCTCCGGCGTGGTGAAGGCGCTGGTGAGCCGTTCCGAACCGATCCGGGTCTCGACGGTGCCGACCAGTCCGGTGTGGTGCCCGGCCGCGCGCAACCCCGACTCGATCAAGTAGGCGGTGGTCGTCTTGCCCGAGGTGCCGGTGACCCCGAGCACGGACAGCTCCAGCGACGGTTCGCCGTAGATCCAGGCGGCCACCGCGCCCAGCACGTCACGGGGGTCGTCGTGGACCAGCACCGGGACTCCAGCATCCCGTACGGCGGGCCTGCTCGCCCCGTCGGCGTCGGTGAGCACCGCGACCGCGCCCGCGGCGACGGCCTCGGCGGCGAAGTCCGCGCCGTGCGCTCGGGCCCCGGGCAGTCCGGCGAACAGATCACCGGGCAGGACCTGCTGCGCGCGCAGGCTGGCCCCGGTGACGACGACGTCCTCGGCCGAGGGAACGGCGGCCGGGTCGGCCACGAGACGGGCGTCGGCCCGCGCGACCAACGTCGTCAACGGAACGGGTTCGATCCGGTTCGGGCGCGGTGGCGCGACGGCGACTCCCGAGTCCTTCGGAACGCGGGCACCCCGCGCGGCGGCCTCGTCGTTGTTCACAGACACGCGGGAAGGTTACCGGCGGGGTGGCCGCGCCGCTGAGCCGGTGCACGACGGTGGGTCCGTCGCCCGCGCACCGTTCACCCGCCGTGCCCGCCGCGCACACCGACCAGCACTCGCCCGCCGCCTCGTCGAAGGCGCTGCTGGTCGTGCAGGTCGTGGTCGCGGTGGTGCTGTTGATCGCGGGGCAACGCCCCGGCAGCATGCTGACCTTCGTGGCCT
>NZ_KB912679.1:2150-4334 GCF_000383795.1 Saccharomonospora saliphila YIM 90502
CGGGCCCCGACTTCAGCGTCGTCCAGCGACCGGCGGCGACCGGCCCGTGGAGGCCGCCGGTCACGGTCAGCGCCAGCCGAACGCCGCGCGCAGCGTGGGCTCACCCCCGACGACGGGCACGGTGACCGACGTGCGGGTGACATCCACGGCCAGACCGGTGCCGGGCTCCGGGCGCAGCGTGAAGTCATGGTCGCTGGAGAGCACCACGAACTCCAGCCTGTGTCCCGGCGACAGCAGGTAGTCCTGCGGTTGCAGGTCGAACGAGACCCGGTACGGCACGCCGGGGCGGATGGGCTGTGTCCGCGCCGGATCGTGCCGGTTCTGCGGGTCGGTCCAGCCCCGCGTGATGACGTGTGAGGTCCCGTCGGGAGCCCGGTCCACCAGGACACCCGTCACGTTGGCCGCCGGGCGGTCGAAGGCGACCCGCAGGTCCACCCGCGGTGTCCCGCTGAGCCGGACGGGCCGCCGCGCCGCATCGCTGGCGTAGGCGAGCCGGTGTGCCGACGAGTCCGCGTCCACCAGCTCGCCGACGGTCGTGGTCGCGTTGTCGGTGAACCGCTCGACCACCGGCCTGCCCCGGCTCGGGCGCACATCGAGGTCGCCACGCTCGGCCCCGCCCGGACGCGGGTGCATCGTCGCGGCCTCGGCGCCTGGAGCGGGCCAGTCGGCTTCCTCGGTCCAGCTCCCGTCCTCTCGCTGCACGGTGGCCCGTGGCTCCTCCTCGACACCGTTGTCGACGTCGTAGAGGTAGTGGGAGAACCAGCGGTTGAGCGTGGTCAGCCACGCCTGGCGGCGCACCGAGTACGGATCGGTGTGTCCCTGCTGGTGCAGCCAGATCTTGCGCTCGACACCGTGCCGGGCCAGCGCCTCGTACCACTCGGAGACCTGGCTGACGGTGACGTTCCAGTCGCTGAGGCCGTGCACGGCCAGCACGGACGCGCGGACCCGGTGCGCGTCGTCGAGGTAGTCGCGCTCGCGCCAGAACGCGTTGTAGTCACCGGTGACCCGGTCCTGCTCGGCGGCGAGTTCCTCGATGACGGGGCGGCAGACCTCGCGGTCGTCGCGGGTGTAGACGTACTCGGCGAGGACGTCGGCATCCTCGCCCTGGAACCCACCGGGCGCGACCACGGCTCCGTTCTCGCGGTAATAGTCGTACCAGTTCGAGATCGCCGCGATGGGCACGATCGTCTCCAGCCCCTCGACGCCGGTCGAGGCGACCGCGTTGGGCAGCGTCCCGTTGTAGGAGACACCCATCATCGCGGTCCTGCCGGTGCTCCAATCCGCTTCGACGCGCGCGCCGGAGGCGTCGTGCGCGGGGGCGCGCCCACCGAGCCAGTCGACCACGGAGGCCGCGCCGATAGTCTCGTTCTCGCCACCGGTCGTGGGACACCCGGTGGACGCTCCCGTGCCGAGCGACTCGGCGTAGACCACCGCGAAACCGCGGGACAGGAAGTAGTCCTCGTAGTGCCAGGTGATCGGCGAATCCGGCCCTGCGGGCCGGGTCGGCACGTACAGCTCGACGTCGACGTCGTGGTTGGTGATCGGATTGCCGCCGGAGAAGTACGGGCTGGCCTGGTACACCACCGGAACCCGCATGCCGTCCTCCGTGGCCGCGGGGCGCACGATCTCGACGTGGACGCGGTCGTCGGCCCCGTCGCGATCACTGTCCACGTCGGCGGTGACCCAGACCTCGTCGCGCACGACGTCGCCGGGGTCGAACACCGGCTGAGCCTGCCCATCACGGAAGACGGGTCCTGGCGCGTCGTCGGCGGTGGCGGTGGCGGTGGCCAGCGGCAGGGCGACGACGGCGGCGGCCAGCGCCGCGGACACGCGCGTACTTCTCACGAAAGCCCCCAGTCGGACGGCGAGCACAGTGGTGACGACCATTGCCGGGCGTCTGTGCACTGTCAAGACGACAGGCGTGCGACCCGACGAAAGACGGGGGCCGCTGATCGACTCAGCGATACGGCCGATCCCCCGAACGACTGGGCCATACTCCATTCGAGTGGTTACATGGACCTGTGAGGCGACACTCGGTTCTCACCATCGGGCTGGTTCTCACCGCCCTGATGCTTCTGCTGGCGTGTGCGGCGGGTACCGGACCGCCCGACGGCGGTGGCGGAGACCGGCTGTCCGGGCCGCGCTCCCCCGAGGGCCTCGGGGGACAGGGTGGGCCCGGCCCCG
>NZ_KB912679.1:4434-8630 GCF_000383795.1 Saccharomonospora saliphila YIM 90502
CTCCACCCTGCTCCCCCGCGCGGCGGGGCGACCGGACCGGGCCGGGCGGCGCGACCGAGCCGGGCGGCGCGACCGGATGAGCACGCGGTCGTGGAGAACCGACACGACGACCTCCTCGAACTCGATCCCGAACTCGAGCACGCGTTCTATTCGAACGCCAGTGCGAATATGTACCAGGAACCTGTGCGAGAATCGAGGAGGTCACGGCGTGTCGCTCGAACAAACGTTTGAAAATGCGCTCGATGACCGATAGTGTCGAGAATGGACATGGAGCACCGGGCACGGCGAGCGAGTCGCGCTCTCGACTGGGAGGCAGAACGCGGTGGCACGCAACACGAAGGACAGCGACGCGGTCGGCGACCTCACGCCCGTCGTCGACGCTCCGGACGAGGGGATCACACCGCGTCAGCAGAAGGTTCTCGACGTCATCCGGGACTGGGTGGACCGGTACGGGTACCCGCCGAGTGTGCGCGAGATCGGCAAAGCCGTGGGTCTGACCTCGACCTCCTCGGTCTCGCACCAGCTGAGGGCCTTGCAGCGGAAAGGGTATCTGCGCCGCGACGCGAACCGTCCGCGCGCCGTCGGCGTACTGGCCTCCGACGTGGAACGGGGCGAGACCGAGGGTTCGCTCCCGGAACCCGCGCTTGTCCCTCTCGTCGGACGGATCGCCGCCGGTGGCCCGGTCCTGGCCGAAGAGGCTATCGAGGACGTGTACCCGCTGCCGAAGGACATCGTCGGCGAGGGCAAGGTCTTCCTGCTCAGCGTCACCGGTGACTCGATGGTGGACGCCGCCATCACCGACGGCGACTGGGTGGTGGTGCGGCAGCAACCGGACGCCGAGAACGGCGACATCGTGGCCGCGATGATCGAGGGCGAGGCCACGGTCAAGACGTTCAAGCGTAAGGACGGGCACGTCTGGCTCCTGCCGCACAACGAAGCCTACGAGCCCATTCCCGGCGACGAGGCGACCGTGCTGGGCAAGGTCGTGGCCGTCCTGCGCAGGCTCTGACGGCCCGGTATCCCGGTCCGACGGTGACCGCTCCTCCGTGCCGGTGTCAGCGGCGGCGCAGGCGGCCCGCGCCGATCACGAGCACGGCGGCGAGCGCGACCGCGACCGCGATGCCGGGCAGAGTGTCGAGTCCGGCCCCGGAGTCCCCGGAGCCCTCCCCGTCTCCCGCCGTGTCCTCCGCCGCGTCGGCCGGTGCCTGGGGCGCGGTCTCCGCTCCGTCCGCTGCCCCGGGTCCATCGACCACGTCCACGGCTCCCGCGACCGACCGCAGGGGACTCCCGACGCCCTCACTCACCGACAACAGCGCACCGTCCGGGGCGAACGCGACGGCCTCTCCCTGGTCCTCGCCGGGCAACGCGATCCGCGCGGGACGCCGGTCGAGCGCGGCGACGACGTCCCCGTCGGGAACCGGGTAGAGGTAGGCGTCGGTGTAGGTGCGCACGGCCAGCACGGACCCGTCGGCCGACAGCGCCGCACCCGTCACGGCCAGGGACCCGATGCTGCCCAGCGGGCCGCCGGGGGTGTCCGTGGCGGTGTAGGACAGTCCGCCCACCCGCTCAAGGGGGGTCGGCCCCGGGCTCGTGAGCTCGCCGGTCGGCCGGTAGACGCCCGCATCGCCCAGGACGTCCTTGGTGATCACATACGGCACGCCGGACCCGTCCACGATCAGCGCTTCGGCGTCGTGCGGACCATCCGGATAGGTGAGGCGGTACAGCGTGGCCTCTCCGCCGGGGGTCACCGCGTGCAGCGCCACGGTCTCGCGCCGGGACCGGTTGTCCCCGGTGTCCCCGAGCCACACCGTGCCGTCCGGGCCGACGGCGAGCGCCTCGACGTCGTAGGGGTCCGTGGGGTGCCGGAGCACCTCGCGCACCTGACAGTCCTCGCCGAGCGCGAACACCTCCACCCGGGTTCCCCCGTCGTTGACCACATACCGCGTGGCACCGTCCACCGCCAGTCCGGACACCTCGTCGAGCCGGTCGTCGTCGAGCGTGCACAGCACCTCAGGCTCCGCGCCGACGGCCGGCGGCTGCCGGGGCGCACCCACCGGGGCGGCCCCCTTCAGAGACGCGTCCGCCGGGGACACGGCATCGGCCGCGGGCACGGCGGACAACGAGGCCGTGACCAGTGGCACCGTGGCAAGCGACACCGCGCGGGCGACGGTCGAGCGCCGGGGAGTGAGCACCGGGCCACGGTACCGCCCGCCGCGCGTTTGACGCGCCCACTCGGCGCACCAGGCCTGCGACGAGCGCCAGGATCACACCCCGGAGGCGTGTGTGGCGTAGCGATCCAGCGCCGAGGCGAGATCCGGACGGACCCGGGCCCGCAGACGAGTGCCCTCGGGCACGTGCTCCTCCGCCAGTACCTCGCCGTCGGCATGGGCACGGGCCACGAGCTCGCCCCGGGTGTAGGGCACCAGTGCCTCCACCACGATCTCGGGGCGCGGGAGCCGGTCGGCGATCGCCTCGACCAGCGCGTCGATGCCCTGCCCGCTCTGCGCGGAGACGAACAGCGCGTCGGGCGCGAGATTGCGCAGCCGGGCCAACGCCACCTCGTCGGCGGTGTCGATCTTGTTGATCACGACGAGCTCCGGCGGAAGGGTCTCCGACCGTTTCTCGGCGATCTCGGCCAGCACGTCCCGCACCGCCGTGATCTGATCCTCGGGAGCGGCGACCGAACCGTCCACGACGTGCAGCAGCAGGTCGGCGTCGGCGGCCTCGTCCAAGGTCGAACGGAATGCGTCCACGAGCTGGTGCGGCAGGTGCCGCACGAACCCGACGGTGTCGGTCAGGGTGTAGGCCCGGCCGTCGGGAGTCGCCGAACGCCGTGTCGTGGGGTCGAGCGTCGCGAACAGCGCGTCCTCGACCAGCACACCGGCACCGGTGATCGCGTTGAGCACGCTCGACTTGCCCGCGTTGGTGTAGCCGACCAGCGCCACGCTGGGCACCTCGTTGGCCACCCTGCGCCCACGTTTGGTGGCCCGGATGGTGTCCATGGCCGAGATCTCGGACCGCAACTTCGCGACCCGCTTGTTGATCCGCCTGCGGTCGGTCTCCAGCTTCGTCTCACCGGGACCGCGCAGACCGACACCGCCGTTGCCACCGCCCGCGCGGCCACCGGCCTGCCGGGCGAGGTTCTGCCCCCAGCCCCGCAGCCTCGGGATCAAATAGTGCAGCTGCGCGAGCTCGACCTGGGCCTTGCCCTCCTTCGAGCGCGCGTGCTGGGCGAAGATGTCGAGGATCAGGGCGGTCCGGTCGATCACCTTGATCTTGATCTTCTCCTCGAGCTGGCGCAACTGGCTCGGGGAGAGCTCGCCGTCGCAGACCACGGTGTCGGCGCCGGTGGCGACGACGATGTCGGCCAGTTCCCGGACCTTCCCTGAGCCGATGTAGGTGGCCGGATCGGGCTTCGACCGCCGCTGGATCAGCCCTTCGAGGACCTCGGAACCCGCCGTCTCGGCCAGACGGGCCAGCTCGGCCAGGGACTCCTCGGACTGCGCCGCCGTGCCCTCGGTCCACACGCCGACGAGCACCACGCGTTCCAGCCGCAGTCGCCGGTACTCGACCTCGGTGACGTCGGTCAGTTCGGTGGACAGGCCCGCGACCCTGCGCAGCGAGGCGCGTTCGGCGAGTTCGAGCTCCCCCGGTGAGAGTTCGCGGTCGTCGAACTCCGCCTCGACGGGGCCGTTGCGTGTCGGTTCTGTCATCGTCTCCCTATCGTCCCACGGTTCGCGGGAAAGAACGAACGATTTACCCGCTCGGATCATCGCCACGGGCACCACCGTGCGCTCCAGGTCCGGCTCCGGTGGTCGCGGTGCCCTTCGGGCGGTCCCCCATCCTCCGCCGGTGCGCGGCCCGGTCGCGCGACACGAGCAGATCGCGCGCGCCCGGGCTCACCGGCACCGGCGCGGCGTGTCCTGTCTTCGCACCGGCGCACCAGGCGAGGGCTCGCGTTCCCGGCATGGATGATGTCCTCGTTCGCCCGCGCGCTTTCCCGGTCAACCCGGACCGGCGCGGCCGTATTCCCGAGACCGGTCACGTCGGCCCGGCTGTCACGCCAGGGTCAGGCCACGCCGTCCCACCAGGACGAGTCGAGCTGGCCCCGGGCGACGAACGCGGCCGGGCCGGTCAGCGTCGCGCCGTCCCGCTCGATGCCCACGCGCACCGTGCCGCCCGGGATCTCCACGGCG
>NZ_KB912680.1:0-2070 GCF_000383795.1 Saccharomonospora saliphila YIM 90502
CGCCGATACCGCCGAGGCCGCGCCCCGGTCGGAGCGGGAACTGGCCGAGAACGAACTCACCCGGGCGCTGGACCGGCTGGACCGGCGGCGGATCGCGCCGCCACTGGCGGGAGAGCTCGCCGACGCCGAACACAGGGTGGTGATCGCCCGTCGCGTCTACAACGACGCCGTCCGGGACACCCTGGCGCTGCGGCGGCGGCGCCGGGTTCGCGTGTTCCGCCTCGCGGGCACGGCCGAGCACCCGGAGTACTTCGAGATCGCCGAGCCCGATCCTCCGGCTGCCGCCGGCTTCCCGGCCGCGTCGTGACGGAGGCCCTCAGCCCGCCGCCTGGCGGTGGGGGGCCGGTTCGTAGCGGGCGTGGTCGCGGGTGAACTCGCCCGTGCCCGAGGTCAGCGAGCGCAGGTCGATCGCATAGCGCAGCAGTTCGCCCGAAGGGACCTCGGCACGCACGACACTGGTGCCGCCGGTGGCCGACTCGGTGCCCAGCACGCGCCCGCGTCGCGACGACAGGTCGCCCAGCACGGCACCGAGGTACTCGTCGGGCACACGGATCGTCACGGAGTCGAGCGGTTCCAACAGCACCATGCCCGCCGTGGCGGCGGCGTCCTTGAGCGCCAGCGCCCCGGCCGTCTGGAACGCCGCGTCGGAGGAGTCGACGCTGTGCGCCTTGCCGTCGACGAGGGTGACCCGGACGTCGACCACCGGGTGCTCGTCGCCGATCCCGCGGGCCAGTTGTGCCCGCACGCCCTTCTCCACGCTCGGGATGAACTGGTGCGGTACGGCCCCGCCGACGACGCGATCGGCGAACTCCACCCCGGCGCCGCGCTCGAGCGGCTCCACCTCGATGTCGCACACGGCGTACTGTCCGTGTCCGCCGGACTGCTTGACGTGCCGTCCGTGCCCGGTCGCCTGCGCGGCGAAGGTCGAACGCAGGCTGATCCGCACGTCCTCGGTGGTCACGTCCGCGCCGCCGGCACGCAGGCGCGCGAGGACGACCTCGGCGTGTGCCTCGCCCATGCACCACAGCACGAGCTGGCCGGTCTCGGCGTTGCGTTCGAGGCGCAGCGTCGGGTCCCCGGCCACGAGCCGTGACAGGTTGCGCGCCAGGGCGTCCTCGTCGCTGCGGGAGCGGGCGGTCACCGCCACGGGCAGCAACGGCTCCGGCATTTCCCAGGTACGGATGAGCAGCGGATCGTCCGGTGCCGAGAGCGTGTCACCCGTCTCGGCCGAGCTGAGCCGCGTCACCGCGCACACGTCGCCCGCCACGCAGTGCGGCACCTCCCGCAGCGTCGCTCCGAGCGGCGAGTAGACGTGCGCCACCCGTTCGTCGGTGTCGTGATCGTCGTGCCCGCGCTCGGCCAGCCCGTGCCCGCACACGTGCACGGCGCGCTCGGGACGCAGCGTGCCGGAGAACATCCGCACGAGCGAGACCCGCCCGACGTAGGAGTCGGCGGAGGTCCGGAACACCTCGGCGGCGAGCGGGCCGCCGGGGTCGGTGGTCAGGCGCGGCCTCGGCCCGCCGTCGACGGCGGTCACCTCCGGCGGGGTGTGCTCCAGCGGCGACGGGCACGCCCGCGCGATGCCGTCGAGAATCTCGGCCGTGCCCACGCCGGTCAGCGCGCAGGCCGGGATCACCGGGTAGAAGCGGGAGCGGGCCACGGCCGTCTCGAGGTCGGTGATCAGCGTTTCCTCGGGCACGAGTTCGCCCGAGAGGTACCGCTCCATGAGCGTTTCGTCCTCGCTCTCGGCGATGACGCCCTCGATGAGTTCGTTGCGGGCCTCGGTCATGCGCACCACGTCGGCCACCCCGACCGTGCGCACGACCGGAGGGTGGCCCGAGGTGTAGTCGAAGTACCGTTGGGTGACCAAGCCCACCAGCCCCGGACTGCCGTCGCTCGGTGGCAGGTACAGCGGCAGTACTCCCTCGCCGAACGCCTCGCGGCACGCGCGGATCTCGCCTGCGACGTCGGCGCGGGCGTGGTCGAGCCGGGAGACCACCACGGCGCGCGGCATCTCCACGGCCGCGCACTCCCGCCACAGCGCCACGGTGGCGGCGTCCACGCCCTCGC
>NZ_KB912680.1:2170-3674 GCF_000383795.1 Saccharomonospora saliphila YIM 90502
ACCAGCGGCGCCATGCCGTCGGACAACGCCGCGGAGAACACGACGAACTTGCCCACGAATCCACTGGTGAGCGGGATTCCCCCGGGACGGGCGCATCCGGGACCGGCGCCCGGGAGGGTGGCGTCAGGGTCGCCGATGCCGGGGTGCTCGGCATCGGCGTGGTCGACGCCCGTTTCGGGGTCGTCGGCGTGGGAGCCGGGTCGCCCGTGGTCGAGCCCGTCGTGGAGGACCACGGTCGGGTCAGGCCCTCGGTCAGGCCGGTCGTGCACTGTTCGCCCTCGTCTGCTCTCGATTCCAGGTTTGGTCCGGTCGTGGACCTCAAGCGCGGACACCGAGCAACAGCTAACCCGTTCGAACCGGCGTTCACCAGGTTCGCTCGGTGGACAGCGGGGAGCGTACGACGAACGGCCAGGCGGGTCACCTGAACAGAGCAAATTTCAACCGTTCGCCGACCCGCATGTGCAGAATCCCGTGCGTACGCCCTGTGCGGATGCAGAGGAAGCAGTGTTGGCCGGTCCACCGGGAGCCTGGCGAGTCCGTGTCGGTGCCGCCCGGCGTGGCCCGCTGTGTGGTGCCGCCTCACCCGCCCTCGGCCGCGATGCGGTCGTCGTCGCCGAACTCCAGCGTGCGGGTCTCCTCGGCGGTGCTGCCGTCGGGGTAGGTCACGCGGACGGTGTTGTGCGTGATTCCCTCACCCGCGTCGATGTAGACCTCCCGCACCTCGAAGTACGCGATGTCGGCGTAGCGCTCGGCCAGCCCCTCGGGTCCCAGCTCGGCCAGCTCGCCGGTCGTCAGGTCGTGGGCGGCGGAGGGGTCTTCGGTGACGAGGTTGAAGTAGTCCTGGGAGCGCCGCGCCAAGGTCTCCGTGTCGTGCGAGGCCCAGAGGACCCGGGGGGCCGCCGAGGTGGAGGCCGGGGTCACGGGAGGCTTGCTCGGCGCCGGGGAGGTCGTCGGCCCGCCGCCGTCGGTGTCTCCTGAGCGCTGTTCGGCGGGCTCCGGGGCGGTGTCCGTGGTGTGCGCGGCACGCAGCGCGGCACGCCGGTCCTCGGTGGCGGTCTCGTCGGCCGCGTCGGAACCGGGGACGGCCGTGTCGCCGCCCCGCGCGTCATCGTCGCCGACCCGCGCGTCGGCCGGTGAGCCCTGGTCAGGGGCGATCGAGAGCCGGCCGGTCCGGTCGGGCCAGCCCTCGGCGGCCCTGCTCTGCTCGTCGGTCCCGCCGACGAGCACCGTGCCCGCCACCAGCAGCGCCACCACGACCGCCGTGGACGACAGGCCCGCGAACCAGGCGGCCCTGCGCCAGGTCGTGGGCGGGGTGACCGACGCGGGCACCGAACCGAGGTCGAACTTGCCGAGCCCGTCGGGGACCGAGGGAGACGGCACTGCCCGGCCCGGGTCCGTCGGGCGCTCCGGGTCCGGGGCGGGCGGGGTGAGAGTGACCTTGATACGCCGCAGCGCCGCGTCGCCACCCGCGTCGCCTTCCGGTCCGGGCAGCGGGAGCTGCCCG
>NZ_KB912681.1:0-2152 GCF_000383795.1 Saccharomonospora saliphila YIM 90502
GAGCCCGCCGTCGAGGTGGTGGCGGTGTGGTCGCACCTGGCATGTGCCGACGAGCCGGGGCACCCGTCGGTCGACGCCCAGGCGCGGCGCTTCGCCACGGCGTACGACCAGGCGGTGGAGGCCGGGCTGGCCCCGATGCGCCACCTGGCCAACTCGGCGGCCACGCTGACCCGGCCCGACCTGCATTTCGACCTGGTGCGCCCGGGAATCGCCGCGTACGGGCTCAACCCGGTGCCCCGGCCGGAGGACCTGAGGCCGGCGATGACCTTCCGGTCGAGCGTGGTGCTGACCAAGCGCGTCGCGGCGGGCGAGTCCGTGTCGTACGGGCACACCTGGACCGCCGACCGGGACACCACGCTCGCTCTCGTGCCGGTCGGCTACGCCGACGGTGTGCCGCGAAACCTGTCCGGGCGGATGAGCGTGCTCCTGGCGGGCACGCGGCGGCCCGTGGTGGGCCGGGTGTGCATGGACCAGCTCGTGGTCGACTGCGGGGACGACGAGCCCGCGGTCGGCAGCGAGGTCGTGTTGTTCGGCACCGGCGCGGACGGCGCTCCCACGGCCACCGACTGGGCCGACACGCTCGGCACCATCGACTACGAGATCGTGACGGGCATGTACCGCCCGCGGGTGCGCCGGCGCTACGTCCGCTCGGAGAGCCCGTGACGTCGAAAGCCGCGCTCGGCGGGCCGTTCGACGGCTCGCGCACCGACCGCACGGCGACCGTGGCGGCCGACGACGGCACGCCGATCGCGGTCGAGGAGATCGAACCCCGTGACTCCGGCTCCGCCGAGATGACGGTGGTGGGGGTGCACGGGTTCGCCCTGTCCCGGCGGAGCTGGTTCCTTCAGCGCGCGGACCTGGCGGCGTTGCGCCTGCCCCGGGTGCGGCAGGTTTACTACGACCACCGTGGGCACGGCCAGTCGGGACCGTCCGCGGCCGGGTCGAGCACGATCGAACAACTCGCCGCCGATCTGCACGCCGTGCTGCGCGCGGTGACGGCCGAGGAGCCCGTCGTGCTGCTGGGACACTCCATGGGAGGCATGGTGGTCATGGAGCTGGCCCAGCGTGTCCCCGAGCTGTTCCGTGACAGGGTGTGCGGGGTCGCGTTGATCGCCACGGCGGCGGGTGAGGTCGGTGCGAGCGGGCTGCCGCGGTCGTTGCTGTCGAAGTACAACCCGCTCACCCGCGGGGTGGGGGAGCTGGCGGGATGGCAACCGGGCCTCGTGGAGTTCGTGCGGGCCGCGGGTGGGCAGCTGACCCGGCACGCGGTGCGGCGACTCGCGTTCGGCAAGCAGGACGTTCCACCGGCGACGGTGGACTTCATGCTGGACATGCTCCAGGACACGCCCGTGCGACAGTTGGCGCACTTCGTGGACACGCTCAGCAGCCACAACCGGTACGCCGCTCTCGCCGGGCTCAAGCACATCCACGCGCTGGTCGTCGGGGCCGACGCGGACCGGTTGACCCCGTTCGCGCACACGGAGCGGATCGCGGCCGAACTGCCGCACGCGCGGCTGCTTCGCGTGCCGGGCGCGGGCCACATGGTGCACGTGGAGCGGCCGGAACTGGTGAACGGGCATCTCGTCGAGCTGCTGCGGGTGTGTGGCGACGCGGACGGAACCCGACGTGCGGGAAGGACAGTGTAGTGGCGCAGGTGAGTGTGGAGCTGCCGACGCCCGAGGACGCGGTCCGGTTCGGGCGGTCGCTGGGCCGTCGACTGGGCGCGGGCGACCTCGTGCTGTTGGCGGGACCGCTCGGTGCGGGCAAGACGACGATGGCCCGGGGGATCGCCGAGGGCATGGGCGTCGGAGGGCGGGTCAGTTCGCCGACGTTCGTGCTGGCCCGGGTGCATCCGGCGGGGCCCGGCGGGGTGCCGCTGGTGCACGTGGACGCCTACCGGCTCGGGGGCGACCTGTCCCAGCTCGACGACCTCGACCTCGACACGGATCTGGAACACGCGGCCGTCGTGGTCGAGTGGGGTGAGGGCCTGGCCGAACGACTGTCCGAGGACCACCTCGTCGTGCGCCTGGACCGCCGCAGCGACGACGTCCGCGTGGTGACGCTGGAGCCGCACGGCACGTGGGCCCCGCGCGTCGCGGAAGCGCGGTTCGCGGGCTAACCGTGGTCGCCGGGCGGGGCGACCACGCCGCGG
>NZ_KB912681.1:2252-5246 GCF_000383795.1 Saccharomonospora saliphila YIM 90502
CGCGCTGGTCCGCGCGGCGGCGCACGAGAGCCGGGCGCGGGGCCTGCGGTCGCTGTCCTGGCCCGCGGCCCTGCTGGCCGCCGATCTCCACCCGGACGAGGCTGACTGGAACCGTTCAAGAGTTACCGACGAGTTGTACGGAGTGTTACTGTCCACCGATCCGGTGGGACGCCGCTGTGCACGTCGTTCGCCCTGGGTTCCGATCTAGCCCGTTTGCTGTGCGATATCAGGGATGCCGACATCTGGGCGAAGATTTCCCCGAAAAAAGCCACCAGATCGTGTCAAGGTGACACCTAAAGCGTCCGATAGGGGAGAAGGAATGTCACCCGGCTGCAGGAAGGAACCCCTGTGACGACGGTCTTGATCTGCGACGACCGACGCAGTGTCCGCGAAGGGCTCACCCGCGTGATGTCCGCCGTTCCCGGCGTCAGTCGCATCGACTGTGTAGCGCACGGTGACGAGCTGCTCGCCCGGTACTCCCGGCAGCCGGTCGATGTCGTGCTGGTGGGTACCCAGCGTGCCGTGCCGACCGGTGTGGAGGCCACCCGGCGCCTGGTCTCGGCGAACCCGCAGGCGAACGTCATCGTCTTCGGCGCGCCGGACGACGCGGGCAGTATCGCCGCCGCCATCGCCGGTGGCGCGCGCGGATACCTGCGGTGGGACGCTTCCCGGCCCGAACTCGTCGCCGCGCTCGCCCACACCCTCGCCAGCACGTCCGTCCCCGCCCCGCGTCAGCCCTCCGACCCCGGTGTGCAGCTCACCGAGCGGGAGCTGCAGGTGCTGCGCGGTATGAGCCAGGGCAAGAGCAACGGCCAGATCGGGCGTGAGCTCTACCTTTCGGAAGACACGGTGAAGACCCACGCCAGGCGCCTGTTCCGCAAACTCGGCGTGCGGGACCGCGCCCAGGCGGTCGCGCACGGCTTCCGGCGCGGCCTCGTCTCCTGAAGGGGAGGTCTCCTGAAGGGCCCTCTCCCGCGGGGCCGTCGGATTTCGCGTCGCGGCGGCGTTCCGCCGGCTCGCCGATCGGCGAAAGCTGGTCAGCCGGCCCGCTCCGCGTCCGGGGGCGTGCCTCTGCGGCTGTGTCCGCATCGGCTCATCCGGCGCGGCCCGCACACGGATCGTGCCCGCCGGTCGCCGGACGCCGCGGCCGGTGGCGCCGCGGACGCCGCTTCTCCGGCCGGGTCGGGGTCGTTGAATCCTTGACCAGGGCGATAGAGTGCGTCCGTGCAGGTTGCGGGGTGCAAGGCGCGCCGTGGCGACCGTCGGCGAGATCGGAGGGTGTCGGCAGGTACGGTAGGGGTCATCGGCGTGGCGGCGCGATACGCGTGAGTCGCACGCCGTTGTCTTTGTACGCCTACACGTAACACCGGGACTGTTGTCTGCGATGGCCACTGTGGGGGATGGACTGGACGAGTCAGTCGTCGCAGCTGTCGAGGGAGACCCTCAGGCGGTGGAGCGGCTTCTGGCCACGATTCGTCCCCTTGTGGTGCGGTACTGCCGCGCCAGAGTTGGCAGGCAGGAGCGTTCGTTCGCTTCGGCAGACGACGTGGCCCAGGAGGTGTGTCTCGCGGTGCTCACGGCATTGCCCTCGTACCGTGATCAGGGACGGCCCTTCCTGGCCTTCGTGTACGGCATCGCCCAGCACAAGGTGGCCGACGCACACCGCGCGGCCTCCCGTAACCGTGCCGAACCCGTCGCCGAGGTTCCGGACGAGGTCGAGCGCGGCATCGGGCCCGAACAGCGTGCCCTGCAAGGGGAGCTGAACGAGCGGATGACGCAGTTGTTGCGAGTCCTGCCGGAGAAACAACGCGAGATCGTGGTGTTGCGGGTGGTTGTCGGCTTGTCCGCGGAGGAGACGGCCGAGGCCGTCGGTTCGACGCCCGGGGCGGTCCGGGTCGCCCAGCACCGCGCCCTCGCGCGGCTACGCAAGGCACTGGCCGCTGAGGAGGTGGTCTGAGTGACGGAACACGGCAGCGGCGACCGCGGGCACGGCGACGACCAGGACGCGCGGAGAGCCGAGACCGATCCGGACGCGGTCGGACCGGACGAGGGAGCCGCGGCGTCGGAGTGGGACCTGTCGGCGGTGCAGGCCGACGACGCGCTGCTCGACGCGCTCGGCGGCGCCGACCCCCGCGTCGGCGACGACCTCGGCGATGCGGAGCTCAACGCGTTGCTGCTGGCCTGGCGGCGGGATGTGGACAGCGAGGCCGTTCCCGAACTCGTGGACACCCCGGAGGCGGTGACCACGGTGGCGACGGCGGCCCGCGCCCGACGGCACGGCGGCCGGGGACGCAGGCGGATGCTCGTGCCCGTGGCCGCGGCGGCGGCCGTGCTCGCGATCGGTTTCACCGGTACCGCGCTGGCCGCTCGCGACGCACAGCCCGGCGACACGCTGTGGGGCCTGAGCACGGTGCTCTACGCCGACCACGCGCGGTCGGTGCAGGCAGCGGCGTCGGTGCGCACCGATCTGGAGGAAGCCCACCTGGCGATCGCGCAGCAGCGCTACGACGACGCCCGCACGGCACTCGGCGAGGCCGAGGTGGCCCTGAACGACGTGGCGGCCGAGGACGAGCTGGCCCGGCTGCGTGCCCGGCACGAGGAGCTGACGGCGCGGCTGAGCGAGCCCTCCGCCGAAACGCCGGTTCCCCCGGTCACCAGCAGCCCGGAGGGCACCAGCACCACCGAGGAACAGGACACGACGACCTCGACCGAGCCCCCGCCGTCGTCGAGCGACGACGAGCTGCCGCCGGAGCTGGACGAGACGTCCTCGATCCCGTCCACCGAGCCGTCCCCCTCGACCGAGCCGACGCCGTCGACGTCCACCACGGAGGAGGACACGACGCCGGACGAGTCGTCGGGGGAGAGCCGGTACGGCACGTCCTCCGGCCGGTCGGGCGAGGCGCCGTCGAGCTGACCCGCCCTCGGGCGACGTGTGCCGCACGGCCCGCGAGGTGGATGAGTCGGGTGCGCGTGGGCCGCGGAGTCGCCGCACTG
>NZ_KB912681.1:5346-11745 GCF_000383795.1 Saccharomonospora saliphila YIM 90502
CGCGAAACGCGCCGCCGAGTCCACGGCGCGGCGGGTCAGGGCCGCGTCCGGCACGGCGACGGTAGCGATCTCCGTGGCGTCGTACGGGTGGGTGACCGGGCGCGTGTCGGCGCCGCGTTCCGCGCGGCCCGCGACCCACATCGGACGGGGACGCGGTGTGATGGTGTCCATACCCTCCATGGGCAGCACCGTAACGGCGACCTGCGGGCACCGCGCGACGGTTCACCTGCGACGATAAGCGGGTCGGCGCGGGGCGCCGGCGGCCGGCCGGCGCGTGGCCGGAACGGCCCGCACGAGGAGACTGGTGAGGAGATCCGGCAGTGGCAGATGGTTCCGTGGGTCCCGTGCTCGTGGTGGACTACGGCGCGCAGTACGCGCAGCTCATCGCGCGCCGGGTCCGTGAGGCCCAGGTGTACTCGGAGGTCGTGCCGCACACGACCCCGGTCGACGAGCTGCTGGAACGGAGCCCGTCCGCGATCATCCTCTCCGGCGGGCCCGCCAGCGTCTACGCCGAGGGAGCGCCGGGTGTGGACCCCGCGCTGTTCGACACCGGGGTGCCGGTGCTCGGCATCTGTTACGGCTTCCAGGCGATGGCGCGGGCGCTCGGCGGCACCGTCGAGCACACGGGCACCCGCGAGTTCGGCCGCACCGAGCTGGGCGTCACCGGCGGTGCGTTGCACGCGGCGCTGCCCGCGAGGCATCCGGTGTGGATGAGCCACGGCGACTGCGTGACCGAGGCACCCGACGGGTTCGAGGTCACGGCGGGCAGCGACGGAGCGCCCGTGGCCGGGTTCGAGAACACGGCCCGCGCGCTGGCCGGGGTGCAGTACCACCCTGAAGTAGCGCACTCGCCGCACGGCCAAGAGGTACTGCGCCGGTTCCTGCACGAGGTGGCGGGTATCCGCCCGCGCTGGACGACGGCCTCGATCGTCGACGACCAGGTCGCGCGCATCCGCGCCCAGATCGGCGAGGGGCACGCGATCTGCGGGCTCTCCGGTGGCGTGGACTCCGCCGTCGCCGCGGCCCTGGTGCAGCGGGCCATCGGCGAGCGGCTGACGTGCGTGTTCGTGGACCACGGACTGTTGCGCGCAGGGGAGCGTGCCCAGGTCGAGCGGGACTTCGTCGCCGCAACGGGGGTCAACCTCGTCACCGTGGACGCGCGTGAGCAGTTCCTGGCCGCGCTGGACGGGGTGTCCGACCCCGAGCAGAAGCGCAAGATCATCGGCCGGGAGTTCATCCGCGTGTTCGAACAGGCCGCGCGCGACCTCAAGGCCCGGGGCGACGTCGAGTTCCTGGTGCAGGGCACGCTCTATCCGGACGTGGTGGAGTCGGGCGGCGGCACGGGTGCGTCGAACATCAAGAGCCACCACAACGTCGGCGGGCTGCCCGACGACCTCGAGTTCGGCCTGGTCGAGCCGCTGCGGCTGCTGTTCAAGGACGAGGTCCGCCGCGTCGGCCTCGAACTGGGCCTGCCCGAGACGATCGTGCACCGCCAGCCGTTCCCGGGCCCCGGCCTGGCGATCCGGATCATCGGAGCGGTCACGGCCGACCGCCTCGAGACCCTGCGCGCGGCCGATTCGATCGCTCGCGAGGAACTCGCGGCGGCCGAGGTGGACAGCGACATCTGGCAGTGCCCTGTGGTGCTGCTGGCCGACGTGCGCAGCGTCGGCGTGCAGGGGGACGGCCGCACCTACGGACATCCGGTGGTGCTGAGGCCGGTGTCGAGCGAGGACGCGATGACCGCCGACTGGGCTCGGATACCCTACGACGTGCTCGAGCGGATCTCCACGCGGATCACCAACGAGGTGTCCGAGGTGAACCGCGTCGTGCTCGACGTGACGAGCAAACCGCCGGGCACGATCGAGTGGGAGTAGGCCGCCGGCCCGGGCGGCCGGAAACGGTGTCGACCTGGGGGTGATCGCCCGTGTGGGTTGTGGGTGTCGTCGTGCTGGTGGCCACGGTGGTCGCGTTCTTCTCCATGCGGCACACCCGCGATGAGCTGCACGCGATGATCGGCACCGAGACGCTGTCGATTCCGGAGCTGGAGCGTTACCGCGGCGCCTCCGACGAACTGGTCGGCAAGGGCGGTTTCCGCCACACCGCCGAGGTGGTCGGCGCGGCGCATCCGCGGCCGGAAGGGCCGCTGACCGCCGAGCTGTCCCGGACCGAGTGCGTCTGGTATCGCTACCGCATCGACCGGCATTACGAGATCGTCGAGCACCGCGACGGCAAGCGCCGCCGCAAGAAGCGCATCGAGAACGTCGTCGACCACACCTCGAATCAGGGATACGCGGTGATCGACGAGGAGGGGCGCACGATCGGCGTGGACCCGAACGGCACCAAGCCGGACGGCGTCGAACAGACCGTCAACCGGTTCGAACCGGAGCACACGTCGGCGAAGTCCACCGAGCCCTTCGGTATTTCGCTTCCCGTGCCGGACGCGCACGGAAACAGCACCCTGGGCTACGAGTACAAGGAGTGGGTCCTGCGGCCCGGGAGCAGGCTCTACGTTCTCGGCGAGGTGCACGACCGCATGGGGCCGCTGGTGATCGGCAAGCCCGATCAGGGTGGGCACTTCATCATTTCCACCCGTACGGAGAACGAGCTCCGCGCGGACCGCACCAAACGGCACAAGATGCTGGCGGCGGGTGTCGTGGTGGGTGCCCTGCTCGGCACCGGCCTCGTGGTCGGCGGCCTGCTGGGCTGAAGGTCCCGGGCCAGGCGCGGGGCCGCGTCAGCGGTTGTCCGCCGCCGTCACCGAGTCCGGGTTCGTCGCCGTGGACTCGGACGCCGCGCCCGGGTCGGAGGAGGCCGAGGCCGCCGAGGCCGGGTCCGGGGACGTCGCGGGCACGGTCTCGTTCCGTGCGGCCGGATGTTCGTCGTCCGCGCCGAACTCACCGTGCTCGCCGTCCGCGCCATGCTCACCGGCCGCGGGCTCGTACTCCGTCGCGGCGGCGGTGGTGGCGGCGACCGGGCTGTGCACCTGCTCGCCCGCCATCACTCCGCGCTGGTGGTTGACCAGCTCGGCTTCGCGGATCGCCAGCGTGCGGGCCAGTTCGGTGATCTGCTGGGTGGTCCCCCGGAACCGCAGGTAGGTGTTGAGCATGCCGAACAGGAACGCCACCACGAGCATGTAGAGCAGCAGATCGGCCCCGCGCCCGATGCCGAGCGCGTGCGCGAGCAGGGTGACGTGCTGCGGGAACAGCACCGCGTACACGGCGAAGGCCAGAAAGCCGAAAAACCCGATGCGTTTGCCCGCCTGCATGCGGACGTTGTGCTTGCGGCTGACGAAGTACAGGAAAATGCCCGCGACCGCCGCCAGCAGGACGACCTGCGCCCACATGCTGATTCACCTCCGGTTGCGCAGCGAAAAGTCGAACAGGATGTTCACCCCGTTGACCAGCGACTGCCCCTTGCCCTTCGAGTAGTCGGTGTAGAGCACCCGCACCGGCACCTCACGGACGCGGAACTCGTTGTTCGCGAGGAACGACACGATCTCACTGGCGTGAGCCATCCCGTTCATGCTGATGTGCAGGCGTTCCGCCGCGGGGCGGGCCAGTACGCGCAGCCCGTTGTGCGCGTCGGTGAGCCGCAGCTTGCGCACGTTACGGCTCAGCGCCACCGCCGTGCGCAGGGCCACCCGCTTGAGCCACGGCACGCTCTGGGCCTGGTCGAGGAAGCGGGAACCGAGCACCACGTCGGCCTCCCCGGCGCGGGCGACGGCGACCATGCGCTCGGCGTCGCTGACCTGGTGCTGGCCGTCGGCGTCGAAGGTCAGGAAGTACTTCGCGCCAGGCCGGGACAGCGCGTAGGACAAGCCGGTCTGGAGTGCCGCGCCCTGGCCGAGGTTGATCGGGTGCCGCACCAGGTGGGCTCCGGTGCTCGCGATCCGGGTGGCCGACTCGTCGTGGGAGCCGTCGTCCACGCAGACCACGTTCGGAAACGTCGCGCGGACGTGTTCCAGCACCTCGGCGATCACGCGGTCCTCGTTGAAAACCGGGATCACCACCCAGACGTCTTCGTTGCTCACCTGGCCTCCCCCATCTCGGGCGCGTCGCGGCCGGTCATCGTAGCGGGGCGCTCGGTACGGGGCCGGGCGTGGCCGCCGACGAGCCGCCGGCCGACGCGCGGATGTGCTCGACGGTGCGGCGCACCCCCTCGGCCAGGTCCACCTCGGGTTTCCAGCCCAGCTCCTGACGGGCGGCCGTGGCGTCCAGCGCGGATGCCCGCAAATCGCCGAGGCGTGCGGGAGCGTGCCCGGGTGCGTCCTCGGTGCCCGCGGCCACGGCGACGAGGCGGTGCAGTTCGCGGTCGGAGGTCTGCACCCCTGTGCCGATGTTGAACCGCTGCCCGCCGCCGTGCTCGCCCGCCGCGGCGACGAACGCGGACACCGCGTCGGCGACGTAGACGTAGTCGCGGGTGTTGCCGCCGTCGCCGAACACCGTGGTCGGCCGTCCGGCCAGCAGCGCGGCCGCGAAGATCGCCACGACGCCCGCTTCGCCGCCGGGGTCCTGCCGGGGGCCGTAGACGTTGGCCATCGCCAGGGTGGTGCAGTCCACGCCGTGCAGCCGCCGGTAGGTCGTGAGGTAGGTCTCGCCGGAGATCTTGCTCGCGGCGTAGGGCGACTTGGGGTCGAGCGGGTCCCGCTCGGTGACCGGAAGCCGATCCGGCTCGCCGTAGATGGAGCCTCCCGAGGAGGCGAAGACGATCTTGCGGACTCCGCCCGCGCGGGCCGCCTCGGCGAGGTTCACCGTGCCGAGGACGTTCTCGCGGGCGTCGGTCAGCGGGTCGGTGACGCTGGCGCGCACGTCGATCTGCGCGGCGAGGTGGAACACCACCTCCGGCTCGGCTGCCGCGAGCACGTCGCGCAGCTCGGGCGCGGTGATGTCGACCTGGTGGACGTGCAGACGTCCGGTGGCCTCCGCTCCGGCGAGGTTGGCCCGGGTGCCCCGCCGGAAGGTGTCCACCACGTGCACCTCGTGTCCCTCGGTCAGGAGCCGATCGACCAGGGTGGAGCCGATGAAACCGGCTCCCCCGGTGACAAGTGCACGCACACGGTTCCTTTCGCCGATGCTCTCGGTCGGGCCCCTCCATCGCAGTATCGGCGGGATCGTCGCTTCAGCGGAGGGTGGACTCGCGGGAATCGTACTAAAGGCACGACCGGGTGATGGTTCGACCCGAGGGACGGAAGCTATCAGCCCCGCTACGGACGGCGTCCGGGGCGTTACGACGCGTAGGCCGGTACGACGTCCTGGCCCCTGGGTACTCACACGTTCGTGTCGGGAACGCCGCGGACGGTTCAGTCCGACCCTCGTGCGGTCGTTGTCGTTCCGGGTCGCGGTGCGCGGGGTCCGTCCCACCGCGGTGCCCGGCCGATGCCGGACGAACCAGCAACGCGGAACCCGTGAGGAGCGGTGCCTTGGCCGGAACGAGCGTGCTCACGCAGGAACCCGGAACGACGCCCGTGGAGCGGGACCGCGACGGTGACGGGGCGGCGGCGCGACGACGGTGGAGTGCGGGCACGTCCGCCGTGCTGGCGGTGCTGGCCGGTGCCGCCGCGATCGCCGGTCACGCGGCGCTGTACGGGAACTGGATCATCGACGACGCCGGTATCACCTTCGCCTACGCGCGCGGTGTCGCCGAGGGGCTCGGGCCCGTGGCGCAGGCGGGGGCCGAACCGGTCGAGGGCTTTTCCAACCCGGCCTGGCTGCTGGTGCTGGTGGTGGGCAGGCTCGCGGGCCTGTTCGACCACGGGTCGTTGTTCGGCGTCCCGGACTACGTGCTGTTCCCGAAGGGGGTGGCACTGGCGTGCTGCGTGGGCATCCTGGCGGCCTTCCACGTCGTGTTCCGGGAGGTGTCGCGGCGTCCGTGGCTGCCGACGGTGGTGTCGGGCCTGGTCCTGGCCTCCGTCCCCTCGTTCGTGATCTGGTCCTTCTCCGGGCTGGAGAACGCGCTGTACGCGGTGGCGGTGGTGTGGATCGCCGCGCTGTCGTGGCGGGCCGTGTCGCGTGGGCGGCTGTTGTCGGCCCGGGTGGCCATCGGCGTGGGGGCCCTCGCGGCGCTGGCGGCGCTGACCCGGCCGGAAGGGCTGATCTACGCGGGTGCGTACCCGCTGGTCCTGCTGATGACCCTGCGCCGGGGCAGCGTGCTCACGGCGCTGCGGTACGGGGCCCTGTCCACCGCCGTCGTCGCCGTGCCCGTCGGGAGCTATCTGGGCTGGCGCTACGCCACGTTCGGCCGGGTGGTGCCGAACACGGCGGTGGCCAAGAACCAGGATCTGCCTGAGCCGGCCACGGTGCTGCGGGTGGAGGAGCTGGTCGGCTACGTCGGCGCGCCGCTTGTCCTTGTGGCCGTCGCGGCCGTCGGCGTCGCGCTGGGGCGCGCGGTCGCGTGGCGGCG
>NZ_KB912681.1:11845-15865 GCF_000383795.1 Saccharomonospora saliphila YIM 90502
CCACGACACGCCGTCGACCACCATGTGGCGACGCGCGCGGCCAGGCCGGCCCAGCGGTGCCGGTCGCGCCGCCACACCACGACGACGGGCACCAGTCCGGTGATCGCCATCCCGGCGAGATAGCCCACCGCGATGCCGAGCACCGACAGCGCCGGTATCAACGCCACGGCCACGCCGAGACCGACCACGAACCCGGTGACCCGGATCAGCGCCATGACCCGGGCGCCGTGCTCGTCGTAGGAGCGGATGGACTCGGTGACCACGATGGAGGTCGTGTACAGGAAGGTCGCCGCCAGCAGCGTCTCCAGCACCGGCACGGCGGAGGCGAGGTTCGGCCAGAGCACCGCGACCAGCAGCCGCGCCCCCACCACGAGAACCCCGAACACGCCGCCGACGACGGTGATGAGCGCTCGGTGCGCGAGATCGGTGTGCCCCCGCACGGCGGCGTAGTCGCCCCGCCCGACCGCGGCCGACAGCGCGGGCAGCAGCAGCAGGCTCAGCACCGAACCGAGCAGGGACGCCGGAGTGGCCAGCGTCAGTGCCGCCGCGTAGGCGTCGGCACCCTCGACATCGCCCGTCTGGTGGGCCAGCACCATCGTCAGTTGCAGGAACCCGCCGGTGGCCAGCGAGCCCAGCACACCCCACGCGACGAACCGGTTGATCTCGGTGCGCAGCTCCGCGCCGACCGGCCCGCCTCCCGTGCGCGGCCAGCCCGCGACGCTGTACACGGCGTATCCCGCCGTGAGCGGCAGCAACAGCCAGGCGCGCAGCTCGAACACGAGCACCAGCACGAGGCCGCCCACGGCCACCACGAAGGAGAGCGCGTCCCAGACGGTGGCCCGCAGGACGCGCCCGGTGGCGTACTGCACGCCGCGCACGAACGTGTAGCTGGACAGCCCGACGGTCAGCAGTGCCACGAACACCGCCGTGGTCAGCTCGCCAGGGGCCAGCACGGCGTAGGTGAGCACACCCCCCGCGACGCCGAGACCGGCCGAGGTGAGCAGGGACAACCGGGCCAGGTGCCGGGTGAGGGCCACGCGCACGGCCACGTCGCCGGACTCGCGGGCCACGAACTTGGCCGCCGCCGCGCCCAGCGACGTGGGCCAGAGCATCGTCGCCAGCATCGCCGTGGAGATGGCGCTGTTGGTCGCCGAGAGGAACCCGGCGGGCAGCGTGCGTCCCACCAGCAGGCTGTAGACGAACCGCACCGACCCTTGCACGGCGATCCCGACCGCCGAGACCAGGCCCCGGCGCGCGGGTGGCAGCGGTTCGGCGTCGGTGCGGGGGTCGGAGCGGGTCAGCAGCGAGCGACGGTGACCGATGCGCGCGGGTGCTCCGGTACCGTCGGTCCCACTTCCGGGCACGGTCATGCACGGCACGGTAGCGGCCCGCGCGGCGGTGGCTTTCGGCAGGTGGCGCGGCTTCACCGGGCTTCGGCAGCGGCGCGGGAGCCCACCCGGAAGGGGTGTCGCCGGGTCGAGGGCCGCCGGGTGCGGGGGAGTGGTCCGGGCATACAGTGTGCCTGTTCAGTCACGTCACGATCTTCGAGGACTCCGGGTGAGTAACGAGTTCATACCGGCCGCCAAGCCGATCATCGGCGACGCCGAGCGCGACGCCGTGGACGCCGTCCTCCGTTCGGGGATGCTGGCGCAGGGTTCCGAGGTGGCCGCGTTCGAGGAGGAGTTCAGCCGGTCCCTGGTGGACGGCCGCGCGACGGTCGCGGTGAACTCGGGCACCTCCGGTCTGCACCTCGGGCTCCTCGCCGCGGGCGTCGGCCCCGGCGACGAGGTGATCGTCCCGTCGTTCACGTTCGCGGCCACGGCGAACGCGGTGGCCCTGACCGGGGCGACGCCGGTGTTCGCCGACATCGAGCCCGCGCACTACTGCCTCGACGCCGACCATGTCGCCGGGCTGGTCACCGAGCGGACCAAGGGCATCATGCCGGTGCACCTGTACGGGCACCCGGCGGACATGCCCGGCCTGACGGAGGTGGCCTCCCGGAACGGTCTGGCCCTGTACGAGGACGCCGCGCAGGCGCACGGCGCGAGCCTGCACGGCACGCCCGTGGGCGCGTTCGGCACGTTCGCGATGTTCAGCCTGTACCCGACCAAGAACATGACCTCCGGCGAGGGCGGCATGGTCTGCACCGGCGACGCCGAGGTCGAACGGGCGCTGCGGCTTCTGCGCAACCAGGGCATGCGGCGGCAGTACGAGAACGAACTCGTCGGGTTCAACGCGCGGATGACCGACCTGCACGCCGCCATCGGGCGCACGCAGCTCGAGCGGGTGGCCGACTGGACCGCGACCCGGCAGGCCAACGCACGGTACTTCGACACCCACCTGGAGGGTGTCGGCACGCCCGCCGTCGCCGACGGCGCGGTGCACGTCTACCACCAGTACACGATCACCGTGCCCGACGACCGCGACGGCTTCGCCACCGCGCTGCGCGAGGAGCACGGCATCGGCACGGGCGTGTACTACCCGATCCCGAATCACCGGCTCCCCTCGTTCGCGCGCGAGGCGGAGCTGCCCGCCACCGAGCGGGCCGCGGCGACCGTGCTGTCCCTGCCGGTGCACCCGGGTCTGGACGACGAGGACCGCGAGCGGATCGTGACGGCGGTCAACACCCTGGCGAAGGCGGGAGCGTGAGCGTGACGGAACTGCGGGTCGGGCTGATCGGGCTCGGCATGATGGGGCGCCACCACGCGCGGGTGATCCGCGAGGTCGAGGGCCTTGAGCTGGTCGCGGTCGCGGACGCCCTGGGGGACCCGCACGGCGTGGCCGGGGACCTGCCCGTGGTCGGCGGTGTGGCCGAGCTGATCGAGCAGGGGATCGACGCGTGCGTGTGCGCCGTGCCCACCGGGCTGCACGAGGAGGTCGGGCTCGCGCTGGCCGAGGCGCGGGTGCCGACGCTGATCGAGAAGCCCATCGCGCACAGCGTCGAGGCGGGCACGCGGCTGGTCGAGGCGTTCGAGCGCGGTGGCGTCGTCGGCGCGGTCGGGCACATCGAGCGGTACAACCCGGCGCTGCAATCGTTGCGGGACCGGATGGCCGCCGGTGAGCTGGGCCAGATGTACCAGATCGCCACGCGCAGGCAGGGCCCGTTCCCGGCGCGCATCGCCGACGTCGGCGTGGTCAAGGACCTCGCCACCCACGACATCGACCTCACGGCCTGGCTGGCGAAATCGGAGTACACCAGCGTTTCCGCGCAGGTCACCACCCGCTCGGGGCGCCCGCACGAGGACATGGTCGCCGCGACGGGGCGGCTGGCCAACGGCATCATCACCAACCACCTGGTGAACTGGCTCTCCCCGATGAAGGAGCGGGTCACCGTGGTCACCGGCGAGAAGGGCGCCTTCGTCGCCGACACCGTCAGCGCGGACCTCACCTTCTACGCCAACGGTGTGGTCAGCACCGAGTGGGACTCGGTGGCGAACTTCCGTGGGGTCGCCGAGGGGGACGTGACCCGGTTCGCGATCCCCAAGCGGGAGCCGCTGCGGGTGGAGCACGAACGCTTCCGCGACGCCGTGCTCGGCGTCGGCAACGACGTGGTGACCCTGCGGGAGGGGCTGAACACGTTGGCCACGGCCGAGCGGCTGCTGGCCTCGGCCCGGGAGGCGGCGGCATGAGGATCGTGCTCGCCACCCGGCTCTTCGCGCCGGAGGTGGCGGCGGCGGCGTTCCGGCTCAAGGCACTCGCCGACGGACTCGCCGACGAAGGCCACCAGGTCACGGTGCTGACGACCAGGCCGCCCGCGACCGCGACGCCGCGGGACTATCCGCATCTCGACGTGCGCCGGTGGCCGGTGCTGCGTGACGCGGGCGGAAACGTGCGCGGGTACGTCCAGTACGCCAGCTTCGACGCGCCCCTGTTCGCGCGGCTGCTGCTGCGCTCGGCCGACGCCGTGGTGGTGGAACCGCCCCCGACGACCGGCGTGGTGGCCACGCTGGCGGGCCTGGCGCGGCGCACGCCGTTCTACTACTACGCCGCCGACATCTGGTCCGACGCCCTCGCCGCCAT
>NZ_KB912681.1:15965-19377 GCF_000383795.1 Saccharomonospora saliphila YIM 90502
GTGGGCGCGGGGCGGGCGTCGGCCAGCCGCCAGTCGAGCGGCGCCGCCCCGAGCGGGTCGAAGCCGGGCGTGCCTTGTGCGCCCGCTGCCGTGCTCCCGGCCGGGTGGGCCGCTGCCGGCCCGGGTGGTGTCGTGCTCACCGTGTCCTCCGATCCCGTGGTCGTGGTCCGCGCAGGCCGGGTAGGCCCCTCGGACGGTGGTGCGGCCCCGGGGGCGGCGCCGGACGAACCCGGCCTGCCACCCTCTCCGGTCGCGAACACGGCACGGTTGTACTGACCCCGGCTGCGGTGCAGCAGGTACAACGCCGTCACGCCCAGCGCCAGGCCGATGAAGCCACCGCCGTCGAACCAGTCGCCACCGAAGGCCCAGCTCGTCACCGGAACCAGCAGCACGCACAGCACCAGCGCGAAGGCTCTCGACATGCTGCTGCGTCCCCGCCCGAGCAGGCTCTCCAGTCCCGAGACCTCGTCGCGTTCGGCGGGGAAGAGCAACCAGCCGAGCAGGTAGAAACTCAGGCCGATCCCGCCGAACACGGTCATCGCGACGAACGCGACCCGTACCAGCAGCGGGTCGATGTCGTAGCGGGCGCCGACGGCCGCCGCCACCCCCGCGAGCTTGCGGCCGTCGTCGCTCCGCCTGGGCCTGCTCGCCCAGAAGTCCCGCACCGTCTCCTCGAAGCCCTCCACGTGCCCGGAGACACCCGACATGCTGCCCATGGCCCACAGCATGCGGGCGGGGGCCGGTCGGCCGCATCGGGGATCGTCCCTGAGAACGTGCCCGCGTCCCGGCGGGTGGCCTGGGGCCGGGTCAGGGATTACCCCGATGAAACCGGCGCTGCCGCGTGTGACCATGAGTGACGTGGGAGAGCACGCGACCGGCGAACGCACGCCGAACCCGTTCGCGCCGCCGTCCCGCACGGCGTCTGCTCCCTCGGTCGGTGCCGGGGCGGACCGGGACGCCGACGGCGGTGACCAGGACGGCCCGCGCCGGGTGTATCGCAGGCGGACCGGGCGGGCGCTGGCGGGTGTGGCCGGGGGCGTGGCCGACCACCTCGGGGTGCGGGTGCTGTGGGTGCGCGCCACTTTCGCGGTGCTCAGCGCGTTCGGCGGCATGGGGATGCTGGCGTACGGACTGCTGTGGGCGTTCGTGCCGCAGCGAGACCCCGGCGGGGAATCCGAGGCCGGTGCCGAGTCCTCGCGGGAGCGCCAGCAGGCCTACGGTCTGATGGCGCTCGGTGTCGCGCTGGCGATCGCGGGCGGCGCCGTGAGCGGAGTGTTCAGCGGCTGGGCAGGGTTGCCGATCGCGGTGACGCTGGTCGGTGCGGCCGTCGTCTGGCGGGAGGCCGACGAGTCCCAGCGGCGCCGGTGGCGGGACGGGGCCCGTTCCGGGGTCGCCGGGATGCTCGACGGCGGCGGGTGGTCCGCGGCCGTGCGGGTGCTCGCGGGTGTCGCCCTGGTGGTGACCGGCATCGGCGTGGTCGTGCTGCGCGGCAGCAGCCTGGAACAAATGCAGTTCGCGCTCATCGCGGTGCTGGCCACGCTGGTCGGGGCCGCGGTGCTGACCGTGCCGTTTTGGCTGCGCATGGTGCGCGACCTCTCCGAGGAGCGCCGCGCCAGGATTCGCACGGAGGAACGCGCCGAGATCGCGGCCCACCTGCACGACTCCGTGCTGCAAACGCTGGCGCTGATCCAACGTCAGGCCGCCGAGCCCCGGGAGGTCGCGCGGCTGGCCCGGGGGCAGGAACGGCAGTTGCGCCAATGGCTCTACGGACCCGCGGGCTACGGCACACCGAAGCAGGCCGACCAGCGGGCACCCGGGAGCTTGAGCGAGTCCGTCGCCGCCGCGTGCGGCGAGGTCGAGGACACCTTCGCCATCTCGGTGCAACAGGTGGTCGTGGGAGACGCCGAGCTCGACGACGCCCTGACCGCGCTCGTGCAGGCGGCGCGGGAGGCGATCGTGAACGCGGCCAAGCACGCCGGTGTCGGGGAGGTCAGCGTCTACGCCGAGGTGGAGCCGCTCACGGTCACGGTGTTCGTCCGGGACCGGGGCGGCGGCTTCGACCCGGACGCCGTCCCCGACGATCGGCATGGCCTCGCCGACTCGATCCGGGGCAGGATGGAACGCAACGGCGGCCGGTGCCGCCTGCGCACCGCGCCCGGCGAGGGCACGGAGGTGCAGCTGGAGATGCCACGCGCGGTGGCCGAGAAGACGTGAGGGGGTAGCGGTGGCCGACGAGGGCACGCGGGAACCGGTGACGGTCTTCCTCGTGGACGACCATGCGCTGTTCCGTGCCGGGGCGCGCACGGAACTGGAGAACATCAGCGACGAGGTGCGCGTCGTGGGCGAGGCGGGGTCCGTGGCCGAGGCCGTGGCCGGGATCGCTCGCGTGCGACCGCAGGTCGTGCTGCTCGACGTGCACATGCCCGACGGCGGCGGCGCGGAGGTGCTGCGCAGGCTGCGGCCCGAACTGCCGGACGTGGTGTTCTTGGCCTTGTCGGTCTCCGACGCCGCCGAGGACGTCATCGCCGTGATCCGGGCGGGTGCACGGGGTTACGTCACCAAGACCATCTCGTCGCGGGAGCTGGTGCGCGCGGTCGTGCGGGTGGCCGACGGGGACGCGGTGTTCTCACCGCGGCTGGCCGGATTCGTACTCGACGCCTTCGCCGACCGCCCCGGATCGGAGCCGATCAGCGACCCGGAGCTGGACCTGCTCACGCCCCGGGAGCGGGACGTGCTCCGGCTGCTCGCGCGCGGCTACGCGTACAAGGAGATCGCCTCGGAACTGTTCATCTCCGTCAAGACGGTGGAGACGCACGTGTCCAGCGTCCTGCGCAAGACCCAGCTCTCGAACCGCTACGAACTCTCCCGCTGGGCGTCCGACCGCCGCCTGGTGTGAGCGCCCCGGTGGTGGTTCCTCGCGCGGGACGGCCGTGGTGGCCGGTCGTCAGAGGACCCTGACGGCCACGACGACGGTGGCCACGACGACGAGCGCGAGCAGGCACCAGGCCGCCCAGACCGTGAGGGAGGAAGCCGTTCGCGGCACGGGCAGTGACGTGCCCTTCGCCGCGCGCCCGGCATCCGGGGTGTTGGCCCTCGGTGGGCGGGGCAGCAGCGGCACCGTCGGCATGGCGGGAGCGGTCGGCGGGACGAAACCTTCCGCGCGTCCCGCGTCGATCGCCTTCAGCGCCGTGACCGTGTCGGGCAGTGTGGGCCGCAGGTCCGGGTCGGCGCGCAGCAGCTTGAGCAGGGCTCCCGTCAGCGGGCCGCTGTGCGCGGGGACCGCCGGCTCGCCCGTGCCGTCCGGGCCGTACGGGGGAGCGCCCTCCACGGCCGTGAACAGCGTCGCGCCCAGCGAGTACGCGTCGGCTTGCGGGGTGGCCGTGCCGTGCCGCGCCAGCTCCGGCGCGCGGTA
>NZ_KB912681.1:19477-21743 GCF_000383795.1 Saccharomonospora saliphila YIM 90502
TGCACAGCCCGGCGGCCGTGTTCGCGGCCAACCGGGTGGTGGCGTGCTCGCCCCCGGCCGCCTCGGCCGGAGTGTGCCGGGGGATGCGGCGCAGGCAGGCCCAGGCCCACTGCCCCGAACTGGTGGTGCTCGCCGACGACCCGGACCGCGACGCGCGGCTCTTCGAGCCCGTGGCGGCGGCGGTGGAAGAGCTGGTCGTCGGAGTGGAGATCGTACGTCCGGGCCTGGTGGCCGTGCCGGTCTCCGGGGCGTCCGGCTACTTCGGCGGGGAACTCCCTCTGGTCGAGCGGCTCCTCGACCACGTCGCCTCGCACGCCGGAGTGGAGTGCCAGATCGGGATCGCCGACGGCCTGTACGCCGCCACCCTGGCCGCTCACCGGTCGAGGGTGGTGGACCCGGGTGCCGCCCCCGCGTTCCTCGCGCCGCTGACCATCGCCGAGCTGGACCAGCCGGACGCGGACCGGGCGGAGCTGATCGACCTGCTGCGGCGGCTCGGGCTTTCCACCCTGGGCGCCTTCGCGGCGCTGCCCGAGCGGGACGTGACCGCCCGGTTCGGCAGCGCGGGCCTGCTCGCGCACCGGCTCGCCCGCGGCCGGGACGAACGGCCCCCGTACCGGAGGACACCCCCGCCGGAGCTGTCGGTCACCGAGTCGTTCGAGCCCGCCCTGGACCGGATCGACGTCGCGGCGTTCCTCGCGCGGACGCTGGCACGACGGTTCCACTCCGGGCTGGCCGACCGGGGGCTGGCGTGCACGCGGCTCGGCATCCACGCCACCACCGAGCACGGTGAGGAGCTGGCCCGGGTGTGGCGCTGCGCCGAACCGCTCACCCCGGACGGGGTCTCCGACCGTGTGCGGTGGCAGTTCGAGGGGTGGCTCCGCGCCGGGGACGGTGCCCGTCCCACGGCGGGGATCACGCGGCTGCGGTTGGTGCCCGAGGAGGTCGTCGAAGGTCGTTCCCTCCAGCTCGGCCTGTGGCCGGGCGCGGATTCCGGCACCGAGCACACCCCGGAGTCCGACCGGGCGGGCCGGGCGCTGGTGCACGTGCAGGGACTGCTGGGGCCGGACGGGGTGTACACGGCGGTGCCCGCCGGTGGCCGGGGGCCTGCCGAGCGCGTGCGCCTGGTGCCGTGGGGTGAGCGGCGCACTCCACCCGACGAGCACGACGCCCCCTGGCCGGGACGGCTTCCGGCGCCGTCCCCGGCCACCGTGTACGAGCAGCCGCTCCCGGCCACCGTCACCGGCGCGGACGGGATCGAGGTGGGCATCACCGATCGCAATGACCTCACCCAGGTTCCGTGCCGGGTCACGGTGTCCTCGGGCCCACCCCGGCGGGTGCTCGACTGGGCGGGCCCGTGGGTGGTGCAGGCCCGGTGGTGGGCACCGGACGGCGCGGGGACCCACGCCCGCGTGCAGGTCGTGCTCGACGAGGACGAGGCAACCGGCGAGGACGAACCCGCGGGTGCGCTGTTGCTCACCTGGGCGCGGCGTCCGAGCCCGCACTGGACGGTCGAAGGGAGCTACGACTAGTGAACGACGAGGACCGCCTCGACAGCGACGTGGTGCGCCGCGCCGACCTGCCGTACCGGGCCGACCTGCCGTACCGGGTCGAGTGGGTGCCGCCGAGCACCGCGGAGGAGCCGGTCGCCGGACTTGAGGCGCTCATCCCGGTGCCGCGCCGGTCGCCGGAGAACCCGGGGTAGCGCCGTGGGCTGGCACAATCCCCGGGTTCCGTGGCAGGAGCTCGAACGGGCCCTTGCCGGGCGGGTGGAGCCCACCGACCGGATCGTCGACGGGATCGACGCTCCCGCGAGCAAGAGGCGCAGCGGGTATGTGCGCCCGGTCGAGCTGGCCACTTCCCGGGGCACCGACGACGGCGGGGCGGCGTGCCGCGTGCCCTACGCCGAGCTGCACTGTCACTCCAACTTCAGCTTCCTCGACGGGGCCAGCCACCCGGAGGAACTCGTGGAGGAGGCGGCTCGGCTGGAGCTCGACGCGGTCGCCCTGACCGACCACGACGGCATGTACGGGGTCGCGCGGTTCGCCGAGGCCGCCCGGGACGTGGGCGTGCGCACGGTGTTCGGCACCGAGCTGAGCCTGGGCCTGTCCGCGCCGCAGAACGGGGTCGCCGACCCCGAGGGCGAGCACCTGCTGATGCTGGCCAAGGGCCAGGACGGGTACGCGGCGCTGTGCCGGGCCGTCACGGCGGGACAGCTGGCGGGGCACGAGCACGCGGACGGCCCGGACACGGCGGGCCCGGGTGCGGG
>NZ_KB912681.1:21843-24680 GCF_000383795.1 Saccharomonospora saliphila YIM 90502
GCCCCTTCTCGCGTTTTCGCGGCCTCAGGCCGCGACGGGTTCGGGTCGGGGCCCGGTGTGCGGCTCGGGGTCGAGCCCGGGCAGGGGTTCGGGGTCGGCCACCGGCTCGGCGCCGATGACCGCGTCGGGGGTCTCGGTGCGGGGGGACACCGTGTGCTCGGCCGGGGCCGAGCCGCCGGAGGTCACGGCGTCGGGGGTCGCCGTGTCCTCCGGGGTGGCCCGCGCCTCCGAACGGCGCTCGACGGCGCGGGACAGCAGCGCGAGGGACAGGCCCACGACGGCGAGCGTCGCACCCACCACGTTCGGCGAGACCAGGCCGAAGCCGCCCGCGATGGCGAGGCCGCCCAGGTAGGCGCCGATCGAGTTGGCGATGTTGAACGCCGACTGCACGGCGGCGGACACCATCGACTGCGCGCCCCCGGCCTTCTCCATGACGCGGGCCTGCATCATCGGCCCGACCATGAAGGAGGTCATGCCGACCAGGAAGATCGTCACGGCCGCGCCGACCTTGCTGTCGGCGGTGACGGTGAACGTGGCCAGGACGATGGCCAGCGCGCTGAGCGCGCCGTAGAGGCCGGAGGTCGGGAACCGGTCGGCGAGCCTGCCGCCGACCACGTTGCCGACGGTCATGCCGACACCGGCCAGCGAGAGCAGCAGTGTCACGCTCGCGGCCTGGTAGCCCGCCACCTCGGTGAGCATCGGGGCGACGTAGCTCAGGCTGGCGAACCCGCCGCCGAGACCGAAGGTGACGATCGCCAGGGCGAACCACACCTGGGGACGGCGGAAGGCGGTCATCTCGCCGCGCAGCGAGCTCTTCGCGGGCTGGGGCTGGCGGGGGACCAGCTTGGCGATGCTGGCCAGCGCGACCAGTCCGATGGCGGCGACGACGGCGAACGTCGCACGCCACCCGACCTGCTGTGCCAGCAGGGTGCCGCCGGGGACGCCGACGACGTTGGCCAGTGTGAGGCCGAGGAACATCATGGACACGGCCTTCGCCCGCTGCCGTGTGCCGACGAGGTTGGCCGCGACCACGGCGCCCGCGCCGAAGAAGGCGCCGTGCGGCAGTCCCGCCAGGAAGCGGAACGCCACGCCGAGTTCGTGGCTCGGGGCGAGGGCGAACAGGGCGTTGCCCGCCGTGAACACGCCCATCATGGCCAGCAGCATGGTCTTGCGGGGAAGCCGTACGGCCACGGCCGTGAGCAGCGGGGCTCCCACGACCACCCCCAGTGCGTAGGCGGTGATCATGTGGCCGGCCGCGGGGATGGAGATGCCGAGATCGGCGGCCACCTCAGGCAGCACACCCATCATGACGAATTCGGTGGTACCGATGCCGAAGGCACCGATCGCGAGCGCGAGCAGCGCGATGGGCACAGGGCTCCCTTCGGGACGAGTGGGGCAAGGTCGTCGTGCGACGGGACTGGATCGATCAAGACGGAAGGCCGCGCTCGATCCGGGGCAGGAACGTCGTTGGTAAGACTTGATCGATCCAGACGGGGACCGAAGAAAAGACCCAGCTCCTCTGTTTCCCTCGTCGGATGGGGTGCTGGATCTGTCTCTTGTCTAGTTCAACTCAGAACGGCCGCGATGTCATCCTGCTCAGACGTGATGCTGGCCACGACCGGGTTTATCTCGGGAGACCCTGGTGCCCGCGCTGCTCGCACGCGGGCTCGGCCCCGGCTGGTGCGGGCAGGGGGCGCGGGGCGGGCGCGCCGTCACGACCACCCGGGGACCGGGTGTCCGGGCGCGCCTGCCTCGATATCGATGCCGCGCCGCCCTGTCACTCGGAGTGCGCTTCGACCTCGCAGTCGGGCCCGGGGAACATCAGGCCTTCGTGACCGTCGGAGAACCGGACGAGGTAGGGCGGCTCCCCGTGTTCTCCCCGCACCTCGACGATCTCGCCCTGCCGTTCGCCCGCGCCCACGGTGCGCCCGTGCACGCGGATCGTGTCTCCCACGGATGCTCGCATCGTTGACCACCTCCGTAACGCCCAGGGTAGGAGCGCTCGGGCGGGAGGGGCGAGTCGAAACCGGGTGACGCGGGCAGAAACGCCCGGCCCGGGGACACCGGAGCCGCCGCGGGCCGCGTGGTGGCCGCGTGCGGCCTAGACTCGCGGGCGAGCGAGGAGGACGGACTCCGTGTGTGGAATCGTCGCCGCGATCGGCGACTACGACCTCGGCATCTGCCGGGCGATGTTGGACAGGATCGCCCACCGCGGCCCCGACGACACCGGGGAGATTCGCGCGGGAAGGGTCTGGCTCGGCCATCAACGCCTGTCGATCATGGACGTCGAGGGCGGGCACCAGCCGATGAGCGACGCGGCGACCGCCACGCATCTCGTGGCCAACGGCGAGATCTACAACCACGGGCGGGTGCGGCAGCACCTCGGCCACGAGCTGTTCGAGACCGGGTCCGACAGCGAGGCCGCGCTGCACGCCGTCGTCGTGGAGGGGCCCGCCGGGCTCGCGCGGTTGCGCGGGATGTTCGCCCTCGCGCTGGCCACCGACGACGGTGACTTCCTCGCCGCGCGGGACCCGGTCGGGGTGAAACCGCTCTACTGGGCACGCCGCGAGGACGTCACCCTGTTCGCCAGCGAACTGCGGGCGTTCGACCCCGCCGACCGCCCGTGGGTGGAGAGCTTCCCGCCCGGTCACTGCTGGAGCCCGTCGGGCGGGCTGGTGCGTTTCCCGGTGATGCCGTCGATCCGCTCCATCAGCGCGTCGAACTCGCCGCTGACGTGCAACTGCCCCACGAACTGCTCCCGTTCTCGGCCGCGGACACGGCCACACCCTTCACGTGACCGGCTCGCACGCTGGTATATACCGCTCTCGGTGGCGACC
>NZ_KB912681.1:24780-28118 GCF_000383795.1 Saccharomonospora saliphila YIM 90502
CGCCTCGCCGCCGACGACCCGGCCGCGCTGCTGCGCCCCGAGCACGCCGACGCGGCGCTGTCGTTGCTCACCGCGGACGGCGAGGCGCTGGAGACGCTGACCAGGTTGGCCGACGAGCTGCGGGCCGAGGTGGTGGGAGAGCCGATCACCTACGTCGTCAACCGCAACATCAACTTTTCCAACGTCTGCTACGTCGGGTGCCGGTTCTGCGCCTTCGCCCAACGGGAGCGCGACGCCGACGCCTACCGGCTGTCCACAGGTGAGGTGGCCGCCCGCGCCGTCGAGGCGGCCGAGGCGGGCGCCACCGAGGTGTGCATGCAGGGCGGCATCGATCCGAAGCTGCCCGTGACCTACTACGCCGACGTGGTGCGGGCCATCAAGGATGCCGTGCCGGACATGCACGTCCACGCCTTCTCGCCGATGGAGATCGTCTCGGCGGCCTCGAAGGCGGGCGTGTCGGTCGAGGAGTGGCTGACCGAGCTGCGCGACGCGGGCCTGGGGTCCATCCCGGGCACCGCCGCCGAGATCCTCGACGACGACGTCCGGTGGGTCCTGACCAAGGGCAAGCTGCCCGCGCGCACCTGGATCGACGTCGTGACCACCGCGCACAGGCTGGGCCTGCCGTCGTCGAGCACGATGATGTACGGCCACGTCGATCACCCCGGTCACTGGCTCGGCCATCTGCGGGTGCTGGCCGGTATCGCCGACGAGACCGGCGGGTTCACCGAGTTCGTCGCCCTGCCGTTCGTGCACCACAACGCTCCGCTCTACCTGGCTGGTCTCGCCCGGCCCGGGCCGACCGTGCGGGACAACCGGGCCGTGCACGCGTTCGCGCGTCTGGCCCTGCACGGGCGGATCGACAACGTGCAGTGCTCGTGGGTCAAGCTCGGCGACACGGGTGCCACCCAGGCGCTGCGGGGCGGGGCCAACGACATCGGAGGCACGCTGATGGAGGAGACGATCTCGCGGATGGCGGGCTCGGACCACGGCTCGTCGCGCACGGTCGCCGAACTCGGCCGGCTCACCGCTCTGGCGGGCAGGCCGGGAGCGCAACGCACCACCACCTACGGCCCCGTCGCACCGGTCGGGTGACGGAGCCGGTGGCAGGCACCGCGCCCGGCACCGCGGGGGCGCCGTCGTGGTGACGTCCCGCGTTTGCGGGGGGCCACGACGGTGGTTAGCGTCCTCGCGTGGCGGAGGAGACGGCGAAGCGGTCCACGGACGGCGGCACGGCCGCGAAAGTACGGACGAGGCTGGCGGGCACGAAGCGGTCGGGTGGCGGTTCCGGCGACGGCCTGGTGGCCCGGCTGCGGCGCGAGCACGGCTGGCTCGACCACATCCTGCGCGCCAACGAGGCGTTCACCGAACGCTACGGCAACCACTACGCCGCGGCGATCACCTACTTCTCTGTGCTGTCGCTGTTCCCGCTGCTCATGGTGGGGTTCTCTGTGGCGGGCTTCGTCCTCGCCGGGAACGACGCCGCCCTGGCCGAGCTGCGCGCGGGCATCATCAGCTCCGCACCGGACGGTCTCGGCGAGTTCCTCGCGACCATCGTCGACGCCGCCCTCGGCTCCCGGGCCGGGATCGGGGTGTTCGGTCTCCTGCTGGCCTTCTACTCGGGCCTTGGCTGGATGACCAACCTGCGTGACGCGCTCACCGCCCAGTGGGGGCAGCAGAAGAAGAAGCAGCCGTTCGTGGCGGGCAAGTTGAGGGACCTGGCGTCGCTCGTCGGGCTCGGCGCGGCGCTGGCCGTCTCGTTCGGCCTCACCGCGGTGGGCGGCGGCGTCGGGGAATTCCTGCTCGGCCTCGTCGGGCTGGAGGAGGCCGCGTGGGCCCGGTTCCTGCTCCGGCTGGCCACGATCGTGCTCGCGCTGGTGGCGAACGTGCTCGTGTTCCTGTGGGTGCTCTCCCAGTTGCCGCGGGAGAAAGTCGCGGTGCGCAGTGCCGTGCGTGGAGCCGTGCTCGCCGCGATCGGGTTCGAGATCCTCAAGCAGGTCGGCGGCATCTACCTGTCCAGCGTGACCGGCTCGCCCAGCGGCGCCCTGTTCGGACCCATCATCGGTTTGCTCGTGTTCGCCAACCTCGTCGCCCGCTTCCTGTTGTTCGTCACCGCGTGGACGGCGACGGCGCGGGAGAACCTCGCCCGCACGGTGCTGCCGCCCCCGCCCGCTGTGATCCGCCCCACGGTCGAGGTGCGGCGCGGGGGCTGGGTCGGTCCCGCGGCCGGGGCTTTCGGCGCGGGAACCCTGCTGGGCCTGTGGCGCAGGCGCCGCTGACCGGCCCCGCGCGGGGGACCGGCCTGTCCGCGTGGTGACTATGCTCGCCCCGGACGGAGGGGTGAGTGTGTCGGACAGGGGTGACAGCGCAGGGCCGGAGACCGGTCCGGACTCCGCTTCGGGCGCCGGATCGGCCGAGACGGGACGAGGGGACCGGCTCCCCCGCGAGATCTGGGTCCTGGTGGGCGCCAGCTTCCTCATCGCGATCGGCTACGGGATCATCGGTCCCGCGCTGCCGAACTACGCGGCCAGCTTCGACGTCGGCGTGACGGCGGCTTCCGTGGTGGTCAGCGCGTTCGCCTTCGTGCGGCTGGTGTTCGCGCCCATGAGCGGACGGCTGGTGACCCGGTTCGGCGAGCGACCGGTGTACCTGTGGGGTGTCTCGATCGTCGCCGTGGGCACGTTGCTGTGCGCGGTCGCGGCCGACTACTGGCAACTGCTGCTGTTCCGCTCGGCCAGCGGCATCGGCTCGACGATGTTCACCGTCTCGGCCATCGGCCTGCTGATCCGCATCTCCCCGGCGAACCTGCGCGGGCGCGCCTCCAGCCTGTGGGGCACGAGCTTTCTGCTCGGCGGTATCGCCGGGCCCGTCCTGGGCAGCGGCCTGGTGTCGGTGTCGCTGCGCGCGCCGTTCCTCGTCTACGGCATCGCGCTCCTGCTGACCACCGGGCTGGTGTGGTGGCAACTGCGCGGCTCGGAGCTGGTGTCGCGGCCGCCGGACGAGTCCGAGCCCGCGATGACGTTCCCGCAGGCCCTGCGTCACCCGACCTACCGGGCGGCGCTGGCGTCGAACCTCGCCACCGGGTGGGTGGTCTTCGGGGTGCGGATGTCGCTGCTGCCGCTGTTCGTCACCGCCGTGCTGGCCAGGGACGAGTCGTTCACCGGGATCGCGCTGGCGGTGTTCGCCGCGGCCAACGCACTGGTCCTGCTCTACGCGGGCGGTTTCGCCGACCGCAGGGGCCGCCGCATTCCCGCGCTGGCCGGGTTGGCGGCGCTGGCCGTGGGCACCGTGGGGCTCGGCCTGACCGCCGACCCGTGGGTGTTCCTGGCCGCCGTGCTCGT
>NZ_KB912681.1:28218-41253 GCF_000383795.1 Saccharomonospora saliphila YIM 90502
CCGTGCCACCGGGCGGCGTCGCCGCGGTGGTGCGGGCGGCGGCGACGCCGGGCAGCCACACCGCGCCCGAGACCAGGGCACACAGCAGGGAGACGATCAGCGTTCGGCGGGGGCAGCTACGCACCCGTGCAGGCTAACGGTCGCCGCCCGTGGATACTGCGAGGTATGCGCATGTCCGCCCGGGTGTCGTGGTTCCTGCTCGCGTTCGGCGTGTGGTCCTGGCTGATCTGGATCACCTTCGCGGTGAACCTGTCGGGAAGCGACGACGCCTGGAACCCGGACGGCTCGCCGACCGCGTTCTTCGTGGTCCACGCCGTCCTCGCGGTGGTCTCCTTCATCCTCGGCACGATCATCGGCATCCTCGGCTGGCGGGGCCTGCGCGCCCGGCGCCACACGCGCTGACGGTTCCCCTCGCCCCTCTTGGCGTGTCGTCAAGGCCTCCTTTCCTGCGTTCAGCGCAGTGAAGGGGGCCTTGACGACCTGCCAAAGCGCATGCAGGCACGCGGCCGAAAGTTTCTCGAAAATGGGCGCGGCGGTGATTCTAGCGTGCTGCGTGTTGTGTTCAGTGGAACTCCTGGTTCCGGTGAGTTGACCTGGTTTTTGTTTCGATGTATTGGTCATATCAAAGACCGAAAAGTTTCGGAAAGTTCATCTTGACGTGATCTCTCGGAAACCTCCATACTTCTGCGCGGTGTTGCCCATCGCCATGATGTGATCGCGCAGCGTTGCGGCAGGACCGTGTTTTGTCCTCGACGAAAGGACCGAAGATGAGCACGGCACTATTCCGGGGGTCCGGTGGACGGCGAGCCCGATCGTGGGCCTGGACCTCGCTGGTGACGGCCACGGTCGGGGCGCTGGCGGCGGCGGGACTCGTCGCCACGGCCGGCACGGCGAGCGCGCAGTCGACGCTCGCCGACGCGGCCGAGTCCCAGGGCCGCTACTTCGGCACCGCGGTGGCCTCCGGCAGGCTCGGTGAATCCGACTACGTGGCCACCCTGGACCGCGAGTTCAACAGCGTCACGGCCGAGAACTCCATGAAGTGGGAGTCGCTGCAGCCCTCCCAGGGTTACTTCGACTTCTCCGCGGCCGACCGCATCGTCGACCACGCGCGCGGTCAGGGCATGGCCGTGCGTGGCCACACACTCGTCTGGCACTCCCAGTTGCCCGGCTGGGTGGAGTCGCTGGGCACGAACGACCTCCGCTCGGCGATGAACAACCACATCACCGAGGTGATGCAGCACTACCAGGGTGACGTCGACACCTGGGACGTGGTGAACGAGGCGTTCCAGGACGGCGGCAGCGGCGCCCGTCGCGACTCGGTGTTCCAGCGGCGCCTCGGCGACGGCTGGATCGAGGAGGCGTTCCGTACCGCGCGCTCGGTCGATCCCAACGCCACGCTCTGCTATAACGACTACAACACCGACGCCTGGAACTCGGCCAAGACCCAGGCCGTCTACGACATGGTGGCCGACTTCGTGAGCCGGGGAGTTCCGATCGACTGCGTCGGCTTCCAGGCCCACTTCAACAGCGGCAACCCGGTGCCCAACAACTACCACGAGACGTTGCAGAACTTCGCCGACCTCGGCGTCGACGTGCAGATCACCGAGCTGGACATCGCGGGCTCCGGTGAGTCACAGGCCGAGCAGTACGGCGGCGTCACGCAGGCCTGCCTGGCCGTGTCCCGCTGCACCGGCATCACTGTGTGGGGCGTGACCGACAAGTACTCGTGGCGGTCCGAGGACACCCCGCTGCTCTTCGACGGTGACTACAACGCCAAGCCCGCCTACCACGCCGTGCTGGAGACCCTCGGCGGGTCCGGCGGCGGTGGTGGCGGTGGCGGTGGCGATGACACCGCCGACTGCACGGTGACCTACTCGGAGACCGACCGGTGGGGTGACCGCTTCAACGGTCAGGTGACCGTCCGGGCGGGCGACTCGGCGATCGACTCGTGGAGCACCACCGTGACCGTGCACCCGCCGCAGAAGATCTCGGCGACCTGGAACGGCGACCCGAGCTGGGACTCCAGCGGTGACGTCATGACGATGCGCTCTCACGGCGGCCTCGCCGCCGGAGGCACGACCACCTTCGGCTTCACCGTCATGGCCAACGGCAACTGGACCACCCCGACCCTGGGCTCCTGCACCGCGTCCTGACCCCGGCCCGCCACACCCGAGACACCGAAGGCCGGCCCGGTCACCGTGGACCGGGCCGGCCTTCGGCCATGTCACCAGCGCTCAGACGCGCTTGAACAGCAGCGCGCGCTTGACCTCCTGGATGGCCTTGGTCACCTGGATGCCGCGCGGGCACGCGTCGGTGCAGTTGAACGTCGTGCGGCAGCGCCACACACCCTCGGCGTCGTTGAGGATGTCCAGCCGCTCCTCCGAACCCTCGTCGCGCGAGTCGAAGATGAACCGGTGGGCGTTGACGATCGCCGCCGGGCCGAAGTACGACCCGTCGGACCAGTACACCGGGCACGACGACGTGCAGGCCGCGCACAGGATGCACTTGGTCGTGTCGTCGAAGCGGTCCCGGTCGGCCTGCGACTGCACCCGCTCGCGCGTGGGCTCGTTGCCGTAGGCGATCAGGTACGGCTTCACCGCGCGGTAGGCCTCGAAGAAGGGCTCCATGTCGACATAGAGGTCCTTCATCGTCGGCAGTCCCTTGATCGGGGCCACCGTGACCGTCGTCTGCTTGCCCTCCTTGGCCAGCAGATCCTTGACAAGAACCTTGCACGCCAGCCGGTTGATGCCGTTGATCTGCATCGCGTCCGAGCCGCAGATGCCGTGGGCGCAGGAACGCCGGAACGCCAGCGTGCCGTCCACGTAGTTCTTGATGTTGAACAGCAGGTTGAGCACGCGGTCGGTCGGCAGCGCGGGGACGTCGTAGGACTCCCAGTGCGGCTCGTCGTCGATCTCGGGGTTGAACCGCAGGATCTTCACCGTGATGGTGACCGAACCCTCCGGCGCGGGGATCTGCGAGGTGTCGTTGACACCCTCGTACACCGTGGCAGTCATGTCAGTACTTCCGCTCCATCGGCTCGTACCTGGTGAAGGTCACCGGCTTGTAGTCCAGCCGGATGTCCGACTGGAACCCGGTCAGCCCCAGCGGGGCGTCGGGGTCCTCCGACTCCGGCAGCACCTTGTACGACATCGAGTGCCGCATGAAGTTGGTGTCGTCGCGGTCCGGGTAGTCCTCGCGGGCGTGGCCGCCGCGCGACTCCTTACGGGCCAGCGCCGCGTTCACCAGGATCTCGGCGAGGTCGAGCAGGAACCCGAGCTCGACGGCCTCCAGCAGGTCGGTGTTGTACCGCTTGCCCTTGTCCATCACCGAGATGCGTCCGTAGCGGGACTTCAGCGCCTGGACGTCGTGCAGCGCCTGCTTGAGCGTGTCCTCGGTGCGGTAGACGGCCGCGTTGGTGTCCATCGTGCGCTGCAACTCGGTGCGGATGTCGGCCACCCGCTCGCCGCCGGTGGCGGTGCGCAGATGGTTGACCATGCCCTCGACCAGCTTCGCCGGGGTCTCCGGGAGTTCGGCGAAGTCGCGGCCCTGGGCGTACTCGGCCGCGGCGATGCCGGCCCTGCGGCCGAACACGTTGATGTCCAGCAGCGAGTTCGTGCCGAGCCGGTTGGCGCCGTGCACCGACACGCAGGCCACCTCACCCGCCGCGTAGAGGCCGGGCAGCACCGTGTCGTTGTCGCGCAGGGCTTCGCCGTGCACGTTGGTCGGGATGCCGCCCATGGCGTAGTGCGCCGTCGGGTACACCGGCACCGGCTCGTGCACCGGGTCCACGCCGAGGTAGGTGCGGGCGAACTCGGTGATGTCCGGCAGCTTCGACTCCAGCACCTCGGCGCCGAGGTGCGTGCAGTCGAGGAACACGTAGTCCTTGTCCGGGCCCGCGCCCCGGCCTTCGAGCACTTCCAGCACCATCGAGCGGGCGACGATGTCACGCGGCGCGAGGTCCTTGATCGTCGGAGCGTAGCGCTCCATGAACCGCTCGCCCGACTCGTTGCGCAGGATCGCGCCCTCGCCGCGCGCGCCCTCGGTGAGCAGGATGCCCAGCCCGGCGAGGCCGGTCGGGTGGAACTGGTAGAACTCCATGTCCTCGAGCGGCAGGCCCTTGCGTGCGTAGATGCCCATGCCGTCGCCGGTGAGGGTGTGCGCGTTCGAGGTCGTCTTGAAGACCTTGCCGAACCCGCCGGTGGCGAACACGATCGACTTCGCCTGGAAGACGTGGATCTCCCCGGTCGCCAGCTCGTAGGCGATCGCCCCGGAGGCCACCGGGCCGTCGGGCGTGTCCGTCATGGCGATGTCGAGGACGTAGAACTCGTTGAAGAACTCGATCCCGTGCTTGACGCAGTTCTGGTACAGCGTCTGCAGAATCATGTGGCCGGTGCGGTCGGCCGCGTAGCACGAGCGGCGCACCGCGGCCTTGCCGTGGTCACGCGTGTGCCCGCCGAAGCGCCGCTGGTCGATGCGGCCCTCGGGGGTGCGGTTGAACGGCAGCCCCATCTTCTCCAGGTCGAGTACCGCGTCGATGGCCTCCTTGGCCATCACCTCGGCGGCGTCCTGGTCGGTGAGGTAGTCACCGCCCTTGACCGTGTCGAAGGTGTGCCACTCCCAGTTGTCCTCCTCGACGTTGGCCAGCGCGGCGCACATGCCGCCCTGCGCCGCGCCGGTGTGGGAGCGGGTGGGGTAGAGCTTGGTGAGGACCGCGGTGCGGGAGCGCTGGCCCGCTTCGATCGCCGCGCGCATGCCTGCGCCGCCCGCTCCGACGATCACCACGTCGTACTTGTGAAACTGCATGTCGTCGTCACTCTCGCGTGTGGTGGGGATCAATCGGTCGCCGGGATGTTCGGATCGAAGGTGAAGATCACCAGCGTGCCGAGCACGAGGATCACCGCCATCGACACGTAGAGCAGCATCTTCAGCCAGAAGCGCGTGCTGTCCCTGCGCGCGTAGTCGTCGATGATCGTGCGCAGCCCGTTGCCGCCGTGCAGCTGCGCCAGCCACAGCATCGACAGGTCCCACAGCTGCCAGAACGGCGACGACCAGCGTCCGGCCACGAAGGCGAAGTTGATCCGGTGCACACCGCCGTCGAGGATGTTCATGATGAACAGGTGACCGAGCACGAGCACCACGAGCAGGACACCCGAGATGCGCATGAACAGCCAGCTGTAGAGCTCGAAGTTGCTGCGCCGGGCCGCGGGCCTGCGCGGGGAACGCGGCTTGTCCACGGTGAGTGCCTCAGCCATCAGTTGCCGCCTCCGAAGAACAGCTCGCTCACGGTGCGCTCGAGCATGAAGTAGGTGCCGGGGACCATCACCAGGACCCAGACACCGATGAGCGACCACAGCATGCCGCGCTGGTACCTGGCTCCCTTGGACCAGAAGTCCACCAGGATCACGCGGATGCCGTTGAGCGCGTGGTAGAGCACCGCGCCGACCAGCGCGACCTCGAGGAGGTTGACGATCGGGGTCTTGTAGGTCTCGATCACCTCGTCGTAGGCGTTCGGGGAGACCCGGACGAGAGCGGTGTCGAGAACGTGGACGAACAGGAAGAAGAACGTGAGCACGCCGGTGATGCGGTGCAGCACCCAGGACCACATGCCCGGGTCGCCGCGGTAGAACGTACCGCTCCGACGTGAGGCGCCTGTCCGATCACTCGCAGCCGCCTCCGCGGCGGTGCTCGCGCTCATGACCGCACTCCTCCTGTCTGCGCTCCTCCCGCGCGGGGGCGCGGTCGATGCTCGACAGTCGTCGCGCGGAGTGTGCCTGACCGCACTCCTCCTGTGTGCGCTCCTCCCGCGCGGGGGCGCGGTCGATGCTCGACAGTCGTCGCGCGGAGTGTGCCTGACCGCACTCCTCCTGTGTGCGCTCCTCCCGCGCGGGGGCGCGGTCGATGCTCGACAGTCGTCGCGCGGAGTGTGGTGGACATCGGTGTACGGCCTCCAACGTCACTGATGGACTGTGCCCGGCGTACCTGCGGCTTCGCCGCTGACGCAAGCCGTCGAGCGTGGATACGAACGGATGCTAGACCCGCCTCGTTCGCCCGGTTCAACCTCGGGTTGACGTCTGTGATGGACCAGACACGAATTTGACGGCCGACGTGGCACGCGTCTCGCGGGCACGCCCCGCGCGGACCTTGACCCACGGGGTGTATCACTGAGCGTGCTCGGCTGTACGCGATGCTCACTCACTAGTGAACATTTGGGTTACGCGAGGTGGATGCCGTGTGCCACCGCGTCCCACAGAGCGGTACGGTTCGCCAATCGTCCGGCGGGTGCGCCGGACGTTTCCTCGAAGCGTGGTCCGCTCGTGGGGGCGGGAAGGGAGACACCGTGCGTCGTATGCGTGGTCCAGCGCTGGTGGCGATCGCCATGACCGGCGCGCTGACCGTGGCCGGCTGTGCCAAGGACACCGGAGACACCGGGTCCGGGCAGGCCGGAGAGGGCGGCGGCGAATGCGTGACCGCGGAGGCCCCGCCGCGTGCGGCCTCCAGCAGCAGGCAGAGCCAGGTGCCTGCCGACGTCGACGCCAGCGATCTGCGTGTCGGGCTGGCCTATGACGTCGGCGGCCGGGGTGACGCGTCGTTCAACGACGCGGCGGCCGCGGGCGCGGACCGGGCCGAGGCCGAGCTCGGTGTCGCCGAGGTCTCGGAGAGCACCGCGGTGGCCACCGAGGACGAGACCGCCAAGGCGCAGCGCCTTCAGCAGCTCGCCGACCAGGGCTTCAACCCGATCGTCGCGATCGGCTACGCCTACGCGCCCGCGCTGTCCGAGGTGGCTCCCAAGTACCCGGACACCGAGTTCGCCATCGTCGACGACGACTCGGTGGACGCGCCGAACGTGACTCCGCTGGTCTTCGCCGAGGAGGAGGGCTCCTTCCTCGTGGGTGTCGCGGCGGCCTACAAGAGCGAGAACTGCCACGTCGGCTTCGTCGGCGGGGTGAACACGCCGCTGATCCAGAAGTTCGAGGCGGGCTTCGTGCAGGGCGCCAAGGCGGTCTCGGACAACATCACCGTGGAGCGCGACTACCTCACCCCCGCGGGCGACATCTCCGGGTTCAACGACCCGGGCAAGGCCAACGTCGTCGCGAGCTCGCAGATCGACAAGGGCGCCGACGTCCTCTACCACGCCGCGGGCGCCTCGGGGAAGGGCATGTTCGAGGCGGCGGCCGCCAACGACGCGCTGGCCATCGGCGTCGACTCGGACCAGTACAAGCAGGACACCGTCTCCGACGTCAAGGACGTCATCATGACCTCCATGCTCAAGCGGGTCGACGTCGCGGTGTTCGACTACATCGCCGCCCTGGCCCAGGACGACCTCGAATCCCTGCCCGAGCGCTTCGACCTGTCGGTCGACGGCGTCGGTTACTCCACCTCCGGCGGCATGGTCGACGACATCACCGAGGAGCTGGACGGCTACAAGCAGCAGATCGTGGACGGCGAGATCGAGGTCTCGGCCACACCACAGGGCTGAGTGGCGTCCGGCGGCACACGTACTGACCTCCGGTGCCGGGTGCGACAGCCGCCGAGCGGATCGCCCGGCGGCCGACACGAGCGTTCGAGGGACGATGACCGAATCCCCACCAGCGGTCGAACTCACCGGGATCACGAAGCGGTTCCCCGGCGTGGTCGCCAACTCCGACGTGCACCTGAACGTGCGCGCGGGCGAGGTGCACGCCGTCTGTGGTGAGAACGGCGCGGGCAAATCCACCCTGATGAAGATCCTCTACGGCATGCAGCAGCCGGACGAGGGCACCATCTCCATCGACGGCGAGACCGTGCGGTTGCGCAACCCCCAGGACGCGATCGGCGCGGGCATCGGCATGGTGCACCAGCACTTCATGCTCGCCGACAACCTCACCGTGCGCGAGAACGTGCTGCTGGGGGCGGAGGCGAGGCACGGCCTCGGCAGGGCCGCGCGGGCCCGCATGGCCGAGCTGGCCGAGAGCACCGGACCGCGCGCGAACCTCGACACCCTCGTCGAGGCGCTCGGGGTCGCCGACCGGCAGCGGGTCGAGATCGTGAAGGTGCTCTACCGGGGCGCGCGCATCGTCATCCTCGACGAGCCGACGGCCGTGCTCGTGCCACAGGAGGTCGAGGCGCTGTTCGACACCGTGCGCGGCATGACCGCCCGCGGCTACACCTTCCTGTTCATCTCGCACAAGCTCGACGAGGTACGCCGGATCGCCGACCGCGCCACGGTGATCCGGCGGGGCACCACGGTCGGCACCGTCGACCCCGGAACCGTCAGCTCCCGCGAACTCGCCGAGATGATGGTCGGCTCGGCGTTGCCCAGCCCGGAGACCGAGGAATCCACGGTCACCGACCGGCCCGTGCTGCGGGTCACCGGACTCGGCCTCACCGCCGACGACTCGGACCGGGCCGTGCTCGACGACGTCTCGTTCACGGTCCGGTCCGGCGAGGTGCTCGGCATCGCCGGGGTCGAGGGCAACGGCCAGACCGAGCTGGTCGAGACGATCATGGGCATGCGCGCGGCGGCGTCCGGCACCGTTGAACTCGTCGGAGCCGACGGTGACGTCCGCGACCTCACCCGGCTCGGCACGCTGGCGCGGCGCGAGGCCGGGATCGGCTACATCGCCGAGGACCGCACCCGGCACGGTCTGCTGCGGAACCGGTCCCTGTGGGTCAACCGCATCCTCGGCCACCAGACACGGCGGCCGGTGTCGAACGGCCGCGTGCTCGACCCCGCCGCCGCGCGGGCGGACACCCGCCGCATCGTGGCCGAGTACGACGTGCGCACCCCCGGGGTTGAGGTCGCTGCCGGGGCCCTGTCCGGGGGCAACCAGCAGAAGCTCGTCGTGGGCAGGGAGCTCTCCGGCGACCCGGCGTTGCTGGTGGCCGCGCATCCCACCCGGGGAGTGGACGTCGGCGCCCAGGCGCTGATCTGGGACCGCATCCGGGCCGCGCGGCGCGCGGGGCTGGCGGTGCTGCTGGTCTCGGCCGACCTGGACGAACTGATCGGGCTGTCGGACACCATCCGGGTGATGCTGCGTGGCAGGCTGGTCGGCGAGGCCGATCCCGCCACGGTCACCCCCACCGAACTCGGCTCCGCCATGACCGGCGCTGGGGACGACACCGCCGGGACGCACACCGGCGGCGGCGACCCGGGTGCCGTCCGGGACGGCCGTGGGAGTGGTCCCGCCGACGGCGGAAGCGGGGTCCACGCATGAATTCCTGGCGCACAGCGCTGCTCCCACCCGCCCTGGCGATCGTGTTCGCCATGGCCCTGTCGTCGGTCGCGCTGCTGATCTCCGGCGCCGACCCGCTCCACGCGTTCGCCACGATGGGTGCCCAGCTCGGCGAGGGCACCACGGCGGTCGACACGGTGAACCTGGCCACCGTGTACTACCTCGCGGGCCTGGCCGTGGCCGTCGGCTTCCAGATGAACCTGTTCAACATCGGGGTCGAGGGTCAGTACCGGTTCGCGGCCGTGGTCGCCGCCATCGCCGGAGCCGCGCTGACCCTTCCTCCGGTGCTGCACGTGCTCGCCATCCTCGCGATCGCCATGCTCGCCGGCGCGTTCTACGCGCTGCTGCCCGCGATCCTCAAGGTCACCCGGGGCGTGCACGAGGTCATCACCACGATCATGCTGAACTCGATCGTGTTCGGCATCGTGGCCTACCTGATCAGCCCCGACCAGTTCGGCGTTCTGCGCGGCAACAACGTCAGCACCGCCGAGATCGCCCCGAGCGGCTGGATTCCCGGTATCGGCTTCGGCGACTCCGGGACCGTGTTCGGCGCGGTGTTCCTCGCCGCGGCGCTCGGGGGTGGCTACTGGTTCCTGCTCAACCGCACCCGGTTCGGCTTCGAACTCCAGGCCAGCGGCGAGTCGCCGAGCGCGGCCGCAGCGGGCGGGGTGGACGCCAAGCGGATGACGCTGGTGGCGATGCTGCTCTCCGGCGCGGTGGCCGGGCTCATCGCGATGCCGGAGCTGCTCGGCCGCGACCACGTCTACGCCATCACGGCGACCCAGGGCTACGGCTTCACCGGCATCGCGGTCGCGCTGCTCGGCCGCAACCACCCCGCCGGGATCGCCCTCGGCGCGCTGCTCTGGGCGTTCCTGGACAAGTCGGCCGTGTCGCTCGAAGGCATCGGCGTCCCCCGCGAGATCGCCACGATCATCCAGGGCACGATCGTGCTCTCGGTCGTGGTGGCCTACGAGGTGGTCAAGCGTGCCGAGCTCACCGCCGAACAGCGCCGGGTCGGACGGCAGTCCCGGAACGGCGGGCCCGCGAGCGTCAGTGAGGGAGGTGCGGTGTGAGCACCACGGTGGAGACCGGCTCGCCGGGTGAGGTGCAGGCACAGCCCCCGCGGCAGCGGCGCCCCCTGCCGGGCTGGGCCCGGGGCGCGCTCTGGGGCCTCGTCGCGATTACGGTGCTGTCGACGACGTCCTACCTGACCGGTATCGACACGCTGACCTCGAGCAACACCGCGCAGAACGCGCTGCGGCTCGCGTTGCCGATCCTGTGCGCGGCGCTGGGCGGGCTGTGGGCCGAGCGATCCGGCATCATCAACATCGGCCTCGAAGGCATGATGATCCTCGGTACCTGGGGCGCGGCCTGGGGTGCCTACCACGGCGGCGTGTGGGCGGGCCTGCTCGCCGCGATCGTGTTCGGCGGGCTCGGCGGGCTGCTGCACGCGGTCGCCACGGTGACCTTCGGGGTGAACCACATCGTCTCCGGCGTGGCGATCAACCTGCTTGGGCTCGGCGTGGCCAAGTACCTCGCCGACCTGGTGTTCGAGCCGTTGTCGGGCAATCCGCGTCAGTCGCCGCCCGTGCCCAAGTTCGACACCTACTCCGCGACCTTCCTCGGCGACTGGCTCGGCGAGCTGGAGGCGGCCAAGCGGGTGGGTGTCTCCGACGCGGCGGGCCTGCTGCGCGGACTTCTCACCCAGGTGTCGCCGCTGGCGATGTTCGCGCTGCTGCTGGTACCGGTGAGCTATCTGGTGCTCTGGCGTACCCGCTTCGGCCTGCGGCTGCGGTCCTGCGGGGAGAACCCGGTGGCCGCCGAATCGCTCGGCGTCAACGTCTACCTGCACAAGTACGTGGCCCTGCTGATCTCGGGCGGGTTCGCCGGGATGGGCGGCGCGGCGCTGGTGTTGTTGCCGGGTGGCGCGGACTACCTGGAGAACCAGACCAACGGGCGCGGCTACATCGGGCTCGCCGCCATGATCTTCGGCAACTGGCGGCCCGGCGGGTTGCTGGGCGGTGCGGCGCTGTTCGGCTACGCGGACGGATTGCAGCTCTCCGGCGGCGGGGAGGCCGTGCTCGCGCTGTGCTACGGCGTGGTGTTGCTGCTCGCCGTGCTGGTCGTGGTGCAGCTCTGGCGGCGGCGGTGGCTGGCGGCGGGCCTGGCGGCGGCCGGCGCGCTCGTGCTCTACGTCGTCTACTGGACCAACGACGAGCTGCCGCGCGAGCTGATCCCCTACACCCCGCACTTCGTGACGATTGTCGTGCTGGCCGTGGCCGCCCAACGGCTCCGGCCGCCCAAGGCGCTGGCCATGCGCTACCGCAGAGGGGAGGGCGACTGATGACCGCGCCACCCGGAGCCGACCGGGCCGGGACGCCTCCGGAGGAGGTGGACTGGGACCGGCTGCGCGCGGAGGCCACCGCCGCGGCCGAGTACGCCTACGCCCCGTACTCGGGCCTCGCGGTGGGCGCGGCCGCGCTGACCGACGACGGGCGCGTGATCACCGGCTGCAACGTGGAGAACGCCTCCTACGGGCTGAGCGCGTGCGCCGAGGTCACGTTGTCCGGGCAGCTCCGCCTCACCGGAGGCGGCCGGTTCGCCGCCGTGGCGTGCCGTTCCGGTGCGGGGGAGCTGCTCATGCCGTGCGGCCGGTGCAGGCAGGTCCTCGTCGAACTGGGCGGGCCGGATTGCCTGGTGGACACCCCGCGCGGCCCCCGGCCGATGAGCGAGGTGCTGCCCGACGCGTTCGGAGGAGAGGACCTGCCGTCGTGAGTGCCGAGCCGTTCGCCACCGTCGACGTGCTGCGCGCCAAGCGGGACGGACGGCGGCTGTCCGACGCCGAGATCGACTGGGTGGTCTCGGCCTACACGCGGGGCGTGGTCGCCGAGGAGCAGATGGCCGCACTCGCCATGGCGATCTTCCTGCGGGGGATGGACGCCGCCGAGACCGCCCGCTGGACGGGTGCGATGCTCGACTCGGGCGAGCGGTTGCGGCTGGGCGGTGACCGGCCCACCGTGGACAAGCACTCCACCGGCGGGGTCGGTGACAAGATCACGCTGCCGTTGGCGCCGCTCGTCGCGGCGTGCGGCGCCGCCGTGCCGCAGATGTCCGGCCGCGGCCTCGGGCACACCGGCGGCACCCTCGACAAGCTGGAGTCGATCCCGGGTTGGCGGGCCGAGCTGTCCATCGCCGACATCGACCGCCAACTCGCCGAGGTCGGCGCGGTGGTGTGCGCCGCGACCCCCACGCTGGCCCCGGCCGACCGCAAGCTGTACGCGCTGCGCGACGTCACCGCGACCGTCGAATCGATCCCGCTCATCGCCAGCTCGATCATGAGCAAGAAGATCGCCGAAGGGGCGCGGGGCCTGGTGCTCGACGTCAAGTCCGGGTCCGGGGCGTTCATGAAGACCCCCGACCGGGCGCGGGAGCTGGCCCGCGCGCTCGTGGACATCGGCACGGCCCACGGTGTCACCACCACCGCGCTGCTCACCGCGATGGACACCCCCCTTGGCTGCGCCGTGGGCAACGCCGTCGAGGTCGCCGAGGCCGTCGACGTGCTCACCGGTGGCGGGCCGCCCGACGTGGTCGAGCTGACGCTCGCGCTGGCGCGCGAGATGCTCGACGTCGCCGGACTGCCCGAGGCCGATCCCGAAGCCGCGCTGAGTTCGGGCCGGGCGTACGAGACGTGGTGCCGCATGATCCGTGCCCAGGGCGGCGACCCGGACGCGCCGCTTCCGCGCCCGGCGCACGTGCACGTGGTCACGGCCGCCGAACCGGGGATACTCGCCCGGCTGGACGCCTACGCCGTCGGCACGGCGGC
>NZ_KB912681.1:41353-45085 GCF_000383795.1 Saccharomonospora saliphila YIM 90502
GGCGGCGTGGCGGCTCGGCGCGGGCCGCACGCGCCGGGAGGATTCCGTACAGGCCGCGGCGGGGGTGCGGTGCCTTGCCCGTCCCGGCGATCGCGTCGAGCGGGGACAGGACCTGTTCGAGCTGCACACCGACACCCCGGACGCGGTTCCCGCGGCCCTGGCCGCCCTCGACGGCGGCTACACCGTCGCGGACACCGATGCGGTGTCCCGCACCGGCCGCTCCGCCGACGAGCGGCTTTCTGCCGGCTCCGCCGACGACCAAGTCTCTGTCGGCTCCGCCGACGACGACGCCCCCGCCCGCACCGCACGGGGCGGCGCCGACGGGGGCGTCGTACTGGACCGAGTGGGCCCGGCGTAGGCGAGCGACACCGCGCAGGGTGTCCCGAGCCCACCGGGCCGGGACTCACTCCTCCGGCTCGGACTCGCCGGAGCCGGCCTTCGACTTCGACTCGGAGTTCTTCTGTGAACGGCCGTTGTTGCGCCTGCGCGGCTGGCGCGGCGCGGGCGGCGCCGAGATCGCGGGCTGCTGCTGTTGGGCAGGACCGCCACCGAGCATCAGCTCCGCGAAGGTCGCCATCGCCTCGTCGAGCTGACCGCCGATCCTCCGTTCGGAGTCCTCGTTGCTCTTGCGCACGACCGAGGTGAACGAGTCGTTGTCCGGCTGCTGGGCCAGCGTGTCCTCCACCTTCGACAGGCCCGACTTGAGCGAGCCGTCGAGGTCGCCGAGCTGCGAGGTGACGCCCTCCTCGACCTTGTCGAGCCTGCCCGCCAGCTCGTCCAGCCGCGAGCTGAGCTTGTCCAGCCGGTCACCGAGGGAGTCGAGACGGTTGGAGTCGTCCAGGATCTCGGCGGTCTCGGAAAGCGACGTGCGCAGCGCCTCCGTGCTCTCCGTGACCGCCGCGCGCACCGCGTCGGCCCCGGCGGTGGTGCGCTCCTTCGAGTCGGCGTCGAACCGGTCGACCCGCTCCTTGAACGAGGTCTCCATCGTATCGATGCGCTCGCGCACCGGACCGTGCACGGCGGACGGCACCGAGTCGATCTTGTCGTCCTGCTTGTCGAGGTGCCCGCCCAGCTCGTCGAGCCTGCGGTGGATGTTGGTGAGCTTGTCCTCGAGGCCGTCCATCCGGCCCGAGACGCCCTCGAACCGCGCACCCACCCCGTCGAGCCTGCCGTCGAGCTGGGCGAAGGGCTTCTGGAGCTTGTCGACGACGGCCTCCACCGACCGCGCCAGCTCGGCCAGGGCGTTGTCCTGAGCCTCAAGGCGGGTCATGGCCTCGTCGAGCCGCTCGGCCAGGACGCCCACCTCGGTGCGGTCGGGCAGCTCGGACAGCCGCTTGCGCATCGCGCCGAGCGAGTCCACCGGGGCGAGACGGGCGTAGATGTCATCGAGGGCGTCGAAGATCTGCTGCTGTTCGCTCTCTCGGACCTCGGCCGCGCGCACCAACATGTTGCGCATCCGGTCGAAGGACGGGGCTGCGAGGTGATTGTCAGTCGTCACTGCGGTTTGTCCTTCATCGGCGGGGAAAGATGGGACGTCGGGGCGCAGCCTAGCGATCGTCCCACTGCGGAGGGTATCGCCCCCGTCCGTAAGCGTGTGACGTGCGAAGCCGCCGGTTCGATAACGAGATGGTCACCGCGTGAACGTTCGAGTACAGCCTGAGACTTCGTCTCGCGTTCCGCGACCGGCCCGTCGCCCGGGGTGTCGACCCGGGAGGTGTCCGGCTCGCCCGGGTACCGTCGGGGGATGTCGACGCGAACCGTTCCGACCCTCGAAGACCTGCGCCGGGCCCCGAAGGTGCTGCTCCACGACCACCTGGACGGCGGGCTGCGCCCGAGCACCGTGATCGACCTCGCCGAGGAAACCGGCTACCGGGGCCTGCCCACCACCGACACCGCCGAGCTGACCCGGTGGTTCTCGGACGCGGCCGACTCCGGCTCGCTGGAGTCCTACCTGGAGACCTTCGCCCACACCTGCGGTGTCATGCAGACCGAGGACGCGCTCGCCCGGGTCGCCGCCGAGTGCGTCGAGGACCTGGCCGCCGACGGTGTCGTCTACGCCGAGGTGCGCTACGCCCCCGAGCTGTTCGTCGAGCGCGGGCTGTCGCTCGAAGCCGTGGTCGAGGCCGTGCAGGACGGGTTCGCCGACGGCATGCGGCGCGCCGCCGAGCGGGGGCGGCGCATCCGGATCGGCACGCTGCTGTGCGCGATGCGCCAGCACGCGCGGGCGCTGGAGATCGCCGAGCTGGCCGTGCGCTACCGCGACGCGGGGGTCGCGGGCTTCGACATCGCGGGCCCCGAGGCCGGCTTCCCGCCGACCCGCAACCTGGACGCCTTCGAGTACATCCGGGTCAACAACGCCCACTTCACCATCCACGCGGGCGAGGCGTTCGGGTTGGCCTCGATCTGGGAGGCGATCCAGCACTGCGGGGCAGAGCGGCTCGGGCACGGTGTGCGGATCGCCGACGACATCACCGCCACCGGCGACGGCAAGGCCGAGCTGGGCAGGCTCGCCTCGTACGTGCGCGACCGGCGCATCCCGCTGGAGGTGTGCCCGTCGTCGAATCTCCAGACCGGGGCGGCGTCCTCGCTCTCCGACCATCCCATCGGGCTGCTGAAGGACCTGCGGTTCCGGGTCACCGTCAACACCGACAACCGGCTGATGAGCGGCTGCACCGTGTCCTCGGAGTTCGCCGCGCTGGTGGACACCTTCGGCTACGACTGGGCCGACGTGCGCTGGTTCACCATCAACGCCATGAAGTCGGCCTTCATGGACTTCGATCAGCGGCTCGACATCATCAACACCGTGATCAAGCCCTGGTACGCCGAGGTCGTCGACGCGCCGTAACACCCCGCACCCGCCCCGCCCGCGGTTGGTTGACGAGCCGTCAAGGCCCCCTTTACTGCATTGAGCGCAGTGAAGGAGGCCTTGACGACATGCCAAATGCGTGTCAGTTCAGGTGCAGGCGCGTTTCGAAGTTCTCCACGAGGGTGTGCCACGCCTTCTGTTCGGCGTCGAACGGTGCGCTGGGAGACAGCCGTGTGGGGTCGGGGTTGAGCACGAACGACACGAGCCAGCCGAGCCGCTCGGACGAGGCGAGCGCGTCGTGCACGCTGTCGTCGCCCGCCCAGTCGGCGGTGTCGGTGAGCAGCTCCACCGCCAGTTCGAGCTGGGTCGGATCGATCGCGTCCAGCCCGTCACCGATGTCGTCCGCAAGGCCGGCCAGCACGTAGGTGTTGTCCGGATCGACGTCGATCTCGAGCTCACCCGCCGTCGCGCTGGTCAGTACCTCGTCCCACGTGGAGACGTCGGCGAGGTCGGTGCGGGCGAGGTCGCCCGGTTCGGCCAGCGCTCGCGCCAGCGCCCGTTCGGACGGGAAGGTCTCGATCCGGCCGTTCGAACCGAGGAAGATCGGCTCGTCGTCGAGGTAGCAGCGCAGAGTGAAGTGTTCCCGCTCCGAGGTCACGATCTTGATCGGGTCGATGCCGACCTCGGTCCAGAACCCGGCGGGGGCGTCCTCGTCGGCATCGTCGTCCGTCTCGTCGCCGGTGTCGGTGTCCGTGGTCGTCTCCTCCGACCCGGAGCGCTCGGAATCCTCGCCGGTGGTGGAATCGGCGTAGACGGACTCGTAGTCCTCGCGCTCGTCGGAGTCGACACCGGCTTCGGACTCCGCCGACTCCTCGTGGAACGCGGCGAGCTCCTCGGCGGTCTGGTCCAGTGTGGCGGCGTCCACC
>NZ_KB912681.1:45185-60849 GCF_000383795.1 Saccharomonospora saliphila YIM 90502
TCACCATCAACGCCATGAAGTCGGCCTTCATGGACTTCGATCAGCGGCTCGACATCATCAACACCGTGATCAAGCCCTGGTACGCCGAGGTCGTCGACGCGCCGTAACACCCCGCACCCGCCCCGCCCGCGGTTGGTTGACGAGCCGTCAAGGCCCCCTTTACTGCATTGAGCGCAGTGAAGGAGGCCTTGACGACATGCCAAATGCGTGTCAGTTCAGGTGCAGGCGCGTTTCGAAGTTCTCCACGAGGGTGTGCCACGCCTTCTGTTCGGCGTCGAACGGTGCGCTGGGAGACAGCCGTGTGGGGTCGGGGTTGAGCACGAACGACACGAGCCAGCCGAGCCGCTCGGACGAGGCGAGCGCGTCGTGCACGCTGTCGTCGCCCGCCCAGTCGGCGGTGTCGGTGAGCAGCTCCACCGCCAGTTCGAGCTGGGTCGGATCGATCGCGTCCAGCCCGTCACCGATGTCGTCCGCAAGGCCGGCCAGCACGTAGGTGTTGTCCGGATCGACGTCGATCTCGAGCTCACCCGCCGTCGCGCTGGTCAGTACCTCGTCCCACGTGGAGACGTCGGCGAGGTCGGTGCGGGCGAGGTCGCCCGGTTCGGCCAGCGCTCGCGCCAGCGCCCGTTCGGACGGGAAGGTCTCGATCCGGCCGTTCGAACCGAGGAAGATCGGCTCGTCGTCGAGGTAGCAGCGCAGAGTGAAGTGTTCCCGCTCCGAGGTCACGATCTTGATCGGGTCGATGCCGACCTCGGTCCAGAACCCGGCGGGGGCGTCCTCGTCGGCATCGTCGTCCGTCTCGTCGCCGGTGTCGGTGTCCGTGGTCGTCTCCTCCGACCCGGAGCGCTCGGAATCCTCGCCGGTGGTGGAATCGGCGTAGACGGACTCGTAGTCCTCGCGCTCGTCGGAGTCGACACCGGCTTCGGACTCCGCCGACTCCTCGTGGAACGCGGCGAGCTCCTCGGCGGTCTGGTCCAGTGTGGCGGCGTCCACCTCGGGCACCGTGATGAGCTCGTCGATCGAGTCGAGCACCACGTCCCACTTGTCGGAGACGGTCTTGGACAGCTCGTTCCACAACCGGCCGCCCTCGCGGCCGGTGAACGGCAACTGGCCCTGGTCGAGCAGGGAGAACGCCTCACAGCCGTCGAGGACCTCATGGACCTCGTCGAGCTCGCACACGTCGGCGAGCGACCGCACGATGTTGACGATCTCGGCGAGCTCGCTCAGCGTCCACGAGTCCGGCTCACCGGCGACCATCTCGGGCACGCCGACGAGGTCGAAGCAGTGGTCGTCGTCCGGCATCAGCTCGGGGACGTTGAGCGCGGGGACGGCGTCCCACGCGGGATGGTCGACCAGATCGTGCTGGTCGGCCGTGCGGACGAACGCCGCCAAGTGCGCGGAGTCCGGGAAGGCGTAGAGGTCGTCCTCGTCACCGAGGAAGGCCTCCCACTCCTCGCCGTCCTCCCGCCATCGTGGCGCCCACAGGGTCACCAGGTCGCCTTGTGGCAGCCCGAGTTCGATCGGGATGATATCCTGTGCCATTCCGCCCTCCGGGAACACCTGTGCACGTGCCGGTTCACCACTGCGTACGAAACCGGACGTGTTAGGCGGCAGCCTACGGGTTCCGGCTCCGAACCGCGATCACCCCTCACGCGAAGGGGCCGCCAGTGACACGATCTCAGGCACGATGACTGACTTTCTCACCGACCGCCTCCCCGACGAGGCCGACCCCGACGCACTGTTCGACGCCTTCACCGGCTGGGTCTCCGAACAGGGCATCGAACTCTACCCGGCCCAGGAGGAGGCGCTGATCGAAGTCGTCTCCGGCGCCAACGTCATCCTGTCCACCCCGACCGGGTCGGGCAAGAGCCTGGTCGCCGTCGGCGCCCACCTGGCGGCGCTGGCCGAGGGCACCCGCAGCTTCTACACCGCCCCCATCAAGGCTCTCGTCTCGGAGAAGTTCTTCTCGCTGGTGGACGTCTTCGGCGCCGACAACGTCGGCATGATGACCGGCGACTCCAGCGTGAATCCGGACGCGCCGATCATCTGCTGCACCGCCGAGATCCTGGCCAACATCGCCCTGCGCGACGGCGCCGCGGCCGACGTCGGCCAGGTCGTGGCCGACGAGTTCCACTTTTACTCCGATCCGGACCGCGGCTGGGCCTGGCAGGTGCCGCTGCTGGAGCTGCCGAAGGCCCAGTTCGTGCTCATGTCGGCCACCCTCGGGGACGTGTCGTTCTTCTCCGACGACCTCACCCGCCGCACCGGAAGGAACACCGCCGTGGTGACCTCGGCGCAGCGTCCGGTGCCGCTGACGTTCCGCTACGCGACCACCCCGATGCACGAGACGGTCTCCGAGCTGGTGCGTGGCGGTCAGGCGCCCGTGTACGTGGTGCACTTCTCGCAGGCCGCGGCCGTGGAGCGGGCGCAGGCGCTGACGAGCATCAACGTGTGCAGCCGGGCGGAGAAGGAAGCCATCGCCGAGGCGATCGGTGACTTCCGCTTCTCGGCCGGCTTCGGCAAGACGCTGTCGCGGCTGGTGCGGCACGGCATCGGCGTGCATCACGCGGGGATGCTGCCGAAGTACCGCAGGCTGGTCGAACAACTCGCCCAGGCGGGCCTGCTGAAGCTCATCTGCGGCACCGACACCCTCGGCGTCGGCATCAACGTGCCCATTCGCACGGTGGTGCTCTCGGCGCTGACCAAGTTCGACGGCACCCGGCAGCGCCACCTCAACGCCCGCGAGTTCCACCAGATCGCGGGCCGGGCGGGCCGCGCGGGCTACGACACCGACGGCTACGTCGTCGTGCAGGCGCCCGACCACGTGATCGAGAACGCGAAGGCGCTGGAGAAGGCGGGCGACGACGCGAAGAAGAAGCGCAAGGTCGTGCGCAAGAAGGCCCCTGAGGGCTTCGTCAACTGGACCGAGAGCACGTTCGACCGGCTCGTGGCCGCACAGCCCGAGCCGCTGCGTTCCCGGTTCTCGGTGAGTCACTCCATGCTGCTCAACGTGATCTCGCGGCCGGGCGACGCGTTCGCGCACATGCGGCACCTGCTCGAGGACAACCACGAGGACCGGCCCGCGCAGCGCAGGCACATCCTGCGGGCGATCGCGATCTACCGGGCGCTGCGCGCGGCCGAGGTCGTCGAGCGGCTCGACGAACCGGACGAGCAGGGCCGCACCGTGCGGTTGACGGTGGACCTGCAATTCGACTTCGCGCTCAACCAGCCGTTGTCGCCGCTGGCGCTGGCCGCGATCGAACTGCTCGACCCGGAGTCGCCGAGCTACGCGCTCGACGTGGTCTCCGTAGTCGAGGCCACGGTGGACGATCCGAAGCAGGTGCTGGCCCAGCAGCGGTTCGCCGCGCGCAACGAGGCCATCGCCGAGATGAAGGCCCAGGGCATCGAGTACGAGCAGCGCATGGAGCTGCTCGACGAGGTCACGCACCCGAAGCCGTTGGAGGAGCTGCTCGACGCGGCGTACTCGCGTTACCGCCAGGGGCATCCGTGGGTGGCCGACTACGAGCTCTCGCCCAAGTCCGTGGTGCGCGACATGTACGAGCGGGCGATGAACTTCGTCGAGTACATCGGCCACTACGGACTGGCCCGTTCGGAGGGTGTGCTGCTGCGCTACCTGGCCGACACCTACGACGCGCTCCGCCGCACGGTGCCCGACGACGCCAAGACGGAGCCGCTGCAGGATCTGATCGAGTGGCTGGGCGAGCTGGTGCGCCAGGTCGACTCCAGCCTGCTCGACGAGTGGGAGGCGCTGCGCCACCCGGACGAGGCGAGAACCGACGCGACCGGGCGGCACACGGCGCCCGACGGCCCGCAACCGGTCACCCGCAACGAACGGGCGTTCCGGGTACTGGTGCGCAACGAGATGTTCCGCCGGGTACAGCTCGCCGCGCGGGAGGCCTACGACGAGCTCGGCGAGCTCGACGGTCGCTCCGGCTGGGACGCCGAGGCGTGGGAGGACGCGCTGGCCGGCTACTTCGCCGAGTACGACGAGATCCGCACCGGACCGGACGCCCGAGGACCGGGCCTGCTGCTGATCGAGCGCGAACCCGAGCCGGGCATCTGGCGCGTGCGCCAGATCCTCGACGACCCGGAGGGCGACCACGACTGGGGCATCAGCGCCGAGGTCGACCTCCCCGCCTCCGACGACGCGGGCACGGCCATCCTCCACGTGACCGACGTCAACCAGCTCTGACGCACAGGCCAACTCGCGACCCCGAGCGGGCAACTCGCGAACCCGAGGAGGCAACTCGCGAACCCGAGGAGGCAACTCGCGGACGCGGCCCCTTGTCGTCCGCGAGTTGCCCCTTGTGGAGCGTGAGTTGACCGTTGCGGTGGTGTGAGGGGGCCGTTCGGGTCAGGTGCCGAGGGGGTGCCAGACCGTCTTCTGTTCGAGGTAGTGGCGCAGGCGGGTCAGGGTCGGGGCGGTGGTCCAGTCCGGTTCCTCGTCGGGCACGTCGAGCACCCGCTTCACGGTGCCCGCCGCCTCCCGTGCGATCTCGACCTTGCCCACGGGGCCCGCGCCGACGGGGTCGACGGCGTTGACGTCGGCGTGCGTGGCCAGCCACGGTCCGAGCTCGGTCGCCCTGCCGGTGAGCACGTTGACAACACCGGCGGGCACGTCCGAGGTCGCGAGCACCTCCGCCAACGTGACGGCCGGGAGCGGACGCTCCGCGCTGCTGACCACCACCGCCGTGCACCCGGTCGCCAGCACCGGCGCCAGCACGCTCACCAACCCCAGCAGGGACGACCGCTGCGGCGCCAGCACGCCCACCACACCCGTCGGCTCGGGTGTGGTGAACGAGAAGTACGGACCCGCCACCGGATTCGCCGCGCCCAGCACGGTCGCGAACTTGTCGGTCCAGCCCGCGTACCACACCCACCGGTCCACGGCGGCGTCCACAAGCGACTCCGCCTTGCGCGCGGAAAGGCCCTCGGCGTCGGAGACCCGGGCGGCGAACTGGTCCCGCCGGTCCTGGAGCATCTCGGCCACCCGGTAGAGCACCTGCCCCCGGTTGTAGGCCGTGGCCCTCGACCAGCCGCCGAAGGCCGCTCGCGCCGCGGACACCGCGTTCCGCAGGTCCTTGCGTGAGGCCTGCGCGGCGTTGGCGAGGAAGCGCCCCTTCGGATCGGTGACGGGATAGCTGCGACCCGACTCCGAACGCGGGAACGCCCCGCCGACGTAGAGCTTGTAGGTCTTCGACACCTCAACTCGGGACATGCAGATACGCCTCCAGACCCGTCCGGCCGCCTTCGCGCCCGAAGCCCGACTCCTGGTAGCCGCCGAACGGCGCGGCGGGATCGAAACGGTTGAACGTGTTGGCCCAGACCACACCGGCGCGCAGCCGGTCGGCCATCCACAGCGTCCGGGACCCCTTCTCGGTCCAGATCCCCGCGGACAATCCGTAGGGCGTGTTGTTGGCCTTGGTCACGGCCTCCTCCGGCGTGCGGAAGGTCAGCACGGACAGCACCGGCCCGAAGATCTCCTCCCTGGCGATGCGCATCGACTGCTGCACCTCGGAGAACACCGTCGGCGCGAAGAAGTACCCGCGCTCGGGCAGTGGACACGGGCTGGTCCAGCGCCGCGCGCCCTCGGCGTCGCCGGAGTCGGCCAGCTCGCGGATGCGGGCGAGTTGCTCGGCCGAGTTGACCGCCCCGATGTCGGTGTTCTTGTCCAACGGATCGCCCAGCCGCAGAGTGGAGACCCGCGCCCGCAGCCGGTCGAGCAGTTCCTCGGCGACCGACTCCTGCACCAGCAGCCGCGAGCCCGCGCAGCAGACGTGTCCCTGGTTGAAGAAGATGCCGTTGACGATGCCCTCGACGGCCTGGTCGAGCGGGGCGTCGTCGAACACGATGTTGGCGGCCTTGCCGCCGAGCTCAAGGGTCAGCCGCTTGCCGGTGCCTGCCACGGAACGCTGGATCTGTTTGCCGACCTCGGTCGAGCCCGTGAAGGCGACCTTGTCCACACCCGGGTGGTCCACCAGAGCCGCGCCGATGTCGCCCGCCCCCGGCACGATGTTGACCACGCCCGGTGGCAGGTCCGCCTGCTGGCAGATCTCGGCGAAGACCAGCGCGGTGAGCGGGGTCGTCTCGGCGGGCTTGAGCACGACGGTGTTGCCCGTGGCCAGCGCGGGCGCGACCTTCCACGCCAGCATCAGAAGCGGAAAGTTCCACGGGATGATCTGCCCGGCCACGCCGAGCGGACGGGGCTCCGGTCCCAGGCCCGCGTGGTCGAGCTTGTCGGCCCACCCCGCGTGGTAGAAGAAGTGCGCGGCGGCCGTCGGCACGTCGGCGTCCCGCGACTCGGAGATCGGCTTGCCGTTGTCCAGCGTTTCGAGCACGGCCAGTTCCCGGGCACGCTCCTGCATCAACCGGGCGATGCGGAAGACGTACTTCGCGCGCTCGCTGCCGGGCATGGCCCGCCAGGTGCGCTCGTAGGCCTTGCGCGCCGCCTTCACCGCGGCGTCGACGTCCGACGGCGCGGCCGTGCCGACCTCGGCCAGCACCTCCTCGGTCGCCGGGTTCAGCGAGCGCAGCGGCTCGCCCGAGCCGTCGACGAACTCGCCGCCCACGAAGGGCCGGTACGACGGTTTCAGATTGGCGACCTCACGCGACTCCGGCGCGGGCGCGTACTCCCACAGGCTCACGAAATCAGTCCAATGCCAGGTAGTCGGGGCCGCTGTAGTGGCCGTCGAGTTGGGTGCGCCGCTGGAGCACCAGGTCACCGAGCAGACCGGAGGCGCCGAACCGGAACAGCGACGGTGTCAGCCACTCCTGCCCGGCGACCTCGTGCACGGCGACGAGGTAACGCACCGCGTCGGAGGTGGTGCGGATGCCCCCCGCGGGCTTGACGCCACGCAGCTCGCCGGTGGCGCGGTACCAGTCCCGTACGGCCTGCAGCAGCACGTGGGTCACCGGCAGCGTCGCGGCGGGGGAGACCTTGCCGGTGGAGGTCTTGACGAAGTCGCCTCCGGCCAGCAGTGCCAGCCAGGCCGCGCGCCGGACGTTGTCGTAGGTGGCCAGCTCCCCGGTTTCGAGGATCACCTTCACATGGGCGGGCCCGCTTTCCTGCTTGACCGCGCGGATCTCGTCGAACACCGCGCCGTAGCGGCCTTCGAGGAAGGCGCCCCGGTCGATGACCATGTCCACCTCCCCCGCCCCGGAGTCCACGGCGTGGCGCACGTCGGCGAGCTTGACCTCGCGGATCGACCGGCCCGACGGGAACGCCGTCGCCACGCTCGCGACGGCGATGCCGGTGCCGTCGAGCGCCTCGACCGCGGTGGCCGCGAGGTCGGGATACACGCACACCGCCGCCACGCTCGGCGTGTCCGGCCGATCGGGGTCGGGGCGCCGGGCCCTGGCCGCCAGCGACCGCACCCGGCCCCGGGTGTCGGCGCCCTCCAAGGTGGTCAGGTCCACCATCGAGATCGCCGTGTCGATGGCCCAGAGCTTCGCGGCCTTCTTGATGCTGCGGGTGGCCAGGGTCGCGGCGCGCTGTTCGACGCCCACCTGGTCCACGCCGGGCAGACCGTGCAGGAACCGGCGCAGACTCGCCTCGTCGCGGGTCGCGTCGGCGAGGTCGGCCGGCAGGGTAGCTGTTGCCATGGCCGAAAGCGTATCGGCACGCGCCACCGGTCCGGGCCGGGCGACGAGCGCGCCGGACCGGACAGGGCCGAGGGCGTGTGGTCGCTACTCCTCGATCCGCTTCGACTCGGTTTCGCGTGGCATCCGCTTGACCTCGACCCCGCCCATGAACGCGAGGCCGTTGATGCGCACCACCGGCGCGCCGGGCGGTGCGGTGTCGGAGGCGCCCTTCTTGTTCTTGGTCTCGAACGCGCCCATGACGCCGATCCCGGTCACCTCCACGATGATGTCGTCGGGCACCGTGATGTCGACCCCGCCCATGATCGCGACCGCGGTGATCGTGCTGTGCTTCTCCGCGAACCGCGCGTGCCGCAGGTCGATCTCCACCCCGCCCCAGAAGGCGACGCTGTTGTGCTGCGGCGGGACGACCCAGTTGCCCTTGCGGGTGGCGCCGGACATCACGGCGATCGAGAACGTCGAACCCGGCGTCCCGCCGATGCGGCGTTCGGGGGAGCCCGCCCGGGGTGAGGGTGTCGCGGGCAGGTCGGGCGAGACCGAGGCGCCCGGCAGGTCGGCGAGCACGGGTTCCAGCTCGCCCAGGGTCTTGGCCGCGTACACCGTGTCGAGCCGCTGTTCCAGCTCGCTCATCGTGATGCGCCCCTCGCCCAGTGCGTCATGCAGGACCCGCGCGACGCGTTCCCGGTCGGCGTCCGAGGCGCGCAGGCGCCCGAGTTCGCCGTGCCCCGCTGCTTCGTTCACGCGCCCACCCTATACACCCCGTCTGGACGGATCAGCCCGTTTCGCCCGCGGGCGCGGACGGGCCCGCGAGGCCGAGGCCGGAGGCGTCGCGGCGACGTTAGGGTGACGCCCATGGACGTGCTCGTCGTCGACCATCCTCTGGCCAAGGCCCGGCTCTCCACCATGCGGGACGCCCGCACCGACAGTGCCGCGTTCCGGGCCGCCCTGCACGAGCTGACGGTCATGCTGCTCTACGAAGCCACGCGCGATGCTCCGCTGGTCACCGAGCGCATCCACACGCCGGTCGCGCGCACCGAGGGCTACCGGCTCGCCGATCCGCCGCTGCTGGTTCCCGTGCTCCGCGCGGGGCTCGGGATGGCCGATCAGGCCCACAAGCTGATCCCGGACGCGTGGATGGGGTTCGTGGGGCTGGCCCGCGACGAGGAGACGCTGCTGCCGACGCCGTACATGGAGTCGCTGCCGGAGTCCCTGGCCGGCCGCCCCGTGGTCGTGCTCGATCCGATGCTGGCCACCGGCGGATCGATGGAGTACACGATCCGGCTGCTGACTCAGCGCGGCGCCACCGACGTCACGGCGGTGTGCGCGCTGGCCGCCCCCGAGGGGATCGAGCGGCTGGAGAAGTCCGGGATGCCCGTGCGCGTGGTGACCGCGAGCGTGGACGAGCGCCTCAACGAGTCCGGCTTCATCGTCCCCGGTCTCGGTGACGCGGGAGATCGTCAGTACGGCTGCGTCTGAACGGTCCTCACGACGCTTCCGCGCGCGGGCGGGTGCGGTTTCAGCGGCACCAGCCGCTGGCGGTCGCGCGCAGGCCGCCCTCGTAGGCGGTGCAGAAGTCGAAGCCGCGGGGCAGTGTCCTGCTCAGTTCGAACGCCACCATCCCGTGTGCGCACGCCCAGCAGCTCACCGCGATCGTTTCCACCGCGGCGTCGGCGAGCACGCCCGACTCGACACCCGCCCGGACGGTCTCCCACAGCGGTGCCAGCGCCGTCATCGCCAGTCGGTCGGTACCGGGACCGGCCTCGAAACCCGGGGTCACGTCGGCGAACATGATCGGATAGAGGTGCCGGTCGGCGAGCGCGCTCTCCCGGTAGGCCAGGCCGAGCCGCACGACGTCGTCCACGGTGTCCCCTGTGGTCTCGGTGCGGCGAAGCCGCAGCCCGAGCCGCCGGAAGCCCTCGGCGTAGAGCTCGTTGACCAGGGTCGCCTTGTTACCGAACAGGGCGTAGACCGCGGTCGTCGAGGTACCCGCGTCGGAGGCCAGCCTGCGCATGCTCAGCGCGCCGGCACCGTGCTCGGCGAGCAGCCGCCCGGCGTGGTCGAGCAGGCGCGTGCGCAGCGCGTCGTCGTGAACCGTCGAGCGTGGCATCCGATCAGCGTAACGACGCCGTGCGCGCGTGGACGGCAACGACCACTCCGGGCCCGGCCCTCGTGGGCGGCTCCGACCGCCGTCGCGTGGACGCCTGTGCGGACGATGCCGGGCGACCGCACGGGGGAGGACGGGCGTCCGGCTTCCCCCGTGCCGAGCCGGAGCGCCACCGCGGGCTTCGGGGTCTCCGGGGCCTTCGAGGTCCTCCATCGGCGCTGACCTGCGAAGATCGAAAAAGGGGACCCCCCTGTTTCGGCGGGTCCGGCGGGTGTGTAGTCTTTTCTTCGTCGCCGGGGAGACCGGGCCGGGCCTTCGGGAGAGGGCTGAGGGCGCGGGTTACTCGGTGGGGGAACATGAACCAAGCTCCCATGGTTGTGGTAGAGTGGGTGTTTCCCGGTCGGGTGCCTGCCTTGTGCCAGTTGTTGGTGTGTGGGTGGGTGTTCGGCGGTTGGTAACGAAGACACTTTTCGTGTTGTTTGAGAACTCAACAGTGCGCTAGTGATTGTCAGCTAGTAGAGCTTTGATGCCCCTTTTTTTGGGGTGTGCCCCTTTTTTTGAAGGGTTTCTTTGAGATCATTTGGGTCTCGGATCGGATTCATTGTTGGAGAGTTTGATCCTGGCTCAGGACGAACGCTGGCGGCGTGCTTAACACATGCAAGTCGAACGCTGAAGCTCAGCTTGCTGGGTGGATGAGTGGCGAACGGGTGAGTAACACGTGGGTAATCTGCCCTGTACTCTGGGATAAGCCCTGGAAACGGGGTCTAATACCGGATATGACATGTCTCCGCATGGGGGTGTGTGGAAAGCTCCGGCGGTACAGGTTGAGCCCGCGGCCTATCAGCTTGTTGGTGGGGTGATGGCCTACCAAGGCGACGACGGGTAGCCGGCCTGAGAGGGTGACCGGCCACACTGGGACTGAGACACGGCCCAGACTCCTACGGGAGGCAGCAGTGGGGAATATTGCACAATGGGCGCAAGCCTGATGCAGCGACGCCGCGTGGGGGATGACGGCCTTCGGGTTGTAAACCTCTTTCGCTAGGGACGAAGCCTTTCGGGGTGACGGTACCTGGAGAAGAAGCACCGGCTAACTACGTGCCAGCAGCCGCGGTAATACGTAGGGTGCGAGCGTTGTCCGGAATTATTGGGCGTAAAGAGCTCGTAGGCGGTGTGTCGCGTCTGCCGTGAAAACCTGCGGCTTAACCGTGGGCGTGCGGTGGATACGGGCATCACTTGAGTTCGGCAGGGGAGACTGGAATTCCTGGTGTAGCGGTGGAATGCGCAGATATCAGGAGGAACACCGGTGGCGAAGGCGGGTCTCTGGGCCGATACTGACGCTGAGGAGCGAAAGCGTGGGGAGCGAACAGGATTAGATACCCTGGTAGTCCACGCCGTAAACGTTGGGCGCTAGGTGTGGGACGCTGTTCACGTGTCCCGTGCCGTAGCTAACGCATTAAGCGCCCCGCCTGGGGAGTACGGCCGCAAGGCTAAAACTCAAAGGAATTGACGGGGGCCCGCACAAGCGGCGGAGCATGTGGATTAATTCGATGCAACGCGAAGAACCTTACCTGGGCTTGACATGCACCGGATCGCCCCAGAGATGGGGTTTCCCTTGTGGCTGGTGTACAGGTGGTGCATGGCTGTCGTCAGCTCGTGTCGTGAGATGTTGGGTTAAGTCCCGCAACGAGCGCAACCCTTATCCTATGTTGCCAGCGGGTAATGCCGGGGACTCGTGGGAGACTGCCGGGGTCAACTCGGAGGAAGGTGGGGATGACGTCAAGTCATCATGCCCCTTATGTCCAGGGCTTCACACATGCTACAATGGCTGGTACAGAGGGTGGCGATACCGTGAGGTGGAGCGAATCCCTTAAAGCTGGTCTCAGTTCGGATCGTAGTCTGCAACTCGACTGCGTGAAGTCGGAGTCGCTAGTAATCGCAGATCAGCAGTGCTGCGGTGAATACGTTCCCGGGCCTTGTACACACCGCCCGTCACGTCATGAAAGTCGGTAACACCCGAAGCCCGCGGCCCAACCGGGTTTTCCCGGGGGGAGTGGTCGAAGGTGGGACTGGCGATTGGGACGAAGTCGTAACAAGGTAGCCGTACCGGAAGGTGCGGCTGGATCACCTCCTTTCTAAGGAGCCTGTTGGCTTGTTAGAGCCTGATTGTGAACCTCTGCTGGTTGGTGTCGTCCTGGTGCGTGCCGTGGTGGTGCGCGGGGGGATGCTGTGATGGTCGCTGGCGTACTGTTGGGTGTCTGAGGCAGCACGTGGGTGTTGTTTCGGTGGTGTTTGAGAATTGCAGAGTGGGTGCGAGCATCTTTGTGGTCAAGTTGTGTAGGGCACATGGTGGATGTCTGGGCATCAGGGGCCGATGAAGGACGTGGGAGGCTGCGATAAGCCTCGGGGAGCTGTCAACCGAGCTGTGATCCGAGGATGTCCGAATGGGGTAACCCGGCACCCGTGATGGGGTGTCACCCGCACCTGAATGTATAGGGTGTGTGGAGGGAACGCGGGGAAGTGAAACATCTCAGTACCCGTAGGAAGAGAAAACAACGGTGATTCCGTGAGTAGTGGCGAGCGAAAGCGGAGGAGGCTAAACCGTGCGCATGTCAAGCTGTCAGGTGTTGTGTGTGCGGTGTTGTGGGGTGCCATGGCCGGGAGCTGACACTTCCGGGGATGCGTCGTGTGGTTAGCGGAACACGTTGGGATGCGTGGCCGGAGTGGGTGAGAGTCCCGTACGCGAAAGCTGCATGGGCGTGTCTGGTGGTTGTCCCCGAGTAGCAGCGGGCTCGTGGAATCTGCTGTGAATCTGCCGGGACCACCCGGTAAGCCTAAATACTTCCTGGTGACCGATAGTGCACGAGTACCGTGAGGGAAAGATGAAAAGTACCCCGGGAGGGGAGTGAAAGAGTACCTGAAACCGTGTGCCTGCAAGCCGTCAGAGCCTGCGGGTGATGGCGTGCCTTTTGAAGAATGAGCCTGCGAGTTAGTGCTGCGTGGCGAGGTTAACCCGGGTGGGGTAGCCGGAGCGAAAGCGAGTCTGAAGAGGGCGTCGAGTCGCGTGGTCTAGACCCGAAGCGGGGTGATCTACCCATGGCCAGGGTGAAGCGCCGGTAAGACGGCGTGGAGGCCCGAACCCACCAGGGTTGAAAACCTGGGGGATGAGCTGTGGGTAGGGGTGAAAGGCCAATCAAACTCCGTGATAGCTGGTTCTCCCCGAAATGCATTTAGGTGCAGCGTCGTGTGTTTCCCGTCTGGGGTAGAGCTACTGGATGGCCTAGGGGGCTTACCGGCTTACCGAAGTCAACCAAACTCCGAATACGGATGGGTGAGAGCGCGGCAGTGAGACGGCGGGGGATAAGCTCCGTTCGTCGAGAGGGAAACAGCCCAGAACACCAGCTAAGGCCCCTAAGTGTGTGCTCAGTGGGAAAGGATGTGGAGTCGCTGAGACAACCAGGAGGTTGGCTTAGAAGCAGCCATCCTTGAAAGAGTGCGTAATAGCTCACTGGTCAAGTGGTTCTGCGCCGATAATGTAGCGGGGCTTAAGCACACCGCCGAAGCTGTGTCACTCACACTTTGATCCGCCAGGTGTCCCTGCGGGGTCCTGGTGTAGTCGTGTGGGTGGGTAGGGGAGCGTCCTGCGTCCTGGGAAGCAGCCGGGTGACCGAGTTGTGGAGGGTGTGGGAGTGAGAATGCAGGCATGAGTAGCGAAAGCGCAGTGAGAATCTGCGCCGCCGGATGACCAAGGGTTCCTGGGCCAGGTTGTTCCGCCCAGGGTAAGTCGGGACCTAAGGCGAGGCCGACAGGCGTAGTCGATGGACAACGGGTTGATATTCCCGTACCCGCGTGTGCGCGTCCCTGGCGAGGCAGGTGAGACTAACCACCCGCCTGCCATGCCGTGTCCTTCGGGGCCGGTGTGGTGTGGTGCGTGGGGCCTGATCCTGTAGTAGCCAAGCGATGGGGTGACGCAGGAAGGTAGCCCCGCCAGTCAGTGGTGATACTGGTGTAAGCGTGTGGCCCGCTCGATAGGGAAATCCGTCGGGCTGTCTTGGATGACGAGGGTGAGGCGTGATGCATAGCCGTTGTGGCGAAGTAGGGTGATCCTCTGCTGCCGAGAAAAGCCTCTAGCGAGTGCGCGCGTGGCCCGTACCCCAAACCGACACAGGTGGTCAGGTAGAGAATACCAAGGCGATCGGGCGAACTGTGGTTAAGGAATTCGGCAAATTGCCCCCGTAACTTCGGGAGAAGGGGGGCCAACGCACCTGAAGCCCTGCGCGGGCTAGGGTGTGGTGGCCGCAGAGACCAGCGGAAAGCGACTGTTTACTAAAAACACAGGTCCATGCGAAGACGTAAGTCGAGGTATATGGACTGACGCCTGCCCGGTGCTGGAACGTTAAGAGGACCCGTTAACCCCTTTCGGGGTGAAGCGGAGAATTTAAGCGCCAGTAAACGGCGGTGGTAACTATAACCATCCTAAGGTAGCGAAATTCCTTGTCGGGTAAGTTCCGACCTGCACGAATGGCGTAACGACTTTCCGGCTGTCTCAACCACAGACCCGGCGAAATTGCACTACGAGTAAAGATGCTCGTTTCGCGCGGCAGGACGGAAAGACCCCGGGACCTTTACTACAGCTTGGTATTGGTTTTCGGTTCGGTTTGTGTAGGATAGGTGGGAGACTGGGAAGCGGCCACGCCAGTGGTTGTGGAGTCGTTGTTGAAATACCACTCTGGCCGGATTGGGAACCTCAACCTCGGACCGTGAGCCGGTTCAGGGACAGTGCCTGGTGGGTAGTTTAACTGGGGCGGTTGCCTCCTAAATGGTAACGGAGGCGCCCAAAGGTTCCCTCAGCCTGGTTGGCAATCAGGTGGCGAGTGTAAGTGCACAAGGGAGCTTGACTGTGAGACTGACGGGTCGAGCAGGTGCGAAAGCAGGGACTAGTGATCCGGCACTTCCTGGTGGAAGGGGTGTCGCTCAACGGATAAAAGGTACCCCGGGGATAACAGGCTGATCTTGCCCAAGAGTCCATATCGACGGCATGGTTTGGCACCTCGATGTCGGCTCGTCGCATCCTGGGGCCGGAGTAGGTCCCAAGGGTTGGGCTGTTCGCCCATTAAAGCGGCACGCGAGCTGGGTTTAGAACGTCGTGAGACAGTTCGGTCCCTATCCGCCGCGCGCGTTGGAGACTTGAGGAAGGCTGTCCCTAGTACGAGAGGACCGGGACGGACGAACCTCTGGTATGCCAGTTGTCCCGCCAGGGGCACGGCTGGTTCGCTACGTTCGGAAGGGATAACCGCTGAAGGCATCTAAGCGGGAAGCCCGTTCCAAGATGAGGTCTCCCACCACCATTCGAGTGGGTAAGGCCCCCCACAGATGATGGGGTTGATAGGCCAGACATGGACGCACAGCAATGTGTTCTCGAGTGGACTGGTACTAATCGGCCGAGGGCTTGACCACAAACATGCTACGCACCCACTCTGCAACTCTGAAACACCACCCCAACACACCAGTGGTGTTGTTTCACAGGGTTGTTCGGTGGCTATAGCGGCAGGGGACACGCCCGGTCCCATTCCGAACCCGGAAGCTAAGCCCGCCAGCGCCGATGGTACTGCACCCGTGCGGGTGTGGGAGAGTAGGACACCGCCGAACACACAACGAAAAGCCCGGGGGCCCGCCGGGAGTTGGCCAGGAACGACCCAACTCCCGGCGGGCCCTTTCGGCATGCCCAGCTCCATAGTGGTGACCACGGTCGTGCGCGCACGGCCGACGACGGAGGAGGACACGTGACCGCATACGGTCGACGAGGTCCCGGCGGGAACGATCCCGCTCGGCCGAAACGTGAGGGGCAGGGGGCGGCCCGCGATTTCGGCGGCGCTCGTGCGCACGAGGGGGGACAGCGGGCGAACCGTGGTGACCGCCGTGACGACCGCGCCCACCGGCACG
>NZ_KB912681.1:60949-62814 GCF_000383795.1 Saccharomonospora saliphila YIM 90502
CCGCCCGCCACGAGTGCCGCGAACGCCGCCAGCGTGGCCGCGTCCGGGGCGACGAAGGGCTGGCCACGCAGGGCCTGCCAGGTCACCAGGGCCACCAGTCCCGCGTAGACACCGCCCGCCACGAGCACGATCCTGGTCCGCACCACCGGGTCGGCCAGGCGGTGCCGTCGGCGCGCCCACACGCCGAGGCCGAGCGCGAGCAGTGGCAGCACCTGCAGGGCGTGCATCCCGACGAAGTGCGGGATGCGCAGGTCGCCGCCCGTGGTGCTCCACCCGGTGAGCGGCATGCCGGGGCCGCCGTCGGCCACTCCCACGCTGTGCGCGCCGAGCACGTCACCGCCCGTGCCCGCCTGCCGCTGGGCCCGTTGCTCCGGCGTCGGGCCGAGCATCAGGCCACCGAGGGCGAGCCCGATCAGGGAGAGGACCGTGCCGAGCCGCACCGACCAGCGGGTGGCCGCGTCGGCGATCGGCGTGCGCAGCAGGAGCAGCGTGAGCACCAGCGTGCCGACCCACAGGACGATGATCGAGGACCCCATGAGGCCCCACAGCGCGGTGTTCAGCGGTGTCGAGAGGTTGAAGTGGCTGGTGGTGCCGCGCACCACCTGCGTGACGATGACCGCGTACTCGACCAGCGCGACACCCACGATCACGGTGGAGACCCGGTGCGCGAGACGCCGCCGTCCGCGCAGCAGCGAGAACAGCCAGGCCCAGGTGACAGAGTAGATCCCGATGGAGAGGGCGAACTTCAACGGCTTGAGCCAGATCGGGGCACCGACCAGTACCCGGTCGTCGGCGAGCACACCGATGGTGGACACGACGGCACAGACCGCCATGACGGCCGCGCACACCAGCATCGGCCGGTGCCACGCGCCGCCGGGTGAGGCGGGGTGAGCCGCGCTCACCGGAGCGGTGGGTCGGGACATGACGAACCCCCAATGTCGGATAGTGGATAGCTTCGCTCTCTATAACGGGAAGCTACGCTATCCATCCTGAGAGGTCCACAGAAAGGCGGAGTCGCATGCGGATGGCCGAGCTGAGCAAGGAGTCCGGGGTGCCCGTCGCGACGGTGAAGTACTACCTGCGCGAGGGCCTGTTACCCCCCGGCGAGCGCACCAGCCGGAACCAGGCGCGCTACGACGACGCGCACGTGCGCAGGTTGCGGCTCGTGCGCGCGTTGCTCGACGTGGGCGGGTTGTCCATCTCGGAGGTCAAGGAGGTCCTGGCCGCGCTCGACTCCCGGAAGGCCCCGGTACACGCGGTGCTCGGCCTCGCGCACCAGGGTCTGCCGCTGGCCGGTGCGGAGATCGGTGCGGGGGACCGGGAGTGGGCGCGGGGACGCGTGCGCACGCTGCTGGCCGAACGGGACTGGGACTGCGCCGAGGACGCTCCCGCCGTCGAGGCCCTCGTCGGCGTGCTGGGCACGCTGCGTTCCCTGGGGCACGAGGAACTGGCCGTCGTGCTCGACCGCTACGCCGACGCGGCCGAACGGATCGCCGAGGCCGACCTCGACTCGGTGGCGCGGCTGGAGACCGCCGAGTCGATCGTCGAGTCCGCCGTCGTGGGCACCGTGTTCGGCGACGCCCTGCTCGTCGCGCTGCGCAGGCTCGCTCAGGCCGACGCCTCGGCGAAGCGGTTCGGGTGAGTGGCGGCGCTACCCACTGACGAGCCGGGTGAGCGCGAAGCCCGCGAGTGCGGCGAGGACGAACAGCACGACCGCCGTGGCGAGCACGGTCGACCGCCGCGCGGCCAGCGCACCGGCTCGTTCGCCGAGTTCCGCCGCGTCCGGCAGCCGGTTCCGCACCGCCGCCACCACTCGGGCGGCCGGTCCGCCGACGGGCGCCGGTGCCTCATCCCGTGCCGGGGCT
>NZ_KB912681.1:62914-63974 GCF_000383795.1 Saccharomonospora saliphila YIM 90502
GCCAGACATGGACGCACAGCAATGTGTTCTCGAGTGGACTGGTACTAATCGGCCGAGGGCTTGACCACAAACATGCTACGCACCCACTCTGCAACTCTGAAACACCACCCCAACACACCAGTGGTGTTGTTTCACAGGGTTGTTCGGTGGCTATAGCGGCAGGGGACACGCCCGGTCCCATTCCGAACCCGGAAGCTAAGCCCGCCAGCGCCGATGGTACTGCACCCGTGCGGGTGTGGGAGAGTAGGACACCGCCGAACACACAACGAAAAGCCCGGGGGCCCGCCGGGAGTTGGCCAGGAACGACCCAACTCCCGGCGGGCCCTTTCGGCATGCCCAGCTCCGTACGGACTCCCCACCGAGGGGAGTTTTTTTATCGTCCGAGGGTCCTCTGCGCAGGGGCGCGGAGCGTGTCCGGACGGTCGAAGGGGATCGGAAACGCCTGGAATGGGCGGGTCCGGTCCCCTTTTCTCGTATCGGCACCCTCGACGGGTCGTGGAGACCGACCTCAGGGCATCAGGTTCGCGGCGAGCGTCGCGCCGAGCTCCCAGCAGGCCGAGAGTTCGTCCTTGGCGGGTTCTCCGGACACGACGACGGCCGGGGCCGCCTGTTCCCACCCGAGACCTGTCGTGATGGTCTCGACTGCTTTGCGGGCGCCCTCGGTGCCCTGATTGCCGTGCACGTAGTAGCCGAAGGGACGCGCTCGGGTCGCGTCGAGGCACGGGTAGTAGACGCTGTCGAAGAAGTGCTTGAGTGCCCCTGAGATGTAGCCGAGGTTGGCCGGGGTGCCGAGCACGTAGGCATCGGCGTCGAGTACGTCCGAGGCCGTCGCCGACAGTGCGGGCCGGCGCACGACGTCCACTCCGGTGATCTCGGGGTCGGTGGCTCCGGAGAGCACGGCCTCCAGCATGGCCTGGGTGTGCGGCGACGGCGTGTGGTGAACGATCAGTAAGGTCGGCACAGTGCGTCAGCGTGCCCCGGCGCGACGAGCGTCGCAAGCGCCGCGGCGGTGGCGAACGCCTCCGTGGTCGCGAGAGCCTCGCGGCGCGCGAGGGCGGCG